>NZ_JAAXPA010000019.1 GCF_012396235.1 Rhodococcus opacus | reverse complement strand
ACATCCAGTCGGGTGAGTTCACCCGCCGCCTCGTCGCCAACGTCGAGAACGGCAACACCGAGCTCGAGGGCCTGCGCAAGGCCAACGCCGAGCACCCCATCGAGGTCACCGGCAAGAAGCTGCGCGACCTGATGAGCTGGGTCGACCGCCCGATCACCGAAACCGCCTAGGTTTCACTGCTTTACAGTTCCACCGAACCACCGGCCCGATGTCGCATCGGTCTCGTCAGAGGCCCCCGATGTGACATTGGGCCGGTGTTGTTTCGTGTCCGATTCCGTTGTTGCAGGCGTCCACTATGTGGTATCGCAGACCAGGATGCGGTTTCCCTGTGAGGGCGGACTAAGCTGTGTGTGGTTAAAACACCCCCACACCCACCTACTCAGGGAGTTTGCACGTGAGCCAGCCAGGCCGTCCTGTAGTTCTGATCGCCGACAAGCTCGCGCCGTCCACCGTCGAGGCATTGGGCGACGGTGTGGAGGTGCGATGGGTCGACGGACCTGATCGACCGGCCCTGCTCGCGGCGGTGCCCGAGGCCGACGCGATCCTCGTCCGTTCCGCCACCACCGTGGACGCCGAGGTCCTGGCGGCCGGTACCAAGCTCAAGATCGTCGCCCGCGCCGGCGTCGGTCTCGACAACGTCGACGTACCCGCCGCCACCGAGCGTGGTGTCATGGTCGTCAACGCCCCGACGTCCAACATCCACACGGCCGCCGAGCACGCCGTCGCGCTGATGCTCGCCACCGCCCGCCAGATCCCCGCTGCCGACGCCACCCTGCGCGACCGCGAATGGAAGCGCAGCAAATTCAACGGTGTCGAGATCTTCGGCAAGACCGTCGGCGTCGTCGGCCTCGGCCGCATCGGCCAGCTGTTCGCGCAGCGTCTCGCCGCGTTCGAGACGCACGTCATCGCGTACGACCCCTACGTGTCGGCCGCCCGTGCCGCGCAGCTCGGCATCGAGCTCGTCACCCTCGACGAACTGCTCGAGCGCGCCGACCTCATCTCCGTGCACCTCCCCAAGACTCCCGAGACCAAGGGACTGCTCGGCACGGAGAACCTGGCGAAGACCAAGAAGGGCGTCGTCATCGTCAACGCTGCCCGTGGCGGCCTGATCGACGAGGCCGCGCTGGCCGAGGCCATCAAGTCGGGTCACGTGCGCGCCGCGGGCCTCGACGTGTTCGAGACCGAGCCCTGCACCGACAGCCCGTTGTTCGACCTGCCCGAGGTCGTCGTGACGCCGCACCTCGGTGCGTCCACGAGCGAGGCTCAGGACCGCGCCGGAACCGACGTCGCGAAGTCTGTACTGCTCGCTCTCGCAGGCGATTTCGTTCCCGACGCCGTCAACGTGTCCGGTGGCGCGGTGGGCGAGGAAGTTGCCCCGTGGCTCGAGATCGTCCGCAAGCAGGGTGTGCTCATCGGCGCCCTGTCGGGTGAACTGCCCGTCAACCTCTCCGTCGACGTGCGCGGCGAGCTCGCCTCCGAGGACGTCGAGGTGCTCGCGCTCTCGGCTCTGCGCGGTGTGTTCTCCGCCGTCATCGAGGACGCGGTCACGTTCGTCAACGCTCCCGCACTCGCGGAAGAGCGCGGCGTCACGGCCGAGGTCACCAAGGCCGCCGAGAGCCCCAACCACCGCAGCGTGGTGGACCTGCGCGCCGTGTTCGGCGACGGCGGTGTCATCAACGTCTCGGGCACGCTGACCGGCCCCCAGCAGGTCGAGAAGATCGTCAACATCAACGGCCGCAACTTCGAACTGCGCGCCGAGGGTCTCAACCTCGTGGTCAACTACACCGATCAGCCCGGCGCGCTCGGCAAGATCGGCACGCAGCTCGGCAATGCCGGCATCGACATCCAGGCTGCGCAGCTCAGCCAGGACGCCGAAGGCGAGGGTGCGACCATCCTCCTCCGCGTCGACCGGGAGGTGCCGAGCGAGGTGCGGGACGCGATCTCCACCGCCGTCGGCGCCACCAAGATCGAGCTCGTCAACCTGGCCTAATCCCCACTGTGCGCGTGTCACGACCCCCGTTGTCGTGGCACGCGCACAGCTCTATGTGAAGTGAGGCGTTCATGAAGCTTGCGGTCATTCCGGGTGACGGCATCGGTGTCGAGGTCACGGCCGAGGCGTTGAAGGTGCTGCGGAAGCTCGTACCCGATCTCGAGACCACCGAGTACGACCTCGGTGCCCGTCGATACAACGCCACCGGGGAACTCCTCCCGGACGCCGATCTCGCGGCGATCCGCGAGCACGACGCGATCCTGCTGGGCGCCATCGGCGACCCGTCGGTGACGCCAGGTGTGCTCGAGCGGGGTCTGCTGCTGAACATGCGATTCGCGTTGGATCATCACGTGAATCTGCGTCCGTCGCAGCTCTATCCGGGATCGAAGTCGCCGCTCGCGGCGCAGCCGGACATCGATTTCGTGGTCGTGCGCGAGGGCACCGAGGGGCCGTACACCGGTAACGGTGGCGCGATCCGCGTCGGCACCCCGCACGAGATCGCGACCGAGGTGTCGATCAACACGTGGTTCGGTGCCGAGCGGGTGGTGCGTTACGCGTTCGCGCTCGCGCAGACCCGGCGTAAGCACGTCACCCTGATCCACAAGACGAACGTCCTCTCCAACGCCGGTGCGATCTGGACGCGTGCCGTGGAGACGGTGTCCGCCGAATACCCGGACGTGGAGACGGCGTACTGCCACATCGACGCGGCCACCATCTATATGGTCACCGATCCGTCGCGCTTCGACGTGATCGTCACGGACAACCTGTTCGGCGACATCATCACCGACCTCGCGGGTGCGGTCACGGGAGGCATCGGACTGGCGGCGTCGGGAAACATCGACGCGTCGGGGACCAACCCGTCGATGTTCGAGCCGGTGCACGGCAGCGCCCCGGACATCGCCGGCCAGGGGATCGCGGACCCCACGGCGGCCATCCTGTCCGCGGCGCTGCTGCTGCGTCACGTCGGCAGGGACGGCGATGCTGCGCGCATCGAAGCTGCCGTCGAGGCCGATCTGGCGTCCCGTGGTGACTCGAAGGTCGTCACGTCGGAGGTCGGCGACCGGATCGCCGCCGCCCTCTAGGACCGCGATTCGATCTTGTCTCCCTCGATCCCCGTGGCCCGGTCTTCGGACCGGGCCACGGGGATCAGTGGTATCGAGGCGGCCGGAAATCCCGCAGTTATGGCGAAAGTCACCGGGAAGCCGACGATTCCGATCAGTGCGCCGAACACCGGGGGAACGATCGAGGCCGCGACGAACTGACCGGTGTTCTGAACGCCGAGCGCGCGTCCGCCCCAGAACGGACCCGCGATCTCGGCGACGGCGGTGAAGGCGAGGCCGTTCGGTGCCACGGTCGCGACGGACGCTGCCAACAGCGCCGCGATCGCCAGTGGCGAGTCCATCGCATCCGTCACGGCGAGCGCCGCCATCGACACTCCGCCTGCGACGGCGACCCAGCGAAGCGGACGCATGCGACTGCCCACCACGTCGGACCAGAAACCGACTCCCATTCGGCCGAATGCGCCGAGGATCTGGGCGACTGTCACGATCAGGCCTGCCGCCGTTGCTTCCCAATGCCTTTCGGAGATCAACCACACGAGCGCGTACGTCCATACCGTGTACTGGGGCACGACGAGCAGCACCGAGACGGCGTGGATGCGCCACAGAGTGCCGCTGTCGCGATACGGATTCGCGAGCATGCCGAGATCCTCCGCGGCGCTTCGGCTCGGCCTGGGCGGATCGACCACCCAGAGTGCACAGGCCAGCGCGGCAGTCGCGCACAGGGCGGCGGGCAGCGCGAGCGCCCATCCGATGCCGTGGTCGTGTGCGACCGAGGGGAGCGTCAGCGCAGCGCAGGCAATGCCCAGCGGCAGCGACATCTGCCGGATACCCATCGCGAGTCCGCGGCGCTCGGGCGGGAACCATCCGACGACGACGCGCCCACTCGCGGCGTTCGCCGAGGCCGCCGCCATGCCGCCGAGCAGCAGGAAGGCCGCGGTGGCCGTGAGCGATCCGGACAGGGTCGCGCCGATTCCCGCGGCCGCCGTGGCCGCCATTCCGGCGGCCAGCACTCGGCGTTCGCCGTAGCGGTCGGCCAGGGCGCCCCACGCGATCAGCGTCAGCATGACTCCGAGGGTGGGTGCGGCGACGAGGAGCCCGGTGCGGGCGAGGCTGAGCCCGTGGTTCTCCTGGAGTTCGGGGATCAGGAAGGCGACGCCGTTGACGAAGACCGCCTGTGCGGCCTGGGCGAACATCCCGAGGGTGAGCATCCACCATCTGCGGGCAGTTCCGACGGCGGACGGCGTGTCGATCGATGCGGTCATGTCATCTCAATATCTAGGATTGAATTCTCATATATTGGGGATCGTGTGGAGTCTATACCCCGCGTCCCGCGGCGTCCCGGTACGGCGGTGAACCGGGGCCGATAGACTCGGCGCCATGCGTCTTGGTCGAGTGGCAAGTCCCGATGGTGTTGCGTTCGTCAGTATCGAGGGGGACGAGGAGTCCCGGATCGCGAAGGAGATCGCCGAGCACCCGTTCGGCACCCCCACTTTCACCGGCCGGAGCTGGCCGCTCGCCGATGTGCGACTGCTGGCACCGATCCTCGCGAGCAAGGTCGTCGCGATCGGAAAGAACTACGCCGCCCACGCCGCCGAGATGGGGGGAGAGGCGCCGGCCGATCCTGTGATCTTCCTCAAGCCCAACACCTCGATCGTGGGCCCCGACGCCGCCATCGTCCTGCCGAAGTCCTCCAATGAAGTTCATTACGAAGGAGAACTCGCGGTCGTCATCGGACGCCCCTGCAAGGACGTGCCCGCCGCCAAGGCTCTCGACGTGGTGCTCGGGTATACGGCCGCCAACGACGTGTCGGCCCGTGACCACCAACGCCAGGACGGGCAGTGGACGCGGGCGAAGGGGCACGACACGTTCTGCCCACTGGGACCGTGGATCGAGACCCGGCTCGACGCCTCCGACGTCGACATCACCACCGAGGTGGACGGGGTGGTGAAGCAGTCGAGCAACACTTCGCTTCTGCTGCACGACATTCCGAAGATCATCGAATGGGTGTCGGCTGTCATGACGCTGCTCCCGGGCGACGTCATCCTCACGGGCACTCCGGAAGGCGTCGGTCCGATCGTCGACGGTCAGAGCGTGAGCGTGACCATCGGTGGTATCGGCACCCTCACCAACCCGGTGACTGCCAAGCGCTGACGGCTCTCGTGTCGAAATCGGGAGCGGACTAGCCTGTAGGAGTCCGTTTTCCCAGCGTCGACCCAAGTGAGCCATGACCACAAGCGAAGTTCGCGTCCGTTTCTGCCCGTCGCCCACCGGAACCCCGCACGTGGGGCTTGTCCGAACCGCCCTGTTCAACTGGGCGTTCGCCCGACACAACGGTGGTTCGTTCGTGTTCCGCATCGAGGACACCGATGCTGCCCGTGACAGCGAGGAGTCGTACCAGGCGATCCTGGACGCGCTGCGCTGGCTCGGATTGAACTGGGACGAGGGCCCGGAGGTCGGGGGACCGTACGAGCCCTACCGCCAGTCCCAGCGACGGGACCTGCATCTGGATGTCGTCGCGAAGTTGCTCGCGGCGGGCGAGGCGTACGAGTCGTTCTCGACACCCGAGGAGGTCGAGGAGCGGCACAAGGCGGCCGGCCGCGATCCCAAGCTCGGCTACGACAACTTCGATCGTGATCTGACACCGGAGCAGCGGCAGGCGTTCCTCGACGAAGGCCGCAAACCCGTGGTCCGCCTCCGGATGCCGGACCACGACCTGACGTGGGACGACCTCGTGCGCGGCGAGACGACGTTCAAGGCCGGAACCGTTCCCGACTTCGCCCTCACCCGCGGCAACGGGATTCCGCTGTACACGTTGGTCAACCCCGTCGACGACGCGTTGATGAAGATCACACACGTCCTACGCGGCGAGGACCTGCTGTCGTCGACGCCGCGGCAGCTCGCCCTCTACGAGGCGATGCAGCGGATCGGCGTGGCCGAGTTCACTCCGAAGTTCGGGCATCTGCCGTTCGTCATGGGGCAGGGCAACAAGAAACTGTCCAAGCGCGACCCCGAGTCGAATCTCTTCATCCATCGCGATCGCGGTTTCGTCCCCGAGGGACTGTTGAATTACCTGGCGCTGCTGGGCTGGGGTATTTCCGACGACCACGACGTGTTCTCGCTGGACGAGATGGTCGCCGCCTTCGATATCTCCAAGGTCAATTCCAATCCGGCCCGGTTCGACCAGAAAAAGGCCGACGCGATCAACGCCGAGCACATCCGGCTGCTCGAGCCCGCTGATTTCGCCGCGCGGCTGCGCGCGTTCCTGACGCTCCACGGCCATCTCGGGGAGACCGTGGACGAGTCCGTCTTCGCGACCGCTGCCGAATTGGTTCAGACGCGCATCGTCGTCCTGTCCGACGCCTGGGATCTGCTGAAGTTCCTGTTCGTCGACGAGGCCGACTTCGCGATCGATCCTGCCGCCGCTGCCAAGAACCTGGGCGCCGACGCCGCACCCGTACTGGACGCCGCCCTCGCGTCGCTGGACGCAGTCGAGGCGTGGGATGCGGCCTCACTGGAAGAGTCCCTCAAGACCGCTCTCGTGGACGAACTGGGCCTCAAGCCACGTAAGGCGTTCGCTCCGGTGCGGGTGGCCGTCACGGGCTCGCACATCAGCCCGCCGCTCTATGAATCGATGGAACTGCTCGGACGCGACGTTTCGTTGTCCCGGCTGCGCTCTGCGCGGGCCGGCATCGCCGGCTAGAACGCCGCTCTCGGGCCGAAAAGGGTGCAAAAATAGCCTCTGACCATACGATTTGGTAAATCCCGGCAGTAGGCTGGTAATCTCTTCTTCGGCCCGAGGCGGGCCGCAGAGCCCAGAAGCTCAGCGGTTCGAGAACGGCCATTGGGGTATGGTGTAATTGGCAACACAGCGGTTTCTGGTACCGCCATTCTAGGTTCGAGTCCTGGTACCCCAGCGGAAGTTCGGCCGATTTTGACTCCGAACTTCTGGAAGCTATGCTTGCTGAGCTTCCAAAGCAAGACAAAGTTCCTGGCCCCGTCGTCTAGCGGCCTAGGACGCCGCCCTCTCAAGGCGGTAGCGCGGGTTCGAATCCCGTCGGGGCTACAAAAAGAAACACCCTCCAAGAAATTGGAGGGTGTTTCTCTTTATCCGGACGATGTGTCGTTTATCCGGTCTTGCGGCGGAATTCGCGTTTGTGGTCGGCAGGCCCGTGGGCCTCGTGCGCCTTGGAATGTCCGTCCTTGTGATCGGTGGACAGCCCGGCCTGATGATTCTTCCGCTCGAGTGCTTCGCGGAATTTCTTTTTCGTGTCCTCGTTACTGGCGTCAGTCATGGTGAACTCCCTCGGGTAGTCGGTTCACTCTGTGAAGCTACGCCGAGGGCACCGAGAATGCTCCCGTTTTTCTGCCCGGGATCAGGCGCGGCGGTCGGCCGTCTCCAGGTACGCGGCCGTGGTCCCGCCCACCGGCATCGCGGGCATGCCGAGCTTGGCGTGATCCCAGCTCCTGATGCGCTCGGGAACGATCCGCACGACAACCCGCTTGTACAGCAGCTGATCGATGGCGGGACGCAGATCGTCGGTGTAGGGCCCGGTGTAGCGTTCCCACACGCTGACCCCGACCGCGAACATCGCGTCCGGGTCCTCCACGATCTCCGCCCGGCCCTCGATGGAAAGTCCGCGCAGGGTGTCGTACGTCTGGCCGTCCTCGATCAGGACGGTGACCCGATCGTCACGGCGCAGGTTGACCGCCTTCTGCGATTTCGACTTCGTCTCGAACCAGATCTCGCCGTCGATCACGGCGTACCACATGGCGACCAGATGAGGTCTGCCGTCCGCTGCCACCGTTGCGAGCGTGGCGATCCGGCTCCGATCCACGAATTCGGCGATCTCCGAATCCGTCATCGTGATCTGCGATCGTTGGTTCTTCCCCATCGGCTTCTCCTGTCGCGGTGAACGGCGGTCGTGAGTGGTCAGAGTCTCTTGTGCAACGCCTCCGCGGCGGCGAGCAGGTCGGCCGCCCACCGGGCGCCGGGGCGCCTGCCCATTCTGTCGATGGGTCCGGACACCGAAATCGCTGCGATGACAGCGCCGCCGGCATCCCGTACGGGTGCGGCGACACTGGCGACACCGGGTTCCCGCTCGGCGGCGCTCTGCGCCCAGCCGCGTCTGCGAACCTCGAGCAGCACGCGTTCGCCGAACGCCGCGTCGGGAAGAATCGCGCGCTGAGTCTGTGGGTCGGCCCAGGCGAGAAGGACCTTGGCACCCGAGCCGGCGCTCATCGGCAGTCGTGCCCCGACGAGAACGGTGTCGCGGAGGCCCGTGGGCGGCTCCATCGCCGCCACACAGATGCGCTGCGTGCCCTCCCGGCGGTACAGCTGCACGCTCTCACCGGTGATCTCGCGCAATCGCGGAAGGACGAGCGCCGCCGCCGAGACGAGCGGATCGTTAGCCGTTGCAGCGAGTTCGGCGAGGCCGGGACCGGGGCACCACAGCCCGTCGGAGTCGCGGGTCAGGAGGCGGTGGACCTCGAGCCCGACGGCCAGCCGGTGGGCGGTGGCGCGGGGGAGTCCGGTGCGCGAGCACAGTTCGGTGAGGCTGCAGGGCTTCTCGGCCACGGCATGCAGCACGCCCACCGCTTTGTCAAGGACCCCGATGCCGCTATGCTGTCTCATAGGTCGATACCACTTTCTCGCATACTGGGATCATAGCGCACCTTCGCCTCACGTCGAGTGCGTGTCCGGGAAGAGGGTAACGACATCAGGCGCACGGCGGACCGGCCCGAAGCCCGCGGTGCGAGAAGACACACAGAGGTGGAGAAGATGGCGGAGAAAGCACGCACCCTGGCAGAGAAGGTGTGGGAAGACCACGTCGTGGTCCGGGGTGAGGGAGACAACCCCGACCTCATCTACATCGACCTGCATCTCGTTCACGAAGTGACGAGTCCGCAGGCATTCGACGGACTCCGGCTGGCGGGGCGCCCACTGCGCCGGCCCGACCTGACGATCGCCACCGAGGACCACAACGTCCCCACCGTCGACATCGACAAGCCGATCGCAGACCCCGTCTCCAAGACCCAGGTGGACACGCTGCGGCGCAACTGTGAGGAATTCGGTGTCCGGCTGCACCCGATGGGAAACATCGATCAGGGCATCGTCCACGTAGTCGGACCCCAGCTCGGTCTCACCCAGCCCGGCATGACCGTGGTGTGCGGTGACAGCCACACGTCCACCCACGGCGCGTTCGGCGCGCTCGCGATGGGTATCGGCACCAGTGAGGTCGAACACGTCATGGCGACGCAGACGCTGTCGTTGCGTCCTTTCCGGACGATGGCGATCACCGTCGACGGCGAATTGCCCGAAGGCGTGACGAGTAAAGATCTCATTTTGGCTGTCATCGCGAAGATCGGAACGGGTGGAGGCCAGGGCTACGTCCTGGAGTACCGCGGCGAAGCGATCCGGAAGATGTCGATGGAAGCGCGGATGACCGTCTGCAACATGTCCATCGAGGCGGGTGCGCGAGCAGGCATGATCGCCCCCGACGAGATCACCTACGAATTCATCAAGGGACGACCCCACGCGCCGAAGGGTGCCGACTGGGACGCCGCGGTGGAGGCCTGGGAGCAGTTGAAGACCGACGAGGGCGCGGTTTTCGACAACGAGGTCCACATCGACGCGAGCTCGCTGACGCCGTTCGTGACCTGGGGCACCAACCCGGGGCAGGGCCTGCCGCTCGGCGAGGCCGTGCCGAATCCGGCCGAGATCGTGGACGAGAGCGAGCGTCACGCCGCGGAGAAGGCGTTGACCTACATGGGTCTCGAAGCCGGAACTCCGTTGCGTGAGGTGGCGATCGACACAGTTTTCGTGGGTTCGTGCACCAACGGCCGGATCGAGGATCTGAGGGCCGTGGCCGACGTGTTGCGCGGCCGCCACGTCGCCGACGGGGTCCGGATGCTGATCGTGCCGGGCTCGATGCGCGTGCGCGCGCAGGCCGAAAAGGAGGGTCTCGGCGAGATCTTCACCGCCGCGGGCGCCGAATGGCGGCAGGCGGGGTGCTCGATGTGCCTCGGGATGAACCCGGATCAGCTCGCGCCCGGCGAGCGTTCGGCCTCCACGTCCAACCGCAATTTCGAAGGCCGTCAAGGCAAGGGCGGCCGGACTCACCTGGTTTCGCCGCTGGTCGCCGCCGCGACCGCAGTCCGGGGAACACTGTCCGCGCCGACAGATCTGGCCTAGGACCCAAGGAATTTAGGAGATTTTTCGATGGAATCCTTTAGCACACACAAAGGTATCGGCGTTCCGCTGCGGCGATCCAACGTGGACACGGACCAGATCATTCCGGCGGTCTACCTGAAACGAGTGACCCGCACCGGTTTCGAGGACGGTCTGTTCGCCGCGTGGCGGAACGATCCGAACTTCGTTCTGAACGTCGCCCCGTACGACAAGGGCAGCGTTCTGGTGGCCGGGCCCGATTTCGGCACGGGCTCCTCCCGGGAGCACGCCGTGTGGGCGCTATCCGACTTCGGATTTCGGGTCGTGATCGCGTCTCGCTTCGCGGACATCTTCCGGGGCAACGCCGGCAAGGCCGGTCTGCTGGCCGCTCAGGTAGCCCAGTCGGACGTCGAACTGCTCTGGAAGTTGCTCGACGAGCAACCCGGTCTCGAATTGATTGTCGACCTCGAGAACAAGACTGTGACGGCCGGAACCACCGTGGTGCCCTTTGCGATTGATGACTACACGCGATGGCGTCTGATCGAGGGTCTGGACGACATCGGATTGACATTGCGGCAGGTAGAAGCCATTTCCGAGTTCGAAAAGTCAAGGCCTTCTTGGAAACCTGCGACTCTTCCGGAGCCCACTCCGGCCGACTGAAAGTTGGAATCGGAGCCCTGTCTCCCAGATAATAAGTTCCTGAGAATGGTGCCGCGTTGTATGAGAATTGGCGTGGCACATAGACTCCTGCGGTATTCAGGTTTACCGTAGTTCGTAGTCGGTCCGATGATGGACCATTAGTTCGCGGAGGAATTTCAATGAATAAGGCAGAGCTCATCGATGTTCTGACCGAGAAACTGGGCACGGACAGGCGCACGGCAACGGAAGCTGTCGAGCATGTCGTGGACACGATCGTCCGGGCAGTGCACCGCGGCGACAGCGTGACCATCACCGGTTTCGGTGTCTTCGAGCAGCGTCGTCGCGCGGCACGTGTCGCACGTAACCCGCGCACGGGTGAGACCGTCAAGGTCAAGCCGACGTCGGTGCCGGCGTTCCGTCCGGGCGCTCAGTTCAAGGCGGTTATCGCTGGCGGCCAGAAGCTTCCGGCCACCGGTCCGGCAGTCAAGCGCGGTGCAGCGGCACCCGCCACCAAGGCCGCCGCCAAGAAGGCTGCTGCCAAGAAGACGGCTGCCAAGAAGACCGCAGCCAAGAAGGCAGCTCCGGCCAAGACCGTGGCCGCCAAGAAGACTGCGGCCAAGAAGGCTCCGGCCAAGACCACGGCTGCCAAGAAGACCGTGGCGAAGAAGGTGGCTCCGGCCAAGACCACGGCTGCCAAGAAGACTGCGGCCAAGAAGGCTCCGGCCAAGACCACGGCTGCCAAGAAGACCGTGGCGAAGAAGGTGGCTCCGGCCAAGACCACGGCTGCCAAGAAGACCGCAGCAAAGAAGGCTCCGGCCAAGACTGCAGCCAAGAAGACCGCAGCAAAGAAGGCTCCCGCGAAGCGCGCCAAGTAATACAGCGCACACAGGACTGCCCGAACACAGACAGGCGCCGACCCTGGGGGTTGGCGCCTGTCTGTGTTCGCCTGGTGTCCCGGTGAACTCCGGTCGGCGGGTCTCAGTCCTTCCGGGTGGGAGGCAGCGGACTGTCGATATGGTCGGCGGCGATGAGTTTGCCACCGGACAGCGAGAGCACCCAGGTGCTCGCCTTTCGGTTCCGCGCCGGGGGAAGCGCGATGCCGTCGATCTCCGCCCACCAGTCGAGCAGATCGGGAATGACGCCACCCTGACTGCAGATCACCTGAACTCCGCCGAGAGCGGCGATCTTGCGGACCCGTGTGCGAGTGGCCACCGGGTCGGCGGTGTAACTCTCCTCGGACAGCAGCGGATCCAACCGGACGGTCGTGTCCAACGCGCGTGCCAGCGGCTCGACCGTCTGTGTGCACCGCGTCCGGTCGGCCGACGTGATGTCCGTGGCTCCGAACGCCTCGAGCTGCGCGACGAGCGCTTCGGCCTGGAGTTGGCCGTTCGCATCCAGGGGCCGGGTGGTGTCGTCACCCTTGTACCGTTTCCGGCTTCCAGCCTTGGCGTGCCGGACCAGCAGCACGGTCGCGGTGTCGGGTGGCTGAGCCGTGAATCGACGGAGCATCTTGCGATCCATGGGGTACGACAGCTGATCGGCGACCTCGGATACGGGAAGCCACCGCATTTCGTCCACTTCGCTGTTGGAGACGAATTCGCCGGCACGGGCTTCTGCCGCCCAGTATTCGACACGTTTCAATCGGCGGTGGCCCGGAATCGGATACGTCAACGCGCCGAGATGCCGGCCGAGACGCCCGCGAATTCCCGTCTCTTCTTCCACCTCACGCAGTGCGGCCACCACGGCAGTCTCGCCGGGGTCGAGCTTTCCCTTGGGAAATGACCAGTCCTCGTATTTGGGCCGGTGAATGAGCGCGATCTCGATCTCGTCGGGGTTACCGGGAGATTTTCGCCACAGCACGGCGCCCGCGGCGAAGATATTGGCTTTGACCGGTTTGCCGGGTGAACTGCTCACCGAGTTCCTTCCTTCTTCCGCGGATTCGCCGCGATCAGGATCCGGTGCCCATTCGTTTGCGCATCATGGCCTCCTGGTGGTCGCGAACCTCCTCGCCGTGGGCAGGCGACGGAACCCACCGGCCGTCGGCCCCGAGCACCCAGCACCGCGTGACGGGATCGAGCGCGGAATCGATGATCTCGCCTATCTGAGCAGTGAGTCGAGGATCTTTCACCTGCGCCATGACCTCGACGCGCCGGTCGAGGTTGCGGTGCATCATGTCTGCGCTGCCGATCCAGAATTCGTCGGCGCCGCGGAAATGGAAGACGCGGGAATGCTCGAGGAAACGTCCGAGAATCGACCGGACGTGGATGTTCTCACTCAGGCCGGGAACTCCGGGCTTGAGGGCGCAGATGCCACGCACGACGATATCGACGGGCACACCGGCCTTGGATGCGCGATAGAGCGAGTCGATCACCTGTTCGTCGACCAAGGCGTTGGCCTTCAGCAGGATTCCGGCGTCCTCGCCCCGCAGCTTGTGCGCGATCTCACCGTCGATCCGCTCGATGATTCCCCGGCGCACACCGTACGGCGCGACGAGGAGGTTGCGGTACTGCGTCTTCCGCGAGTAGCCGGTGAGGGAATTGAACAGGTCGGTGAGGTCTGCGCCGATCTCGGGTGCCGCGGTGAGCAGGCCGATGTCCTCGTAGAGCCGGGCGGTCTTCGGGTTGTAGTTGCCGGTGCCGATGTGGCAGTAACGCCGGATGGTGGACCCTTCGCGACGGACGACGAGGCACGTCTTGCAGTGGGTCTTGAGCCCGACCAGTCCGTACACCACGTGCACACCCGCGTGCTCGAGCTTGCGGGCCCACTTGATGTTCGCCTGCTCGTCGAATCGCGCCTTGATCTCGACCAGTGCCACAACCTGTTTGCCCGCCTCGGCGGCGGTGATCAACGCGTCGACGATGGGGGAGTCGCCCGAAGTGCGGTAGAGAGTCTGCTTGATCGCCAGAACCTGGGGGTCGGCCGCGGCCTGTTCGATGAAGCGCTGGACGCTCGTGGAGAACGAGTCGTACGGGTGGTGGACCAGGACGTCGCCGTCGCGGAGAGTGGAGAAGACGCTCTTGGGCGTTTCGCGCTCGCCGAACGCGGGATGCGTTGCCGGGACGAACGGTGCGTCCTTGAGGGCGGGTCGGTCGACCGCGTACACCTGCCAGAGGCACGACAGATCCAGCAGTCCGGGTACCTGGATGACGTCGCCGGGATCGACGTCGAGTTCGCGCAGGAGGAGTTCGAGCATGTGCTCGGTCATGTCGTCCGCGACCTCGAGTCGCACCGGTGAACCGAAGCGGCGGCGGGCCAACTCACGCTCGAGCGCCTGCAACAGATCTTCGTCGCGGTCTTCCTCGACCTCGAAATCGGCGTTGCGCGTGATCCGGAATGCATGGTGCTCCACGATCTCCATGCCCGGGAACAGCATGTCGAGGTGAGCGGAGATCAGATCTTCCAGCGGCAGGAACGCGTCGATGGAGGAGGGAGTCTCGTCGCGGCGGACGCGGACGAACCGGCCCACGTTGTCCGGAACCTTGACCCTCGCAAAGTGTTCGCCACCGGTGACCGCATCCTTCACCGTCACCGCGAGGTTGAGACTCAGGCCGCTGATGTACGGGAACGGGTGGGCGTGGTCAACGGCGAGCGGAGTGAGTACGGGGAAGATCTGGTCCTGGAAATGCACGGACAGGCGCTCGCGGTCGTCGTCGGTGAGATCGTCCCATCCGATGATGGAGATCCCTTCGGCGGCAAGCGCGGGACGAACGGAGTCGA
This sequence comes from Rhodococcus opacus, assembly GCF_012396235.1. Classification (GTDB taxonomy): domain Bacteria; phylum Actinomycetota; class Actinomycetes; order Mycobacteriales; family Mycobacteriaceae; genus Rhodococcus_F; species Rhodococcus_F opacus. The sequence goes on along the minus strand of NZ_JAAXPA010000019.1, from coordinate 128,500 downwards.
GGAAGACCCGTGCGGCCTTCTCCGAGATCTCCTGGGTCCGGGTCGCGATCAGCGAGAGCTGTTCGCGGGGGGAGAGGCCGTCGGCGGACCGCACGGAAAGCCCGGTCTCGTCGCGGCGCTTGAGTCCGGCGACGCGGACCATGAAGAACTCGTCCAGATTGGACGCGAAGATGGCGAGAAACTTGGCGCGTTCGAGCAGCGGCAGCGACGTGTCCTCGGCGAGGGCGAGAACCCGGGCATTGAAATCGAGCCAACTGAGTTCGCGGTTCAGGTAACGATCTTCGGGGAGTCCGTCGGTCAGTGCGCTCGTGAGGGCACTCGTGGCAGCGGGGGGCGCCATGGGAACGTTCGTGGGATTCGCCGTGACGATGCCGTCGCGGGTTCCGTTCTTTCCGTCGACGTCGGTCTGCTGGTCGAGTGCTTCTCGGTTACTCACCCCACGATCATCCCTCGAGAATTCGGCCGCGGACAATCGATGGGGCAAATTCACACGCGGTGCGTTGCCTACTCGTTTCCGCAGCGCGAGGGGGCGGTGTGTTCGAGCGCGTCGAGTGCGGCACGCGTCGCAGGTCCGACGCCGAGAGCCTGCGCGGCATCGAGATCGTCGGCGGTGTCGACGTCGGTCCGCAGACCCGGCCAGTGCCCGTCGAGGGGACGGGCCCCCGATTCGAGATGCCGCTTCGCCGATCCCGGTCCGAACCGGGGATCGAGCGGAATTTCCGGGTCGCAGGAGAACAGTGCGGCGGTTCCGGTGCCGTGATGGTCGACGACCACCGACCTGCCGCCGGTTCTCGCCGCGGCGAGTGCTTCACCGAATTCACCTCCGCGCAGAGACGGAAGATCGGCCTGGAGTGCGACGACGTCGACTCCGCGCTCGTTGCTGCGGACGTGCTCGGCCGCCGCCGACAGCGCCGCATTGAGACCGTGCTCGGTGCCGGCCTCGTCCGGCCGGTCTTCGGTGGAAACGGGTGCGGGGTCGGCGTAGACATGCGCGCCGACGCTGCGTGCGAGCCGCGCCACCGCGGGGTCCGGCGTGACCACGGTGACACCGACGACCGTCGCGACATCGCTGACGACGGCGAGGGTGTCGCGCAGCATCGACAGCACCAGTCCGGTGCGGTCGTCCGTGTCGAAGACACCCGACAGCCGCGTCTTGGCCGCGTGGAGTTCCTTCACGGCGACGAGTACGTGCGCGCGCGGCGCCACGGATCGGGTCGCTGTGCTCATGCGGACATCTTGCCAGCCCGCGCGGGGTGGTGCTGCGGACGCCCGGTCGCCGCTGAGCAGCGAACGAGTTCGGTGGCGGGGCGGCGCTCGACCTCGGCATCGGCAATACTGTGGGCGACGCATCGGGTAACGAACGACGAGGGGGCTGTGTGAGCAAGGCTGCGGTACTGGGAGCGGGTTCATGGGGGACTGCATTTGCGAAGGTCCTGGCCGACGCCGGGACCGATGTCACCATGTGGGCGCGACGCGGTGAGGTCGCCGAATCGATCGTGTCGCGGCACGAGAACACGGACTACCTGCCGGGCATCGCCCTGCCTCCGTCGTTGACCGCCACCGACGACGCGCGGGCCGCACTCGACGGCGCCGACATCGTCGTTCTCGCGGTGCCGTCGCAGTCCCTGCGCGACAATCTGCAGGTCTGGAGTCCGATGATCCCCGAGAACGCCACCCTCCTGAGCCTCGCCAAGGGCATCGAGACCGGCACCCTCATGCGGATGAGTCAGGTGATCATCCAGGTCACCGGCGCAGACCCGGGGCGGGTCGCCGTCCTGTCCGGGCCCAATCTGGCCCGGGAGATCGCGATCGGTCAGCCGGCGGCGACGGTCGTCGCGTGCACGGATTCGACGCGGGCGCTGGAACTGCAGAAGGCTTCGGCCACCGGATACTTCCGTCCGTACACGAATTCGGACGTCATCGGGTGCGAGGTCGGCGGCGCCTGCAAGAACGTCATCGCCCTCGCCTGCGGTATGGCGTCGGGAATCGGTTTGGGAGAGAACACGATTGCGAGCATCATCACTCGCGGTCTGGCCGAGATCATCCGGCTGGGAGTAGCGCTCGGTGCGAAACCTGCCACCCTCGCGGGTCTCGCGGGAGTGGGTGATCTGGTTGCGACGTGCACGTCGCCCCTGTCGCGCAATCGGTCGTTCGGTGAACGCCTCGGCCAGGGTGGTTCGATCGAGAGTGCCCAGGCGGCCACTCACGGTCAGGTCGCCGAGGGCGTCAAATCGTGCTCGTCGGTGCGGGCTCTCGCCGCCAGTTACGACGTCGAGATGCCGTTGACCGATGCCGTGCACCGGGTGTGCCACGAGGGCCTCGTGGTGCAGGACGCGATCGGTCAGCTGCTCGGCCGCCGCACGAAGCCGGAGTGAACTCGTGAGTGGTGATTCCACCCGCTGCGTCAAAGCCGTTGCCGCAGAGAATGTTCCCGGCTCACCGATGCAGAGGGGGCCGGTTTTCGCTGCGCCTTATCAGCTGAGCGCGGACGAGGGAACCGAGTCCGACACCTACGCGCGTGCCTCCAATCCGGGGTGGCGCGACCTCGAATCGGCGCTGGCGACGCTCGAGGGCGCCGCGGGCGCACTCGTCGTCGGCTCCGGGATGTCGGCGGTCACCGTCGTGCTGCGGAGTCTGCTCACCGCCGGTGACACCGTGGTCGTTCCGTCCGACGGTTACTACCAGGTGCGTGCGTACGCGCGGGAGCGCCTGGAGCCGATGGGCATCACCGTGCACGAACTGCGGACCGCCGACATGGCCGGCGAGGCGGCCGCCGCACTGCTGGCGTCCGCCGAGGGGACGACGGTGGTGGTGGCCGAGACTCCGGCCAACCCGTCCCTCGACGTGGTGGATCTGCGCACCGTGTCCGAGCAGTGCGCCAACGCGGGCGCAGTTCTCGTGGTGGACAACACGACCGCCACCCCACTCGGCCAGCAGCCGCTCGAACTCGGCGCCGACGTGGTAGTCGCCAGCGGCACAAAGACTTTGAGCGGTCACAGTGATCTCCTCATGGGGTACATCGCCGCGTCGGACGCCGACTTCCTGGCCGGAATGGAACGCGAGAGGGCGCTGTCGGGCACGGTGCTGGGGCCGTTCGAGACGTGGCTCGCCCACCGGAGTCTCGGGACGGCCGGTCTGCGATTCGAGCGGCAGTGCGCCAACGCCCTGGCCCTCGCGGCCCTGCTCGAGTCGCACCCGGCGGCTCACCGTGTCCGGTACCCGGGGCTGCCCGAAGATCCTGCGCACGCCGTCGCCGCCGGTCAGATGCGTAGATTCGGCGGGCTGGTGAGCTTCGAGGTGGACTCCGCCGAACAGTTCCACCGACTCGTGGCCGGAAGTGAGCTCCTCGTGCCTGCGACGAGCTTCGGCGGCATCCACACCAGCGCCGACCGCCGGGCCCGGTGGGGTGACCCCGTGCCCGACGGGTTCGTGCGGATCTCGTGTGGAATCGAGGACACCGAAGACCTCGTCGCCGATCTCGAGCAAGCCCTGTCCGCATTGTGAGTGCGGCACCCGACGTGTCGTGAGGTCGGCGAAGGAAATATGAGGAGAGGTGGGTGCGGTGAGCGGGTCACGGCGACGGTACGGTTTGTGTCGTGAGTAAACCGCGTACCCGGGTAGCCGTCATCTTCGGTGGCCGCAGCAACGAGCATTCCGTGTCCTGTGTGTCGGCCGGAAGCGTCCTGAGGAACCTCGACCCGGAACGGTACGAGGTGGTGCCGATCGGCATCACCACCGAGGGCTCGTGGGTTCTCGGCTCCACCGACCCCGAGACGCTGGCCATCCGCGGCCGGGCACTGCCCAGCGTCGATGCCGACGGGTCCGCACTGGCCCTCACCGCCGACCCGACGCGGTCCGGTGACCTCGTCGCCCTCGACGACGGCGAAGCGGGCAAGATCCTGGCCTCGGTCGACGTCGTCTTCCCCGTCCTGCACGGCGCCTACGGCGAGGACGGCACGATCCAGGGCCTACTCGAACTCGCAGGTGTCCCGTACGTCGGTCCCGGCGTGCTCGCCAGCGCTGCCGGTATGGACAAGGAATTCACGAAGAAGCTGCTCGCCGCGGAAGGCCTGCCCATCGGGTACCAGGTCGTCCTGCGCCCCGGCACCGCCACGCTGACCGACGAACAGAAGTCCCGCCTCCACCTCCCGGTATTCGTGAAGCCGGCCCGCGGCGGATCCTCGATCGGCATCACCCGGGTGGCCGAGTGGGCCGCGCTCGACGACGCCATCACCCACGCCCGTCTGCACGACCCGAAGGTGATCGTCGAATCCGGGATCGTCGGCCGCGAGGTCGAGTGCGGAGTCCTCGAGTTCCCGGACGGCGACGTGCGGGCCAGCGTCATCGCCGAGATCCGGATGCCGGAAGGCGCAGGCGACGACGAGGCGTTCTACGACTTCGACAGCAAATACCTCGACGACGTGTGCGAGTTCGACGTGCCCGCGAAACTCGACGAATCGGTCAGCGAAGAGATCCGTGAACTCGCGGTGCGCGCGTTCTCCGCGCTCGACTGCCAGGGACTCGCGCGGGTGGACTTCTTCGTGACCGAAGACGGCCCGGTGATCAACGAGATCAACACGATGCCCGGATTCACGTCGATCTCGATGTACCCGCGCATGTGGGGTGCGGTGGGCGTCGACTACGGCGCCCTCGTCTCGACCCTGGTCGACACCGCCCTTGCGCGCGGCGTCGGTCTCCGCTAGAGAAATCGCGGTCCGGCGCTCAGGGATTCGCCACGGGCGCCGGATCGAGGGGTTGCTGCGGCAACGCCTGCGACACCGCACCGGAAATGTCCTGAAGCGGCGTCGGTCCCACCCCGGTGGGAACCGTGAGTCCGATGTACACGCCGCGGTCGACGGCGAAATAGCTGCTCGCGTCGATTCCGGCGCTCGCGCCCGAGATCTCGAACCACTGAACTCCGTCGATGACCTGCAGCGGCGAAGCCTGATCGAACTCCGCGGGGCGGTCCAGACCACAACGCAGGACGAGTGGTTCGCCCTCGGCCGGTTGCCACGCGGCGGTCGCCTCGGGAGCGGGTTCGGTGAGTTCGGCGCGCGTGTAGTCGCCCAGAGCCTCGGGAAGGCCCGCCATCAGGGTGGCGCACTCCGCGGAGCCGGATGCGGGCGCGGGCACGGGGCCCAGCGACACGGGTTCCTTCACCGGGTTCCGGCCGGCGAACACCGCCGCGACGACGATGCCGATGACCAGGGCCACGGGGAGCGCAACGGCCGTCGCGATGAGTGCGGGATTGCGCCGCTCCCCGGGAACCGGGTCGGAGTTGCCGGCGGGGGCGTTCTGTTCGGGTTCGAGGTCGGACATGCTCAGTTCTTGTTCGCAGACTTTTCGGGGACGTCGCAGGTGAGGGTGCGAGTGATGCCGGAGACCTGACGGATCTCCTTGACGACGGGGGCGACATCGTCGGCGGACACCCGCACGATGACGTCGTACGGTCCGACCACGTCCTCGGCGGTCCGGACTCCGGTGATCTTCGCGATCTCGGTCGCGATCGCCGCGGCCTTGCCGACTTCGGTCTGGATCAGGATGAACGCTTGCACTCTCGCTCCGGCCCTTCCCTGCTCCGCGCCGCATGATCTCGGTAGAGTCGCGGGTGCTTCGGCGCGCTGATCGGTCACGTGCCGAGAAGTCCCGGCAACAGCTAAAAGGTACCGCAGTCGCACATCCCGTCGACCGGACCCACGGCCGCTGCCCGGGCCACCCGACACTGGAGGCACACCATCACACCGACGGATTCCCCGGACCCGAACCCGCCCCTCACCGTCGCCGACGTCGGCGAGTTCGCCGTGATCGGCCGAGCGGTGGAGGGACGGGTGCAGCCCCTGTCCACCCTGATCGGCCCCGGCGACGACGCCGCCCTCGTCCGGGCGGCCGACGGCCGGGTGGCGGTGTCCGCCGACATGCTGGTGCAGGACAGGCATTTTCGGCTCGACTGGTCGTCCCCGCGAGACGTGGGCCGCAAGGCGGTGGCACAGAACGCAGCCGACGTCGCGGCGATGGGGGCGCGCCCCACCGCTTTCCTGGTTTCCCTCGGCCTGCCGCCGGACACGTCGATCGACGTGGCGGACGGCATCTCGGCGGCAATCGGGGAGAGCGCCGAGGAACTCGGGGCCGGCGTCGTGGGCGGTGATCTCGTGCAGGCCGGGCAGGTCGTGATTTCCGTCACCGTCCTCGGTGATCTGGGTGGCAGGAGCCCGATCCGGCGGTCTGGCGCGCTGCCGGGCGACGTCGTCGCGGTGGCCGGCGAACTCGGCCGGTCGGCGGCCGGACTCGCGCTGCTGCTCGGCGGGTCCTCGGATTTCCCGGATCTTCTCGCCGCACATCGTGTCCCCACTCCACCGTATTCCGCCGCCTGGGCCGCCGCGGACGGGGGCGCCCACGCCATGACCGACATCTCCGACGGGCTCCTCGCCGATCTCGGTCACATCTGCGACGCCTCCGGCGTCGGAATGTCCCTCACCCGATCCCACATGGCCGTCTCACCCGAACTGGTGGCGGCGGCGAAGCTTCTCGGCGCCGACCACTGGGAATGGGTGCTCACCGGGGGAGAGGACCATGGCTTCGCCGCCAGCTTTCCTGCCGACGTCCCGCTCCCCGCGGGGTGGACGACGATCGGCGCGGTGCACGACGGGTCCGGCATCTCGGTCGACGGCGAGACCTGGCCGGGGGCCGGCGGCTGGCAGAGCTTCTCGGTATAGGTTGCACGCATGGCTATCTACGCGCTCGGGGACCGCGAACCCGACATCCATCCGGACGCCTACGTCCATCCCGACGCCGTGGTGATCGGGAACGTGACCCTGGCGGCAGGAACCTCGGTGTGGCCACAGGCCGTGCTCCGCGCCGACTACGGCACCATCACCGTCGGCGCCGACACGAACATCCAGGACGGCACCGTGATCCATTGCACGATGGTCGATCCCACCGTCATCGGCTCGGGGTGCGTCGTCGGTCACGCCGCGCACATCGAAGGATCCACGATCGGCGACCACTGCCTGATCGCGTCCGGATCGATCGTGCTCAACGGTTCGGTCATCGGTGCCGGTTCGGTCGTCGGAGCCGGCGCCGTCGTTCCGTTCAAGTTCGAGGTTCCACCGCGCAGCATGGCACTCGGCGTCCCCGCGAAGATCCGGCAGGGTTACGAGGTTCCCGAGGGGCACCTCGCGATGAACGTGAAGATGTACGCCGCGAACGCGGCCTACTACCGCGACTCGCTGCGCAGGCTCGACTGATGGCGGCGCCGCTGTCGGACCTCGTCGAGGCCGGATGGGCAGACGCACTCGAACCCGTGTCCGGGCGGATCGCGGAGATGGGCGAGTTCCTGCGCGCGGAAATCGCCGACGGGCGTGAGTACCTCCCCACGGGAGAGAACGTCCTGCGGGCGTTCACCCACCCGTTCTCCGAGGTCAAGGTCCTGGTCGTGGGTCAGGACCCGTACCCCACACCCGGGCACGCGGTCGGTCTCAGTTTCTCGGTGGCCTCGGACGTGCGCCCGGTGCCGCGCAGCCTCGGCAACATCTTCACCGAATACAGCAAGGACCTCGGCTACGAGACACCCACCACCGGGGACCTCACCCCGTGGTCGCGCCAGGGAGTGCTTCTGCTGAACAGGGTTCTCACCGTGCAGCCCGGACTCCCGGCCTCACACCGGAAGAAGGGCTGGGAAGCGGTGACCGAGCAGGCCATTCGCGCTCTCGTGGCGCGCCCCGAACCCCTCGTCGCAATTCTGTGGGGCCGGGACGCGTCCACGTTGAAACCGATGCTCGGCGACGTGCCGACCATCGAGTCGGCCCACCCCTCACCGTTGTCCGCGTCGCGCGGATTCTTCGGATCGCGACCGTTCAGCCGGGCGAACGAACTCCTCGACGGACTGGGTGCCGAGCCGGTGAACTGGCAGCTGCCGTAATCGGCGAATTTCCCTACTGCACCGACGAGAAGTCGGCACGCCGCTTCACTGCACAGACGAGAAGTCGGCACGCCGCTTCACTGCACCGACGAGAAGTCGGCACGCCGCTTCACTGCACCGACGAGAAGTCGGCACGCCGCTTCTCGACGAAGGCGTCGACGCCCTCGCGTCCCACCGGGCTGTCGGCCGCGGTGGCGATCGACGCGGCCTCCGCGTCGAGTTGCTCGGCGAGCGTGCGATATCGGGAGGCGCGGACGAGCGTCTTGATCCCCGAGAAGGACGGCGTCGGGCCGGCAGCGAGCGTGCGGGCGAGCCGGAGTGCCTCGTCCTGAACGACGTCGTCGCCGACGAGGCGGCTGAGGATGCCCAGGCGGACGGCCTCGTCACCGCTGAGAACGGCGTCGGTGATCAGGATCTCGCGCGCGCGAGCGTCGCCGACGATGCGCGGAAGGGTCCAGGACATGCCGCCGTCCGGGGTGAAGCCGATGGACGGGTAGGCCGGGCGCAGCTTGGTGCCCGGGCCGCCGATGGCGACGTCCGTGAGGCAGACAAGGCTCATACCGGCGCCCGCAGCCCACCCGTGCACACCGGCGATCACCGGAACGGTCACGGCGTCGAGCGCACGAACGAATTCGTGGAACACGCGCGCCACCTCGGCGACGTATTCGCTTCGCACCGGTGCGGACGCGAAGGCGTGGACGTTGCCGCCCGCGCAGAAGTTCGGGCCCTCCCCGACGAGGAGGACGCTGCCGATTCGGTCACCGACCGCTTCGAGTGCCCGGGCACCCTGCACCATGCCCTCGCCGTCCAGCGAGGTGCCGTTCTCCGCCGTCGCGATCGTGATGCGCAGGACGCCGTCTTCGAGCTGTACTTTGCTGAGTCCATCGAGAGAAGTCACCGTTGCACCTTACGTGGGCCCCTGCCGGTGCCCGACGTGCCCCGATGCGCTGCGACGATGCCGAATCGGACAAGGTGCGGCGGCATAAAAAACTGCGCCCCCGACACCGAAGTGTCGGGGGCGCAGTGACATCGCACGCAGCGTCGGGTCAGCCCCGAGCAACCTTTCCAGCCTTCAGGCAAGAGGTGCAGACGTTGACCTTCCGGGTGTTTCCGGGGGCAACCTCGGCACGAACAGTCTGAATGTTCGGGTTCCAGCGACGGTTGGTACGCCGGTGCGAGTGCGAGACCGACTTACCGAAGCCGGGCCCCTTGGCGCATACGTCGCAGACGGCAGCCATAGTCGCGAACTCCTTCAAGATAGTGAACTGTGAAATTTGCTGGCCTCGTGGAGACAGGGCACAGCAAGCGCGCCCTGTACGAGGCAACCGTGCAAGAGTAGCCGCTCGAGTGCGGATTGGCCAAACCCGGTCCCGAAGGGCTCGGACCGCGGGCCCGATCATCTTCCCCCGACTAGTCTGACGGCACCTTCCCATTCCCCTGGCCGGAGAGGACGACAGTGGCCCCTGAGCTCCCGATGGACGGTCGAGTCCTCGAATCGTGGGCGCGGACCGCCGTCGCGGGTCTGGAAAAGCGGTGCGAGGAGATCAACAGCCTCAACGTCTTTCCGATCCCGGACTCCGACACGGGTACCAACCTGCTGTTCACCATGCGGGCGGCGCTGGGTGCGATCGACGAGTACGCGGGCACTGCAAGCGGCACCAAGGACGTCCGGCAGGTTGCCATCGCCCTGGCTCGGGGCGCGGTCGCCGGCGCGCGCGGGAATTCCGGAGTGATCCTGTCCCAGGTGCTGCGAGGGGTCGCGGAAGCGGCCGTCACCTCCGCCGTCGACACCCGGACGGTCCGGACCGGACTGCTGATGGCCACCAATCTGGTGACGGACGCGGTGAGCTACCTGGTGGAGGGCACCATCGTCACCGTGCTGCGCTGCGCGGCCGACGCGGCGGCGGAGTTCCCGGACGAGGCGCCGATCGCGGTCACGGCACGCGCAGCCGCGGATGCGGCGGCGTCCGCGCTCACCAGGACGCCGTCGCAACTCGACGTGCTGGGCACCGCGGGCGTCGTCGATGCGGGAGGACTCGGCCTCGTGGTGATCCTCGACGCTCTCGTCACGGCCGTGACGGGTGCGCCGCCGGATCGCGCACCGATCGCGCTCCACGTTCCGCGCCGCACCCCGTCCACGCATCGCGCAGAGCCCGTCCCCGTTGTCGCGCCGCCCGCGTCGCAGGGCCCGCATGCGCATCCGGGACCCGGACCCGACTGCGACGAGGGCTCGGATCAGGACTTCGAGGTGATGTACCTGGTCGCGGAGTCCGACGAGGACCGCATGGGGGAGTTGCGCACCACGCTGAACGCCCTCGGGGACTCGATCGTGATCGTCGGCGACGGCGGCGGCGGCTGGTCGGTGCACGTGCACTGCACGGACGCGGGCGCCGCCGTGGAGGCCGGACTGTCGGCGGGACGCATCCACGGAATCCGGGTCAGCAGCTTCCTCGTGGATGCGCGGGACCAGGGGTTGCTCGTTCCACCGGTCCGGACCCGGCCGGATCAGGGGGAGCGGGGAATCGTCGCCGTCGTGGCCGGGGACGGCGCCGCCGAACTGTTCGCCAGCGAAGGCGCGACCGTCCTCCGGTGCGATGACGCCCCCGTCACCCGGGCCCAGCTTCTCGGCATCATCAGACAGATGGGACGCACCGAGGTGCTCGTCCTCCCCAACGGCGCGCTGACGGCCCAGGAACTCGTCGCGGTCAGTGCCGCGGCGAGGGATGCCCGCCACGAGGTCCTGCTGCTCGCGACGTCCGCGATGGTGCAGGGACTCGCGTCCCTGGCGGTGCACGACCCCGAGCGTGAGGCGGTGGACGACGCGTTCGCGATGTCGGAGGCGGCCGCCGCCACCCGCTGGGGATCGTTGCGCATCGCCCGGGAACGGGCCCTCACCTACGTGGGCACCTGCGAACCGGGCGACGGCATCGGACTGATGGGTCACGAGGTGATCGTCATCGAACCGGACGCGGTCGCGGCCGGACGGCGGCTCGTCGACCTCGTCCTCGGCGCGGGTGGCGAACTGGTGACGCTCCTGATGGGGTCGGAGGCGCCGGAGGGGCTGGACACGGAACTGGCCGATCACATCTCGCAGCGGCACCCCGGCGTCGAGGTGATGATCTACCACGGTGGACAACCTGGAGATCTGTTGCAACTCGGGGTGGAATGAGGAATTCGATGGCCACATTGTCCGACCGGCTCGATCATCTGCTGGGGAAGAAGACCGCCGACGCGCTCGAGGAGGCGTTCGACATCCGCACGGTCGAGGACCTGCTGCGGCATTACCCGCACCGGTACGCCTCGCAGGGCCGCGAGCTCGCGGAGAAGGACCCGCCGGAGGGCGAGCACATCACGATCATCGCCCGGGTCACGTCCGCGGCCGTCGTGAAGATGAAGAACCGGCCGGGCAGCATGCTCAAGGTGGTCCTGTCGACCGACACCCAGAACGTGGACGTCACGTTCTTCAGCCCGCAGAAGGTCAAGCACGTGATCAAGCCGGGTGTGCGCGCGATGTTCTCGGGAACGGTCAAGTACTTCCGCCAGAAGTGGAGCCTCACCCATCCGAGCTACCTCATCCTTCCCGAGCCGCGTGCCGGCAGCGAGGACCCCGTCGTGAACGTCGACAGGATCCGCGGTGCCGGGGATCTCGCGGGAATCGCCCGGGCGTCGCAGGAACCCGGTGCGGGGGTCGACCTGTCCGTGTTCGACCGGGCGCTGATCCCGCTCTATCCGGCCACCCGGGACGTGGAGAGCTGGACGATCATGAAGTGCGTCCGCCAGATCCTGGACCAGCTCGATCACGTCGACGACCCCCTGCCGGAAGACATCCGGGCCGAACGCGACCTGATCGGTCTCGACGAAGCCCTCCGGTCGGTCCACCTGCCCGACACCCGCGAGGACGTGGAGAACGCCCACGACCGTCTGCGGTTCGACGAGGCGACGGCGCTGCAGCTGGTTCTCGCCCGTCGCCGCCACGACAACGCCGAGCGAGTCGCGCCCGAGTGCCCGCCCGTGCCCGGCGGGATCGCGGACGTGTTCGAGAAAATGCTTCCGTTCCAGCTCACCGACGGTCAGCACGCGGTCGCCGACGAGATCTCGGCCGATCTGGCGCAGCCGCACCCGATGAGCAGGCTGTTGCAGGGTGAGGTGGGTTCGGGTAAGACGATCGTGGCCCTGCGCGCCATGCTCCAGGTGGTCGACGCCGGCTACCAGTGCGCCCTGCTCGCGCCGACCGAGGTCCTCGCGACGCAGCACGCCCGGTCGCTGCGGGCGATGCTCGGCCCCCTCGCGACCGCGGGGGAGCTCGGGGCGCACGAGAAGGCCACACGGGTGGCGCTGCTGACGGGGTCGATGCCGGTCGCCGCCAAACGCACGGCTCTGAACGAGGCGATCACCGGCGACGCCGGGATCGTCATCGGCACGCACGCCCTGATCCAGGACAACGTCGAATTCTTCAATCTCGGGATGGTGGTGGTCGACGAGCAGCACCGGTTCGGTGTCGAGCAGCGCGACCGGCTGCGGTCGAGGGCGCGGGAGGGCATGAGCCCGCATCTGCTGGTGATGACGGCGACGCCGATTCCCCGCACCATCGCGATGACGGTGCTCGGCGATCTCGAGGTGTCGACGCTGCGCCAGCTGCCGAAGGGGCGGTCACCGATCAAGAGCAGTGTGGTACCCGCGTCGCAGAAGCCGCAGTGGGTCGCGCGCGCGTGGGAACGGATCCGCGAGGACGTGGCCGAGGGGCGGCAGGCGTACGTCGTGTGCTCGCGCATCGGCGACGGAGAGAAGGGTGACGGTGAAGACGCGTTCGACGAGAAGGCGCCCGAGACGAAGTCCGCCGTCGAGGTGTTCGAGGAGTTGAGCGGCAGCGTCATGCCGGACCTGCGGGTGGGTCTGCTGCACGGCCGGCTTCCCGCGGACGAGAAGGACGCGGTGATGCGCGACTTCACGGCCGGCGATATCGACGTCCTCGTGTGCACCACGGTCGTGGAGGTCGGTGTCGACGTCCCGAACGCGACGATCATGGTGATCGTCGACGCGGACCGTTTCGGTGTGAGTCAGCTGCACCAGCTGCGCGGACGCGTCGGCCGTGGCAAACACCAGGGCCTGTGCATTCTCGTCACGAAGATGAATCCGGGCGGTCCCGCCTACGAGCGATTGTCGAGCGTGGCGTCGACCAACGACGGCTTCGAACTCGCGCAACTCGACCTCGCCACGCGCCGCGAGGGCGACATTCTCGGTGCGGCGCAGTCGGGCACGACGTCCACGTTGCGGCTGTTGTCGCTGCTCGGCCACGAGGACGTCATCGCCGCGGCGTCCGAGTTCGCGCGTTCGGTGATCGCAGACGACCCGCGCCTCGAGAACCATCCCGGACTGTCGGCGATGGTGACGTCGGCGCTCGACGCGGACCGCATCGAATATCTGGAGAAAACGTGAGAACTTACTTCGCTTCACGTAAATCTTTGCTCGTCTGTTTCGGGTCTGTTGCAGAATTCGCACACGTCAGGGGGGTCTTTGTGAAGTTTGTGGAGGATCCTGAAATGTGGGATGCCATTTATCCGCGGCCGTCGACGGCGGGGTAGTTTGCTCCAATGTTCTCCAAAGTCCTGGTCGCCAACCGTGGCGAAATTGCGATCCGCGCTTTCCGTGCCGCCTACGAACTAGGTGCTGGAACGGTCGCGGTGTTCCCGTACGAGGATCGGAACTCGATCCACCGTCTGAAGGCTGATGAGAGTTATCAGATCGGCGAGGAGGGACACCCGGTTCGGGCGTACCTCTCCGTCGACGAGATCGTCTCCGCGGCCAAGCAGGCAGGCGCCGACGCCATCTACCCCGGCTACGGCTTCCTTTCCGAGAACCCGGATCTCGCCGCCGCGTGCGCCGAGGCGGGCATCACGTTCGTGGGTCCGTCCGCCGAGGTACTCGAGCTCACCGGCAACAAGGCACGCGCGATCGCCGCGGCGAAGGCCGCCGGTCTGCCGGTGCTGGCGTCCTCGGAGCCGTCCGCCGACGTGGACGAGTTGCTGGCCGCGGCCGAGACCATGCAGTTCCCGCTGTTCGTGAAGGCCGTCGCCGGCGGCGGTGGCCGCGGCATGCGGCGCGTCGCCGAGCGGGCTCAGCTCAAGGAGTCCATCGAGGCCGCCGCGCGTGAGGCCGAGTCGGCGTTCGGCGACCCGACGGTGTTCCTCGAGCAGGCCGTCGTCGACCCGCGTCACATCGAGGTCCAGATCCTGGCCGACGGTCAGGGCAACGTCATCCACCTGTTCGAGCGCGACTGCTCGCTGCAGCGCCGTCACCAGAAGGTGATCGAGCTCGCGCCTGCCCCGAACCTCTCGGAAGAGCTGCGGGCGAAGATCTGCGCGGACGCCGTCGCGTTCGCGAAGGAGATCAACTATTCCTGTGCCGGCACCGTCGAATTCCTCCTCGACACCCGCGGCAACCACGTCTTCATCGAGATGAACCCCCGCATCCAGGTCGAGCACACCGTCACCGAAGAGGTCACGGACGTCGACCTCGTGCAATCGCAGTTGCGGATCGCGTCGGGGGAGACCCTCGCGGATCTGGGCCTGAGCCAGGACAAGATCACGCTGCGCGGTGCGGCCCTGCAGTGCCGCATCACCACCGAAGACCCCGCCAACGGGTTCCGCCCGGACACCGGTCGGATCACCGGCTACCGCACCCCGGGTGGTGCCGGTATCCGCCTCGACGGCGGAACGTCGGTCGGCGCAGAGGTCTCCGCGTACTTCGATTCGATGCTCGTCAAGCTCACCTGCCGCGGCCGCGACTTCGAAACCGCCGTCGCCCGGGCCCGCCGCGCGGTCACCGAGTTCCGCATCCGCGGCGTGTCGACGAACATCCCGTTCCTGCAGGCGGTGCTCGACGACCCCGATTTCAAGGCCGGCCGGGTCACCACGTCCTTCATCGAGGAGCGCCCCCAGCTGCTCACGCTGCGCAGCTCCGCGGACCGTGGCACCAAAATCCTCACCTACCTCGCCGACGTGACCGTCAACAAGCCGCACGGCGAGCGGCCGTCGGCTGTGTACCCGCGCGACAAGCTGCCCCAGATCGACCTGTCCACCCCGCCGCCGGACGGCAGTCGCCAGAAGCTCCTCGCCCTCGGCCCGGAAGGATTCGCCAAGGCACTGCGGGAGCAGAAGGCCCTCGCCGTCACGGAGACCACGTTCCGCGACGCACACCAGTCGCTGCTCGCGACCCGCGTGCGCACCAGCGGTCTGCTCGACGTCGCCGGACACGTCGCCCGGCTGACCCCGGAACTGCTCTCCATCGAGGCCTGGGGTGGTGCCACCTACGACGTGGCTCTGCGGTTCCTGCACGAGGATCCCTGGTACCGGCTGTCGGCGCTGCGTGAGGCCGTGCCGAACATCTGCCTGCAGATGCTGCTGCGTGGCCGGAACACCGTCGGGTACACCCCGTACCCGGAGAAGGTGACGCGGGCGTTCGTCGAGGAAGCCACGAACAGCGGCATCGACATCTTCCGCATCTTCGACGCCCTCAACAACGTCGACCAGATGCGGCCGGCCATCGACGCCGTCCGCGAGACCGGCACCGCGCTCGCCGAGGTCGCGC
Source organism: Rhodococcus opacus (assembly GCF_012396235.1). GTDB lineage: Bacteria > Actinomycetota > Actinomycetes > Mycobacteriales > Mycobacteriaceae > Rhodococcus_F > Rhodococcus_F opacus. The sequence goes on along the minus strand of NZ_JAAXPA010000019.1, from coordinate 112,995 downwards.
TGTCGTACACGGGCGACCTGTCGAACCCGAACGAGAACCTGTACACCCTCGACTACTACCTGCGCCTGGCGGAGGAAATCGTCGAGGCCGGTGCGCACGTCATCGCGATCAAGGACATGGCCGGACTGCTTCGCGCCCCGGCCGCCACCACCCTGGTGACGGCGCTGCGCAAGAACTTCGACCTGCCCGTGCACGTGCACACCCACGACACCCCGGGTGGTCAGCTCGCGACCTACCTGGCCGCGTGGCAGGCAGGCGCGGACGCGGTCGACGGGGCCTCGGCCGCGCTGGCGGGCACCACCAGTCAGCCGGCGTTGTCGGCGATCGTGGCGGCCGCCGCGCATTCGGAGTACGACACCGGCCTGGACCTGCAGGCCGTGTGCGACCTCGAGCCGTACTGGGAGGCGCTGCGCAAGGTCTACAAGCCCTTCGAGTCGGGGCTGCCGGCCCCGACCGGACGCGTCTACACGCACGAGATCCCGGGCGGTCAGCTGTCGAACCTGCGCACCCAGGCCGTGGCCCTCGGTCTCGGCGACAAGTTCGAGGAGGTCGAGGCCAAGTACGCGGCCGCCGACCGCATGCTCGGCCGCCTCGTGAAGGTCACCCCGTCGTCGAAGGTCGTCGGCGACCTCGCCCTGCACCTCGTCGGATCCGGTGCCTCCACCGAGGAATTCAAGGACAACCCGGCGAAGTTCGACATCCCCGACTCGGTGGTCGGATTCCTGCGCGGCGAACTGGGCACCCCGCCCGGTGGCTGGCCCGAACCGTTCCGCACCCGGGCACTCGAAGGCCGCGGCGAAGCGAAGCCGGAGGTGCCGCTGTCCGCGGAGGACGAGAAGGCCCTCTCCGGCACGTCCGCGGAACGCCGCGCGACGCTCAACCGGTTGCTGTTCCCCGGCCCGACGAAGGAATTCCTCGAGCACCGCGACAAGTACGGCGACACGTCGCAGCTCTCGGCCAACCAGTTCTTCTACGGCCTGCGCCGCGGCGACGAGCACCGGGTCCGCCTCGCGCAGGGTGTCGAGCTGATCATCGGGCTCGAGGCCATCTCCGAACCCGACGAGCGGGGATACCGCACCGTCATGTGCATCCTCAACGGGCAGCTGCGTCCGGTGTCGGTGCGCGACCGGTCCATCTCCAGTGAGATGCCCGCCGCGGAGAAGGCGGACAAGAACAACCCCGGCCACGTGCCGGCGCCGTTCGCCGGTGTGGTGACCCTCGCCGTGACCGAGGGCCAGCACATCTCCGCGGGCGACACGATCGCGACCATCGAGGCCATGAAGATGGAAGCGGCCATCACCGCCCCGCGGAGTGGCACGGTCTCCCGGCTGGCCATCGGATCGGTCCAACAGGTGGAGGGCGGCGACCTGCTCGCCGTCGTGGCGACAGGGGAGTCCGCGAGCGAGTGACTCGGATCATCGCGGGACTCGCGGGCGGTCGACGCCTGCGGGTCCCGCCGAGCGGGACCCGGCCCACCTCGGACCGGGTCCGCGAGGCATTGTTCAGCGCACTGCACAGCCGGATGGACCTCGAGGGCGCGTCCGTCCTCGATCTCTACGCGGGATCGGGGGCGCTCGGCCTGGAAGCGCTCTCCCGGGGCGCGGACCGCGTGGTCCTCGTCGAGTCCGACGCGAAAGCGGCGGGCATCATCAAACACAACGTGAGCACCGTCGGTCTACCGGGCGCGGAAGTGCGCGGCGCTCCGGTGGCGGCGGTGCTCGCGGGCACCGCCGACCGGCCGTACGACCTGGTGATGGCGGATCCGCCGTACGCCGTCGACGACCAGGCGGTGCAGACGGTGCTCGGCCACCTGCGGGTCAACGGCTGGGTCGGCGACGGCTCGATCGTGGTGCTCGAACGGTCGTCGAGGTCACCCGAGACGGCCTGGCCCGAAGGCTTCGCACCCGTCAAGGCGAAGAAGTACGGCGAGGCGAGAATCGAATTGGCGACCTGCTACGGTCTGGACTCATGACTGGCGCTGTCTGCCCCGGATCCTTCGACCCCGTGACCAATGGCCACCTTGACGTGATCGGCAGAGCTGCCGCGCAGTTCGACGAGGTCATCGTGACGGTCATGGTCAACAAGAGCAAGCGTGGCCTGTTCACCGTCGAAGAGCGCATCGAGATGCTCGAAGACTCGACCAGTGAGCTGCCCAACGTGCGGGTCTCGTCCTGGCACGGCCTGCTGGTGGATTACGCCAAGCAGCAAGGGATCACAGCGATCGTCAAGGGCCTGCGCGGCGCCAACGACTTCGACTACGAGCTGCAGATGGCGCAGATGAACCAGAAGCTCAGTGGTGTCGACACCCTCTTCATCCCGACCAATCCCACGTACAGCTACCTGTCGAGTTCGCTCGTGAAGGAAGTGGCCACGTTCGGTGGCGACGTCTCCGACATGCTGCCCGAGAAGGTCCACGCCCGTCTTCTCGCGAGGATCGCCGAGCGCGCCGCCGAGAGCAGCTGATACCCGACACACCGGCTGCCACGACACACCCTCGGCGTCCGGTCGGGCAGACTTGCACGGAGAAGGCTGCGCCGACCTGCTGAGGGTCATGGATGATTGGGGTTGCTTGTGTACCGGGTATTCGAGGCGCTCGACGAACTTGTCGCGATTGTCGAAGAGGCACGCGGCGTACCGATGACCGCCGGCTGCGTGGTTCCACGCGGTGACGTCCTCGAACTGCTCGACGACGTGCGCGATGCGATTCCCGGTGAACTCGACGACGCCCAGGACGTCCTGGACCACAAGGACAAACTGGTGGGGGACGCGCGGTCCAACGCGGAGAAGACGATCTCCAGCGCCAACGCCGAGGCGAACTCCACCATCGAGAACGCGCGAGACGACGCCGACCGCATTCTGGCGGACGCGAAGGCGCAGGCCGACCGGATGGTCGCCGAGGCCCGCGCGCACGCCGAGCAGTTGGTCACCGACGCGCGCGCCGAGGCCGAGTCCTCGGTCGCGGAAGGCCAGCGCGAGTACGACGCACTCACGGGTCGAGCGCGGGCCGAGGCAGATCGCATGATCGAGTCGGGCAAGGCATCGTACGAGAGGTCCGTTGCGGAGGGCACGGCGGAGCAGGCGCGCCTCGTCTCGCAGACGGAGGTCGTCCAGGAGGCGCACGCCGAGTCTGCCCGGGTGATCGACTCCGCGCACGCCGAATCCGATCGTCTCCGCTCGGACTGCGATCTGTACGTCGACACGAAGCTCGCGGAATTCGAGGACTTCCTGAACGGCACCGTCCGGTCCGTCGGCCGGGGACGTCAGCAGTTGCGGACCGGTTCGGGTGTTCCCGACTACGCCTCGGACTACGACGTCGACGACCGCCGCGCCGAGCGTCGCCGCTGAGCGACGGTCGGGTCGCCGCACTCGATCGAATTTGGCTCCACCGCGCAGATTGCGTATCGTGGAGTGGTTGCCCTTTGTCGTTTCCCTTTTCTCGAAAGTGAAGTTTGTTGTCATCCCATCGCCACAGCTCATCGCGTTCCCGACGGGACGCGGACTTCGTGCTGGACACGGTCAAACTCGGCCGTCGTCCCGGTTCGATGCGCACCGTGGAACGGGTGGTGACGGCGCCACAGCGCATCGGTCTCGACCTGATCGCCATCGAGGAAGGATCGGAGATCGATCTCGATCTCCGATTGGAGGCCGTATCCGAGGGGGTCCTGGTCACCGGTTCGTTGCGAGCCGACACCGTGGGGGAGTGCTCGAGATGTCTCGAGCCGTTCTCCGACACGGTGGACCTGACTCTCACGGAGCTGTTCGCATACCCGGACAGCACTACGGAAGAGACCACGGAGGAGGGGGAGGTCTATCACGTCGTGGACGACGAGATCGATCTCGAACCCGTCGTGATCGATGCCGTCGGCCTCGCACTGCCATTGCAGCCGCTCTGCAGTGACGACTGCCAAGGATTGTGCCCAGAATGTGGCGTTCGCCTGGCGATTGCCGAATCTGGCCATGGGCATGACATACTTGATCCTCGCTGGGCTGGTCTTGCAGCCAAATTTGGCGTGGAATCAGAACCCAGCAAGAATCTTGTGAACACCGAAGCCGAGGAGAAGTAGAAGTGGCTGTCCCCAAGCGCAGAATGTCGCGATCCAACACGAGGTCGCGTCGCAGCCAGTGGAAGACCACTGTGCCTACTCTCGTCACCTGCCCCAACCGTGGCTGCGGCGAGAAGACGCTGCCCCACGTCGCGTGCCCGTCGTGTGGCACATACAAGGGCCGCCAGGTCACTGCCGCCGTCTAGTTCTCCGCGGAGAGGCGTTGTGACGAGCGACATCAGTAATACACCCGCCGGCGGCGAGGAGGATCATGCTTCCCTCCTCGCCGCCCTCGGCGTAGAAATCGAGCCTTCGCTGCTCACCTTGGCGTTGACGCACCGCTCGTATGCGTACGAGAACGGTGGTCTGCCCACCAACGAGCGTCTCGAATTTCTCGGCGACTCCGTGCTCGGAGTCACCGTCACCGAGAAGCTCTACCTTGCGCATCCGGACAAGTCCGAGGGCGACCTCGCGAAGATCCGTGCGAGCATCGTCAACATGCACGCGCTCGCGGAGGTGGCCCGCAGTCTCGGTGAGGGCGGCCTCGGTGCCCATCTCCTGCTCGGTAAGGGCGAGGAGATGACCGGTGGCCGTGACAAGCCGAGCATCCTGGCCGATGGCATGGAGTCGATTCTCGGCGCCATCCACCTCGAGCACGGCATCGATACGGCGCGACGCGTCGTACTCGACCTCTTCAGCGACCTCCTCCAGCGGGCCCCCCGTCTCGGTGCGGGTCTGGACTGGAAGACGAGTCTGCAGGAGTTGACCGCGGAGCGTGGCGTCGGTGTCCCGGCGTACGAGATCACCGCGACCGGCCCGGACCACGACAAGGAGTTCACCGCCACTGTGATCGTCGGCGGCAAGCCCCTCGGCGTCGGTATCGGCCGCTCCAAGAAAGAGGCCGAGCAGAAGGCTGCGAGCACGGCGTGGAATGCGTTGTCCGACGCAGGCCCCGACGTAGCGGCCGACGACGTCAGTGCCTGAACTGCCCGAAGTCGAGGTGGTCCGGCGCGGACTCGAACGCCATATCGTGGGGGCGTCGATCGATTCCGTCGACATCCTGCACCCGCGGGCGATCCGGCGTCATCTGCCCGGCGCCGCAGACCTCGCCGGACAGCTCACCGGCGAACGCATCGTGAGCGCCGACCGTCGTGGAAAGTATCTGTGGCTGGTCCTCGAACCCAGCACGGTCGCTCTCGTGGTGCATCTCGGCATGAGTGGTCAAATGCTCGTGCAGCCACCGGAATTGCCGACCGAGAAGCATCTGCGCATCCGTGCCCGGCTCGATTCCGGTCTCGACCTCCGGTTCGTCGACCAGCGGACGTTCGGGGGCTGGGCGCTGGCACCGCTCGTCGACGTCGACGGCTCGCTCGTGCCGGACTCGGTGGCGCACATCGCCCGTGACCCACTGGATCCGCGGTTCGACCTCGCGGCGACCGTGAAGGTCGTGCGCGGCAAGCACACCGAGATCAAGCGTGCGCTTCTCGACCAGACCGTCGTCTCCGGCATCGGCAACATCTACGCGGACGAGGCGCTGTGGCGCGCACAGATCCACGGAAATCGGCTCACTGACAGGGTGAGTGGTCCCAAGGTCCGTGAACTGCTCACGGCCGCCCGGGAGGTCATGCGTGAGGCACTCACGCAGGGCGGCACGTCCTTCGACGCGCTCTACGTGAACGTCAACGGCGAGTCGGGCTATTTCGACCGTTCGCTGTCCGCCTACGGTCAGGAGGATCGCCCGTGCCCGCGGTGCGGCACCGCGATCCGGCGGGAGAAATTCATGAACCGCTCGTCGTTCAGTTGCCCGAAGTGCCAGCCGGCCCCACGGAGAAGCCCGGCGAAATCGTCTGTGTGAGTTCGGCGGTCACGGGCTCGTCGGCGAACTGTCCGTCGGTGTCGTGGCGCGGTGTCGCCTTGGCGTCGAAGTAGTCGCCGCCCTTGCGTTTCACGTCGTCGGTGCCCCATTCGCGGTGGCGGGGGTCCGGTGCCATTCTCGGAATGTGCTTTCGGCAGTGGATGTATGCCTCCTCCACCTCCACCACCACCCAGCGTTCCGGGATCCGGCCGTTCGTGTGGTCCGCAGGCAGATCCGCGATGTCGGAGCGGAGGACCGGGTCTTCGACGATCCGGGCCGAACCGTTCACGTGCAGTCCGATGAGGTCCTGCACGAAGTCCACGAGAATGATTCCGACGTGCGGGTTTTCCCGGATGTTGCCGAGGCTCGCCATCACGCCGTTGCCGCGGTACTCCGGGTACGCGAGGGTCTTCGAGTCGATGACGTGCATGAATCCCGGTGTCCCGGCGCGCAGACTGTTGTCGCATTCGCCGGACGCGTCGGCGGTGGCGATGAAGGCGATCTCCTGGCGTCCGATGAACTCGATCATCGTCGGATTGAGATGGTCCAGCATCTGATCCGCGTAGAACTTGGCGGCACGATCCTCGGTCCCGTACTCGGACTGAAGTTGGCGCTCTCCCGCACTACCGATCTGGCCCATCTGCATTCCCCGCTACGTCTCGGCGTCATTGGTCGGTTCACCCTACGGCCCACCGGTTCCCTCTGCTGAGAATCCTCGTTCACAATTGCGCGGAAACCACTGCCGCCCACCCACCTACCTGGTGGTGCGTGGATCGGTGGCAGGATTGAGCGCATGGCAGAACAGACTTCCGACACGACGGCGCCCACCTCACTGTGGGTCGAGCGAACGGGCACCCGGCGGTACACCGGCCGCAGCTCGCGCGGCGCCGAGGTCCTGATCGGCTCCGAGGGCGTGGAGGGCGTGTTCACCCCCGGGGAACTCCTGAAGATCGCACTCGCCGCGTGCAGCGGAATGAGCTCGGACTTCCCGCTGTCGCGGCGGCTGGGCGACAACTACGACGCCACCATCCGGGTGTCCGGTGCCGCGGACCGGGAGAACGAGGTGTACCCGCAGCTGGACGAGGTCATGGAGCTGGACCTCAGCGAACTCGACGCCGATGCGCAGGAGCGTCTGGTGGCGCTCGTGGAACGGTCGGTGGACAAGGTCTGCACGGTCGGGCGGACGCTGAAGGCCGGGACGAAAGTGACGCTGACCGTCGAGAGAGAAGCATGATGCGGCGTGAGCTGGCCGCGCTCGCGGGCGGGGCGGCGCTCTGCGCGGGTCTGCTCGTGGTCGCGCCCGCGGCCGCTGGGCCCGCGTTCTCGCCGCCCGGCGGCGCGTGCACCCCGTGGTCGGTGTCGGAGGTGGCGTCCGGGGCGGGGGTTCTCGAGAACCTGGCCTTCGACGGGGCGGGCACCATGCTGGTGTCGCGAACAGGCCTGGTCGGCGGCGGAGCCCTCGACGGGGTCGCCCCCGACGGCACCGTCACCCCGATCGTGCCCGAGGTCGAGTCGCCCGGCGGAATCGCCGTGGACGGTGCCGACGCGTACTTCGCCACGGGGAACTCCTTCGCCGCCGGGGTCACGGGCTCGGCGAACGGCACGGTCGACGTCGTGAACCTCGCCACGAGTGACAGACGAACCGTGGCCGAGGGGCTGGTCATGCCGAACGGGCTGGTCCGGCTGAGTAACGGAGACATTCTCACCGCCCGGAATCTGGGCTCCGGGGCGGGGCTGACCCGCGTCCCCGCCGCGGATCCCCATACACCGGAGGTCGTGCGCACCGATCTGGGAACGGTCGACGGTCTCGCCGCGCACGACGGCAACGTCTACACGGTGACGACGTTCGACACGACCACCACGCTGCGCATCCTCCGCGAAGACGACCTGAGCGGTCCCGTCGTGTCGGTCGAACTGCCCGGCTCCGGGCCCCTCAACGCGGCCGACGATCTCACCGTCGGACCGGACGGCATCGTCTACGTCGCCTACAACGGCGGCGGCAAAGTGGTGCGGGTCGATCCCACGACGGGGGAGAGCTGCGCCCTCGCGTCCGGGCTGCCGCTGGTGTCGTCGGTGCGGTTCGGCGCCGGGCCGGGCTGGGATCCGGACGCGCTCTACGCCACCAGCTTCACCGGGAAGATCTACAAACTCGAACGGTCGTGACGGACATGGAGAGAATGACCGCGTGGGTGCACGGATTCGTGCAGGGTGTGGGATTCCGGTGGTGGACCCGCGCCCGCGCGCTGGAACTCGGCCTCGTCGGATACGCGGCCAACCAGAAGGACGGCCGCGTGCTCGTCATCGCCGAGGGGCCTCGCGACAAGCTGGAGACCCTCCTGACGCTGCTGCGGTCGGGAGACACGCCGGGCGCGGTGGATCTCGTCGTGGAGCAATGGGATTCCGCCCGCGGCGACCTCACCGGGTTCGTGGAACGGTGAACCGCAGGTAAAGTTCTCCGTCATGCATCTGAAGAGTCTGACGCTGAAGGGATTCAAATCCTTTGCGTCCGCAACGACTCTGCGATTCGAGCCGGGAATCACCTGTGTCGTGGGGCCCAACGGGTCGGGTAAGTCCAACGTCGTCGACGCGCTCACCTGGGTGATGGGCGAGCAGGGGGCGAAGGCGCTGCGCGGCGGCAAGATGGAAGACGTCATCTTCGCCGGCACCGCCGGGCGGGCGCCCCTCGGACGCGCCGAGGTCACGCTGACCATCGACAACTCCGACGGCGCCCTGCCGATCGACTACTCCGAGGTGTCGATCACCCGGCGCATGTTCCGCGACGGAGCCGGCGAATACGAGATCAACGGCAGCTCGTGCCGGCTGATGGACGTGCAGGAACTGCTCAGCGACTCCGGCATCGGCCGGGAGATGCACGTGATCGTCGGTCAGGGTCGCCTCGCCGCCATCCTCGAATCCCGTCCGGAGGACCGGCGCGCGTTCATCGAGGAAGCAGCCGGTGTCCTCAAGCACCGCAAACGCAAGGAAAAGGCGGTCCGCAAACTCGACGCGATGCAGGCCAACCTGGCGCGCCTGAACGACCTCACGGCGGAACTGCGGCGCCAGCTCAAACCACTCGGACGGCAGGCCGAGGTGGCACGCCGCGCCCAGACCGTGCAGGCCGACCTCCGCGACGCGAAGCTGCGGCTCGCCGCGGACGACCTGGTCACGCGACGCGAGGACCTGGCCAGCCAGGCTCAGGACGAGAAGATCGCGCGAGAGCAGCACGACCAGGTCACCGAGGCACTCGACGAAGCCAATCTCGAGCTGGGACGGCACGAACAGGAACTGTCGAGGCTCACACCGGGTGCGGAAGCGGCCGCGCAGACCTGGTTCCAGCTGTCGGCACTCGCCGAGCGCGTCAACGCGACCATCCGCATCGCCCGCGAGCGGGCGCGTCACCTCGACGCCGAGCCCTCCGCGAACCGCGGTCAGGATCCCGACGAGATGGAGGCCCGCGCCGACCGGATCGCCGCGGAGGAAATGGAGCTCGTCGAAGCCGTCGAGATGGCGCGCGCGGCGCTGGACGCGGCCAAGGAGCAGCTGGCACTGGGGGAGGAGACCGCCGCCGAGGCGGAACGAGCCCACATGGCAGCGGTCCGGGCGATCGCCGACCGCCGTGAAGGCCTGGCCCGGCTGTCCGGCCAGGTCGACACGCTGCGCACCCGCGCCGACTCCGTCGACGCCGAAGTGTCCCGGCTGACCGTCGCGATCGAGGAGGCCCGCCAGCGCGGCGACGCGGCACAGTCAGAGTTCGAGGTCGTCCAGGACGAGATCGGTGACCTCGACGCCGGCGAGCTCGGACTGGATTCCCACCACGAGCGTGCCGTCGAGGCACTGCGCCTGATCACCGAACGCGTCACCGAACTCCAGGCCGAGGAGCGCGCAGCCGGGCAGGAAGTGGCATCCCTGCGTGCCCGGATCGACGCACTGTCGATGGGCCTCGAACGCAAGGACGGCGCCGGCTGGCTCGTCGAGAATCGCGGCGAACACGGCATCCGCGGACCGATCGGTGGCCTCATCACCGTCGAGAAGGGGTACGAGGGCGCCGTCGCGGCCGCCATGGGCCCCGCCGCCGACGCCGTCGTCGCCGAATCCCTCGACGCCGCCCGTAGCGCAGTCGGTGCGCTGAAGGAGACGGACAGCGGTCGGGCGTCCCTGGTCATCGGAACCGATCTGGCGGCGCCGAACGGCGGACACCTGGACTCCGGCGCCCGGTGGGCCGTCGACGTCATCGACTGCCCTGCCGAACTGCGGACCGGACTCGCGGCGCTCCTGGCTGGAGTGGTCGTGGTCGATTCCCTCGACGACGCCGTCGAAACCGTCCGGCGCAGGCCCGACGTGCGCGCCGTCACCCGCGACGGAGATCTCCTCGGAGCGGGCTGGATGAGCGGCGGATCGGACCGTCAGCCGAGCACCCTCGAGGTCCAGGCCGCCATCGACAACTCGGTGCAGGATCTCGCCCGCGCCGAACGTCGCGCCGAGGAACTGTTCGCGGCACTGTCCGGCGCGGTCGCGGAACAGGCCGACCGCCAGGAGAACGCCGAGCAGGCACTGGCCGCGCTGAACGAGTCCGACGCCGCGATGTCCGCCATCTACGAGCGCCTCGGCCGCCTCGGCCAGGCCGCGCGGGCCGCGCACGCAGAATCCGATCGGCTCATGGCGCAGCGCGACAAGGCCGAGAGCGGCCGCGAGGACACACTGACCGCGCTCGCCGAACTCGAGGAACGGCTGCGCCTGGCGGAACAGGACGGGTCGCCCGCCGGCGCCGACACGGGCGGTTCCGACACGACGAGCATCGATCGTGAAATGGCGGCCGCCGCACTGGCCGAAGTGCGGGCCGTGGAAGTGGAAGCCCGGCTGTCCGTGCGCACGGCCGAGGAGCGCGCCGAGTCGGTGCGCGGCAAGGCCGACTCCCTGCGCCGCGCCGCACAGGTGGAACGCGACGCGCGCGCCCGCGCCGAACGCGTGATGAAGGCCCGCCAGAACGCGGCCGCCGTCGCGGCGGCGGTCGCCGAGTCGGGACAGCGGGTCGCCGAGCACCTCGGTGACGTCGTCGACGCCGCGATGGCGCACCGTGACGAACTCGCCCGGGCGCGCACCGAGCGGACGACCCAACTCGAACAGGTGAAGGAAAGGGTGCGTCAGCTGACCGGACAGCTGGCGTCGCTCACCGATGCCGTGCACCGCGACGAGGTGGCTCGCGCCCAGGCCGCGCTGCGCATCGAGCAGCTCGAGGAGGCGATCCTCGAACAGCACGGGATCGGCCTGGACGATCTGATCGCCGAATACGGCCCCGATGTCGCGCTGCCGCCGTCCGCACTCGAGATGGAGGAGTACGAGCAGGCGAAAGAGCGCGGCGAGCAGGTCACGATGCCCGCACCGATTCCGTACGACCGCGCCACGCAGGAACGTCGCGCGAAACGTGCCGAGAAGGACCTGGCGACGCTCGGCAAGGTCAACCCCCTGGCACTCGAGGAGTTCGCCGCACTCGAGGAGCGCTACAACTTCCTCTCGACTCAACTCGAGGACGTGAAGACCGCCCGCAAGGATCTCCTCGGTGTGGTGGCCGACGTCGATGCCCGCATCCTGCAGGTGTTCACCGAGGCCTATTCGGACGTCGAACGCGAATTCGTGCAAGTGTTCGCGAAGCTGTTCCCCGGTGGTGAGGGCAGGCTGGTGCTCACCGACCCGTCGAACATGCTGACCACCGGAATCGAGGTGGAGGCCCGCCCGCCCGGCAAGAAGGTCAAGCGGCTGTCGCTGCTGTCCGGTGGCGAGAAGTCTTTGACGGCGGTGGCGATGCTCGTGGCGATCTTCCGGGCCAGGCCGTCCCCTTTCTATGTGATGGACGAGGTGGAGGCCGCGCTGGACGACACGAACCTGCGTCGTCTCATCGGGTTGTTCGAGCAGTTGCGGGAGAAGTCGCAGCTGATCGTCATCACCCACCAGAAGCCGACGATGGAGGTGGCCGACGCGCTCTACGGCGTCAGCATGCGCGGCGACGGCATCACCACCGTCATCTCCCAGCGGCTCCGTGGCCAGGACATGGCGGCCGCGGACGCCTGATTTCGACCCGCTCCGGGACGGCGCGGGCGGGAAGGCAGTGCGCGACGAAATCCGGAGCCTGAAACAATGGGCGGCGTGACTACCGGAGCTTGGATTGCCATCGCGGCCGCACTGGCCGTACTTCTCGTCGTTCTCGTCGTCGGGTCCCTGCTGTATCGGCGTCGCCGGATTTCCCTGAAGGCGCCGGACACCCCGCAGGTCACCACGGCGGAGAAGGACCGTTCGGGCAGTTACCGGGCGGACGGCGGGTTCAACTTCAGCCAGGGGTCGACGGCGACGGCACCGCCGCGTCCGCCTGCGCCCGAGCCGGTTCTGCCGAAACCGGCGCCCGAACCCGAGGTGGCCGCGCCCGAACCCGAGGTCGTCGCGCCCCCGGCGCCGGAGAAGGCCCCTGAGAAGGCCCCTGAGAAGGCCCCGGAGAAGGCCCCGGAGAAGCCGACGGCCCCGGCGGAGCCGGTCACCTACGAGCCGGTCGTCGCGCCGGAGGTCGAAGCGGAACCCGAGGTCGCGCCCGCACCCGAACCCGAACCGGCTGCCGCCGTGCCGGTGCTCGACGTCATCGCCCCCACCGAAGGACGGCTCGACCGCCTGCGGGGGCGGCTGTCCCGTTCCCAGTCCGCGGTGGGCAAGAGCCTGCTCGGACTGCTCGGTGGTGGTGATCTCGACGAGGACTCCTGGGAAGAGGTGGAGGACACGCTCCTCATCGCCGACCTCGGCTCGGCGACCACCACGAAGATCGTCACGTCGCTGCGTGAGCAGATGGCATCGCGCAGCGTCCGCACCGAGGCCGATGCCCGCGCGCTGCTGCGTGAAGTCCTGGTCGCCGAACTCCGGCCGGAACTCGATCGCTCGATCCGTGCCCTGCCGCACGACGACCACCCGGCGGTCCTGCTGGTCGTCGGTGTGAACGGCACCGGCAAGACCACCACGACCGGCAAGCTCGCACGGGTGCTCGTGGCCGACGGCAGGCGCGTCCTGCTCGGTGCCGCCGACACGTTCCGTGCCGCCGCCGCGGACCAATTGCAGACGTGGGCCGAGCGAGTGGGCGCCGAGGTGGTGCGCGGGAAGGAAGCCGCAGATCCGGCGGCCGTCGCGTTCGACGCCGTGTCCAAGGGAATCGATACCGGCGTCGACGTCGTGCTGATCGATACCGCCGGCCGGCTCCACACGAAGACGGGACTGATGGACGAGCTCGGCAAGGTGAAGCGGGTCATCGAGAAGAAGGCCTCGGTCGACGACGTGCTCCTCGTCCTCGACGCGACCATCGGCCAGAACGGCCTCGCGCAGGCGCGGGTGTTCGCCGAGGTCGTCGACATCACCGGTGTGGTCCTCACCAAGCTCGACGGCACCGCCAAGGGCGGCATCGTGTTCCAGGTTCAGCACGAACTGGGGGTTCCCGTGAAGCTCGTCGGGCTCGGTGAGGGCGCCGACGATCTGGCGCCGTTCGAGCCGGGCGCCTTCGTCGACGCGTTGCTCGGCTGACGCAGCGATTCGGGGTCGTCGCGGGGTCCCGGACCGCTCCGGGGCGATGAAACCGACCGCAAATCGCCTGGCGAAACCTGGACGCAACAAAATAGGCCGATGCGTTCACGAGCGCGAAACAGTGCAGTGGCATAGCCGAAACACCAACTGAGCACCCTTCTTCTCAGGTCGTCAGCCGCTACCGGCTGGGCAGAGAAGGAGGAGGCTCAAGGTGGATTTCCCCACTATCGGTGCACCGGACACCGGGGACACAGCGTGGATGCTGACCAGCGCCGCGCTCGTGTTGCTCATGACTCCGGGTCTTGCGTTCTTCTACGGCGGCATGGTGCGGGCCAAGAGCGTGCTGAACATGCTCATGATGAGCATCAGCGCGATGGGTGTCGTCGGCATCCTGTGGGTTCTCTACGGCTACTCCATGGCCTTCGGTGAGGACAAGGGAAACCTTGTCGGTGATCCGTTCCAGTACTTCGGACTCAAGGGACTGTTCGGCGGGTCCTACCTCGCCGAGACCGACGACGCAGGTTCGGTCATCGCCGATTCCGCGATCCCGCTCGTCGGCACCATCCCCGCGACGGTGTTCGTCGCGTTCCAGGCCATGTTCGCGATCATCACCGTCGCCCTCATTTCGGGTGCCGTGGCGGATCGCCTGCGCTTCGGGCCCTGGCTGCTGTTCGCCGGCCTCTGGGCGACGGTCGTGTACTTCCCCGTGGCGCACTGGGTGTTCGCCTTCGACGGTGTCACCGCCGAGACCGGTGGCTGGATCGCCAACAAGCTCGCCGCGGTCGACTTCGCGGGTGGTACCGCCGTCCACATCAACGCCGGCGCCGCCGGCCTCGTCCTCGCGATCATTCTCGGCAAGCGCAAGGGATGGCCGGGAACCCCGTTCCGCCCGCACAACCTGCCCTTCGTGATGCTCGGCGCCGGCCTCCTCTGGTTCGGCTGGTTCGGTTTCAACGCCGGTTCGGCCGTCGGGTCCAACGGCATCGCCGGAGCAACCTTCATCACCACCGTCATCGGAACGTGCGCGGCCATGCTCGCCTGGCTCCTGGTCGAGCGGATTCGCGACGGCCACGCCACCACACTCGGCGCGGCGTCCGGAATCGTGGCCGGCCTGGTTGCCATCACGCCTTCCTGCTCCTCGGTGAACGTCCTCGGCGCACTTGCCATCGGCGTCGTGGCAGGCGCACTCTGCGCGCTCGCGGTCGGACTCAAGTTCCGCTTCGGATTCGACGACTCGCTCGATGTCGTCGGTGTCCACCTCGTCGGCGGCATCGTCGGAACGCTGATGGTGGGCCTGGTCGCAACGGCTGAGGCGCCCGCGGGTGTTGTCGGACTGTTCTATGGTGGAGGCCTCGACCAACTCTGGCGTCAGGCAGTGGGCGCCGGAGCAGTACTGCTTTACTCGCTCGTCGGTACAGCCGTCGTCGCGTTGATCGTGAAGTTCACGATCGGTCTGCGGCTCAGCGACGAGGGTGAATCACTTGGAGTGGACGAGTCGGAACACGCAGAAACTGGCTACGATTTCGCCGCTCTCGGCGGAAACTCGGCAACTGCTCGTGTATCCGGCAAGGAGGGATGAGGAAATGAAGCTGATCACAGCAATTGTCAAGCCGTTCACTCTGGAGGACGTGAAGACGGGCCTCGAGCAGGCGGGCGTCCTCGGGATGACCGTCAGCGAGGTTCAGGGGTACGGCCGGCAGAAGGGCCACACCGAGGTCTACCGAGGTGCCGAGTACTCGGTCGATTTCGTTCCGAAGGTCCGGGTCGAGGTCGTCGTGGACGACGCTGCTGTGGACAAGGTCGTCGAGGTGATCGTCGAGGCGGCACGCACCGGCAAGATCGGTGACGGCAAGGTCTGGGTCTCACCGGTCGAGTCGGTGATCCGGGTGCGTACCGGGGAACGCGGCGCGGATGCGCTCTGACCCCAACGGGTCCGGTAAGACCGGCCCTGGTCCCGTCGCCAAGGCGACGGAACCAGGGCCGGTTGCGTCAGGCGGATCGGACCAAGCAGCGGACCTGGCCCGCGCACGCAGGCAACTGCTCACCGGTGGCTCCGAGACCAGCCCCGGCGCAAGGAATTCCGCAGGTCACGGGCGTCGACTCGACGCTGCCGCGCTCCGTCACGCGCTCGTCGACCTGCACGAGTTCTGGTTGACCACAAAGGGTGCCGAGCTGGGCATCAAACCCGACAGCGGCTTCGCGCTCGTCGCGGTCGGTGGGCTCGGTCGCCGGGAACTCCTGCCGTATTCGGATCTCGACCTCCTTCTGCTTCACGACGACATGGATCCGACGGTCGTCTCGCAGGTGGCCGACCAGCTCTGGTATCCGTTGTGGGACGCGCACATCAAGCTCGACCACAGCGTCCGCACCATCCCTCAGGCCCTGCAGGTGGCGGACACGGACATCACCGCGGCGCTGGGAATGCTCGAGGCCCGTCACATCGTCGGCGACGTCGAGCTGACCAATCTGCTCATCAGCGGGGTGCGCCGGCAGTGGCGCACCGACATCCGCAACCGTTTCGACGGCCTCATCGAGCAGACCCGGTCGCGCTGGGAACGCAGCGGCGAGATCGCCCACCGCGCAGAGCCCGACCTGAAGAGCGGTCGCGGTGGACTGCGGGACGTACAGTTGCTCAACGCGCTGTCCATCGCGCAGCTCACCGACGGCATGCCCGGGCTCGGTCCCGAGTCGCCCGGCGGGGGACTGGCACTCGCACATCGCCGGCTCCTCGACGTCCGCACCGAACTGCACCGGGTCGCAGGCCGCTCCCGGGATCAGTTGCGAGCGCAGGACGCCGACGAGATCGGCGCCGCATTGCGGATCGGCGATCGATTCGACCTCGCGCGCATGCTCAGCGACGCCGCGCGCACCATCAGCTATTCCGTCGAGGTCGGTGTGCGGACGGCCGGACACGCCCTGCCGCGGCGCGGTCTGGCGCGGTTGCGCCGACCACCGGTGCGACGGCCCCTCGACGAGGGTGTCGTCGAGCACGCCGGGGAAGTGGTGCTGGCGCGCGATGCCCGGCCGGCGAAGGACCCCGGCCTCGTGCTGCGGGTCGCGTCGGCGTCGGCGACGACGGGGATGCCGATGTCGGCGTCCACTCTGAATCGCTTGGCCGACAACGCCCCCGAGCTGCGCGAGCCGTGGCCGAAGGAGGCGCTGAACGATCTGCTGGTGATGCTCGGCTCGGGTAGCCGTGCCGTCGCGGCGATCGAGGCTCTCGATCGGACCGGGCTGTGGGGCAGGCTTCTTCCCGAGTGGGGTGCCGTCCGGGATCTGCCGCCGCGGGACGCGGTGCACACGTGGACCGTGGATCGTCACCTCGTCGAGACCGCCGCCTACGCCAGTGGGTTCACCACCCGCGTCGCGCGCCCGGACCTGCTGATGCTCGGTGCGTTGCTGCACGACATCGGCAAGGGCCGCGGCGGCGACCACAGTGTGGTCGGCGCGGAACTGGCCACCCAGATCGGTAAGCGTCTCGGATTGTGGCCTTCGGACGTCGCGCTGCTGACGGCGATCGTGCGCCACCATCTGCTGCTGCCGCACACCGCGACGCGGCGTGACCTCGACGATCCCGAGACGGTCGAGAAGGTCGTGGAGGCACTCGGCGGTGACGGCGTTCTGCTGGAGTTGCTGCACGCGCTGGCGGAGGCGGATTCACTGGCGACGGGTCCCGGTGTGTGGGGCGACTGGAAGTCCTCGCTGATCGGGGAACTCGTGCGGCGCTGCCGCATGGTCATGGCGGGCGAGGTTCTTCCCGCACCCGATCCGCTCGATCCGGAACACGTCGCGCTTGCGGCGTCGGGTGGCGTGCACGTCGCGCTGGTCCCCGCCGACAGTCCCCACACGTACGTGGTGACGGTCATCGCCCCCGACCAGCGTGGTCTGCTGTCGAAAGCGGCAGGTGTGCTCGCGCTTCATTCGCTGCGGGTCCACTCCGCGTCGCTGGGCAGTGCCGAGGGGTCGGCTGTCAATTCGTTCGTCGTGTCTCCGAGATTCGGGGCGCCGCCGCAGGCGGGTCTGCTGCGGCAGGAGCTGATCCGCGCGCTGGCGGGAGAGCTGAATCTGCTGGAGATGCTGACGGCCAAGGAAGAGGAGGCTCGCGAGAGCCAGCGCGTGGCCGCCGTGGAGGAACGGGGCGAAGCCGCGGTTCCGGTGCAGTACGCGCAGGCGCCGCCGCGGGTCATCTGGTTCGACACCGCGTCGCCCGGCGAGGTCATCCTCGAGCTCAGGGCCGAGGATCGGCTGGGGCTGCTGTCCAGGCTGGCCGACGCGTTCGACACGTGCGGGGCCGACGTCCGCTGGGCGCGGGTGACCACCCTGGGTTCGTCGGTGATCGACTCGTTCTGCCTCGATCTCGGCGGCGGGGACACCCGGGCGAGCCGGGAACAGGTCGAGAGCGCGATCCTCGGCGTCGTTCCGCTGACGAAGCCGAAGAAGCAGGAGGGCAGCGGGGGAGAATGAACGGCAGGACGTGAGCGGCTAGGCTGGTGCCCGAGAATATCCACCGCACACTCGTATGACTTCAGGAGCGCACTCGGTGTTCGAATCCCTTTCCGACAGGTTGACCGGAACCCTCAAGGATCTGCGTGGCAAGGGTCGCCTTTCCGGAGCCGACATCGATGCCACCTGCCGTGAGATCCGGTTGGCCCTGCTCGAGGCAGACGTCGCGCTGCCCGTCGTCCGCGCGTTCATCGCCAAGATCAAGGAACGCGCCAAGGGCGTCGAGGTGTCGGCGGCGCTGAACCCGGCGCAGCAGGTCGTCAAGATCGTCAACGAGGAACTTGTCGGGATCCTCGGTGGCGAGACCCGCCGTCTGGTGTTCGCCAAGACGCCGCCGACGGTCATCATGCTCGCCGGTCTGCAGGGTTCCGGTAAGACGACGCTCGCAGGCAAGCTCGCGAAGTGGCTGCGCGACCAGGGGCACACCCCGCTCCTCGTCGCCTGCGACCTGCAGCGTCCCGGCGCCGTCACCCAGCTGCAGATCGTCGGCGAGAGGGCGGGCGCCACGGTGTTCGCTCCGCACCCCGGCACGTCCATCGGCGGCGGCGACAACGAGCTGGGCATCACCGCGGCCGACCCGATCGAGGTGGCCCGGGCAGGTGTCGAGGAAGCCCGCAACAAGCAGTTCGACGTGGTCATCGTCGACACCGCGGGCCGCCTGGGTATCGACGCCGACCTGATGGCGCAGGCGGCGGGTATCCGCGACGCCGTGAACCCGGACGAGACGATCTTCGTTCTCGACGCGATGATCGGTCAGGACGCGGTCAGCACGGCCGAGGCGTTCCGTGAGGGTGTCGGATTCACCGGTGTCGTGCTCACGAAGCTCGACGGCGACGCCCGCGGTGGTGCGGCGCTCAGCGTCCGCGAGGTCACCGGGCAGCCCATCCTGTTCGCGTCCACGGGTGAGAAGCTCGAGGACTTCGACGTCTTCCACCCCGATCGCATGGCCAGCCGCATCCTCGGCATGGGTGACGTCCTCAGCCTGATCGAGGCGGCCGAGCAGCACTTCGACGCCGAGCAGGCCGAGGCCACCGCACAGAAGATCGGCTCGGGCCAGCTCACACTGGAGGACTTCCTCGAGCAGATGATGGCCGTCCGCAAGATGGGCCCCATCGGCAACCTCCTGGGCATGC
The DNA here is from genome assembly GCF_012396235.1 of Rhodococcus opacus. Taxonomy (GTDB): domain Bacteria; phylum Actinomycetota; class Actinomycetes; order Mycobacteriales; family Mycobacteriaceae; genus Rhodococcus_F; species Rhodococcus_F opacus. The sequence continues at coordinate 93,913 of NZ_JAAXPA010000019.1, read as the reverse complement.
TCCCGGGTGCCGGACAGATGAAGGACGCTCTCGCGAACGTCGACGAGAAGCAGCTCGACCGGGTGCAGGCCATCATCCGCGGCATGACCCCCGCCGAGCGCGACGATCCCAAGATCATCAACGCCTCCCGCAGGCTGCGGATCGCCAACGGTTCGGGCGTCAAGGTCTCCGACGTCAACCAGCTCGTCGACCGTTTCTTCGAGGCCCGCAAGATGATGGCCGCGATGGCCGGGCGGATGGGCATGCCCGGTTCACGGAAGCAGCAGCGCAGCAAGAAGGGCAAGAAGGGCAAGAAGGGGGGCAAGGGACCGACGCCGCCGAAGGTGCGCGGGGGATTCCCCGGCGGTCTGCCCGGTGGGTTCCCGGGAATGCCGCCCGGCGGTCTTCCCGCGGGGATGCCGGATTTGTCGAACATGCCGAAGGGCCTGGACGAATTGCCGCCCGGACTCGAGGGCATCGACCTGTCCCAGCTGAAGCTGCCGAAGAAGTAGCCGATGGCTGCACTGCACTTCCGGGGGACCGGTCTGCCCGACGAACAGCCGGTCGAGTTCTGGGTCGACGGCGGTGTGATCTCGACGGAACCGGTTCCCGGCGCCGAGACCGTCTGTGAATCGGGATGGATCGTGCCCGGTCTCGTCGACGCTCACTGCCACGTCGGCATCCGGTTCGGCGGTGGGGGCGGCGAGAGCGTCGAAGGGTTGATCGCGCAGGCGGAGACCGAGCGCGACTGTGGGGTCCTGCTGATCCGTGACGCGGGTTCGCCGGTCGACACCCGGTTCGTCGACAACCGCCCCGACCTGCCGAGGATCATCCGCGCCGGGCAGCACATCGCCGCGCCCAAGCGGTACATCCGCGGACTCCCGGTCGATCTGGAGGACGAGTCGCAACTGCCGGACGAGGTGGTGCGCCAGGCCCGGGCCGGCGACGGATGGGTCAAGCTCGTCGGCGACTGGATCGACCGCTCCTCGGGCGACCTGGCGCCCTTGTGGAGCGACGACATCCTCGTCGAGGCGATCGCGGCCGCGCACCGCGAAGGGGCTCGTGTCACCGCGCACGTCTTCGCCGAGGATGCGCTTCCGGGCCTGATCAACGCCGGAATCGACTGCATCGAGCACGGCACCGGGCTCACCGACGAGACGATCGAGCTGATGGTCTCGCACGGAACCGCCCTCGTCCCGACGTTGATCAACATCGCGACGTTCCCGGACATCGCCGAGTCCGCCTCGCGGTTCCCGATCTACGCCGCGCACATGCGTGACCTGCACTCGCGGGTGAAGGACACCATCGGTGCCGCGCACGACGCGGGGATCCCGATCTACGCCGGCACCGACGCCGGCGGATCGATCGTCCACGGACGCATCGCCGACGAGGTCGAGGAACTGAAGGCGGTCGGACTGACCCCGTCCGAGGCGCTCGGCGCCGCATGCTGGGACGCGCGCGCGTGGCTCGGACATCCGGGAGTGGAAGCGGGTGCGCCCGCGGATCTGCTGGTATTCCGGAACGACCCGCGCGCGAGCAGCGACGCCCTCGCCGCGCCCGATGTCGTGGTGCTGCGGGGCACCGTCGTCAAGACCCGATGACCTGGTTTCCCCCTGACGGTGTTCGTCTGGCAGAATGAACCGCTGTTCGTCGCATCCGGTCACGCACCGCGCGGCGGTCACAGGTTGGAGGCAAAACCGGGCGCGCTATTCCTGCGCGTCGCCGAATTGCACGTGACACGTGGGCACTCGTGTGCGCACTGAAGGAGAAGTACAGCAGTGGCTGTCAAGATCAAGCTCACCCGGCTCGGCAAGATCCGGAACCCGCAGTACCGCATCGTCGTCGCCGACTCCCGCACCCGCCGCAACGGCCGTGCGATCGAGACCATCGGGAAGTACCACCCCAAGGAAGAGCCCTCGCTGATCGAGGTCGATTCCGAGCGCGCTCAGTACTGGCTCGGCGTCGGCGCCCAGCCCACCGAGCCCGTCGAGGCCATCCTCAAGATCACCGGTGACTGGCAGAAGTTCAAGGGCCTGCCGGGCGCCGAGGGCACCCTCCGCGTCAAGGAAGCCAAGCCCTCCAAGCTGGAGCTGTTCCAGGCTGCGCTCGCGCAGGCCGAGAACGAGCCCGTCGGCGAGGCCATCACGCCCAAGAAGAAGAAGGCGAAGGCCGAGGACGCCGAGGCTGCTGCCGACGCTCCCGCCGAGGCTGCTGCAGAGTCCGAGGCTGCTGACAAGTGAGTGCCGTCGTCGCCGATGCCGTGGAGCACCTCGTTCGTGGCATCGTCGCCAACCCCGACGACGTTCGTGTCGAGCTGATCACCGGGCGTCGGGGGCGCACTGTCGAGGTGCACGTCAACCCTGACGATCTCGGCAAGGTCATCGGTCGCGGTGGCCGCACCGCGACCGCTCTGCGGACGCTGGTCTCCGGTATCGGTGGCCGCGGGATCCGTGTCGACGTCGTCGACACCGATCAGTAGAGGCCTTACAGCAGTGGAGCTCGTCGTCGGCCGTGTCGCCAAGTCGCACGGCATCAAGGGTGAGGTCGTGGTCGAGGTTCGCACCGACGAACCCGAGGATCGATTCGCCGTCGGTGCCGTGCTGCGGGGGCACAAGCCGCGCGAGCAGACTGTGAGCACATACACGGTGGAAGCCGCCCGGGACCATTCCGGGCGGCTTCTGCTGCGCCTCGAAGGGGTGTCGGACCGCACCGCGGCGGATGCCCTGCGGGGCACGCTGTTCGTCATCGACAGCGCCGAACTCGAGCCGTCCGACGACCCTGACGAATTCTACGATCACGAACTCGAGGGACTGTCGGTGCGCCTCGCGGACGGCACCGAGGTGGGAACCGTCATCGAGGTATTGCATTCCGCGGCAGGCGAATTGCTCTCGATCCGCCGGGCCGGCGAACAGTCCGGCGAACTTCTCGTCCCGTTCGTGGCCGCGATCGTCACGTCCGTGTCCGTCGCCGACGGCGTCGTCGAGATCGATCCGCCGGAAGGGTTGCTCGATCCCGACTTCGGTGAATCCGCCGACGGGAAGTGAGTCGGTAGCCATGCGTCTCGACGTGGTCACCATCTTCCCCGAGTACCTCGAACCGCTTCGAGCGGCGTTGCTCGGCAAGGCCATCGACAAGGGCCTCATCTCCGTCGACGTGCACGATCTGCGGGACTGGACGCACGACGTCCACAAGGCCGTCGACGATTCTCCGTACGGCGGCGGGCCGGGGATGGTGATGAAACCCACGGTGTGGGGGCCCGCGCTGGACGATGTCCTCGCCGCGGGCGACGGCGACTCGGACACGCTGCTGGTCGTCCCCACACCGGCCGGTGTTCCTTTCACGCAGGCCACCGCCGAGCGCTGGGCGGGGGAGAAGCACATCGTCTTCGCCTGCGGACGTTACGAAGGCATCGATCAGCGCGTGTTCGACGACGCCGCCCGCCGGGTGCGCGTCGAAGAGGTGAGCATCGGCGACTACGTCCTCATCGGGGGCGAGGCGGCCGTGCTGGTGATGACCGAGGCGTTCGTGCGCCTGATCCCCGGAGTGCTCGGCAATCAGCAGTCGCACCAAGAGGATTCGTTTTCCGACGGCCTCCTCGAAGGACCCAGCTACACGCGGCCGGCGACGTGGCGCGGACTCGACGTCCCGCCCGTCCTGCTGTCGGGTGATCACGCGAAGGTGGCTGCGTGGCGACACGAGCAGTCGCTGCAACGCACGGCCGAACGCCGTCCGGACCTGTTGCCCTGAACCGATTTCCGGTCCTGCCCGGGCGCTAGCCCTGGGGATGTGCCCAGTCGTCGACGACACCGGTGGGGAACAGGGACTTCACGAATCCGGTCATCGTGTCCCGTGCATGCCGGGCGCTGGAATCCTCGGTGACATCTGTGGTCGCGGTGTCCGGGTACGACTCCTCGTCGTCCTCGTACCGGATGTCCTCGCGGGACGCGACGGCCACGATGTAGCGGTTGTCGTCACCGATCAGGCCCGTCGACACGTGGATCCACCGATCGCCCACACAGCACATCCAACCCTGTTTCACCCCGACGACGTTCTCGCCGGGCAACCCGTCGGGGATGCCGAAGCGCTGGTCGTAACCGTCGATGCCCTCGGGTGTCGACGACCGCAGGTAGTCGACGAACTCGGCGATGCGACCCGGGCCCAGGCCGTCACGGTCGTCGAGAAGCCCGGCATAGAACGTCACGAGGTCGGCGGCGGTCGTCTCGGTGTTCCACCACAACCCGTCCCAGGGCGGTGTGGTCGCGGCGAGTCCGTACCGCCCGGCGACGTCGACGACGACGTCCGAGCCGCCCAGATCGTCCCAGAGAGTGTTGGCCGCGTCGTCGTCGGACGCCTCGAGCATCCGCTTCAGGAGGACACGGTCGTAGTCGGACAGTGTCCGCTCACCGAGCGCGTCGAGGTGGTACATCTGGGCGGCGATGAACAGCTTGGCCAACGACGCCGTTTCGACCGGTTCGGCGGCGGCGCCCTCCAGATAGCTGCCGGCGGCGCGGTCCAGAACGGCGATAGACACGTCGGCGCCGCGCTCGGTGGCCGCCGTCGCGACCGCCGCCGAGATGCGTTCGGCGAGGGGTGCGGTGACGGGGACTCGCGCGGACGGGAACGGCTCGGGGCTCACGGTCACGCCGTCACCCGCCGGCGGTTCGTCGGCAGGGAGGAGGTCGGGGGTCGCGACGGCGGGTGACGTCGCCGGGATGTCGACCACGGAGTTCGTCTCGGTCGGGATGGTGCAGGCCGGCGGCGCAGCCAGCAGGAAGACCAGGACCGTCAGGCAACGGATCAGCCTGGACATGAAATTCTCCCGAGATTTCCGTGACGGCCTCACCGCCGACGATATTGTCTCAGGGTAGCGGTAGGGTCCATTTCCGTGACTCTCAAGACCGTGAACCAGCGCATTGCCGAGGAGCTCGACGTCCGGGAGGGACAGGTCGCGGCCGCCGTGGACCTCCTCGACGGTGGAGCCACCGTGCCCTTCATCGCCCGGTACCGCAAGGAAGTCACCGGAACGCTCGACGACGCTCAGCTCCGCCAGCTCGAGGAACGCCTGCGTTACCTGCGGGAACTGGACGAGCGCCGGGTTGCCGTGCTCGAGTCGATCGACTCGCAGGGCAAGCTCGACGACCAGTTGCGTGGGCAGATCATGACCGCCGACACGAAGGCGCGCCTCGAGGACATCTACCTGCCGTTCAAGCCGAAGCGCCGCACGAAGGCGCAGATCGCCCGCGAAGCCGGGCACGAGCCCGTCGCCGACGCGCTGATCACCGATCCCTCCACCGATCCGGCGTCCTACACGGCCGAACAGCTCGAGGGTGCGCGCGCGATCCTCGTCGAGCGTTTCGCCGAAGACGCGGACCTGGTGGGTGAGCTCCGCGAGCTGATGTGGACCCGTGGGCAGCTGGTGTCCGCGGTCCGCAAGGGCAAGGAGACCGAGGGCGCGAAGTTCGCCGACTACTTCGAGTTCTCCGAGCCGTTCGGCAAGCTCCCGTCCCACCGCATCCTGGCGGTGCTGCGCGGCGAGAAGGAAGAGGTGCTCACGCTCACCCTGGCACCCGACACGGAGGAGCCCGTCCCCGGCGAGCCCACCGTCTACGAGGGCCGGATCGCCGGCCGGTTCGGCATCGCCGACCGCGGCAGGCCCGCCGACCGGTGGCTGCTCGACACCGTGCGGTGGGCGTGGCGCACCAAGATGATCGTCACGCTGGGCATCGACACCCGGATGCGCCTGCGGCAGTCGGCGGAGAAGGACGCCGTCGACGTGTTCGCCAACAACCTGCGCGACCTGTTGCTGGCAGCGCCTGCCGGTACCCGCGCCACGATGGGCCTCGACCCCGGTTTCCGGACCGGTACGAAGGTCGCGGTCGTGGACGCCACCGGCAAGGTGGTGGCCCACGACACGATCTACCCGCATCAGCCGCAGAACAAATGGGACGCCTCCCTGGCCACCCTCGCCGGTCTCGTCGCCAAGCACGGCGTGGAGCTCATCGCCATCGGGAACGGCACCGCCTCCCGCGAGACGGATGCACTCGCGACCGAGCTGATCGCCAAGTCGGGCACCACCAACCTGACGAAGATCGTGGTGTCCGAGGCCGGCGCGTCCGTGTACTCGGCGTCCGCGTACGCCTCGGCGGAGTTGCCCGACCTCGACGTGTCGATCCGTGGAGCGGTCTCCATCGCGCGCCGACTGCAGGATCCTCTCGCCGAACTGGTGAAGATCGACCCGAAGTCGATCGGCGTCGGGCAGTACCAGCACGACGTGTCGGAGACGCTGCTCGCACGGTCGCTCGGCGCGGTCGTCGAGGACGCGGTGAACGCGGTCGGCGTCGACGTGAACACCGCGTCGGTGCCGCTGCTGTCCCGCGTGTCCGGTATCGCAGGTTCGCTGGCCGAGAGCATCGTCGCGCACCGGGACCAGAACGGCCCGTTCCGCAGCCGCAAGGGGCTCAAGGATGTCGCGAGACTCGGTCCGAAGGCGTTCGAGCAGTGCGCCGGTTTCCTGCGCATCCCCAACGGGGACGACCCGCTCGACGCGTCCAGCGTTCACCCCGAGGCCTACCCGGTGGTGCGCAAGATCGTCGGCGCCAGCGGCACCGACGTGCGCGAGATCATCGGCAACACGTCCGCGCTCCGCAGCCTGAACCCGGCAGACTTCGTCGACGACCGGTTCGGCCTGCCCACGGTCACCGACATCATCGGTGAGCTCGAGAAGCCCGGCCGCGACCCCCGCCCGGAGTTCAAGACGGCCACGTTCGCGGCCGGCATCGAGAAGGTGTCACACCTGAAGCCGGGGATGACGTTGGAGGGTGTCGTCACCAACGTGGCGGCGTTCGGCGCGTTCGTCGACGTCGGCGTCCACCAGGACGGCCTCGTTCACGTGTCCGCGATGTCCCACAACTTCGTCAAGGACCCGCGGGACGTGGTGAAGTCGGGCGACGTCGTGAAGGTGAAGGTCCTCGAGGTGGACGAGGCCCGTCAGCGCATCGGGCTGACGCTGCGGCTCGACGACGAGGTCGGGGCCGGCCGCAAGAACGACGGTCCCCGCGGCGGCGGGCAGCGGCCGGACCGACGCGGTGGCGGGCAGCCGCAGGATCGGCGCGGCGGCAAGCCGCAGCAGCAGGGTGGACGCGATCGCGGGCGTGACTCCCGCACGGCGCCCGGCGGTTCGATGGCCGACGCGCTGCGGAAGGCGGGATTCGGAAAGTAAACAGGTCACCATCCCGACACGAGCCACCACTTTTCGATGGAGTGACCAGTTCTTTACTGGGATAGTGGATGCCGATGTACGAATGGCTGGATCGGGAAATCGTCGGGCACGGGCGGCTGCCTCTGCTCTTTTTCCTGCTCGGGTTTCTCGCGGCTTTCCTGTTCATCCGGTTGAGCGTGCGGATGATCCGCGCCGAGGTGTCGTGGTGGCCGGGCAATGTGAAACCCGGCGGGCACCACGTCCACCACGTGGTGTTCGGCGTCGTCACGATGCTCGTGTCGGGAGTTTCCCTCATCGCCGTGTACGAGGACGGCACCCAGACCACCGGCGCCGTCCTCGCCACGTTCTTCGGGATCGGCGCCGCGCTGGTGCTGGACGAATTCGCGCTGATCTTCTACCTGCAGGACGTGTACTGGGCGGATGAGGGCCGGACGTCGGTCGATGCCGTGTTCGTGGCGATCGCGGTGACGGGTCTGCTGCTCCTCGGACTCCGGCCGCTCGAACTGATCAACGTCACCGACTTCCGGGATTCGCCCGATCCGTGGGTGCGGGTCGCGATCGGGGTGTCGTCCGTCATCAACCTGCTCATCGCGGCGGTGGTGCTGCTGAAGGGGAAGATCTGGACCGGTCTGCTCGGCCTGTTCATCTTCCCGATCCTGCTGATCGGGGCGCTCCGATTGAGCCGGCCGAGCGCGCCGTGGGCGCGGTGGCGGTACACCTCCAAGCCGAAGCGGATGCTCCGCGCACTCGAACGGGAGCGAAAATGGCGTCGGCCGGTCATCCGGGCCAAGATCTTCGTGCAGGACTTCATCGCGGGGACGCCCAGCGCGGAGCACGTGAAGGAAGCCGCGGAGCATGCCAGGGTGGCGGCGGAGGTGGAACTCGACCATGTGGTGCATGCGGCGCCACCGCCGATTTCTCTTCACCCGGTGGCGTCTGGCACAATGGACGGGTTGCCTGGACCAGGCAGCAATACTTGATCTGGGCACGAACCAGACGAGCACCGGTGTTCTCCGAACGTCCGGGTGCCGCTCGGTTCCTCTGCTCCTGCGAAAACGCAAGGATGGAACACCGATGAACACTCTCGATTTCCTGGACAAGAAGTCCCTCCGCGACGACATTCCCGAGTTCCGTCCCGGCGACACCCTCAACGTGCACGTCAAGGTCATCGAAGGCTCGAAGGAGCGCGTGCAGGTCTTCAAGGGCGTCGTGATCCGCCGTCAGGGCGGCGGCGTCCGCGAGACCTTCACCGTCCGCAAGGTCTCCTTCGGTGTCGGCGTCGAGCGCACCTTCCCGGTCCACAGCCCGAACCTGGCGCAGATCGAGGTCGTCACCCGCGGTGACGTCCGGCGCGCCAAGCTGTACTACCTCCGCGATCTGCGTGGCAAGGCCGCCAAGATCAAGGAAAAGCGCTGACCTTTCCGATGAGCCCGGCACTGCGTACTCGCAGTGCCGGGCTAATCTGACTTCGTGACAGATTCTTCGAAGGAGCGGGCATTGTCGTCGGAATCCGAGACCACCGGCGATTCGGCCGCCACCTCCGCCGTGAACGGCGGTACGGCGGAGCCCGAGAAGAAGCCCCGCTCCTTCTTCCGCGAGTTGCCGATCCTGATTCTGGTCGCGCTCGTTCTGAGTTTCCTGTTGCAGACGTTCGTCGCCCGGGTGTATCTCATTCCGTCCGAATCGATGGAACCGACGCTGCACGGGTGCGCGGGCTGCACCGGCGACCGCATCGTGGTCGAGAAGATCGGTTACCGCTTCGGTGAACCGCAACCGGGTGACGTCATCGTGTTCCGAGGCCCCGATTCGTGGTCGCAGGATTTCGTCTCCACCCGGTCCTCCAACGTGGTGATCCGCGGTGCGCAGGAACTCGGTTCCCTCGTCGGACTCGTCCCCCCGGACGAGAACGACCTCGTCAAGCGGGTGATCGCCACCGGCGGTCAGACCGTCGAATGCTGCGACGACCAGGGCCGCATCCTGGTCGACGGCACACCGCTCGACGAGCCCTACGTCGTCATGGACTTCCCGTTCGTCCCCGGCTCGCAGGCCTGCGACACCGCGTTGAAGTCGGCACGCTGCTTCGGTCCGGTCACCGTCCCGGACGGCCACCTGTGGGTGATGGGCGACAACCGCAGCAACTCCGCGGACTCGCGGTACCACGTGGGCGACGACATGCAAGGCACCATCCCGCTCGACAACGTGATCGGTAAGGCGGTCTTCATCGCGTTGCCGCCGGCGCGGATGGGCACGATCAGCTCACCCGATATCCAGGGCAAGTGACTTCCTGGCCTCCACGCATCGTCATTCGCAGGTCGTCCGGTCTGCGGACGATGGAGTCGGCCCTGGTCCGGAGCGGCCTCGGGCCGGTGGCCGGTGTCGACGAGGCGGGCCGGGGTGCGTGTGCAGGCCCGCTCGTCGTGGCGGCCTGCGTGCTCGCACCGAAGCCGTATCCGGCACTGGCGCGCCTCGACGATTCGAAGAAACTCACCGAACGCACGCGTGAAGAGCTGTTCCCGGCCATCACCCGGCTGGCAGTGGCGTGGAGCGTCGTGTCTTTCCCGGCCGAGGAAGTCGACCGCATGGGTGTCCACGTGGCCAACATCGAGGGCATGCGACGTGCCGTCGCCGGCCTCTCGACCACCCCGGGTTACGTTCTCACAGACGGCTTCCGCGTCCCGGGGCTCCCGGCCCCGTCGCTGCCGGTGATCGGCGGCGACGCCGCGGCGGCATGCATCGCGGCGGCGAGTGTGCTGGCCAAGGTGTCTCGTGACCGGGTGATGGTCGCGATGGACGAGGCACATCCCGGTTACGGTTTCGCGATCCACAAGGGCTACAACACGCCCGCGCACCTTGCGGCACTCGAGGAGCTGGGCCCGTGCCCGGAGCACCGCCGCTCGTGGTCGAACGTCGCGGCGTTGATACACCGGGTGGATAACAGTTCCGGAAGTGCGAGATGATGACAATTCACACCAGAGCAGGAGGACTCCGAGACCGATGAGTGCCGAGGATCTCGAGAAGTACGAAACCGAGATGGAGCTGTCGCTCTACCGCGAGTATCGGGACATCGTCGGTCAGTTCTCCTATGTCGTGGAGACCGAGCGCCGGTTCTATCTGGCCAACTCGGTGGAGTTGCTGCCGCACAACGCGGACGGGGAGATCTACTTCGAACTGCGTATGTCCGATGCATGGGTGTGGGACATGTACCGTCCCGCGCGCTTCGTGAAGTATGTCCGCGTCATCACGTTCAAGGACGTGAACATCGAGGAGCTCGACAAGCCGGACCTGCGGCTCCCGGACAACGGTCTGTCCTGACGGGCGACGTCCTCGTCCGCGTAGGATCGTTCGATGACCGGACGGAGGCGCGTCGCGCTGGCTCTGGGTAGCGGCGGCGCACGAGGGTACGCCCACATCGGGGCGATCCAGGTACTCGAGGAGCGCGGATTCGAGATCGTCGGTGTCGCGGGCTCGTCGATGGGTGCCCTCGTGGGTGGCCTCCACGCCGCGGGAAAGCTCGACGATTTCACCCGGTGGGCGATCAGCCTGACCCAGCTCGACGTCGTGCGGCTTCTCGATCTGTCCGTGTCCGCGCCCGGTGCCATCCATGCCGAGAAGATCCTGCAACGGGTCAGGGAGATTCTCGGCGAGATCCGCATCGAAGACCTTCCCATTCCGTATACGGCGGTGGCCACGGATCTCGCTGCAGGCCGGTCGGTGTGGTTCCAGCGAGGACCCGTCGACGCGGCCATCCGTGCGTCGATCGCGATTCCCGGCGTCATCACGCCGTATGTACTCAACGGCCGCGTCCTCGCCGACGGCGGGGTGCTCGACCCGCTGCCGATGGCCCCGCTCGTCTCGGTGAGCGCCGACCTGACCGTCGGGATCAGCCTGGGCGCCGAGGATCGGGACGGTCGCTCTCTGGCACCGGAGAACGTCAGCGCGGACTCGCGGCCCGTGGACGAGTGGATGACACGTTTCCGCCGGAGCGCTGCGCAGCTGCGCGACCTGGACATCGTGCGGTCGGTCGTCGGACGGTTCGGCGCCGCGCAGACCGATCCGGATCCGTCGGACGAGCCGGACGGCCAGGCGATCGACGGTCAGACGGTGGTCGAGGACGATGCGGTGGCTGTCCCGAAGTTCAGCCGGTTCGCGGTGATGAACCGCTCGCTCGACGTGATGCAGGCGACGCTGGCTCGATACCAGCTCGCCGCGTACCCGCCGGACGTGCAGGTTCGCGTGCCTCGGAACGCCTGCCGCAGTCTCGATTTCCATCGCGCCGCCGAGATGATCGAACTGGGTCGTGCGCTCACCGAGCGCGCCCTCGACGACGCCGGACTCACCTCGACGACCGTCGCCGTCTCTCCGGCAGATTCGGACGGCGAGCCCACCTGACAGGAGAAGGGGCCGGTGCTGCCCATGCTGCACCGGCCCCTCCGAGTCACGGGGTGTTCAGTTCGAGGCCGGCGTCCGGGCGGCGCCGAGGTCGCTCACGGACTCGCCGTCCACGTGATCGACGTGCTGTGGTGCCGCGAGCAGGCAGAGGATGCTGACCGCGCACATTCCGATCAGGAGCCCGATCACCGGCCACACGCTGCCGGTGGCCTGGTACATGAGGGTCGAGACCAACGGCGACAGCCCACCGAAGAGTGCACCCGCCCCCTGGTAGGCGAGGGAGATGCTGGTGTACCGGGCCTGCGGCCGGAACATCTGCGACAACACTGCGGCGATCGGACCGTATGTCGCGGCCAGGACGAGTCGCATGACGGCGAAGGTCAGGAAGATCAGGACCACCGAGCCGGATGTCAGGACCAGGAACTGCGGTGCCGCGAGCACCGCGACGGCCAGCAGTCCGTATATCACCACGCGGATCCGGCCGACCTTGTCACCGAGCCACGCCACTGCGAGGGTGGCGATCAACTCCACCACGGCGGCGACGCTGAGCGCGTTGAGGACGAGTGTCTCGGACAGTCCGACGTCCGGGTCGGTGGCGTAGGCCGTGATGAACGTCGTCACCAGGTAGTAGCCACCCACCGCGACGGGCAGGATGCCCATGCCGAGCAGAATCGGGCGCCAGTTCGTGACGATGGCGTACTTCAGTGGCAGCGCCTCGGGGACGGTTGCCGTCTGCACCTCGGATTCGAAGACGGGGGATTCCTCCACCTTCAGACGCACCAGCAGCCCCACGCCGATCAGCAGCGCCGAGCACAGGAACGGCAGGCGCCACGCCCAGTCCCGCAGGGCGTCGTCGCTGAAGGTCGAGAGGACGCTGAAGAACCCGGTGGCGAGCAGCGCGCCCGCGGGGTTACCCAACTGTGCGAATCCGCCGTAGAAGGTCTTCTTGTCCTCGGGCGCGTGTTCGACGGCCATCAGCACGGCCCCGCCCCACTCGCCGCCCACCGCGAAGCCCTGCACGAACCGCAGAATGACCAGCAGCAGCGGCGCCCAGAATCCGATCTGCGCGTACGTCGGCAGCGCACCGATCAGGAACGTGCCCGCGCCCATCAGGGTGAGCGTCACGACGAGTGCCGTCCGCCTGCCGATCCGGTCGCCGACGTGTCCGAAGACGATGCCACCGAGTGGGCGGGCGAAGAAGCCCACCGCGTAGGTGGCGAACGCGGCGGCGATGCCCGTCAGGCGGTCGGTGTCGGACGGGAAGAAGATCTCCCCGAACACCAGGGCCGCCGCCGTGGCGTACACGTAGAAGTCGTACCACTCGATGGTGGTGCCGACGAAGGCCGCGAAACCCGCCTTGCGGGCCTTCGCGATCTGAGTGTCGTGGCTCATGACTGATCCTCGGTGGTTGCGGTGGTCGAGAATAGGTCGCTGCGAGTGGAATGCGCCAATTCGCCGTCGATCCAGGTTTCACGGACCTCGATTTCGGCGATGGTGTTCGGGTCGACGGTGAGAGGGTCGGCGCCGAGGACCACGAAATCGGCGCGCTTGCCGGGGGAGATGCTGCCGAGTTCGGATTCGCGCCCGAGCGCGCGGGCCCCGTTCAGCGTGTGCGCGGTGAGGGCCTGGGCTGCTGTCAGTCGCAACGCGTTCGAGCCGAGTTGATGTCCCTGCCGGGTGATGCGGGTGACCGCGGCCTGGATGGCCTCGAGAGGCTTCGGCTCGGCGACCGGCGCGTCGGAACTGATCGTGACCGGCACGTCGGCTTCGACGAATTCGCCCAGGGGATTGAACCGCTCACCCGGGGTGCCGATGGCCGCGGTGACGCCCTCGCCCCAGTTGTAGTAGTGCTGCGGCTGGTTGACGGGGTACACCCCGAGTGAGTGCATCCGAGTGATCTGCTCGGGGGTCGGCAACCCGCAGTGCTCGATGCGGTGACGGGCGTCGGCGTCGGGATGCGCCTTCTGCGCGGCGTCGATCGCGTCGAGGACCATGTCGATCGCGGTCGGCGACTGCGCGTGTGTCGCAGTCTGCAGGCCGACGGCGTGCGCCTTCGCGATCAGCGCCGCATAGTCGGTGGGCTCGTGATAGAGCTGTCCGGTCCGGCACGGGTCGCCCACGTACCCGTCCGGGAAATACGCGGTCCAGCCGCCGAGAGTGCCGTCGGCGTAGAACTTGATCCCGCCGAACGCGAGACGTGAGTTGCCGAACGCGCCGTGCAATCCAGTGTCGAGCGCGTGATCGAGCAAGTGGCTGAGCAGGTACATGCTTACCCGGGTCTCGAGCCGGCCCTGCTCCGCCAGGCGCAGGTACATGTCGAACTCGCGCCGCGTCACCTGGCAGTCGCCGATCGTGGTGACGCCGCCCTCGAGGAACTTCTCCTGCGCCACGGAGAGCTGCCGCAGATGTTCCTCCGGTTCGTCCTCGAGGTGGAAGTTCGGGCCGTGGTGACCGACCTTGACGCCGTTCACACCGGTGAGGATGTTGCAGGCGGCGTCGGACAGTTCGCCGGTCAGTTCACCGTCCGCGTCGCGGAAGAACTCGCCGCCGCGCGGATTCGGGGTGTCGCGGGTGACGCCGTGGAATTCGAGGGTGAATGTGTTGACGACGCCGCCGTGGCCGCTCGCGTTCATCAGGTACACCTCGCGGTCGGTACCGACCTGATCGAGTTCTTCCTTCGTGGGATGACGGCCCTCGACGAGGTTGCGGTGCTCGTAGCCGTACCCGCGCACCGGGATCCCGGAAGGCTGGTTCCGGGCCGCTTCCTGCAGCAGAGCGACGATCTCGGGGATGGTGCGCGCCTTCCCGGGGCCGCAGTCCACCCAGCTGAGCATCTGGCCGTACATCAGGGGGTGAGCGTGCGGATCGACGAACCCGGGCACGACGGTCGCCCCGGCGAGATCGATGACGTCCGTGGTCCGGTTGCCGATCCTCCGCGCTTCCTCACGGCATTCCGCAACGGTGCCGACGGCGGCGAACCGGTTACCGAAGACGAGGAAGGCCTCGGCGCCCTCGGTGTCTGCGTCCACGGTGCGGAGCGTGCCACCGGTGAAGACGGTGGCGGTGGCGTCGAGGGGGGACGCCTCGTGGTGAAACAGCGTGCGCATGGGGATCCTTCACGATGGTGGTGTGGGTCACGTTCGGCTGGGAGGGAAAATTACGCCCTGACCAGCGGCTGCGCAATACATCAAAATTCCGGACCAAGCGGTACACGACAAATGTGTTCAGCTTTTCGAGCAGATTCGCACCGATTCGCAGAATCTGGCAATGTGTGCGATTCTTCTTCTCTGTCGGGAGTGCAGAAAGAAATCGAGCAATCTCGGGGCATCATGAGTGTCGAACTGGATTCCAAGCTCATCGCGGCGTTGCAGTCGAATGGTCGTGCGACTTATCGGGAGCTCGCCGCGACCGTGGGCGCACCCCGTGCCGCGGTGTCCACGCGCGTGCAGACGCTGCTCGACACCGGCACGGTGAGCGTCGTTGCCGTCGCCCATCCCGAGTTGCTGGGCCTCAAGGCGATGGCTCACGTGTCCGTCGCCGTGTCGGGTCCGGTGGGTCCCGTGGCCGAGGCGCTCTGCGCGTCGGAGGCGGCCGTCTACATTTCCGCGGTGAGCGGGCAGTACAACATCATCGCCGAGCTGCGCGTCCCCAGCCAGCAGGACCTCTACGACGCCATCGCCGCGATCCGTGCGGAACCCGGTGTCCGCACCGTCAACACGCTGTTCTACGCCGATGTCATCAAGGGAATCTTCATGCCCAAGAGCGCATTGCGCGCCGATGTTCGACTGGACGCGAAAGACGTCGCGCTCATCGAGTTGCTGGAAAGGAACGGGCGGATGCCGTTTCTGGAACTGGCCGAACGCACCGGGCTCTCGCCCAGTGCGGCGCGGAATCGAGTGAACCATCTGATCGACAGCACCGCGTTGCGCGTCGGAGCCGTCGTGAAGCGCCGCGGCGGCGGCAGAACACTCGCCATGGGCATCGGCGTCAGCCTCGGATCGCGGGACCGGGAGGCGTGCGCGCAGATCGAGGCTCTGCCGGGTATCGAGTTCCTGGCGCGCACACTCGGCCGATTCGACCTGATCGGAACGGTCGCCGCCGATTCGTCGGGTGACCTCTACTCTCTCGCCGAGCACATCCGGACGATCGACGGAGTGAGGGCCCTGGAGACCTGGACGCATCTCGAGGTGTTCAAGGAGCACTACGCCCGCAGCCTCGACGTCCGCGGATAGGAGCGTGCCGGAAGCGAGTCACGTGGGCCGGGCAACTGTGAGACGATCAGCCGATGCGCCTCGGGTTGCACGCACTCGGGATCGGCACCGGCGCTCGTCGCGCGGTGATCGACTCGGTCGCGGTTGCCGCCGAGAACAGCGGATTCGCCACGCTGTGGGCCGGCGAGCACGTCGTGATGGTGGACCGGTCGGAGTCGCGGTATCCGTACGCGGACGACGGCCGGATCGCGGTCCCCGCCGTCGCGGATTGGCTCGACCCGATGATCGGGCTGAGCTTCGCCGCCGCTGCCACCCACACTATCGGCGTCGCCACCGGTGTGCTGCTGCTGCCCGAACACAATCCCGTCCTCATGGCCAAGCAGGCGGCCACGTTGGATCTGATGAGTGGTGGCCGGCTGACGCTCGGCGTGGGGATCGGCTGGTCCAGGGAAGAATTCGCTGCGCTCGGCATTCCGTTCGAAGGCCGTGGCGCGCGGGCGGCCGAGTACGTCGCGGCGATGCGCTCGCTGTGGCGTGACGACGTCGCGACGTTCGAGGGTGAGTTCGTCCGTGTCGACTCGGTGCGGGTCAATCCGAAACCCGTGCGCGATCGCCGGATTCCGGTCGTGCTCGGGGGCAACAGCGACGCCGCGCTCCGCCGGGTCGCGGCGTGGGGCGACGGCTGGTACGGGTTCAACCTGGACGGCGTCGACGCCGTCACCGAACGGATCCGGACGATCCACGCACTGTGCCGGGACGCGGGGCGCGACGCCGAGGAGTTGCGCCTCGCCGTCGCCCTCCGGGAGGTGGACCCCTCCGACGTCGAGTCGCTGGTCGATGCGGGAGTCGACGAACTCGTCCTCGTCGAGTCGCCACCCGGGGATCCCGGTGAGGCCGCCGACTGGGTGGCGGCTCTCGCGCGCCGATGGATGCCTGCGCTCGGCTGACTGTCCGATTTCAGGCTTGACAGCCCTGGCCTGGGCCTATGGGGTGATCGCGGGCCGCGGAGTGCCGAGTTGTCCACAACGTGCACTTCATGCACAGCCCAGTTCGTTCGCCCAGTTCGAGTGCCTCTTCCCGGAATCGGGTCGGGCACGGTGGTGCGAGAGGCGCGGTTCGCATCGGTGGGCCGCCGGGGGACGGGGTGGAGGCTGCTGTGGCGCACAATCTCGCGCTTGGAGCACATGGGGAGGATCTGGCCGCCCGGTATCTCACCGAGGCGGGCATGGAGATCGTCGACCGAAACTGGCGATCCCGATACGGGGAAGTCGATCTCATTGCAGCAGAGGGAGACTGGCTCGTGTTCGTGGAGGTGAAGACACGGCGCGGCCTGGGATACGGCAGCCCGGCCGAAGCGGTGACGTTCTCGAAACAGCGCAGGATCCGCCTGTTGGCCGTGGAGTGGCTGCGGGACTCGGGCCGGCACTGGTCGCGGGTGCGGTTCGACGTGGTCGCGATCATGATCGGGCACGGTCCGCAGCCCCAGATCGAACACGTCCGGGATGCGTTCTGATGGCACTGGGGCGAGCACATTCGGTGGCGGTGACCGGGGTCGACGGTCAACTGGTCGAGATCGAGGCCGATATCGGCCGCGGGCTACCCGCGGTGCATCTGGTCGGGCTGCCGGACACTGCGCTGCAGGAGGCTCGGGACCGGATCAGGGCTGCCGTGGCGAATTCGGGCGAGGAGTGGCCGGATTCGAAGGTGATCCTCGCGTTGTCGCCGGCGACGCTGCCGAAGGTCGGGTCGGTCTACGATCTCGCGCTCGTCGCTGCCGTGCTGGACGCGGCCAAGCAGGTGAAGCGGCAGCGGCTGCGCGAGACCGTTCTGCTCGGAGAACTGGCGCTGGACGGGCGGCTCCGGTCGGTGCGCGGGATCCTGCCCGCGGTGCTCGCGGCGAAGAATGCGGGGTGGGCGACGGTGGTGGTCCCGGTGCAGTCGCTGCCCGAGGCGGGACTCGTCGGTGGTGTCGAGGTGCTCGGCGCGCACGATCTGAGGGCGGCGATCGCGTGGCTGCGGGAGGAGCGCGATCTCGAGTACCCGGAGCCGGCCCAGTGGGTCGCGCAACCGGTGCGCGCCGATCTGAGTGAGGTGGTGGGTCAGGCCGAGGCGCGCTGGGCCATCGAGGTGGCGGCGGCGGGAGCGCACCACCTGATGCTCACCGGCCCACCCGGCGTGGGGAAGACGATGCTGGCGCAACGACTTCCCGGCGTTCTGCCCCCGCTGACCGAGAGTGAATCGCTCGAGGTGACTGCCATCCACTCCGTGGCCGGGCTCCTGCCGCCCGAGCGTCCCCTCATCGACGTGCCGCCGTTCATCGCACCGCACCACACCGCGTCCGTGAGCGCGCTCGTCGGCGGCGGAAGCGGTGTCGCGAAGCCCGGCGCCGTCAGTCGCGCCCACCGTGGGGTGCTGTTTCTCGACGAGTGCGCCGAGATCGGAACCAAGGTCCTCGAAGCCCTGCGGACCCCGCTCGAGGACGGGGAGGTGCGTATCGCGCGCCGGGACGGGGTCGCCCGCTATCCGGCGCGCTTCCAGCTGATCCTCGCGGCCAATCCCTGCCCGTGCGCGCCCGCGCGGGAGGCCGACTGCGTGTGCGCGCCGACCGCCCGGCGACGCTACCTCGGGAAGCTGTCGGGACCGTTGATGGATCGGGTGGATCTGCGGGTGCGGATGCAGGCCGTCGCGACCGGGGCGTTCATCGACGAGGTCGGTGAGAGCACCGAGGACGTCCGGCAGCGGGTGGCCGAGGCGCGGGCCGCCGCCGGCGAGCGGTGGAGCGACTACGGGTGGCGCACCAACGCGGAGGTGCCCGGACCGGCCCTGCGGCAGAAGTTCCGGTTGGCGCGGCCCGCGCTGGCGCCGGTGGAGCGAGCGCTGCGGAAGGGACTGATCACGGCCCGAGGCGCCGATCGGGCGTTGCGTGTGGCCTGGACGGTGGGCGATCTGGCGGGGCTCGACATGCCGGGCCCGGAGCAGGTGGTCACCGCGTTGGGATTTCGTGATCGGAGCTTTCAGTGACGGTGGAAAGTCGGAGTGGTGCAAGCGATCCGAGTGGGGTTCAGGATCCGCGGCGGTTGGCGTGGGCGTATCTGTCGAAGGTGGTTCAGGGGCCGTGCCCGGCGCTGTCGCGGCTCGTGGAGGAGGTGGGTCCGGAGGAGGCTGCGCGTGCCGTGCGGGAGCGGGACCTGTCGGAGATGCTGGGGGAGCGCACGATTGCCCGGGCACATGTGGATACCGCCGCACACGATCTCGAACTGGTGGCGGGGATGGGTGGCCGGCTCGTGACGCCGGACGACGACGAGTGGCCGCAGTGGCGGTTTCTCGGTTTCGGGAATCTGTCCCGGTCGCGGGACGAGGGCCCGCCGTTGGCGTTGTGGGTGCTCGGTTCGCGGCCGGTGGCCGAATTGACCGATCGGGCGATCTCGATCGTGGGGACGCGGGCGGCGAGTGGATACGGCGAGCACGTGACTGCGGAGATTTCCGGTGATCTCGCCGCCGACGGGTGGACGATCGTGTCGGGTGCGGCGTTCGGGGTCGATGGTGCCGCGCATCGTGCGGCGTTGGGTGTCGGGGGGCTGACGGTCGCGGTGCTGGCGTGTGGTGTGGATCGTGCGTACCCGGCGGGGCATGCGCGCATGCTGCGGCAGATCGCGCAGAACGGTGCGGTGATCAGTGAGTACGCGCCGGGCACGACACCGGCGAAGCATCGGTTTCTGGCGAGGAATCGTTTGGTGGCGAGCCTGTCCGACGGGCTGGTCGTGGTGGAGGCGGGGTGGCGCAGTGGCGCGCGGAACACGGCGAGTTGGGCCCGCAAACTGGGGCGTCCGGTGATGGCGGTACCGGGGCCGGTGACGTCGGCGTCGTCGATGGGATGCAATCGGATGATTCGGGAAGGGGAGGCGCGGTTGGTCGCGAATGCCGGTGACGTGGTGGAGGAAGCCGGGCCGATCGGGCTGCGGGAAGGCCTCGACGTGGTCCGCGATCTCGATGCGCTGTCCGGTGCTGCCCTGCTGGTGTACGAGGCGTTGCCTGCGGTCGGGCCGCGTGGGGTCCGGGAGTTGTCCGAACTGTCCGGCGTCGCGGTGGAGCAGGTTCGGGCCGTGCTGCCGTTATTGGAGATGGAGGGCTTCGTCGGATCAGACGACACCGGATGGTCACGGCAGAGGTGACACCTGAGGCCGATCCCATCGAGAGTCCGCCCGGCGCGCACTTCATCGTGCTCGGAAGTCCGAAGTGCGAGTCGAAGCGACCCATCGACGACATGTTGGGGTAGAAACTTTCGTAGAACGCACCTCACAACCACACGAAGGAGTGAGATATGGGGTCAGCCGAGGACTTGTGGCGGAACTTCGTCGCGCAGGTGTTGAGCCTGTTGATCGCTTCCGGCTCGTAGCGGAGCTACTACCTCCTCACAGCGCCTCCAGTCGGTTCACCGATGCAGCGCCGGGTCGGTGCACGTACGGTCTCCGGTGAGGCAACTACCGGCGCGCCGCGAGTGCAGTCCACTCGAGGGTGCGTCTCGAGGAGGGAACGTCCACCACGTCGCGCCGAGCGAAGAGGCGGCGTTCGCGTGGGTGCGGGAGTATCTCGGCTTCCTCCCGGCCAGCAGGCACGAAGAAGCGCCGATCGTGAACCCGGGCCTCGAACCCGAGATCACCGACAACGATCTGGCGTTGAACGAGTTCATGCCGGACGCCGACAACGCCGCCTACGACATGCACGACCTGCTGCTGAACATTTGCGACGACGGTGACTTTCACGAACTCGCCGCGCAGACGGCACCGAACGTGATCACCGGATTCTCCCGGGTGGACGGGCGATCCGTCGGAGTCGTGGCCAACCAGCCGCAATTCCTCAGTGGGGCACTGGATCAGGTCGGCGCAGACAATGCGGCCCGCTTCGTGCGGATCTGCAACGCCTACGAGATTCCCCTCGCGTTCGTCATCGACACACCGACCGCACGCATCGCGGTCATGGGCGCCGAGGCGGCGATCAGTCTCCTCTGCCACCGCGAGCTCGAAGCCGCCAGGCGTGGAACAGGACGCGATGGGGCAGCAACTCGTCGACGCCTACAACGAGAACGTCGCGACACCGTATTCGGCCGCCGAGCGCGGCTACATCGACGCGGTGATCGAACCGTCCGCCACCCGGCTCGAGATCCGGCGGGCGCTGACGTTGCTCCGCGACAAACGCCAAGCGCTCCGCCCGCGGCGAGCAGAAGCACCACCTGATTCCGCTCTGACTGCCGTCGGCAGTCACTCCTGTACCGTAGTTAGGTAACACTAACCAACTTGAGTTCATTGGAGAGATGCCTGTGGCAAAGCCGACTGCGACGCTGACCGTGCTCCGGACCGAATGGCTGACCCCGCACATGGTGCGGGTATTCCTCGGCGACCCGGGATTCGACAGCTTCGTTCCCAATGCCTTCACCGATGCGTACGCGAAACTCGAATTCGGAAGTCCCGAAGAGCCCGCCCTACGCACGTACACGATCCGGTCGGTGGATCCGGTGAAGCGTGAGATCGCCATCGACTTCGTGGTGCACGGCGACGCCGGTGTCGCCGGGCCGTGGGCGGCGTCCGCGGCGGCCGGCGACGTCCTCCGGCTGCGCGGCCCCGGAGGCGCGTTCGCGCCGGACCCGGCAGCCGACTGGTACCTGCTCGCGGGCGACGAGACCGCAATCCCCGCCATCTCGGCGTCCGTCGAGAAGCTGGACCCGTCGGCGGTCGGACGGGTGATCATCGAGGTCGCCGGCCCCGAGGACGAAATCGCCTTCGACTCGCCCGCGGGCGTCGACGTCACGTGGATCCACCGCGGCGACACGTCGGACCGGATCGGGGAAGAGGCGTCGGGGGACAACGCACCCCTCGTCGCGGCAGTGCGCGACACCGCATGGCTGCCCGGAACGGCGCAGGTGTTCATTCACGGTGAGGCGCAGGCCGTCATGCACAACCTGCGCTCCTACGTGCGCAAGGAACGGGGCGTTCCCGCGTCGGCCGCGTCGATCTCCGGTTACTGGCGTCGCGGTCGCACCGAGGAGGGCTTCCGGGTGTGGAAGTCCGAGCTCGCCGCGAGCGAAGGTGCCTCGCGCTGACTCACTGCGGCGGACGCGCTACGAGATGTGCGTCCGCCGCGTCAGCACCAGCAGTGACAGCATCGCCACGGCGCCCGCCGACGGGATCGCGACGGCCATCGGAACCGCGGTGTCGGGGCCGGCGATGCCGACGAGCGGCGAGACCACCGCGGCGAGGCCGAACTGGCCGGCACCGAGGAGCGCAGACCCGGTGCCGGACGCCCTGGTCACCTCGCCCTGAGCCAGCGCCGTCGCGTTGCCCATCACGAAACCGATGCTCGACACCGAGACGAACAGCGGAATCAGGATCGCCCACCAGGGCGGCGAATCGATCAGCGTCGCGGCGAGCAGCAGCACGACGCCCGCTGCCAGGAGCAGCGTGACCCCGAAACCCAGCAGCTGCCGCGCATGGAATGTGCCCACGAGCCGCGTGTTGACGATCGCGGCGCCCACCATGCCCGCCGCGTTCACCGCGAACACCATGGAGAACTGCCCCGGGCTGAGCCCGAGGACGTTCTGCACGACGAACGGGGACGCGGAGATGTACGAGAAGAGCGCGACGAACCCGAACATGAACGTGAACGCGTAACCCAGATAGACACGGTTGCCGACGACGTAGCGCAGGTTCCGGACCAGTGCAGTGAGCCCGCCGCCGTGCCGGTTCTCCACGGGAAGCGTCTCCGGGACCAGGATCAGCACCCCCGCGAACATCACCACACCGGCGGCGGTGAGAACCCAGAAGATCCCTCGCCAGCCGACCGGCCCGAGCAGGGCGCCGCCCATCAGCGGCGCGACGACCGGCGCGACCCCGCCGATGATCATCATGATGCTGAAGAGCCGGGCAGCGCTGTCTCCGCGGGCCCGGTCGGCAATGCAGGCGCGTGCGAGCACGATCGCCGCGCCACCGCTCAGACCCTGGAAAAGGCGTGCAGCGATGAGGGTTTCGACGGTTGGTGCGAGAGCGCACGCCATCGCGGCGAGGGTCGTGACGACGGTGGCGCCGATCAGCAGGCGCCGGCGCCCGAGGCCGTCCGACAGCGGTCCCACGACGAGCTGACCGATGCCGAGCCCGGCCATGAATGTGGTCAACGTCAGCTGCACGCTCGGCGCGGACGTGTTCAGGCTCTCCGTCATCAGGGGGAGACCGGGGAGATACATGTCGGTGGCCAGGGGAGCGATCGCGGACAGTAACGCCAGGACACACAACATCGGGATGGAGATCGTTCGCGGCACAAAAGAACTCTAGCGGCGCGGCTGCTTGATTTATCTCCCGCCCGAGTCGACTGTTGCCTTTATGAGCAGCGACCTGCCGGCACCGTTGGAGCTGGTACTCGAGGAGTACGCGCGGCATCTCGGGCTCGAACGCGGCCGATCGCAGCACACCGTGAAGGCGTACGTCGCGGACGCGAAGTCGCTGCTGCAGCACTGGTTGTCGACGTCACCGGAGGCACACCTCGGCGAGCTCGACATCCAGGTACTGCGGTCGTGGCTCGCGGGCCAGTCCGCGGCCGGCATCGCCCGGACGACCCTCGCCCGGCGGACGTCGTCGGTGCGCAACTTCACAGCCTGGCTGCTGCGGACCCGGCGTATCGCCACCGATCCAGGCGCCCGGCTGGGTGCCGCGAAGGCCCACCGCACGCTGCCCCCGGTGCTGCGGCAGTCGCAGGCGGCCGATGTGATGGATGCCGCCGAATCGGGCGCGCAGCAGAACGATCCGATCGCCCTGCGCGACCGTCTCATCGTGGAACTGCTCTACGCGACGGGAATACGGGTGGGGGAACTGTGCGGCCTCGACCTCGGTTCGGTGGATCGCGAGCGGTGGCTGCTGCGTGTGATCGGCAAGGGAGACAAGGAGCGCTCCGTGCCGTATGGGAAACCGGCCGCGGACGCCGTGGACCTCTGGTTGCACGTCGGCAGGCCCGCTGTCGCGACGGACAGTTCCGGGCAGGCGCTACTCCTGGGCAAACGAGGGAAGCGTCTGGACCAGCGGCAGGCGCGCAGCGTCGTCCACGAGGTCCT
The DNA here is from genome assembly GCF_012396235.1 of Rhodococcus opacus. Classification (GTDB taxonomy): domain Bacteria; phylum Actinomycetota; class Actinomycetes; order Mycobacteriales; family Mycobacteriaceae; genus Rhodococcus_F; species Rhodococcus_F opacus. Next base: position 70,020 of record NZ_JAAXPA010000019.1, on the reverse strand, counting down.
GTCCGCGGTCCCCGGCGCACCGAACCTGAGCCCGCACGGCCTGCGCCACACGGCCGCGACACACCTCCTCGAAGGCGGAGCGGACCTGCGCGTCGTGCAGGAACTCCTCGGGCACGCGAGCCTCGCGACCACCCAGCTCTACACGCACGTGTCCGTCGCGAGGCTCCGCGCGGTGCACGATCAGGCGCATCCCCGGGCCTGACTCGGTTTGGTAGCGTCGCGCCACGAATCTGCAGTTATTTCTGCACTATCCCGGGGGAAGTAGTGGACCGCGAAGACTTGACTCGACCGCAGCCGTCCTGGCTGAACGATGGTGGCGGCGCCCCGGTGGGCGACACCGCGGCAGATCCGTGGGGGCAGCAATCCTGGGACGGTCCCGCCCCGGAGCCGAGCCGGCATCAGGTGACCAGTCAGGATCTGGTGGCGGATGCTCTCCTCGAACGGGCACGCAAGGCGCCGAGCCGAGGGTGGCGGCGCGGACTGCACCGGCTCACAGGCGGATCGGTGAATCCGGGGGAGTCGGCAGGTGAGGCGCGCGAAGCGGCACTGCTCGACCGCATCCGGCAGCCGATCCAGGGGGACTATCGAATTGCATTCCTGTCCTTGAAGGGCGGCGTCGGCAAGACGACGACCACGATCGGGCTGGGATCGACGTTCGCGTCACTGCGCGGCGACTGTGTGATCGCCGTCGACGCCAACCCCGACTTCGGGACACTCGCGCAACGCGTGCCGCTGCAGACGCATTCGACCGTCCGCGATCTCATCGCGGCGGAGTCGACCATCCGGCGTTACTCGGATGTACGGGCCCACACGTCGCAGGCGCCGAGCCGTCTCGAGGTGCTCGCGAGCGAACAGGACCCGGCGATCTCCGAGGCGTTCAGCGAGGACGACTACCGGCGGGTGATCGACATCCTGCAGGTGTACTACAACATCATCCTCACCGACTGCGGCACCGGCATCATGCATTCGGCGATGAACGGTGTTCTGCAACTCGCCAACTCCCTGGTGCTGGTGAGCTCGCCGGCAATAGACGGCGCCCGCAGTGCCGCCGCCACGCTGGACTGGTTGCAGCACCACGGTTACGGGCACCTGGTCTCGCGGACGGTCGTCGTGATCAGCGCCGCCCGGCCCGGCTCGAGCACGATCGACATGACGGAACTGACCAATCACTTCCTGCTCCGGTGCCGGGCCGTGAAGGTGGTGCCGTTCGACGAGCACCTCGCCGAGGGTTCGGTGGTGGATCTGGATCTGCTGCGCCCAGCGACGCGGAAGGCGTTCGTCGAACTCGCGGCGATGGTCGCGGACGACTTCCCGGAGTCGGCAGGCAGGCACGCCGTCGCAGAGTGGCGCTAGCCGCCGACGGGTTCGAGCCGTACCGGAGTCACGCGGACGAGTCCGAGCGGGTCGAGGTATTCGCGGTCGCGGCGAAGACCCCAGTGCAGGCACGCGGCGACGGGTGCGATGCAGCCCGGGTGCCCGGGTTCGAGCGTGCCGACGACGGTCCCGCGCCCCACGCGCTGCCCGGGGGTGACCCGGGCGGTCACCGGTTCGTACGTGGTGCGGAGCCCACCCGGGTGGTCGACGGAGACGACGGGCTTGCCGGCCACCGTGCCGGCGAACACCACCACACCCGCACCTGCCGACAGGACGGCCTCGTCGGGCACGCCACCCAGATCCACGCCGCGATGGCCGGGAAGCCAGTCGTGCTCGGGGTTGTCGAACGCCCGGACCACCCGCGGTCGTGGGTGCAGCGGCCAGTCGAAGTCGCCGCTCGGCGCGGCATCGGCGGGCGGGGCGACGAGCGCCGCGGCGGTCAGCAGCGTGGACGCCGTGGCCGTCGCCGTGAGCGCCCGCAGAAGCGCCCCGAACTTCGTCATGGATGAACGATCCCGCACGTCCGGGTCGATGATCGGGCAGTGGGCGAGAATGTGGATCGAATGCGCTTTGTCCACAGATCCCGCAAAACCCTTGCACGCGCGGCCGCCGTGTGGCAGGGGCGGTTAGGGCGTTCGGCGAGGAGGCCGTACACTGATCGAGCGGTCTGTGCTCCCACAGTCCGACTTCGCGCGCCCGCGCAGGTTATCGGCCATCGGCTGGTCTCGCATCTCGGTGTGAGTCCGATGGTCTGCGGGCGCCAGGGTGGAGCGTCTCGAGACGCTCTGCATCAACCGGCAATGAAAGAGAGATACACAGCCATGGCTGTCGTAACAATGAAGCAGCTGCTCGACAGCGGCACGCACTTCGGTCACCAGACCCGTCGTTGGAACCCGAAGATGAAGCGTTTCATCTTCACCGACCGCAACGGCATCTACATCATCGACTTGCAGCAGACGCTGACGTACATCGACAAGGCGTACGAGTTCGTCAAGGAGACCGTTGCCCACGGCGGCACCGTCCTCTTCGTCGGCACCAAGAAGCAGGCCCAGGAGTCCATCGCGGCCGAGGCCACTCGCGTCGGGATGCCCTACGTCAACCAGCGTTGGCTCGGCGGCATGCTCACCAACTTCACCACCGTCCACAAGCGTCTTCTCCGCCTCAAGGAGCTCGAGGCCATGGAGCAGACCGGTGGCTTCGAGGGTCGCACCAAGAAGGAAATCCTCATGCTCACGCGTGAGATGACCAAGCTGGACCGCACTCTCGGTGGTATCCGCGACATGGCCAAGGTCCCCTCCGCGGTGTGGGTCGTCGACACCAACAAGGAGCACCTGGCCGTCGCCGAGGCTCGCAAACTGAACATCCCGGTCATTGCGATCCTGGACACCAATTGCGACCCCGACCTCGTCGACTACCCGATCCCGGGCAACGACGACGCCATCCGCAGCGCCGCCCTGCTGACCAAGGTTGTTGCTTCCGCAGTGGCCGAGGGCGTGCAGGCCCGTGCCGGACTGAGCGCCGACAAGGACGCGAAGCCCGAGGCCGGCGCCGGCGAACCCCTCGCCGAGTGGGAGCAGGAACTGCTCTCGCAGGCAGCGCCCGCCGCTGAGGCTGCGCCCGCCGCAGAGGCCGCTCCCGCAGCTGAGGCACAGGCGGCTCCGGCTGCCGAGGCCCCCGCAGCAGAGGCACCCTCCACCGAGGCCTGATCCGATGCACACGGCCCTGACCAGAGATCTTTTGGTCAGGGCCGTTTCACGGTCTGGTCCGAGTACTACCCTGACTTACGTCCCGACAGACATATGAGGAGGCTCGCTCACCATGGCGAACTACACCGCCGCTGACGTCAAGCGGCTCCGCGAGCTCACCGGCTCCGGAATGATGGCCTGCAAGAACGCTCTCGCTGAGGCCGAGGGTGACTTCGACAAGGCTGTGGAGCAGCTGCGCATCAAGGGCGCCAAGGACGTGGGCAAGCGTGCCGAGCGCACCACGGCCGAGGGCCTGGTCGTTTCCAAGGACGGCGTCCTGCTCGAGCTCGACTGCGAGACGGACTTCGTCGCGAAGAACGAGGACTTCCTGAAGCTCGCCGAGTCGATCGTCACGGTCGCCGCGGCAGCGAAGCCCGCCGACGTCGACGCGCTCAAGGCGCTCGAACTCGACGGCAAGACGGTCGACACCGTCATCCAGGAGCAGTCCGCGAAGATCGGCGAGAAGCTCGTCCTGAGCAAGATCGCCTCGTTCGACGGACCGGTCGCGGTCTACCTGCACAAGCGCAGCGCCGACCTGCCGCCCGCCGTCGGCGTCCTCGTCGAGTACACCGGTGAGGGCGACGCTGCTGCGGAGGCCGCTCGCGGTGCCGCCATGCAGGTCGCGGCGCTCAAGGCCAAGTACGTCACGCGTGACGAGGTCCCCGAGGACATCGTCGCCAACGAGCGGCACATCGCCGAGGAAACCGCTCGCGCCGAGGGCAAGCCGGAGCAGGCTCTGCCGAAGATCATCGAAGGCCGCGTCAACGGTTACTTCAAGGACGTCGTGCTGACCGAGCAGTCCTCGGTGCAGGACTCCAAGAAGTCCGTGAAGGCGATCCTCGACGAGGCCGGCGTCACCATCAAGCGCTTCGTTCGCTTCGAGGTCGGTGCTTCGAGCTAGTCGGGTGAGTCGTATGGCCCCGTCGGACGAGTGCGCTCGCCCGGCGGGGCCTACGTATACCGCCACCGTCCTGATGAGGCAGGATGAGGATGGCCGTCTGAATGGGTCGAGTAGGCGCGTGGGTGCGCTCGGCCGCTGTCGAAATCGACGAGTGCTGTGGAACTGAGGAGAGCAATGTCCGAACCAGCCAACGAACGTACGGGATTCCATCGAGTCCTTCTCAAACTCGGCGGAGAAATGTTCGGTGGTGGCAAGGTCGGCCTCGACCCCGACGTGGTGACCAAGGTCGCGGAACAGATCGCCGAGGTCGTGCGGTCCGGGGTGCAGGTGGCGGTGGTCATCGGCGGCGGCAACTTCTTCCGTGGTGCGGAACTGCAGCAGCGAGGTTTGGACCGCGCGCGTTCCGACTACATGGGCATGCTCGGCACCGTGATGAATTGCCTTGCTCTGCAGGACTTCCTGGAGAAAGAGGGCATCGACAGCCGCGTGCAGACGGCGATCACCATGGGACAGGTGGCGGAGCCCTACATTCCGCTGCGCGCTCAGCGTCACCTCGAGAAGGGCCGCGTCGTGATCTTCGGCGCCGGCATGGGCATGCCCTACTTCTCGACCGACACGACCGCGGCGCAGCGCGCACTCGAGATCGGCGCCGAGGTCGTCCTGATGGCCAAGGCCGTCGACGGCGTGTTCACCGCGGACCCGAACCTCGACCCGACCGCGACGATGTACACGCAGATCACGCACCGTGAGGTCATCGAACAGGGACTCAAGGTGGCCGACGCGACGGCCTTCAGCCTCTGTATGGACAACGAGATGCCGATCATGGTGTTCAATCTGCTGACCGAGGGGAATATCGCTCGGGCAGTATCCGGTGAGAAGATCGGAACGCTCGTCAAGTCATGACGCGAGTGACACGCTCGACACAGGGTTTTCTCGAAACAGAGGCAGTGACGAATCGATGCAGAACGACATGGAGGAACAGCCGTGATTGATGAAGCTCTCTTCGAAGCCGAGGAGAAGATGGAGAAGGCTGTCACGGTGGCCAAGGACGATCTCGGATCGATCCGCACGGGCCGCGCGAATCCTGGCATGTTCAATCGCATCGGAATCGACTACTACGGCGCGTTCACCCCGATCACGCAGCTCGCCAGCATCAACGTGCCGGAAGCGCGACTGGTCGTCGTCAAGCCGTACGAGGCCTCGCAGCTCGGCGCCATCGAGACGGCGATCCGGAACTCCGACCTGGGCGTGAACCCGTCCAACGACGGAAACCTGATCCGCATCTCCGTCCCCCAGCTCACCGAGGAACGCCGCCGCGAACTGGTCAAGCAGGCCAAGTCCAAGGGCGAGGACGCGAAGGTGTCCGTGCGGAACGTGCGCCGCAAGGCGATGGACGAGCTGTCCCGGATCCAGAAGGACGGCGAGGCGGGCGAGGACGAGGTCGGTCGGGCCGAGAAGGAACTCGACAAGACGACCGCCCGGTACGTCGCGCAGGTCGACGAACTGGTGAAGCACAAGGAAGCCGAGTTACTGGAAGTTTAGTCACGAGACGAGGAGTGGATCGGGGACAGTGACCGTGCCAGCAGAACACGGGACCCCAGGGGGACCCATCTCCGAGGGCGACCCCTCGGAACCGGTCTCCGAGGGTGCGCCTGCGCCGGAGGCGGCCCCGGCCGCGAAGTCGAAGGCCGGGCGTAACCTCCCCGCCGCGATCGGCGTGGGCGTCGGTCTCGGCGTCGCGCTGATCCTGATCCTCGTCTACGTGCCGCTGGTGTGGATCGGCGTGGTGGCCGTCGCGATGGCGGTCGCCACCTGGGAGGTCACCAAGCGCCTGCGGGAGACCGGGATCAGCGCCCCCCGGATCCCGCTGCTCGCGGGCGGTCAGGCGATTCTGTGGCTCGGGTGGCCGTTCGGCCCGGTCGGGGTGCTCAGCGCCTTTGCGGGGACCGTGCTGGTCTGCATGGTCTGGCGGCTGTTCGACCACGGGCTGAAGGCGACACCGCAGAATTTCCTCCGGGACACCGCGATCACCGTGTTCGTCGCCTCCTGGATCCCGCTGCTGGCGTCGTTCGCCGTGCTGATGGTGTTGCAGGCCGACGGCGCCGGGCGGGTGCTGTGCCTGATGATCGGCGTGGTCTGCTCCGACGTGGGCGGCTACGCGGCGGGTGTGCTGTTCGGCAAGCATTCGATGGTGCCGGCGATCAGCCCCAAGAAGTCGTGGGAAGGGTTCTTCGGTTCGCTGCTGTTCTGTGTCATCGGCAGCCTGCTCACGGTCACCCTGATCCTCGACGAGAACTCGATGATCGGCGTGCTCCTCGGTGTCGTCCTGGTGGTCACCGCCACGCTCGGCGATCTCATCGAATCCCAGGTCAAGCGAGAGCTTCGCATCAAGGACATGGGCACCCTGCTTCCCGGGCACGGCGGCATCATGGACCGTCTCGATTCCCTGCTGCCGTCGGCGTTCGTGACGTGGCTGGTGCTCACGGTCCTCGTCTGACCGCCCTGCCGTGACCATTCCCAGCCCGAACATCTGGCACTGGCCGGAGTGGTACGAGGTCGAGAATCGCGCCCAGGACGTGGACGGGGCGATCTTCCGGCACCTGCGCGGGGCCGTGGACTGGACGGGCGGCATCGTCGCCGACGTGGGCTGCGGCTCCGGCTTCCACCTCCCGGTCTTCGCCGAGTCAGCGGCCAGGGTCTACGGAATCGAACCGCACTCGCCGCTGCTGGAACGTGCCCGCACCCGCGTGGGGCACCTGCCGAACGTCCGCGTGATCGACGGCTCGGCCGAGGGCATACCCCTCGGCGACGCGAGCGTGGACGTCGTGCATGCGCGGACCGCCTATTTCTTCGGTCCCGGCTGTGGCCGCGGAATCTGCGAGGCGATGCGGGTGCTGCGTCCGGGCGGCGCGCTCGTGGTGGTCGATCTCGATGCCACGGCCCATCCCTACGGCGAGTGGATGCGGGCCGACCTGCCGCAGTACAACCCGGCGACCGTCGAGGCCTTCTTCGCGGCGCAGGGGTTCGGCCTCGTGCGCGTGGAGACGCGATGGCGATTCCCGGACCGGGAAGCGCTGCGCGGAGTCCTCGGTATCGAGTTCACCAAGAAGACGGCATCGAAGGCGTTCGCGCAGACACCCGGCGTGGCTCTCGACGTGCGCTACCGCGTGCACGTCCGCCGAAAGCCCGCCGGGCTGGAGATGCTCTGACCGGTGTCGTTACCGCGGTGCGATGTGGAAGAGCTGTGCGAGTGCGTTGATCTTCTTGGCCTTCGCCAGCTTGGGGAGGTCACTGCCGTCCCGCACCCGGGAGCCGTCCTCGCCGAGGTCCGCGATCACGTCGCGCGCCCATTCGGCTTCGGCCGGGGACGGGCTCAGTGCGTCGTTGACCGGGGCCGTCTGCGCGATGGTCATGCACAGCTTCCCGGTCATGCCCATCGAGAGGGTCAGCGCCGACGCGCGGACCAGTGCGTCGACGTCCGTGCCGAGGGTGGGGCCGTCGATCGGCGGTGCGATCCGGGCGGCCCGGCTGGCGACCGTCAGCCGGGAGCGGGGATAGGCCATCGCCAGCGGCGAATCGTCCATCCCGGTGTCGCGACGGAAGTCGCCGCTGCCGAACGCGAGCCGGAACGTGGCCTCCGTCCGGGCGATCTCGGGTGCCGCCTCGAGTCCCATCGCGGATTCGACGAGGGCGAGCACCTTCGTGCCCTCGGGGAGCCGCTCGGCGGTGGCGTCGACCTGCATTCCACTCTCGGTCTTGGCGAGCATGACGCCCTCGAGCCCGGGAACACCGTTCAGGGCTGCCAGATCGTCCGCCCAGTAGGGGGTGGTGGCGTCGTTGATCCGCACCCACGCGCGGCGGTTCTCGCCGAGCCAGGCGACGACGTCGGCGCGCGCCCGGGGTTTGCGGTCGGGGGTGACGGCGTCCTCGAGGTCGAGGATCACGGCGTCGGCGGCGCTGGCATGGGCCGCCTCGAAACCCTCGGGTTTGCCGGCGGGAACCAGCAGCCAGGATCGTGCTTGTTCAGCCGCGATACGCGGTGCCACAGTCGTCTCCATGTCGGCCTTCACAGTCGTGCCGTTCCGGTGATATCCACGACAGTAATTCTGCTCGCTCAGTGTCTGCGCAATCCACTTGCGTAACTAATGTTCAGTTAGAAATTACTGTTCAGGCGCCGCTGCCGGTTCGCTGCCCGACGGATCTGGATGATGCGGACCCCGCCCGCGAGGGCCATGATCACCGCGCCTGCGATCGCCGCGAACAACAGTGTGACGCCCAGCGGGAGGGTGAATTCCCAGGCGAACATTTCGAGGGTCACGCTGTCGAGGTTCTGCAGGATGAACACGAGAAGCAGTACCAGAACGACGATTCCGATCACCAGACCGGTCCACGTGGCGCCCACCCGGGTGTGCTTGATGCCCTTGCGGCGTGCGACGTCGGGATGCTCGGCGCCGGCCGGTGTCGTGTCGGAGTGCGGCGGGTCGGTGGGCACCGGACCGGTGCTCGGACCATGGTGTGCCGGAACGTCCGGAGGGAAGTTCGAGGGGTCGTCCGGTGTTGTCGACATAAGTTGATCTTCACCCACCTCGGCGGGTTCCGCATGCGCATCGGGCGGCGAAACGACGTCGATCAGGCATCCGCACGACAACGACCCCCGAATCAATGGGACAATGGAGAAACTATGGCTGTCTCGCTTCCCCTCGTTTTCACCGCGCCCCGGCGTGGGATGCCGCCCAAGCATCTCGCGGACCTCGACTCCGCCGAGCGGCGGGAGGCCGTCAAGGAGCTGGGTCTGCCCGGGTTCCGGGCCGACCAGCTGGCCCGGCAGTACTACGCGCGGCTCGAGGCGGATCCGGAGAAGATGACCGATCTCCCCGCCGCCGTGCGTGAGCAGGTGGGCGCGGCCCTGTTCCCGACGCTGCTCACCCCCGTCAAGCACCTGGCCTGCGACGGCGGAGACACCCGCAAGACGCTCTGGAAGGCGAACGACGGGACGCTGCTCGAAAGCGTCCTCATGCGCTACCCCGACCGCGCGACGCTGTGCATCTCCAGTCAGGCGGGATGCGGAATGGCGTGCCCGTTCTGCGCGACCGGTCAGGGCGGGCTGCAACGCAACCTGTCGACCGCCGAGATCGTCGACCAGGTGCGTGCGGCCGCGGCCGCACTCCGCGACGGTGACGTCCACGGCGGTCCGGGCCGGTTGTCGAACGTCGTCTTCATGGGGATGGGGGAGCCGCTCGCCAACTACAAGCGAGTGGTCGCCGCCGTCCGTCGCATCACGTCACCCGCCCCCGACGGTCTCGGGTTGTCGCAACGCTCCGTGACGGTGTCGACGGTGGGTCTGGCGCCCGCGATCCGCAAGCTCGCCGACGAGGACCTCAGCGTGACGTTGGCCGTGTCTCTGCACACCCCGGACGACGAACTGCGCGACACCCTCGTGCCCGTGAACAACCGCTGGTCGGTGGCGGAGGTCCTCGACGCCGCCCGCTACTACGCGGACAAGTCCGGCCGGCGCGTCTCGATCGAGTACGCGTTGATCCGGGACGTGAACGATCAGCCGTGGCGCGCCGACCTGCTGGGCAAGAAGCTGCGCAAGGCGCTCGGACCGTTGGTGCACGTGAATCTCATTCCGCTGAACCCCACACCGGGCAGTGAGTGGGACGCGAGCCCGAAGCCGGTGGAGAAGGAATTCGTCCGGCGCGTGCTGGCGCAGGGTGTGTCCTGCACCGTGCGGGACACCCGCGGCCAGGAGATCGCGGCCGCCTGCGGGCAGCTCGCCGCCGAGAACTGAGCGTCTGCCGAACAGGCAGAAACGACGAACCCCTCGCCCGAGTGATCGGGGCGAGGGGTTCGCTCGTGGTTCGTGTTACCGGGGCTTGCGCCGCAGGACGATGTCGCGAACGAGGATCAGGACCATCAGGGCCGCGCAGCCGATCAGCCACAGGTCCTCGACCAGGCCGGTGTGGTTGCCGATGATCATGAGCAGCAGGAACACGGCGAAGAACCATCCGAAGAACCGGAACGTCTTCGGCGCCTCACCGCTCCAGCCCCATGCCGCCGACGGGACCTCCGCGGTGTCGATGTGTGCGGCCACGATGGGGTCGCTGGACGAGGGCTCCAACTGGGTACCGGCCACGATCGATCCTCCTGCAGATTCGGTTGCGCTACTCGACATATCGTGACATACGACTGCCCGTCGTATGTAGCGGGGCCATCCGTGGCGGACCGTCCGCATTTCATCAGGAACAATGGGTGGGTGGATGAAAACAGGCCCACTCGCGTCCTGCTGCTCGGCAGCACAGGTTCGATCGGTACCCAGGCGTTGGAGGTGGTGGCCGCCAATCCGGACAAGTTCACGGTGGTGGGACTCGCGGCCGGCGGCGGAAACGTCGAACTGCTGAACCGGCAGATTCGTGAGACGGGTGTGTCCTCCGTCGCAGTCGCGGATCCGCGGGCGGCCGCATCGCTGGATCGGCCCGGCGTGCTGAGTGGACCGGACGCCGTCACCGAACTCGTGCGGACCACGGAAGCGGACGTCGTGCTCAACGCGCTCGTCGGTTCGCTGGGACTGGAGCCGACCCTGGCCGCGCTCGAGTCCGGTGCGCGGCTCGCCCTGGCCAACAAGGAGTCGCTCGTCGCCGGCGGCCCCCTCGTCACCGCAGCGGCGGCCCCGGGACAGATCGTGCCGGTCGACTCCGAGCACTCCGCGCTGGCCCAGTGCCTGCGGGGCGGCAGCGCGGACGAAGTGGATCGGCTGGTTCTCACCGCCTCGGGCGGACCGTTCCGCGGCTGGACGGCCGATCGGCTCGAATCGGTCACACCCGAGCAGGCCGGTGCCCACCCCACGTGGTCGATGGGGCCGATGAACACGCTGAACTCCGCGACACTCGTCAACAAGGGCCTCGAACTGATCGAGACCCACCTGTTGTTCGGCGTCGACTACGACCGGATCGACGTCACCGTTCACCCGCAGTCCATCGTGCACTCGATGGTCACGTTCACCGACGGGTCGACGCTGGCGCAGGCCAGCCCACCCGACATGAAACTCCCGATCGCCCTGGCGCTCGGCTGGCCGCACCGGGTGGCCGGCGCCGCCGCAGCCTGCGACTTCAGCACGGCGTCCACCTGGGAATTCGAGCCACTCGACTCGCAGGTTTTCCCTGCCGTCGACCTCGCCCGCGAGGCGGGCAAGGGTGGGGGATGCCTCACCGCGGTCTACAACGCTGCGAACGAGGTCGCGGCTCAGGCATTCTTGGACGGGATCATCCGGTTCCCGCGCATCGTCCGCACCGTCGCCTCCGTGCTGTCCGAGGCGGACGAGTGGTCGGCGCCACCGGCTACCGTGGAAGACGTACTGGCCGCCGACGGCTGGGCACGTGAGCGAGCACGTCAGCTCGTGAAGCAGGAAGGCTAGAACTGCATGGTGTTCGCAGTGGGCGTTGTTCTCTTCGCCCTCGGGATCGCGCTGTCGATCGCACTTCACGAAGCGGGGCACATGTGGGTGGCGCAGGCCACCGGCATGAAGGTCCGCCGGTATTTCATCGGTTTCGGACCCAAGATCTTCTCCTTCCGCCGCGGTGAGACCGAGTACGGGCTCAAGGCGCTTCCGCTCGGCGGGTTCTGCGACATCGCCGGGATGACGGCGCTGGACGAACTCGAACCGGACGAAGAAGACCGGGCCATGTACAAGAAGCCGACCTGGAAGCGCCTCGCGGTGATGTCCGGCGGCATCGGCATGAACTTCGTCCTCGGGCTCGTGCTGGTCTACGTCCTCGCCGTCGGGTGGGGGCTGCCCGACCTCAACCGGTCCACCGACGCGGTCGTCGGCTCGGTCGGGTGCGCGGCGCCGACCCAGGGTCCCGGCCCCGACTACGCCCTGTCCGAGTGCACCGGACCGGGCCCCGCCGAGCAGGCGGGCATCAGGACCGGCGACGTCATCACCGCGGTCGACGGCACGGACACGCCCTCGTTCGCCGACGTGGCCGCCGCCACGCGTTCGCTGTCCGGTCCGGTGGACTTCACCATCGAGCGGGACGGCGAAGAGCAGACGATCGTCGTCCCGGTCCAGCAGGTGCAGCGCTGGGTGCAGGAGGAGGGGGAGAGCGAACCTCACGAGGCGACGGTCGGCGCGATCGGCATCGGCGCGACCCCGAGCGTCGTCGAGCACTCGGCCCTTTCGGCGGTGCCCGCCTCGTTCGAGTTCACCGGCGACATGTTCGTGATGACCGCCGAGCGGCTGGTGCAGATGCCGAGCAAGGCCGTCGACCTGTGGCACGCGGTGACGGGCGGCGAACGCGACCCGGAGACCCCGATCTCCGTGTACGGCGCCAGCGTCATCGGCGGTCAGATAGCCGAACAGGGCATCTGGGAAGCGTTCGTGCTGCTGCTCGCGAGCCTGAATTTCTTCCTCGGGATGTTCAACCTCCTGCCGCTGCTGCCGCTCGACGGCGGGCACATGGCGGTCACCGTGTACGAGCGGGTCCGGGACTGGTTCCGCAGCAGGCGCGGCCTTCCCAGCGGGGGGCCCGTCGACTACATGAAACTTCTGCCCGTCACCTATGTGGTGATCGTCATAGGCGGCGCATACATGCTCCTCACCCTGACCGCCGACATCGTCAACCCGATCAAGCTCTTCCAGTGATCGCTAAACTCGGACTTGAAGCTACGAAAGAAGGCACCCACGTGACCAGCCCTGTCGGATTGGGTATGCCCGAAGGCCCGGCCGCCGTTCTCGCACCCCGCCGCAAGACTCGCCAGCTCCAGGTCGGAACTGTCGGAGTCGGCAGCGACTTCCCGGTATCCGTGCAGTCGATGTGCACCACCAAGACCCACGACGTCAACGCCACCCTGCAGCAGATCGCCGAACTCACGGCGTCGGGCTGCGACATCGTCCGTGTCGCCTGCCCGCGGCAGGAGGACGCCGACGCGCTCGCGACCATCGCGAAGAAGAGTCAGATCCCGGTCATCGCCGACATCCATTTCCAGCCCCGGTACATCTTCGCTGCCATCGAGGCCGGCTGCGCGGCCGTCCGTGTGAACCCCGGCAACATCAAGGAGTTCGACGGACGCGTCAAGGAGGTCGCGAAGGCCGCGGGCGACGCAGGCATCCCGATCCGCATCGGCGTCAACGCCGGTTCCCTCGACCCGCGGCTGATGCAGAAGTACGGCAAGGCCACGCCGGAGGCGCTCGTCGAGTCCGCGCTGTGGGAGGCGGGACTGTTCGAGGAACACGGGTTCGGCGACATCAAGATCTCGGTGAAGCACAACGACCCGGTGATCATGGTCGAGGCCTACCGGCAGCTGGCGGCGCAGTGCAACTACCCGCTGCACCTCGGGGTGACCGAGGCCGGTCCGGCGTTTCAGGGCACGATCAAGTCGGCGGTGGCGTTCGGTGCGCTGCTGGCGGACGGCATCGGCGACACCATCCGGGTGTCGCTGTCCGCCCCGCCCGCCGAGGAGATCAAGGTCGGCACGCAGATCCTGCAGTCGCTGAACCTGCGACCCCGGAAGCTCGAGATCGTGTCCTGCCCGTCGTGCGGGCGCGCCCAGGTAGACGTGTACACGCTCGCCGACGAGGTCACCGCCGGTCTCGAGGGCATGGAGATCCCGCTGCGCGTGGCCGTCATGGGGTGCGTCGTCAACGGTCCCGGTGAGGCCCGCGAGGCCGACCTGGGTGTCGCGTCCGGCAACGGCAAGGGGCAGATCTTCGTCAAGGGCAAGGTCATCAAGACCGTGCCGGAGGCGCAGATCGTCGAAACCCTCATCGAGGAAGCCATGCGGATCGCCGAGGAGATGGAGGGTGATGCGACGTCCGGATCACCCGTCGTGACGGTCAGCTGAGTCGGCGCAGGCAGCGGGCGACGAAACGTCTCCCGTTTCCGGCGAGTTCATGGCAATCTGGTGGGCAGGTCCACTAGCTGACAAGGTTGGGTAGATGCTCAAGCTCCTCGGTGCCAAACAGTTGAGCAGTCGGGACGCAGCACACGTGCTTCGCGTTCTCGACGCCGATCCTGTCGCCGCCTGCATGGTTGCCGCTCGCGTAGAAGAGGGCGGCATCGATCCCCGGATGATCCACGGAGAGTTGTGGAGTCGGGGCGGGCCGCTCGAGTCGTTGTGCTTCTCGGGCGCGAATTTCGTGCCGCTGCGCGGCAGCATCGACGACATGCGGGCGTTCGCCGACCGCGCCTGTCGCACCCCGCGCATGTGTTCGTCGCTCGTCGGCCGGGCCGAACTGACGCTGCCGCTGTGGGAGATGCTCGAGATGGATTGGGGGCCTGCCCGCGAGGTCCGGCCCGACCAGCCGCTGCTGGCGCTGGCGAGTACCCCGCAGTGCCGCCCGGACCCCCTGGTCCGGCAGGTGCGGATGCACGAACTCGAGCAGTACCTGCCTGCCGCGGTCGCGATGTTCATCGAAGAGGTCGGCATCGATCCGCGCGCCAACGACGGCGGACGAGGGTACCGGCGTCGCGTCGCCAACCTGATCGCCGCCGGCCGGGCGTGGGCCAGATTCGACGACGGTCAGGTGGTGTTCAAGGCCGAGGTCGGCTCGGTGTCCTCGCGGGTGGGGCAGATCCAGGGTGTGTGGGTGCATCCGATGTATCGCGGGCACGGGTTCGGGGCGGCGGGTACCGCGACGGTCGCGGAGGCCGTCATCGCGGAGGGCCGCATCGCCAGCCTCTACGTCAACAGTTTCAACACGGTGGCCCGCAGCGCGTACGCGCGCGTCGGCTTCAGCCAGGTCGCGACGTTCGCCACGATTCTTCTGGACTGACTCGCTGTCCGCTTACCGGGTCGGCGGTGTCCGCCGACATAGCATGGGCGGCGATGAACCTGCGGCCATATTCTCGCTTACGCGTCGTCCAGTCGATCGCCCTGTGCGGCGCCGCTGTGCTGACGGTGGGTCTCACGGCGTGCACGCCGAGACCGGACGGTCCGGAACCGGCCGCGCAGGCGTTTCTGACGGCCTTCGCCGAGCAGGATTCGGAGGAGGCCGCCGATCTGTCGGATCGTCCCGACGTCGCCCGCCAGGCCCTCGAGTCCGCGTGGACGTCGCTGCAGGCCGAGTCTCTCGACGCCCGGACGACGGACGTTCACGTCAGCGGTGACACGGCCACCGTCGGGTACACGTACGAGTGGCATCTGCCGAAGGACCGGGTGTGGACGTATTCGGGTGAACTTCAGATGGGGCGGCGCGGCGGCGACTGGGCCGTGCGCTGGAGTTCCACCAACGTCCACCCCCGGCTGGGGGACCGGCAGACTATGTCGCTGCGTTCCACGGCCGCCCCGCGGGCGCGGGTCAACGAGCATTCGGGGTCGGACGTCCTCGTCCCCGGCGTGGTGTACCGCGTGAAGTTCGATGCGGCGCAGTCGGGCAACGTGATCGGCAGCGCCCAGTCCCTCGCGTCGGCGCTCGCCACGTTCGACAACACGCTCACCGCGCAGTCGATCGTCGAATCGGCGACGGCGGTCAAGGGCGACTACCTCGTCACGAGGCTGCGGTCGGACGACTACGAACAGGTCGCCGGCGTGCTCGGCGCCATTCCCGGTGTGAGTGTGTCCGACGAGGCGGATCTCGTGGCCACCGACCGGAACTTCGCACCCGATCTGGTCGGTCAGGTGAAGAAGACCGTGATCGACGAGGTCGACGGCAAGGCCGGCTGGAGTGTGGTGACGGTGAACCAGAACGGTGTGGACACGGATGTGCTCACCGAGACGGCGCCGCAGACTTCCCCGTCGTTCTCGATCAGCCTCGACCGTCCTATCCAGATCGCCGCGCAGAACGCCGTCAATGCTCGCACCGACCAGACGATGATGGTCGTCATCCAGCCGTCGACCGGCGACGTCCTGGCCGTCGCGCAGAACAAGGCCGCGGACAGGGACGGTCCGGTCGCGCTCACCGGCCTGTATCCGCCCGGTTCGACGTTCAAGATCATCACCGCGGGCGCCGCGATCTCGTCGGGGATCGCGACACCCGACACGATGGTGCCGTGTCCGGGACGCATCGAGATCGGTGAGCGCAGCGTCCCGAACTACAACGAATTCGCGCTCGGCACCGTGCCGATGGCCACGGCGTTCGCCCGCTCCTGCAATACGTCGTTCGCGAAACTTGCCAGCGAGATGCGTCCCGACGCACTGACGGTCGCTGCGTCGCAGTACGGTATCGGCCCCGACTACGAAGTGGTGGGCCTGCCGACCGACTCGGGTTCGGTGCCGCCGGCCGAGGATCTGGTGCAGCGAACCGAGGACGGATTCGGTCAGGGCAAGGTGGTGGTGAGCCCGTTCGGGATGGCGTTGGCCGCCGCGACCATCGCGCACGGTTCGACGCCCGTGCCGCGGTTGATCGCCGGACGGGAGACCACGATCGACGGCGAGCATCCGCAGATCAGCCCGGAGATGGTCGACGGCCTGCGCGGGATGATGCGTCTCGTGGTGACGAGCGGTACCGCGGAGCGGATCGAAGACCAGGGCGAGGTGTACGGCAAGACGGGTGAGGCCGAGGTCGAGGGCGGTTCGCACGCCTGGTTCGTCGGGTACCGCGGCGATCTCGCGTTCGCGACGCTGGTGGTGCGCGGCGGCAGTTCCGACAACGCCGTCGCCGTCACCCGCGACATGTTCGCCGCGCTGCCCGAGGGGTACTGACGCGGGCCGCTGTCCACCGATCGGGGGACGCGGAATTCATCCTGTTCAGGGGCTGATCGGTGGACAGACGCTGCCGCCGGGGCGGTCCATAGTTGGTTGCAGACGGAAGAACCCGCACAGTCGGGATCGAAAAGCCAACGTGGACAGGAAGTCGGACCATGACCATCAGTGCAGAAGTGAATCGCGTGGAGACGGCGAACGGTACCCGGAGGGTGTTGTTCGTCGGGCGCCCGGGCGCCGGCACCGAGCTGACGCGGTGGGTTGCGTTGCGGCAGTGGGCTTCCGACCGCGGAATCGAATCGATCAGCGATTGTGAGGGTGACGTCGTCTGCGCGATCGCGACCGAGGACGTCCTGGACGGACTCTGTTCGCCGTCCGATGCGATGGCGATGCAGCTGGCGCGGGCTCGAGGGGTGCCCTGCGTCGGCGTTCGCGACGCACATGTTCTCGAGGATGCGGTCTGACATGGGCTTCGAGATCATCGAGCGCGGCGAGACCCTGGTGGCCGGTCTGCCCGTGCGAAGCCCCCAGCGCGCGTTGGGGAAGCTGAGCGACCCGCGCCTGGACCGCGCATGGACGAGAGTGCTCCACCACGAGGTCGGGGGGCCGCTCGCCTCCACCTACATCGACTTCGCTCCCGACGTCGAGTCGTATTACACCCAGATCGTCGGGTACGAGTGTGCGACGGTGGACGACGCCACGCGGGGTCACGTCATTTCGCGGATCCCGCCCGGCACGTACGCCAAGTTCTCCTCGCGGGGAATGTTTCCCGACGTGATGCTGCGGCTGTGGGCGCAGGTCAGCGAGGCGGAGACGAACGGCGACATCGAGCGGACGTACACCGGGGACCTCGAAGCGTATCCGCACGCCTACGCCGTGGACCTGTACATTCCGATCCGCGTGGACGAGTCCGGGGCGCCGTCGAGTGCGATGGGTGAGAAGCGATGATCGAGATCGTCAAGCGGCAGGCCGAATCGTTTGTGGGCCTGACCATTCCCGAAGGCAAACCCGGGCGTCCCGGGCCGGGCCGCGAACTCGTCGACTACACGGTGGAGCGGATCAGGGATCGGGGGATCTCCGAGATCTTCGTCGTCTACGCGGCCTCCCCGCCGCCTCGCACGTTCACGGTGGTCGTCGGATATCCGTGCGATTCGCCCGACAAGATGGAGCCCGGCGACGTCCTGGTCGGCGTACGTGCCGGCTATTTCGCCCGATTCTGTTGCGAGGACGAATCGGAACCGGATGCGCTCGCCGAGGCGTGGAGCGTCGCCGACTACGCGGCGGCGCGCGGCCGGATCGAACGTGCTTTCACCGAGGACCTCGAGGTGCATCATCCGGACGGGTCGGTCGATCTGTTCCTCTCACTGCACTGAGCGGCGACCGGGCGGGTCACTCGTGCTCGGCGAGTTTCTCGGGGTCGATCCGGGGCCCGCCCTTGCCGAGCCTCTTGTTCACGAGGACGGTCCCGGCCCACAGCACGACACCGATTCCGAGGAGAACGCCCGCGATCTGGTACTGCACCGCGGGACGGTCGGCGAAAGGAGTGACGAGGAAGCCACACGTGAGGGCGCCGATGATCGGAAAGATGGTCGGCACCCGGAAATGCTTGTGCTCCACCGGCTGTTTGCGCAAGACGAGCACGGTGATGTTGACGATGGTGAACACGCCCAGCAGCAGCAGCGCGGTGGTGCCGCCGAGTTCGGGGACCTCACCGACGAACGTGATGAGGCCGAACGCGAGGATCGTGGTGAAGACGATGGCAACGTACGGTGTGCGCCGCGTGGCGTGAACCTTGCCGAGCGGGGGAGGCAGGACGCCCTCGCGGCTCATGCCGTACAGCAACCGGCTCGCCATCAGCATGTTGATCAGTGCCGTGTTGGCGACGGCGAACATGGTGATGAACGCGAAGATTCCGATCGGGAACCCGGGCGCTCCGGCCTGAACGACCTTCAGCAGCGGAGTGTCACCCTCGCCGAGCTCGCTCACGGGTACGAGGGCGATCGCGGTGATCGACACGAACACGTAGATGCAGCCGGTGATGATCAGGCCGGTCAGTAGGACCTTGGGGAAGATGCGGCTCGGTTCCTTGCATTCCTCGGCCATGTTGACCGAGTCCTCGAACCCGACCATCGCGAAGAACGCCAGGGCGGTTCCCGCGACGACCGCGCCGAGTGCGGATCGGTCGCCGGTGTCGAACGTTGCCACCCGGGAGAAGTCGCCGTCGCCGACGCCGAGGGCCCACAGCCCGATCATGATGATGATCAGGAGACCGGACAGCTCGACGCAGGTGAGTACGACGTTGGTCTTGACGCTCTCGCTGACCCCGCGGAAGTTGACGAGACCCACCAGCGTCATGAAGCCGAGACCGAGCAGGGTGATGCCGATCCCGGTGGAGAAGTCGAGGTCGAATGCCTCCACGAAATTGGCGGCGAACGCCCGCGACGCCGTCGATGCGGACGTGATTCCCGAGCACATCACCGCGAACGCCACCATGTACGTGAGGAAGTGCACCCCGAACGCCTTGTGCGTGTACAGCGCGGCGCCCGCGGCCTTCGGGAACTTGGTGACCAGCTCCAGATAGCTGAATGCGGTGATGATCGCGACGACGAACGCCACCAGGAACGGCAGCCACACCGCGCCCCCGACCTGATTGGCCACCTTTCCGGTGAGCGCGTAGATACCGGTGCCGAGGATGTCTCCGACGATGAACAGCAGGAGCAGCCCTGGGCCCATCACCCGCTTGAGGCTCGGCTGTTCGGGCGAATTCGAATCTGGTGCATTCGAACTCGTGGCGTCCGCTGTCGATCCCATGATCCACCGCCTTTCGCTACCGCCTGCGTCCCTCGTTCGAGAAGACTGTGTTCGCTAGGGGAGCAGCCCGAGCCTGCGCGCGGTGACCACCGCCTCGTGCCGCGACCGTGCGTCGAGCTTGCTCATGGCACTGCGCAGGTAACTCTTGACCGTCTCGGGTCCCACCGAGAGGCGCTGTGCTGCTTCGCTGTTGGTGCATCCCAGGGCCACGTGGGACAGGACGTCGATCTCACGTGGGGTGAGGTGGACGCCGGGGTCCTCGTCGCCGCCGTCGGCGTCCGGACGCAGAATGCCCGCCAGTCGCTGCGACAGCCCGCGGAGACGGGCCTGCAACGAGGTGTCGGCGACGGTCTGTGCCACACTCCGCAGCTCCGCGTGGATGTCGCGGAGCTCCTCGGTGGTGGCGCCGCCGGCACCGCCCACGTCGAGCGTCTTCATCATCTCGAGGCGGCGATCCACCTCGTCCCGGATGGCGATCTCGGTGCCGAGGCGCCGGGATGCCGCGACGACGATGTCGGCGGTGCGGTCGCCGATCGGTGCGCAGTCGCGGATGGCGGCGTAGAGCACGGCGCGCGAGCTGCCCCGCACCATGACCGGCACCGCGAGGATGGACCGGAGTCCCTCACTGAGGACGGGCCGGTCGTAGTGGTGGGTAATGGTCGAGGAGCGGCCGTAGTCGTTGACCGCCACCGGTGTGCGCTGGGCGACCACGCGGCCACCGAGACCGGAACGCGAGGGGATCGCGAGGCCCTTGAGGTTGTTGGTGCGAGTGCCGACGAACTCGCTGAGGTGCAGTGTGCCGTCCTGGACCTCGCCGCCGAACAGGACCGGCGCGACGCCGTGAGCTGCGATGGAGCGCAGCTCACCCCGAAGTGCGTCCCCGTCCCGAGGACGCAGCAGCGACGGTGCACGAGCAACCAAGTCGGTCACCCCTTTCCGGGGGTAGTCACAGCGGTCTGTGAGCTAGATCATAACCGTAGTGAGTTCGGGCGACGGCCCGACCATCTGTCACGGGCCATGAGAGCACAAGGAGTACCGCATGACCACCGATCCCACCGCACGCGTGCGTGAGCTGCTGGACCAGTACGACACGCCGACGGCGTCCGCCGCGGAGCTGCTGTGTGATCGACACCCCGCCGACGACGTGGCATTCACCGTCGTCGAATCGGATCTGTCGTCGACGGACCTCACCTACGGCTACCTGCGCGAGCAGTCGACGCGATTCGCCGCCGCACTCGCGGACCTCGGCGTCGAGCCGGGTGACCACGTCGCGACGCTGATGGGAAAGTCGGCCGAACTGGTCGTCGCGCTGCTCGGCATCTGGCGGCGGGGTGCCGTCCACGTTCCCCTGTTCACCGCGTTCGCGCCGCCCGCGATCGCGTTCCGGCTGGGTGCGAGCGGGGCGAAGGTCGTGGTCTCCGACGCCAACCAGCTGGACAAGCTGACTCCCGGGGAGGACATCCCCGCGGACGCGTCCTGGCAGGTCGTCGTCGTGGGCGGGGCCGGCGCCGACGCGCTCGACTTCGCGACGCTCGTGGAGTCGCACGACGCCGCGGATGCGAAGGGGGCGGCCGTCACGGTCGGCGGTGACGGACCCCTCGTCCAGTTGTTCACCAGCGGCACGACCGGCACACCGAAGGGGGTGCCCGTCCGGCTGCGGGCCCTCGCGTCCTTCCACGCCTACCTGGAGTTCGGCCTCGACGTCCGCAAGGACGACGTGTTCTGGAACGCCGCCGACCCCGGCTGGGCCTACGGCCTCTACTACGCCCTGCTCGGACCCCTCGCCGCGGGCACCCGCAGCATCCTGCTGCACGCCGGATTCTCCGCGCCCCTCACCTGGCAGGTGATGGAACGCTTCGGCGTCACCAACTTCGCCGCCGCGCCAACGGTCTACCGCAGCCTGCGGGCCGACCCCACGCCGATCCCCGAGACGGTGGCACTGCGACGCGCGTCGTCGGCGGGTGAACCGCTCACTCCCGATGTGATCTCGTGGGCCGAGGCCAACCTGAACGTGTTCGTGCGCGACCACTACGGCCAGACCGAGCACGGCATGTTCATCGCCAACTCCTGGGCCGACGGACTGCGGGAAGAGGTGCGCGACGGGTCCATGGGCAAACCGCTGCCGGGGTGGGCGTGCGCCGTGCTCGAGGACGACTCCGACGCGATCGCCCCGCCGCGGACCCCCGGTCGGGTGGCGATCGACACCCTGGGCAGCCCGCTGATGTGGTTCACCGGCTACGTCGACGCCCCGGAGAAGACCGCGCAGCGGTTCACCGCCGACGGTCGCTGGTACCTCACGGGCGATGCCGGGCAGACCGACGAGGACGGCTTCTACTTCTTCTCCGCCCGCGACGACGACGTGATCATCATGGCCGGCTACCGGATCGGGCCCTTCGACGTCGAGAGTGTGCTCGTGATGCACGACGAGGTCGTCGAGGCTGCGGTCGTCGGGATGCCCGACGAGTTGCGGGGTGAGGTGCTCGAGGCGTTCGTGGTCCTGCGCGACGGCGTCGACGGGACCGACGAACTGGAGGTCGAGCTGCAGACGCTGGTGAAGAAGAAGTTCGCGGCGCACGCCTACCCGCGCACCGTGCACTTCGTCCCCAACCTGCCGAAGACCCCCAGCGGCAAGGTGCAGCGCTACCTGCTCCGCCAGAAGTAGGCCCTCCGGGCCCGTGCGCCTTTCCGGTAGCTCCAGCTACCAGAAAGGCGCACGGGTGCGTCAGCGCCTGCGGAGGCGGCCGACGACCAGCAGGGCGAGGAGGGTGACCGCCAGCAGCAGGGTGGTGTCGGCGGCGGCGAGGAACACCTGACCGCGGTCGGTGAGCCCGAAGATGCTCACCGGCAACGTCTTCCATGTTGCCGGGTACACCATCACGGTGGCGCCCAGTTCGCCCATCGACAGCGCGATCGACAGGCCCGCGGCGGCGCCGAGCGCTGGAAGCAGGAGTGGCAGTGTGATCCGCAGCAGGACGCGGGTGGGACCGGCGCCGAGGGATTCGGCCGCCTGCCGGTAGGCCGGGTCGAGCCGGTCCAGTGCCGCCGACACGGCACTGAACGTGAAGGCCAGCACGAGGATCGTGTGTGCCAGGATCACGATCCACTTGGTTCCGCCGAGCAGGAGCGGTCGCGAGTTGAACGTGATCAGCAGGCCCAGACCGATCGCCACGGACGGGATCGCGATCGGCAGGTGAAAGACGGCGTCGGTGGTGCGGCGCAACCACGTCGGCGCCTCCCGCGCAGCGAGTGCCGCCCACGTCCCGACCGCCAGCGCCAGCGCGCCCGCGACGAACGCCGTCTGCAGGCTGACGGTGAGGCTGGCGAGATTCTCGTCGGACAGCGCCGCCGCGAAGTTCCGGCCGCCGAGGTTCGAGGGCAGTGGGCCCGTCCAGGATCCGGCCAGCGCGGCAGCGATCACGGTGACGATCGGTGCCGCGAACACGACGGTCACCACCAGGGCGAACAGG
Source organism: Rhodococcus opacus (assembly GCF_012396235.1). GTDB lineage: Bacteria > Actinomycetota > Actinomycetes > Mycobacteriales > Mycobacteriaceae > Rhodococcus_F > Rhodococcus_F opacus. Next base: position 47,083 of record NZ_JAAXPA010000019.1, on the reverse strand, counting down.
CTCAGGGTCAGCGCCCTAGATCTTGTCGTCCACAGCAGCACGGCTGCCTCCCGTCAGCTTGGCGAACACGAATCGGTACGTGCAGTACAGGGTCAGCGACAGCGCCACCTGGATGGTGGCGATCACGGCGGCGCCCGGCAGGTCGAACGTGACGATGCCGCGCGTGTAGATCAGGACGGGCAGCGTCACCACGTCCTTGGCGCCCGTGAACAGGACGATGCCGAACTCGTTGAGGGTGAGCAGCAGCACCAGCGATCCACCCGCCAGCAGTGCGGGCCATGCCTCGGGCATCACCACGGTCCGGAGTACCCGCAGCGGCGACGCCCCGAGACTGGCGGCGACGTCGAGTTGTTCGCGGGGGATCTGGGTGAACGCGGCGAGCAGGGGGCGGACGACGAACGGCGTGAAGAACGTGATCTCCGCGGCGATCACCCCGAGTGGGGTGCCGAGGAAGTTCAGCGGTCCGTCGGTGTCGCCGGTGATCCGCGCGATCAGCGCGTTCACTGCCCCGGCCGTGCCGTAGAGGAACGTGAACGCCAGCGTGATCAGGAACGAGGGCAGCGACAGCACCGCGTCGATCAGCCGTCCCACGACCTTCGATCCCGTGAACGGGACGAACGCCAGCACGAGCGCCAGGAACGTGCCGAGGATCAGGCAGCCGACGGTGGAGAGGGCGGCGATCTGCACCGTCCGCCACAGCGCGGTGCGGAACAGTTCCGACCCGAGGACGCCGGACCAGTTGTCCAGACCCGAACCGGTTTCGGAGTCGAGGGATTCGGTGAGTACCCGGGCCATCGGGTGGGCGGCGAATCCGAGCACGAGTAGCAGGGGTGGGAGCGTCCACGCGATGCCCCGCCACCGGACCGGCTCGGGGCGGGGTGGGGCCGCGGCGGGCGGACGCTCGAGTGTCGCGGTCATGTCGCCGGCACCAGGACGCTGCCGTCGGACGGGAACTGCACGCCGACGACGGTGCCCGGAGGGCGCTGGTCGTGCCCGGGCACGTCCGCGTCCACCTGCACTCCCTCGAAGTCGTCGACGGCGAGCGTGATCCGCGTGGTCGATCCCCGCCACACCGTCGAGACGATCCGTGCCGAGAACGAACCCCGCGCGCCGGGCGCCGTCAGCGTCACCGCATGCGGGCGGACACACAGGAACGCGGGCAGGTCCGACTCCCATTCCACGTGCCCGATGTCGGGTTGAGGGGCGGTGGCAGTGACGGGCACCCCTCCGATCGACACGAGCGCCGACGTCCCGATCACCCGGGTGACGGTGCACGGCAGCAGGTTGGCACCGCCGAGGAATTCCGCGGTGAAACTGCTCGGTGGCCGCTTCCAGAGGTTCTCGGCGGTGTCGATGTCGGCGAGCCGGGAGTTCCGCATGACGGCGATCCGGTCGGCCAGCGCCAGCGCCTCGCTCTGATCGTGCGTGACGTAGAGCATCGCGGTGTCGGGCAGGGCCGCACGCAGTCGCGAGAGCTCACCGAGCATGCTCTCGCGTAGTTGTGCGTCCAGCGCGGCGAGTGGTTCGTCGAGCAGCAGGACTGCGGGCCGGATCGCGAGGGCCCGCGCGATCGCGATCCGCTGCTGCTGTCCGCCCGACAATTCGCGGGGCAGGCGTTTGCCGTAGGCGGCCATGCCGACCATGTCGAGGGCCTCGGCCACCCGCGCGCCGATCTCCGCGCGTGGCACCCGTTGGCAGCGGAGGCCGAACGCGACGTTGTCGGCCACCCGCATGTGCGGGAACAGCGCATAGGACTGCACGACGACGCCGATTCCCCGTTTCGCGGGCGGTAGGTTGGTGACGTCGCGGGATCCGAGCCGCACGGAACCCGAAGTGGGGCGAACGAATCCCGCGAGCGCCGCGAGCGCGGTCGACTTCCCGGAACCGCTCGGGCCGAGCAGGGCCACCGTCTCACCGCGGCCGACGCGCAGGTTGAAGTCGATCAGGGCGTGGGTGACGCCCTTGCCGCGGCCGTAGCCCACGGTGACGCGGTCGAACGTGATGGCCGGCGCGGAGAAGTCGGTGGCTCCGCGGACCGCGGTGGTGTGCGACGGGTGTGCCCGCCTGGCTGGAAGTCCCGACACGATCAGCTCCCGGTGGCCTTCTGGTACGCGGCGACGTCCGAATCGAGTTCGGTGAGTACGTCGTTCCAGTTCGGCGACCACACCTGGACCCCCTGCAGTGCCCGTGCCGGGGCGCTCTCGCCCGCCGCGGCGCGCACGTCCTCGCGGACCGGCATGCCGAGCGCCTCGTCGGCGACCGTCTTCTGCGACTCCTCGGAGAGCAGGAACTCCATCAGCTGCCTGCCTTGCTCGCTGCGGGGCGCCCCCTTCGCCAGACCCATCACGTACGGCAGGGCGACGGTGGTGCGGGTGCCGTCGGCGGCAGCGGGGAAGAAGAGCGCGAATTTCGAGCCGTCGTCGGCGATCGACGTGAGGTTCATCTGCACGTCACCGTTGGCCACGAGCAGTTCGCCGTTGCTGACCTTCGGCTGCAGCTTGCCGGTCGAGGACGACGGTCCCACGTTGTTGGCCTGCAGCTTCGCGAGATAGTCGAGCGCGCCCTCCTTGCCCCTCAGATGCTGGAGGAGCAGTAGCACCGCGGTGCCGTCACCGGCCTGGCCGGGGCTGGAGTATTGGATCTTGCCCTCGAACTGGTCGGACAGCAGGTCGTCCCAGGTCCGGGGAGCAGGTGAGGCCGCCGGGTTGGCGATGAAGGACAGGTAGTTCTCGACGACGGGAACGTAGTGACCGGCGGCGTCCTTCTCCGCCGCGGGAACCGCGGAGGTGTCGACACCGCTCGGAACGAGGAGTCCCTGGGAGTCGGCCTTCTGGATGAACGGCGGCAGCGTGACGACGACGTCGGCCTGTGGGTTCGACTGTTCCTTCTCGAGACGGGAGACGACTTCGCCGGATCCGGCCTCGACGAGGTTCACCGCGATTCCGGTCTGTGCGGTGAAGGCGTCGAAACGCGACTGGTACCAACCGGATAACCCGTCGGCGCTGTACACGGTGACCGTGTCGGTGCCCGAATCGGCGGCGGTGCCGGTTCCGCCGCAGGCGGTTCCGAGGGTGAGGAGGGCCGCGGCCAGCGCGGCCGCGACGATCCGGGGACGAAGACGCATGGGGTGTTCCTAACGATGAGGGGACTGTGAAAAGGAGCTTGCCGTTTGGTCTAGACCATTGGGCCACCGCGTGGAGAACGGCAGGTGAACAATTGGTATAGACCATTTTTCGGGTACGCTCGGCCGCATGAACGACGACGGCAGCGCGTCCGGAGAGTCCGTGCTGATCGATACTGTCGGGGCGCTGTGGTCGCTGCGCGGCGTCTACGACGGCGAGGCGATCGACGAACTCGACCACGCCCTCCAGTCCGCGGGGCGGGCAATGGACGACGGCGCCGACGACGAGTTGATCCTCGCCGCCGCACTGCACGACATCGCCCGCAGTCCCGCGCTCGGGTTTCCCGACGACTGCGCGCACGATCGCGAGGCACGTGACTGGCTCACGCCGCGATTCGGGGAACGTGTCGGGTGGCTCGCCGGGGCGCACGTCGCGGCCAAGCGCTATCTGGTGTCCACCGAATCTGGTTACGCGGCAACGCTGTCCGACCAATCGGTGGCCACGCTGGAAAAGCAGGGCGGTGCCGCCGTCGACGCCGAGTTCACCAAGCATTCCTACTGGCCCGACGCCGTCCGGCTCCGGCGTTACGACGACGCCGCGAAAATTCCCGGGGCGCAGGCCCCGAGCGTCCACGACGTGATCGCCGTCGCGCGCAGGGTGCGGCTCGCGGTGTTGCCCACGCCATGACGGAAACGCCGAACGTCCCCAAGTACTACCGGGTCCGCACCGAACTCGAGTCGATCCTCGCCGAACTCGAGGTGGGGGACGCGATCCCTGCGGAGCGGGAACTGGCCGTCCGGTTCACGGTGTCCCGCGAGACGGTGCGGCAGGCCATCCACGAACTGCTGGTCGAGGGTCGCGTCGAGCGTCGCGGCCGCGGCACCGTCGTCGCCAGCCCGAAGCTCGTGCAACCGCTGTCGTTGCGGTCCTACACCGAGGGTGCGGTCAGCCAGGGCCGGGTGCCCGGACGCGAACTGGTGACGTTCGAGGAACTCGGCGCCGACGCGGATCTCGCCGAGGGGCTCGGTCTCGCGTTCGGAGCGCCGGTGATCCACCTCGAACGCGTCCTGCTCGCGGACGACGAGAAGATCGGGCTCGAAAGCACCCATCTGCCCGCCGACCGGTTCGGGGCGATGGCGCGCCGATTCGATCCGGGTACCTCGCTGTACGCGGCGATCCGCGAGACCGGCGTGGTGTTCGCGTCGGCGACCGAGCGGATCGAGACCGTGCTGGCCTCCCCGCGGGAGGCCGCGCTGCTCGACTCGACCACCGCGATGCCGATGCTGCGGCTCCATCGCGTCTCGCTCGACACCGACGGCGTGCCGATCGAACGGGTGCGTTCCCTCTACCGCGGCGACCGGATCGCCTTCCTCACCACACTGCGGGAGTGACGTCGACGCGCCCGACGGGTCCGGAGGCGCCCGGGCCGTGCACGGGGCTAACCTGGTACCCATGTCTGTCCGCACAGCACTGAGCCCCGGAACCGTGTCTCCCGTCCTCGCCGTACCGGCGGGGATCGAGCGTCCCGAGTACGCGTGGAAGCCCACGGCGAAGGAAGGCAACGAGCCGTGGGTTCAGACCCCGGAGACCATCGAGGCCATGCGGGTGGCGAGCAAGATCGCCGCCCAGGCCCTGCAGGAGGCCGGTAAGGCGGTGGCGCCGGGTGTCACCACCGACGAGCTCGACCGCATCGCGCACGAGTACATGATCGATCACGGCGCCTATCCGTCGACGCTCGGCTACAAGAGTTTCCCCAAGTCGTGCTGCACGTCGCTGAACGAGGTGATCTGCCACGGCATCCCCGACTCGACGGTGATCCAGGACGGCGACATCGTCAACATCGACGTCACCGCCTACATCGGCGGCGTGCACGGAGACACCAACGCCACGTTCCTCGCCGGGGACGTTGCCGAGGAGAACCGGTTGCTGGTGGAGCGGACCCACGAGGCGACGATGCGCGCCATCAAGGCCGTCAAGCCGGGCCGCGCGCTCAACGTCATCGGCCGCGTCATCGAGTCGTACGCGCACCGCTTCGGCTACGGCGTGGTCCGCGACTTCACCGGGCACGGCATCGGCACCACCTTCCACAACGGACTCGTCATCCTCCACTACGACGAGCCCTCCGTGGACACGGTCATCGAACCCGGCATGGTGTTCACGATCGAACCGATGATCAACCTCGGCGACATCGGCTGGGAGATCTGGGACGACGACTGGACCGTCGTCACCAAGGATCGCAAGTGGACGGCTCAGTTCGAGCACACCATCGTGGTCACCGAGACCGGCAACGAGATCCTCACCCTGCCTTGAGCGAGGGCCGGTGGAAGGGCGCCCTGCTCGTCGCCGGCACCACGTCCGACGCGGGCAAGAGTGTGCTCGTCGCGGGACTGTGCCGGATGCTCGCGCGGCGAGGTGTCCGAGTGGCGCCGTTCAAGGCGCAGAACATGTCGAACAACTCCGTCGTCACGCTGGACGGCGGCGAGATCGGCCGGGCGCAGGCCCTGCAGGCCGCGGCCTGCGGACTGGAGCCGAGCGTCCGCTTCAACCCCGTGCTGCTGAAACCGGGTAGCGACCGCACGTCGCAACTGGTGGTGCGCGGCCGCGCGGTGACGTCCGTCGGAGCCCGCGACTACATCGAGCACCGGCAGCACCTGCGCGCGGTGGTGGCCGAGGAACTGGCGTCGCTGCGCGCCGAGTACGACGTGGTGATCTGCGAGGGAGCGGGCTCACCCGCCGAGATCAACCTGCGAGCGACGGACCTCGCGAACATGGGGCTAGCCCGGGCCGCCGACCTGCCGGTGGTCGTCGTCGGCGACATCGACCGCGGTGGAGTGCTCGCCCACCTGTTCGGCACCGTGGCCGTACTCGCACCGGAAGACCAGGCGTTGATCGCGGGATTCGTGATCAACAAGTTCCGCGGCGACGTGTCGTTGCTGGGGCCGGGCCTCGAGCAGTTGACGGCCATGACGGGACGTCCGACGCTCGGGGTGATTCCCTTCGCCGAGGACCTGTGGCTCGACGCGGAGGATTCGCTCGGTGTGGTGGGGGACGCCCCGGTCGGACGTCCGGCACCACCGATCGGCGACGACTGGCTGCGGGTGGCCGCGATCCGCCTGCCCCGCATCTCCAATTCGACGGACGTCGAGGCGCTCGCGTGCGAACCCGGGGTGTCGGTGCGCTGGGTCACCGACCCGTCGCGGCTCGAGGACGCCGACCTGATCGTCCTGCCCGGAAGCAAGTCGACCGTGTCGGATCTGGAGTGGTTGCGCCGCAACGGCATCGCGGATGCGATCGCCGTGCACGCGAAACGCGGCGGTCCGGTGCTCGGCGTGTGTGGCGGTTACCAGATGCTCGGTTCCGTGATCGTCGACGACGTCGAATCCGGCCGGGGCGCGGTGCCGGGCCTCGGACTGCTCGACCTCGAGGTCGAGTTCGCCCCGGACAAGGTGCTCGCGCAGGTGCGCGGGGACGCCCACGGAGTTCCGGTGTCCGGGTATGAGATTCATCACGGCCGCGTGCGGCGCAACGGCGACCAGCCGCTGCTCCACGCGGGCAGCGGCGCCGCGGAAGGCAGTATCCGCGGCGCCGTCTACGGCACGCACTGGCACGGACTGCTCGAGACCGACCGCTTCCGCCGGCTTCTGCTGGACGACGTGGCCGAACACGCGGGGAGAACCGGTTTCGTCACCGCGCCGGACACGGATGTCGCCGCGATCCGGGCGGCTCAACTCGATCTGCTGGCGGACCTGGTGGAGCAGAATCTCGATCTCCGCGCCCTCGCGGACCTCCTCGGCGCGGGCGCCCCGGAAGGTCTCCCGGCCATCGCGTCGACCCTGGTGCGCTAGGCCGTCGCGCGGCGGACGAGCGCCCACGCCGCGACTATCCCTGCCGCCGCGGCCAGTGCCGGAAGCCACACCAGCGGCACCGACCGGGGCACGTCCGCAAACCAGTGGCCGATGTCCGGCCACCACTGCTGCCACGTGATCACGAACGCGGCGGCGCCCGCGGCGAGGAGAGTGCCGACGCCGAGCGTGAAGAGCCCCACCACCCGCCACCGGTGATGCAGTGCGCCCAGGAACATCCCCGCCGCCGCGGTCAGCGACAGGAAGGCGAAGTCGGCGCCCAGCTGAATCGCCGGGTCGGACGTGAAATAGTTGGGTATCGCGAACATCCGCATCCCCACACCCCAGCCGCCGGTGGCCTCCTCGATCAGCGACAGTCCGTAGAGCATCACCCCGAACACGAGAACCTGGACGGCGGCGACGATCAGGGTGGCCGCGAAATAGTCGCGCCGGGTGACGCTCATCCCCAGTGCGAACGGGAACGTCTGTGTCATGGCCTGCAGGTAGAACGCGAGGGCGATCCCGAACAGGGAGAAGACGCCGCCGGTGAAGTTGGTATCGCTGCCGGTGTCGCCGACCATCGCGAAGATGGCCGCCGCGATCGTGAACGACGCGACCAGCACGCCCAGTGGCCACGCGACGAGCAGGGGCCAGGCGACGGTGTGGATGCGGGAGACGGTCAGGACCCGGGTTGTCATCGTGCCTCCTCCTTGGTGGCCGTGGTGCTGCGGACCACGAGTTGTTGAAGGCTGAGCGGCTCGAAATGCAGGCCGTCGTCCACCGCCCGGTCCCGTTCGGAGTCCGACAGGCTGGCCTGCACGGTCGCCCGTTCGTGATTCCCCAGCGATTCACGGTGCAGGACAGTCTTGTTCGAGGTGAAGTCGGCGACGAGCGAGGCCAGGCCGGAGACGACGACGGCGCCTTCCCGAAGCGCGTCGGTGTCCTCGTCGAGGACGATCCGTCCCTTGTCGATCAGGATCACGTGTTCGATCAGGTCGCTGACCTCGTCGATGAGGTGTGTGGAGAGCACGACCGTGCGCGGGTGTTCGGCGTAGTCGGCGAGAAGCCGGTCGTAGAAGAGGTGCCGTGCCACCGCGTCGAGGCCGAGATACGGCTCGTCGAACAGGGTGAGCGGTGCGCGGGAGGCCAGACCGACCGTCACACCGAGCGCGGACGTCATGCCCCGCGACAACTTCTTCACCTTGCGGCACAACGGAAGATCGAAATCCTCCAGCAGTGTCTGTGCGAGTTCCTCGTTCCAGTGGGGGAGTAGGTGCCGTGCGGTCGCGAGGACGTGCCCGACCCTGAAGTCGTCCGGGTACTTCTGGCTCTCCTTGACGAAGCAGACGTCGGTGAGTACCCGGGAATTCTCGTGCGGGGCCTGACCGAAGATCTCGACCACACCCGAAGTCTGGAACTCCTGCCCGGTGAGGATCTGCATGAGCGTGGTCTTGCCGGCCCCGTTTCGGCCGAGGAGGCCGTAGATCTTGTTCTCCTGCAGGGAGAAGTCGATCCCGTCGAGTGCGACGAAGTCGCCGAATCTCTTGCCGAGGCCCCGCGCCGAGGCGACCGTCTTCGTGTCGAACGCTGTGCCGATCATCGTGCTCCCTCCCGTTGGTCGAGCATGGTCTTGAGTTCGGCGATGCTGACGCCGAGTTTGTCCGCCTCGGTGACGAGCGGATCGATGAACTGGCGCGCGAACCGCTCGCGTCGCCGGAAGCGCAGCGCGTTCCGGGCGCCGGAGGTGACGAACATTCCGATTCCCCTCTTCTTGTAGAGGATCCCGTCGGCGACGAGCTGATTCAGTCCCTTGGCTGCGGTCGCCGGGTTGATCCGGTGAAAGGCGGCGAGCTCGTTGGTCGACGGCACCTGGCCTTCCTCGGGAAGGGTTCCGTCGATGATCGAGTTCTCGATGAGCTCTGCGATCTGCTGGAACAGCGGTCTGCCGTTGTCGATCATCGACGCCCGACCCGCCGGTTGATCGGTTCATTACTCATGTAATGAACCATAGAACCAGGGAGGTCCGAGCGCAAGACGTCGCCGATCGCGTAGTTTTTAGCCCATGGAACTGACGCACGTGGCGGTGGGAAATGGAACCTGCACGGTCCGCATCGACGGACCGGAGAGCAAACACACCGTTCTCCTGCTACCGGGGGCCGGCGACGGACCGGATGTCTACGACGGCGTCTGCGAGCGCCTGCACAATTCCGATCTGCGCACGATCGTGCCCGAGGACATCACCGGTCTCGACGAGACGACGATCATGGCGCTGCTCGACGAACTGAAGGTCGGGTGGGTCAACCTCGTCGGCAGCCGGGAAGGAGCCGAACTGGCGTGGTCGCTGGCGGCTCGCCAGTTCGGACGCTTCGCCAGCCTCGTGGTCGCCGACCGGGGGCATCCGGCCGCACCCGACGGCGCCGGTGCGGTTCGCGGATCCGACTGCCCGCCCGTCGAACTCCCCACGACAGTGATGATCGGCAGCCCCGACCGGCGTGCCGAGGCGGACGCGAGCGGACGCTTCGTCTACTCCGACTTCCGCGTCGTTCAACTCGACGACGTCACCAACGTCCCGGCGGCCGCGGCGGCCGAGCTGGCCACCGAGATCGTTCTCCGCACCAGCCCCTGGTAGATCCCGGCCCCACGCCGAGCACGACCGTGCTCAGCGTGGGGCGTACATGATGACGGCCATGCCCAGCAGGCAGATCAGGGCGCCCGAGACGTCCCAGCGGTCCGGGCGGAAACCGTCGGCCACCATGCCCCAGATCAGCGAGCCCGCGACGAACACCCCGCCGTACGCGGCGAGGATGCGGCCGAAGTGGGCGTCCGGCTGCATCGTCGCGACGAACCCGTATGCCCCGAGCGCCGCGACACCGGCGCCGATCCAGATCCGGCCCCGGTGCTCGCGGACGCCCTGCCACACCAGCCAGGCGCCGCCGATCTCGAACAGCGCCGCGACTGCGAACAGCGCGACGGACTTGGCGACCGTCACTCGGCCGGTAGGTCGAGGCCGAGGAGAGCGTTCTCGACGACCTCGGGCAGCGCCGGGTGGATCCAGTACTGCCCCCGCGCCATCTGCTGCGCCGTCAGCCCGAAGCTCATTGCCTGGATCAGCGGCTGGATCACCGTGGACGCCTGGGCGCCGATCACGTGCGCACCGAGCAGCCGCCCGGTGCCGCGTTCGGCGATCACCTTGCACAGGCCCTCGTCGTCCTCCATCGCCCACCCGTAGGCGACGTCGCCGTACGCCTGCACCTTCACCGTGATGTCCCGGCCCGCCTCCCTGGCCTCGGCCTCGGTCAGCCCGACGTGCGCGATCTGCGGGTCGGTGAACACGGCGGCGGGAACGAACCGGTGGTCCGCGGCGCGCAGACCCGACGTGTCCTTCCACGCGTCCTGCAGGAGATTGTGCTGAACGACTCGCGCCTCGTGATTGGCGACGTGCTTGAGCTGGTACGGCGAGGAGACGTCACCGAGCGCGAACACGCCTTCGGCACTGGTCCGTTGGTAATCGTCGACCACGACGCGTCCCTCGTCGTCGAGGTCGATGCCACCGGCGGCGGCCCCGATGGCGTCCCCGTTCGACTGCCGCCCGGTCGCCACCAGGAGAACGTCACCCGAGACGACGGTGCCGTCCTCGAGTTCGACCGCGACGCCGTCACCGTCGCTGCGCACGGCTGCGACGGCGCTGCCGCGGTGCACGTCCCATTTCTTCTGGGCGAGATCCGTGAACCGGCGGGAGACGTCCTCGTCGAGGTGCCGCAGCAGGTGAGAGCTACGCGCGATCAGCGACACCCGGGTGCCCAGCGCGGAGAACACGTGTGCGAACTCGGCGGCGATGTATCCCGCACCGATGATCACCATGCGCTCGGGCAGCTCCGGCAACCGCATGATGTCGTCGTTCGTGTAGTACCGCACGCCGGATTCCCGGACCACGTCGGGGATGATCGGGCGGGATCCGGCCGCGATCACCACCTGATCGGCGGTGACGACCTCCCCGGTTCCGGTGTCGAGGGTTCGTGGGCCCACGAACGTCGCGTGCCCGCGGAACAGCGTGGTGTTCGGGCTGTCCTCGGCGCGGTAGCGCTCCCCGCCGGCCGAGATCGGGTCGATGCGGCCGAAGACCCGTTTGACGATGTCCGGCCAGCGCACCCCCTCGAGCTCCGCGTCGACGCCGTACTTCGCGGAATTGCCGACCGTGCGGGCCACCTCCGCGGCGTAGACGAACATCTTCGTCGGGATGCAACCCACGTTCAGGCACGTCCCGCCGAACGTGCCCTCCTCCAGGATCGCGACCGTCTTGTCCGCGAACCGATCGTCGGGCAGCGAGTTGCCGGACCCCGAACCGATGATCGCCAGATCGAAATGTGTCATCGGTTGGCCTCCGCGGCGTTGTGGCCGTGCAGCCAGTCGAGCCAGAGGTCCACTTCGGCGAACGCCTCCGCCCGGGGCTGGTCGGCGGACAGGAACACGTCGTGCCGGGCGCCCGCGATGGGCACGATCGTGGTGCGGTCGCCGAGGCACCCCGCCCAGCGGGCGATCTGCCGGACGTCGAGGACGGCGTCGGCCGTGTCGACCCTGGGGTCGTACCGCGGCGCGAAATACGACGCCTTGGATCGGAGGATCAGGGCGGGAACCCCGATGTCGAGACCCCGGTGCAGTTGGGCATGGCCGCGGCGTACTGCGCGCAGCCACCCGAACGTGACCGGGAAACCGCTCAGCGGCTTCCAGTCGAGGTTGTAGTTCCAGATGCCGTTGCCCTCCACGTGCAGGCTCACGCCGTATGTGTCGAGCCCGGTCTTCGGGATGATCGACTTACGTTTGACGCGCCCGAGCGCATCGACGGCCACCGTTCCCACGTTCCGCAGGTATGACGGACCCTGCAGGTCGAACCACGGGCTATTGAGGATGACCCCGCTGATGCCGAGTGCGGCGGTGCCGCCCGGCTTGCGCTGCAGGCGGTGCAGCCACAGCGGCAGAACCAGACCGCCCGTCGAATGCGCGACCAGCAGGACTTCGCCGTCACCGGTCTGTTCCCGGACCTGGCGCAACGCCTCGTTCAGTTCGGCGTCGTAGAGTGTCAGATCGGAGACGAAGTGCGGCGTCTGGCCGGGTTCGAGCGAGCGCCCGCACTTGCGCAGATCGAGTGCGAAGAACGCGTAACCCTGTTCGGCGAAGTGCTCGGCCAGGTGCTTCTGGAAGAAGTAGTCGGTGAATCCGTGGACGTAGAGCACGGCGCGGCCGGTCTTCCTCGTCTCCTGCGCGGGCTGGTAGCGGATCAGCGTCGCCTTCACCTCGCCCTCGCCGTCGGGGTCGGTGCCGAGAGGGATGGTCAGCTGTTGATAACCGTCGCCGAGAACGTCGGGAGCCCATGTAGTCACAGATCACAATCTAATGTGCGATTCGGGGGCGCGGGGAGGCGCACAATTGGGGCAGGTGATTCTCGCTCATACGCGCGGGTAACCTATCCGGCGAACACGGCAGGCGTATGCGCGTACGGCTATGGACAAGGAAGTCGATACTCCAGTGTCAGATCAGAATGCGGTAGAGACGAAAACGGATGTAGTGCTGGTGGGCGCGGGCATCATGAGCGCGACGCTGGGGGCGATCCTGCGTCAGGTGCAGCCCGATTGGTCGATCACCACATTCGAGCGGCTCGACGCAGTAGCCGCCGAGAGCAGCGACCCGTGGAACAACGCGGGCACCGGCCACTCCGCGCTGTGTGAGCTCAATTACACCCCGCAGAACGCCGACGGCACCGTGGACATCACGAAGGCCGTCAACGTGAACGAGCAGTTCCAGGTGTCGCGGCAGTTCTGGGCGCACGGCGTCGAGAGCGGTGTGCTGACGCAGCCCAAGGAGTTCATCAACCCCATCCCGCACGTGAGCTTCGTGCACGGCGAAGCCAACGCGAAGTACCTGCGGGCCCGCTACGACGCCCTCGCCGGTCACCCCCTGTTCGCGGGTATGGAGTACATCGACGCCCCCGACGAGTTCACCCGTCGCCTGCCGTTGATGGCGAAGGGCCGCGACTTCAGCGATCCCGTCGCTCTCAACTGGACCCAGGACGGCACCGACGTCGACTTCGGCGCCCTGACAAAGCAGCTTCTCGGTTACGTCGGCGCGTCCGGCGGCGTCGTCCACTTCGGGCACGAGGTCACCGACCTCACCAAGCAGTCCGACGGCACCTGGGTGGTCAAGGTCACCAACCGCCGCAACGGTGTGAAGAAGGTCGTGCGCGCCAAGTTCGTGTTCGTCGGCGCCGGTGGCGGTGCGCTGCACCTGCTGCAGAAGTCCGGCATCGAGGAGGCCAAGGGCTTCGGCGGGTTCCCCGTGAGCGGCGCGTTCCTGCGCTGCACCAACCCGGAGCTCATCGACCAGCACCGCGCCAAGGTCTACGGCAAGGCCGCCGTCGGCGCGCCGCCGATGTCGGTTCCGCACCTCGACACTCGCGTGATCGGCAACAAGCCCGGACTGCTGTTCGGCCCCTACGCCGGCTGGTCGCCCAAGTTCCTCAAGCAGGGCCGCGTCACCGATCTGCCCAGTTCGGTCAAGCCGAACAACCTGCTGTCGATGCTCGGGGTCGGCGTCAGCGAACTCGGTCTCGTCAAGTACCTGATCAGTGAGCTCGCGATGTCCGAGGCCGGCCGGATCGAGACCCTGCGGGAGTTCGTCCCGAAGGCGCTCGGCAAGGACTGGGAGCTGATCACCGCGGGCCAGCGCGTCCAGGTCATCCGTCGAGCCAAGGGCAAGGGCGGTGTCCTCGAGTTCGGCACCGCGGTCGTCAACGCCGCCGACGGCAGCATCGCCGGACTGCTCGGCGCGTCGCCGGGTGCGTCCACCGCGGTGCCCGCCATGCTCGACGTGCTGCAGCGCTGCTTCCCGACCCAGTACGAGTCGTGGAAACCGAAGCTCCAGGAAATGGTTCCGTCGCTGGGCATCAAGCTCTCCGACGACACGGCACTGTTCTCGCAGGTGTGGGACTGGACGTCGAAGGTGCTCCAGCTCGACACCAGCAAGGTGGAGGACGCGTCGGTCGCGGTCTGATGCACCGCCCGGCCCGGGTCCACGGGCGCGCACACTTGCCGGTGCTGTGCGATAGTTGCCTGTCATGACGGCAACTGCAGCACTCAAGCGTTCGTGGGCACTCGATCTCGACAACAAGACGCTCTACGAGTTGCTCAAGCTCCGCGTAGAGGTCTTCGTCGTCGAGCAGGCGTGCCCGTACCCGGAACTCGACGGCCGTGATCTGCTGGTCGAGACCCGCCACTTCTGGCTGGAACAGGACGGTCAGGTGGTCTGCACCCTCCGGCTCCTCGAGGAGCACGCCGACGGCACCACGTCGTTCCGCATCGGTCGGCTGTGCACGTCGCGGCCGGCGCGCGGTCAGGGACACACGACGCGTCTGCTGCGCGCCGCGCTCGCCGAGGTCGGCGACGCGCCGTGCCGCATCAACGCGCAGACGTATCTGGTGGACATGTACGCCAAGCACGGTTTCAAGCCGGACGGCGAGGAGTTCGTCGAGGACGGCATCCCGCACGTCCCCATGCGGCGCGGCGGCGGTGCCGCCCATGGTGTCGGCGGCGGTGCCGCCCATGGTGTCGGCGGCGGTGTCGCGTACGAGGTGGCGGAGGCGGCCCCGTCGAACGCCGGGCAGTAGGCCCCGACTAGGGTCGTCAGGTGAATGTCCGCGGGGAAGTCCTGTTCGAATCAGGCGCGGTCCCGCCACTGTGACGGATCTCTGACCGGCTGCCACCACCCTGGTTGCCGATCCGGTCTCCCAGCCAGATTGCCGCGGCGTTCGTACCGGCCAAAGCTCTCGGCGAGGAAACCGGGACGTGAAGGGATGCAGCGTGCGTACGGATCGTGAAGTGGACCAGGTTCGACCCGACTTTTCGTGGGGATTCCCGTTCAGCGCGGTGGTCGGTCAGGACCGGTTGCGGCTGGCCCTCATCCTCTGCGCGGTCCATCCCGGTATCGGCGGCGTCCTCGTGCGCGGTGAGAAGGGGACGGCCAAATCGACGGTGGTCCGTGCTCTCACCGCGCTGCTGCCGGCGGTGCACGACGAGCACGGGACCCGCCCGGCGCGACTGATCGAACTGCCGGTCGGAGCCACGGAAGACCGCGTCGTCGGTTCCCTCGACCTCGAGAAGGTCCTGCGCGACGGTGAGCGCGCGTTCCAACCCGGACTGCTGTCGGCCGCCCATCAGGGTGTTCTCTATGTCGACGAGGTCAATCTTCTGCACGACCATCTGGTCGACGTGCTCCTCGACGCGGCGGCGATGGGCCGCGTCCACATCGAGCGTGACGGCATCTCGCACTCGCACGCCGCGCGGTTCGTGCTGGTCGGCACGATGAATCCTGAGGAGGGCGAGCTCCGGCCGCAGCTCCTCGACCGGTTCGGGCTGGCCGTCGACGTCGCCGCGTCGCGGGAGGTGGACGTGCGCATGGAGGTGGTCCGGCGTCGACTGGACTTCGAGCGTGACCCCGCACGGTTCGCCGAGCGCTACGCCGAGCAGGACGCCGCCTTGGCCGCCGCCATCCTCGAGGCCCGCGACCGGCTCGACTCCGTCGAGCTCGACGACGTCGAGTTGCGCCGAATCTCTTCTCTCTGTGCGTCGTTCGACGTGGACGGCATGCGCGCCGATCTCGTCCTCGCCCGGACCGCGACCGCGCACGCAGCATGGCGTGGCGCCGGCGCCGTCACGGCGGAGGACGTGCGGGTCGCCGCCGAGCTGACCTTGCCGCACCGCCGCCGTCGGGATCCGTTCGACGAACCCGGCCTCGATGAACAGCAGCTCGACGACGCTCTCCGTCAGGCCGACGAGGACGCCAGGTCCGGTGCCGAGGAACCGCCGGAGCAGGAGCCGGGACCTCCGCCCGGGACCCCGCCCGGACCGGACGGCGGGGACACCGACCCCGAGGGGCCCGACGATCCAGACGGTCCCGGAGGCGGGGCTCCGGCACCCCCCGAACGCCGGGCCGGGCCGACCGGCACCCAGTTCACCACCAAACTCCTCGAGGTACCCGGAGTCGGCGAGGGCGCGCCGGGCCGGCGTTCCCGTTCGCGCTCCTCCCGCGGTCGCGCGGTGCGCTCGACCGCCGAACAGGGGCACGGACTCCACCTGGTGGGCACGCTCTTCGCCGCCGCCGAGCGGCAGGTGGCCCGCGGCCGGAGCGCCGGTCGGATGATCCTCGACTCCGCCGATCTGCGCGGGGCGATTCGCGAGGGCCGCGAGGGCAACCTCGTGGTGTTCGTCGTGGACGCGTCCGGGTCGATGGCGGCCCGGGACCGATTGTCGGCCGTCACCGGTGCCGTCGTCTCACTGCTGCGCGACGCCTACCAGCGCCGCGACAAGGTGGCGGTGATCACGGTTCGAGGACGAGCCGCGGAACTGGTCCTGCCGCCCACCTCGTCGGTGGACATCGCCGTCCGCCGCCTCCGAGGAATGAAGACTGGAGGCAAATCCCCACTGGCAGAAGGATTTCTGCGTGCGCGTGAGGTCGTGTTGCGGGAACGTCTCCGCGATCCGCAGCGTCGCGCGCTCGTCGTCGCACTGACGGACGGGCGGGCGACGGGCGGCAAGGACGCACTGCACCGGGCCAAGGTGGCCGCGGGGTTGCTCGCCGACAGCTCGGTCGCGTCGGTGGTCGTCGACTGCGAGACCGGCATGGTCCGGCTCGGGCTGGCCGCGGAGCTGGCCCGCCGGCTGCGGGGCGGCTACGTCCGCCTCGGTGAATTGTCCGCGCAGCAGGTCGCGGGCGTCGTCCGCGCCGCAGCGTGATCCGGACGCGGATTCGGTAGGGGAGAGAGAAGACACATGCCCAAGGGTGTTCCCGAGAACGTTCCGAACGACGGCCTCACCACACGTCAACGACGCAACGCTCCGGTGCTCGCGGTGCACACCGGACCGGGCAAGGGGAAGTCGACGGCCGCGTTCGGTATGGCGCTGCGTGCCTGGAATCAGGGATTCGATGTCAGCGTGTTCCAGTTCGTGAAGAGCGCCAAGTGGAAGGTGGGGGAGGAAGCAGCCTTCCGCGCCCTCGGCAAGCTGCACGAGGACACCGGTGTCGGTGGGGCGGTGCAGTGGCACAAGATGGGCGAAGGCTGGTCGTGGACGCGCAAGCACGGCAGCGAGGAAGACCACGCCGCCGCGGCCGCCGAGGGATGGCGCGAGATCGCCCGCCGGCTGGGAGCCGAGGAACACCGGTTCTACGTGCTGGACGAGTTCACGTATCCCCTGAAGTGGGGGTGGGTGGATGTCGACGAGGTGGTCGAGGTCCTGCAGAACCGCCCCGGCAACCAGCACGTGGTGATCACGGGCCGCGACGCCCCGCAGGCACTGATCGACGCGGCGGATCTGGTGACGGAGATGACCAAGATCAAGCATCCGATGGACGCCGGCCGGAAGGGCCAGCGGGGCATCGAGTGGTGACCACGCTCTCCGCGGCGCCCGCGGTGGTCATCGCAGCCCCCGCATCGGGTAGCGGAAAGACCACCGTCGCAACCGGTCTGGTGGGAGCGCTGCGTGAGTCGGGCTGCGCGGTGGCACCGTTCAAGGTCGGCCCCGACTACATCGACCCCGGATACCACGGGCTCGC
Source organism: Rhodococcus opacus (assembly GCF_012396235.1). Taxonomy (GTDB): domain Bacteria; phylum Actinomycetota; class Actinomycetes; order Mycobacteriales; family Mycobacteriaceae; genus Rhodococcus_F; species Rhodococcus_F opacus. Next base: position 29,520 of record NZ_JAAXPA010000019.1, on the reverse strand, counting down.
GGCCGGACGGCCGGGACGCAATCTCGACCCGGTCATGGTGGGCGCGCAGCGGATCGCCCCGCTCTACCGGCACGGCAGTTCGGGATGCGACCTCGCGGTCGTCGAGGGCGTCATGGGCCTGTTCGACGGGAAGATCGACGCCGCGTCGCAGGAGCCGTCGGCCGAGGGATCGACGGCCCAGGTGGCGGCACTGCTCGGCGCCCCGGTCGTGCTCGTGGTCGACGCCCGCGGGCACAGTCAGAGCCTGGCCGCGGTCCTGCACGGCTTCTCCACCTACGACACCGGGGTCCGCATCGGCGGGGTGATCCTCAACCGGGTGGGAAGTCCGCGGCACGAACAGGTACTGCGGCAGGCATGCGAGCGCGTCGGACTTCCCGTGCTCGGCGCCGTGCCGCGGATGGCCGAACTGGAGGTCCCGTCCCGGCACCTCGGGCTGATCCCGGCGGCGGAGCACGGTGCCGACGCGGTCGACGCCGTCGACGCGATGACCCGATTGGCCGCCCGCCACCTCGACCTGCCCGCCATCCGCGCGCTCGCGGCCTCGGCGGTCGACGGGCCGGTGTGGGACCCCGCCGCCGAGGTCGGGCCGATTCCACCCGGTCCGCGCCCGACCGTGGCGATCGCCGGGGGCCGGGCGTTCACGTTCGGGTACGCCGAACACCGCGAACTCCTGGGTGCCGCCGGTGCCGACGTCATCACGTTCGACCCCCTGCACGACGCGTTGCCGCCCGGCACGAGCGGCGTGGTGCTGCCCGGTGGTTTCCCCGAGGAGCACGCCGTCGCCCTCGCGGAGAACTCCGCGCTCCTGACACAGATACGCGCACTCGCGACAGCGGGGGCGCCGATCCATGCGGAGTGCGCCGGTCTGCTCTACCTCGCCCGCAGCCTCGACGGCCACGCGATGGCCTCCGTGGTCGGGGTCGACGCCTCGTTCGGGTCCCGTCTCACGCTCGGGTACCGCGAGGCGGTGGCGGTCACGGACTCCACACTCTTCGCGGCAGGTGAGCGGGTGGTCGGCCACGAGTTCCATCGCACGTCGCTCGCCGCGGCCGAGGCGGACGGCTTCGCACCGGCCTGGGGCTGGCGACCCTGGGACGGCGACCCTGCGCGTGAGGGTTTCGTGCGCGGCGGGGTGCACGCCTCGTACCTGCACACGCACCCCGCGGGTCACCCGGAGGCGATCACCCGTTTCGTGGCCGCAGCCCGGACCTTCGCCGCGCATGGGTGACGTCAGCGTCGGCGTCGGGTTCCGTGCGGCAGCGGGCAGCGCGGACGTCCTGGCCGCCGTCCGGCACGTGCTGACGTCCACGAACCTGGGTCCGGACGCGACACTGGACTGCCTGTGCACCCTCGACCGCAAGGCCGCGGATCCGGCTGTCCGCGATGCGGCAGCGGCGTTGGGTGTCCCCGTCCGCGGATTCGCCGTGGGGGAACTGGCCGCCGTCGAGGTGGCGAACCCGTCGGACCGGGTGCACTCGGCGACGGGATCGCCGAGCGTCGCGGAAGCGGCGGCGGTGCTCGGCGCGGGCGGAGGGCCCCTGATCATGACCAAGTGGTCCGCGAATGGCGTCGTCGTCGCGGCAGCCCGTAAAGTTTCGTAGGTTCGAGACGAGACGTGCAGGATTTTCTGGAGAAACGGGGAGAGCGCGTGACTGCTGCCACCGGAGACGAGACCAACTACCTGGTCGGACTCAATTTGGCCGATCGTCGTGTGGTCGTGGTCGGTGGCGGAACAGTGGCACAGCGCAGGCTCGGGCTCCTGATCGCATCGGGGGCGCGGGTGCACCTGATCAGCCGCGCGGTCACGCCGGCGGTCGAGGGGATGGCCACGGCGGGACAGATCACAGTGGAACTTCGCGAATACCGGGACGGCGACCTCGCCGACGCCTGGTACGCCATCGCGTGCACGGACGAACCGGACACCAACGCGGCGATCGTCGCCGAGGCGGAGCGGAATCGTGTGTTCTGTGTCCGCGCCGACAACGCCCGCTTCGGCACCGCCGTCACTCCGGCGAGCGCGAGCTACGACGGGATGAGCTTCGGCGTGCTGGCCGGCGGCGACCACCGCCGGTCCGCCGCAGTGCGCACCGCCCTCGTCGAGGGCCTGCAATCCGGTGTGGTCGCAGACACCGCCGAGTCACCGGCGGCCGGTGTCGCACTGGTGGGCGGCGGTCCGGGGGACCCCGATCTCATCACCGTGCGCGGCCGGCGACTGCTGGCCCGGGCCGACGTGGTGGTCGCCGACCGCCTCGCCCCGCCGGAACTGCTCGCCGAACTGGGCTCCGACGTCGAGGTCATCGACGCCGCGAAGATTCCCTACGGCCGTGCGATGGCGCAGGAGGCGATCAACGCCGCCCTCATCGAGGGCGCGAAGGCCGGCAAGTTCGTGGTGCGGCTCAAGGGCGGCGACCCGTATGTGTTCGGGCGCGGCTACGAGGAACTCGAGGCGTGCGCCGCGGCGGGCGTGCCCGTCACGGTCGTCCCCGGAATCACCAGTGCCATCTCGGTGCCGTCGGCCGCCGGCATCCCGGTCACTCACCGGGGCGTCACCCACGAGTTCGTCGTCGTCAGCGGTCACGTCGCCCCCGACCACCCGGATTCCCTCGTCGACTGGTCGGCGCTGGCCCGGTTGAAGGGCACGATCGTGCTGCTGATGGCCGTCGAGCGCATCGAGGCGTTCGCGACGGTCCTGATGGAGGGCGGACGTCCGGTGGACACCCCGGTCACGGTCATCCAGGAGGGCACGCTGCGCACGCAACGCACCGTGCGCGCCGATCTCCAGACCGTCGCCGCCCGGGTGAAGGAAGAACAGATCCGGCCGCCCGCCATCGTGGTCATCGGGCCCGTGGCCGGGTTTTCTGTGGACGCTGGGTAACGTGAACCCTCGTGTCTGAATCCCGAGTGCCCGAAGGCGCATCCGCGTCGAACAAGTCTGCGGCGAGAGCCACGGTGAATCCGCCCGCCGCCACCCGTGTGATGGGGCTTGCGATCATCGTGCTGAGCGGGCTGCAGATGATGGTGGTCCTCGACGGCACCGTCGCCAACCTGGCGCTCGCGCCGCTGCAAGCCGATCTCGGTCTCAGCGACAGCGGCCGCAACTGGGTGCTGACGTCCTACGCGCTGGCGTTCGGTGGCCTCATGCTCCTCGGCGGACGGCTCGGCGACGCGTTCGGCCGGAAGAAGATGTTCGTCGGCGGTGTCGCCCTGTTCACCGTCGCCTCGCTGCTGTGCGGTCTCGCGGTGGGCGAGTTCATGCTGATCGCCGCCCGGTTCCTGCAGGGTGTCGGCGCCGCGGTGGCGTCCCCGACGGCGCTGGCCCTGGTCGCGACCACGTTCGCGGCCGGACCTGCGCGTAATCAGGCCATCGCGATCTTCGCGGCCATGACGGGCATCGGATCGATCGCGGGCTTGATCATCGGCGGCGCGCTCACCGAGGTGTCGTGGCGACTGATCTTCCTCATCAACGTGCCCATCGGTGTCGTCATCGTGGGGTGCGCGTTCGTGGCATTGAAGGAGACCGCGGGCGAGCGCCTGGCCCTCGACGTTCCCGGGGCGGTTCTCGCCACGGTCGCGGCGACGGGCGTCGTATTCGCGCTGACCGAGGGTCCGGAACTCGGCTGGGGGAGTCCCTACGTGATCGGGGCGCTCGTCGCCGGACTGCTGCTGTTCTGCGCGTTCCTGTACGTCGAACGGACCGCCGACAACCCGCTGCTGCCGTTCTCCCTGTTCCGCGACAAGAATCGGGTGGCGACGCTCGTCGCGATCTTCTTCGCCGGTGCCGTCATGTTCACCGTCGCCGCCTTCGTCGCGTTGTTCGTCCAGGACATTCTCGGTTACAGCCCCCTCGAGGCGGGCCTCGCGTTCATCCCGTTCGCGTTCGGCCTCGGCGGCGCGGCCGCGGTGGCGTCCAAGCTCGCCGTGCGGATCCAGCCCCGGTGGCTCGTGGTCGCCGGCGCGGCGATCATGGTGGTCGGGCTGCTCTACGGCTCGACCCTCGACAGTTCCGCCACCTACCTCGGCAACCTGTTCGTGCCGGTCATCGGGATCGGATTCGGTGTCGGACTTGCCGTCGTCCCGCTCCCGCTGTGCGCCATCGCCGGAGTGTCGGAGACGGAGATCGGTCCGCTCGCCGCCATCGCCCAGGTGGCGCAAACCCTCGGCGGACCCCTCGCCCTGGCCGTCATCGGGGCGATGGCCACCTCACGCACGCTGTCCCTCGGCGGCATCTCCGGCAAGGTCGCCGACATGAATCCGACGCAACTCGAGGCGCTCGGCAACGGGTACACCTTCGCCCTCGTCGGCAGCGCAGGCTGCGCCCTCATCGCGGGACTGGCCGCGATGTTCATCCGCTTCACCCCGCAACAGGTCGCGCAGGCGCAGGCCGCCGAGAAGGCCGCGCAACAGGCGTGAACGCGGTCCGGCCCGGTTTCGGCCCGGTTGTCGGACGCCGTCTATAGCATCCGGTCATGGATTACAAAATCGAGCTGATCATCCTGCCGGTGTCCGACGTGGACCGGGCCAAGACGTTTTACGCCGACCAGGTCGGCTTCGTCGTCGATCACGACCACCGCGTGAACGAGAACGTGCGTTTCGTCCAGCTCACACCGCCCGGGTCGGCGTGCTCGATCGCCGTCGGTGAGGGCCTGGTCGACACCCCGCCCGGCTCGGTGCACGGGTTGCAGATCGTCATCGACGACGCCGATGCCGCCCACGCCGAGCTGTCGGCCCGCGGCGTTCCCGTCAGCGAGGTGCAGGACCTGGCGTGGGGGCGCTTCGTTTACTTCGCCGATCCCGACGGCAACGAGTGGGCGCTGCAGCAGCTTCCGCCACGCAGCTGACCGGCGGCCGGTAGCAGAAATCGGCCTACCCGAGCGCGACGAGCGGAGCATGATGATCCTGTGGTCACGCCCTCCCGCTCGTCCGTCACGGGGGCAGCCGCGGTGGTCCTGCTCCTGGCTTCCTGCGTAGCCGGGGGTTCGGCCGCCGCCGCGCCTGCGCCCGACGCACCGGATCCTCGCGTCGGCCCGCTGTTCCTGGCCGGCACACCGCTCCACGTCTGCACCGGATCGGTTCTGGACAGCGCGGACGGCGACCTCGTGCTCACTGCCGCTCACTGCATCGCAGGGTCCGGGGGTGCGCTGTCGTTCGCACCCGGATTCGATCGTGGCGTGTCCCCGTTCGGACTGTGGACGGTGTCCCAGATCTACGTCGACCCCGCTTGGCTGGAGTCGCAGGACCCGCAGCACGACTACGCCGTTCTCCGGGTGGCCCCGAGCGGAACCACTGTGCCGGCGTCCGTCGAATCGGTGGTCGGTAGGGGATTCGAGTTGGCGTCCGCGCCCGAACCCGCGACAACCGTGGCCGTGACCGGCTATCCGACCCTCGGTGACGGTCCGGTGTCGTGCACCGCCGCGACCACGTCGACGGACAGCTACCCCACGGTGGTCTGCGACGGGCTGGGCGAGGGAACGAGCGGCGGCCCGTGGATCACGGGTTCGCGGGTCGTCGCCCTCGTCGGCGGCCTCGACCACGGCGGGTGCACCGACTCGGTGTCCTACTCGCCGACGTTCGGTTCCGGAACGATCGCCCTGCTGGACCGCGCGGAGCGTCGCGGTGCCGGCGACTCGACACCGTTCGCCCTCGCCGGCGCCTGCACCCGATCCTGACCGACCGTGTCAGCGTGGGGCAGGCCGGTACCGGCGGACGGGCCTGCCCGCGCCCCCGTATTCGAGCCGGACCTCCAGTAGACCCTCGGACAGGTAGTGCTCGAGGTAACGGCGCACGCTGACCCGGGACAGTCCGGCGAGTTCGGCGCATTCGGTCGACGACAGCTCGCCCTTCGACCGCAGGATGTCGAGCACCAGGCGACCGGTTTCGGCGCTGAGCCCCTTGGGGAGCCGGCTCGGTTCCGGATTCTTGCCCTTGCCCCCGAACAGGGAGTCGATCAGGGATTGGTCTGCGCCGGACTGTGATTCGAGGGCGCGGGCGCGGCGGCGGAAGTTCTCGAGTTTTTCCTGCAGCTGCGTGTAGTCGAACGGTTTGACCAGATAATCGGAGGCGCCGCCGTGTAGCGCGCGGCTGACGGTGTCGATCTCCCGGGCGGCGGTGATCATGATGACGCCGACCGCGTTGCCCTCCGCGCGCAGTTGTTGCAGGACGTCGAGGCCGGACATGTCCGGCAGGTACACGTCGAGGAGCACGAGGTCGGGGTGTGCGGTGCGCACCGATTCGAGGGCCTCGGCGGCGGTACGCGCCACCCCGACGGTGGTGAACCCCGGTGTCTTGTCGACGAATCGGCGGTGGATCTCCGCGACCATGAAGTCGTCGTCGACGACCAGGACCTCATACATCGCCACGCCGTCCCGTCATGATCGGAGAGTCTAGCTACGCGGAACGTGGACGGTGAACAAGGCACCACCGGTGCCGGGTGCGTCCGAGACGGCCGCGGAGCCGCCGTGCTGGGAGCTGACGAGACGGACCAGGGCGAGCCCGATTCCGCGGCCACCGGGTGTGCCCGGCTTCGACGTGACACCGCGCGAGAAGATCTCCTCCCGCATCGTCTCGGGAACGCCGGGGCCGGAATCGGCGACCTCGATGAGAATGCCGTCGTCGTCGGTGATCCGGATCGAGATCCGCGCGTCCCGGCCGCCCTCGGACACGTCGACGGCGTTGTCGATGAGGTTGCCGAGGACGGTGATCACGTCGGTGGCGAGCTCGGGGTCGAGGGCGTGCAGGTGCGAGTCGGGTTCCAATGTCAGCGACACCCCGGTCTCGGCGGCGAGCGACGTCTTCGCGATCAGCAGCGCGGCGACGGCCGGATCCGAGATGCGTTGTGTGACAGCGTCACTGATCTCCGCTCGACGGCGGGTGAGGGTGCCGACGAATTCGGTGACGGCGTCGTAGTCGCCGAGCTGCGTCAGACCCGAGATCGTGTGCAGCTGGTTGGCGAACTCGTGCGTCTGCGCGCGCAGGGTGTCGGTGACACTCTTGTGCGACGACAGCTGGCTCTGCATGGACGCCAGTTCGGTGCTGTCGCGCATCGTGGTGACGGTGCCGATCTTGTGCCCCTGGCTGGTGGCTGCTCGCCGGCTCAGCGCGAGCATGCGCGACGACGTCGACAGCACCACGTCGCGGCCGTCCTCCCCGTTGAGGAGGTACTGCCGGACGGCGGGGTCGAGCGCGACGTCGTCGACGTGTCGGCCGACGGCGTCGTCGGGGAGGTCGAGAAGTTCCTGGGCGCTGTCGTTGAGCACGGTGATCACCCCGTCGGGGTTCACCGCGACCACACCCTCGCGAATGCTGTGCAACAGGGCCTCGCGATGGTCGGCAAGGCTTGCGATCTCGGCGATTTCGAGTCCACGGGTGTGGGTCTTGATCCGGCGGGACAGCAGCCACGAGCCGAGAAGCCCGAGACCGGCACCGATTCCGAGATACAGGAGCAGGCGCGCCCCGGCGCTGCTGAGCAGATCCCAGACCGACGGGTAGTCGTCGCTGACCGAGACGACCGCGAGGACGTCCCCGGTGGCGGACAGGATCGGGACGTGTCCGACGATGGCGCGGCGTCCGTCGACGTCGACGTCGCCCGACCAGGCCCGCCCGGTCATCACATCGCTGGCGCCGAGTTCCGCGGGCACCCCGAGCCGCGTCGGATCGGACGACACGGTCACCGCCCCGTTCGGCGCGACGATCTCGGCGAGTGTGGCGCCCGACAGGTTGACGGCGCGATCGACCTCGGGCGCCAGCACGCGCTCGACCGAGCGGTCCGACAGCTGGTCGCGCACCACCGGCGTCGACGCCACGTTCTCGGCGACCGCGATCATGCGCTGCCCCTGGAGGTCACGGAACTCCACGGTCGACTGGTGCACCGACACGGCGGCTACCGCGAGCAGCACGACGCCGACGACGACGAGCTGGAGGAGCAGGACCTGGCCCGCGAGGCTACGCACGCGGGGATGAAGTGGTGACCACAATGAACTTAAGTTCCGTTTCGTTCGCATAGGTGACGTGCATCACCCCTGAGGTTCAGTATTGCGGAAGATCACATTCATGGCGAAATGAGGAACGATGTCGAGAACAGGTAGCGGGAGCAGGGTACGCGCGCTGCTCCTGCTCGCGCTCGTAGGCCTCCTCGTGGCCGGCTGCGGGGTCACCCGCGGCGAGGACGAGGGCCTGCACAGGGTGCGGATGATGGTTCCGAACAGTCCGGGCGGCGGCTACGACCTCACGGCGCGCACCGCGGTGAAGATCATGGAAGACGAGGGCATCACCGGCCGCGTCGAGGTCTTCAACGTGATCGGCGCAGGTGGAACGGTCGCGATGGCCAGGCTGATGAACGAGGCCGGCAACGACGACCTCATGATGATGATGGGCCTGGGTGTCGTCGGTGCCGGCTACACCAACGGATCCACCGCGCGCGTGTCCGAGGCGACCGCGCTGGCCAAGGTGGTCGAGGAGCAGGAGGGCATCCTCGTGCCCGCGGATTCACCGTTGCAGACCATCGACGACTTCGTGGCCGCATGGCGCGCCGACCCGGCGTCGATCACCATCGGCGGCGGGTCCTCGCCCGGCGGGCCGGACCACCTGTTCCCGATGGAGACGGCGCGCGCGGTCGGAGTGGACCCGAACGCGGTGAACTACGTGTCCTACGACGGCGGTGGCGACCTGCTGACGGCCCTTCTCGGCCAGAAGATCACCGCGGGCACGTCGGGACTCGGCGAGTACGTCGACCAGATCGAGGCAGGCCAGGTCCGGGTCCTCGCGGTGTCGGGGAACGAGCGGGTCGAAGGTATCGACGCGCCGACACTCACGGAGGCCGGGGTGGACCTCACCTTCACCAACTGGCGGGGAATCCTGGCGCCGCCCGGACTGTCCGACGGTGCCAAGGCCGACATGGTCGAGGCGCTCGAAAAGTTGCACGACACACCGGAATGGAAGGAGGCCCTGGTGAAGAACGGTTGGAGTGACGCCTTCACGACGGGACCGGAGTTCGAGCAGTTCCTCCGGGACCAGGACGAGCGGGTCTCGTCCACCCTGGCCGAATTGGGGCTGACATGACCGCGCCCGCAGAACCGTCCGCCGTTTCCGCGGACACGGCGCCGGCGCCGAAGCGGAGGGACTACGCACAGTTCATCGTCTGCGCGGTGATGGCCGTGATCGGGGTGTTCCTCATCGTCGACGCACTGTCGCTCAGCGACGGCTTCGCGAAGGTCGACCCGGTGGGTCCGCGACTGTTCCCGCTCGTCATCGGTGGGGGACTGCTGGTCTTCGCCGTGCTGCTCGCCGTCGCGATCATGAGGGGCTCCACCGGGGAAGCCGACAGCGGCGAAGACGTCGATCCGGAATCCCCGGGCGACTGGAAGACGGTGGGCCTGCTCGTCGGGTTGTTCGTGGTGACCATCGCGCTCGTCGACTTCCTGGGCTGGGCGATCATCGGCACCATCCTGTTCGCCGGGTCCGCAACCATTCTGGGCAGCCGGCACTGGGTGCGGAACATCGCCATCGGGGCCGTGCTCGGATTCGGCAGCTTCTACGCGTTCTACGTCGGGCTCGGAATACCGCTGCCCGCAGGCATTCTGGACGGAATTCTCTGACATGGACAATCTGAACTGGCTGCTGCAGGGGTTCGAGCAAGCAGCCACCCCCATGAATCTGCTCTACGCGTGCATCGGCGTCCTTCTCGGCACGGCGGTCGGCGTCCTCCCGGGCATCGGACCGGCCATGACCGTGGCACTCCTGCTTCCCGTCACCTACAACGTCAGCCCGAGCGCAGCGTTCATCATGTTCGCCGGCATCTACTACGGCGGCATGTACGGCGGGTCGACGACGTCGATCCTGCTGAACACGCCGGGGGAGTCGTCGTCGGTGATCACGGCGATCGAGGGCAACAAGATGGCGAAAGCCGGCAGGGCCGCGCAGGCCCTGGCGACCGCCGCGATCGGGTCGTTCGTCGCCGGGTCGATCGGCACGATGCTCCTGGTGCTGTTCGCGCCCATGGTGTCGAGTTTCGCGGTCACCCTCGGAGCCCCGTCCTACCTCGCGATCATGCTGCTCGCCCTCGTGGCCGTCACGGCCGTCCTCGGAACCTCGAAGCTCCGCGGATGCATCTCCCTGCTGCTCGGTCTCGCGATCGGGTTGGTCGGCATCGACTTCCTCACCGGCCAGCCGCGTGCCACGTTCGGCATCCCGCAGCTGTCCGACGGGATCGACATCGTCGTCGTCGCGGTCGCCGTGTTCGCACTCGGTGAGGCCCTCTGGGTGGCCGCTCACCTCCGCCGCAAGCCGGCCGAGGTCATTCCCGTCGGCAGGCCGTGGATGGGCAAGAGCGACTGGAAACGTTCGTGGAAGCCGTGGTTGCGGGGCACCGCCTACGGGTTCCCGTTCGGCGCACTTCCCGCAGGCGGTGCCGAACTGCCCACCTTCCTCTCCTACATCACCGAGAAGAAGCTGTCGAAGCACAAGGACGAATTCGGCAAGGGCGCCATCGAAGGTGTCGCCGGTCCCGAGGCCGCCAACAACGCGTCCGCGGCGGGCACACTCGTGCCGATGCTGTCGCTGGGCCTGCCGACCAACGCCACGGCCGCGGTCATGCTGACGGCATTCGTGTCGTACGGAATCCAGCCGGGACCGACACTGTTCGAGAAGGAACCGCTGCTGATCTGGACGCTGATCGCGAGCCTGTTCATCGGCAACTTCCTGCTCCTGGTGCTCAACCTTCCGCTCGCACCGCTGTGGGCGAAGCTGCTCCGCACGCCGCGCCCCTACCTCTACGCGGGCATCCTGTTCTTCGCCGCGCTGGGCGCGTTCGCCGTCAACCTCCAGTGGCTCGACCTCGCGCTGCTGCTGACGTTCGGACTGATGGGTCTGATGATGCGGAGGTTCGGGCTGCCGGTGCTGCCGCTCATCATCGGCGTCATCCTCGGACCGCGCATCGAACGCCAACTGCGGCAGAGCCTGCAGCTCGGTGGCGGTGACTGGGGCAGCCTGTTCACCGAGCCCGTCGCGATCATCGTCTATATCGTGATCGCAGTGCTCCTCATCGCACCCCTCGTCGCCAAGGTCGTCCGCGCGCACTACCCCGTCGCGGCGCCCGATTTCCCCGACGGACCGGCCGGTGGCGACTCCACCGACACCAGAGAGAAGGCACACGCATGATCGTCGTCGGATACACCCCCGACCAGTTCGGAGCGGCGGCCCTCGAACACGGCGTCGCGGAGGCGCAGCTGCGCGGTACGTCGCTGCTCGTGATCAACACGTCGAAGGGCGACTCCCTCGCCGACCAGTCGTTCGCCGACAACGCCCACCTGGAGGAACTCGAAGGCAAGCTGGCCGCGAGCGGGGTCGACCACGAGGTCCGGCAGATCGTGGGAGACGAGACCGTCGACGTGATTCTCGAGGCCATGACGGCGCCAAGCGCGGAACTGCTCGTGATCGGCATCCGCGACCGCACCCCGGTCGGGAAGCTCCTGATGGGCAGCACCGCCCAGCGCCTGCTGCTGTCCTGCCGCAAACCGGTCCTGGCAGTCAAGCCCGAATAAAGCCCCTGTGAGTACTTATTAACCGCCGGCGGTTAATAAGTACTCACAGGTCAGTCGGTGAGGATGATCAGCTCGCGGTCCGACGCCACCTCGACGCGCAGGCCCGCCTTCGACGCCACCCGCGCCACCCCGCGCACGTCCTGGGGTTCGGCGCGGGAGACGGTGAGCGCACGCGCCAGCAGACCCTTGTGGTGTTTGTTGAAATGACTGACGACGGTGCGGGTGCCGTCCGGCTTCTCGGTGAGGACGGTGGCGATCACGGCCTCGGGGATCGGTCCGAGTTGCTGGTACGTCCCCGACCGCAGGTCGACGACGAGGCCGTCCGCTTCCGCGGCGATCGCCCGGCTCAGTTCCGGTTTCCACAACGCGCGGAGAGTGCCCAGCCCCGGGAGCTTCGATCCGCCCGACAATCGGTAGGCGGGGATCAGGTCACCCGCGCGCACCGCACCGAACAGCGCGGACCCCATTGCCAGCCGCGACAGCGCCTTGGACTTCTGCGCCTTGGTGAACGACTTCGCGTCGAGCGCGTCGAACAGCACACCGGTGTAGCGCTCGAGTGCGGGCCGGGTGGGGGAGACCCATAGTTTGGCGTTGCGCTCGATCTCGTCGGCCTGGGTGGGGCCGAGGCCGAGCGCGAGCTGCGACGCCTCCCCGTCTGCCGCCAGCGCGACCAGCGCCTGGACCAGCACTTCGCGGGTTTCGGTGAGCTGCGGCATCGATAGCTCGGCCAGGTCGAGGGGCGCGTCGGCGCCGCCGTCGGACTTGGTTTCGGAGGGAGGAAGTAGCACCAGCACGCACGAAACCCTACCGACGCGCCCGTCCCCGTCCCAGCCGACTATTCTGGTATCCCGTGATTACCCGCCTGTCCCACCTGTTCCTCCGCACTCTGCGCGACGACCCCGCCGACGCCGAGGTCCCCAGCCACAAGCTGCTGGTCCGCGCCGGTTATGTGCGTCGCATCGCGCCCGGCGTCTACTCGTGGTTGCCACTGGGTCTGCGCGTGCTGCGTGAGGTCGAGCGGGTGGTGCGGGAAGAGATGAACGGCATCGGTGCCCAGGAGATCTCCCTGCCCGCGCTCCTGCCGCGCGAACCGTACGAGGCGTCCAACCGCTGGACCGAGTACGGCGACGGACTGTTCCGGCTGAAGGACCGCAAGGGCGGCGACTACCTGCTCGGCCCCACCCACGAGGAACTGTTCGCGCTCACCGTCAAGGGGGAGTACAACTCGTACAAGGATTTCCCGGTCACCCTGTACCAGGTGCAGACCAAGTACCGCGACGAGGAGCGCCCGCGGGCAGGCATTCTCCGCGGCCGCGAGTTCGTCATGAAGGACTCGTACTCCTTCGACCTCACCGACGAGGGACTCACCGAGTCGTACCGGGCGCATCGCGACGCCTACGAGCGGATCTTCACCCGGCTCGGCGTCAAGTACGTGATCGTGTCGGCGACGTCCGGTGCGATGGGCGGCAGCGCATCGGAGGAGTTCCTCGCGGAGAGCGAGATCGGTGAGGACACCTACGTCCGCTGCCTCGAGTCGGGTTACGCCGCCAACGTCGAGGCCGTGAAGACGCTGGCTCCCGAGCCGGTGCCGTTCGACGGACTTCCCGCCGCGAAGGTGTACGACACCCCGGACACCCCCACGATCGCGACGCTCGTCGACTGGGCCAACGGCGCCGACCTGGGCAGGACCGTCACTGCCGCGGACACGCTGAAGAACATCCTCGTCAAGACCCGGCAGCCCGGTGGCAAGTGGGAACTGCTCGGCATCGGCGTTCCCGGCGACCGTGAGGTGGACGACAAGCGTCTCGGCGCCTCTCTCGAGCCCGCGGAGTTCGAACTGCTCACCGAGGCCGACTTCGCGGCCAACCCCTTCCTGATCAAGGGATACGTCGGACCGAAGGCGCTGCAGGCCAACGGAGTTCGCTACCTCGTCGACCCCCGAATCGTGGACGGCACCAGCTGGATCACCGGAGCCGACGAGAAGGGCAAGCACGTGGTGGGGCTCGTCGCGGGCCGCGACTTCACCCCGGACGGCACCATCGAGGCCGCCGAGGTCCGCGACGGCGACCCGTCCCCCGACGGCGCCGGTGCGCTCGTCGCGGCGCGGGGCATCGAGATCGGTCACGTCTTCCAGCTCGGCCGCAAGTACACCGACGTGTTCTCCGTGGACGTGCTCGGCGAGAACGGCAAGCCCGTCCGCCCGACCATGGGGTCCTACGGCGTGGGCGTCTCCCGCCTCGTCGCCGTGATCGCGGAACAGCACCACGACGAGAAGGGCCTCCGCTGGCCGGCCGAGGTGTCGCCCGCCGACGTGCACGTGGTGATCGCCAACAAGGACGAGACCGCCCGGGAAGGTGCCGAGGGACTCGCCGCCGAACTCGACAAGGCCGGTCTCGAGGTGATCCTCGACGATCGCAAGGCGTCGCCCGGCGTGAAGTTCAAGGACTCCGAACTGCTCGGTGTCCCGCTCGTCGTGGTCGTCGGCCGCGGCTGGGGCGAGGGCAAGGTGGAGGTCCGCGACCGCTTCACCGGCGAGAGCCGCGAGGTGGCCGCCGAGTCCGCGCTGAGCGAGATCGTCGAGACCGTCAGGGGCTGATCAAACCGCCCCACGCCTTTCGTCCGGACTGTTAGCTTGGCCTGACACGTCCGGACGAAAGGCCTGCTGTGACGAATTCCCTGCTGTTCGATCCGACCTCCTACGATCCCGAGCATTTCGATCCGGAGACGCGCAGACTGCTGCGGGCGCTGATCGAGTGGTTCGAGTCTCGGGGCAAGAAGCGGTTGCTCGAGGACGATCTCGAGGCCGTGTGGCCCGACGACTTCCTGGAGTTCGTGAAACGGGAGAAGCTGTTCGCGAAGTTCCTCACCCCCGCCGACCTGGCGGGCGGCGATCCGGACAAGCGCTGGGATGCCGCACGCAACGCCGCCCTCAGTGAGATCTTCGGTTTCTACGGTCTCGCGTACTGGTACGCGTGGCAGGTGACCATCCTGGGTCTCGGCCCCATCTGGATGAGCGGGAACCGCGCCGCGAAGGAACGGGCAGCGACGCTCCTCGACGACGGCGGGGTGCTGGCGTTCGGTCTGTCGGAGAAAGAGCACGGCGCGGACGTCTACTCGACGGACATGCTGCTGACCCCCGCCGACAACGACCCGGATCTGGCGTTCACCGCGAGCGGCGACAAGTACTACATCGGCAACGGCAACGTCGCGGGCATGGTGTCGGTGTTCGGCAGGCGCACCGATGTGGAGGGCAGCGACGGGTACGTCTTCTTCGTCGCGGACAGCCGCCACCCGGCCTACCACCTGCAGGGCAATGTGGTGCACGGCCAGATGTACGTCAGCACGTTCCGGCTCGAGGACTACCCGGTGCGGGAAGAGGACATTCTCCACACGGGGGTGGCCGCGTTCGAGGCCGCGCTCAACACGGTCAACGTCGGCAAGTTCAACCTGTGCACAGGATCCATCGGGATCTCCGAGCACGCGTTCTACGAGTCGATCACCCACGCGCACAACAGGATTCTGTACGGAAGCCCCGTCACCGACTTCGCGCACGTGCGCGGAAACTTCGTCGACGCCTACAGCCGGCTGATCGCGATGAAGCTGTTCAGCGCACGCTCGGTCGACTACTTCCGCAGCGCGAGTCTCGACGATCGCCGGTACCTGCTGTTCAACCCGATGACGAAGGCGAAGGTCACCTCCGAAGGGGAGAAGGTGATCGCGCTGCTGCACGACGTGATCGCGGCGAAGGGCTACGAGAAGAACACCTACTTCCGCGAGGCCGCCCAGCTGATCGGCACTCTGCCGAAGCTCGAGGGCACCGTGCACGTCAACGTCGGCCTGATCCTCAAGTTCATGCCGAACTACCTGCTCAACCCGGCGGAGTACCCGGAGATCGGCACCCGGCTCGACGCCGCCGACGATGCGTTCTTCTGGGCCCAGGGCCCGACCCGCGGTGCCGGCAAGATTCAGTTCCACGACTGGACGAAGACCTACGAGGCGCACTCGGACGTCCCCAACGTGGCTCGCTTCCACGAGCAGGCGACCGCGCTGAGGGAACTGCTCACCACCGCCCCGCCCGACGCGGCCCAGCAGAAGGATCTCGACTTCCTGCTCGACCTCGGGCACTTGTTCTCGCTCGTGGTCTACGGGCACCTGATTCTCGAGCAGGCCGCGATCGCCGGCGTCGACCGCGATCTGATCGACCAGATCTTCGATTTCCAGATCCGCGATTTCTCCGGTTATGCCGTTGCGCTGCACGGCAAATCGTCTGCCACCGAGGCGCAGCAGAAGTGGGCGCTCGGCGCGATACGCCGCCCGGTGGTCGACGCGGAGCGGTTCTCGCGGGTGTGGGCGCAGGTGGAGAACTACGACGGCGCCTACGAAATGCGGCCGTAGACACGGCTCTACGGGGGTGGGGTGGCGTCATCCCTCGGGGTGCCGGTTGCGCCCCCTGTGGTACCTGGTCGGGTGGGTCCGATCGGCGCATTCTTATGTGGCAAGCAAAACCCCACCCCCACAGAAAGATCCACACATGACACACACCCTCAAGCGCACCCTTTCCGCTCTCGCCATCGCGGGCTTCGCCCTCACTGCCGGAGCAGGAATCGCCTCGGCCGACCCCGCTGGTGGAGCCGGCGGTGCCGGGGCTCCGGGTAGTTCGGAGGGCGGCGCCGGCGGCGCAGGCGGTAGCGCCAACGGCGGCTCCGCAAATGGCAACGTCGACAACTCCGGCGGCGTCATCATCGGTGGCGCAGCGGTCGGAGACGGTGCAACGGTCAACACGAACGTCGGCAACGGCGGCAACGCCAACGGCGGCAACGCCAACGGCGGCAACGGTGGAAACGGTGGTCCTGCCACCGGTGGTGCGGGTGGCGCCGGCGGCGCGGGCGCCGGGGACAGCACCGAAAACTGCTCGTTCATCTTCTGCATCTGACCGCGTCGTGACTGCGCGATCTTCCTGAAGTTCGAGGGGCCGCCACCCGCGGGTGCCGGCCCCTCGGCGTCAGTACTGCCCACGCCGCCTCCCCGGCACCACACACTGTGAAAGGTTCTTTCATGTCGATGTCCTTCGATTTCACCACTGCTCTGACGCGCACGGGTGCCACCGTCGCCGCCGCATTCTTCGTCCTCGCCGCAGGCGCCGGCATCGCGTCGGCGGCACCCGACGCCCCCGCCGACGACCCGTCCGTGAGCAACCTCGCGCCCGGACAGAACCCTCAGGGCGGCACCGTGACGATCGGCGGAGCGGCTGTCGGCACCGTGATCGCGATCGACGGCATCAACGCCGGTCCGGACGGAGCGAGCGTCGGCGGCTACGACTTCGGCGGCGGCCAGGGGCAACCCTGGGGGTGACGGGATTCGCACCCCAGGGTGCCTGGTCGCGCCGGTCCGTGCACCGCATTCTGAAGTGGCAGTAGAGAATACCCTCCAGTCGCGAGCGGCCCGGACCGGTCGGTACGTCGCGGCGAGGACCCCGGAACCGGACCTCACAAGGCGAAGATTCCAGGGTCCTCCCGAACTGGCACTCTCGGGTGTCGAGTGCTAAATTAGCGATGCACAGTGAATCTGGCTCCCGTCGGGGTGGCGGGCGCCTCGAGTGATGCAGGAGGTGTGTTGCTGTGCTTCGCTTCGATCCTTTCAATGACCTCGAATCCATGACCAAGAGTCTCCTCGGCACGGAATCCGGAACCGCGCGGGTACCACGATTCATGCCGATGGATCTGTACAAGGTCGACGACCACTACGTCCTGCACGCCGACCTGCCGGGCGTCGATCCCGGTTCCGTCGACGTCAGTGTCGACAACGGCACGCTCACCTTGACGGCTCATCGCAGCGCGCCGTCCGAGGAGAACGTGCAATGGATCGCCTCCGAGCGGTTCAGCGGAACGTTCCGGCGCCAGCTGTCGCTCGGCGACGGCGTCGACCCCGACCGCATTTCGGCGTCCTACGAGAACGGTGTCCTGAGCGTGACAATCCCGCTCGCCGAACGGGCGAAGCCGCGGCGGATCGAGGTCTCCAGCCTCGGAACCGGTGAGCATCGCACGATCGAGGCGGGTCCCGCGAGCGAGACGACCTGACGCTGCGGCGGGAACATCTGCTGTGCGGAAGCCCCCTCGCCGAGGGGGCTTCGGCGTGCCCGCGTCCACCCACCCCAGGGGTGGAAAGCACAACACCTCCGGGTGCACTGGCCACCACTGGGGGTCCTGGTCGGGTCGGACCGTGCGCGGCACAGTAGAGGACAAGCAAGAACGTAACGCTTTACCAGCCGCGAGCGAAGAAACCGAGGAGGCCATCATGACGAACACCCCGGTTGCACACGAGCACGAGGGCCGTCGCCTCACGGTTCGGACCGACGACGGGATCGCGCTGGCGGTTCGCGAGTTCGGTTCGCCCGACGCAGCCACCACCGTGGTGTTCGTTCACGGTCACTGCCTGCGCACCGAATCCTGGTGGGCACTGCGTGAACAGCTGGTTCGTTTCTGGCGCAACGATGTTCGTATGGTCTTCTACGATCACCGCGGACACGGAGAGTCGGGGGAGGCGCCGGCCGCCACCTACACGATCGATCAGCTCGGCCGCGACCTCGGCTCCGTGCTCGACGCCGTCGCACCGCACGGTCCGGTCGTCCTCATCGGGCACTCGATGGGCGGGATGACCGCGCTGTCGTACACGCGGCAGAACCCGCACACGATCGGTTCGCGGATCGTCGGCATGGCCCTGATCTCCACTGCGGCGTTCGATCTCGCCGAGGCCGGTCTCGGTCGTCACCTGCGTAGCCCCGCGGTGTCGCTGTTCCGCACCGCGGTGCGCCGGGCACCCCGGGTCGTGCACGGATCGAAGCGAGTGGGACGCACCGTCTGCACGGCGATTGCCCGCGCGGCGAGCGCCCGCAATCGGGCCGTCGATCCGAGGCTTGCCGCTCTGGTCTCGGCCATGGTCAACACGACGTCCGTCGTCACCATGTCGAGTTTCCTCGAATCCCTGCTCGGGTTCGACGAGCGGCACTCCCTGGCCGCACTCGCTCACATTCCGTCGCTGATTCTGTGCGGCTCGGTGGACATGCTCACCCCGTTCCAGCATTCGGTCGCCATGGCCTCGAAGCTCCCCGCTTCGGAACTCGTGAGCGTCGACGGAGCCGGGCACTCGGTAATCCTCGAGCGCGCCGCCGACGTCGCCCTCGCGATCATCGGCCTCGTCGAGCGCATCGCGCACGGTGAGACCGCCGCTTTCGACCGCGAACTGATGGCCGTCGGCTGATCAGAGATCGCGCTCGTTGATGATGCCGCTGCGCATGGCCCGCTCGGCCAGGCTGACCCGCTTCTGATTCTGCGGGAGATCGCCGACGCCGAATTTCGCGAACAACGCCCGGAGGTGAGTCTTGATCGCGTCGACACTGAGGAACAGTTCCTGGGCGATCTGCTGATTCGACGCGGGATTCGCGAATGCGGCGCCGTGCTTGTACGGCCGGCACAGCGCCGTGAGGACCGCGCGCTGGGTGTCGGTGAGGGACCGGACCTCGGGCATGTCGGTTCCCATCCGGGTGGCCTCGTCGAGAGAACCGCCGAATTCCAGGTACCGGATCTTCGTCCCGCCGATGCGGATGCTGTCGCCCTGGCGGAGCCGTCGGCGCCCCGCCAGCCGTTCGCCGTTGACGAACGTGCCGTTGCGGGAGAGCCCGTCGTCGAGGATGGTCCAGTGCGAGCCGACGCATTCGAGGACGGCATGGAGCCGCGAGACCTCGTCGTCCTCGGTGAGGAGCAGATCGGAACCGGGCGACCGTCCGATCGTGACGCGCGCGGAAGCGGGGGAGAGGTCCACGGTGTGGTGGTGACCCTCCCGGTCGGAATAGCTCAGTCGAGACTCAACGGCTCGGTCCACGGCGACGCCCCTTCCGCACGCTTCCATCGTGCCCCGCCGTGTGTCCGATGAGCAAGATCAAGAGCGGAAATCGCCGATCTCGGATGCGTTCTCGGAGCCCGCGGCGTCCAGGGCGTTGCCGAACGCGCACACGGCGAGCTCCTCGAGCGCCGGATCCTGCCCGGCGTGCTCGGGTACCTGCATGGCGAGCAGGGTGTTGAGCAGCATTCCGTTGGCGATGAAGGTGCGGGCCTGTTCGGGGCTGCACCCGGTGCGCGTTCGGATCTGCGTGTAGAGCCGGGACATCCAATCGCGGGCCAGCGCGCCGATCTCCGGGTTCGCGCCGGACGTGAAGCCGTGCATCATCACGAGCAGGAGGTCGCGGTCCTCGAGCAGTTCGGTGTACGCGATGCCCATCGGGAGCCACGACTCGTCGTTCTCGGGGTCCGCGGCGACATCGTCGAAGTACGGCTCGAAGGTGTCCATGATCCGACGCATCGCGCGGTCGAAGACGTCGGCGAACAGCCGTGACTTCGAACCGAACATGCGCACCACGTAGGGCTGGGACACCCCGGCCTCGCGTGCGACGGCGTCGGTGCTGGTGCCGTGATAGCCGTCCCTGGCGAATGCGCGGGAGGCCGCGGCCAGTACGAGTTCGCGACGTTCGGTCGCGCTCATGCGGGTCTGTTTCACGGGCGATGCCATGTTGACATGTTATCAGTCGATTACTAGTCTTCGAAATAGGTAATCATCTGATGCTTACAACTTCTTCTTCCCGTGCTCACGACCCGGATGCGAGGACCCGTCATGACGACACTCTCCGAACGCCTGGAACACGAATCGGCGGCGCCTCCCCCCGGGTGGGGCCGCGGCCGGCGGGTGCCGGTATGGCTGGCGATCGTCGCCGCCTCGATACCGATGTTCATGGCCACACTCGACAATCTGGTGATGACCAGCGCCCTCCCGGTGATCCAGCGCGACCTCGGCGCGTCGGTGGGGCAGTTGCAGTGGTTCATGAACGCCTACACACTCGCCTTCGCGACGTTGATGTTGACGCTGTCCGCGCTGGGCGACCGCCTCGGCCGTCGCCGTGTATTTCTCTGGGGCATAGTGCTCTTCGCGCTCGCGTCGATCGCGTCGGCCCTGTCGACCACCTCCGAGATGCTGATCGCCGCGCGCGCCGTCCAGGGCGTCGGCGCGGCAGCGATCATGCCGCTCTCCCTCACCCTCCTCGCCGGTGCCGTGCCGGTCGCCAAACGCGCGCTCGCCATCGGGATCTGGGGCGGCGTCTCCGGACTGGGGGTTGCCCTCGGCCCCGTGGTCGGCGGCGCCGTCGTCGACGGGGTGTCCTGGCAAGCCGTGTTCTGGATCAACGTCCCCGTCGCAGCGGTCGCGATCCCGTTGGCGCTCTATGCGCTCGGCGAGTCGAAGGGCAAGCGGCAGCCGCTGGATCCGCTCGGCGTCGTCCTGGCCGGAGCCGCCGTGTTCCTCGGAGTCTGGGGCATCGTGCACGGCAACGACGACGGCTGGACCAGCGCCACGGTGCTCGGTGCTCTCGTCGCATCGGCGGTACTGCTCGCGGCGTTCGTGGTGCGCGAATTGCGCACCCCCTTCCCCGTGATGCCGCTGCGGCTGTTCCGGTCCCGGCAGTTCTCCCTGGCCAACGTGATCGGGCTGACGTTCACGCTGGGAATGATGGGCGCCGTCTTCCTCCTGTCGCAGTACCTCCAGATCGTCATGGGGTACTCACCGTTCGAGGCCGGCCTGCGGACCCTGCCGTGGACGGCCGCACCCATGCTGGTGGCGCCGATCGCAGGCCTGCTCGCGCCGCGGCTGGGAGTCCGGACCCTCCTCGTCACCGGACTGGTCCTGCAGGGGTTGTCGCTGCTCTGGATGGCGTCGCTCATCGTCCCCGGCGCCACGTACGGCAGCATGATTCCGGCGTTCGTGATGGCGGGCGCAGGGATGGGTTTGACGTTCGCCCCCAACGCGACCGCCGTCCTCGCCGACATGCCCGAGGCCGACCACGGCACGGCCAGTTCGACCAACGCAACGCTCCGTGAGATCGGCGTCGCGCTGGGGATCGCGCTCCTGACTGCGGTGTTCCTCGGTGCGGGCGGCAGTCTGACGCCGACGGGATACATCGACGCCCTCGCGCCCGCCCTGTACGTGGGAGCCGGATTCGTGGCGGTCGCGGTCGTCGCCGCCGCCCTCATGCCGGGACGATCGAAGGCGGTCCTGGCGTCGACGTGACCCTGCCGGAATGCGGGCGGGCCCGGACCGTGAGGTCCGGGCCCGCATCAGTTCCAGGGCAGGGAGGAACGCATCGGAGAGTTCGCCGGGAACGGCGTACTCGCCGCACCTGCGCGACCTGGCGGGCGTCCCACGCCAGAAATCCGACGTTACCGCCCCGACGAGCTGGGTCACGCCCATACTCGACCGCGAGTACCAGGGCGGTGTGTTCGCCGAAGCCGATCGGCGACTCGGTGAGCCGAATCGGCCGATCGGCCGAAGGGCTCCGTCACCGCGAGACCCGCGGCACGGGCGCGCTCGACCACACCGTCCAGGTCCCCGATCCGTGCGGTGGGCGCGATCGACGGGGTGTCCTCGCCGAAACCCGCAGTGACGACAACAGCGCGTGGACGTTGCCGATCGCGTCGCGGCTCGCGAACTTGATCGTGGACAGCTCTTCCTGGGACCTTTCGGGTCTGCTGTCCCACAGCTCGAGTGAGACCGAGGCCTGCACGTGATCAGTTAGAGGCTGTGTGCGAGAACATCGTGAAGTTTGCGGGCGATCGCGAGGCGCTCCCTGCTGGCGCATCGATACTGCTCGTCCAGGGCGCTGCATTCCGCCGCCTCGGCACGTTGCCGGCGGGCGTCGAGTGTCCCGCGCATCTGCCGGATGATCGCGGCGGCGGGGAGGGAGCATCAGCCAGGCCGCGATACCCGTGAGGACACACAGCGAGAGGAACACCGGACCGTACCTGTAACCCCGGGCCACGTAGAGCATCGTGACGGCCAGCACGACGAGCAAGACCGTGACGGGAAGCCGTCGCCGTGTGCGTCGCTCGCGGCGGGTAGGCCGTCGATGTGCTTGCGGGCGAACAGAAGTGGTTGATCCACAGGTTTTCGCATTTGCGTCCGGGGAACGCTTGCCGTAGACGGCGGGTGGACACGCCTGTGAGGCTGTTGACCAAGGCGCAGAGTTGCACTGTGGGTGGATCAGTAGGTGCACGTGATGGTTTCGCCATCGTATTCAGTAAGTGTTGCCCCCGGGACTTGTCGGACCCCTCTGTCATGATCTATTCACACATCGGGTCGGTGAAGGCTAGTCGGCTAGGGGAGGCGGTGGGTGCGAGGTGAAACGGATTGTGGTGGTCAAGCTCGTACCCACTGCTGATCAGTTTGCGGCGCTGGAGTCGACGTTGGTGTTGTGCAATGAGGTTGCCGGGGTGGCTCAGTCGAGGGGACTGCGGTCGCGGCGGGCGTTGCAGGTCGCGCTGTATCCGATGGTGAAGACGCGGGGGCTGTCGGCGCAGCCGGCGTTGCATGTTCTGCGGAAAGTTGCCGACGCGTACGCCACCCGGCAGGCGAACCTGACCAACGGAAACTACGGTCGGCCGGGGTCGACCCGGTATACGGCGGTGGCCGGTACCGCGGTCGCATTCCGGCCATATGCTGCCCAACCGTTCGACGACAGGTGCCTGTCGTGGCAAATGGACGTATCGACCGTGTCGATCTGGACCACGGCTGGGCGGATGCGGGGTGTGCGGTTCGTGTGTGCGCCGTGGCAACGCACACTTCTTGCTGCCCGCAAGGGTGAAACGGACCTCGTCTACCGCGACGGGCACTTCTACCTGTATGCCACCGTCGACGAACCGTCACCGAAACCGGCCCCGCCGCCGGACACCGCCGAAGGCTGGTTGGGTGTGGATCTGGGGATCGTGAACCTCGCCGTCACCACCGACGACGATCCGGCCACCCTCGACGTGCGGTGGTCCGCACCGGTCGTGGGATCGCGGTGGAAGACCTGTCGGGTATCCGCGACCGGGTACGGCTAGCCCGGCAGCAGCGGACCCAACTCCACTCCTGGGCATACGCTCAGCTGCGAGCGCAGATCACCTACAAGGCCGAGAGGTCTGGGGTGCCCGTCGCTGTCGTCGACCCCCGGAACACCTCGCGAACCTGCTCACAATGCGGGTACTGCGACAAAGCGAACCGGGTCTCGCAAGCAACGTTCCGATGCCGACACTGCCAGTGGACCGGTCACGCCGACCACAATGCGGCCCGCAACATCGCCGCACTCGGACATCGCACGTACAGGGCCGCCCAATCAACCGCGCCCATAGCAGCCACCCCTCCCGCAGCCAGTGAGAACGTGAGCACAAACCCGGCCCTTCAGGGCCGAGTAGTTGATCTACATCACTTTCGCGACCGGCGGCACCACCGACATGGCGTCGTCCGCA
Source organism: Rhodococcus opacus (assembly GCF_012396235.1). GTDB lineage: Bacteria > Actinomycetota > Actinomycetes > Mycobacteriales > Mycobacteriaceae > Rhodococcus_F > Rhodococcus_F opacus. Next base: position 5,663 of record NZ_JAAXPA010000019.1, on the reverse strand, counting down.
CCCCCGGAGGCGCTGCTCGCGCAGAGGCTGCCCTCGGCGGTGCCGCAAGTGTTCACCCAGGGCATGGCCATGTTCGGGGGCGCGCTGATGCTCATCCTCGGCGCCCTCACCATCGGCAGCGGCTACGGGTGGGGGACGTGGAAGACCGTGTTCACCCAGGGGCCTCCGCGATCGGCCGCGCTCAGCGGAACCCTGCTCGCTCTGCTGATAGTGGTGATCGGACTCGTTCTCACGGTGGCGGCCGTGGATCTCGGGGTGGCCTCGGTCGTCGCCGTGGCCGAATCGGAGTCGGCGAGTCTTCCTGCCGCGGAGGCGATGCTGAAGGCGCTCGCCTCCGGGGTGCTCATCCTCGGGATGTGGACCGCCGCCGGTGTCCTCGTCGGCGCTCTCGCACGGGGGCCGGCGTTGTCGGTCGGTCTCGGACTCGTGTGGGTGCTGGTGGTCGAAAACCTCCTCCGCGGGGTCGCGGCCGTCCTCGACCCCGTGTCGGTGGTGACGGACGTCCTGCCCGGTACCGCCGCGGGCTCGCTCGCCGGATCGCTCCGAGACTTCGGCGGTGACACCACCCCCGGCGTCCTGAACATCCTCGACGGCGGCACGTCGGTGCTACTCCTGGCCGGGTACGTCGCCGCGTTCGCGCTGGGAACGGTCTGGCTCGTCCGCCGGCGCGACGTGAACTGACCGCGCGAGGTAGCGGCTCAGAACAGGGGGCCGCCGCCGAACGGTTCGCGGTGTGACGGCGGGGTCCGGCCCTGTGTGTCGGTGATGCCGTATTCGACGGCCAGCTCCGCCGTGACGAAGGTGTGGCCGCTGCGCTGCGGGAGGGTCGGGTCCGAGTGCAGGGCGCAGATCACCTCGCCGATGAACTCGGGGGACTCGGCGTCCGCGACGGGGAACCCGGCGATGGTCTCGAGGCCGCTGGCGACGATCATCTCCGTCCGCACAATGCCCGGCCACAGCGAGACCGCACGCACGTCATGCGGAGCCAGCTCCGCCGCCATGTCGCTGGCCATCTTGTCCAGCCCGGCCTTGGACATGCCGTACAACACCGAGTGCAGATGCCCGCGGGTCCCGAACGACGAGATGTTCGCGATCAACCCGGAGCGGCGGGGCACCATCAACCGCGCAGCCTCCACGGACGCGACGTAATGGGCGCGCAGTCCGACACCGATCAGCGAGTCCCAGTCGTCCAGTGGCCGCTCCCAGAACGGGGTGCTGAACCCGCCGAATCCCTTGGGGGCCGCCCACACGTTGTTGACCAGCAGGTCGAGGCGGCCGGCCTGCTCGTCCGAGATCCGGGCGAACAGGCTGTGCACGTCCTCGTCGTCGCGGTGATCGCAGGCCACCGCGATGCCGGTCCCACCGGCGCCGGTGACCCTTCGCGCCGACACCGACAGCGGGCCGCCCTCCGTCACCGGGCCGCGCCCCGTGACGTAGACGGTCCACCCGGCGGCGCCCAGCGCCGTCGCCACGCCCTTGCCGACGCCGCGGCTCCCACCGGTGACCAGAGCTACCCCGGCGCTCACTGGACCACCACCGTGTCCTGGGCGAGCGGACGGGTGATCGACCATCGAGTGGTGAAGTGGCATCGCGACATTCGCCAGCCGCCGTCCTCGAGACGGTAGGTGTCGTCGTACTCGCCGGAGGACACGGTCTCCGTCCGCTTCAGCAGATCGACCTGGCGGAACTTCAGCGTCCACGCGCCCGACGCCTCGGTGTCGCTGTGCAGCACGATGTCCGGATGGAAGCCGTGGTGCATGTCAAGGATCACGTGCTTGCCGTCCACTTCGTGGAGCGCGATCCCGCGGAAGATGTCCGTGAGCCGGTCGGCGTCGTCGAACCGGCCGAGCGGGCCGAAGTCTATCGACGCACCGGACGAGACGAAGCAGGCACGGAACGCGTCCGGATCCTTGCCGTCGCACGCTCGCCAGTAGCGGTACTTGAGCGCCTTGATCGCGTCGATCCGCTCCAGGTCCGCCAGACGCTGCTCCACCGAGCGTTCGTCCACGCCGCCGTCCTCCCGTTGCCGTTCACCGTGTCGGGAGAGACGCTAGGCCGGGAACGCGCCGGGTGGGTGCAGAATCCCGGTGGGCGGGAACCTGCGCGTCGTCAGGGCTGGCCGGGGAACGGGTCGGTCACCGGATCGGTCCCGAGAGCCACGCGCCAGGTGGCTTCCCGGACGGCCGCCTCGGTCAGCGCGGTGACGCCGAGCGTGCGGGTGTCCTCGGTCTCGCCGTGTTCGACGACCGCCCGCCACGCGACGGCGGTGTCGGTCTCGACCTGGGCCGCCAGCTGCGCGGCCGTGATCGGATCGGTGACCGGGAAGGGCAGGGTGTAGCCCGCCTCGGCGGCCGGGGCCGTCAGTCCTGCCGCGGTCAGCGTGTCCAGGAGTCCGTCCCGGCGCGCCCGGTGGGCTGCGGCGGCGGTGGCCACCTGGGTGGCCCGGGTGGGATTCGAGAAGGCGGCGACCACACCGTAGGCGAACACCGCGGAATGTTCGGCGGTCAGCGCGTCGGCGAGGCTCTTCCCCTCGGCTTCGGTGGGTGTCGTCACGGCAGCACCACCGCCAGGTACGTTCCGCACGCGGCGCTGATCGACGCGCACAGCCCCGCGCGGTGGGCGGTCAGAGCGCGCGCCGAATCGGCTGCGCTGCGCTGCGACTCGGCCAGGTCGGCGCGCAATTGATCGAGACCGGGCGGCGGCGCCGGCGCGGTCGGAGTCGGCGACGGGGGAGCGGACGTGGTCGGTGCGGTGCCGTCCGGGTAAGTTCCTGCAGCCCTGGCGATTTCGGCATCCAACGCGTCGGCGTGCGCGGTGCGCTGGGCGCGGACGAGTTCGAGTGCCGCGCCGCGATCCGGGAGCAGCGCGATCGTGGCCGCCGCACCGGCGGCGTCGCGACGAGCCAGACGCGACTGCGCGACGAGTGAATCGACCTCGGTGTCGGAGTCCGTGTCGTCGGCGCACCCCGCCAGCAGGGGGACGCTCGCGACGCCGAAGGCCGAGGCTGCTGCGAACCGGAGAGCGGTGCGCCGGGACACGGCCGGACCGGATGTCGGGGGCCGGGGGACGGTGGGCATGAGCACCGGTCCATGGTGCCAGGTCGGGCCGCGATCCCGGGAATCGAGCACCGGGGCTGGTCACGGGCGCCTCGAATCGGCGTTACTCTTAGATGCTCGAACCCGTCCCGGCGGGTTCGCGGTGCTGCGTGCGCGGCACGATGACCTGCGAGACCACGACATACGACGAGCGACAACTGAAACGAGGAGCTTCCCCGATGCCGGTTCCATCCAAGGAGAGGGTGACGGAGCTCATCTCCGATCTGGTGCAACGCCAGGGCTACGACTTGGAGGGCGTTGCAGTCACCCTCGCGGGTCGGCACAGCGCAGTCCGGATCATGGTGGACAGCGACGCCGGACTCGAACTCGACGCGGTTGCGAACCTGAGCCACGAGATCTCCGCGGTCTTCGATTCGGTGTCCGATTTCGGGGAATCGCCGTACACACTCGAGGTCACGTCTCCCGGTATCGACCGGCCGCTCACACACGAGCGGCACTGGCGCCGGGCCCGCGGCCGCAAGGCGCGTATCGACCTCGCCAACGAAACCGTCGTGGGTCGGATCGGCGTCCTCGACGGCGACTCGGTCGCGGTGGTGATCGGCTCGCGCACGGGCCCGGAGGTTCGGCGCGTCGCGCTCCCGGACATTCAGAAAGCTGTTGTGCAGGTGGAATTCTCGAAACCCGACCCGAGAGAGCTGGAACTCGCGGGCGGGATTCCCGAGGGTCGTGTGGCACCCGCGGACGCAGACGCGTCGGAAGATGAAGAAGTAGTAGAGGGGTTGGACAAGTGAATATCGACATTGCGGCGTTGCGCGCCATCGAGGCCGACAAGGGCATCTCGATCGAGACCGTCATCTCGACCATTCAGACCGCGTTGCTCACCGCCTACCGGCACACCGAGGGGCATCAGCAGCACGCACGGATCGACGTCGACACCAAGAGCGGCATCGTGCGGGTGATGGCGCACGACGTCGACGCCGACGGCAACATGGTCGGCGAGGAATGGGACGACACCCCGGAAGGCTTCGGCCGGATCGCCGCGACCACCGCCCGCCAGGTCATCCTCCAGCGGCTGCGCGACGCCGAGCACGAGCGGAGCTTCGGTGAGTACGCCACTCACGAGGGTGAGATCGTTGGCGGCGTGATCCAGCGCGACACCCGCGCCAACTCGCGCGGCATGGTCGTGGTGCGGATCGGCAGCGAGGCCAGCGGCGCCGAGGGTCTGATCCCGCCCGCCGAGCAGGTGCCCGGCGAGAACTACGAGCACGGCGAGCGGCTCAAGTGCTACGTCGTCGGTGTGGCCCGTGGACAGCGCGGACCGCAGATCACGCTGTCGCGCACCCACCCGAACCTCGTCCGCAAGCTGTTCGCGCTCGAGGTTCCGGAAATCGCGGACGGTTCGGTCGAGATCATCGCCGTCGCCCGGGAGGCCGGGCACCGGTCGAAGATCGCCGTCCAGTCGCGGGTGCAGGGGCTGAACGCCAAGGGTGCGTGTATCGGGCCGATGGGCCAGCGGGTGCGCAACGTGATGAGCGAACTCGCCGGCGAGAAGATCGACATCATCGACTTCGACGAGGACCCGGCCCGGTTCGTCGGCAACGCGCTGTCACCGTCGAAAGTGGTCTCCGTCACTGTCGTGGATCCCGAGGCGCGCGCCGCGCGTGTCGTCGTCCCCGACTTCCAGCTGTCGCTCGCCATCGGCAAGGAAGGGCAAAATGCCCGTCTTGCTGCGCGCTTGACCGGGTGGCGGATCGACATCCGCAGCGACGCCGCACCCGCCCCCGAGTCGGCAGGCGGACCCGCCGCGACCAGTCGTTGAGCCGGGAATGCGGAGATCGGGGCGAGTCGGCGGTAGAGTGGTCAATGGTTCAGCATGAGCATCCCGATTCCGCGCGCGTTCCTACCGGTTCACCGGTGCGAACATGCATAGGATGTAGGGAGCGCGCGCTGGCTGTCGATCTGCTCAGGGTTGTGGTTAGTGAGAGCGGGCCGCAAGGTCATGTTCTCGCCCCGGACCCGAGGCGCAGGCTTCCCGGTCGAGGTGCGTGGCTGCACCCCGTCGAGGCTTGCCTGAGTCTCGCGGAACGACGCCGAGCATTCGGCAGAGCGTTGCGAGTGTCCGGAAGTGTTGACGTGTCAGAAGTCGACCACTGGGTACGAGCAGGGCACCCACCCAGAGCAGTACCTCTCGAACAGAACAGGCACAAGCACTCATGAGCACACCGTGAAGCACCAGCGATGATCGTCCATCGGAGATAACCCGAGGTCGTGCGGGCCCCTCTCAGGGGAGCCTCCTGCTCGACCTCATCAGTGAGGAGAGCAGTGGCAGGCAAGGCCCGCGTGCACGAGTTGGCTAAAGAACTCGGTGTCACAAGTAAAGAACTACTCGCAACGCTCAAGGAGCAGGGCGAGTTCGTGAAGTCGGCGTCCTCCACGGTGGAGGCGCCCGTCGCCAGGCGTCTGCGGGAATCCTTCCCGTCGGCGAAGTCCGCCGATTCCGCAGCCCGTCCGGCTGCCAAGCCCGGCGCGCCCGCGCCGAGCACCCCGGCGACCGCAGCGAAGCCGGGCGGTCCCCGTCCCGGCCCGAAGCCGGCAGCCCCGGCTCCG
>NZ_JAAXPA010000018.1 GCF_012396235.1 Rhodococcus opacus | reverse complement strand
CTAATTGATCTTCATCCGGCAGGTGTTCGGGTATCCGAGCACCGTCAACAAAAGGAGGACCCCACCGTGGTCGCCGCGGCGGACGCCCAAAACTACGCTCAGAAACTCGGGATCACTGCCGACATGGCGGTACAGGAACTGGGCTGGGACGAGGACACCGACGACGACCTGCGTGCCGCGGTCGAGGACACCATCGGTGGAGAACTGCTCGACGAGGATTCCGACGAGGTGATCGACGTCGTGCTGCTGTGGTGGCGCGACGAAGACGGAGACCTCGTCGACGCCCTCATGGATGCCATCGGCCCCCTGGCCGACGAGGGATTCGTGTGGGTCCTCACCCCCAAGACCGGTCAGCCCGGTCACGTCGAGCCCAGCGAGATCGCCGAGTCCGCACCTACAGCCGGTCTCACCCAGACGTCGGCGGCTAACCTCGGGGACTGGTCGGGAAGCCGTCTGGTTCAGCCGAAGTCGCGTCCCGCGAACAAGCGCTGAGCAGTCTCACTTTTCGTTCACTCACCTAAGGATCACGTCATGCCGCTCGAGGTGGGCACCACCGCCCCCGATTTCACTCTCAAGGATCAGAACAATCAGGAAGTGACGCTTTCCGATTACCGCGGAAAGAAGAACGTCCTGCTCGTGTTCTACCCCCTCGCGTTCACCGGAACGTGTCAGGGTGAACTCTGCAAGGTTCGCGACGAACTGCCGAAGTTCGAGAACGACGAGACTGCGATTCTCGCGCTGTCCGTCGGTGCGTCGCCGACACACAAGATCTGGTCCGCCGAGCAGGGATACACCTTCCCGCTGCTCGCCGACTTCTGGCCGCACGGTGCGGTCGCGCAGCAGTACGGCGTCTTCAACGAGAAGCTGGGCTTCGCGAACCGCGGCACCTTCGTCATCGACAAGGAAGGCGTCATCCGGTTCGCCGAGATGAACGGGCCCGGAGAGGCCCGTGACCAGGGAGCTTGGGAGAAGGCTCTCGCCACGCTAGAGTCCTGATGCGCATCCGGCGAGGTTCTCGCCGGATGTTCGGGCGTGTAGCTCAGTGGTAGAGCTCTGGTTTTACACACCAGCGGTCGGGGGTTCGAAACCCTCCGCGCCCACCGTCAGGCAAAGCCCCGATCTGCGTTTCCGCGCGGGTCGGGGCTTTCTCGATGCCGGTGTTCGCGCCGCTGCCGCGGTCGGCTGCCGCTCACCTCGTCTCACTCCTCGGTGAGTTCCATGAGCTGTTCGGCGGCGGTGATGTTGCCGTTGTCGGCGAGGCGGCGAAGTTCGTTCATGTCGCCGAGTTCGGTAGCGACTTCGATGAGCTGGTCGGCCGCGTCGGAGCTGCCGTTGTCGGCGAGGCGCCGGAGCTCGTCCATGTCACCCCGCTCGCCGGCGAGCTCGATCAGGATGTCCACCGCTGTGGCGTCACCGTTCTCGGCGCGCTCGCGCAGGACGGACAGGTCGGATTCAGTCATGATGTACTTCCTCTTCTCGATCGAGTTTCTTCGTGTGCCGATCCCGGAGCTCGTCGCGATGCGTGTGCCACTCGTCCAGCAGGGCGGGAAGTCGCTCGCTGAGGAAGTCGGCCAGCGCGACCATTTCCTCGAGTGGGGCGCGGCGTTCGGGTGGAGCGTCGGCCAGCAACGCCAATCCCTCCCGGAACAGCGCCGCATGCTCCCGGTGGAGGGCGGAATCGAAGTTCTGCGGTTGCTGACTCGCCGGGTCCAGGCTCACCCGGTCCACTCGCTCGCCGGCCACACGGGTTCGCCGCGCCATCCGATAGCCCTCGAGCAGCTTGACCGCCCCGGTGATGGCGCTCCGGCTCGCCAGCAACGCCTCGCCCAGTTCGTCGATCGTCTGTTGCGGCGGATCGCAGACGAACAGGTATCCCAGCAGCCGTCCCGCCATCGGCGGGAATCCGTACTGGCGCGCGTAGAAGCGGCCGACATGGTCGGCGAAGATCAGCTGTGTGTCGGACGGCACAGTATCGAAGATAGCAGTTCTGACTGAAATGACACAGATTTGTGTCATTTCAGTTCGGCTGCGGTGCTGTGACCGGTTTCGTGAAGTTAACCTGTTCATCGCCCGGACCTCCGCCTGCAGTGGCATATTCCTGACATGCCCAGGTACAAGGTGACGCTGCGGAACGGCACGTCGAGCGACAAGACCTTCGAATCAGACTTCCAGGCCGTCAACGAGACGCACCGGCCCACCGAATCCGGGGCGGGCATCGTGAAGATCGACCGCTACGAGGAGGACGGGGAAGTGACCGGCGTCTGGTCCGCGCCCGCCACGAGCCGCACGTCCCGCACGTAGCCCGTCAGGTTGCATCGCGCGAGACCGCGGAGCCGCGGCGATCGAGTTCGGCCTCGAATGCTGTGATCCGGCTCGTGACTCCGCGGACCGTTTCGCAGCCGTAGTCGTTCGCGATCGACTCCCCGAGCAGGGCTCGGTGCTCATCCAGCTGGGCGAGCAGTTCGTCGTCGCCGAGCTTCGTCAGGTCGCTGCACACCTCTCGATCGTCCCAGGCGCAGTCGGCGAAACCAATGCCTCACACGAATGTCCACCGGACGCGCAGAACCCCGCCGGGCCACGTGGGTGTGTTGAGTCAGCACCGAAGATGTGAGCAGGGCGGGGCCGTGCGCCGCCCTGAATGGGGGGAACGAGGCGGCATTTACCATGGTAGGCGCAGGAAAGGGCGCTTGGCGAGATACTCAGCAGAGTTTCAGGAATCCGACATTCCGACCGGAACGGGTGCGCGTTCGCAGCTGCCGACGGATTGGTGAGACGCACACGCTATTGCGCGGGTTTCCGGCGAATCGGTGCGCAATTGTCCACCCGGCTAGCGCGCGCGAGTGCCCGGACCCACCGTGTCGTAGGCCTCGGCGAGGAGCGCGGCCAGCGTGTCGTCGAGCTGATCGTCGGAGGTGATCGTCAAGCGGTGCGTGATCACCGTCTTCGTGGTGGGAAACGCCTCGCGCAGCTGGGGGTGATGGACGCGCCGGCGCAGGTCGAGGGCGATCTCGAGCCGCGACGAATAGATGAACGCGGCAGCGAAGACGCGGGCACGAGCCCACGCGATCTCCGTCCGGTGGACTCGCTCGTCCACCTCCCCGCACGCGAGAACGAGGTCACGGAACTGCAGTAGGCGCTCGGTGGCGTCCGGGTCCTTGCCTGCCAGGTACTCGTCGATCGCGGCACTCATGGGACGCTCCTTTACATCGCCTGCAACGTTAGTTGATACAAATATCGGCGTGCATCGAACCTCCCGTCCCGCCACCGCGCGTGCTGCCGGACTGCTTCTCGGCTTCGCCGCCGACCGTGTGTTCGCCGATCCTGCCCGGTGGCATCCCGTGGCCGGATTCGGCCGCACGGCAATGGCATTGGAGAAGGCGACGTACCGCGACTCCCGGTCGGCCGGGATCCTGCACGTGGCCGTCCTGGTCGGCGGAGCGGCGGGTCTGGGGGTCGCCGCGACGCAGGTGGCGCGGCGCGGGGGATGGGCAGGCGAGGCGGCCGGAACGGCCGCCGCGACGTGGGCCGTGCTCGGCGGAACGTCGCTCGGACGGACCGGATCGACCATGGCCGCACACCTGGAGGCGGACGATCTTGCCGCCGCCCGCTCCCTGCTGCCGTCGCTGTGCGGTCGCGACCCCAGCGTGCTCGGCGTCGACGGGCTCACGCGGGCGACGCTGGAGTCGGTGGCCGAGAACACGTCCGACTCGGCGGTCGGGGCATTCGTGTGGGGCGCGGTGGCAGGCATCCCCGGACTGTTCGTCTACCGGGCGTCCAACACCCTGGACGCGATGGTCGGGTACCGCTCGCCGAAGTACCGCAACTTCGGCTGGGCGGCGGCGCGGTGGGACGACGTCCTCAACCTGCTGCCCGCCCGCCTGACGGGTGCGCTGACCGTCGCGGCCGCACCGACGGTCGGCGGGTCGCCGAACGAGGCGTGGGAGGCGTGGCGACGCGACGCGTCCCAGCACCCCAGCCCCAACGCGGGCGTCGCGGAGGCCAGCGCGGCGGGCGCACTCGGGATCTCACTGGGCGGGCGCACCGAATACGCGCACGGCGTCGAGATGCGACCCGTCCTCGGCTCCGGGGCGTCGCCCCGGCCCGTCGACCTCGACCGTGCGGTGAAGCTGTCCGCCGCGGTGCAGGGCGGCGCGGCGCTGGTGTCAGCGGCCCTTGCCGTAGCGGTCGGCCAGCTTCGCTTCCGCCGCCGTCCGAGGAGTTGATTCCACCGGCTTGCTTCGGGTGAACGGCTTCTTCCGGGCCACCGGTGCGGGAGCCGGAGCGGAGGCCTCGGAGGTCTTCGCGGACTTCTCCTTGCGGCGTTCGCGCCACTCCGCGCGGATGAAGTAGGCCAGGCCGAGTGGGGCCATGATGCCGAACGCCAGCCACTGCAAGCCGTACGACAGGTACGGGCCCGCGTCGAGTTGCGGGAGCGGGATGGTCCCGAGGCCGCCGGGCTGATCGGGTTCGAGTTGCACGTACGCGTCGACGAGGTCGGTGCCGATGAAACCGCCGATCTGACCCGCGTCGATGTAATACACCTGGCGGAGCCCGTTCTCGTCGATCGGCTCCTTGCCGGCGATGGTGCCCTCCGACTTGCGGACGCGACCGTCGAGCGTCACCGGCCCGGCCGGTGGCGGATCCACCGGCGGCGGCTCGGTTCCCTGGACCGGTCGGACGTAGCCGCGGTTGACCAGGATCGTGCGACCGTCCGTCAGTTGCAGCGGGGTCAGGACCTCGTAGGCGGGCTGCGATTCGATGGACCGCAACCGGACCAGCAGGTCACTGTTCTGGACGTAGGACCCGGTCGCGGTGACGCGGCGCCACTCGTCGTCCGGATTCGGGGCCGCGCCGGACAGCAGGGTCTCCAGCGGAACGGGGTCGGCGTCGACCGAGTCGGCGATCAGCTGGTTCCGGTGCTCCGTCGACGTGTTCTTGCCGAGCTGCCACGGCGCGAGCACGTAGAAACACATGAATGCGAATCCGGCGACCACCAAGGCCAACACCAACCAGCCGGGTCGCAACAGAAATCTCAGCCTTCGCACGCCTCCACGGTAGCCGCTCGCAGGTGGGGACCCTGATCGTGGGTTACCGGCTGCGCACCCAGTCGAGCAACCCGGGCACCGCGGCCTCGATCTGCAGGCGGACCCGTTCGAAGTCCTCGAGGTCGCCGTAGAAGGGGTCGGGGACGGACGACGTGTCCGCGTCCGGGTCGAAGCTGCGCAGCAACCGGCGGCGTTCGTCGGGCACCCCCATGTGGGCAAGCTCACGGTCATGGTTGGCCGCCAGTGCGACCACCAGATCGGCGCCGAGATGGAACGGTCCGACCTCCGCGGCCGTGTGGCCCGTCGGGTACCCGTTCAGCTTCAGGGTCTCGTTGGTGCGGATGTCGGCCTCGCGGCCGACGTGCCAGCCGTGGGTCCCGGCGCTGCTCACCATCACCCGGTCGTCGAGGGCTTCCCGGCGGAGGTGTTCGGCGAAGATCTTCTCAGCCATGGGGGAGCGGCAGATGTTGCCGGTGCACACGAACGTCACGTGCAGCGGGGTGTCAGGCTGCGGCATCGAGCAGCTTCCCGAGGTGGGCGACGGTCTCCGCCGTCGTGTGCGCGCGCTCGGCCTCGGCCGGGAAACCGTAACCCCACTCGACGAACACCGCGGGGATACCCCAGTGCGCGGCACCGAGGACGTCGTGGTCACGGTCGCCGACCATCAGGACGTCGGGGGTGGCGCCCTCGGCGGCGGCGACTCCCAGGTTCCGGAGGGAGTGGGCGATCACGTCCGACTTGGCGCGGCGACTGCCGTCGTCGCTGGCGCCGCCGATGAACTCGAAGTAGTGGGCCAGCTCGAAGTGTTCGAGGATGCGGATCGCGAACCGTTCGGACTTCGACGTGGCGACGGCGAGCCGTCGGCCGCTGTCGCGGGCGTCGATCAGCACCTTCTCGATGCCGTCGAAGACGGCATTCTCCGCCCACCCCACGCTGTCGTAGCGCTCGAAGTAGGCCGCGATCGCCTGCTGCACGACGTCTTCGTCCAGCCCCATCGACCGGAACGTGTCGATCATCGGCGGGCCGATGACGGCGTCGATCATCTCGTCGGTCGGTTCCGGCTGCCCGATCGTCGCGAGCGCATGACGGAACCCGGCGTGAATGCCGGGCGCGGAGTCGGTGAGCGTGCCGTCGAGATCGAACAGCACGATCGGAGCCGACAGGGCCGAAGGGGCGGAGGACGGGGAGGTGGAGAGAGATGTCACCGGACCATTGTCCCTTAGGCTCGACGGTTGTGGACATTCGTGCCGGTAGCCGGGAGAGCCTGCGTCACCACGGAGACGTGGATGCGGGGCCCGGTCTCCTCGATTTCGCAGTGAACGTGCAGGGCGACGGGCCCCCGGAATGGCTGCGACTGCGCCTCGCGGACGCGTTGCCGCGCCTGGGCTCCTATCCCACCGTCGGGGCCGATCGCGTCGCCCGGACCGCCGTCGCCGCCCGGCACGGCCGCTCGCCCGAGGAGGTGCTGCTCCTCTCGGGTGGGGCCGAGGGCTTCTCCCTGCTCCCGCGGCTCGGGGTCCGGGAGGCGGCACTGATCCATCCGTCGTTCACGGAACCGGAGTGGGCCCTGCGGGAGGCGAACGTGCCCGTCACGCAGGTGCTCCTCGACGACCCGTACGTCCTGGATGCCGCCGCGGTCCCCGACTCCGCCGACCTGGTGGTGATCGGCAACCCGACCAACCCCACCTCCGTGCTGCACCCGGCGGAGGAGATCCTGCGGCTGCGCCGGCCCGGCCGGATCGTCGTGGTCGACGAGGCGTTCGCCGACGCGGTGCCGGGTGAGGTCGAGTCGCTCGCCGGTCGTTCGCTGCCCGACGTACTGGTGCTGCGCAGCCTCACCAAGACGTGGGCACTGGCCGGGCTGCGCTGCGGATACGCGCTCGGCTCCCCGGAGATCCTCGAACGCCTGCAGGTGGGGCGGGCGCACTGGCCACTGGGAAGCCTGCAGGTGGAGGCGATCGCCGCATGCAGCGAACCGGACGCCGTCGCCGCCGCCCGGGAGCACGCCGTCGTGCTGGGTGCGTGGCGGGACTACCTGATCCGGCGGCTGAACGAGATCGGCGTCGCGGTGCACCAGCCCGCCGTCGCACCGTTCCTGCTGCTCCGACTGCCGGACGGCGAACTCGTGCGGAAGCAACTGCGCGAGCGGGGCATCGCCGTGCGGCGGTGCGACACGTTCCCCGGACTCGGTCCCGACTTCCTCCGGGTCGCGGTGCGACCCCGTGAGCAGACCGATGTCCTGATCGACGCGATGAAGGAGATCCTGTGAATCCGGTGCGTCTCGCCGACGTGATCGCGACCCTGGATGCGGCGTACCCGCCCGCCCTCGCTGAATCGTGGGACTCCGTCGGACTCGTGTGCGGCGACCCCGACGACACGGTGACGACGGTGACGATCGCGGTCGATCCGACCGCCGCCGTCGTCGACGAGGCGATCGACGCCGGCGCCGACCTTCTCCTCGTCCACCACCCACTGCTGCTGCGCGGCGTCGACACCGTCGGCGCCCACACGCCGAAGGGCGCACTCGTCCACAAGCTGATCAAGACCGGATGCGCCCTGTTCACCGCGCACACCAACGCCGACTCCGCGGACCCCGGCGTCTCCGACGCCCTGGCCGCGGCACTCGGACTCACCGTCACCGGACCGATCGACCCGCACCCCACCGAGAACCTGGACAAGTGGGTCGTCCTGGTCCCGGCCGGCGACGCCGATACGGTGCGGCGCGCCCTGTTCGACGCGGGCGCCGGGCACATCGGCAACTACCGCGACTGCAGTTGGTCCGTCACCGGGCAGGGCCAGTTCCTCCCGACCGACGGTGCGAACCCCACCCTCGGCGCGGTCGGTGCGCTCGAACGTGTCGAGGAGAGCCGGGTGGAGGTGATCGCTCCGCGCGGCATCCGGCAGAACGTGCTCGCCGCGATGCGCGCCGCCCACCCGTACGAGGAGGTCGCGTTCGACGTGTTCGAGATGGCGACGTTCCCCGGACCCCGCGGACTCGGGCGGGTCGGGGAGCTGCCCGACCCGCTGTCGCTGCGGGACTTCACCGACCGGGTGGCGGACGCGCTGCCCGCCACGACGTGGGGCGTGCGGGCCGCGGGCGACCCCGAAGCGACGATCCGCACCGTCGCGGTGTGCGGCGGCTCCGGCGACTCGTACCTCGACGCCGTCTCCCGACTCGGCGTGGACGCCTACGTCACCGCCGATCTGCGACACCACCCGGCGGACGAGCACCTGCGCGCCGGGGGGCCGGCCCTGATCGACGTCGCGCACTGGGCGAGCGAGCAGCCGTGGTGTGACCAGGCCAAGGGCGTCCTCGACACCGCGTTCGGCCATACACCGGATTGGCAGGTTCGGGTGTCGGCCGTACGGACCGATCCGTGGTCGGTCAGCGCGTCGCCGTCGTAGCGCCGTCCGGCCGAAACCGGTGATCCGCCGGGGTACGGTTGACACCCAGCAATCTGCACACAAGAACCCTTCACAGAAGACAGCAGGAGTTACCACGCGTGAACGTCGAACCACAGGTGCAGTCCAAGCTTCTCGACCTCGCCGGCGTCGATGCGGAGCTGTCGAGGATCGCCCACCGACGCACCGCGCTTCCGGAGCGTCAGGAAGTCGAGCGGCTCGAGGCGGAGCGCGTCACCCGTAAGGACGCGGCGGTGGCCGTCGAAATCGTCCTCGACGATCTCGACCGCGACATCCGCAAGCTCGAAGGTGAGGTCGACGCCGTCCGTCAGCGCGAGGACCGCGACCGCACGCTGCTCCAGAGCGGAACGGTCGGATCGAAGCAGCTCACCGAACTCGAACACGAACTCGGCAGCCTCGTCCGCCGTCAGGGACTGCTCGAGGACGAATTGCTCGAGGTGATGGAACGGCGCGAGGCGTCGCAGTCCGACCACGACCACGCCGGTGCGCAGTTGTCGCAGATCGAGGAAGACCTCATCGACGCCGCCCGCCGCCGGGACGACGCCGTCGCGGATCTGGACGCCGCCGAGCAGCGCTGCATCCGCGACCGCACAGCGCTGGCCGACCAGTTCCCCGCCGACCTGATCGCCGTCTACGAGAAGCAGCGCAGCCAGAACGGTGTCGGAGCGGCGCTGCTGCAGGCCCGGCGCTGCGGAGCGTGCCGCATCGAACTCGACCGCGGCGAGATCTCCCGCATCACCGCCACCGCACCCGACGTCGTGGTGCGCTGCTCGGAATGCGGCGCGATCCTGGTGCGCACGAAGGAGTCGGGTCTGTGAGTGCCGGTCGGGTCGTCGTCGAGGCCGACGGTGGTTCGCGCGGCAATCCCGGACCCGCCGGCTACGGCGCCGTGGTGTTCGACGCCACCCACGGCACCGTTCTCGCGGAACGCAAGGAGAGCCTCGGGATCGCCACCAACAACGTCGCCGAGTACCGGGGCCTGATCGCCGGTCTCGACGCCGCCGCCGAACTCGGCGCGTCCGAGGTGGACGTGCGGATGGACTCCAAACTGGTGGTCGAGCAGATGTCCGGGCACTGGAAGGTGAAGCACCCGGACATGATTCCGCTGCAGCGCCAGGCGTCCACACTCGCCCGGCAGTTCGATTCTGTGACGTACACCTGGATTCCGCGGGCGGAGAACGCGCACGCCGACCGCCTCGCCAACGAAGCCATGGACGGCGCCGCCGGCGATTCCGACGCCGAACCGGAACCGGCTGCCGTCCAGCCGGAGAAGGCCACCCCCACGGCACCCGGCTGGATGGACACGACGGGCGCCCCGACCCGGATGCTGCTGCTCCGGCACGGGCAGACCGCGCTGTCCGTCGACCGGCGGTACTCGGGTCGCGGGAACCCGGCCCTCACCGAGATCGGGCAGGCCCAGGCGAACGGCGCGGCCGCTCGCCTTGCAGGCAACAGCGGAATCGCGGCCGTGGTGTCGTCCCCGCTGGGACGCGCGCAGCAGACCGCGACGGCGGCGGCGAAGGTGCTCGGACTCCCGGTCACCGTGCACGAGGGCCTCACCGAAACCAACTTCGGCGAGTGGGAGGGCCTCACGTTCCGGGAAGCTGCCGAGCGTGACCCCGAACTGCACCGCAAGTGGTTGTCGGACACGTCGGTGTGCCCGCCCGCGGGGGAGAGCTTCGACGAGGTGCGGGAGCGCATCCTGAAGGTCCGCGACGACCTCACCGCCTCCTACGCCGGCTCCACGATCCTCGTGGTCACCCACGTGACCCCCATCAAGACCCTGTTGCAGTTGGCGCTCGACGCGGGACCGTCCCTGCTGTACAAGCTGCATCTTGATCTGGCGTCGCTGAGCATCGCCGAGTTCTATCCCGACGGCGGCTCGTCCGTCCGCCTGGTCAACGACACCTCCCACCTGTGAGTACTTGTTAACCGCGGGCGGTTAACAAGTACTCACAGGCCCAGAGGGCAACGACCGCGGCGAGCAGGGTCAACGGCGTGGTCACCAGCGCGAGAAGCGTGAACGTCCGGAGATCTGCGGGAGATCCGGCGCGCGCGGCGACGCGCCGCCACAGCATGATCGCCAGCGACCCCACGTACGTGAGGTTGGGGCCGAGGTTCACACCGAGCAGCATCGCCAGCACGAGTCCGGTCGGAGCGTGCGGTCCGAGCGCTGCCAGCAGGAGCAGCGTGGCGGGGAGGTTGTTCACCAGGTTCGCGGCGACCGCGGCGACGACGGCCATCGTGAGCAACGCCGTGAACGACGTGTCGGTCGGCAGTCGCGTGGCGATCCATTCGCCGATCGGACCGTTCGCGACCCCGGCCACGACGACGCCGAGGATCAGGACGAACCCGCAGAACCACACGTCGATCGAATACACGATCCGGCCCACGCTGGTCCGGCCGTCGCGCAGGGCGACGACGCCCAGCACGATCGCCCCCGCCGCGGCCACCCACGCCGGTGCGACCCCGACGAAGCCGGACACCGCGAACCCCAGGAGTGTGGCCGCGATGATCGACAGTGCGACTACCGGCGCCGGCGGGTCACGTTTCGGCTCCGGCTCGGCTTCGGGCCGGACGAGGTGCCGCCGGAAGAACACTCGGAACAAGATCAATTCGACGAGGATCGCCACGGCCCACGGCAGCGCCATCACGGCGGTGAAATGCAGGAAGCTCAACCCGGTCGCCGAGAACGCGATGAGGTTCGTCAGGTTGGAGACGGGCAGCAGGGTCGACGCGGTGTTCGACAGGTGCGCGGTGGCATACGAATGGGGGCGCGGATCCATCCGCAGCGAGCGGGCGGTGGCGATCACCGCCGGTGTCAGCAGGACCACCGTGGCATCGAGGCTCAGGACCGCGGTGGTCAGCGCCGCCGCCGCGAACACGAGAGTCAGCAACCTCTTCGGATCCCCCCGCGCCCCGCGCCGCAACCGGCCCGCGATCCAGGTGAACACCCCCATGGCGTCCGCGAGGTGCGCAAGGACGAGGATCGCCGCCAGGAACCCGACGGTCGGGGCCATCTCCGACACTTCGTCCCAGGCCTCCGCCGGCGTCACCAGACCGGTGGCGAGGACGACGACCGCGGCCGGTGCGGCCGCGACGATCTCGGGCAGCCTCCGTGGACGCACGACCGCGAAGACGAGGACTCCGGCGACGAGCGCCACCGCCAGAACTGTCACCGACGGGTCACTTCAGGAGTTTGTGGAGGGTGCGCAGATTCCGGGTCGTGGTGAACGCCTTGAGCTTGGGAGCGCCGGTGCTCTTGCCGAACCTGCTCCTGAGCGTCATACCCCGTTCGACTTCCCAGTACAGGACGCCGTCGCCGGCCCGCACCCGTTCGACCTCCGGATCCAGCTCGTCCCCGATGCTCAGAAGGGTGTCCAGGACCTCGGGTTCGGGCGTCACCAGCACGTACGGGTGCCAGCCTTCTCGCTCGGGGTCGAACGGGTAGTCGTCGACGATCTGTCGAACCGTGTCGAGGTCGAGGACGAAAACCCAGGCTTCGTAGTGGAATTCGGCACGCAGCCCGGATTCGATCTCACTCTTCAGTGCGGGGACGTCGTCACGGTCGGAATCGAACAGCACGTTGCCCGACGCGAGGACGGTCTTCACGTTCTCGAATCCCAGATCGACGAAGGTGCTGCGGAGGTCGGCCATCTTGATGTTGATGCCGCCCACATTGATGCCGCGCAGGAGGGCGGCGTATCGGGTCATGATCAGACCATAGTGCGGCGGCATGACACGTTCGCGCGAACTGTAGGCTGATCGGGCGGACGAGTTGGCCGGGCGACCGCGGCACAGGGAACCAGCACATCAGTGCACAGGCCCTGAGTCGAGGAAAGTCCGGACTCCACAGAGCAGGGCGGTTGTTAACGGCAACCCGAGGTGACTCGCGGGACAGTGCCACAGAAAACAGACCGCCGACGCCACATCCTCCGGGGTGAGGCGTCGGTCAGGGTGAAACGGTGCGGTAAGAGCGCACCAGCACCCCGGGTGACCGGGGTGGCTAGGTAAACCCCGCCCGGAGCAAGGTTGAAGGCCGCACCGGATCCTCCGGGTCCCGGTGCGGCTGCGCAGGTGTCCGAGGGCTGCTCGCCCGAGCCTGCGGGTGAACCGCTCGAGGTACCCGGCGACGGTGTGCCCAGATGGATGGTCGCCACCCGGCGCTTCGGCGCTCGGGGACAGGATCCGGCTTACACGCCAACTCGTCCGCCTCACCCGTGCGCCGGTCGGCGAGGTCTCGATCCTGACTGGCGAGTAACAAACAGACCGGTTAGCATCTTTCCCGCAACGGCCCGACTGACCCGAATCGGGGTCGATGCCGGGGCCCGTCGCCCACGTCCGTGGGTGATGGGGCCCCTCTATCGGCGGCAGTAGATGTTACTCGTGATAGCGGTAACATCTGTCCATGGACTTGCCCCACGACATCGCCGGCTCCGGCCCCACCCTGATACTCGTGCACGGGGTGGTGCATCGCCGGCAGGCCTGGAACGCCCTGCTGGACCAGTTGACGCCCTATCGCCGAGTGGTCACCGTCGACCTTCCGGGACACGGAGAATCGGCGGCACTCGAAGACGGCCCGGACATGATGGATCAACTCCTCGAGGAACTGAGCGGGTTCGTCCGCTCGGTGACGCCGCCCGGCGAACGGCCCCACGTCGCCGGAAACTCGCTCGGAGGCTGGCTGTCCCTCGCGCTGGCGGCCAGGGGCGAGGTCGCCTCGGCCACGGCGCTCTCACCGGCCGGCTTCTTCGTCAACCACGCCGATCAGGCCCGCACCATCTACACGTTCCGGGCCCTGCGCGGACTCGCCCGGGCAATGGGTCCGAACGCTCCGAAGGCTTTGCGATACAAGGCTGTCCGCTATCCCTCGCTTGCCGCCTTCTTCGCACGGCCCAGCCGGGTGCCGTACGAGGATGCCGTGGTCGACGCGCACTCGCTCACCACCAACGCCCTGGTCGACAAGGGGGTGACGGCCTCGTTCGATCTTCCGCCGGTCGTCGACGCGACGGTTCCGGTCACCGTGGCGTGGGGGCGCCGCGACCTGATTCTGCCGGTGTATCAGGCACGGCGGGTGCGCCGATTCCTCCCGCAGGCGCGGATACTGGTCCTGCCCGGCATCGGGCATGTCCCGATGACCGACGACCCGAATCTGATCAGCACGATTCTGCTCGGCGGCAGCTCGGCGACTTCCGGCGATTCCCGGAACTGACCTCGGCCCTACCGCGCCTCGGCGACGACGACGGCGCCGAAACCGAAGAGGACCGTTCCGGTGATCCGATCCAGGACCCGCCGCACCGACGGCTTCTCCAGCGTGGTGCGGGCACGGGTCAGCAGAAGGCTGTACGCGCCGAGCCAGACGATCCCGAGGAGCCCGTGAACGAGCACGAGCAACGCCAGGGTCGGGGCGGTCGGCCACCCGGGCGGAACGAGCTGGGGGAGCAGGCCGGTGTAGAACACTGCGATCTTCGGGTTCAGGAGGTTGGTCAGGAACCCGGCCCGCCAACTCGACCCCGGCGACGGAACCTGTGCCGGTCCGGGCGCGGCGGTGCGTTGTCGCGACCGGCTGCGCCAGAGGGTGGAGAGGCCCAGATACGCCAGGTACATCCCGCCGACGATCTTCACGACGGTGTAGGCCTCCGCGGAGGCGGCGAGCACCGCGCCGAGCCCGACGACGGTCAGCGCGCCCCACACCATCAACCCGGCGACCACGCCGAACGTCGCTCGCAGCGCGGCGCCGCGTCCACCGGACAGGCCGGCGCGCGTCACCACCGCCATGTCCGGACCCGGAATGACGGTCAGGAGACCGAGCACCGCGAACGCGGTCATCACGACACCGATCATCGGCCCAGTATGTCGGGCGCGCTCAGCGCAGTGAAATCCAGACTTGTGACTTGCCGAGCACGGTGTGCCCGTCGAACGTCACCGTCAGGTCGATCCTCGCAGTGCCCGCGGCCTCGTCGACCTGTGCGGCCTTCGCGACGACCTCGACGACCGCGCCGTCGTCCGGGGCGACGATCACCGGCTTGGTGAAGCGGGCGCGGTATCCGGTGACCCGTGCCGGGTCGCCGAGCCAGTCGACGACGCACTGCGTCGCCAGTCCCAGCGTCAGCATTCCGTGCGCCAGCACACCGGGCAGGCCCACGGCGTTCGCGACGTCGTCCCGGTAGTGGATGGAGTTGAAATCACCGGACGCCCCGGCATAGCGAACCAGGGATTCCCGGGTCACGTGATATCGGGCCTTGGCGACGGTGTCGCCGAGCATGATTCGCTGCGGCGACGTCATTCCTCCCCCCTGACGAACAGCGTCGACGTCATGGTGCTCACGTGATCGCCTGCGGCGTCGAGGATCTCGATGTCGGCGACGAGCAGTGTATGCGGACCGCGTGACGTCACGTTCGTGACGGTGAGCACCGCGGAGAGTTCGTCGCCCGCGACGACCGGGCGGATGGACGTGGCGTGTTCGGTGCTGTGCACCAGATTGACCGGCTCGATTCCCGACGTCGGATCGGCGACGAGCTGCGCCAGTGCGCGTTCCTGCACGATGACGGGAAACGTGGGCGGGGCAACGAGATCGGCGTGACCGGCGGCGCGGGCACTGCCGACGTCGAAGGACGTCGGGTTGGTGGCGAAGACGGCGCGGGCGAATTCCCTGATCTTCTCGCGGCCGACGAGGTAGGGCTCGGTCGGCGGATAGACACGACCCTCGATCGCTGGATTCACTGCCATCAGGTCAGCCTAGAGACGTCCCGTCCCCAGGGCAGGGCGAAGCGTTCGGAGAATCGTCACGAATGTGTCGCGGACGTGCCTGCCCGCTCACGTCGAAGCCCCCGCCGGACAGGTCCGGCGGGGGCTTCGACGTATCGACTGATCGATAGCCGTCAGACGGGATCGACCATCAGCAGTTGGGCCCAGTAGGTGGCGCCTTCGGCACCGAGGTAGGGAAGTAGCTGATCAAAAATGATCGTTGACATGCTCGCTCCATTCTCTGTTCGGGCACTGCGCCGGGAGGCGAGCCATCGGCACCGCACTGACCGGCGCCGGGGACCGTATCACCGGACAGGACTCCGAGGGTAACAGTATGAGCGTGATCCACAACCCCACACGTCCCACCGGTGCCACACTGAGGGCATGACTGACGAAGATCATCTCTGGTACTACAACGTCGAGGACGGCACGGTCACGCAGGGGAAGGCGGCATCGTCGATGTCCCGGATGGGCCCGTACCCCGATCGCGCGTCCGCCGAGAAGGCGCTGCAGATCGCCGCGGAGCGGAACAAGGCGGCGGACCGGGCAGACGAGGAGTGGAACAACTAGCGTTGTCGAGAGGGTGTGCGTGAGGTGCCGATGAGTCGTTTCGTCGCGCGCGGAATCGATTTCGGCACCGTGCGCACCGAATTCCACCTGCCGGAGGGGTATCCGCCCGCGGCGGTCGCGCAGGCGCGGGCGGCGTCCGACCGGTACGCGTCCGAGCGGGAGGACCGCACCGATCTGGCGTTCGTCACCATCGATCCGCCCGATTCCCTGGATCTCGATCAGGCGCTGCATCTGGAGCGGACACAGGTCGGATTCGTCCTGCACTACGCGATCGCGGACGTCGGCGCCGTCGTGGAGCCCGGTGGGGTGCTCGACGTGGAAACCCGCAAACGCGGGCAGACGTTCTACCTCCCCGACGGCAAGGTGCCGCTGCACCCGAAGGAACTCTCCGAGGGATCCGCGAGTCTTCTCCCCGACGAGGACCGCCCGGCGGTGGTGTGGCGGATCGAACTCGACGAATCGGCCACACCCTTGTCCTGCACGGTGTCCCGTGCGACGGTGCGTTCCGTGGCACGGCTGAACTACGCCGGGGTGCAGGCCGATTCGGAGGCGGGGAGACTGCATCCGTCCATCGCGTCGCTGCCGGAGTTCGGCCGGCTCCGCACGGCGGCGGCGGTGGCGCGCGGAGCGATCGAACTCCGGCTCCCCGAGCAGGAAGTGGTGCCGGACGGCGACGGCTGGCGGGTCGACCTCGCGCCCCGCACCGAGGCCGACGACTGGAACGCCGAGGTCTCGCTCCTCACCGGAATGTGCGCCGCGGACATGATGCTCGACGCGAAGGTCGGGCTGCTCCGCACCCTGCCGCCCGCCGGACCGGACGCGGTCGAGGCGCTGCGACGCACGGCGTCGGCATTGGGGATCGACTGGCCGGAGAGCGTCGGCGTCGGTGAACTCCTGGCGCGGCTCGACCCGAATTCGGCGTCGACGCTGGTGCTGATGACCGAGGCGCCGTCGCTGCTGCGGGGCGCCGACTACGCGGCGTTCGACGGCGCCCTGCCCGAATTGACCACGCACGCCGCCATCGGCGCCCCGTACGCCCACGTGACCGCGCCGCTGCGCCGGCTCTCGGATCGGTACTCGACGGAGGTGTGCCTCGCCGTCACCGCCGGAACGCCGGTGCCGTCCTGGGCGCGGGACGCCCTGGGTTCGATGCCCGAGATCATGGTCGGCTCGGATTCCCTCGCGAGCAAGATCGACCGCGCCTGCATCGACCTCACCGAAGCGACGGTGCTCGCCGACCGGGTGGGGGAGACGTTCGACGCGACCGTGCTGCGGTCACGGAACGGCAAGCGCACCGCGGACGTGTTCGTCCCGTCCGTGTCCGTGATGGCGAAATGCGTGGGCGACCCCGCCGAGGGCGAACAGGTGAAGATCAGGCTCGTCTCCGCCGACGTCGCGAAGCGGACCGTCGAGTTCGGTTACCCCGCATAGCGCGTCAGTCGCGGAACCGGTCCGTTGCCTCGACGAGGTGATGCACGATGCCCGGCTCCATCGCCGAGTGTCCCGCGTCGTCGACGATCTCGAGCCGCGAACCCGGCCAGGCCCGGTGCAGCGCCCACGCACTGGTCGCCGGGCACACCACGTCGTAGCGCCCCTGCACGATCACGCCCGGAATGCCGTCCAGCGCGGCGGCGTCCCGGAGAAGCTGACCCTCGTCGAGGAACCCGCGGTTGTGGAAGTAGTGGTTCTCGATGCGGGCGAAGGCCAGCGCGAACCTCGGCTGGGACGTCTCCACCACCCGTTCCGGTTTGGGGAGCAGCGAACTCGTCGCGCCCTCCCACGTGGACCACGCGACCGCGGCCCGCGTCGCGACGTCGGGATCGTCGGACTGCAGGAGCCGGTGGTAGGCCTCGACGAGGTCGCCACCCCGCTCCGACTCCGGCACCGGCGCCAGGAACTCCTCCCACAGTTCGGGGAACAGATGTCCGGCACCGCCGTTGTAGTACCAGTCGATCTCGCTGCGGCGCAGCAGGAAGATGCCGCGCAACACCAGCTCGGTGACCCGGCCGGGATGCTTCTGGGCGTAGGCGAGAGCCAGCGTGGAGCCCCACGACCCGCCGAAGACCTGCCACCGGTCGATACCGAGATGGCTGCGCAGCAACTCCACATCGCCGAGGAGACGGTCGGTGGTGTTGACCGACAGATCGGCCCCGTCGGCGACGTGGGGTGTGGAACGGCCGCATCCGCGCTGGTCGAGCAGCACGATCCGGTACACCTGCGGGTCGAAGAACTGTCGTTGCGCGGGATCGGTGCCGCCGCCGGGCCCGCCGTGGAGAAACACGACCGGCTTCCCGGCGGGGTTCCCGCTCTGCTCCCAGTACATCTGCTGACCGTCGCCGACGTCGAGATGCCCGAACTGGTACGGCTCGAGCGGCGGGTACAGGGTGCGCAGCTGGGTCACGTCGGCCTCAGAACCCGATCAGGCCGGACGCCAGATCGGGGATCACCAGAGCGGTCACCGCTTCCTGCCGGATGCCGGGGCAGGCCGCCGTCGTGATGACGTCGATCCGGCCCCGGTCCTGCAGGAAGTCGAGCGCGTTGAGGTTGTTCTTCGCGATCCACGTGCCGACCAGACCGTTCAACCCGGTCTTGCCGATGGTCGGGGTGTAGGTGCGCCAACTCTGCAACTGACCTTCGAGGTCGGTGCACAGCTGGGCGGCCTGCGCCTCGGTGACACCACCCGGCACCAGGCCGGGGCCGGGAACCGCGGTGGTGGCCGGGGGTGGGGTGGTGCCGGGTGCGGGTGCGGGGCCCGGTCCGGCACACCCCGTGACGACCGCCGCGGCCGCCACCGCCGCGGCCGCCATCACGGCCGGGCGGTGACGACGTCCGGTGCCCTGCACGCGTCGCTGTCCCATGAACATCCCCCTCGAGTGTGTGCCGGCCCGGTGAGTCGAGGACGACCTAGAAGCTGTGCTCTTCCGCCGGGAACGTTCCGGCGCGTACCTCGGTCGCGTATGCGGCGGCTGCGTTACGCAACTCGTCACCGACGTTACCGAAGCGCTTGACGAACTTCGCCGTCTTGCCGCTGGTGTAGCCGGCCATGTCCTGCCACACGAGGACCTGGGCGTCACACTCGACGCCCGCTCCGATGCCCACGGTGGGGATGGTGAGCTTGCGGGTGACCTGGCCTGCGATCTCGGCGGGCACCATCTCCATGACGACGGAGAACGCGCCGGCCTCCTGCACGGCGATCGCGTCGGCGACCAACTGCTCGGCGGCGTCGCCGCGGCCCTGTACGCGGAAACCGCCGAGCGAGTTCACGCTCTGCGGGGTGAACCCGACGTGGGCCATGACGGGGATGCCTGCCGCGGTGATCGCGGCGATCTGCGGCGCGACACGCTCGCCGCCCTCGAGCTTGACCGCGTGGGCCAGCCCTTCCTTCATGAACCGGGTCGCGGACGCGAGAGCCTGCTCCGGGGAGCTCTCGTAGCTGCCGAACGGGAGGTCCGCCACCACGAGAGCGTGCGGCGCACCGCGGACGACGCCGCGAACGAGGGGGAGGAGTTCGTCGATCGTGACCGGGACGGTGGTCTCGTATCCGTAGACGACGTTGGCAGCCGAGTCGCCGACGAGGAGAACGGGAATCCCGGCTTCCTCGAAGATGCGGGCGCTGGAGTAGTCGTAGGCGGTGAGCATCGCCCAGCGTTCACCCTCGGCCTTCATGGCCTGCAGGTGGTGGGTTCGGGTCTTGCGCTTGGGAACGTCGTGCGATGGTGCTGATCCGTAGAGCCGATCTTCGGACGTGCTCGCGGACGACTTGCTATCGGACATCGTTGTCCCTTTCTGGCCTCGAGGCCCTTGGCGGGTCCCCGGGTGCGGGTGATGACGCCTACAGTCTGCCACCGCCCCGCGGGGGAGCGAAGGGCTCGCGCGGGTGCGATAGGTCACACCCACCGTCTGTCCTCTGACCTGCGGGAAGGCCTGCCGGCGCAGAACCCCTGGCACGATCGTCCTATGTCGAAGAGTGCTCGGGTACCGGCCGCGTTCGCGGGGTGCATCGCCGTCGTCCTTGTCGTCGCAGGCTGTGCGGGAGGCGGACGGGACACCGGTGAGGCCGTCGCCGAACCGTCGGCGGCCGCGGCGGCTCCGGCCGGACCGATCCCCGCCGGGCTCGAGGAGTTCTACACGCAGCAGGTGCAGTGGGGGTCGTGCGAGGGCTACAGCACGGACGGGTCTCCGCTCGGCGACACTCTCGACTGCGCGAAGGTGACCGTGCCGAACGACTACGCGAACCCCGGGGGTGCGACCGCGCAGATCGCCGTCTCCCGGTCGAAGGCGACCGGCGACAAGGTCGGATCGCTGCTCGTGAACCCCGGTGGCCCGGGGGCGTCGGGTATCGGGCTGGCGTCCGTGGCCGACGGCACCGACATCGCGGAGCGGTTCGACGTCATCGGTTTCGATCCGCGCGGCGTCGGCGCGTCCACGCCGCAGGTGACCTGCCTGACCCCGCCGGAGGTGGACGCGCGGCGCAAGGACGACGACGTCGACATGAGTCCCGCCGGAATCGCGCAGACGGAGGCCGAGAACCGTGAGTACGCGGACAAGTGTGCGGAGCGGACCGGCGTCGACGTCCTCGCACACGTCGGAACGTACGACGTGGTGCGCGACATGGACGTCATCCGGGCGGTGCTCGGTGACGAGAAGCTCAACTACCTCGGCTACTCGTACGGCACCCGGCTCGGCTCGACGTACGCGGAGACGTTCCCGGGCAACGTGCGCGCGATGGTCCTCGACGGTGCCCTCGATCCCGAGCAGGACCCGACGGAGGAAGTGATCCTGCAGGCGGCCGGATTCCAGTCCGCGTTCGACGCGTTCGCCGCGGAATGCATGCAGCAACCGGACTGCCCGCTCGGCACCGACCCGGCGCAGGCGAACGCGAGGTTCCGGGCGCTCGTCGACCCGCTGATCGCCAGGCCGGCCGCGACCACCGACCCGCGCGGACTCAGCTACACCGATGCGATCACCGGCGTCCAGCAGGCCCTGTACTCGCCGAATCTGTGGGGCCCGCTCCGTGGAGGCCTGGAGAGCCTGCAGACGGGGACGGGCGATTCGCTGCTGATGCTGGCCGATCTGTACGAGGGGCGCGCCGACGACGGCACGTACTCCAACCTCAACGACGCCTTCAATTCCATCCGCTGCATGGACGATCCGCCCGTCACCGACCGCGCGGCCGTCGGGGAGGCGGACGTGCGGTACCGCCAGGCGGCGCCGTTCCTCGACGACGGTCGCGGCACCGGCAGCGCGCCGCTGGACGTCTGCGCGTTCTGGCCCGCGCCGAACACGGGCTCGCCGCACACCGTGTCGGCGCCCGGGATCCCGCCTGTCGTCGTCGTGTCGACGACCGAGGACCCGGCGACGCCGTACCAGGCGGGCGTGGATCTGGCGAAGCAGATGAACGGCTCGCTCGTCACGTACCGGGGCACTCAGCACACCGTCGTTCTCGACGGCGAGGCGTGCGTCGACGACGCCGTCTCGGACTATCTCGTCGACCTCGCGGCGCCGCCCGCGGACCTGACGTGCTGACCCACGCCTGTGATGGGATCGTCCGAGGTGCCCGCACGCTGGCACGATGCGGAATCCGGCATAGTCGAATCAACGAAGTAACACAGATTTAACGAACTTTGCTTACTCTCGCGGACATGGATCGCCAAAAGGAATTCGTGCTTCGCACCCTCGAAGAGCGCGACATTCGGTTCGTCCGATTGTGGTTCACGGACGTTCTCGGATACCTGAAATCGGTGGCGATCGCCCCCGCGGAACTGGAAGGTGCCTTCGAGGAGGGCATCGGCTTCGACGGATCCGCGATCGAGGGCTTCTCCCGGGTGTCCGAGGCGGACACGGTCGCGAAGCCGGACGCCTCCACGTTCCAGGTGCTGCCGTGGAGTTCGAGCAAGGGGCATCAGCACTCCGCCCGCATGTTCTGCGACATCGCCATGCCCGACGGTTCCCCCTCCTGGGCGGATTCGCGGCACGTGCTGCGCCGTCAGCTGAACAAGGCGAGCGATCTGGGCTTCAGCTGCTACGTGCACCCCGAGATCGAGTTCTTCCTGCTGGAGAACGGGCCGATCGACGGCACGCCGCCGAAGCCCGCCGACTCCGGCGGCTACTTCGACCAGGCCGTCCACGACTCCGCTCCCAACTTCCGCAGGCACGCGATCGACGCACTCGAGTCGATGGGCATCTCCGTCGAGTTCAGCCACCACGAAGCGGCTCCCGGCCAGCAGGAGATCGACCTGCGGTACGCGGACGCCCTGTCGATGGCCGACAACGTGATGACGTTCCGCTACGTCGTCAAGGAGGTCGCGATCGCCGAGGGCGTGCGCGCCACGTTCATGCCGAAGCCGTTCAGCGATCAGGCCGGCTCGGCGATGCACACCCACATGAGCCTGTTCGAGGGCGACACCAACGCCTTCCACAACCCGGACGATCCGATGCAGCTGTCGGAGACCGGTAAGGCGTTCATCGCCGGCATCCTCGAGCACGCCAACGAGATCAGCGCCGTCACCAACCAGTGGGTGAACTCCTACAAGCGTCTGATCCACGGTGGCGAGGCCCCGACGGCGGCGTCCTGGGGCCCGTCCAACCGGTCGGCGCTGGTCCGCGTCCCGATGTACACGCCGAACAAGGCGTCCTCGCGTCGCGTCGAGATCCGCAGCCCAGATTCGGCCTGCAACCCGTACCTGACGTTCGCGGTGCTCCTCGCCGCCGGTCTGCGCGGAATCGAGAAGGGCTACGAACTTCCCCCGGAGGCCGAGGACGACGTGTGGGCGTTGACGTCGGCCGAGCGCCGCGCCATGGGCTACCGGGAACTGCCCGGCAACCTCGACGGCGCGCTGCGCGAGATGGAGAAGTCGGAGTTGGTGGCCGAAGCACTCGGCGAGCACGTGTTCGACTTCTTCCTGCGCAACAAGCGTCGCGAGTGGGAGGAGTACCGGAGCCACGTGACGCCGTTCGAACTCAAGACGTATCTGGGGTTGTGAGCAAGAGCATGGTGAAGCCTCCGGCAGCGCGTTCTGCCGTTCCCGGTCCGGGTCGTCTGGGTCTCGTCGAGCCGACCGCTCCGTCCGAACTCCGCGATCTGGGCTGGGTCGGTGAAGACAGCATCGAACTGCTCTGGTCGTTGTCGCGGGCCGCGAACGCCGACCTCGCCCTCCGCACCCTGGTGCGCCTGAAGGACGGGCTCGGCGAGGGCTGGGCCGAACTCGATGCGGCGCTCCGCACCGACAAGGGCCTGCGTGGCCGGTTGTTCGGGCTGTTCGGCGCGTCCAGCGCGTTCGGCGACCACCTGGTCGCGGATCCCGCGTCCTGGAAGATCCTCGCCGGCGACGTCCGCCTCCCGTCGAAGGACGAGGCGACCGCCACGATGATGGCCGCGGTCGGGGCCGAACCCGAGGACGGCGCCCACCCGGACGCAAAACTGTACCGGGCGAAGGTGACCGGACCCGATGCCATCGCGGCGCTGCGCAAGGCGTACCGCGACGAGCTGATGCTGCTCGCCGCCGTCGACCTCGCAGCGACTGTCGAGAACGAACCGGTACTTCCGTACCAGACTGTCGGGCATCAGCTGTCCGATCTGGCGGACGCCGCGCTGAACGCCGCCCTCGCGGTGGCCGTCGCAGCCGTGTGTCCCGACGCGCCGTGCCCCGTGCGGCTGGCCGTCATCGCCATGGGCAAGTGCGGTGCCCGCGAACTCAATTACGTCAGCGACGTGGACGTGGTCTTCGTCGCCGAACCCGCCGACGCGATCGCCAGCCGGATCGCGGGCGAGATGATGCGCGTCGGGTCCTCGGCCTTCTTCGACGTGGACGCCGCGCTGCGGCCGGAGGGCAAGCGCGGCGAACTCGTCCGCACCCTCGATTCGCATGTCGCGTACTACAAGCGCTGGGCCAAGACCTGGGAATTCCAGGCGCTGCTCAAGGCCCGCCCGATGATCGGCGACGTCGCGCTCGGACAGCAGTACGTCGACGCCCTCAGCCCGATGGTGTGGACCGCGTCGGAGCGCGAGGACTTCGTTCCCGAGGTGCAGGCGATGCGCCGCCGGGTGGAGGAGATGGTTCCGCCGGAACTCCGCGAACGCGAACTGAAACTGGGCCGCGGCAGTCTGCGCGATGTCGAGTTCGCCGTCCAGCTCCTGCAACTCGTGCACGGGCGCGCGGACGAGGCGCTGCACGTCCAGAGCACCATCGACGCGCTGACCGCCCTCGCCGCCCGCGGCTACGTGGGCCGCGACGACGCTGCGAATCTCGCTGCGTCCTACGAGTTCCTGCGGTTGCTCGAGCACCGGCTGCAGTTGCAGAAGCTGCGACGCACGCACACCCTCCCGCCCGCCGACGACGAGGAAGCGCTGCGCTGGCTGGCTCGCGCGGCGCACATGCGGCCCGACGGCAGCAAGGACGCACTCGGCGTTCTCAATGCGGAGATCAAGCGCAACTCGCACCGCGTGCGACGGCTGCACGCCAAGCTGTTCTACCGGCCGCTGCTCGAATCGGTGGCGCGCATCGACAAGGAGGCTCTGCGGCTGAGCCCGGACGCGGCCATCCGCCAGCTGGCGGCGCTGGGCTACACCGCCCCGGAGAACGCGCTCGGGCACCTCACCGCACTCACCAGCGGCGCGTCCCGCAAGGGCCGTATCCAGGCGCTGCTGCTGCCGACGCTGCTCGAATCGCTCGCCGACACACCGGATCCCGATGCGGGTCTGCTCGCGTACCGGCGGCTGTCGGACGCGATGACCGATCAGACCTGGTTCCTCCGGCTGCTGCGTGACGAGGCCTCGGTCGCCGAGCGGCTGATGACGGTACTCGGATCCTCGGCCTACGTTCCCGACCTGCTGATCAAGGCGCCGGACGTGGTGCGCCTGTTCGCGGATTCGCCGGCCGGACCGCGGCTGCTGGAGTCGAAGCCGGAGGACGTCGCGCGCGGCATCCTGACGGCGTCGGCACGCCACGACGACCCGGCCCGCGCGATCGCGGCGGCGCGCTCCCTGCGCCGTTACGAGCTGGCCCGTATCGCCTCCGCGGACATCCTCGGCATGCTCGACGTGCCGGGCGTCTGCAAGGCGCTGTCGTCCGTGTGGGCGGCCGTGCTCAATGCCGCCCTGGCGGCCGTGACCAAGGCGAGCGAGAAGGAACTCGGCACGCCCGCTCCCGCGACCTTCACGGTGATCGGCATGGGCCGGCTCGGTGGCGGTGAGCTCGGCTACGGTTCCGACGCGGACGTGCTGTTCGTGTGCGAGCCGCGCGAGGGGATCGACGAGACGGTCGCCGTCAAGTGGGCCAACAGCATCGGCGACAAGGTGCGGG
This sequence comes from Rhodococcus opacus, assembly GCF_012396235.1. GTDB lineage: Bacteria > Actinomycetota > Actinomycetes > Mycobacteriales > Mycobacteriaceae > Rhodococcus_F > Rhodococcus_F opacus. The sequence goes on along the minus strand of NZ_JAAXPA010000018.1, from coordinate 128,954 downwards.
CTCTGCTCGGCGCGCCCAGCACCGATCCGCCGCTGGAGGTCGACACGGGCCTGCGCCCGGAGGGACGCAGCGGCCCGATGGTGCGCACGCTGGCGTCCTACGAGGCCTATTACGCGCAGTGGGCGCAGGCCTGGGAGATCCAGGCACTGCTGCGCGCGCATCACGTCGCGGGCGACGCCGATCTGGGACTGCGCTTCCTGCACATGATCGACAAGACCCGCTACCCGGAGGGCGGGGTGTCGGAGCAGGCGGTCCGTGAGATCCGGCGCATCAAGGCGCGCGTCGACTCCGAGCGACTGCCGCGCGGCGCCGACCCCGCGACGCACACCAAGCTCGGGCGCGGCGGTCTCGCCGACATCGAATGGACCGTGCAGCTGATCCAGCTCCGGCACGCCCACGAGATCGAGTCGCTGCACAACACGTCGACTCTCGAGACACTCGACGCGATCGGCGCCGCCGAGTTGCTCAGCGAGTCCGACGTCGATCTGCTGCGTGACGCGTGGATCACGGCGACGAAGGCGCGCAACTGCCTCGTGCTCGTTCGCGGCAAGGCCACCGATCAGCTGCCCGGCTCGGGCCGGGTGCTGTCCGCGGTCGCGCAGATCGCCGGCTGGGGTGGCGGCGACGCGGGCGAGTTCCTCGACAACTACCTGCGGGTGACCCGGCGGGCCAAGGCGGTGGTGGAGAGAGTCTTCGGGGAGTGATCGCCACCTGGGGGGTGCGGGCGCTGACGGCGCTCGGGTGGCTCGCGGTGCTCGTCGGCGTGTTCGGCGTCGTGCTGAGATTCCTCGACGTCCAGAACCAGCGTCTGCTCGTGCTGGCGTCCGCGGCGCCGTACCTGATGGCGGCCGCCGCGGCCGGGGTGCTGTTGCTGGGAATCACCCGGCACTGGATCGGTTTCGGGGTCGCGCTGGCCGTGGCCGCGGTGGCCACCCTGTCGCAGGGCCCGCTGTACGTGGCCAACAGTTCGGTGACGGCGTCCGGGCCGGAACTGACGGTGATGCAGGCCAACATCTGGCTCGGCAACGCGGACGCCGACTCCCTCGTCCGGCAGATCCGGGACCACGACGTCGACGTGCTCACCACCAACGAACTGACACCGGAGGCCGTCGACCGGTTGGTGGCCGCGGGAATCGAATCGACGCTGCCGTTCTCGTTCCTCATGCCCGGCAGTGGCGGCGAGGGAACCGGGATCTGGAGCCGGTACCCGCTGAACGACAAGGTCCACCACTCGGAATTCGTCCTGTCCGCGCTGTCGGCGCGGGTGGAACTCCCGGACGGTGCGAGCACGGCACTGTACGCATTCCACCCGGTCCCGCCGTGGCCGTCGGATCCGTCGCTGTGGTCGCGCGAAATGGACCGCATCCAGACCATTCTCGACGCCGTCCCCGCCGACTCGGGACCGGTGATCGTCAGCGGCGACTTCAACTCCACCCGCGACCACGTGAAGTACCGCAACCTCGTGACCGGACGCTACCGCGATGCCGCGGACCAGGTGGGTGCCGGAATCCAGAACACGTATCCCGCAGACCGGCAGCCGTTCCCGCCGATGATCGCGATCGATCACATCGTCACGAGCGGAGCGCAGGCGGAGTCCGTGGAATCGGTTGTCCTGACGGGTTCGGATCATCGAGGCCTGATCGCGAAGATCGCCCTCGGCAGCTGAGCGTCACGGGAGCGTGACGAATCCCTTCTCCACCAGCCAGTCCCGGGCCACGTCCGCTGGTTCCTCGCCCTCGACGTCGACCCGCCGGTTCAGTTCGGTGATCTCCTCGTTGGTGAGCGCCGCGGAGATCGGGGCCATCACCTCCGCCACCTGCGGATGTGCCTCGGCGAAATCCTTGCGCATGGTGATCGCCGGGTTGTACTTCGGGAAGAACTGGCGATCGTCCTCCAGCAGCACCAGATCGAGCGCGATGATGCGGCCGTCCGTCGTGAACACCTCGCCGAACTTGCACTGCGTCCCGTCCGCGGTGGCCTGATAGATGATGCCGGTCTGCAGGATCTGGCGGTTCGCGCGGGCGGGGTCGAAGCCGTACTTGGCGGCCATACCCGGGAACCCGTCCTGCCGGACGTTGAATTCGGTTTCGACGCAGGTCGTCGCGGCGGCGGGGTCGCGGTTGACCAGATCCGCGTACTCCGACAGGGTGGTGATCCCGGTTTCCTCGGCGGTCTGCCTGCTCATCGCGAGTGCGTACGTGTTGTTCATAGGGGCCGGATCCACCCACACCATGCCGTTGCTTTCGAGGTCCTCGTCGCGGACCGCCTCGAACTGCGCGGTCGGGTCGGGAATCGGAATCTCGTTGCCGAGGTAGTTGATCCACCCGGTCCCGGTGTACTCGTAGGTGACGTCGATCTGCCCGTCCAGCTGCGCGTCCCGGGTGCTGTTGGACCCCTGGATGTTGGTGAGGTCGCGCACCTCGGCGCCGGCGGCACTGAGCGCGAACTCGATGATGTACCCGAGGGTGACCTGCTCGGTGAAGTCTTTGGAGCCGACGGTGATCTTGACGTCCTCGAGTTCGGGGACGGGCTGGATGCTGCCCGGTTCCACCGACAGCGGCAGGGCGCCACCGGATTCGAGGCCGCAGGACGCGGCGAGGACACCGCACAGTGTCACCGCCGTCGCGGCGATCGCCTTCCGGAGGTGGTCCATCAGCGCAGCCCCTTCGGGCCGAGGAACTCCTCGGCCAGGGCGCCGCACCAGTCGACCAGCAGCGCGAGCGCGACCGCCAGCACGGCTCCAACCACCAGAGTCACGTTGTCGCGCAACTTGTATCCGGTGTCGATGAGGATTCCCAGACCGCCGGCGCTGACGAGGAAACTGAGTGTCGCGGTGCCCACGGCGAGCACGAGCGACGTGCGCAGTCCCGCGAGGATGTACGGCACGGCGAGCGGGAACTCGACCTTCCGCAGGACGAGACCGGCGGTCATGCCCTGTCCGCGCCCGGCGTCGATGACGGCGGGATCGACCTCCTGCAGACCCAGGATCGTGTTCCGGAGAACGGGCAGGAGAGAGTAGAACGCGATGGGGAGCACCCCGATCCAGAATCCGGTGGTCCCCGTCGCGAGGAAGAGCAGCACCAGCAGTCCGATGGCCGGCGCGGCCTGTCCGATGTTGGCGATTCCGAGGAAGATCGGTGCCAGCTTGGTGAACCCGGGCCGCGTCAACAGGATCCCCAGCGGAACCGCGATGACGACGACGATCGCGACCACCGCGACTGTGATCAGCACGTGCTGCCACGTCAGGGTCGCGATGTTGGCGGCGTTGAGACTGCCCTTCTGCGTGGCGGTGAGTTCGCGGTTGAAGGCCCAGGCGAGCACACCCGCCACCAGGATCACGACGATGATCGGCTGGACCAGCAAGCGGGCCCGCTCCGACCGCCGGGCGGCCGGTGCGGTGGGCGTCGTGGCGACGGCAGCCGTCATGACGGTGTCCCGCCCTCGCTCGCCCCGTTCTGCTTCGGCTCGCTGTCCTCGTCGTCGTGCGCGTGTTCCTCACGCAGCGCGGACAGGTGCGTCACCAGTGTGTCGATGGTGATCAGGCCGCGGTACTCGCCCCGCCGGCCGGTGACGATCGTCGACGCACTGCTCTCCGCCAGGAGCGCTTCGAGCGCGTCCTGCAGCGTCGACTGGGTGGACACCACCTCTTCGATCGGGTCGCCGATGCCGCGCAGCGAGGTGGCGTTGGCCAGATGCCGCAACGACACCCAGTGGGTCGGTCGGTCCCGCGCGTCCAGGAGGACGCCCCACTTGATCTTGCGGGGTGCGATCGCCGCCCGCAGATCGTCCACCGAGCCGTCCTCGTACGCGGTGGGGCAGTCGAGGAGTTCGACCTCCGCCACCCGGGTGAGCGTCAGCTGCTTCAGCGACGCGTCCGCGCCGATGAACCCGGCCACCATGTCGTTGGCGGGATGGGCGAGGATCGCATCCGGAGTGTCGTACTGCATGATGTGCGACTGGTTGCCCAGGACCGCGATCCGATCACCCAGCTTGACCGCCTCGTTGAAATCGTGCGTCACGAAGACGATCGTCTTGCCGAGATCGGACTGCAGTCGCATCAACTCGTCCTGCAGCAGTCCGCGCGTGATCGGGTCGACCGCGCCGAACGGCTCGTCCATGAGCAGTACCGGGGGATCGGCGGCCAGTGCCCGCGCCACCCCGACCCGCTGCTGCTGACCGCCCGACAACTGCCGGGGGTAGCGCTCGCGGTAGAGGTCGGGTTCGAGTCCGACGAGGTCGAGCATCTCGTCGGTACGGTCGGCGATCTTCTTCTTGTCCCAGCCGATCAGACCGGGGACCGTGCCGACGTTCTTGGCGATCGTGAGATGCGGGAACAGTCCGGCCTGCTGGATCGAGTAGCCGATGCCGCGCCGCAACTTGTCCGGGTCGATGGACAGGGCGTCCTTCCCGCCGATCGTGATCTTCCCCGACGTCGGTTCGATGAGCCGGTTGATCATGCGCATGGTGGTGGTCTTGCCGCAGCCGGACGGGCCGACGAGAACCACGATCTCGCCGGCGGGGATGCGCATCGACACGTTGTCGACGGCCGCCTTCTCCTGGCCCGGGTAGCTCTTGACGACGTCTTCGAGGACGATGTCCACTCCGGAGACGGTGCTTCCGTTGGTCGGCGGTGTATCGAGGTCAGTCACGGATCCCCCTGGAGGTGGTGAGTCGGCCGATGACGGCGAGGACTCCGTCGAGTACGAGGGCGAGGATCACGATGAGAACGGTCCCCGTGAGGGCCTGCGGTATCGCGGTCGGGCTGCCGACACGGGACAGTCCCGAGAAGATGAGGTTGCCGAGCCCGGGACCCTTGGCGTAGGCGGCGATCGCGAGGATGCCCATCAGCATCTGCGTGCTCACCCGCATTCCCGTCAGGATCGACGGCCAGGCGAGCGGGAGTTCGATCCTGCTCAGCACCGTCGTGCGGCTCATTCCCACGCCCCGGGCGGCGTCGGTGACCGCGGGGTCGACGGAGGCGAGTCCGAGGATGGTGTTCCGGATGATCGGCAGCAGCGCGTACAGCACGAGAGCGGTGACGGTGGGGGCGACACCGAGGCCGAGGATCGGGATCAGCAGGCCGAGCAGAGCGAACGACGGGATGGTGAGGATCGTGCTCGCGAGTGCGGTGGCGATCGAGGAGCCCGCCGGACTGCGGTACACGAGGATACCGATCGCCACCGCGACGATCGTGGCGATCACCACCGACTGCACGACTGCGCTGACGTGCAGGAACGAGTCGGTGACCAGTTGCTGCTTGCGGGCGGAGACGAAGTCCCACAGTTGCTGCATGTCCAACCGTGAACACCTTTCTCCCGATGTGAAACAGACCTCGGTCCTTCACAGTGCTACGTACCCGAACATCGCGCAGGTGAATCGGAAAGTCTGTTACGTGGTCGGGATCATGAACAGCAGGGTGCACACGGCGATCGAAATCCCGAACAGCGCGATCATCACGGCGTAACCGAGGTTCCGCCGGCGGGGGGAGATCGCCGGGTCCATCCACCATCCGAACACCTTGAACGCAGCCGGAACCGCCCACCAGCCGAGGATCTGAGTGGTGACCAGGTTCGCGAGAAACAGGGCGACGGCGATCGGAACCCCGTGCGCCTCGATGAACGGTGCGCTGACGAAATGGCCCCAGATCACCACCAGCGGATACAGCACCAGCAGCGCCAGGAGATTGCTCCGGGCAACGGGCACCGGGGGCGGCTCGTCACCGCCCGCGCCGCGGAACCAGAAGTCGAAACCGTAGCTCGCTTTGCGGATTCGGAGATTCTTGTTGAACTTCTCGCCCTCCTTCAGGAGGGCAGCCCGCTCGGGTGAATCCATCCACGACGCCAGGTTGTCCTCGGTGTCGAAGCTCAGCACGATCGTCCAGTCCTCGGTGATCCCCTGCACCGGCCTCTCGACCTTGTGCCCCCGGAAACCCCGGAACCCCGCCTCGGCGGCGGAGATCTTCCGCTGCCAGTCCATGAACGCCGACTCGTCCTCGGGGGCGACGTGACAGGAGATGACCACCGACGTCGCCGACTGCTCCCGGGTCTGCTCGCCGGTGAGCAGGTGGACGTCCTCGTTGCCGATGAAGGCGTGCTTGATCTCCGCCACGAGCTCCGTCCGGCGGTCGCTGTCGAGCCACGCGCGGGCGTCCTCGACGGTGGCGAACCGCAGCACGTCCACCCAGTCGTCCTGCACGGGCGGCGACGGCGGCACGATGTCCTGATCGATGAAACCCGGAACGGTCGCGAGGGCCTCCGCCGCACGCTTCTGCCACCGTGCGTAGTCGGCGTAACTCGCGTCGTCGATCCGGCGTTGGAAGATCACCGACACCGGGGACGCGGCAGGGCTGCGCGGGTGTGAATGCGGCACGTGAGGTCACCTCCGTTCTGGTCGTGGTGCAGGCGCGGCGGAGGGGGAACCCTGGGACCGCCGGGTGGACGTGGTGAGGAGCAGCAGGATCCCGGCTCCCGCGCCCAGGGTCAGGTACAGCCAGCCCAGCGGTGCCTGGCTGTTCTCCGGTAGTACTCCGGCGACGGCCATCGCCGCACTGACGACGAGATAGCAGGCCGCCGTGACGACCCCGCCGATCAGTCCGAGATTGCGGGTGAACAGTCCGAGAGCGAGCCCGTACATCTGCGGGCAGAGCACCCCGCATCCGGCGAGCGCGAGGCAGGCGCCGATCGTGATGGCCGGTGCGGTGACGACGGACAGCCCGGCCGTAACGGTGAGTACGAGCGCGCCCGCCACGAACACCCACCACGCGCCGAACGCGAGCCTGCGTGTGCCGACCCGGACAGCCAGCGCGCTGCAGGCGAGTTCGCCGACGAGGTTGGCGCCGCCCACGACGAGCGCCACCGCACCGTAGGCGGCCGGGGAGAATCCGAGAATCTGCTGGTAGAGGAAGGGCGCGACGACACCGAACACCATCTGTGCAGATGCCATCAGTCCGAACACGAGCACGAACCCCACGAAGATGCGGTGGCGCAGAGCCGCACCCAGCACCCGCGCCGCGGCGCCGACGTCGACCGGTGCCCGCAGTTCCGGTGGAAGCGTCTCCGGCAATCCCGCGACGACGAGGGGAACGGCCAGGGCCGCCAGAAGCGCGATCAGCCCGAACACCAGACGCCACGACATGAACTGCACCAGTACCCCACCCACGGCGGGTGCGAGAACGGGTGCCAGCCCCCACGCGGCCCCGAGGAGACCGGACACGGACGTGAGCCGGGCGCCGCGGTAGCAGTCGGCGGCGATCGCGTAGGCGAGGACGAGGCACGCGCACCCACCGATACCCTGCACGAATCTCAGACCGAGCAGGAGCGTGATGTTCTGCACGAGTGCGCATCCCACGCTGGTGACGACGAGGATCGCCAGGCAGGTCAGCAGAGTTCGCTTGCGGCCCACCGCATCCGCGATCAGTCCGACCGGAATGAACGCCAGGCTCATGCCCAGCATGTAGGCCGTCACCGTGTTCTGCACCACGGCCGCGGACGCGTCCAGGTCGAGCACCATCTGCGGCAATGCCGGGGTGTAGATGTCGAGCGGGATCTGGCTGAGCGGAATCACCAGCAGCAGAATGACCACGACACGGCGCGGAACCGGCACGCCGGACGGCGTCGTGGGCACTGACATCCCGCACCACCTGCTTCTCGACCCGAGGGGGCTGGAGAACGGAGCAAGTATCCCGCAAGGCGTCGACCGCACGCTCCGCAACGGTCCGTGTGGTCGGTTCCCTGGATCATACGACGCGGCCCGCGGCACTCGGGCGGGTTCCGGACCGCGCGGCCGGGGAGTGACGTACGAAACGACGGGGCCCGCGTCCGTCGTAGGCTGACTCTCCCAGGAACGGACAGGAGGCTCAGGTGGCCGAGACGACGCTGACCGAGACGACGGTCGCCGAGGTGATGGCCGAGCTGGCCGAGCTCGAGGACCCGAGGGCACGCGAGGTGAACGAGAAGCACGGTGACGATCACGGTGTGAACCTCGGCAAGCTGCGCGCGCTCGCGAAGAGGCTGAAGACGCAGCAGGAACTGGCGTGCCGGCTCTGGGAGACGGGTGACACCGCGGCGCGACTGCTGGCGATCCTGATCTGCCGCCCGAGGGTGTTCGAGCGTGACGAGTTGGACGTCATGGTGCGCGAGGCGCGCGCACCCAAGGTGCACGACTGGCTCGTGAACTACGTGGTGAAGAAGAACCCGCACTCCGAGGAGCTGCGCCTGGCGTGGTCCGCCGATCCGGATCCGGTGGTCGCGAGTGCCGGCTGGGCGCTGACCACCGAACGCGTGGCGAAGAAGCCCGAGGACCTCGACCTCGCGGGACTACTCGACGTCATCGAGGCGGAGATGAAAGACGCCCCGGATCGCCTGCAGTGGGCGATGAACCACTGCCTGGCTCAGATCGGGATCGAGCACGCGGAGCACCGCGCCCGCGCACTCGACATCGGTGAGCGCTTGGAGGTGCTGAAGGACTACCCGACGTCCCCGGGCTGCACGTCTCCGTACGCGCCCGTCTGGATCACCGAGATGGTGCGCCGACAGGGCGACAAGTAGAAGGTTCGCCCCGCGCCCGACCGCGCCCGGCCATCTGTGGCCGGACGCAGAAGAGCCCACCCGCGCCGCGATCGGTGTAGTGATCGCGGCGCGGGTGGGCTCGACCGAAGCTACTGCGTACCGGGGCGCTCTACCGAACGCCCCGACGCAGGTCAGCGGCTGCTGACGACTTACACGTCGTAGTACAGCTGGAACTCGTACGGGTGCGGACGCAGGTTGACCGGAGCGATTTCCTGCTCACGCTTGAGCGAGATCCACGTCTCGATCAGGTCGGACGTGAACACGCCACCCTCGGTGAGGTAGTCGTGATCTGCCTCGAGGCGATCGATGACGGCCGACAGGCTGGTGGGAGCCTGCGGGATGTTGCGGGCCTCCTCCGGCGGGAGCTCGTAGAGGTCCTTGTCGACGGGAGCCTGCGGCTCGATCTTGTTCTTGATGCCGTCCAGGCCGGCCATCATCTGCGCCGCGAAGTTCAGGTAGGGGTTACCCGAGGAGTCGGGGGCGCGGAACTCGAGGCGCTTGGCCTTCGGGTTGTTGCCGGTGATCGGGATACGCACGGCCGCCGAGCGGTTGCGCTGGCTGTACACGAGGTTGATGGGGGCTTCGTAGCCCGGCACCAGACGGTGGTACGAGTTGATCGTCGGGTTGGTGAACGCCAGCAGCGACGGTGCGTGGTGCAGGATGCCGCCGATGTAGTGACGCGCCATGTCGGACAGACCCGCGTAGCCGGCCTCGTCGTGGAACAGCGGCTTGCCGTCCTTCCACAGCGACTGGTGGACGTGCATACCCGAACCGTTGTCACCGAACAGCGGCTTCGGCATGAAGGTGGCCGACTTGCCGTGCTGCCAGGCGGTGTTCTTCACGATGTACTTGAACAGCTGCAGGTCGTCCGCGGCCGCGAGCAGCGTGTTGAACTTGTAGTTGATCTCCTGCTGGCCGCCGGTGCCCACCTCGTGGTGGCCGCGCTCGAGCTCGAAGCCCGCGTTCTGCAGGTTGGTGGAGATCTCGTCGCGCAGGTCGACGTAGTGGTCGTACGGAGCGACGGGGAAGTATCCACCCTTGGGGCGGACCTTGTAGCCCAGGTTGGGGCTGCCGTCGGCGTTCACGTCGTTGCCGGTGTTCCAGGAACCCGAGATGGAGTCGACCTCGTAGAACGCGCCGTTGATGCCGGAGTCGTAGCGGACCGAGTCGAAGATGTAGAACTCGGCCTCGGCGCCGAAGAAGGCGGTGTCGGCGATGCCGGTCGACTTCAGGTATTCCTCGGCCTTGCGCGCGACGTTACGCGGGTCGCGGCTGTAGGACTCACGCGTGAACGGGTCGTGCACGAAGAAGTTGATGTTCAGCGTCTTGGCGGCGCGGAACGGGTCGAGCTGGGCGGTGGCGACGTCGGGAAGGAGCATCATGTCCGACTCGTGGATCGACTGGAAGCCGCGGACGGACGAACCGTCGAACGCGAGGCCGTCCTCGAAGACGTCCTGGTTGAACGCGGACGCCGGGATCGAGAAGTGCTGCTGCACGCCCGGCAGGTCGCTGAACCGGATGTCGACATATTCGACGTTCTCGTCCTTGATGAACTTGATGACCTCTTCGGCCGTGGTGAACGCCACGCTTGTGCTCCTTAAGTCGCTTCAGCCAAGTGGATATTGGCGAATTCGTCGAGCCAGACGGTAAGGACTTGGTGTTGCCCGCTGGTCAACCTTTTGTTTCGCCCGTGTTACGCGTCGAATCTTCCTGGGCTTTTGCACCGGCTGTGACTGCGCACACAGCCCAAAGCTCCGGTGTGAGGTCCTCGGAGAGTCGACGCCTATCCTGGACAGCATGGCACGTATCACCGGTTCCTGGCTTTCCGGACCTTCGGCTGCCCTGCCGAACGGCGCGGACGAGACGAAGCAGTCCTTCCGGGGCGAGCGCCTCGGCCTGCAGGCGGAAGGTCCCGGTTCACTCGCGAGCACGGGCCGCCGTCTCGCCGCTCTGATGATCGACTGGGTGTCGTCGGCGGGCGTCGCGGCACTGATCATCGGCGACAACTTCTTCGAGGGTCCGTTCTCGACCTTCACTCTGCTGGTCTGGTTCGTCGTCGGTATCGCCACGGTGTCGCTGTTCTCCTTCACACCGGGGCAGCTGTTCCTCGGCATGCAGGTGGCGCGGGTGGACGGGCCCGCCCGGGTCGGCTTCGTCCGGGCCCTGGTGCGTCAGGCGCTGCTCGTGTTCGTCGTGCCCGGGACCATCACGGACATCGACGGTCGCGGCATGCAGGACCGGGCCACCGGCACCGCGCTGGTTCGCACCCGCTGACCCCGCAGAACGTCTTCCGCCCGATGTCGGATCGACATCGGGCGGAGTAGTGGGGCGACAGGCTTCTAGCGACGACGGATGGTGCGCTGCACGCCGCGCATCTTCGCGCCGCCGGGCATCGGACCCTTGGGCAGTGCGGCACCGCCACCGCGGCTGCTGAGCGCGGCGAGCCGCGACTCGATGGCGTCCATCCGCTTGGTGTCGATGTTCTTCGGGAGCTTGTTCAGATGCTTCTGCAGCTGCGACAGCGGGACCTGGCCCTCGTCGTTGCCGATGACGATGTCGTAGATCGGGGTGTCGCCGACGAGGCGCGCCGTCTTCTTCTTCTCCTGGGCCAGGAGCGACTTCACGCGTTGCGGCGATCCCTCGGCGACGAGGATGACGCCGGGACGTCCGATCACGCGGTGAACGGCGTCGAGCTGCGTGGTGCCCGCGACCGCGCTGGTCACGCGCCAGGAGCCCTGCATGTTGTCGAGCGCCCACGCGGCCGCGCCCGCCTGGCCCTCGGCCTTGCCGTACACCGTCTTCTGGACGCGCCGGCCGAAGATGATGAAGGCCCCGAGCACGCCGAGGAGGAGACCGATCGGGAGGAGGAACCACTGGAGGCCCCAGATCAGACCGACGAGGAAGAACACCACCGCGAGTCCGATGAGCGTGCCGAGCATGAGCGGCAACAGCAGCTTGTCTTCCTTGCGCTGCATCTGGAACGCCTGCCAGAGCTGAGTTCTGCGTTCCTTCGACGCCTGCCTGCGGGCTGCCTTGGCGGCTGCCTTTGCTTCTTTACTGGGTTTGCCCGCTTTACCGGATTTACTGCCGTTCGCCATGCTCTTCAGGATACGTCCCTGGCCGTGCGCGGTGATGACCCGTCCGGTGTCGACCACCGCGCACGCGGGGAGGTCAGCGGGCGAGCCGCGCCATGAGGGAACTTGCCTCCTGCGACGCATCGCCGCTTTCGGTGAGATGTGCCTGTCCTGCAGGCAATTCGCGGCCGTGGTGGGCCATCGCCTGTGCGTAGAGGCGGCCGGCGCGGTAGGAGGAGCGGACGAGGGGTCCGGCCATGACGCCGGCGAAGCCGATTTCCTCGGCGGTCTTGGAGTGCTCGACGAATTCCTCGGGCTTGACCCACCGTTCGACCGGGTGGTGGCGGGGGGAGGGACGCAGGTACTGGGTGATGGTGATGATGTCGCAGCCGGCGTCGTGCAGGTCGTGCAACGCCTGGGTGACCTCGTCGGGGGTTTCGCCCATGCCGAGGATGAGGTTGGACTTGGTGACGAGGTTGTCTTCGCGGGCGGCGGTGATCACGTCGAGGCTGCGCTGGTAGCGGAACGCGGGCCGGATCCGTTTGAAGATGCGGGGGACGGTTTCGACGTTGTGGGCGAGCACCTCGGGGCGGGTGGAGAACACCTCGGCGAGCTGGTCGGGTTTGGCGTTGAAGTCGGGGATGAGCAGTTCGACGCCGGTGCCGGGGTTGAGCTGGTGGATCAGGCGGACGGTTTCGGCGTAGAGCCAGGCGCCGCCGTCGGGGAGGTCGTCGCGGGCGACGCCGGTGATGGTGGAGTAGCGCAGTCCCATCGCCTGGACGGATTCGGCGACGCGGCGGGGTTCGTCGCGGTCGAGGTCGTCGGGTTTGCCGGTGTCGATCTGGCAGAAGTCGCAGCGGCGGGTGCATTGTTCACCGCCGATGAGGAAGGTCGCCTCGCGGTCTTCCCAGCATTCGTAGATGTTGGGGCAGCCGGCTTCTTCGCAGACGGTGTGCAAACCCTCGCGCTTGACGAGGCTTTTGAGCTCGGAGTATTCCGGGCCCATCTTCGCTCTCGTCTTGATCCAGTTCGGTTTGCGTTCGATCGGAGTCTCCGCATTTCGGATCTCGAGGCGGAGCAATTTGCGTCCTTCTGGGGCCACAGTCACGGAGACGATCGTACGCCCGGCCCGTCGCGCCCGGCGGGCCGGGGAGCGGAGGTCAACCGTACTGAACAGTAGTGAAGGTGGGCGCGGAGGACGTCGTCCCGGCGGCGGCGGAGTCGAACGTGACCCGCTCGATGTCGTGTTCGGTCACCGGAAGTTCGCCGTCGAGCGCGGCGACGACGGCCGCCGTGACGACGGGCGTGACCTCCTCGACAGTGACGTCGCGGCCCAGTTCCCGCGACAGCGACGTGACCCCGGCGTCGCGGATACCGCACGGGATGATCGCGTCGAACCCCGTGAGAACGGAATTGCAGTTGAGCGAGAAGCCGTGGAGTGCGACACCACGCTGTACCCGCACGCCGATGGCCGCCACCTTGCGCTCGGGCAGCCACTGCCCGTTGTCGAGGGACGCCGGCAGCCACACACCGGAGCGACCGTCGACCCGGCCGCAGTCGACGCCGAGGTCGGTGCACACGGTGATCAGTGCCTGCTCGAGCCGGCGCACGTACCGCACGACGTCGACCGGTTCGGCCAGCTTGACGATCGGGTAGCCCACCAGCTGACCCGGACCGTGCCAGGTGATCTTCCCGCCGCGGTCGACGTCGATGACGGGAGTGCCGTCGGTCGGACGGTCCTCGGGTTCGGTCCGGCGCCCCGCGGTGTAGACGGCCGGGTGTTCGAGCAGGAGCAGCGTGTCGGTACCCACGTTCTCGGCGCGTTCGGCCGCCAGCTCGCGCTGTCGATCCCAGGCGTCGACGTACCCGATCGTGCCGAGATGTTCGACGGAAATCGGGGAGGGGCTGAAACGGGCGGATTGTGTCGCGCTGCTCATGCGCTAGAGGTTACGCCGGGGCTGCGGCCGCACCGGCACGACCTGGGTTCACTGCACGAGGGCGGCGTCGAGCGCTTCCCCGATGGTGTTGTGCCGGAACCGGAATCCCGCATTCTCGAGCACCGTGGGTATCGCGCGCTGTCCGGCCAGAATGCCCTCCTGCGCAAACTCTCCGACCAGCGCGCTGAGCGCGAACCCGGGAACGATCCACGGTGCGGGGCGGTGCAGCGTCCGCGCGACCGCGCCGTTGAACTGGGCGTTGGTGACGGGCGCCGGGCCGGTGACGTTCACGGGGCCGGCGACGTCGTCGCGGGTGAGGACGAACTTGATCGCATCGACCTCGTCCTCCAACGAGATCCACGACAGGTACTGGCGGCCGTTGCCGAGCCGGCCGCCGAGCCCGAACGTGTACAGCGTCTTCAGCCTGCCGAGCAGGCCGCCGTGGGGAGAGAGGACGATGCCGCTCCGCAGCAGAACCGTCCGGATCTTCGAGGTGTCGGCGGGGGCTGTCGCGGCCTCCCAGTCGCGGCAGGTGTCCGCGAGGAAACCCGTCCCGGAGGGCGAGGTCTCGTCGACGACCCGATCGCCGGTGTCGCCGTAGTAGCCGACCGCGCTCGCATTCACGAACACGGGCACCGCGGCCTCCGCGACGCCCTCGGCCAGGACGTCGGTGGCGGCGATGCGACTGTCCCGGATCAGTTGCTTGTACGCCCCGGTCCAGCGTTTGTCGCCGACCCCGACGCCGCACAGATTCACGACCGCATCCGCGTCCGCGAGGATCCCCGTGTCGATCCGGTCCTTCTGCGGATCCCAGCGTGACTCGTCGGGACCCGCGGACGACCGGCGGACGAGGCGGACGACGTCGTGACCGTCGCCGCGGAGAGACGAGACGAGAGCGGTGCCAATCAGCCCGGAGGAACCGGCGATGACCACTCGCATGTGCAACAGCCTCCTTCACAGCGCAGGGGCACCATCCCTGATGGAAATGGTGCCCCTGCGAAACTACGTTCGGCTCGAAGTCCGGTGACGATCAGAGGCCGAGGTCGGCCTCGAACGCTCCCTGCTCCAGACGCTGCTTGATCGTGGTCAAGAAGCGGCCGGCGTCGGCGCCGTCGACGAGGCGGTGATCGTAGGTGAGCGGCAGGTAGCACATCGAGCGGACGCCGATGCTTTCACTGCCGGACTCGTCGGTCACGACCACGGGACGCTTGACGATCGCGCCGGTTCCGAGCATCGCGGCCTGCGGGGGCACGAGGATCGGGGTGTCGAACAGGGCGCCCTGGCTGCCGATGTTCGTGATCGTGAACGTGCCACCGGACAGCTCGTCCGGCTTGAGCCCACCGGAGCGGGCGCGCTTGGCGATGTCCGCGATCGCGCGGGCCAGGCCGGCCAGCGACAGGTCGCCGGCGTTGTGGATCACGGGGGACAGCAGGCCCTGGTCGGTGTCGACCGCGATGCCCAGGTGCTCGGCGTCGTAGTAGGTGATCTGCTTGTTCGCCTCGTCGTAGCTGGCGTTGATGTTCGGGTGCGACTTCAGCGCCTCGACGACGGCCTTCGCGAAGAACGGGAGGAACGTGAGCTTGACGCCCTCGCGCTCGAGGAAGGTGTTCTTGGCCTGCGCGCGCAGGGCCGCGATCTTGGTGACGTCGATCTCGAAGGTCTGGGTGAGCTGCGCCGTGGTCTGCAGCGACTCCCGCGTCTTCGTGGCGGTGATCTGACGAATCCGGTTGGCCTTCTGCGTGGTTCCGCGCAGGTGGGCCAGTTCGGGGCGGACCCCGGCGGAGGCGGCTGCGGGAGCGGCGGCAGCAGGCGCGGCAGCGGCGGCCGGTGCCTTCTTGGCCTCGGCGGCAGCGAGGACGTCCTGCTTACGGATGCGGCCACCGACTCCGGTGCCCGTCACCGAGGACAGGTCGACGTTGTTGTCCGTGGCGAGCTTGCGCACCAGCGGGGTGACGTACGGGGTGCTGTCTCCGGACGTGGCCGCGGGAGCGGGTGCGGCGGCTGCGGGAGCAGGCGCGGATGCTGCCGGTGCACTCTTGGCGGGCTCGGGCTTCGCGGGCTCCGGGGCCGGAGCGGGCTTCGCGGGCTCGGGGGTCGGCTCGGGCTTCGGTTCCGCGGCCGGCTTGGCGGCGGGTGCACCCGAACCGATGACGGCGAGCTGACCGCCGACGGAAACGGTGTCGTCTTCCTCGGCGCTGATCTCGAGGAGAGTACCGGCGACGGGGGACGGGATCTCCGTGTCGACCTTGTCGGTGGACACCTCGACGAGCGGCTCGTCCACGGCGACCTCGTCGCCGACGGCCTTGAGCCAGCGGGTGACGGTGCCCTCGGTGACGGACTCGCCCAGTTCGGGCATCTTCACGGCGGTGCCCTCGGCGGAACCGTTGCCGGATGCTGCGGGCGCGGGCTCGGCGGCCGGCGCCTCCGCGGCGGGAGCCGGCTCTGCGGCGGGCTCTTCGGCGGCGGGTGCGGGAGCGGAGTCGGAGGCAGGAGCCTCACCGGCGTCGCCGATCACGGCAAGCTCGCCACCGATTTCCACGGTGTCGTCTTCCTGAGCAACGATCTTGCTGAGAACGCCGGCCACGGGAGACGGGATTTCCGTGTCCACCTTGTCCGTGGAGACTTCGAGCAAGGGTTCGTCAACTTCGACCGTGTCTCCTTCCTGCTTGAGCCACCGCGTGACAGTTCCCTCGGTGACACTCTCACCAAGCGCTGGCATCTGGACGGAGAAGGCCATGTCTTTTGACTCCTCGACAGTTGTGTTCGGGTTGTTGAATTTTGTCGACTTGTGGTCGTGAACCATTGTGCTTCGAGATGCACGTGTCTTGCGTCTACTTGCAGGTAATTCCGATTCGTCGTCACCCACTCGCTGTGTCGGCGCTCCACATCTTTCCATTGATCCGGCGGGCGTGTCCGCCGAGGGGCACCCGTCGGGGACTCCGGTGTGTCGCGACGTAATCGCTACCGGCCAGTAGTTTTCGTGTGCGGCGGAAACCGGGCGTTCGCTGGCAAACTTGGAGGACAGTCGCCGGCATCGTCGGGCGCACGCACTCGAGGAGGCTCGACGTGGGGTTGTTCGACCGATTCTCGCGGCCTCGGTCCGGTCGATCTCAGGCGTCCCCCGAGGACGCCGCGTATCTCGCGAACTGGACTCGCACGCACCCCGGTGTGGAGGCCTACGTGGAACCTCAGACGACGGTGACGGAAGTCACTGTCGTGCTTGTTGCGGCGGACGGCGAGTGGACCCGGCGCCGGGTGGGCGGTGAACGCGGCGCCCGCAAACTCGGCGAGGACCTCCGCATCCCCGTGTACGACGTCCGCAAGACCGGCTACCCGCAGCGGATGCGCGATCACGACGCGCGGCGCCGTATCGAGCGGAAGCGCGAGCGCGAGCGCGACCTGTAGGCGGCTTCGCCGCCCGTGCGCCTTTCTGGTTGTTCCAGCTACCGGAAAGGCGCACGGGCGCGGAGCGCCTACCCGTTGGCGGCGATGTCCTCGATCACCGAGATCATGGTGCGCACGGGCACCCCGGTGCCGCCGCGGCCGGTGTATCCCCACGGTCCCGACGAGTTGTACGCCGGTCCGGCGACGTCGATGTGCGCCCACTGCACGCCGTCGGCGACGAACTCCTTGAGGTACAGGGCCGCCGCGAGCATGCCGCCCCAGCGATGGTTGGTGACGTTGGCGAGGTCGGCGACCTTCGAATCGAGGTCCGAGCGCAGTTCGGCGGGCATCGGCATGGCCCACGCGTTCTCACCGATCTCCTGGGAGATGGCGGCGACGCGGTCGCGGAACTGGTCGGTGCCCATCACACCGGGCGTCCGGTTGCCCAGTGCCACCATCTGCGCGCCGGTGAGGGTCGCGGTGTCGATGAGGTAGTCGGGGTCGTCCTCGCACGCGCGGACGATGGCGTCGGCGAGGACGAGACGTCCCTCCGCGTCGGTGTTGATGACCTCCACCGTGGTGCCGCCGTACTGGGTGAGGACGTCGCCGGGACGCTGCGCGGTGGACGACGGCATGTTCTCGGCCATCGGGACGGTGGCGGTGACGTCGACGGGCAGTCCGAGCTTGGCGGCGAGGACCACGGTGGCGACAACGGCTGCGGCGCCGCCCATGTCGGACGTCATGTTCTCCATGCCTGCGGCGGGCTTGATGGAGATGCCGCCGGTGTCGAACGTGATGCCCTTGCCGACGAGCGCGACCTTGGGGGCGTTCCGCTTCTTGGCGGAGTAGCTCAGCCGGACCAGCCGCGGCAGACGAGACGAGCCCTTGCCCACCCCGAGGATGCCGCCGTACCCGTTCTTTTCGAGCGCCTTCTCGTCGAGGACCTCGACCTTCAGTCCGGCGTCGGTGCCGAGAGCCTTTGCGCGGTCGGCGAATTCGGCGGGGAAGAGGTGGCTCGGGGGAGTGTTGACGAATTCGCGCGCAGTGGCGACGGCGTCGGCGATTGCCGCGGAGCGCGCGAGGGTCTCCTTCGACTCCTTCGCACGCGGAGACGACACCAGCAGCTCCACCCGCGAGACAGGTTGTGCGTCCGGGCCGGGAGCGGATTTCGCGGACTTGAACTCGTTGAAGCGGTACGCGCCGAGGGCGAAACCTTCGGCTGCGGCACCGAGATCGAGCACGGACAGGGTGGTCGCGACGGTGCCGACGCCACTGAGTGAACGCGCCGCGGCGCCCGCGGACTTGCGGATCTGCTCGGCGTCGAGCTTCTCGGCCGAACCGAGTCCGACGGCGAGCACACTGTCGACCGGAAGCGTGTCGGGTGCCGGGATGCGGGTCGTCTCCTCCGCCTTGCCGGAGGCGCCGACCGCGACGAGTTTGTCGAGCAGATCGGTCAGCACCGATTCGTCGACGATGCCGTCGCCGAGGGCGATTTCGGGTCCGTCCGAGCTCGACGTCAACCCGATCACCAGCACGTCCACCCGCTTGCCGACAGTGCCGGCCAGGGCGAGTTGTGGTCCGAGGGGTCGGGCTGTGTGAGTGCTCACGGTGTCTCTCCTGCAGCGGTTCGGGATCGGGTGGTGTCGGATGGTTGACGTCCGTTCCGATGGTAGTGCTCGTCCGCCGTCGCCTACCCGGTGCGCCCGGGGGTCGGATAAGTTGAGGCCCATGACCGAGGAGCAGTTGTCCCAAGGCCCCGTCCACGCCGTTCACGTCGAACTCGGGGCCACGTTCGCTCCCTTCGGCGGCTGGGAGATGCCCGTCTCGTACGCCGGTGTCGTCGCCGAACACACCGCGGTGCGCGAGTCGGTGGGGGTGTTCGACGTCAGCCACCTCGGCAAGGCCCTCGTGCGGGGCAGCGGCGCCGCAGCCTTCGTGAACTCGGCGCTGACCAACGATCTCGACAAGATCGGTCCCGGCAAGGCGCAGTACACGCTGTGCTGCACGCCGTCGGGCGGAGTGATCGACGATCTGATCGCCTACTACGTGAGCCCCGACGAGGTGTTCCTCGTCCCCAACGCGGCCAACACCGCGGACGTGGTCGCGGCACTGGCCGCCACGGCGCCCGAGGGCGTCACCGTGGAGAACCAGCACCGGGACTTCGGTGTGATCGCCGTCCAGGGCCCGAAGTCGGCGGACGTACTCACCGCCCTCGGCCTGCCCACCGACATCGAGTACATGGCCTTCGCGGACGCCACCTGGGACGGGGTCCCCGTCCGCGTGTGCCGCAGCGGGTACACCGGCGAGGTCGGGTTCGAACTGCTGCCGCGCTGGGAGGACAGCGAGAAGCTGTTCCGGGCCGCGGTCGAGCAGGTCCGCGCCCACGGCGGCCAGGTCGCCGGTCTCGGCGCCCGGGACACGCTGCGCACCGAGATGGGATACCCACTGCACGGGCACGAACTGTCGCTGGAGATCTCCCCGCTCGAGGCGCGATGCGGCTGGGCGATCGGGTGGAAGAAGCCGAAGTTCTGGGGCAAGGAGACGCTCACCGACGAAAAGGAGTCCGGCCCGGCGCGCACGCTGTGGGGCATCAAGGCGATGGACCGCGGGGTTCTCCGCGCCGGTCAGACCGTGCTGCGCGACGGCGAGTCGATCGGCGAGACCACGTCGGGCACGTTCTCGCCCACGCTCAAGGTCGGGATCGCATTGGCGCTGCTCGACTCCGGAGCCGGCGTGTCGGCGGGAGACGAGATCGCCGTGGACGTCCGGGGACGCTCCCTGCGCGCCGAGGTGGTGTCTCCGCCGTTCGTGGAGATCAACACCAAGTAAGCGCCTGTCGCGGACGACCTGTCGGCCGTGGGGCGGCGGAAGGCGTTCGATAAGATCACGGGCATGACAGGTGTCACCGAGTTCGTTCGCGTCCCGCATCCCGCCCTCACCTCCGACGAGGTACGGCGAGAGATACTGGCGGCGCCCGGATTCGGTCGGTACTTCACGGACCACATGGTGTCGATCACCTACTCCACGGAGCTCGGCTGGCACGACGCCAAGGTGGAACCGTACGGGCCGCTCCAGCTCGACCCCGCCGCGATGGTGCTGCACTACGGGCAGGCCATCTTCGAGGGGCTGAAAGCGTACCGGCAGCCCGACGGCGGCATCTCGACGTTCCGCCTCGAGGCGAACGCCGAACGACTCGCGACGTCGGCGCGTCGTCTCGCGATGCCGGAACTACCGGAGGAGTTGTTCGTCAAGTCGATCACCGAACTGCTCGAGCTGGATCACGAATGGGTGCCCGCCGCCGGTGGTGAGGACGCGCTGTACCTTCGCCCGTTCATGTTCTCCACCGAGGCCGGACTCGGTGTGCGTCCGGCCGACGAGTACCGCTACCTGCTGATCGCCTCGCCCGCAGGCGCCTACTTCCCGCGTGGAGTGAAGCCGGTCAGCGTGTGGCTGTCGACGGAATACGTGCGCGCCGCACCCGGTGGCACCGGCGCCGCGAAATTCGCGGGTAACTACGCGGCTTCGCTTCTCGCGCAGGCGCAGGCCGCCGACGAGGGTTGCGACCAGGTGGTGTGGCTCGACGCCATCGAACGGTCGTACGTGGAGGAGATGGGCGGCATGAACCTCTTCTTCGTGTTCGGCTCCGGATCCGACGCCCGCCTCGTGACGCCGTCCCTGTCCGGTTCGTTGCTGCCGGGTATCACCCGTAACTCGCTGCTGACCCTCGCGACCGACGCCGGTTTCGCGGTGGACGAGCGTCGGATCAGCACCGACGAATGGCGCACCAAGACCAAGTCGGGCGAGATCACCGAGGTGTTCGCGTGCGGTACGGCGGCGGTCATCACGCCTGTCGGCCGGGTCAAGTCGGCCGAGGGTGAGTTCACGATCGCCGACGGCGAGCCCGGCGAGGTCACCATGGCCCTGCGCGACACGCTGACCGGCATTCAGCGGGGAACGTTCGCCGACACCCACGGGTGGATGACGAAACTGCGCTGATCTCGGTTTCGGCGGTCGCTCAGAACGTGAGACCGATCGCCGAGATGGTGACGGTGATCTCGAGCACGGCGCCGAGCACGTCGCCGTTGAGGCCGGCGAATCGCCGGACGCAGTGAGCCACCAGGAACGCGGTGAGCGTCAGCGCGACTGCCACGACGATCGGTCCCTGCCACCACGGCGAGGTGCACCACGCGGCCGCCGCGAGGAGCGGAACGGTCCAGGCGATGCCGGTCCACGGTGACTGGGTCTCGGCGACCAGTGCGCCGAATCCTTCCGTCGACGACGCGGGAATTCCGCGCCGGCAGGCGAAGACGACCGCCACCCGCCCGGCCGCCACGGCGACGGCCACGCACGCGAATTGTCCTGCGGCGGCCAGAGATCCGAACGCCAGTCCCTGCGCGCCCAGGCAGATCACCAGGGCGCACACCCCGAACGGGCCCGCGCCGCCGCTGTGCATCACGGCCCGCGCCCGCTCCGGCGGCCCGTAACAGCCGAGCCCGTCGACGGTGTCGGACAGACCGTCGATGTGCATCCCCCGGGTGGCGAGAGCGTGTGCACCCACCGTCATCAGGCCGGCGAGGGCGGGGTCGAGACCGGCGGACACGAGCGCCCACAGCAGCACCGCGGCCAGGACTCCCAGCGCGACCCCGGTCACCGGCGCCGCCCGGATCGCGCGGCGGCCCGACACGCGGTCCACGGAATCCGGTCCGCGCAGGGGGAGGACCGTCAGCCAGGAGAACGCGAGCAGTACGCCCGACACGGTCAGCCCGCGGTATCGGCGGCGGAGCCGGGGGCGGTGTCCTCGCCGTTTTCGGCGTCGCGGGTGCTGACTCCGGCCTCCGCGAACGTCGCCATCTCCGCGAGCGTGGCGACGGCGCCCTGCAGGATCGGCAGCGCGGTGACGGCGCCGGATCCCTCGCCGAGTCGCATGTCGAGTTCGAGGAGGGGGTCGAGTTGCAGGTGCTTCAGTGCGATCGTGTGGGCCGGTTCGGTGGAACGGTGGCCGGCCAGCCACCACGCGCGGGCGCCGTGCGCGAGTTCCTCCGCGACCATCGCGGCCGCCGTGACGACCACGCCGTCGAGAATCACCGGGGTCTTGCGGGCGGAGGCCTGGGCGAGGAAGCCGGCCATCGCGGCGAGGTCGGCGCCCGACACCGTACGCAGGAGCGCCACCGTGTCCCGGACCACCGGCCGGGCCCGGCGCATCGCGTCGCGGATCGCCGCCGTCTTCCGGATCCAGCCGGCGTCGTCGACACCGGTGCCCCGGCCGACCGCCGCCACCGGTTCGGTGTCCGTCAGCGCGGCGATGAGAACGGTGGCCGGCGTGGTGTTGCCGATTCCCATGTCGCCGGCGATCAACAGGTCTGCGCCGGAATCGATTTCGGAGTCGGCGATGGACCGTCCGGCCTCGATGGCCTTCAGTGTCTCCTCGTGTGTGAGCGCGTCCTCGCGGTCGATCGCCCCCGACGAGCGGCGAATCTTGAACGTGGACACCGACGGATCCGTGTCGCCGTCGACGGACAGGTCGACGACGCGCACGCTTGCGCCGGCCCGGTTCGCGAGAGCATTGACGGCGGCCCCGCCGCCGACGAAATTGGCGACCATCTGGGCCGTCACCTCGGGCGGATACGCCGAGACGCCGGTCCGTGCCACTCCGTGGTCGCCGGCGAACACCACCACGCGCGCCCGCGCGAAGGGGACGGGCGGGCAGACACCCTGGCAGGCCGCGGCCCAGCATGCGAGCGTCTCGAGGCGTCCGAGCGAGCCGGCCGGTTTGGTGAGCTGCAACTGACGGGCCTCGGCCTGTGCGCGCACCCCTTCGTCGGGTGGGGTGACGGGTTCGAACCGACCGGGGTCGGTGCTCACGGACTCGCTGGTCACGCTTGGCCTCTCGCTCGAGTGGACACTTCTGCCCCGCACGACTCGCGTGCGGGATCATCTTTCAGGGTCATGGTCAGTCCGGCGACGACGAGGACCACGCGATCGCAGACCTGGGCGAGCCGCGCGTTGAGGGAGCCGATCTCGTCGCGGAACAGGCGACCGGACCGGGTCTCGGGGATGACGCCGAGGCCCACCTCGGGAGTCACCAGCACGAGTGCGCCGCGGTAGTCGCGGACGCTCGCGACGAGTTCGTCCGTGCGTGGGGTGATGGTGCCGCGCGGCGAGTCCCAGGCTGCGGCGCCGTCGAGTTCGACGGTGAGCCAGGTGCCGAGATCGTCGACGAGGGTGGCCGCAGTTTCGGTGGGGGAACGCAGTTGGTCGGCGAGGTCGAGCCGGTGCGCGGTTTCCACGGTGAGCCAGCTGCGGGGACGCCGATCGCGGTGCTGAGCGATGCGGTGTTCCCAGTCGTGGTCGTCGGGGTCGCGGTGACTGGTGGCGACGTAGCGCACCCGGCCCGCCCCGGCCAGGGCCTGGGTCAGTTCCTCGGCGTGAGCGGATTTTCCGGAGCGTGCACCGCCGAGCACGAGTGTTCGCGACGTCTGGTTCGGACGGCTCGGGCGGTCCGGGGAATCGGCGGTGGGCACGGAGGGAAACGCTACCAACCGACCGGAGTGGCAGTATTTTGACGAAGAACGTCAATTCCGCCACTGTTGGCGGGAAGTGAATGGGCGGAAAATTTCAGCCATGACCGAATTCCTCGTCCTCGTTGCACTTCTCCTCGTGCTGCATGCGGCCGTGATGTACGCCGGTCGGCACCTGGGTCCACTCCATCCGCGACTGCGGAAAAGCTACCGCGACAACTTCTTCCGACCGGCCGATCCCATGACCGACCTGTCCTACGACCGCGACGCCGACCTGGGGCGGCTGCTCGCCGAGACGCACCGCGCGCCCCACAACTGACCGTCAGATGGCGTCGCCGGGGCGCACCCGCGGCTTGGGGGCGCGCAGCTTGCGGATCTGCGACGCACGCACGAACGCGTACCACCCGAGCTTGAAACCGCCGTCGGGGGTGTCCGGGAAGCGCTCCCGCACCTGATTGTTGATCTTGCGGCCCAGCCAGACGCCCTCGATGGCCATGAACATCATCATGATGAGCATGGCGAGCGTCACGATCGCCTGCAACGCCGGGCTGACGAACATCGCCATGATGAGAACCAGGGCCAGCGGCATGAACAGGCCGACCAGGTTGCGCCGGGCGTCCACGATGTCGCGGACGTACGCGCGGACCGGGCCCTTGTCGCGGGGGAGGAGATACTTGTCCTCGCCGGCGAGCATGCGGGCGCGTCGCTCGGCGGCGGTGGCGCGTCGCTCCGCCGCGGCGACCTTGCGCTCTTCCCTGCTACCGCGGGTGGCCTTCTTACGGGCGCGTGCCTCTTTCGCCGTCAGGGGCGCGGGCGCGACCGGTCCGCGTCGCTTCGCCTCGGCGTCGCGTCGCTTGGGGGTCGGGCGGCCCTTGCCTGCCTGTTCGGCGGACTCCGCCTCCGGGGCCGTGGACGACTCGGCGACCTCGACGTCCCGCTTGTCTGAATTGTCCGAATCACCGCGGCGTAGCAATTTCACCCTTCCAGAGTATGGGAAGACGGCGCCGGGAGGAAAACCGCCCTCACATCGAAATGCCGGGTCGCGCCCGTCGCCATACACTTCGCCGATGCGAGTGATGATCGCACCGGACTCCTTCGGTGAAACGCTGACCGCCGTCGAGGCGACCGCCGCGATCGCGGCGGGATGGTCGGCCGTGCGCCCGGACGACCAGCTGATCGAGGCGCCGCAGTCCGACGGCGGCCCCGGATTCGTCGACGTGGTCGCGGCTGCGGGCGGCACCGTCCGGACCGCGGTCGTGGAAGGGCCCCTCGGCGCCGACGTCACGGCCCGCTGGCTCCTCGACGGCACCGACGCCTACCTCGAATCCGCCCAGGCCTGCGGACTCGGACTGCTGGGCGGACCGCCGACGCCCCGCACCGCCCGCGACGCGCACAGCCGGGGCGTCGGCCAACTCGTGGTAGCGGCCCTCGATGCCGGGGCGAGCAGAATCGTCGTCGGTCTCGGCGGCAGCAGTTGCACCGACGGCGGCCGCGGCCTCGTCGAAGCCCTCGCGCAGGGTTTCGGGAGTGCGGATGCCGCCGTCGCCCGCCTGCGCTCGGTGGAACTGGTGGCCGCGTCCGATGTCGAGCACCCGTTGCTCGGCGAGCACGGCGCCGCCCGCGTGTTCGGACCGCAGAAGGGCGCCGACCCCGACACCGTCGCATTCCTCGAGGACCGGAACGCCGCATGGGCGGGGCAACTGCAGCGGGTGACGGCCCGGGAGGTCGCCGCCGAGGCCGGGGCCGGCGCCGCCGGTGGCATCGGGGCCGCGCTGCTCGCCCTCGGCGCGACCCGAGAATCCGGTGCTCACGTGGTCGCGCAACGCACCCGGCAGGATCGGCAACTCGCCTCCGCCCAGCTCGTGATCACCGGGGAAGGCCGGCTCGACCAGCAGTCGCTGCGCGGGAAACTCGTGATCGCGCTTGCCGCTGCCGCCCGCCGGCGGTCGATCGGGACGCTCGTCCTGGCCGGGCAGGTGCTCCTCGACCCCGCGGATCTCGACAGCGCGGGCATCGACGAGGCACTGTCGCTGGTGGACCACGCGGGATCGGTCGAACTCGCGATGTCGGACGCATACGCGCAGCTGAGAGACCTTGCCGCGGCCGCAGCCCGCGGATGGGACGGTGCGGCCGCAGGGCAGTAACCGGAATCCGCGACGTCGGATACCATGGACGTGGATCGATCTGCGGACGCTGCCGCAGGGAATGGAACCCGGGAATAAGTCGGGCGCGGAGTACCGTTGAAGCGTTCACGGGTTTGTTACGAACTACAGGGAGAGCCCATGACTGTGCAGAACGAGACCGCCGTCCACGGCGTCAAGATGACCGAAGCCGCGTCCGCCAAGGCGAAGGCGCTGCTCGATCAGGAAGGTCGTGACGACCTCGCACTGCGTATCGCCGTGCAACCCGGCGGCTGCGCAGGGCTGCGTTACCAGCTGTTCTTCGACG
Organism: Rhodococcus opacus; assembly: GCF_012396235.1. Classification (GTDB taxonomy): domain Bacteria; phylum Actinomycetota; class Actinomycetes; order Mycobacteriales; family Mycobacteriaceae; genus Rhodococcus_F; species Rhodococcus_F opacus. The sequence goes on along the minus strand of NZ_JAAXPA010000018.1, from coordinate 103,026 downwards.
ACAGGAACCTGGACGGCGACCTGATCGTGGACTTCGGTGGCGTCGCCCTCGCGGTGGACCGGATGAGCGCACCGTACGTCGAGGGTGCCTCGATCGACTTCGTCGACACCATCGAGAAGCAGGGTTTCACCATCGACAACCCCAACGCGACTGGTTCGTGCGCCTGCGGCGACTCCTTCAACTGAGTCCCAGGCCGAAGTACAACTGAATCGACAAGTCTGACGCGGCGCCGACCGGCTGCCGCGTCAGACTTTTTTCGTGCCCGATCTCCACGTACCCGGGTCCCCGTGCTGCCGACCGATCGTGGTGGTACCCCGGGGTACGGTGAGAAATCCCGACCGAACTCATCGAAAGGCATCCGCCCGTGACAATTGCGGTTACCGGTTCCATCGCCACCGACCACCTGATGCGGTTTCCGGGCCGGTTCGCCGAGCAGCTGCTCGCCGATCAGCTCAGCCACATCTCGTTGAGCTTCCTGGTCGACGACCTCGTAGTCCGGCGCGGGGGAGTGGGCGGCAACATCGCCTACGCCATGGGCGTCCTCGGTGGATCTCCACTGCTGGTCGGGGCTGTCGGGGCCGACTTCGCTGACTACCGCCAGTGGCTCGAGAGCAACGGTGTCGACTGCACCGCCGTCCGGATCTCGACCACCGCGCACACCGCGCGTTTCGTGTGCACCACCGACGAGGACATGGCGCAGATCGCGTCGTTCTACCCCGGTGCGATGAGTGAGGCCCGCGAAATCCAGCTGTCCGGTATCGCGCAGGACGCCGAAGCGCTCGATCTGGTCCTGATCGGCGCCAACGACCCCGAGGCGATGATCCGCCACACCGAGGAATGCCGCCGGCAGGGAATCCCGTTCGCCGCCGACCCGTCGCAGCAGCTCGCCCGACTGAACGGCGAGGAGGCGTCGGCGCTGATCCGCGGTGCAAAATACCTGTTCACGAACGAGTACGAGTGGGGACTGCTGCGGCAGAAGACCGGACTGACCGAAGAGGAGATCCGCGCTCAGGTCGGCGTCCGCGTCACGACCCTCGGTTCCAAGGGCGTCGAGATCGTCGACTCCGAGGGCAACTGGACCCGCGTCGCCGTCGTTCCCGAGAAGGCGAAGGTCGACCCGACCGGTGTCGGTGACGGATTCCGGGCCGGATTCCTCCTCGCGCACAGCGCGGGCCTGAGTTTCGAGCGCTCCGCGCAGCTGGGGTCGCTGGTGGCGGTGCTCGTGCTGGAGACCGTCGGAACCCAGGAATGGACGTTTGACCGCGACGAGGCCGTCAAGCGCCTCGCGGACGCCTACGGCTCCACCGCCGCCGACGAGATCGCTGCCGTTCTGCCGTAACAGGCGGCTCCGCCGCCCGTGCGCCGTTTTGGTAGCGCCAACTACCAAGAAGGCGCACGGGCGCGAAGCGCCTACAGCGAGACCGGGTACGCCGGCTCGGCGATCTCCGGAACGATGCGGTTCTCCACGAAGATGCCGTGCCAGACCATGAAGATCAGCACGGTCCACAGGCGACGGCTGTGGTCGGACACGCCGTCCCGGTGGTCGTTCAGCATCTTCGCGATCGCCGCCTTGTCGAGCAGGTGATCGGTGCCCGACGCCGCGATCTGCTCGTGTGCCCAGTCGAACAGTTCGGTGCCGCGCAGCCAGTGCCGCAGCGGCACCGGGAAGCCCAGCTTCGCCCGATGGAGCACGTGCCCGGGCACGATGCCTTCCAGCGCCTGACGCAGCGCGTACTTGGTGGTGCTCTTGGTGATCTTCTGATCCAGCGGCACCTGCGACGCCACCTTGAAGACCTCGGGATCGAGGAACGGCACCCGAAGTTCGAGCGAGTTGGCCATCGTCATCTTGTCGGCCTTGACGAGGATGTCGCCGCGCAACCACGTGAACAGGTCCAGGTGCTGCATCCGGGCCACCGGATCCCACCCCTGCGACTGCGCGTAGATCGGGTCGGTGACGTCGCGGTGCGTCCACTCCGGCCGGAAGTCGCGCAGGACGGCGCGCAACTGTGCGTCGTTGAAGCTGCGCGCGTTGCCGTAGTACCGCTCTTCCAGGGTCAGTGAACCGCGGTTGAGCAGGCTCTTTCCGCGGGTACCCTCGGGGATGCGCTCGGACAGCTTCCCGGCGGCCCGCCGCAGTCCCTTGGGCAGGTACTCGAACGGCTTCAGCGAAATCGGCTCGCGGTAGATGGTGTAGCCGCCGAACAGCTCGTCGGCGCCCTCACCGGACAGGACGACCTTGACGTGCTTGCGCGCTTCCTTGGCCACGAACCACAACGGCACCAGCGCGGGATCGGCGACCGGGTCGTCGAGGTACCACACGATCTCGGGGATGGCGGCGGCGAACTCGGACGGGCTCACCACCTTCACCACGTGACGCGCGCCGATCGCTTCTGCGGATTCGGCTGCGACGTCGACCTCGGAATAGCCTTCGCGTTCGAAACCGGTGGTGAACGTGATCAGGTTCGGGTTGTGACGCATCGCGAGCGCCGCGATGGCCGTCGAGTCGATGCCACCCGACAGGAAGGAACCGACCGTGACGTCGGCGCGCATGTGCTTGGCGACCGAATCCTCGAGCGCCTCCGCGATCTCGCGGTACCGGGCCTGCTCGGTGCCCGCGGCGAACGGACGCACCGGGAACGTGGGCGCGAAATAGCGGGTGATCACGGGTTCTTCGCCCGGCCGCACACGCGCGAAGCAGCCGGACTCGAGCCGGCGGATCTGCCTGTGGAGGGTTTCCGGCTCCGGCACGTACTGAAGGACGGTGTAGTGCTCGACGGCCCGCGGATCGAGTTCGGTGCCGATGCCGATCAGGCTCGCCAGTTCCAGCAGGCTCTTCTTCTCGCTACCGAACGCGGTGCCGCCGACGCCCGTCGCCAGGAAGAGCGGTTTGATGCCGAACGGATCGCGCGCGAGGAACAATTCCCGCGTCTCCGTGTCCCAGATCGCGAACGCGAACATGCCGCGCAGGCGGCGGACCGCGTCCTCGCCCCAGTAGTGGAACGCTGCGACGATGGCCTCGCTGTCGCCCTCTGTGACGAACTGCGCACCGAACTGCTCGGCGAGTTCGGCACGAACCTCGAGGTAGTTGTAGATCTCGCCGTTGAACGTCAGCGCGTAGCGTTCCGGATTCTCCACCGGACCCCACCGCAGGGGCTGGTGGGAGTGTTCGATGTCGATGATCGACAGCCGATTGAACCCGAAGACCAGGTGGTCGTCGTGCCAGGTCCCGTGCTCGTCCGGCCCACGGTGCCGCAGGCAGTGCATCGCCTGGTCGACCTGTGAGACGGCGTTGTCGCTGGTTTCTCCAGAGGTCAGTAGCCCGAGCAGTCCGCACACAGCGTCCGGTACCTCAATTCAGAATCTTGGAAGGCTCCACGAGGTGGAGTGGTCAGGGATCTCTGCCGGAAAGTATGCCGCAGATTGCCGGAGCGTCCGGTTCGGGCCGCCGGTGACGGTGCCCGGCGCGAACAGCGGCACCGCCGCGGCGTCGGCAGCGACACGTCGTCGCCCGACCCGAGGATGGAGAGCCGCCACCTTTGGTCTACGCTGCGTAGTAATTGGGCCTTCCCATCGGGTGTGCCCTAGTGGAATTTGCGGCGATCAGGAAGGCGTGAACGTGGCGCAAGGTCGGATCCTTCGGCGGGCAGGGTTGGCAGTATCTTTGGGCATTGCTGCCTTGCTGCTGTCGGGTTGTTCAATCGACAACGAGGTGCTTCGTTTCGGGTGGCCTTCGGGCGTAACCCCGCAGGCGCACCGCATGCGTGAACTGTGGACCTGGTCGGTCATCGCCGCCCTCGTCATGGGTGTGCTGGTGTGGGGACTCACCTTCTGGGCGGTGATCTTCCACCGTAAGAAGAAGGACTCACCCGAGTTCCCGCGGCAGACGGCATACAACGTGCCGCTCGAGCTGGCGTACACCGCGGTTCCGTTCGTCATCATCGCCGTGCTGTTCTACTTCACGGTGATCGTGCAGAACCATGTCCTCGAGAAGGAGGACAACCCCAACGTGGTGGTGGATGTCACTGCGTACCAGTGGAACTGGAAGTTCGGCTACCGCTCCATCGACCTCGGTGAGGGTGGCGGCAAGTACGACGGCGTCGATCAGGAAGCGCAGGCTGCGGTCGAGTCCGCACCGGCATCCGAGGCGGAGGCCGAGGGCGAGCACGCTCAGCCCGGGCCAATCCACGGCAAGACCCCGCAGGACCTGTCCTACCTGCACTACGACAAGATCGAGACGATCGGCTCGAGCAACGAGATCCCGATCCTCGTCCTGCCGACCGGCAAGCGGATCCAGTTCGAACTGGCCTCGGCCGATGTCATCCACGCCTTCTGGGTGCCGGAGTTCCTGTTCAAGCGCGACGTGAACCCGAACCCGAAGGAGAACCACTCCGACAACGTCTTCCAGATCAGTGAGATCGAGAAGGAAGGTGCCTTCGTCGGGCGCTGCGCCGAGATGTGCGGCACGTTCCACGCGATGATGAACTTCGAGGTTCGCGCCGTGAGCCCCGACAAGTTCGCGCAGTACATCGAGCTGCGTAAGCCGGCGAGCGAGGGCGGCCGGGATCTGACCACGGCGGAGGCTCTGCAGGCCATCGGCGAGTCCCCGGTTGCGACGTCGACGTCTCCCTTCACCACCGATCGCGGCTACAAGCAGGCGAGCGGTGTCGAAGGTAACTGAACCTGCTGCTGATACCTCACTGACCAAGGACAAGTGCTGATATGAAGATCGAAGCCAAGCTCTTCGAGATCCTGACGGTATTCTTCATTCTCGTCGCGATCGTCTACGGCGTCTTCACCGCCGTTTCACGAACCGGTATCGAGTGGGCGGGTCTGACGGGCATCTGCCTGTCGGCGGGACTGACGCTGATCATCGGAACGTACTTCCGGTTCGTCGCCCGTCGCCTCGACACCCGTCCCGAGGACTACGAGGACGCGGAGATCGCCGATGGCGCAGGCGACCTGGGCTTCTTCAGCCCCGGTAGTTACTGGCCGATCCTGCTCGCCGCCTCTGCTGCTTTCGTCGCAGTAGCGATGGCGTTCTTCCAGCCGTGGATGATTGTGGTCGCCGTGATTGCCGTGCTCGCGGCCGCTGCAGGCCTCGTCTTCGAGTACTACGTCGGGCCCGAGAAGCACTAGTTCCACCCACAGTCGGACAGCGGAGGCGCCGAATCCCACCGGGGTTCGGCGCCTCCGCTTTGTCGTCGGCCCTAGCCGGCCGGGTCCGCCGCGGCGGCGAGGAGTGCCGCCGCCTGATCGGACGCGAGTCGTACCGCCTCCGGAAACACGTGCAATCCGTGCGAGACCAGGGCACCTTCGTGGAGCAGCATGATGGTGCGCGCGAGTGTCTCCGGATCGCGCACCGACGCGTCCCGGCACACCCCCGTGAACAGGTCGAGCATCCACCGTTTCTGGCCGATGATGACCGCGTACGCCGGATGTGACGGGTCGCTGATCTCAGCGTGCGCGTTGACCATGCTGCACCCTTTCGCGCTGTTCTCCGCGGTCCACTCCCCGGACGCGTCGAAGATCGCCGTCAGGCGCCGCTCGGGGGAGTCGCCGACGGTGTCGAGGTGGACTGCGAGGAATGCCCGCCACCGCTCGTCCCGGTCGGCGAGGTACTCGACCACGATCTGTTCCTTCGATCCGAAACGGTCGTAGAGCGTCTTCTTCGTGACGCCGGCCTCGGCGGCGATGAGATCCACGCCGACCGCGTGAATTCCCCGCTCGTAGAAGAGGCGGCCGGCCGCGTCCAGCGCTCGCCTCGCTCCCGGGGTCAGTGCGACGCGTCGCGGTGACGGCACAGAATCCATGACAAAAGTATACAGATCGGTATAGGTTGAAGAGGTATACCGATCTGTTTACTTGGGTGGTGGTCAGTTGTGAATGCGTTTCTCGCCGTGCTGTTCGTCGTGTGCTGGAGCTCCGGCTTCATCGGGGCAAAACTCGGCGCCGGGGACGCGTCCCCTCTGACGGTTCTGACCTGGCGGTTCCTGCCACTCGCCGTGGCACTCGCCCTGGCGGCCGCGCTGTTCGACCGCGCACGGTGGCGTGGACTCGGGTCCCGTGCGTTCGGTCGTCAGGTGACGGTCGGCGCGCTGTCGCAGACCGGATATCTGCTGACCGTCTACCAGGCGATCGGGCTCGGCGTCTCGACCGGTACCACCGCGCTGATCGACGGCACCCAGCCCCTGGTCGTCGCCGTACTGGCCGGCCCGCTGCTGGGGCAGTACGTCGCGCCCCGGCAGTGGTGGGGGTTGCTGCTGGGACTGGCGGGGGTCGTGATCGTCACCGCAGGCGACGCCACCTCTGGGTCCGGTGTGTCGTGGTGGGCGTATCTCGTGCCGTTCGCCGGGATGCTGTCGCTGGTGGCCGCGACCTTCCTGGAGAGTCGCTCACCGACCGACACCGACCCCGTCGTGTCCATGACCGTGCACTGCGCGACCAGTGCCGTGCTCTTCACCGCCCTCGCCGCGTGCGCCGGACAGGTGTCGCCACCGCCGACGGCATCGTTCTGGTGGTCGGTGGCCTGGTTGATCGGCCTGTCCACGTTCGGCGGCTACGGCCTGTACTGGCTCGTGCTGCGTCGGAGCGGGGTCACCCGGGTCAATGCTCTGATGTTCCTGATGGCACCGGTGACGGCGATCTGGGGGACCGTGATGTTCGGCGAGCCGTTCGGAATCCTCACCGCGCTCGGTCTACTTCTGGGACTCGGGGCGGTCGCGCTCGTGTTCCGCGCACAGCCGCGGGGGAGGGGAGCGGGCACGCCCACAGACGAGCAGAGCCCCGAACCGGAAGTGGTTCGGGGCTCTGCTCGGTTGCGGAGGTGAGGCTAGTGGGCCTCGCCGTTGCCGGACGATCCGTTGCCGGAAGTCGACGAACCGTTGCCGTGGGCGCGGTCCTGGTACTCCCGCAGCATCGTGAGCTGCTCGTGCTCGCCGTGGTGCAGGGCGTGCTCGAGAGCCAGGCTCTCCTCGACCGGGTCGGCCGTGACGAGGCTGCCGGAACCGGGCTTGCCGGCGGAACCGAGCTTGTTCATCTTCTTCGGGACGGTCGCACCCTGGTACTCGAGCGGGATCGGATGACCGTGGTCGTCGACCGGGCCGAGCGGCTGGTGGATCTCGATGTACTGACCGTTCGGCATCCGCTTGATGATGCCGGTCTCGATGCCGTGCTCGAGGACCTCACGGTCGCTGCGCTGGAGACCCAGGCAGAACCGGTAGGCCACCCAGAAGGCGATCGGAGGCAGCAGCACCATGCCGATGCGGCCGATCCACGTCATCGCGTTCAGCGAGATGCTCAGGTGGTACGCGATGATGTCGTTGATGCAGGAGATCGTCAGGACGGCGTAGAACGCAATCGCCATCGCACCGATCGCGGTACGCACCGGAACGTCACGCGGACGCTGCAGCAGGTTGTGGTGAGCGTCGTCCTTCGTCAGGCGCTTCTCGATCCACGGGTAGGCGATCAGCACCGTGAACACCAGACCCATGATCAACGCGACAGCGAACACCGACGGAATGGTGTAGCGGTCGAACAGGTAGATGTCCCATGCCGGCCACAGACGGGCCAGGCCGTCCGTCCACATCATGTAGATGTCGGGCTGCGAACCGGCCGACACCTGCGACGGGTTGTAGGGGCCGATGGTCCAGACCGGGTTGATCTGCAGCACGCCACCCATCACGGCCAGAACACCGAACGTGATCGCGAAGAACGCACCCGACTTGACGGCGAACACCGGGAGGATGCGCACACCCACGACGTTGTTCTCCGTGCGGCCGGGGCCGGGGAACTGCGTGTGCTTCTGGTACCAGACGAGCGCGAGGTGACCGGCGATCAAGGCGAGGATGATGCCCGGGAACAGCAGGACGTGCGCGACGTACAGGCGCGGGATGATCAGGTCGCCGGGGAAGTCGCCGCCGAAGATCAGCCAGTGCATCCAGGTGCCTGCGATCGGGATGCTCAGCGTGATGCCGGAGAACGCGGCGCGCAGGCCCGTGCCGGACAGCAGGTCGTCGGGGATGGTGTAGCCGAAGAATCCCTCGAACATCGCCAGGATCAGCAGCAGGCAGCCGATGACCCAGTTGGCCTCACGCGGACGCCGGAAGGCGCCGGTGAAGAAGATGCGCATCAGGTGCACGACGATCGACGCCGCGAACATCAGCGCGGCCCAGTGGTGGATCTGACGGACGAACAGGCCGCCACGGACCTCGAACGAGATGTTCAGCGTGGTCTCGTACGCGCGGGACATCGTGACGCCGCGCAGGGGCTCGTACGCACCGTTGTAGACGACGTGCGCCATCGACGGATCGAAGAACAGGGTCAGGTAGACACCGGAGATCAGCAGGATGACGAAGCTGTACAGCGCGATCTCGCCGAGCAGGAACGACCAGTGGGTGGGGAAGACCTTGTTGATCTGCCGCCGCATTCCCGCTGCGAGGTGGTAGCGCGAGTCCATCGCTTCGGCCTGGCCGGTGGCCATCGCGCTCAGTTTGGACGGTTTGTTGTCGGTCACGGTCGACGCTCCCAAAATGCCGGGCCGAGAGCTTCGATGTAGTCACCCGTTGTGACTAGGAAACCCTCTTCGTTCACTGTAATAGGCAACTGCGGAAGTGCACGAGCGGCCGGACCGAAAATCGGCTTTCCGTAGGTCAGCGCATCGAACTGCGACTGGTGGCACGGGCAGAGGATTCGGTTGGTCTGCTGTTCGTACAGGGAGGTGGGGCAGCCGAGGTGGGTGCAGATCTTCGAGAAGGCGAAGTAGTCGCCGTAGTTGAAGCTCTCCTGGCCCTTGCGCTTGGTGACCCATGCCGCGTCCTCCGTGCGGAGGCGGATGAGCATGGTTGCGTTACGGATGCCGCGCAGCGCCTCGAGCAGCGCGTCGTGGTCGCCGCGATCGGACTCACGGAACGGGAACACCGTTTCCATGGCGCCGGCGTCCAGGTCTTCCGGGCGAACGAGGACGACGTCCTCGGGGCGACCGGTGTCGCGGCGCAGGTAGATGGTTTCACCCTCGTAGCGGGGGGTCCATCCCGACACCCACAGCGGGGAGTCGTCGCGCTTGGCCCACGGGTTCTTGATCAGACCACCGAGGGGCATGACGGACATGATGCCGAGGGCACCGCCGCCGAAGATGAGGGTGCGCTTGAGGAGCTTGCGGCGTCCCAGTGTCGACGTGTCGAACGAGTCGCCGAGTTCCGCGACGATCGTCTTGCGGTCGACCTCGGACGATCCACCGTCGTGGCGGTCCTGGATGGACACCTCTTCGGGGATGAACTTCTTGGTGAACTGCACCGCACCGACACCGAGGCCGAGGATGGCCAGACCCATGGTGAGGCCGATCAGGGGCGTGTACAGGCTGTAGGCCGAGTAGTGCTCCTCGCCGGCGCCTGCGTACTCCCAGGGCCAGAAGAGGTAGATCGCGATGAACGCGATCGCGGAGATGCCGGAGAGGGCGAACCAGAAGGCGACCGACCGCTCGGCGCGCTTCTCGGCCTTCGTCCCCGGAACCGCCCAGCGGTTGCGGCGGAACGCGACGTCGACATGGTCGAGGTTGGTTCCGAGCTCGACCAGTTCGTCGCGGCTCAGGTTCTCGAGTTCTGCATCCGTGTACTTCTTTGGCGTGGCGCCGCCCGGCTGGCCAGCGTCGCTCATGACCTTGCTCCGATCCACAGTGCTGCACCGACGACAGCGATGATTCCGATGACCCACATGGCCAAGCCCTCGGAGGCGGGACCGATGCCGCCGAGTCCGTAGCCGCCGGGCTGCTTCGTCTCGCCTGACGACTTGATGTAGGCGATGATGTCCTTCTTCTCCTCGAGGGTCAGCTGACGGTCCGAGAACTTGGGCATGTTCTGCGGGCCGGTGACCATCGCGGTGTAGATCTGCTGCTCGCTGGCCGGGTCGAGGACCGGCGCGTACTTACCGGACGAGAGTGCACCGCCGCGTCCGGTGAAGTTGTGGCAGGACGCGCAGTTGAGGCGGAACAGTTCGCTGCCGCGTCCGATGTCGCCACCGCGCAGCGAAGACTGGGCGACCTCGCCGTTCTCGTCACGAATGACCGTGGGGCCGCCGCCGTTGGCCTGGACGTACGCGCCGATGGCGTCCGTCTGCTCGGCGTCGAACTTGACGGGCTTGCGCTCGACCTGGGCTTCGTTACGCGAGGCAGGCATGCGTCCCGACGACACCTGGAAGTAGACGGCGGCCTCGCCGACACCGATCAGGCTCGGGCCGCGGTCCTGCACACCCTGCAGGTTCGCGCCGTGGCACGTGATGCACGAGGTGTCGTACAACTGCTTGCCCTCGCGGATCAGTGCTGCCTGATCGTCGGTGGCGGTGGCCACCTGCGGGGTCGGCGTCAACGCGGACGCGAGGAAACCGGCGCTGACCAGTCCCATCATCAGGACCAGGGCGCCCGTGACGCGCCTGCGGAGCTTCCGCTGGCGGCGTGCCTTCGCGGCAGACGCTGTGGTATCGGATGCGGGAGGGGGGGATGAACTCATCTGTATCCCTTTGGTATGTCGGGACGGACTGGACGTCAGGGGGCTGCCTGGGGCGTTCAGCTGATCAACGGATGAAATAGATCGTGGCGAACAGACCGATCCACACGATGTCGACGAAGTGCCAGTAGTACGAGACGACGATGGCGGCGGTGGCCTGGGCGGGCGTGAACTTGCTGACCTTGGTGCGGGCGATCAGGAAGACGAACGCGATGAGGCCGCCGATCACGTGCATGCCGTGGAAGCCGGTGGTCATGTAGAACACCGAGCCGTACACGCTGCTGGAGATCGAGGTGCCGTGCTCGACGAGGTGGATGTACTCGTAGGCCTGTCCGAGGACGAAGAACGTGCCCATCGCCAGGGTCAGGAGGTACCACCGGCGGAGGCCGAAGACGTCGCCGCGCTCGGCCGCGAACACACCCATCTGGCAGGTGAACGACGAGGCGATCAGCACCAGCGTCACCGGTACGGCGAGGAACAGATTCAGCTCGGTCGGCTCCGGCGGCCAGTTCCCATTCGCCTGCGCTCGCGCCACGAAATACATGGCGAAGAGCCCTGCGAAGAACATGAGCTCACTTGACAACCACACGATGGTGCCAACGCTGACCATGTTAGGTCGGTTCAGCGAGTGCACGCGTTGGGTGATTGCTGATCCTGAAGTCCCTACTGCGCTCGTCACAGACAGAAGTATGACGCTTCGTCGTAAGAGACGACTACCCGGGTCCACCCTCGGCGCGTCGATGCGCCCCGCTTGTCCGATTCTCCCTGCTGACAGCCCTGGTGGCGGACCGTGAAAGGGTGGAGCCATGCGCTCTCGTGACAACAGTACGGGGTGGCTGCGGAGGCTGTTCGGCAGTCGGCAACCGGCCCCTCTCGATCAGGATCGGCACGACCTCGTGGTCGTCGCCTCGAGCTTCGACGACGTGGAGGCGTGCTCGACCGCTCTCGACCGCGCCGCCGCCGAGAAACCGCGGTGGGACGCCGACGCGGAAGCGGTGCTGCGGCACCATCTGCGGCTGCCCGCGTCGTCGGTGGCCGACGCCGTGTCGATCGCCGCCCAAGACGGCTACCGACCGCAGAATCCGCACGGGCCGGCATCCCCCGGCGAGGACGGTGCGACGGTCGGACTCGTGCTGCAGCGAGTCCAGATCCTCGACGCGCTGCACTGTTCTCAGGAACGGTCGAGAATGGCCGGGCTGGCGCAGCGACTCGGTGGCTCGGTCGACGGCTGGGACGCGACGCAACCGGCGCGCGAGTCCGATCCGTCCGGTGACTAGGCTTCCAGGACCGGATCCGCCACTAGTACAAGGGGACACGACGATGCAGAGCCCGACTGCTCAGGGGACGAACGACGGTGTGCGGCCGGCACGCACGTGGCCGTCGGTCCTCGGCACGCTCACCGACGGACGTGACCTCTCGGTGGACGAGGCGAAGTGGGCGATGGACGAGATCATGTCCGACAACGCCACGTCCGCGCAGATCGCGGCGTTCGGTGTCGCCCTGAAGATGAAGGGCGAGACACCGGAGGAGTTGCGCGGACTGGCGGACTCGATGCTCGGGCACGCGCGCAAGGTCCCCGTCGACGACGACGTCGTCGACATCGTCGGAACCGGAGGTGACCGATCCAACACCGTGAACATCTCCACGATGGCGTCACTCGTGGTCGCGGCGTCCGGCATTCGCGTCGTCAAACACGGAAACCGGGCGGCGTCCTCCAAGAGCGGCGGGGCGGACGTTCTCGAGGCGCTCGGGGTGAAGATCAATCTCGGTCCCGACGAGGTGGCCCGCTGCGTCCGGGAGGTCGGCATCGGTTTCTGCTTCGCGCCGGTGTTCCATCCCGCCCTGCGCTTCGCCGGCGCGCCGCGCAAGGAGATCGGCATCCCGACCGTCTTCAACGTGCTCGGACCGCTCACTAATCCGGCGCGTCCGCGGGCCGGCCTCATCGGCTGCGCGTTCCCGGGCCTGATCTCGGTGGTGGCCGGTGTGCTCGCGCAGCGCGGCAACTCGGCGCTCGTGGTGCGGGGTGACGACGGCCTGGACGAGTTGACGACGTCGACGACGTCGACCGTGTACATCGTGGCGGACGGGGCGGTGACCACCCGTCAGCTCGATCCCCGGGACATCGGGATCGCGCGGGTGTCGCTCGACGAACTGCGCGGCGGCGATGCCGAGGTGAACGCGGCGGTGGCGCGGCGACTCCTCGCCGGTGAGACCGGACCCGTCCGCGACGCTGTCCTCCTCAACGCCGCGGCGGCGATCGCGGCGTACCGGGGACTCGGCGGCCGCACGCTCGAAGACGCGTTGTCGGACGGACTCTCGACGGCGGCACAGTCGATCGACAGTGGAGCGGCCGCGACGCTGCTCGCGCGGTGGGCCGAACTCACGTCGGGCCTTTCCGCCAGCAAATAGCCGGCGGAACTATTCGCCGATCGAGAAGCCCGCTTCGACGTCGGCGCTGGAGTAGGACTGGAACGCGATGTGCGTCGCCGTCCGGGAGACGCCGTCCACCTTGTTGATTCCCTCGGTGACGACCTCCGCGATCTTCGCGTGGTCCCGGACCCGCACGATCGCGATCAGGTCGACGTCGCCTGCGCAGGAATAGACCTTGTCGACGCCCTCGATGTCGGCGACCGCCTGAGCGGTCTCCGGGATGCGGTGGGCTTCGGCGTGGATCAGGACGATGGCGTTGATCATGATCGCCAGCCTAAGCGGTGGTCGGCGGAACTCGGCGCGGGTGGTCGGGTCTCGGCGTCCCGTGTCGACGCGCTGCCCGCTCGCGCGAGTGCGCACCACTCGGACCAGGATCCGGCGCCCCGTGCGGGCTCGCACCAGCCCGCGGAGGCGCTGACGATGCGGGTGTCCTCCTGGTCGAGCCAGCGCGCCAGCAGCCCGGCCTCCTCGGGGGACGCGCCGCGAAGCGGAGTTGCGTCGGGAACGACGGTTTCGGCGGTGAGAACGAGCGCATCGACCACCGGCATCGGATGGATTCCGCGCCGGGCGCAGCCCGCGGACGCGAGTCGCCCGGAACGGATCACCGCGAACTCCCAGCCGCCGGTGACGGCCGGGCGAGCGGCCACGAGCTGATCGAGGGCGGTGAGGGCGGCCAGGCGCTGCATTCTGCGCAACGCGAGGACGACCTCCGCGGTGCGATCACGCAGGCGTGCGGCGTTCTCGAACAACTCGCCGGCGGCCAGCTCCTCCACCCGTGCGCGCATGCGGTGCAGCGGGGCGTCGTCCAGGCCGCGCAGGAACTGCCGGAAGAGTTCCGGCCCGGGACGGTAGGCGTCCTCCGTCATGCGGTCGTGGACGGACGCCGGGCAGCGTCCGAGCTCGCGGGGCGGGCACTGCGGACCGTGCTCCCTTCCCTTCGGGATGCGGCTCGTGCACGTCCGGAGAATGCAGTACTCGGCGAGGACGTCGGCGACGTCGACTGCGGTCGAGCGGGACCGGAACGGACCGAGCGAGTCGGCGGCCGGGGTACGCACCACCGACAGCCGGGGGAATGCCTCCGCGGTGAGCGTGATCCACCAGCCGCGTTTCGGGTACTTGGACCTCCGGTTGTACGGCGGCGTGTGCGCGGCGAGCAGCCGGAGCTCGCGCACACCGGCCTCGAGCGCATGCGCGCACTCGACGTGGTCGATCCGGGTGGTCAGGGCCACCATCTCCTTCATCCGTCCACGCGTCTCGGAGCCGGTGAAGTAGTTGCGCACCCGCCGGCGCAGATCGGTCGCCGTGCCGACGTAGAGGACCTCGTCGGACGGTCCGCGGAACAGGTAGACGCCGGGAGCGTGGGGGAGATGGCTTGCGAGTGAGCGTTTCGCCCGCTGGTGTGAGGAGACGTCGGGCAGGTAGTCGACGAGTTCGGTGAGACTGTGCACCCCCTGATTGCCGACCCTCGCGATCAGGGCGTGCAGGACGTCGACGGTGGCACGGGCGTCGTCGAGTGCCCGGTGGGTCGGAGTGGTCCCGACGTCGAACAGCCGGGCCAGCGACGACAGCTTGACGGACGGCGCTTCGTCGCGGCTGAGGACGCGCCTGGCCAGTTTGACGGTGCAGAGCACGGTGAACTTGGGCCAGGGGGTGTCGGTGGCGGACGCCGCGGCTTTGAGGAAGCCCGTGTCGAACGGGGCGTTGTGCGCGACGAGCACGGCCCCGCGTGCGAACTCCAGGAACGCCGGCAGCACTCGCTCGATCCGCGGGGCGTCGATCACCATGGCGGTGGTGATGCCGGTGATCTCCACGATGTGCGGCGGGATGGACCGTCCCGGGTCGACGAGAGTGGCCATTTCGGCGATCACCTCGCCTCCGCGGATCTTCACGGCGCCGATCTCGGTGATGGCGTCCTCACCCGGCCGTGCACCGGTGGTCTCGAGATCGACCACCACGAACGTGGTGTCCCGCAGTGGGGTGTCGAGCTCGTCGAATCTCAGCTGTTCGGGTACACCGGGGACACTCACGGATCGGAGCGTATGGACGGGCACCGACAGAACCGCCCGGAGAGCCCGGAGAGACGAGGATCACACTGCCCGTCTCGGGCGGCGGTCGCGGGCGGTGCGAGGGGCGGCCGCGGGGCCGCGAACGAGGGATTCGCATGGTGCGGCGGTCGGTTGCGGCGGGTCCGGCGCGTGCCGCGGGTTCGGTCCGCGGCACCCCGTTGAACAGCAGGAACACGGCGTGGGGAGGAATCGGGGAGTCGTGAGGGTCCGCGAAATGCCCACTCCCGCTGTCGGAAAGAGATCGGAAACAAACCGCTTGTTATCCAGTCGTTACCGAATGTGGGTATCGCGCGCCCGCAAAGCCGGAATCGGCCCAAACGGACACTTTCCGCGTGTTCCGGTCGACATCGGGGTATTCCATTTCGTAACCTTCCTGAGACCTAGCGGAGTCTCGCAGCCCCAACACCGGGGCAGCATCGCTAGTCACCGCCTAATCGGCCACTCGCGAGAGCGGTCGTACCGGGAACCCAAGTTTCTACTGGGGTGAATCCCGCCGGGACGTCCTCACGCACCGGTGGGTAGGGCTGATCTTCCCAGCCCGAACCCGTCAGCTAACTCGGTCGGCGGATGAATGGAAGAAACGGAGTACCCCTTTCGTGGCGTCACAAGTTTCCAAGCGGAATGTGCGACGGGCAGTCGTCGCCGGCGCGCTCGCAGTCGGAGCGCTCACCGCTACCGCGGCCCCCGCGGCCGCAGATCCCGTCACCATCCCCGGAGTCGGAACTTTCGAGATCCCGGGTGTCGTCATCCCGCAGATCCCCGGTGTCCCGAACCTCCCCGCGCCCCCGGCGCCGGCCAGCACCGCAGGTGACAAGGCCGTTCAGGCTGCTCAGACCAAGCTCGGCTCGCCGTACGTCTACGGCGCCGCCGGCCCCAACTCGTTCGACTGCTCCGGCCTGGTGCAGTGGGCGTTCAAGCAGGCCGGACTGAATCTGCCGCGCACCAGCTACGCGCAGGCAGCGGCAGGCACTCCCGTGTCGCAGTCCGATCTCCGCCCCGGCGACGTGGTCTCCTTCTACGGCGGATCGCACTCGGGCATCTACGCCGGCAACGGCAACGTGATTCACGCCTCCACCGAGGGTCAGCCCGTCAAGTTGGCGCCCATCGCGTCCATGCCTTTCGACGGCGCACGCCGCTACTGATCCACACACGAGGCGAGGCATCCACCGAGTCGAGGGCGGGGATGCACGGGGTAGCTTCGTAGGATCTCGCACGACCACCGAGGGTGGGTTCGAATCACGATTCGAACCCACCCTCGATGTCGTTGCGCCCCAGGCAGACAGCGAGTCGTCCACTCGCCGGTGGTCCCCGCCACCCGTTCGTGACATGGGTGGACACAAACGTATGCCATTCCGTAACCTATCCGAGACCTTGCGAAGTCTTGTCGCGCCAACCGGGCGGCAACGCGGGTCACCACCTCTTCGGCACTCCACGGTCGCCTCGGCCGCGGAAATCCCTGAGCCGCGCATCGGACACCCGACCCGGCTGGTGGAGATCGACGATCGGAGAACTGCATTTCCGTGGCCTCACACAAGATGAAGCGCTCCCTGGGCAGCGTGCTGACAGCCGGCGTGCTGTCGGTGGCGCTCGTGTCGCTGCCCGCGATCCAGGCGGGTGCAGACCCGGTCACCACCAACCCGACCGAAGCGCTGACGAAGCTCGGTGACCTGTCCCGGCAGTCCGAGCAGACGTCGGAAGCACTCCACAACGCGCAGATCGATCTCGAGGCCAAACAGTCGGCGCAACGCGACGCCGACGCCAAGCTTGCGGCCGACCAGGGTGTGCTCGACGCCGCCAACGCGCGCGTCGCCGTCTTCCAGCCCGTGGTGAACAAGCTCGCCACCGCCAACTACCAGGGCGCACGGACCAATCGCCTCTTCGCCGTGATGGTGAGCGATTCGCCGCAGCAACTCCTGGACCAGATGTCCGCTCTGGACGCCATCTCCAACGACACCCGCAATCAGGTCGCGCAATTCCAATCGGCCACGTCGGAAGCCACCGAGGCGGCCGAGGCGTCGAAGAAGTCCGCTGATGCCGCGCGGTCCGCGACCGAGCAGGCCAAAGCCGTGAGCGACGACCTGCAACGCAAACAGAGCGACCTGCAGGCGCAGATCGCCGACGTGATCAAGGCATTCGGAGATCTCACCGGCGCCGAACGCGACCAGCTGGCGGGGACGCCCTTCCCGCCCGGCTTCGACCCGAACACGATCCTCGCGCACCTCACCCCCGGTTCGGGCACGAGCGCGCTGCAGGCAGGCATGACCCGCATCGGCGACCCGTACGTGTGGGGCGCCACCGGTCCGGACGAATTCGACTGCTCGGGACTCGTCGTGTGGGCGTACAAGCAGATCGGCAAGACGCTGCCGAGGTCCAGTCAGGCGCAGGCCAGCGGCGGCACCCCGGTGTCCCGCGACGCCCTGCAGCCCGGCGACGTCGTCCTCTTCTACAACGACGCGTCCCACGTCGGCCTCTATGCCGGAAACGGCAACATTCTCCACGCCTCGACGTTCGGTGTTCCGGTGAAGATCGAGTCGATGGCGAAGTTCCCCTTCTACGGGGCGCGCCGCTACTGACGGCGACCGTCCGACGGCGGCGCCCGGGCGTGCTCATACACTCACCGGCGTGCCCGCTTCAGACCCGTCTCCCGCAACGGATCCGACCTCGCGCCGTCAGGCGCGCCCGTGGGAGCTGGCCGCACTGGCCGGACTCGTTCTCGCCGTCGTCGTCGTACTCGCACTGACCGGGTTCTCCCGGACCGAGCGAGCAGCCGACGGAGCCGTCGGCACCGTGCAGGCCGACGCCGAGGCGCGTGCGGCAGCCGTCCAGACGCTCCTCGACACCTGGGCGTCGGCCGTGCGGACGAACGACGCGGCCCGGTTGTCCGGTCTGATGGATCGGGCGGCGGCACCGGGATTCCTGGCCGCCGAGACGCGGCGGGCGGGCAACGTTGCCGGGGTGGAATTCTCGGACTGGGGCTACGAGATCGCCGAGGGAGCCGAGACGGCGGTGCCGTCGAGTCTCGTCGACGCGATCGGGGCCGACGAGGTGTGGGCCCCCGCCGTGCAACTCCGCTACGCGATCGCGGACGAGAGTCCCACCCGCAAACCGGTGGCTCTCGTCGTCGCCCGGCGCGGCGACCGCTGGGCACTCGTCAGCGACAGCGCCACCGTGGACGGCGAGCGGCGGACCTGGCGCGGACCGTGGGATTTCGGACCCGTCGTGTCGCGCCGCGTCGAAACCGGTGACGGGCGGACGTCGGTGGTGCTCGGACATCCCGAGAACGCCACCATGGTCGACCGGCTGGCGGACGAACTCCCCGCCGCCGTCGTCAACGCCACCCAGCTGTGGGGTTCGAACTGGGCGGGCCGCGCGCTCGTGTGGGTCGCGGGATCGCAGGACGAGTTCACGGCTCTCGTCGGGCCGAATCACGACGGACGCGACATCGCCGCCGTCGCCATCTCGGACGCCGTCGACCCTGACGCCGCCACGGTCACCGGACAGCGAATCGTGTTCAGCCCCGCGTCGGCGGACCGGCTGACCGAGATCACCCGGCGGGCGATCCTGCGGCACGAGCTGATCCACGTGGCGGCACGCGCCGAGACGGTGGACCGCTCGCCGATGTGGGTGCTGGAGGGCTACGCGGAGTACGCGGCCTACCGGGGGACCGGCGAGGCCGAACGGCAAATCGCGCCGGCACTGACCGCGCAGGTGGGTGCCGAGGGTCCGCCGACCGACTTTCCCGAGGACACCGACTTCTCCGGGTACGGACAACGCGGTTCGGTCGCCTACGAGACGGCGTGGTCGATCAACGCCTTCGTCGCGGAGCAGTACGGCGAATCGAGGCTGACCGAGCTGTACCGGACGCTGGCCGTGGGAGAGGCCGATCCGGAAACGGTCGACGGGCGGCTGTCCGACGTCCTCGGCGTCGACGCCGGTCAATTCCGCGACCGCTGGACCGACTGGGTGGGTGCTCACCTGGGGTGACCCTGCGTCCGTCGCCGCACGGTCCACCGCCTACGGTGATCACATGCGCCGAACCCTGTTGGTGACGAACGATTTTCCGCCGCGACCCGGCGGAATTCAGTCGTACCTGCACACCTTCGCCAAGCACCTGCCCGCCGACGACCTGGTCGTCTACGCCCCGCGCTGGCGCGGCGACTCGCACATCAAGTTCGATGCGCGGCAACCGTTTCAGGTCGTCCGGCACCCCACCACCTTGATGGTGCCCACCCCGTTCGTCGCCCGCCGCGCCGCCACGTTGCTCGCCGAACACGACTGCACGGGCGTCTGGTTCGGCGCAGCCGCCCCGCTCGCGTTGCTGAGTTCGACGCTGCGCCGCGCCGGGGCGGAACGGGTGGTCGCGAGTACCCACGGGCACGAGGTCGGCTGGTCGATGCTCCCCGCCGCGCGACAGGCCCTGGGACGGATCGGCGACCGGACCGACGTCGTCACGTATGTCAGCCGGTACACGAGGGGCCGCTTCGCGTCCGCGTTCGGCGCGAGTGCCGCGCTCGAACACCTGCCGCCGGGAGTCGACACCGACCTGTTCACCCCGGACAGCGGCGCGCGGGCCGAACTGCGGTCCCGCTACGGGCTGGGGGAGCGGCCGACGGTCCTGTGCCTGTCCCGTCTCGTGCCCCGCAAGGGCCAGGACATTCTCATCAAGGCGCTCCCGGGCATCCGCGAGCACATCGACGGCGCCGTGCTCGTGATCGTCGGCGGCGGCCCCTACGAGGACCGCCTGCGCTCGCTCGCGCGCTCGGTCGGGGTGGAGGACCACGTCGTGTTCACGGGCACGGTGCCGTCCGCCGAGCTGGCGGCGCACCACACGATCGCCGACGTGTTCGCGATGCCGTGCCGCACGAGGGGCGCGGGACTCGACGTCGAGGGCCTCGGCATCGTCTTCCTCGAGGCGTCCGCCACCGGTGTGCCGGTCGTCGCCGGACAGTCCGGTGGCGCCCCGGAAACGGTGCGGCAGAACGAAACCGGCATGGTCGTGGACGGCACGTCGGTGGCCGAGGTGGCGCGTTCGGTGATCTCGGTCCTGTCGGACCGCGACCGCGCGGCCGCGATGGGGGCGGCCGGCCGCGAATGGGTCAGGGCGGAGTGGCGATGGGACGTGCTCGCCGCCAAGCTCCAGGCACTGCTTGCATGACCGCTCGTGAGTACTTGTCAACCGCCCGCGGTTGACAAGTACTCACGAGCCCGGAGGGCACTACTTGGCGTAGATGGCGGCGATGTCGTCGGCGAAGCTGTCGTGCACCACGTTGCGCTTGAGCTTCATCGTCGGCGTGAGCTCGCCGGTCTCCTCCGTGAAGTCGACGGGCAGGACCCGGAACTTCTTGATGGCCTCCGCGTGCGACACGAGCTTGTTGGCCTCCGCGACGGCCTCGTCGATCTCGGCCGTGAGGTCGGCGTCGGCGAGCAGATCCGCGACCGTCGTGCCTGCGGGCTTGCTGTTGCGCTCGTTCCACGCGGGCAGCGCGTCGGCGTCGATGGTGATCAGCGCGCCGATGAACGGCTGCTGGTCTCCGACGACGATGGCCTGGCTGATCAGCGGGTGCGCACGCAGGTGATCCTCGAGCTGGGCGGGGGAGACGTTCTTGCCGCCCGCTGTGACGATGATCTCCTTCTTGCGGCCGGTGATGGTGATGTACCCGTCCGCGTCGACCGATCCGAGGTCGCCGGTGTGGAACCAGCCGTTCTCGATCGCGTCGGCGGTCGCGTTCTCGTTGCGCCAGTAGCCGCTGAAGACGACCGGCCCCGACAGCAGGATCTCGCCGTCGTCGGCGATGCGAACGGAATTGCCCGCCAACGGCTTGCCGACCGAGCCGACCTTTTGCTCGCCGATCGTGTTGACCGCGAACGCCGCGGACGTCTCGGTGAGGCCGTAGCCCTCGTAGATCGTGATGCCGATGCCGCGGAAAAAGTGGCCGAGGCGGGCGCCGAGCGGGGCGCCGCCGGAGATCGCCAGCTGGCACTTGCCGCCGAGCGCCGCCCGCAGCTTCGAGAACACCAGCTTGTCGAACAGCGCGTGCTTGGCCTTGAGCACCAGCCCCGGCCTGCCCTTGTCCTGAGCCTCGCTCCAGGCGATAGCCGTCTCGGCGGCGGCGTCGAAGATCTTGCCCTTGCCCTCGCCGTGGGCCTTGGCGCGGGCGCTGTTGTACACCTTCTCGAACACACGCGGCACGGACAGGATGAAGTCGGGGCGGAATTCGCCGAACGTGGGGACGAGGTTCGGGATGTCGCTGGTGTGTCCGAGTGCGGCGCCGGCGTCGAACGACGCGATGCTGACGGCGCGCGCCAGGACGTGCGCCATCGGCAGGAACATCAGGGTGCTGACGCCGGGCGTCTTCAGCAGGGTGCCGAGACTGGAATCGAGGATGCCCTTGGACTCGGCGATGAGGTTGGAATGCGTGAGCTGGCAGCCCTTGGGCCTGCCGGTGGTGCCGGAGGTGTAGATGAGGGTGGCCGGATCGCTCGACTTCAGCGCGGCCACGCGGGCCTGGACTTCGGAGTCGGGCACGTCGGCGCCCAGTTCGGTCAGTTCCTCGACGACGCCACGGCCGCCGTCGGACACCTCGATCTGGTAGACGCCGCGGAGCGCGGTCGCCTCGGCCGCGACGGCCTTCACGGTTGCCGCGTGCGTCGCGTTCTCGACGACGAGATCGATCGCGGCGGAGTCCTCGAGGATCCACCGGACCTGCTCGGCGGAGGACGTCTCGTAGATCGGGACGGTGACGCCGCCCGCTGCCCAGATCGCGAAGTCGACGAGGGGCCACTCGTACCGGGTGGCCGACATCAGTGCCACCCGGTCGCCCTGCTGGACGCCGAGGGCGATGAGACCCTTGGCGACCGCGGTGACCTGAGCCGCGAACTCGGCGGCCGTGACGTCGGTCCAGCGTCCGCCGATCTTGCGCTTGTACACGACCAGCGTCGGGTCGGCCACGGCGTGGGCGAACACCGAGTCGACCGCGGACGCGTCCTCCGCGATCGTGAACGACTGTGGCGCGCTGAACTCGGGCACGAAAACCTCCGACACTGAAGATACTGACGAGTAGGATTGTCGTCCCAACTTTAGACCTTCCCCCGCCCGGCCTGCTTCCAGGCCGAAGAAGCGTGGTCAGAGCCCTGCCGGCGAGGTGCTGCGGAACCCCGCGGCCACCGCCGGCAGCGGTATGTGAAGCTAGTCGCCGTGAGCAGCATTCAGGTCGCAGACCAGACGTTCATCGCGGCCCCACCACAGCAGGTCGCGGCGGCGATCGCCCCGCCGGCCCGCTGGCGCCGGTGGTGGCCCGATCTCACTCTCGCCGTCCGCGAGGACCGGGCCGAGAAGGGCATCCGGTGGACGGTGGCCGGACCCCTCACCGGAACGATGGAAGTGTGGCTCGAGCCGGTGCTGGACGGGGCGATCGTCCACTACTTCCTCCACGCCGAACCGGCCCGCAGCGAGGGCACCCCCGATCTGGCCGCACTGAACCGTCGCAGGCGCGTCGAGGGAAAGGTCATGTCCTTCGAGGTGAAGAAGGAACTCGAGGCCGGTCGCGCTGCGGGAGAACCGCCGTCCTGAGGCAGATCCGGCCGCGCGGCGGGGTCGGCATTGTGTCAGGGCGCCGAGATCGTGTGTGATAGTCGGGCACAACACAGACATACGACACCGGTAACGGCGTGGCCCCGCGATCGACGAGCGGGTCGGCCAGGCGAAAGGAAGCGTTCACTCCATGCCCGAGAGGACCAAGAGGTCGATCAGTATCGAGGCGCCGCCCGCCCGGGTGATGGATGTGATCGCCGATTTCGACGCGTACCCGGCGTGGGTGGCCGCAGCGAAGTCCGTCGAGGTCATGGAACCCGGACAGGGCGGCCGGGCCGACCGGGTGCGGTTCGTGCTCGACGCGGGCATGGTCAAGGACACGTACGTACTCCGCTACGACTGGGCTCCCGACGGCAAATCGGTCAGCTGGGAGCTCGAGTCCGGTGAGATCCAGAAGTCGCAGTTCGGTTCGTACGTTCTGGAGGACGAGCCGGGCGGCGGCACCACCGTCACATACGAGCTCACCGTCGACCTCACCATTCCGATGATCGGCCTGTTCAAGCGCAAGGCGGAGAAGGCGATCACCGACACCGCGCTCAAGGAACTCAAGAAGCGGGTGGAAGGCTGAGCAGCGAGGGTCGTGCCGGACCTGCGCGGGTCCAGTTCTTCGTAGGGAAGGGGGGCGTCGGGAAGACGACGCTTGCGGCCGCGACGGCGCAGGCGGCCGCAGAGGCGGGAAACCGGACTCTCCTCGTCTCCCTCGACCAGGCGCACTCCCTCGCCGATGTGATCGGGATCGCCGCCGCCCGGGACCTCGTGTCCGTCACCGACACCCTCGACGTGCTCGAACTCGACACCCTCACGTTGCTCGAGAACAGATTCCGGAGTCTGGCAGCGGTTCTCGCCGCCGCCGGATCGCACGACCACGGTGCCCAGCTGTCGGCGCTCGAACCGGAGGAGCTGACGGGGCTTCCCGGCGTGCAGGACGTGCTCGGGCTGCGCGAGATCGTCCGGTTCGCCACCGAGGGCGACTACGACGCCGTCGTGGTCGACTGCCCGCCCACCGCGGACTGCCTGCGGACGCTCGCCGCGCCTGCAATGGCCCTCGAGTACATCGAGCGGGTGTGGCCGCAGCACCGCCGCATCGTCGCGCTCCTGGGTTCCGATCCGCGCCTCGTCATGCTGGTGACGCTGATCGAACAGGTCGTCGCCGCGGTCGGCGAGGTCCGGGAGATGCTCGCGAACCGGGCGAAAACCACTGTGCGACTGGTGACGACGCCGGAGCGGGTGGTGCTGACGGAGACCCGGCGCACCGTGGCGGTGGCCGCGCTGTCCGGCCTGCGCATCGATGCGATCCTCGTGAACAACCTTCTGCCGCACTTCGATTCGCCGGCAGGACACGACGATCCCGGTGTGGCATGGTTGATCAGGCGGCGAGCCCTGCAGCAGCGGGTGCTCGCCGAGCTGACCGCCTCCGCGGGCGCCACGGTGATCCTCTCGGTGACCCGGTCGGTGACGGAGCCGGTAGGGTGGGCCGATCTCGGCGGAATCGCCCGGGAGTTGTATGCCGACGACACGGACGCGGTTGCGGTGTTGGGGAAGAACCCGCCTGCAGTGCGGGTGGGGCTGGAATCGGGGGCCGGTGTGGATTCTGTGTACACGATGCGGATGTATCTTCCGCTCGTGAACCCGTCGACCCTCACGTTGGGTCGAGTGGAGGACGACTTGGTCGTGGGAGCTGAAGGGGTGCGCCGCCGGGTCCGCCTCGCCTCGGTCCTGCGCCGGTGCGTCGTCGCGGGCGCAGAACTCGACGGAAGCGATCTGGTCGTGCGCTTCACGCCCGACCCGCAGGTGTGGCCGGTATGAACGACGACCACGCGCAGCTGGTGGCCGAGCTGCGGGCGCTCGCCGAGACCGCACTGGACCGTCTCGAGCCGATTCTCCAGCGCGCGGCGGCGCCGCACGCCCCGGCGGACGCCGAGGGTGGGGTGCCCGGAACCGGGCAGTGGTCGGGGTGCACGTGGTGCCCGGTGTGCGCACTCGCGGCCCTGATCCGCGGTGAGCAGCACGATCTCGTGACCCTGCTCGCCGGCCAGGCGTCCGTGCTGATCGCGGTGCTGCGGCAGGTCCTCGACGAGCATGCCGTTCACGACACCCCGGACCCCGGCGGCCCCGACACTCCGGAACCCGGCCCGGGCGGTGGAACGCCCGAACCGGACGGCGGCTCGGCGTTCGAGCCGATCACGGTCACCATCAAGCATTGAGTGTGCTCTGCGCGGACCGGATCGCCGGACTCGTGCACGTCGGCGATCCGGCATGGGCACAATCATCTCCATGAGCACAGGCACGGGCAGCGAACGTGGCGGCAGCGCGGCGCTGACCATCGGCATCGACGTGGGTGGAACGAGCATCCGTGCGTCGGTGGTCGACTCGGCCGGTGAGGTGCTCGATTCGCTCCAGTCGCCGACCCCGGCGTCGGCGAAGGCACTCGAGAACGGCCTGGACCGCGCGGTCCGGGAGCTGTCCGCGCGGCACGACGTCGCCGCGGTGGGGCTGGCGGTCGCCGGGTTCATCACGCCCGACCGCACGACGGTGCGGTTCGCGCCGCATCTGCCGTGGGTGGGTGCACCCGTCGGCCGGGACCTCGGGCAGCGTCTCGGTCTGCCGGTGATCCTCGAGCACGACGTGAACGCGGCGGCCTGGGCCGAGCACCGGTTCGGTGCGGCCGCAGGCGGCCGGAACGTGGTGATGCTCGCGATCGGCACGGGTATCGGCGCGGCGCTCCTCGCGGACGGCCGGCTGTACCGCGGCAGCCACGGCGTCGCACCCGAACTCGGCCACATCCAGGTGGTCCCCGACGGGCGCCCGTGCGCGTGCGGCAAACACGGCTGCTGGGAGCGGTACTGCAGCGGGACGGCCCTCGTCGACACCGCGATCGAACTTCTGGCCGCGGATCCGGCGACGTCGACCGTCCTGGCGCGGGAGGTGGCGGTCGATCCCGGTGCGCTGACGGGCCGGCGGATCGCGGGCGCGGCACAGGACGGCGATCCACTGGCACTGGAGACCATGCGGGAGTTCGCCCGTTGGCTCGGCGTCGGCCTGGCGCTCATCGGGGACGTGTACGACCCGGATCTCGTCGTGATCGCCGGTGGGGTCGCGAGTTCCTCACCGCTGTTCATCGACGAGGCCCGCGAGCACTACGCGGCGCTGACGACGGGGGCCGGGCACCGGCCGCTCGCCCGCATCCGGCCTACCCAGCTGGGGGAGGCGGCGGGCATGATCGGAGCGGCGGAACTCGCTCGGGCCGTCCTGCCCGATCGGGTGGGTTGACGTCCGGCCTACTGCTGTAAACCCGCAGAGTGTGATGCTGTGCGGGGCTCCCGGGCGTGTGTAGCGACCCTCACCCACCCGAAGTAGAGTCGACCCGAACGAAGCTTGGGTTGTGAACGGGAGGGACGCCATGTGGTACTGGCTCTTCAAGTACGTGTTTTTGGGGCCGGTTCTCTGGGGGCTGGGTAGGCCGACCGTGGAGGGTACGGAGAACATTCCGGCGGAGGGTGGCGCCATCTTGGCGAGTAACCATCAGGCCGTGCTGGATTCGTTCTTCCTGCCGTTGCGTGTGCCGCGGAGGATCACTTTTCTCGCCAAGAGCGAGTACTTCACCGGGACGGGACTCAAGGGCGCATTCCAGCGCTGGTTCTTCTCGGTGGTCGGCCAGGTGCCGATCGACCGGACGGGCGCGGACGCCGCGCAGGACGCATTGAACGCCGGGTTGCGCGTCCTCTCGCAGGGCAAGCTGCTCGGCATCTACCCGGAGGGCACCCGGTCGCCCGACGGCCGCCTCTACAAGGGCAAGACGGGCCTGGCCCGCATGGCTCTCGAATCCGGTGTGAAGGTCATCCCGGTCGCCATGATCGGAACGGAGAAGGTCAACCCGATCGGCTCCCGGGTGTGGCGTCCTTCGAAGGTCACCATCCGCGTCGGTGAGCCCATCGACTTCTCGCGGTTCGAGGGCATGGGCGGCAACCGTTTCGTGGAGCGGGCCGTCACCGACGAGGTCATGTACAAGCTGATGAAGCTGTCGGGTCAGGAGTACGTCGACATCTACGCGGCGACGCTGAAGAAGAAGGCGCCCGCCGCCGACGCCTCGGTGGCCGATGTGGCGCCGGCGAGCGACGCGACCACCGTCACGCGACTGCCGGACACGCGGGCGAGCTGACCGCCGCGACCTCTCAGCCGACGGGGACGGTGAGATCGTCGGAGGTCTCCGACCGATCGTCCTCGTCGGACTGTGAGGGGCGGGTGCGGAACGCGACGATCGCGACCAGCACCACGGCGAGTCCCCACCACACGTACGACGACGCCAGGAACTGATCCCACAGATTCCAGTGGGTTCCGCTCCAGCGGCCCACCCCGAGTTTCCAGTGCGCGGCGAGCCTCACGACGACGACGCCGGCCACGGCCGTGACCGCCAGGGCGACACTTCGACGGCGGTAGGCGAGGACCCCGAGCACGAGGATCACCGGCACCGACCACACCCAGTGGTGCGACCAGGACACGGGGGAGACGAGCAGTCCGAGAACGGCGTTGAGTCCGAGCGCGAGCGCGGTCTCGCCGGACCGGAGCGCCCGCGCCATCGCGAGAATCACGAGTGCGAGAACCACGACGCTCAGCAGCAGCCAGAACGGGGTGCGCACCGAGTCGCTCAGGCCGAGCCGGGCCAGCACACCGGTGATGCTCTGGTTCGCCGGATACGCCGGGGTGCCGATCCGATCGGAATCGAAGAGCGTGTGCGTCCAGTAGGTGACGGAGTCGTTCCACGTCGCGATCGCGCCCACTGCGCTGAACGCGAGGAAACTGACCCCGGTCACGACGGCGGAGCGGAAGTCCTTGCGCACCAGGAAGTACAGGATGAACACGGCGGGCGTCAGCTTCACCGCCGCCGCGAGGCCGATCAGCACGCCGCGCGGCCACGGCGTCTTCTTCGGCAGGCAGTCCGCGGCGACCAGCAGCATCAGCAGGATGTTGATCTGCCCGTAGTCCAGGGTCGACGAGACGGGTTCGAGGGCCATCGACACCGCGAGCGCACCGAGGGCAGTCCACACCAGCGTGGTGCGGGGTGCGATGCCCAGCGAGTCGAGCGTGACGACGAGAACACCGAACAACGCGATCAGCGACAACACCGTCACGACGGTCCCGGCAGTCGCCAGCGACACCGTCGACAGCGGACTGAAGACGACGGCGGCGAGCGGCGGGTAAGTGAACGGCAGGAAGTTGCCCATCTGGGTGGCCGGCATCGACCCGTACAGGGTCGGGCCGTGCAGAAACACCGAACCGCCCAGGCGGTAGACGTCGAGATCCAGCCGGTAGTAACTGCCGAAGTCCCGCAGGCCGGGCAGTCCGAGCAGGTTGTAGGCGAATCCGATTGCGAGCCCGGCGAGGACGAGGACTCGGACGACGAGACCTCCGATGCGGAGATGCAGAGGCACCCGCGGGGGGTCGATCAGGTCCGCGACAGGGGCGGCGGACTGTCGACCGTCGGAGGTTGCGCGCACCGAGGCCTCCTTCACGAGGTAGGGGTGGATCCGGATGACGCCAACGGGTGAGGCATAGTTTGCGGGCGTGCGTTACTTCTACGACTGCGAGTTCATCGAGGATGGTCGCACGATCGACCTGGTGTCGATCGGGGTGGTCGCGGAGGACGGACGTGAATTCTACGCGGTGTCCACCGAGTTCGATCCCGACCGCGCGGGCAAGTGGGTGCGCAGGAACGTGCTGCCGAAGCTGCCGCCGCCGTCGTCGCCCCTCTGGAAGAGCCGCGCCCGCATTCGCGACGACCTCTACGCGTTCCTGATTCCCCGGCCCGGCATCGTCCCCGAACTGTGGGCGTGGGTGGCCGCCTACGACCACGTCGCCCTCTGCCAGTTGTGGGGGGACATGACGGAGCTGCCGCAGTCGCTGCCCCGGTACACGCGGGAACTCCGCCAGTACTGGGAGGAACACGGCAGCCCGGCGCTCCCACCTGCACCGGGTGACGCGCACGACGCCCTCGCCGACGCCCGGCACAACCTGGCGAAGTTCGAGGCAGTTCGGGCGGCGCGCTCACTCCGGTGACCTGACTCGCCATCGCTCCGGTCGAGCGAATATCCTGTATGGGTGAACTGGACTGTCGACGTGCCGATCGACCGCTTGCCCGAACTCCCGCCGCTGCCCACCGAGATGCGTGAGCGCCTCGATGCAGCGCTGGCCAAGCCCGCTGCCCAGCAGCCGCAATGGCCCGAGGGTCAGGCCGCCGCGATGCGGACGGTCCTCGAGAGCGTGCCACCGATCACGGTGGCCAGCGAGGTCGTGGCCCTGCAGGAGAAGCTGGCCCAGGTCGCGCGCGGCGAGGCGTTCCTCCTCCAGGGCGGTGACTGCGCCGAGACGTTCGCCGACAACACCGAGCCGCACATCAAGGGCAACATCCGCACCCTGCTGCAGATGGCCGTGGTCCTGACGTACGGAGCGAGCCTGCCCGTCGTCAAGGTCGCCCGCATCGCCGGCCAGTACGCCAAGCCGCGGTCGTCGAACGTGGACGCCCTGGGCCTGCAGTCGTACCGCGGCGACATGATCAACTCCCTCGTCGCCGACGAGGCCGTGCGCGCCCACGACCCGTCGCGGCTCGTGCGGGCGTACGCGAACGCCAGCGCCGCGATGAACCTGGTCCGCGCGCTCACCGGCGCGGGCATGGCCGACCTGCACAAGGTGCACGACTGGAACCGCGAGTTCGTGGCGTCGTCGCCGGCCGGGGCCCGGTACGAGGCACTCGCCGCGGAGATCGACCGCGGGCTGCAGTTCATGAACGCCTGCGGCGTCACCGATCCCAGCCTGCACCACGCGCAGATCTTCGCCAGCCACGAGGCGCTCGTCCTCGACTATGAGCGCGCGATGCTGCGCCTCGACAACGACGACGACCACGCCAAGCTGTACGACCTGTCCGCTCACTTCCTGTGGATCGGCGACCGCACCCGTCAGCTCGACGGGGCGCACATCGCGTTCGCCGAACTCGTGTCGAACCCGATCGGCCTGAAGATCGGACCCAGCACCACACCGGAGATGGCGGTCGAGTACGTCGAGCGCCTCGACCCCACCAACAAGCCGGGTCGCCTCACCCTGATCTCGCGCATGGGGAACAACAAGGTCCGC
The DNA here is from genome assembly GCF_012396235.1 of Rhodococcus opacus. Lineage (GTDB taxonomy): Bacteria > Actinomycetota > Actinomycetes > Mycobacteriales > Mycobacteriaceae > Rhodococcus_F > Rhodococcus_F opacus. Next base: position 73,318 of record NZ_JAAXPA010000018.1, on the reverse strand, counting down.
GACCTGCTGCCGCCCATCATCGAGAAGGTCCAGGCCACCGGTCACCAGGTGATCTGGCAGTGCGACCCGATGCACGGCAACACGCACGAGGCGTCCACGGGATACAAGACCCGCCACTTCGACCGCATCGTCGACGAGGTGCAGGGATTCTTCGAGGTCCACAACGGTCTCGGCACGTACCCGGGCGGCATCCACGTCGAACTCACCGGTGAGAACGTCACCGAATGCCTCGGCGGCGCGCAGGACATCTCGGACCTCGACCTGTCCGGTCGCTACGAGACGGCGTGCGACCCTCGCCTGAACACCCAGCAGTCCCTGGAACTGGCGTTCCTCGTCGCGGAGATGCTGCGCGGCTGATCGCCCGCATCATTCGGACCCTCACTGCCCTGCACCTGCGGGGTCAGGGCAGTGAGACCAGGGTGACCGTGCTCCCGGGCTTCACCAGATCGCCGCTGCCCGGGTTCTGGCTGATGACGAACGACCTGTCCGTGTCGGTCACCGAACGCACCTTGACGTCGAGTCCGAGACGGCTCAGTTCGTCCCGCGCGGATCCGACCGTCCGGCCCAGCATCGACGGAATTCGCACCGCATTCGACACACTCAACGTCACGCTGGTACCCGCATTGACGCGGGCGCCCGCCTTCGGGCTGGTGGCGATCGCGTCCCCGGCGGCGACGTTGCGGTCGAAGTCCGTGGTGACGTCCTGCACGACGATGCCCACCGCCTCGAGTGACGCGCGGGCCTCGGCTTCCGACATGCCCTTCACGTCGGGAACGTCGACCGGCGGTGCACCTTTGCTGACGATCAGTTTGACCGTGGAACCGGTCGCGAGCTCGGTACCCGGTGCCGGGTCGAGTGCGGCCACCGCACCGATCGGGACCTTCGCGCTGAACGCCTGACCGCCGTCGACCGGGGTGAACGTGCGGTTCCGCAGTTCCTGCTCGATTCCGGCGCGCTCACCGCCCGCGGGCAGCGGCGGGACCGTCGGCCTCCCGAGGGAGACGAGAAGAGCCACCGTGCCGTCGCGGGAGATCCGCGAACCGCCGGTGGGATCGGTACCCAGCACCGTGTCGAGCGCAGCCGTGTCGGAATACTGCCCCCGGATCTCCGTCGACAGACCGGCCGCTTCGATCGCCGTCACCGCCGCACCGCGATCGAGACCGTCGGTGGTCGGGACCGCGGTGAATCTGCCCGAACCCATCCACCAGCCACCGAAACCCACCGCCAGGGCGAGCATCAGGATCACGAGCAACCACACGATCGTGGTCCGGCGCGACCGCTGCCGTTCGGCGGCGAAGTCGGGGTAGTGGTAGCCGTCGTCGGGTTCGTCCTCCACCCCGAACGACGGTTCGTCGATCGGCGGGCGCGGAGTCTGGGTGGTGACGACCCGCGTGTGCTGGACACCGGGCTGCGCCGGTAGCGGGCTGGGCGGCGACAGCGGCGCGGCGGGGGGAAGGTGCACGGTGGGCGGTGCGGCGGGGCCCGGCGGCGCGCTCAGGGGAGGCGCGCTCGCGGCGGCCGCGGCGCTCAGGTGCTGCGCCGAGCGTCGCGGGGCGGGCACCCGATAGGCGGGCAGGTCGAGCGCCGCCGCGATGCCGCGCAGGGCCGAGCCCATCTGCTCGGCGTTGGCGAAGCGGTGCGACGGTTCCCGGTGGGTGGCCTCCGCGACGAGTTCGTCGAACTCGGGCGGGACGCCCGCGATGTACGAACCCGGCCTCGGAACGTCCTGGTTGATCCGCTGATAGGCGACGGACAACGACGTGTCCCCGGTGAACGGGGTCCGTCCAGTGAGGAGTTCGAACAGCAGGACACCGGTGGAGTAGACGTCGCTGCGGGTGTCCGCGATCCCGGACGTCACCTGCTCCGGCGACAGATATGCCGCCGTGCCCAGAATCACACTGTTTGACGTGGTGGTCGACGCGGCGGCGGCCCGCACCAGACCGAAGTCGGCGATCTTCACCTCACCGCCGTCGGAGATCAGGATGTTCTCGGGTTTGATGTCGCGGTGCACGAGACCGGCCCGGTGAGCGACGGCGAGCGCGTCGAGAACCGGGCCCGCGACCGCGGCCACCGCGTGCGGCGGCATCGGCCCGCGTTCCCGGAGCAGTTCGCGGAGCGTTCCGCCGTCGACGAGTTCCATCACCAGGAACGCGTGCTCGCGGTCGTGCCCCTGGTCGTAGACCGCGACCAGCGACGGGTGCTTGAGTCGTGCGACCGAGCGGGCCTCGAACTCGAACCGGGTGACGAACGCCGGGTCGGCCGCGAACTGCGGATCCATCACCTTGATGGCTACCGGACGGTCGAGACGCGTGTCGAGCCCCCGGTAGACGGTGGACATGCCGCCACGCGCGATCGTGGCATCCACCCGATAGCGCCGGTCGAGCAGCTCGCCGATCAAACGTTGACCTCCATCGTGCACAGTGTCCGTTCCCCCGTCAGTGCGCGCGGCCCGGCCACGCGTCCCTCAATCGTAGCCAGCGACACCGACCGGTAGCGCCACGCAGGAAGCGACCAGATAACGTTAGGGGAGTGAGTGCCATCCCTTACTGTGACGATGTCCTGGACCCTTCCGTCTCGCTCCTCCAGTTGGTGGACGTCGCGAAGAACCTCGGTGTGGCCGTCACCCGTGTGCAGCAGCTTCTGCGCGATCAGCAGTTGATCGCCGTCCGACGCGACGGCGTCCTCGGTGTTCCCGAACTCTTCTTCGACGAGACCGGCGAGACGGTCAAGTGGCTGCCCGGTCTCATCGCCGTGCTGCACGACGGCGGATTCAAGGACGAGGAAATCCTGCAGTGGCTGTTCCGTGAGGATGACAGCCTCCCCGGCGCACCCGTCCAGGCCCTGCACGGCGACCTCGCCCGCGAAGTGATCCGCCGCGCTCAGGCGATGGGATTCTGACCGCCGGTCACCACGCTCGGCCACGGGCCGGCACCGCGAGCCGGGCGAACTGAGGCAGCGCCGTCGCCCACCGGTGTCTCCGGGACACGGTGGCGCGCCGGTCGAGAACCCGGTAACCGCCTCGCTCGATCTCGTCGAGAATGCGGGAATACAGCACGAACGCGGTCCGGATCCCGGGTTGCACCCGTCGGTCCAGCATCGCGATGCCCGGTTCCGCGTCCCGGTACACGGAACGGGTGATCGAGATCAGGTGGGCGAGGGCCCGCACGATCCGCTGGTCCGTCGTGCCGCTGCGACGACTGTGCGCGAGGAGTTCGGTGTCGACACCGAACGCGGCCAATTCGTCGGCCGGGAGGTAGACCCGGCCCCGATCCAGGTCCTCGCCGACGTCGCGAAGGAAATTGGTCAGCTGGAACGCCTCACCGAGAGCCGCAGCGTGTGGTTCGGCATCGGCGGCGGGCCCGGTGGTTCCGAGGACGGGCAGCATCTGCAACCCGATCACGACGGCCGATCCGTACATGTAGGTCCGGAGTTCGGTCATGGTGCCGTACTCGGCCCGATGCTCCGCGGTTCCCGGAACATCCATCCGCATGGACTCCAGGAACGCGAAGAAGTAGTCGTGGGGGATGTCGAACGAAGCCACGGTGTCGAGGAACGCGGGAAGGACCCGCTGCATCTCCGGTGCGCACGCAGCCGGCCCGACCGCGTTCCGGTCGGTGAAGCCGAGTCGCAGTGCCGCGTCGATCCGATCGAGTTCGGCGGCGCAGTCGCCGGCCGTCCGACCGGGATCGACGTCCACGATGTCGTCGACCGTGCGGGCGAACCCGTAGAGGGAATGCACAGCGGCCCGGCGGCGCTCGGGGAGCAACCGGGTCGCGAGATGGTAGGTGCGACCGTGCTCCGCCGTCACCGCGCCGCAGAACCGGTAACTGTCGGCCAGCTCGGTCATCGACCGGTCATTCGACGCGGGACGACGCCGCAGCATCTGTGAGGCCGGAGGTGCGCTCGTGCTCGACGGGCCGGGGTGCGCGCAGCCGCAGCGGATCGACCGTGCGGAGCGATACCGCCGCGACGACCGCGGCGAACGTCGCGAGCACGACGTGCGCGAACGTGTAGAGACCGATCGAGCCGTCGGGCTGGAAGACCAGCATCAACCAGGTGGACAACCCGACGAGGATCATCAGGGTCCGCGTCGACAACGCGAAGCCGGCCGCGATGGCGATCGGCCACGAGTAGTACCAGGGCAGTGCCGCGGGCGACAGGATCACGATCGCGACCAGGACGATGAGAATTCCGAGAATCGCCTCACGCTCGGTCTTCCGGTAGCGCCACCAGGCCGCCAGCACGATCGCAACCAGGGCGACCGCGCAGATCGGGCGGGTGATGGCCAGCACCTCACCCAGCCGCAGCTCAGCGAACCACGACGTTCCGACGGTCACGATGTGGGCGAGGATCGTCGGCAGCGACAACCAGTTGATGATCTTGTTCGACCCGGACAGCGCGGTCATCCAGCCGAGCCCGACACCGGCGACGGCGGACGCGGCCGCGAAGACGGCCACGAACACGGCGAATCCCGCGCCCGCGGTCTTCGCGAACGACGCGAGCGGCGACGCGGGTGTGCGCCCTTCCGCCTCGGCCTTCTCCCTCTCGTGGAGCATCCAGATCCAGACCATGAAGGGCAGCGCGGCGCCTGCGGTCGCCTTGATCGCGACCGCGACCGCCACGAGGGCGATCCCGGCGAGATGGTGTCGTTCGAGGACGAGCGCGATGCCGGCGATCATCAGGCCGACCATCAGCAGTTCGTTGTGGACACCGCCGATGAGGTGGACGAGAACCAAAGGATTGAGCACGGCGAGCCACAGGGCGATCGCCGGATTACCGCCGAGGTGGCGCGCGAGGTGCGGGACTCCCCACACCATGAGCGCGAGTCCGGGCAGCATCGTCACGCGAAGAAGCATCGTCCCGGCGATCACGTTGTCGCCGGTCAGCCCCGTGATCCCCTGACTGAGGAGCAGGAACAGCGGACCGTACGGCGCCGTGGTGGTGGTCCACACGTTGCTGACGTTGTCGAGGAGCACGCCCGGGTTGACCACCGGCCCGACGGCGTAGGGGTCGAACCCGTCACGCAGGAGCGCACCCTGCGCCAGGTAGGAGTAGGCGTCCCGGCTGAACATCGGCACGGCCAGCAGCAGCGGCGCCGTCCACACCGGGACGACCATCCGCAACTGCCGGAGGGTGACGTCGCCGCCGAGCGTGGCGCGGCCCAGCCGCACCCAGGCCGTGATCATCGCGACGACACCCACCCACACGATGACCGTCGACAGGATCTGACCGTGACCGAACCGGAGCCACGACAGGTGCATCGCCTCCAGGAGCGGGTCCTCGCGGCGGACGCTGCCCGCACCGAAACCACCGAACGTGGTCATCACGGCGCCTACGAAACCGAGGATGGCGGCGTGCCCCTCGGGGCTGCGGAGGAAGTCGGCCGTGGTCTGGGGCCACGACCGCTGCGGCGTGGGCGTCGCAGCGGCGACGGTCGCCTGCCGGGCAGAGGACGTCATGAGTGCAGATTCCTCCCCCGATGTGCGTTCGGTTGCGGTCGGTGCGCTCGTCGTCGTGCGCATCGCATGGTCGAGGAACCAGTTTAATTGCTGCCGGCACCAGTTCCCGCCACGCCTCGCCCTATCCTCCCGCACTGGATGCTTTCGTGTGTCTTTCTGCACTTCTTGCTGCGGTGGGCCCGGTGACGCGGGCGGCCGCGAGCTTCCCCGACAGCAGGACGGTCGGAACTCCGACCCCCGGGACGGTGCCGGAACCGGCGAGCACGACATTGTCCAGCCCCCTGACCAGGTTGGGGCGCCGGAACGGTCCGGTCTGCCGGAACACGTGCGCCGCCGCGAACGGACTGCCCGCCGCCATGCCCTTGCCGAGCCAGGTGAGGGGGGTGTCGACGTGGTCGATCGTGAAATGCTCCGCGATTCCGGTGTACCCGCGCGTCTCGAGTTCGCGCAGCAGTTCGTTCACGTACGGGCCGGTCAGCGACGACCACTCCAGCGGTGCGCTGTGCAGGTTCGGGCAGGGCGCCAGCACCGACAGCGGTTCCGACGGAGTGCCCGCCCGGTCCACGGCGAGGCCCGGATCCGACAGGGCGGGCCGGGTGATCAGCAGCGACGGGTCCGTCATGAGCCGTCCGCGCCCCGCGCGGGCGGTGATCTCCGCGAACGTCCGCTTCCACGCGTGACCGAAGTCGATGGTGTGGTGCCGTTGGGCGGCCCACTGGGACGCGACCGAGGTGGGGACGGTCCCGTGCAGGACCACGGCGGACGGCGACACCCGCACCCGGCGGGGCGTCCGGCGTGTCACCGGGCGGAGCAGTGCGTCGACGACGGCGGTGTCCGGGGTGAGTACCAGCGCGTCGCAGTCGATGCGGTCACCCGTCGCCGTGACGACGGTGCCGATGCGGTCGCCGCTTCGCTCGAGCGCCGCGACCTCGGTGTCGAACCGGATCTCACCGCCCGCGGTGGTGAAGGCGTCGGCGAGGGCGAGCGCGATCGAGCGCATCCCGCCCCGGGGGAAGTAGACGCCGAGCGAGGTGTCCATGTGGGCGATCGCGCCATACACCGCGAGGGCGTCGGCGGGAGCGACCCCGGCGTAGAGGGCCTGGAACGTGAAGATCCGGCGGAGTCTCGGATCGGTGATCGTGCGGTCGACCCGGGCTCCGAGCCTGCCGAACCCGCCCAGGGCCGTGAGCGTCAGCAGATCCCGCGCGGCTGCGGGGGACGAGACGAGATCGAGCGGCGAGTCGAAGTTCGCGTCCATGAAACGGTGGTACTCGGCGTCGAAGATCCGGCCGAGCCATCGCCGCAGCCGCAGGTACCTGGCCGATTCCTCCGGCCCGCACACCCGGCTGACCTCGGCGACCATCGCCTCGGGATCGGAGTGCACGTCCAGCGAGGAACCGTCGGCGAACCGCGCGTGATACGCCGGCGCCAGCCGCTCGAGGACGAGCGCCGGACTGGTGGACTCGAAATCCGCGCCGACGGCGGCCAGGGCCTCGCCGACCAGTTCGGGCATCGTGAGGACGGTGGCACCGTTGTCGATGTCGTAGCCGGGACCACGGTAGGTGCCCACCCGGCCGCCCGGTGACGACTCCCGTTCGAGGACGGTGACGCGCCGGCCCGATCCGGCGAGGTGCAGAGCGGCCGAGAGACCGGCGAGGCCGGCACCGACGACCACGACGTGATCGGTGCGGCCGGGAACCGTCCGGAGCGCGCGGGCCATCCCGGACCCTCAGTAGTCGCGGCGCGTCGCGGCGACGGCCATCTCGGTGAGCTGCTGCCTCGCCTCCGCGGTGGCGGTGCTCGCCGCCAGCGTCGACAGCGCGTTCTCGACGAGTTCCTCGATCTGTTTCTCCACGTCCGCGACCGCGCCGAGCGACGTGATCGTGGTCCGGAGGGTGTCCACGTCCGAATCGGACAGATCGGTGCCGATGCCCTCGCGGAGGAGTTCGGCCGCCGCCGGGTCTTCGGCGTCGGCGCGCTGCAGCGACATCGCGAACAGGACGGTGCGCTTGCCCGCCCGCAGGTCGTCGCCCGAGGGCTTGCCCGTCACGGCCGGATCGCCGAACACGCCGAGCAGGTCGTCGCGGAGCTGGAAGGCGATACCGATGTCGGTGCCGAAACGGCGGTACGCCGAGACCAGGGTCTCGTCGGCGCCTGCGAGCGCCGCACCGAGGTGCAGGGGCCGCTCGATGGTGTATGCCGCCGTCTTGTACCGATTCACCTTCATGGCGGCGTCGATCGATTCGTCCGCCCGGGCCTCGTTGCTGATGTCGAGGAACTGCCCGCCGAGCACCTCGGTGCGCATCGCGGACCAGACGGTGGAGATGCGGGCCGACGCGTCCGCGGTGATGCCCGATTCGCGGATCATGTCGTCGGCCCAGGCCAGCGCGAGATCGCCGAGCAGGATCGCGACGCCCTCGCCGAAGTGAGCGGAATCACCGCTCCACGCCCCCGCACGATGCTGTTCCGCGAATTCGACGTGGACGGTGGGGAACCCGCGGCGCGTCGTGGACGCGTCGATGATGTCGTCGTGGACCAGTGCGCAGGCCTGAACAAGTTCCAGCGCGGAGCAGGCGCGGAGCACGGGTCCGGCCTCGGGGCCGCGAGGGTCGCCGCCCGCCCCGAGCCAGCCGGTCCACGCGAAGGCGGGACGGACCCGCTTGCCTCCGCGCAGGACGAAGTCTTCGAGGGTGGTCACGGCCTCGCGGTAACCACCGCCCACGGAGTCGACGAGGACCTGCCGGCTGGTGAAGAAGTCGCGAAGCGCATTTTCGACCTCGGCCGCGAGGGCGGCGGGGCGCGTTCCAACGGACAGTGTTGCCTCCAGGATCGAATTCTCGCGTGCGCGCCGAGACCGGCGACAGGCGTCGACACCACCATAGTGGGCGCCCTCCCGGGTGGCCGGATACCCGGATCCCGCCGCCCCGTGTAGACGCAGTGGGTGCATTGCCCTGGGCACTACCTATGCTGGACGGGTGACATTCGATTCCGTCAGGGGGCGGGCCAGCGAAGGTTGGGTGACCCGCACTCCGTCCATCGTCGACCGGATCCGGTCGTCCAGCGACGGCCGGGTCCCCTTTTCCGTCGAGTTCTCGCCGCCGCGTGACGAGGCCGCCGAGGCTCGTCTGTGGCGTGCGGTGCGGGAGTTCGAGCGGCTGGGTCCGGCCTTCGTGTCCATGACCTACGGTGCGGGCGGGTCGACGCGGGACCGCACGGTCCGCGTCACCGGCCAGCTCGCCGAGGAGACCACCCTCCTGCCGGTCGCGCACCTCACTGCCGTGTCGCACAGTGTCGACGAACTGCGGTCGATGGTCGGCGCCTACGCCGACCGCGGAATCAGCAACATCCTGGTTCTGCGTGGCGACCCGCCCGGCGACCCGCTGGGCGAGTGGGAGAAGCATCCGGACGGCGTCGAGTACGCCGAGGACCTCGTCCGGCTCGTCCGCGACCTCGGCGACTTCCACGTCGGCGTCGCATCGTTCCCCGAAGGCCACTACCGCGCGCCCGATCTCGCGCACGACACCCGGTACCTGGTGTCGAAGCTGCGGGCCGGCGCCGAGTACTCGATCACCCAGATGTTCTTCGACGTCGACGACTACCTGCGCCTGCGCGACCGGGTTTCGGCGTACGACCCCGAGCAGGGGGCCAAGCCGATCATCCCCGAGATCATGCCGATCACGTCGCTGCGGTCGGTCCGCCGCGTGCTCGAACTGTCGGGGTCGCGTCTCCCGGCGCACCTCGAGAAGCGTCTGGCCACGGCCGCCGGGGACGGTCCCGAGGAGAACCGCGCCGCCGTGCGCGAGATCGGCATCGACGTCGCCACCGAGATGAGCGAACGTCTCATCGCCGAGGGTGCGCCCGGCCTGCACTTCATCACCCTCAACTTCGCGCGCGCCACCAGCGAGGTGCTGGCCCGGCTCGGCGACAAGGTCGGTTCGGGTGTGGCGGATCCCACCCCGGTCACCCCGGCTCGGGTCAGCTGAGCGTCCGCCCCTTCCATCGGGTGCGCCCGCGTCGATGATTGCGGTGTGACGACACAGTCAGGGCCGTCACCGCGGCGACGGACAGCGGGTGCGCGACCGCGCCGGCGACGTCGGCGGCGGTGAGGCGGCCCTGACGTTCCAGTGCGCGGGCGCACAGCCGGGACGCCGTGGCGGCGAGATACCCCACCGCACCCCACCCGCGCACGCGTCCCCGTCCGGCCGCGAACGCGACCGGCGGCACGAGGTACGCCACGCTTGCCGCACCGAGCACCGCGGCGGCGCCGAGGCGGGAGCTGAATGCCGTCCACAGCCAGCGGTCGTAACCGCGGCGCAGCGCGTCGGCGTCCTCGTACATCCGGCACGACGCCGACCGGCCGGCCACGACCAGTGTGCTCGCACGACCCCGCGTACGGAGCAGCCGTGCGATGTCGAGGTCCTCGGTCACGCTGTCCGCGACGGCCCGGTGGCCCCCGACCCCGCGGTACCCGGCGGAATCGAAGACCATGAACTGTCCGCAGGCCACGGCCGTCGACGGGCGCCGCGACCGGTTGGCCAGGCGGATCGGCAGTGTCGCCGCCCACGACCACGCGAGCAGCGGCTGCACCAGGACCTCGGTCACCGACCCCGCCTGCTGGAACGGCCACGGGCAGACCAGCGCTGCCTCGGACTCGCGCAGCACGGCGCAGGCGGCAGTCAGGGCGTCCGGACGCAACCGCACGTCGGCGTCGAGGAACACGAGTATCCCGCCGTCACCGCGGCCCTGCGCGAAGGCGTGCTCACTCACCCGATGGCAGGCCGCGGGTTTGCCCACCCAGCCCGGCGGCGGTTCCGCGGTTCCCCGCACCACGGAGAAGCGGGGGTCCGCGCCGCTCGCGGCCTCCGCGACCTCGGCCGTCCCGTCCGTGGAGGCGTCGTCGTAGACGAACACCCGCAGGTCGCCGACGCCTCGCTGCTCTCGCAGGTCGCCGATCAGGTCGGGCAACCGGTCACGCTCGTCCCGGGCCGGAATGCAGACCGTGACGGGTTCGGTGACCGGGCGGGTCGCCGTGGGGAGCCGTGGGGCGCGGACGAGGTTGGCGCCGGCCGTGACGAGACCGAGAACCGAGATCAGGGAGCCGATCCGCACGACCCACTCGATCGGCGGAGAGGTCACACCTCCGAGTGGTCCCGTGCGCGACCGCTGCCGATCACCGGATCCTTGTTGCGGGCCATCCAGGCCAGCGCACCGACGATCACGGCGACGCCCAGCGTCACGCCGGTCATGATGCCCGCCCAGCCCGCGAAGCTGCGGGTGCTGGGGTCCGAGTACCGCACCTCGGCGCGGATCGTCGAGGTGTCGCCGGCGGGAAGTTTCCACGACACGATGGAGTCGCCCTCCCGGGTGCCGTTGGTGGTGGCGACGCGCGCCGGAAAAGCAATCGTGAACTGCACGTCCGTGCCTTGGGCGGGTACCGAACCGAGATCGGCCTTCCCGTCGAGGGTCACGAGGTCGCCGGTCCGCTTGAGCGAGATCTGAAAACTTCCGTTGGCCTGCTCCGACATGGAGCCGAGCTGTTGCACGTCGCCGAACGTGAGGTCGCTGAAGAACGCCTGGCTGCCGACGTACCCGTCCTTCTTGTACTCCTGGACGCGCACCTTGCCCGACAGCGAGTCGGGCGGAGTGAGTTGCGGGCCCTTGTCCTGATCGTTCGCCGGCACGGCGGCCGCGACGATCTGACCGGAGACCCGGTCGTCGGCGGACACCCCCATCGACACCTGAACCCGCAGGCATCCCGCGAGGAGGGGCACGAGAAGGAGGCCGAGGGCCGCGAGGGACAAGGCCCTCCGCGAGCGGGTGGAGGTCGGAACTGAGGGCGGCTGCACAGTCGTATCGTGCCAGGGGAGTGGATCGGTGTCAGGCGTGAGGGTGCGTGTCGTGGGTCCGGGGTCGCCGGGCGCGCGGCCGAAGCAGCGACACGAGCAGGGGAACTCCCAGGATTCCCATCGCCAACCACCCGTAGATCGCCGAATACCGCAACTCGGGGGCGCCGAGGAAGACCGAGTGTGCCAGCGCCGAACCGAGCCACGTCCACAGGAACAACCCGATCGGGACACCGTCACGGTGCCGGGTCCCGGCGTCCAGACGACGGTCGATCCGGTCCACGGCGACGGCCATCACGGCGGCGACGACGAACCACCCGGCGTAGTTGGTCAGCGGAATGTGTTCGACACCGGGCAGGCCGGCGTCGGTGACACACCAGTGCCACTGCCCGTCCGCGACCATCTGCGGGTCGAGGTACAGGTCCCAGCCGACGACACCGATCGTCGTCAGTGCGATGCGCGTCAGCCGTCGGTACGGGCCGCGCGCGAGCACGGACGCCACGCACCACACCGGATAGAACCCGGCCGTCCAGGCGAACGGCACCACCAGAGGCACCCCCGCGAGTGCAGGCCCGAGCCGCCCGACGCTGTAGTCGTAGCAGCCGTAGGGGAAGCCGGTGGCCGTGCCGACGATCTCGGAGCACAGACCGAGCCCCGCGGTCACGAGCACCAGTCCCACCGTCCAGCGGGCACCCCGGGTCGCGGCCGCGTGGGTGACGGACGCCGCGGCGAGCAGCGCGACGACGAGGACGGTGACGACGTCACGGATCCCGCCGTGCACCAGCGGGTAGACGATCTGCGCCGCGATCGCCGCGCCCGCGAGCAGCAGGGGCAGGCGGGAGGTCATCGCCTGCGCCGCAGGCGTCCCAGACCCCGCCGGTCGTCGTGGAGCGCGATGCGTGCAGCGCTGCGGCCACTCGCGCCGGACACCCCGCCACCCGGATGGGTCGAGGCGCCGGTGAGGTACAGGCGGCCGGCCCCCGGCACCCGGTGTCCGGACAGTTCGGGGAGCGGACGCCACATCATCATCTGGTCCAGCGACATCTCCACGTGCATGACGTTGCCGCCGAGCAACCCCATCTCGTCTTCGAGGTCCTGCGGCGACTGCACGTGCCGGTCGAGGACGGACTCACCGAAACCGGGTGCCAGCGCGTCGATCTCCGCGACGATCCGATCGGCCTCCGGTCCGGCGAGGTCGCTCCAGCGCCGGCCGCCGGTGAGCCGGTACGGCTGCCACTGCGACCACAGGGTCACCTGGTGCCTGCCCTCGGGTGCGATGGTGGGGTCGAGGCCGCTGAAGCTCATTCCCAGCACCGCGGGCCGCGGCGGGAGTTCCCCGGCGAGTGCCGCGCCGTGCGCGAGCCGCAGGTGTGCGCGATCCGAGACCAGCAACTGCAGCCCGTGGGTGACCGACGCGTCGGGCGCACTCGGATAGGCGGGGAGGGCGTCGGTGGCCAGCCGCACGACCATCCCGATCCCCGGGCCCACGCGGATCCGGCGACGCCACCGGTCGAGGGTCAGCGCGTCGTACCCACCGCGCTCGAGCAGGCCGAGCGTGGTCAGCACGTGACAGCCCGCGATCACCGCACGTGAGCGGATCTCCCGTCCGGACGCCGTCCGCGTCGTCCAGGAGTCGCCGTCGCGGCTCAGCGAGACCACCGAGTCGCCGAGCGAGACGGTCCCGGAGTCGGCGCGCAGCTTCGCGGCGAGAGCGGCGGTCAGGGCTCCGCTGCCGCCGACGGCACGGCCGGGCGGAATGGTGTGCAGCAGGGCGGCGAATCCGACCATCGGCGCCGTCCCCGGCTCCGACATCGGCGGACCGGACTGGGCGCCGAACCATGCGAGGGCGGCCTTGAGGCGTTCGTCGTCGAAGTACTCGTCGAGCAGCGCGTCGCCGGAACCGAGGAACTGCCGGGAGAGGTCGCTGCCGCCGCCGCCCGTGTCGAGCCCCCAGAACGACGAGAGGAGCGCGGGCCCGGTCGGCGGATTCGAGAACGCGCGCATGACACGTGCGCTGCGCGGACCCCACACCGCCACGAACCGGCGGTACGCGTCGGCGTCCGCGGCGCCGCAGGACTCCTCGATGGACCGGCACGTCGCGTCCAGGCTGCGGCGGAACACGATCCCCGGCCGATCCGACCCCGCGGGGGCGGGGGCGAACGCCCACGGATCGCAGTCGAGGTACCGCAGGCCGTGCGCGCCGAGGTCGAGTTCCTCGACGATCCCCGTGTGACGGACCATGATGTGCGCGGACGACCCGCGGTCGACCTTGTACCCGGGGAAGCGTTCGACGGTGGACACCGCGCCACCGATGACGGTGTCGCGTTCGATCACTTCGACCGACCATCCGGACCGCGCGAGGTAGCACGCCGACACGAGGGCGTTGTGTCCCGATCCCACCACCACCGCGTCGATCACAGGGGAAGCCCGCGTCCCAGTACGGCGAACGGCCGGTTGTCCCCGGCGAATCGGAAGTGGCGCAGGACATCTCTGAAGCCGAGGCGGCGATACAGCCGCCATGCGCGGTTGTCCTCGTCCGCCACTTCCGGGGTGGAGAGCAGCACGCCGCGTTCGGGCCTGTGGTCGAGGAGGCGGAGGAGCAGGGTCTCGCCGAGCCGATGTCCCTGGGCGTCCGGGTGGACGTGGAGTTCGGTGAGTTCGAAGTAGTTGCCGAGGATCACGTCGATCTGGTCCCGGGTCCACCCGGTGTGGCGCAGACCGGAACGGACCTGCTGATGCCACCACTGTTCGGGTGCCCCGCGGTAGCCGTAGGCGACGGCGACGAGACGGGCGGCCGCGGTGTCGGCGGATCCGTCACCGGCCGGGACGAGCGCGCCGACGCCACGCCACCCCGATCGCTGCAGGTGCTCGTTCCACATCGGCGCCCGGTGGTATTCGGTGCCGTGGGGATAGCCCATGGCGGCGACGTAGATCGACAGCGCCTCGTGCAGGCGGTCGCGGAACTCGGTGGCCGTGAGTTCGACCACGAGTGGAGTCTGGTCAGCGTTCGTGTCGACCGGTCTCACCTTTCTCTTGACGACGTGTCGGTGGGTCCAGCTATATTGAATAGGTCGAACGGATGTTCGATAGCGGGGATCCGGCGATGCTCGAGGGAAGCGAGCATCGCCGGCCCCCGAACTCACGAACCGACTACGCCCGGCGGGGTGGTTGCACCGGGGTTTTGGAGGTGTTCGAAGTGATGACGAACCCGGTCACGGGACCGGCCTCTGGGAACTCGCGCCGACCGGGTGACATACGCAACCCGGGCTCCAGGCGGGGTTCGACGCTGCTCGATCGCGCCGACGCGCTCCTCGCCCAATCGGTGGGGGCCGGTGGGCCGGCGGATCGATTCCACAGTGCGTATCTGGCCGCGCTCCGCGGCGCGGGCGCAGTGCTGGCCGCCGTCGAGGGGCCTGCGGCGGGGAGCAGACGGACACGAACGCGTAACGCCTGGGTTCTCATGGCCGCCGCGGCGCCGGAATTCGTGAACTGGGCCGACTACTTCGCCGGGCACTCGGCCACCCGCGCCGCGATCGAGGCGGGAATGTCGCGTACCCTCACCGATCTCGAGGCGGACGAGTTCTTTGTCGAGGTCGGACGCTTTCTCCAGCACGTCGAAGATCACATCGGACGTGGCGCAGGTCTCGATCTGCGGGCGTCGTAGCCCGGGCTGTGGGCCGCAAACGGCGGGAAAACGGTGAGGCGTCCGCGACATTGCGGTGCCCCGAACGGGGTTCGGTGCGGGAGTCCGTAAGGTTGGTGTCGAACTCGTACGTGGAGTAGGTGGTACGGGGATCGAACTGCTCGTATTATTAAATCTAGGTAGCCGCCAAAGTCGGTTACCCACCGTCTCGCACCGTGAGGCGGTGGCCAACACTCCAGTGCCGGGGGAGGTACCGTGCCACTCTCCGAGCACGAGCAGCGCATGCTCGACCAGATCGAGAGCGCTCTCTACGCCGAGGATCCCAAGTTCGCCTCCACTGTGCGAGGCGGTCGCATGCGTGCGGCATCGAGTCGTCGTCGATTGCAGGCGGTGGCCCTGTTCGTTCTGGGGCTGGTCCTGCTCATTGCCGGCGTCGCCCTTCCGATCAAGCCGGGCGGTTTTCCCGTCATCAGCCTGATCGGCTTCATCGTCATGTTCGGTGCCGGAGTCCTCCTCCTGTGGGGTGGAGGAAAGAGCAAGTCCGGACAGTCCTCACGTGGTGGCTCGACCACGCAAGGTGAGACCGGCCGTGCCGATCGCGGTAAGCCCCGAGGCGGGCGCAAGAGTGGCGGATTCTCGTCGCGAATGGAAGACCGCTTCAAGAAGAGATTCGAGCAGGAGTAGTTCGACCCGCTCGGCAGCACAGTGGCGGCGTGGCAGGTGATGCCACGCCGCCACTGCTGTGTCCGGGCGGTGCAGGGTCGCCTGGGTGCGGTAGGTCGGGGTCGATCCGGTGGGGCCAGTGAACGTTCCCGCCCACGAATCCCCACCCTCACCCACCCCGTTTCCCCACTTTCCCCCCTGTGCCCCGCGATGAACCGCGGGGTGGGGGCGTCGGCCCCTCGCGTTGTGCTTTCACCTGGGCTTTTACTGCTTTTTGGGCTGATGTGTGACCGAGCCCGATCGGCTCGGCTCGTGTCGGTGATCACGTCGGGAATTTTCCCCCACCTTCTGCAATAAGCGTTGACCAGCAAGTATTGGGCAAATTGGGCGACAACACGCTGTTATCCACCTTGTGAGTGGGGGAAAGTGGGGTACTGTGGTGCGCAGCGGGGAGCGAAGGTGAACCGCCCGGGCATACGGCGTTCGATACGAACGTGGTGGGAGGTGTCGAGTGTTTCTCGGTACCTACACGCCGAAGCTCGACGACAAGGGGCGGCTCACGTTGCCCGCAAAGTTCCGGGATGCGCTGGCGGGAGGGTTGATGGTCACCAAGGGTCAGGATCACAGCCTCGCGGTGTATCCCCGGGAAGAATTCACCGCTCTCGCACGCAAGGCCGCGGCCGCGTCGAGAAGCGATCCGGAGGCGCGAGCCTTCGTTCGCGGACTGGCGGCAGGTACCGATGAGCAGCACGCAGATGCCCAGGGGCGCATCACCCTCTCGGCAGATCACCGTCGTTACGCGGGTCTCTCCAAGGACTGCGTAGTGATCGGTTCGGTCGATTTCCTCGAAATCTGGGATGCGCAAGCCTGGCAGACCTACGTCGAGGCGAACGAGGAGAACTACTCGCAGGCAACAGGAGTCGCGCTCGGCGAGATCGTCTGAGCGTGACCGCGTCCCCGCGAATGCCGCGAGGCCTCTGTCCGACGGAACCCTGACGCACTTCCCCAGCGCCAGGTTTTCATTTCGGGCAGGGACCTCGAAGCATTCGCCACGGCAACTGGCCGACAAGAGAAGTTCGAGCAGTGAACCCCGGCTTCGGGCGCTTCACCCGCACCACAGAGCAGGAGCCGGAGGGATCATGGTGGATCACGAGGGGGAAGATTCCTCGCCCGCCGATGGTTTCGGTCACATCCCGGTTCTGCTTCACCGCGCAGACGAACTGCTGGGCCCCGCCCTCACCGTGAACGACCCGCAGGGCGGGGGAGCCGTCATGATCGACGCGACCCTCGGTCTCGGTGGTCATTCCGAGCACTTCCTGCGGACCTACCCTCAGCTGAGGCTCATCGCCCTCGACCGTGATCCGCACGCGCTCGAGATCGCCGGTGGCCGGCTCGCTCCGTTCGCCGATCGCATCACGTTCGTGCACACCCGCTACGACGGCATCGAGGATGCGCTCGCCCAGGCGGGCCTCCCCGCGCAGGAGTCGGTGCACGGGATCCTCTTCGACCTCGGTGTCTCCTCGATGCAGCTCGACGAATCGGATCGGGGATTCGCGTACTCGATCGACGCTCCCCTCGACATGCGGATGGACCCGACCACCGGCATCACCGCGGCCGAGGTCCTCAACACGTACAGCCACGGAGACCTCGCTCGCATCCTCAGCACGTACGGCGAGGAGCGCTTCGCAGGCAAGATCGCGTCGGAGATCGTCCGGCAGCGCGCGAAGGAGCCGTTCACCACCAGCGCAGCGCTGGTCGAACTGCTGTATCGCTCCATTCCTGCGGCGACCCGCCGTACCGGGGGACATCCGGCCAAACGGACGTTCCAGGCCCTTCGAGTGGAGGTCAACGGCGAGCTCGATTCACTGCGCGCCGCGGTCCCGGCAGCACTCGACGCGTTGACCGTCGGGGGACGCGTCGTGTTCATGTCGTACCAATCCCTGGAAGACCGGGTCGTCAAGCAGGAAATCACTCCCAGGTCGAAGTCGAAGAGCCCCGAGGGGCTTCCTGTCGAACTGCCGGGGATGGGACCGGAGTTCCGGATCCTCACACGGGGGGCGGAGCGGGCGTCCGAGCAGGAAGTCGAAGAGAACCCACGATCAGCCCCGGTGCGTTTGCGCGCTGCAGAAAGAATTGCCAGGAGGTCGGCGGCATGACGGTTCAGGTGAGTTCCACCGAGATGCGGCCCGCGCGGGCGGCCGCCCGGACGGGCGCGGCTGAGCGGGCGTACAAAAAGCGCACCCAGCGCGCGGCCGTGCACAGTGGATCCGCGATCGCCGTCTCCGGTAAGAACCGCACCGGCACGCTCACCGCCCGCATCCCGTTCGTGGCAACGATCCTCGTTCTGCTCGCGATGGGCCTGGCCATGACATTGCTGCTGACCACCCGGTCCGCGGAGGACTCGTACCAGCTGAGCGCCGCCCGCGCTCACAACCAGTCGCTCGCGGAGGAGAAGGCGGCACTCGAGCGTGACGTCGAGACCGCCAACTCCGCCCCGAAACTGGCGGAGGAAGCAGCCAAGCTCGGCATGGTGCCCGCCAACGATCCCGCTCGCCTCGTCGTCCACCCCGACGGCAGCGTCGAGGTCGTCGGAAAGCCGGCCCCGGCGTCGGGTGCACCCGTGCCGCCGCTGGACGTCGCCCCGCCCACCCAGCGTGGCAACGCCGTCGCGACCGCCCCCAACCGCGGGACGACGACGCAGTCGCCGCGCGCCACGCCGCAGCCCGGCAATGGCACCGAGATCCAAGCGCAGGGTGAACAATTGGTTCCCGTGATCCCCTCGACCACCGCTCCGACGACTGCTCCACCGTCCGGCGGTCGCCGGTGAGTCGAAGCGCACCGAGAAGTCGTCCCCGGCGCCCCAAGGGCGCCGGTTCGGCGTCCTTTCCGTTCAGACAACGGTACGGACGCCTGGTGATGTTCTTGGCGCTCGGCCTCGCCGCAGTGCAACTTCTGTGGATCCAGGTTATCGACGCACCACAACTGTCCGCGGAGGCGGCGAACCAGCGCACCACCACCGAGGTGGATCCGGCGCTGCGCGGGTCGATCACCGACCGCAACTCCAACCCCATCGCATTCACGATGGAAGCGAAGGCCCTGACGTTCCAGCCCGCACGGGTGCGGAAGGAACTCGAGGAGGCGAAGGCCAAGAGCGACACCGCCCCCGACGTCGACTCCCGTCTCGACGCTATCGCGAAGGAGATCCACGACCGGCTCGGCGACGCCGCACCCGAGAAGGATCTGAAGGAGAAACTGCACGGCGACGACACGTTCGTCTATCTGGCGCGCAGCGTCGACCCCAACATCGCCGCGCAGATCAGTGACAAGTTCCCGGAGGTCGGACTCGAACGCCAGGACATCCGCGAGTACCCCGGCGGATCCCTCGCCGCCAACCTCGTCGGCGCCACCGGCTGGGACGGTCACGGACTGCTCGGCCTCGAGGACTCGCTCGACTCCACTCTTGCCGGCACCGACGGCTCCCAGACCTACGACCGAGGTTCCGACGGCGCGGTGATTCCCGGCAGCTGGCGCGACAAGCAACCGGCGGTGGACGGGTCGAGCGTCGAGCTCACCATCGACTCCGACCTGCAGTACTACGTCCAGCAGCAGGTGCAGATGGCGAAGGACAAGTCCGGTGCGAAGGACGCGTCGGCGGTCGTGCTCGACTCCCACACCGGTGAGGTGCTCGCGATGTCGAACGACAGCACGTTCAATCCGGCGATCGGGGTGGGCAACAATCCGCGGACCGTGGAGATGGGCAACCTGCCGGTGAGCACGCCGTTCGAACCGGGCTCGGTCAACAAGATCGTCACCGCGGCGGCCGCGATCGAGTACGGGCTCACCACACCGGACGAAGTTCTCGAGGTCCCCGGCAACATTCAGATGTCGGGTGTGTCGGTGAAGGACGCCTGGGACCACGGGGTCGCCCCGTACACGGCCACAGGCGTGTTCGGTAAGTCCTCCAACGTGGGCACTCTGATGCTCGCCCAGCGCGTGGGGGAGGACCGCTACGCGGACATGCTGTCCAGGTTCGGTCTCGGCCAGCGCACCGACGTCGGGCTCCCAGGTGAGAGCGCCGGCAGTGTCCCCAGCCGCGACCAGTGGTCGGGGGGCACGTTCGCGAACCTGCCGATCGGCCAGGGCCTGTCGATGACACTGCTGCAGATGACCGGCATGTACCAGGCGATCGCCAACGACGGCGTCCGCATCCCGCCGCGCATCGTGAAGGCGACGGTCGACGCGTCCGGGAACCGGACCGAGACCGAGACGCCCGAGGAGGTGACGGTCGTCAGCCCCCAGACCGCGTCCACCGTTCGCGACATGTTCCGGTCCGTCACCCAGGACGACACGGGCAACCAGCGGGGTACCGGGGTGCAGGCCGCCGTCGACGGATACCAGATCAGCGGCAAGACGGGCACCGCCCAGCAGGTCGATCCCGCCTGCAAGTGCTACTCGAACTCGAACTACTGGATTACGTTCGCGGGGATCGCCCCGGCCGACAACCCGCGGTACGTCGTCGGAATCATGCTCAACGCGCCGACACGCAGCGCGGACGGCTCCGGCGGGCAGTCCGCCGCACCGCTGTTCCACAACATCGCGTCCTGGATGCTGCAACGCGACAGCGTGCCGATGTCCCCGGACCCCGGACGCAGGCTGGTGCTGCAGGCCGATTGAGCGAAGGTCGGCCGAATCGGGTTCCGAGAGCTCTCGCGGTAATCTGACACGTCGGCCGTTCAGTGGACACGGACTTTTCCGTGGACGCAGGGAACTGCCGAGGTAGCACGCTGTATCGATCCGTGCACTACGCCGTTGTCAGTGAGAGTCGACATCCGAGAGGAGCCCGGTGCCTGTTCCGTCCCGCCCGCAGTCGGCGTCAGTGGAGGCGAAGGTCACAGACAGCCTTCGCCCCGCCCAGCCGGTCCGTACCACGGTGAGCGCTCTGGCAGCGCTCGCCGGAGCGAGGGTCGAGGCACCCACCGGAACCGCCGAGCACGTGATCGTCACCGGGGTGGATCTCCGCGCCCAGGGGATCATCGAGGGTGATCTGTTCGCGGCCCTTCCCGGGGCCCGCGCGCACGGCGCGGAATTCGCCGCCGACGCTCTCGCCCGCGGCGCGACCGCGATCCTCACCGACGAGGCCGGATTCGAGTTGGTGTCCGCACTGGGCTCCGACATGCCGGTGCTCGTCCACGACGACCCACGGGGTGTTCTCGGCGAGCTGTCGGCCACCATCTACGGCCGGCCCTCGGAGAAGATGCAGGTCATCGGTATCACCGGGACGTCGGGGAAGACCACGACCTCGTATCTCGTCGAGGCCGCGCTCACCGCCGCGGGGCGGACGACCGGTCTCGTGGGCACCATCGAGACCCGGATGAGTGGCCGCCGGGTGCCGAGCGCACTGACGACGCCCGAGGCGCCGCAGCTCCACGCCCTGTTCGCGGTGATGCTCGAGCAGGGCGTCGACACGGTGGTCATGGAGGTGTCCAGCCACGCGCTGTCGCTCGGCCGCGTCGACGGAGTCCGCTTCGACGTGGGCGCGTTCACGAACCTCTCCCAGGACCACCTGGACTTCCACCGCGACTTCGAGGACTACTTCGCCGCCAAGGCGCGGCTCTTCGCAGCCGATTCGTCCGTCCATGCACAGCACGCCGTCATCTGTGTCGACGACGTGTGGGGCCAGCGGATGGCCGACGTCGCGCGCGGCGCGCACTCGATGGTGACGACGGTGGGCACCACGCCGGAGAGTGAGGGCGCGGTGTGGACGGCGGGCCCGGCGACGGTGTCGTCCTCGGGCTCGCAGACCTTCGCGCTCACCACGGCCGAGGGCACCACACTCGACGTGGAGCTCCGTCTGCCGGGGCAGTACAACGTCGCCAACGCTTCCCTTGCCGTCGCGCTGTGCGCGGCGCTGGGTGTCGATCCGCGCGACGCCGTCGCGGGCATCGCCGGGGTCGACGTGCCGGGCCGGGTGCAGCGGATCGACCGAGGGCAGGACTTCCTCGCCGTCGTCGACTACGCGCACAAGCCCGCAGCGGTCGAGGCCGTGATCGCGACGCTGCGCGAGCAGGTGCACGGCCGCGTCGCCGTCGTCGTGGGTGCGGGAGGCGATCGCGACGCAGGCAAGCGGCCGCTGATGGGCGCCGCGGCCGCGCGCGGAGCCGACCTGCTGATCATCACGGACGACAACCCCCGCACCGAGGATCCGGCGAAGATCAGGGCCGCGGTCCGCGAGGGCGCTCTCGGAGTGCCCGAATCCGAGCGGGGACAGGTCTGGGAAGTAGCGGACCGAGCGAAGGCGATCGCCGACGCCGTCGGCTGGGCGCAGGCAGGCGACGTGGTTCTGGTCGCAGGCAAGGGACACGAGATCGGTCAGGAGATACACGGGGTGAAGTACCCATTTGACGACCGCGACGTACTGGGCGACGCGATCGAGCGACAGGTCGGAGGAGCGCGATGATCCCGATGACACTCGCTCGCGTCGCCGAGATCGTGGGCGGCGAACTGCACGACGTCGCCGATCCGTCGGCCGAGGTGACGGGAACGGTCGAGTTCGACTCGCGGAAGGTCACCGACGGGGGTCTGTTCCTCGCCCTGCCCGGCGCCCGAGTGGACGGCCACGATCACGCGGCCTCGGCGGTCGAGGCCGGTGCGGTCGCGGTCCTGGCGGCGCGCCCGGTCGGCGTCCCCGCGGTCGTCGTCACCCCGACACCGAGCGACATCCCGAGCAAGGCGATGGCACTCGAGCACGACACCGACGGATCGGGCGCCGCCGTGCTCTCGGCCCTCGCGAAGCTCGCGCGCGCATCCGTCGACGACCTCACCGCGAAGGGGCTCACCGTCGTCGGCGTCACCGGATCGGCGGGAAAGACGTCGACGAAGGATCTGCTCGCCGCCGTCCTGCGCCCCCTCGGCCCCGTCGTCGCGCCGCCCGGATCGTTCAACAACGAACTCGGCCACCCGTGGACCGCCCTCCGCGCGGACGCGGACACGGGATACCTGGTTCTGGAGATGTCGGCCCGCGGCCGCGGCCACATCGCCTCCCTCGCGACAATCGCACCCCCGAAGATCGGGGTCGTCCTCAACGTGGGTACGGCGCACCTCGGCGAATTCGGTTCGCGTGATGCGATCGCCGCCGCCAAGGGCGAACTCGCGGAGTCGCTGCCCTCGGCGGACGACGGTGGCGTCGCGATCCTCAACGCAGACGATCCGCTGGTGGCAGCCATGGCCCCGCGCACGTCGGCCCGGGTGGTCCTCGTCGGCCAGTCGGAGTCCGCGCACGTGCGGGCCACCGACATCGTGCTCGACGAGAAGGCAAGGGCGCGTTTCACTCTCACGGCGCCAGCGGGCAGTGTGCCCGTCGAGCTCGCCGTGCACGGCGAACACCAGGTCGGCAACGCGCTCGCCGCAGCGGCGGTGGCGCTCGAATGCGGGGCGGACCTCCAGCAGATCGCGCAGGCCCTCTCCGGTGCCGCCGCCGTCTCGGCGCGCCGGATGGACGTCCGCGACCGGCCGGACGGTGTGACCGTCGTCAACGATTCGTACAACGCGAACCCCGACTCGATGCGGGCGGCCCTGAAGGCGCTGGTGTCGATGGCCAGGACGGGCCGGGGTGCGGCGCGCCGGAGTTGGGCGGTGCTCGGAGAAATGGCCGAGCTGGGTCCAGAATCAGTGGTCGAACACGACGCCATCGGCAGATTCGCCGTCCGGCTGGACGTGAGCAGGCTGATCATCGTCGGAACCGGCAGGCCCGCCCGCGCCATGCACCAGGGTGCGGTCATGGAGGGTTCGTGGGGCGAGGAGTCGATGCTCGTCCCCGACATCGCCGGTGCGGTCGCCTTGCTCGAACAGGAACTGGCGCCGGGTGATCTGGTGCTGGTCAAGGCGTCGCAGTCCATCGGATTGTGGGAGGTTGCGGACACGGTGTTGGCGGGAAGCACGGGACAGAAGGGTTCGGAGGCTACGCGGTGAGACAGATCCTCTTCGCGGCGGGCATCGCGCTCGCCGTCTCGATTCTGCTGACCCCCGTTCTCATCAAAGCCTTCTCCCGTCAGGGATTCGGCCAGGAGATCCGTGTCGAAGGTCCGGCGAGCCACCAGTCGAAGCGCGGCACCCCGACGATGGGTGGCGTCGCCATCCTCGCCGGACTGTGGGCCGGCTACTGGGGTTCGCACCTGATCGGCATCGGCTACAACGCGGACGGGCCGTCGGCATCGGGACTGCTGGTTCTCGGTCTCACGACGGCGCTCGGCGGGGTCGGATTCCTCGACGACTTCATCAAGATCCGCAAGCAGCGCAACCTCGGTCTGAACAAGACAGCGAAGCTGGTCGGCCAGCTCATCGCGGCAGTGGCGTTCGGCATTCTCGCGCTGCAGTTCCGGGGCGCCAACGACCTCACGCCGGGCAGTGAACACCTGTCGTACGTGCGTGACATCGCGACGGTCACGATGGGCTCCGTCGTGTTCGTCGCGTTCTGCTACCTCCTGGTGAGCGCCTGGTCGAACGCGGTCAATCTCACCGACGGACTGGACGGTCTCGCTGCCGGTTCCATGAGCCTGGTGCTCGGCGCGTACGTGATCATCACGTTCTGGCAGTACCGCAACGCGTGCGAGACGAGTCCCGGCAAGGGCTGCTACGACGTCCGCGATCCGCTCGACCTGGCCCTGATCTGCGCGGCCGGTGCCGGTGCGTGCATCGGATTCCTGTGGTGGAACGCGGCGCCCGCCAAGATCTTCATGGGCGACACCGGTTCGCTGGCACTCGGCGGCATGCTCGCCGGACTGTCGATCACGACGCGCACCGAACTGCTGATGGTCGTGATCGGCGCGCTGTTCGTCGCCGAGGCGGCATCGGTCGTGATCCAGGTCGCGGTGTTCCGGTCGAGCCGAAGACGAGTGTTCCGGATGGCTCCGTTCCACCACCACTTCGAACTCGCCGGGTGGGCGGAAACCACGGTGATCATCCGGTTCTGGTTGCTGGCCGCCATCGCTTCCGCGATCGGGCTCGCGCTGTTCTACAGCGAGTACCTGGCAGCGATCGGGGGCTGACGACGTGGCAGAGGAACACGGCGGGCTCGACTGGTTGCGGGGTCGCAGCGTCCTCGTCGCCGGTGCGGGAGTCTCCGGCCGGGCCACCATCGAACCGCTTCGTGACCTCGGTGCGCTCGTCACCGTCACCGACGCGAACGTCGACGCCCTCGCCGAGTGCGCGCGTCTCGGCGCCGCGACCGTCCCGATCGACGATCTGCTCACCGAGCGGGACCGCGTCGCCGAGTTCGCGCTGGTCGTGACGAGCCCGGGGTTCCGTCCGGACGCGCCGCTGCTCTCGCTCGCCGCCGGGGACGGGGTGCCGATCTGGGGCGACATCGAGTTCTCCTGGCACGTCGACCGGGCCGGGCTCTACGGCCCGCCCCGGCGGTGGCTGGTGGTCACCGGAACCAACGGCAAGACCACGACGACCTCCATGCTGCAGTCCATCCTCGAGGCGGCCGAGCTGCCGAGTCTGGCCTGCGGCAACATCGGGCTTCCGGTACTCGACGCCCTGCGGCAGACCGAACCCCGGGCAGAGGTGCTGGCCGTCGAACTCTCATCGTTCCAGCTGCACTGGGCGCCGTCGGTCCGGCCGACCGCAGGCGCGATCCTCAACATCGCCGAAGATCATCTGGACTGGCACGGCGGGATGCAGCCGTACATCGATGCGAAGGCCCGCGCCCTGACCGGTGAGGTCGCGTTGCTGGGGCTCGACGACGAAGTCGCGTCCTCTCTCTTCTCCTCGTCCCTCGCAGACCGGACCCTGGGTTTCCGGCTCGGTGTGCCGGCGTCAGGCGAACTGGGTGTCGAGGACGGGTATCTCGTCGACCGCGCGTTCGCCGACGGCGAGCGGCTTGCCCCGGCCGAGGGGATCACCCCGCCCGGGCCTGCCGGACAGATGGATGCCCTGGCCGCGGCGGCTCTGGCCCGGGCGATCGGAGTTCCGCCGGACGCCGTCGCTGCAGGTCTGGCCGCCCACGTCGTGGGCCCGCACCGCGCGGCACACGTCGCCGACGTCGGGGGAGTGACATTCGTCGACGACTCCAAGGCCACCAACCCGCACGCCGCCCGCCCGTCGATCCTCGCCCACGAGCGGGTGGTGTGGATCGCCGGTGGTCTGCTGAAGGGTGCGCGGGTCGACGACCTCGTCCGCGAGGTGGCGGGTCGCCTCGCCGGCGCCGTCCTGCTCGGCCGCGATGCGAGGCAGATCGCAGAGTCCCTTGCGCGACACGCCCCCGAGGTTCCCGTGGTCACTGTCGAAACGGGAGACGATGCAGGTGTGAGTGCAGTCCCGCAGACCGCGACGCACCGGCTGGTGCTGCCGGCGGACACCGACAGCGACGCCGTGATGAGTGTCGTCGTGCGCGAAGCGGCTGCGCTGGCAACGGCGGGGGATTCCGTCGTCCTGGCGCCCGCGGCGGCCTCGCTCGACATGTTCGACAGTTACGGCCACCGGGGGCGCAGCTTCGCGGACGCCGTCGGCAGGCTCGACGAGTCGGACATCTCCAGGACGCTGCGATGACCTCCGCCGGAGCCCGCACCCGCCGCGTCCCCGAAGGACGGCGGTCCCCGCCCCGCACGGCGGCCGCCCCCGGGGTGGCGAAGCGTGCACCGTCGAGTCCCCGCACGCGCACGGCACCTCCGCGTGGCCCGCGCACCCGGATCGGGGCCTGGCTGTCGCGGCCTCTGGCGT
This sequence comes from Rhodococcus opacus, assembly GCF_012396235.1. GTDB lineage: Bacteria > Actinomycetota > Actinomycetes > Mycobacteriales > Mycobacteriaceae > Rhodococcus_F > Rhodococcus_F opacus. The sequence goes on along the minus strand of NZ_JAAXPA010000018.1, from coordinate 46,991 downwards.
CGTTCCACCTCGTGGTCACCATCGCGTTTCTGCTGACGGTCCTCGGCCTGGTGATGGTGCTGTCGTCCTCGAGCGTCGAGGCCTACGCCTCCGACGGTTCGGCATACACCCTCTTCACCCGGCAGGCGCTGTTCGCGGCTCTCGGGCTCGGCCTGTTCTACGCGGCGCTGCAGATCCCGGTCCGGGTGATGCGCGCCCTGTCGTTCCCGGCCTTCGCGGTCACGATCATCCTGCTGGTCCTGGTCCTCATACCCGGCATCGGCACCGTGTCCCAGGGCACCCGGGGTTGGTTCGTCGTGGCGGGATTCTCGTTGCAGCCCGCCGAGCTCACCAAGATCGCGCTGGCAGTGTGGGGTGCGCACATCCTGGCGTCGCGGCGCAGCGACATCTCCAGTATCCGGGACATGCTCGTTCCGCTGGTGCCGGCCGCGCTCGTCGCGTTCGTCCTGATCATCCTGCAGCCCGACCTCGGAACGACGGTCTCGCTGGCCATCATCCTGATGGCCCTGCTGTGGTTCGCGGGCCTGCCGCTGAAGCTGTTCATCGCGATCCTCGGGACCGGCTTCGGAGGAATCGTGATCCTCGCGCTCACCGCCGGCTACCGCTCCGCTCGCGTGCGCGAGTTCCTCAATCCCGGTTCCGACCCGCAGGGCATCGGGTACCAGTCGCGGCAGGCGATGTATTCGCTCGCCGACGGCGGCATCCTGGGGCGAGGGCTGGGGCAGAGCCGCGCGAAGTGGAGCTACCTGCCGAACGCCCACAACGACTTCATCTTCGCGATCATCGGCGAGGAGCTCGGATATCTGGGCGGCGCCGCCGTCCTCGGCTTGTTCGGACTGTTCGTGTACACGGGCCTGCGCATCGCGGCCCGATCCGCCGACCCCTTCCTACGCCTGCTCACCGGAACTGCGACGGTGTGGATCACCGGACAGGCATTCATCAATGTCGGATACGTGATCGGGCTGCTGCCCGTCACCGGCCTGCAGTTGCCGCTGGTGTCCGCCGGCGGAACGTCGACGGCCACCACACTGTTCATGTTCGGCCTCGTCGCCAACGCGGCGCGGCACGAACCGGAGGCGGTCGCGGCGCTGCACTCCGGACAGGACGGCCCGTTCGGTCGTCTCCTGCGGCTCCGCAAGCCGGAGGCGTATTCGCCGGTGCGGGCCGACGCGGCACGCGCCGAGGCGGTGCGCCGCGCCGAGGCCCGCCGGCGGGCCGGTCGGGAGATGGCCCCACGGACCCGCAGCGTCACATACGAGAAGGGCCGCCCCGAACGCGGCAAGGGCCGCACCCCCGAACGAGGTGCACGTCAACAGCGAAGCTCGGGTGGCCGAGCAGGAGAGCGAGGATTTCGTAGGTGAACGGCGACAAGTCCACCCTGTCGGTGATCGTGGCCGGTGGTGGTACCGCCGGGCACATCGAACCGGCTCTGGCAGTGGCCGATGCGATCAAGGCGATCGACGACACCGCGGTGGTGACCGCTCTCGGTACGGCGCGTGGCCTCGAAACCACCCTGGTTCCCGAGCGGGGCTACCCGCTCGAGCTCATACCGCCGGTGCCGCTGCCCCGTAAACCCACCCTCGACCTGCTGCGACTTCCCGGTCGGGTGCGCGCGTCGGTGCGCCGCACCCGCGAGGTGCTCGATGCGACCGGTGCCGACGTCGTCGTCGGATTCGGCGGGTACGTCGCGCTGCCGGCATATCTGGCGGCCGGCCCCGGACTGCTGCGCCGTCGGCGCCGCATTCCGATCGTGGTGCACGAGGCGAACGCCAGTGCCGGGATAGCGAACAAGATCGGTGCCCGCCGGGCCGCCCGGGTCCTGGCCGCGGTCGCCGGTTCCGGAGTCTCCGCACGCGGTCGCTCGGACGCGGAGATCCTCGGGATCCCGGTCCGGGCGTCGATCACCGGTCTCGACCGGGCGGCCCTGCGGGCGGAGGCGCGCGCACATTTCGGGCTCCCCGCCGACGGTCCCGTACTGCTCGTCTTCGGTGGTTCGCAGGGCGCGCGGTCGCTCAACGAGGCCGTGTCGGGCGCGGCCGAGTCGCTGGCAGCGGCCGGTGTGGCCGTCCTGCACGCGCACGGACCGAAGAACACCCTCGACGTTCCCGCGACACCGGGCGGCCCGCCGTACGTGGCCGTTCCCTACCTGTCGCGGATGGACCTCGCCTATTCGGCCGCGGACGCGGTGATCTGCCGGTCGGGTGCGATGACGGTGGCGGAGGTGTCGGCGGTGGGGCTTCCTGCGGTGTACGTGCCGCTGCCACACGGCAACGGGGAGCAGGAACTGAACGCGCGACCGGTGGTCGCCGCCGGAGGTGGAATGATTGTGGCCGACGGAGACCTGTCCGCCGGATTCGTCGCGGAGACCGTGATCCCTCTGCTGCGTGATCCCGCACAGCTCGAGGACATGGGGCGACGCGCGGCCGGCGCGGGTCACCGCAGCGCAGCCACCGAGGTTGCGCGCATCGTGCTCGACGTGGCCGCGCTGACAAGGGGAACCCGATGACCGACCTGCCCGCGGAGTTGGAACGTGTCCACATGGTCGGGATCGGCGGCGCCGGAATGTCCGGAATCGCGCGGATCCTGCTGGCCAGGGGTGGGCAGGTGTCCGGATCGGACGCCAAGGAGAGCCGCGGCGTCCTCGCGCTGCGTGCCCGCGGCGCGCACGTGCGGATCGGTCACGACGCCGGCGCGCTCGACCTGCTGCCCGGCGGCCCGACCGTCGTGGTCACCACGCACGCCGCCATCCCGAAGGACAACCCGGAACTCGTGGAGGCTGCCCGGCGCGGCATACCGGTGATCCTGCGACCCGCGGTGCTGGCCTCGCTGATGCAGGGGCACCGTACCCTGCTGGTGTCGGGCACCCACGGTAAGACGTCGACCACGTCGATGCTGGTGGTGGCGCTGCAACACTGTGGTTTCGATCCGTCGTTCGCAGTTGGCGGCGAACTCAACGAGGCCGGAACCAACGCCCACCACGGCAGCGGCGACGTGTTCGTCGCGGAGGCCGACGAGAGCGACGGTTCGCTGCTCCAGTACGAACCGGACGTCGTCGTCGTCACCAACGTCGAAGCCGACCACCTCGACTACTTCGGCAGCACCGAGGCGTACATCCAGGTGTTCGACGATTTCGCGGCACGTCTGTCGCCCGGCGGTCTGCTCGTCGCCTGTCTCGACGATCCGGGGTCCGCGGCGCTCGCGCAGCGGGTGGCGGCGCGGGGACTGCCCGGTGTGCGGGTGCTGGGATACGGCAGCGCCGAGAACACCGACGGGGCCTTCGCACCCGTCGACGGCGTCGAGGTCGGCGCGCGGTTGCTGAGTTTCGAGGCCCGGGACGTCGGCGGAGTGCTGCAGTTCCAGCTGGCCGGCGAACAGTCGCCGAGGACGGTCCGGATGGGTGTGCCCGGCAGGCACATGGCGCTCAACGCTCTGGCCGCTCTCCTCGCCGCCCGGGAAGCCGGTGCCGACGTGGACGAGATCCTCGAAGGCATTGCCGGATTCGGGGGAGTGCACCGCCGGTTCCAGTTCACCGGCCGCGAGCACGGGGTCCGCGTGTTCGACGACTACGCGCATCACCCCACGGAGGTGCGTGCCGTGCTCGGCGCCGCCGCCGATCTGGTGCGCCAGCCCCACGAGGCCGACCGTCGCGAATCCGAGGACTCGGTGCGCAGCGGCAAGGTCATCGTGGTGTTCCAGCCCCACCTGTACTCCCGCACAGCAACATTCGCGGAAGAATTCGGGCACGCGCTCGACCTCGCCGACGAGGTCGTGGTCCTCGACGTGTACGGCGCGCGGGAAGAACCGCTCCCGGGTGTCAGTGGCGCCCTGGTCGCGCTGTCGGTGTCGAAGCCGGTGCACTACCAGCCCGACCTGTCGCAGGCGCCGCGGCAGGTCGCGGCCCTCGCGACCCCCGGGGACGTGGTGATCACCATGGGTGCCGGTGACGTGACGATGCTCGGCAACCAGATCCTCGACGCTCTGCGTGCGGCTCCGCACCACCACCCGTCGCGATGACGCGGGAGCGTCGGGGCCGGTCGGAGCGGCCGGACCGCCCTGTCCGCCGCGACGTCCAGCGCAGTCCGAGGCCGGGGCGTGAGGCCGGTGCCCGCGCGACGGCGAGCGATCGGACGTCCTCGCGTCGGCGCACCTCGACGGTCACCGACCCCGGAACGCGGCGCACCCGCGAATCGGCTTCGGCGGCACGGAAGCCCGCGGCGGCGGAGACGTCGCAGCGACCGTGGTACCGGCGGCCCGCGGTGATGGGCGTCGTCGGTGTCGTCGTGGTCGTGGCGCTCGGCCTCGTCGCCTGGTTCACGCCGCTGCTGTCGGTGCGGGAGACGGACGTCGCGGGGGCGACGTCCGTCTCCGAGGAGCAGATTCGCCAGGTGCTGGCGGTGCCGCAGGGGCAGCCGTTGCTGCGTGTCGACACGGAGGGCGCGGCTCAGCGGGTCGCCGCGATCCCGAAGGTGGCGTCCGCGCGCGTCCAGCGGGTGTACCCGTCCACCATTCGGGTCACGGTAACCGAGCGGGTGCCCGTCGTGTTCGTCGACAACCCTGGCGGTACCCATCTTCTCGACGCGGAGGCCGTGGACTACGAGATCGCACCGCCGCCGCCGGGGGTGCCGCGTCTGGTGACGGAGACGCCGGGGTGGGGCGACCCGTCGACGGAGGCTGCGATCGAGGTGCTGGAGTCGATGCCGCCTCAGCTCCGCGGTCAGGTGGGACAGATTGTGGCGAAGTCGATTTCGGATATCGCGGTGACGTTGCTCGACGGCCGGACCGTGGTGTGGGGCGGCACGGAGAAGTCCGAGCGCAAGGCTGCGGTCACCCTGCCGCTGCTCACCCAGCCCGGGCAGACGTACGACGTGTCGAGTCCCGACCTGCCGACGGTGCGGTGAGGGGTCGTGACCCGGATGCGAAAGAGTTGCGGGCGAGTTCGTCAAATAACTCGGCGCGTCTCGGCGCGCCTAATGGCGTATCCGTATGGCGGTGCATAGCGTTTCGCTCTAGTCGGGCAGCACTTGACATAACCGTAACCCTATGGTTGAGGTTGAGGGTTCTGGACTGATCTGTACGAAAGCGTGATACACACTCATGGAAGGCGAGAGCCGATGACGCCCCCGCACAACTACCTCGCCGTAATAAAGGTCGTCGGCATCGGCGGCGGCGGCGTGAACGCAGTCAACCGGATGATCGAGCAGGGACTCAAGGGAGTCGAGTTCATTGCCGTCAACACCGACGCGCAAGCGCTGCTGATGAGTGACGCCGACGTCAAGCTCGACGTCGGCCGGGAGCTCACCCGCGGGCTCGGAGCCGGCGCGGATCCCGAAGTCGGCCGCAAGGCCGCAGAAGACCACAAGGACGAGATCGAGGAAGTCCTCAAGGGCGCCGACATGGTGTTCGTGACCGCAGGCGAGGGCGGCGGCACGGGTACCGGCGGCGCACCGGTCGTGGCGAGTATCGCGCGCAAGCTCGGGGCCCTCACCGTCGGTGTCGTCACCCGCCCCTTCTCCTTCGAGGGCAAGCGCCGCGGTGGCCAGGCCGACACCGGCATCCAGTCGCTGCGTGAATCGTGCGACACCCTCATCGTGATCCCGAACGACCGCCTCCTGCAGCTCGGTGACGCCGCAGTCAGCCTCATGGACGCGTTCCGCAGCGCCGACGAGGTCCTGCTCAACGGTGTCCAGGGCATCACCGACCTCATCACCACCCCCGGTCTGATCAACGTCGACTTCGCCGACGTCAAGGGCGTCATGTCCGGCGCGGGTAGCGCGCTGATGGGCATCGGATCCTCGCGCGGCGAGGGCCGGGCCATCAAGGCCGCGGAATCGGCGATCAACTCTCCGCTGCTCGAGGCGTCGATGGAGGGTGCGCGCGGCGTGCTGCTCTCGATCGCCGGTGGCAGCGACCTCGGCCTGTTCGAGATCAACGAGGCGGCGTCGCTGGTGCAGGAAGCTGCCCATATCGACGCGAACATCATCTTCGGCACCGTCATCGATGATTCGCTCGGCGACGAGGTGCGGGTCACCGTCATCGCCGCCGGGTTCGACGGCGGCGCCCCCGCCCGTCGGCCGGTCGAGTCGGGCGCCGCCGGTCGCAGTGCCATCGGTGCCGGGCGGGCGGGCGAGGTCGGACAGCAGGCCGAGCAGCAGCACAGCGAGCCGATGTCGGTGACCCGAGAGACGATCAGCTCCCACCAGAGCCCGAGCAGTCTGCCGCCGCTTCCGGGAAACGGTCAGTCCCGTGCGGTGCCGGTGTCCGACGAGGAGGGTGAAGACGAAGTCGACGTGCCCTCCTTCATGCGTCGTTGAGTTCGTCGTCAGCCCCCGATTTCAGGGTTCGCCGGGTCGTCACCACCCGTGCCGGCGGGCAGTCCGTCGCACCGTACGACACGTTCAACCTCGGTGATCACGTCGGCGACGATCCGGCCGCGGTGGAGGCGAACCGGCGTCGGCTGGCCGACAACATCGGCGTGGCCTTCGACCACTTGGTCTGGATGGAGCAGATCCACAGTCGCAACGTGACCGTGGTCGACGGGCCCACCGACGTGCCGGTGCCCGCCACGGACGCGCTGGTGACGACGGTGCCGGGGCTCGCACTCGCGACCCTCAGCGCCGACTGCGTCCCGGTGCTGCTGTCCGACGACGAGGCCGGGGTGATCGCCGCCGTCCACGCCGGCCGGATCGGCGCCCGCATCGGCATCGTTCCGCGGGTGCTCGACGTCATGGTCGAGCAGGGGGCGCGGGTCGACCGGATCGGCGCGTTCCTGGGTCCGGCGGCGAGCGGCCGACAGTACGAGGTTCCCGCGGCGATGCAGGCGGACGTCGAGAAATTCCTTCCCGGCAGCGCCACCCGCACCGTCAAGGGGACCCCCGGCCTCGACCTGCGGGCCGGCCTGCGGAAGCAACTGCTCGACGCGGGTGTCTCGGGGGTGGCGGAGGATCCGCGCTGCACCATCGAGGACCAGACACTGTTCAGTCATCGCCGGCAGGCCCCGACCGGTCGCCTCGCGGCGGTGATCTGGATGGATACTGGGCAAGACAGCGTGTGACGATGGCCGCCGGCGGCGGCGAGGATTCGGTGTGGGAGTGGACAACGTGGGCAGGGTCGGGGAGATCGAGGCTGCGCTGGGCGCCGTGCGCGCACGGCTCGACGCGGCGTGCCGGGACGCCGGCCGCGACCCCGCGGAGGTGTCGCTGCTGCCCGTCACCAAGTTCTTCCCCGAATCCGACGCGCGGATCCTGTACGACCTCGGGTGCCGCGAGTTCGGGGAGTCACGTGAGCAGGAGGCCACGGCCAAGATCGCGGAGTTCCGGACCGCGGTGACGGATCCGTCGGTGCGGTGGCACATGATCGGACACCTCCAGCGCAACAAGGCGAAGGCCGTCGCGCACTGGGCGTACGCCATCCACTCGGTGGACAGCGAACGACTCGTCGGCGCCCTCGGCCGCGCGGCGACCGCGGCTCTCGAGGCGGGGGAGCGGCCCGAGCCGCTGCGGGTGCTGCTGCAGGTCAGTCTGGACGGCGATCCGCAGCGCGGCGGTGCCGCGATCGCCGACCTCGAACACCTTGCGGCGGAGGTGCAGTCGTCGCCGGGACTCGAATACCGCGGGCTGATGGCGGTTCCGCCGATCGACGCCGACCCGGACGCGGCGTTCGAGGAACTGGAGAAGATACACGCGCGGCTCAGGCGCGACCATCCGGATGCGACGGACCTCTCAGCAGGCATGACGAATGATCTCGAGCACGCTGTCCGACACGGGTCGACGTGCGTGCGTGTCGGAACCGCGCTGTTGGGTTCGAGGCCTATAACCTCGAAATAGATCGCCCAGGTGATCGCCAACCCGTCCACACCGCTGCGACCGGTCGCAGTTGGATCCTGTCCGCCGCGCCAAGGAAGGTCGATCAATGAGCAGTCTGCACAAGTTCAAGGCTTACTTCGGCATGGTTCCCCTCGACGACTACGAGGACGAGTACCTGGACGAGCCGGAACCTGCGCGCAGGCCCGCTCGCCCGGCGCGTGACAGTGGACGTGATCCGTACCTCGACCGCGACGACCGTGACTTCGCGGAGCCGGCCTTCAGCAAGGCCGCCTATGCTCCCGGCCGCCGGGACGACCTCGACGACGACTTCGACCGGTACGACGGCCCGCGGCACTCGTCCCGGGTCGAACCGGTGGCCGTCCGGTCGGCCCGTCCCAGTGCGAGCGGTGCTGTGCGCGGCAGCACCCGCGGCGCGCTGGCGGTCGACACGCGGTCCGAGCGGGTGGAGAGTCGTCGCGGACCCCTCTTCGACGAAGGGGGCCCGCTGTCCAAGATCACCACGCTGCGTCCCCGCGACTACGGGGAGGCCCGGACCATCGGCGAGCGGTTCCGTGACGGCACCCCCGTCATCATGGACCTCGTCGAGATGAGCAACGCCGACGCCAAGCGCCTCGTCGATTTCGCCGCCGGACTGGCATTCGCGCTGCGCGGGTCCTTCGACAAGGTGGCCACGAAGGTGTTCTTGCTCTCACCCGCAGACATCGACGTCTCCGCCGAGGAGCGTCGCCGCATCGCGGAAACCGGCTTCTACAGCCAGAAGTAAACCGGGGAGCGGGGGAAACGACCATCGGGATCCGAACGTCCGAAACGACGCGGGCCGCGGCGGCTGTGGCGGAGAAAGCCCTGGCCACGCGGCTCGTTTTGATCGGCCGGACATTCTCAGGCAGAGTGAAGGTGTGGCCTTGTTCTCGGTGATCTACTTGATACTGTTTGTCTTTTGGCTGCTACTCATCGGCAGAATCATTGTCGAGTTCGTACGGACCTTCGCACGAGACTGGCGGCCAACCGGCGTCGTGGTCGTCATCCTCGAAGCGATTTTTACGGTCACCGATCCTCCGGTCAAACTGCTCCGGCGGTTGATCCCCCCGATCAATCTCGGGGGGGTGCGGTTGGATCTATCCATCATGGTCTTGCTGTTCATCGTCTTCATCCTGATGTCGATCGTTCAGGGACAAGCGCGTGCTACGGGTCTGGTGTGACAGAATGGACCCCATTGATCCAGTCTTGTTTCACCGTTACGTAGACTGCGCTGTAACTGAATGCTTGCTAGACCGCCAAATGACGCGTGAAGGGATCCTTCCATGCCGCTGACTCCCGCTGATGTGCACAATGTCGCGTTCAGCAAGCCACCGATCGGTAAGCGGGGCTACAACGAAGACGAAGTCGATGCGTTTCTCGACCTCGTCGAGCAAGAGTTGTCGCGCCTGATCGAGGAGAACGCCGACCTTCGGCAGCGAGTAGGGGAGCTCGACAAGGAGCTCGCCGATGCGAAGAAGGCTCCACGCTCCGCGTCCGCAGCACAGACTCCCGCCCCCAAGGCGGAGCCGGCTCGTGTCGTCGAGCAGCCCAAGGCTCCCGCGCCGGCACCGGCTCCCGCCGCTGCGGCTGCGGCCGCTCCTGCACAGGGCGCCGACGCACACATGCAGGCCGCCAAGGTTCTGGGTCTCGCCCAGGAGATGGCGGACCGCCTCACGAGTGACGCGAAGACGGAGTCCGAGCAGCTGCTCGGCAACGCGCGCACCAACTCGGAGCAGCTGGTCAGCGATGCACGGACCCGTTCCGAGACGATGATCGCGGACGCCCGCCAGAAGTCGGAAGCGCTGATTACCGACGCTCAGACCCGGTCCGAGACCCAGCTGCGCCAGGCCAAGGAGAAGGCCGACGCGCTGCAGGCGGACGCGGAGAAGAAGCACACCGAGATCATGGCGACGATCAACCAGCAGCGTTCCGTGCTGGAGGGTCGTATCGAGCAGCTCAAGACATTCGAGCGCGAATACCGTGTGCGCCTGAAGTCGTACCTGGAGTCGCAGCTCGAGGAACTGGAGCAGCGGGGATCCGCGGTTCCGGTGGACGGCGGTCAGGATTCGTTCGCGCAGGGTGGATCGCAGTCCAATTACAGCCAGTCCTACGCCAAGGGCAATAGCTGACTGAGCGCGCGGTAGTTGCCCAGCCAGCGGCCCGGATAGAGGTTGAGCCGTGCTGGTCGTGACACTCGCTCTTGCAGCGGTGGGGTTCGCTCTCCTGGTGGTGGCTCTGATGACCGGTTCGGTCGTGTGGGCCTGGGGATGCATCGTAGTGTGCGTCGCCGGAGCGGTCCTGCTGCTCGTCAGCGCCCTCGCGGGCAAGAAGGCGGCGACCGTGCCGGGGCAACCCGCGAGCGGTGTTCCCGGTGAACGCGGTCCCGCTCGGGACGCGGACACGACGCCCGGTTCCGACGAGGGCGACTGAGCTGCCGCACGCCGGTGGCGGCTAGACTGCATTCAGCGAATAATTCAGTAACCGAGTTTCGCGGCGACGATCCGGCCATCACCGGGGAGCCTTCGGAAGAACGGCCGGTACGCCGGCTCAGTAGAACCGAACGGGTGGGCCCGTCACAGCCTGGCACCGAGAGGCGCCCTCCGGGGTGCAAGCGGGGTGGTACCGCGGTGGTGACGCAGGAGGCGTCTCCGTCGTCCCCGTGCCGAGTACGTCAGGCACGAGGAGATCGCGGTGACCGACACCAGCAACGTGACCAGCAGCAACGAGTCCTACCCCAAGGTCGACTACGGCGTCTCCCAGGATGCGGGTGTCCGGTTCCCCCAGATCGAGCAGCGTGTGCTGGCCGGCTGGGACGAGGACGACACCTTCCGGGCATCGGTCGCCCAGCGCGACGACGCCCCCGAATTCGTGTTCTACGACGGTCCGCCGTTCGCGAACGGTCTCCCGCACTACGGCCACCTCCTGACGGGGTACGTCAAGGACCTGATCCCGCGGTTCCAGACCATGCGCGGCAACAAGGTCGAGCGCCGATTCGGCTGGGACTGCCACGGACTGCCCGCCGAACTCGAGGCGGAGAAGCAACTCGGGATCAAGGACAAGTCCGAGATCGACGTCATGGGTCTCGAGAAGTTCAACGAGTACTGCAAATCCTCCGTGCTGCGGTACACGGACGAGTGGCGCGACTACGTCACCCGGCAGGCCCGGTGGGTCGACTTCGACAACGATTACAAGACCCTGGACCTCGACTTCATGGAGTCGGTCATGTGGGCGTTCAAGGAACTGTTCGACAAGGGCCTGATCTACCAGGGCTTCCGTGTGCTGCCGTACAGCTGGTACGAGCAGACGCCGCTGTCGAACCAGGAGACCCGGCTCGACGACGCGTACAAGATGCGCCAGGATCCCGCCGTCACGGTCGACATGCCGCTGCACGGTGAGGGCCCGCTCGACGGCGCCAACGCGATCATCTGGACCACCACGCCGTGGACGCTGCCGTCCAACCTCGCTGTCGCGGTGCACCCGGACATCGACTACGTCCAGGTGACGGGCGCCGACGGCAAGCGCTACGTGCTCGCCAAGGATCGGCTGGGTCACTATGCCCGCGAACTCGGCGAGGCACCCGAGGTGCTGTCGGAGCACAAGGGTTCGGACCTCGTCGGGCTCCGCTACGACCCGCCGTTCGACTTCTTCGTCGGACACGAGAACGCGCACCGCGTCATCTCCGCCGACTATGTCACCACCGAGTCCGGTACCGGAATCGTCCACCTCGCACCGGCTTTCGGTGAAGAGGACATGGAGTACTGCACGGCGAACGGAATCGAGATCGTGCAGCCGCTCGACCCGGGCGGCAAGTTCACGGCGATGGTGCCGCCCTACGAGGGTCTCCAGGTGTTCGACGCGAACCCCGTGATCATCAAGGACCTCAAGGCTGCTGGAAAGTTGCTGCGGCACGAGACGATCGAGCACTCGTACCCGCACAGCTGGCGCAGCGGGCAGCCGCTGATCTACATGGCGGTCCCGTCGTGGTTCGTCGCGGTCACCAAGTTCCGCGACCGCATGGTCGAGCTGAACCAGGACATCACGTGGGTCCCCGAGCACATCCGCGACGGACAGTTCGGCAAGTGGCTCGAGGGCGCGCGCGACTGGAACATCAGCCGCAACCGATACTGGGGCAGCCCGATTCCGGTGTGGGTGTCCGACGACCCGGCGTACCCGCGCACGGACGTGTACGGCTCGCTCGACGAACTCGAGCGCGACTTCGGGGTGCGCCCGACGGATCTGCACCGGCCGATGATCGACGACCTGGTGCGTCCGAACCCCGACGACCCCAGCGGGAAGTCGATGATGCGGCGCGTGCCCGAGGTCCTCGACTGTTGGTTCGAGTCCGGGTCGATGCCGTACGCGCAGGTGCACTACCCGTTCGAGAACCGCGAATGGTTCGACAGCCACTTCCCGGGCGATTTCATCGTGGAGTACAACGGCCAGACCCGCGGCTGGTTCTACACGCTGCACGTGCTGGCGACGGCGCTGTTCGATCGTCCCGCCTTCAAGACCGTTGCGGCCCACGGCATCGTCCTGGGCGAAGACGGACTGAAGATGAGCAAGTCCAAGGGCAACTACCCGGACGTGAAGGAGGTGTTCGAGCGCGACGGCTCGGACGCCATGCGCTGGTTCCTCATGTCCTCGCCGATCCTGCGCGGGGGGAACCTCGTCGTCACCGAACAGGGCATCCGCGAGGGTGTCCGGCAGGCGCTGCTGCCGCTGTGGAACGCGTGGAGCTTCCTGCAGCTGTACGCGCCGACGTCCGGTGAATGGCGCACGGATTCGACGAATGTCCTGGACCGGTACATCCTCGCGAAGCTGGCCGGAACCCGGGACGCCATCACCGGCGCGCTCGAGACGAACGACATCGCCGGGGCGTGCGACGAACTGCGCACGTTCTGCGACGCGCTGACGAACTGGTATGTGCGGCGGTCGCGTTCGCGCTTCTGGGACGAGGACAAGGACGCCGTCGACACCCTCCACACGGTGCTCGAGGTGGTCACCCGGCTCGCCGCTCCGTTGCTGCCGCTGGTCAGTGAGGTGATCTGGCGGGGACTGACCGGCGGACGGTCCGTGCATCTCGCGGACTGGCCTGCCCAGGGTGAGCTGCCGGCTGATGCGGAGTTGGTGTCGGCGATGGACGAGGTGCGGTCGGTGTGCTCGACGGTGCTGGGCCTGCGCAAGGCGCAGAACCTCCGGGTGCGGCTGCCGCTGCCCGAGGTGACGGTCGCGTCCGACGACGCGGAGCGCCTGCGCCCGTATCTGGGTCTCATCGCCGACGAGGTCAACGTCAAGAAGGTCGACCTCACCACCGACGTGGACGTGCACGGCCGGTTCGAGCTCGTCGTCAACGCGCGCGCCGCGGGGCCGCGCCTGGGCAAGGACGTGCAGACCGTCATCAAGGCCGTCAAGGCCGGTGACTGGTCGGAGAACTCGGACGGCGTCGTCGTCGCGGCGGGGATCGAGTTGCTGCCGGAGGAGTACACGCAGCGGCTGGTCGCCGCCGAACCGGAGTCGACGGCAGCCCTGCCCGATGGGGCCGGTTTGGTCGTCCTGGACTCGGCGGTCACCGAAGAACTGGAAGCCGAGGGGTGGGCGAAGGACCGTATCCGCGAGTTGCAGGACGCGCGGCGCGCCGCCGGGCTCGAGGTGTCCGACCGGATCACCGTCGTCCTCGACGTGCCCGCGGAACGGCGGGACTGGGCGCTCGCGCACCGGGAGCTGATCGCGGGCGAGATCCTCGCCGTCGAGCTGGAACTGGCCGAGGCGCCGGGCGACGCCGTCGAACTCGGTGAGGGTGTGCGGGCGGCGATCGCCAAGGCATGACCTGTCGGACCGGGCGGGTATTTTGCACCAGGTGAGTCGTCGGTGGGTGTTGCACCTCGACATGGACGCGTTCTTCGCGTCGGTCGAGCAGCTCACCCGGCCGACGCTCCGCGGCCGCCCGGTTCTCGTCGGTGGTCTCGGCGGACGCGGTGTCGTCGCCGGGGCCAGCTACGAGGCGAGGGTCTTCGGCGCGCGTTCGGCCATGCCGATGCATCAGGCCCGCAGGCTGGTGGGTCCGGGCGCGGTGGTGCTGCCGCCGCGGGGCCGCCTCTACGGCATGTTGAGCAAGTCCGTGTTCGACGCTCTCCGCGGCCCGATGCCGGTGCTCGAGCAACTGTCGATGGACGAGGCGTTCGGCGAACCGACCGAGCTGGCCGGGGCGGATGCGGCCACGGTGCAACGCTATTGCGAGGGACTGCGCGCCCTCGTGCTCGAGGAGACGGGACTGGTCGCGTCCATCGGCGCCGGGTCGGGCAAGCAGGTGGCCAAGATCGCGTCCGGTCTGGCCAAACCCGACGGGATCACGGTGATCCCGCCGGACGAGCAGCATGCCGTGCTGGACGAGCTTCCGGTGCGGAAACTGTGGGGCATCGGCCCGGTCGCGGAGGAGAAGCTCAAGCGGCTCGGCATCGAGACCATCGGCGGTTTCGCGCGGACCCCGGAATCGGAGGTGGCGTCCATTCTGGGCACCACGGTCGGACCGGGCCTGCACCGGCTGGCGCAGGGCATCGACAATCGGCCGGTCGCCGAACGCGCCGAGTCCAAACAGGTCAGTGCGGAGACGACTTTCGCCACCGACATCGTCACGATGGCCGAGTTGCGGGGTGCCGTCGAGTCGAGCGCGGCGTCCGCGTTCGGGCGCCTGCAGAAGGACGGCCGGGCCGCGCGGACGGTGGTGCTGAAGCTGAAGAAGGCGGACATGAGCATCGTGACGCGCTCGGTCACGCTGCCCTACGCGACCCTCGACCGTCAGATCCTCGTCGCGGCGGCGCAGCGGCAGGTGATCGATCCGCTCGAACTCGGGCCGGTGCGTCTGGTCGGGGTGGGATTCGCCGGACTGTCGACGGTCCGCCAGGGTTCGCTGTTCCCCGAACTGGACCTGGACGTCCCGGGCTATCAGGAGTCGAAGATCACGGAGGCGGGCCCCGACGACGGCCTCTCCGCGCCCACTCCCGCACCCGCCCGGGCGATCGACACGCGGTGGCATCCCGGTCTGGACGTGACGCACCCGGACTTCGGTCACGGCTGGGTGCAGGGGGCCGGCCACGGTGTCGTGACCGTCCGATTCGAAACGCGCACAACGGGTCCGGGGAAGGCGCGGACCTTCAAGGAGGACGACGTGCAACTCGAACGGGCCGATGTGGAAGGCTCGCTCGAGTGACCGGACCCACCGCCCGGACGACGGAGTGGAGACCGGCTCCACGAGAAGGTAGCCTCGGGCGCTGATGCTTACCCTTGGGTAACGTTGGCCCGGGTAGCGATAGATGCTCAGATCGTCCGAGAACGAACACCGAGAATGAAGAGGTTATTGAGTTGAAGCTTCGTAAGATCACGGTTGCCGGAGTAGCAATCGCCGCAGCCCTCACGATGTCCGCGTGTGGCTCCGACGAGAGCGACACGGCGACCAAGACCACGACGACGACTTCCGCAGCTGCCGAGACCTCGGAAGCCATCGAGGTGCCCACCGCGGCCGATCTCAACGCGCTTCTGGTGCAGGGCCTCGATCCGGCCACGCCGCTCGAGGTCAAGTCCGCCATGGTCGAGGGTTCGGAGCAGGATCCGGAGCTCATCAACCAGGTCGCCGCCGCCGCGAAGGCCAACAACGCCGAGGTCACCGTTCTCGACCCGGTCATCGACAATGGTGACGGCACCGCCAGCGGCCAGCTGCAGCTGACCGTCAACGGCCAGGTCCAGCAGGGTGGCGTTCCGGCCATCTTCGTTCCCGGCGAGAACGGAACGTGGAAGCTGTCGAAGATCACCGCATGCCAGATCGTGTCGCTCGCGCAGCTGACCTCGCCTGCATGCCCTGCCTGATTCCAGGCCGAACCGTGCGGTCCTGACGGATCGCCGCGTTCCCGCACCGATGCCGGTGTCCCCTCGGGGACACCGGCATCGGTCGTTCGTGGCCGGTCGGTTCAGCCGGCAGGTGCGGGCGCGAGCTTCGATACGGCGGTGCTCGTCAGGTCGCCGAAGACGCCGGCGTCGATCGGGTCCTGGCCCGTCGCGACCAGTTGGGTGACGGTGCTCCCGACGACGACCACCACCACGTCCGAGACCAGACTGACGCCCTCGCTGGTGGTGACGAGCCGGAACGCCACCGACGCGTCACCGGCGGGCTGCTGCTCGCGGCCGCCGACCCGGTACTGCACCTGCACGCCGTCGGCGTCCGTGCCGGCGTACTCGGTGCATCCCGCCAGCCGGTCCTGCACCACCGCGAAGGCCTGGGATGCGTCGGCGCCGGTGCCGTAGCTCGCCGCGTCCTGGTCGATGGTGGCGAAGTCCGGGCCGGTGAACCAGCCGGACGCCGACGCCACCGCGCCCGCACGCTGATCCGCGACGGGCGACAGCACCGCGCCGCATTCCGCGGGATCCGTGCTCGACTTGTCGGAGTCCGCCGACTCCGACGCCGGAGGCAGCCCCAGATCGTCCTCGGGGTCGGGCACGGGGGTGAATCCGACAGGAAGGTCGCCGACGTCGAGGAGGGCCGCCTTCAGTGCGGCCGGATCGGCGAACGGTGTGCCCGCCGCGTCCGGTGCTGCGGTCACCACCGGTCCGAGCGGCACAAGTGAGGCGGTGCCGCCGGCGTCGCCGGACGCGTTCGACGAGCACGCCGACAGCGCGAGCACGGCGAACAGGGAGCACGAGGCGGCGACGGGTCCGCGGCGCATCAGGAACCCCACCGGACCGAGTTCGACGTGGTCTGGTGCAGGCGGGTGGCGCCGTCGGGGTCGCTGTACTCCTGGTCGCCGCCCACGGTCACCGTCCCGGCGACGGGCAGCGGCAGGCCGAGGTCGACGGTCATGGTGCCCGAACCGTGCATCACGTACTGGTCGACGTTCAGCGTGCCTGCCTCCCCGGGCAGCTCCCAGACGGGGGACTTCGGCTTCTGGTCGATCGTGTAGTCGACGGTGAGGCGGTTGCCGTCCCGGGCGGTCAGGGTGGCCACGGTGGTCTGGTCGAGGGCGATGCCGCTCATCACCTGCTGACGGATCGTCCACTGGGCGCCCACTCCGACGGGCTCCGCCGGAAACGGGACCGTGCGATACACGGCCTGGTAGAACGCCTGCTCGATCGCGGAGCGCGCGATGTCCTGGGCTTCGGCGTCCGGACGCAGTCGCAGCGCGGTGATCGCACCGGTGGGGTCGACCGTGAAGCCGGCGCCCGAACCGGCGCTGGCTTCGAGCGCGCTGCCGAGGCGGTCGTCGGGGCTGGTGACGTCACCGAGCGTGAGGTCGACGGTGGTGCCGCCATCCGTGTCGTCGGTGGCCTGCCCGACGGCGGCGGTGAGGGGGAGTGTGATCTCGGGTGAGGAGAAGTCCTGGGCGGGCTGGTCGTCGATCTGCTGGAACACCTGCGCGCCGGTGGTCAACTGCACCTGCTGCGTGACCCCCGCCGGCGGTCTGCGTTGGATCACCTCGCGCGGCTCCTCGCCGGGCTGGATCAGTTCGACGGTGGTGGCGGAGATCGGGACGGTCACTTCGGCGGGAGTGGACGTGGACCCTGCGGGGTTCGACTCCGAGGAGTCGCCGTCACCTCCGCACCCGGCGGTCAGAGCGACCAGGGAGAGGGTTGCGGCGAGTAGGCAGAATCCGGGTCGCAGAGCTTTCGAGAACAGTGGCACGCCCCCAGGTTAGTGCGCGCGGGAGCGCGTGAACGGAGGCTTGCCTCCGTAGTGGATGATGAACGGGTGAGTCAAGACCCCACGGCAGAGAACGAGACCGACGCAGAAGACCGAAACGACGGTGACACGTCCGGCACCGCAGCGCCCCGGCCGGTGAAGCATCAGCGCAGGCTGCTGCTGTTCGTGATCGCCGGTGCCGTCCTGGCCGCGGACCTGTTGACGAAGATCCTCGCCGTCGCCAACATCGAGCCCGGCCGGCCGGTCTGGCTGATCGGGGACATCGTCTCGCTGCGGCTCGTGCGCAACCCGGGTGCGGCGTTCTCCATGGCCACCGGCATGACGTGGCTGCTCACGCTCGTCGCCGTGGGTGTGGTGATCGGCGTCGTCCGTATCGGCCGCACGCTGCGGTCGCCGTGGTGGGCGCTCGGTCTGGGGCTGGTACTCGGAGGCGCCCTCGGCAACCTCGTCGACCGGTTCTTCCGGGCGCCGGGAGTGATGCAGGGTCACGTCGTCGATTTCGTGTCCGTCGGCTGGTGGCCGGTGTTCAACGTGGCGGATTCCGGCATCGTGTGCGGTGCGATCCTGCTCGTCGTGCTCACACTGATAGGGCTGGAACCGGACGGAACACGTAAGGGGGTAGAGAAGTGAGGGAGACACGGTCGATGCCGGTCCCGGACGGGCTCGAAGCGATGAGGGTCGACGCCGGCCTCGCTCGACTGCTCGGTCTGTCGCGCACCGCGGTGGCTCAGCTCACCGAAGAGGGTTCGGTGCTCGTCGACGGCGCACCCGTCGGCAAGTCCGATCGTCTGTCCGCAGGCACCTGGCTCGAGGTGGAACTGCCGGAACCGCCGCGGCCGCTGACCATCGAGGCGGAACCCGTCGAGGGCATGGAAATCTTGTACGCCGACGACGACGTGGTCGCCGTCGACAAACCGGTGGGTGTGGCCGCCCACGCCAGCGTGGGCTGGACCGGTCCGACGGTGATCGGCGGTCTCGCCGCCGCGGGCTTCCGGATCTCGACGTCCGGTGCGCACGAACGCCAGGGCATTGTGCACCGGCTGGACGTCGGCACGTCCGGGGTGATGGTGGTGGCCACGTCGGAACGCGCCTACACCCTCCTCAAGCGCGCATTCAAGCAGCGGACCATCGACAAGCGGTACCACGCGCTGGTGCAGGGTCACCCGGATCCGAGCAGCGGAACCATCGACGCGCCGATCGGCAGGCACCGCAGCAACGACTGGAAGTTCGCCGTCACCGCGGACGGCAAGCCCAGCATCACCCACTACGACACGGTCGAGGCGTTCCAGGCGGCGAGCCTGCTGGACATCCACCTCGAGACGGGCCGGACCCATCAGATCCGCGTCCATTTCGCCGCACTGCGGCACCCGTGCTGCGGCGACCTCACATACGGGGCCGATCCGCGGCTGGCGGAACGTCTCGGGCTGGAGCGGCAGTGGCTGCACGCCCGGTCGCTCGGTTTCGCGCATCCCGCGGACGGGCGGTGGGTCGAGATCACGTCCAAGTACCCGAAGGATCTCGAGGACGCTCTCGGGGTTCTGCGGGCGAGCTGAGGTGAGGCGCCCGTACCCGGGCGGTACCGCGGTGCCGGCAGTGCTCACCGCCGTCGCCCTGATCGCGGTGACGGTCGTGCTCGGAGTACTGCACCCTGTCCGCCGGGCGCCCGTGTCGACGGACACGCTGGGCCCGGACAACGGGGAAGTGGTGGCCGACTACCTGGCCCGGGCGGACCGGTCGCTCGACGCGCCGGACGCGCGCCGCGAGCACTGGGCGCTGGTCTCGTTCACGCGTCCGGTGACGACGGAGGTCGTCCGGGACGCCGCGTCCGGCACCCGGGTGTCGCAGGTTCTCTTCCGTGTGCCCCTGGACCGGGTGCAGACCCCCCTCGTTCCCGTGTCCGTCGCGGCAGGCGATGCGGCGCTCGCACGGGCGAGCGTCCTGGCCGCCGGACGCGCCCAGGCGATGACGGGCGAAACGGAGCGGCAGGCGCAGATCGCGGCGGTGTCGTCGGAGGAACTCGCCGGGAACTGCGCGTGCGTGATCGGTGTCGTCGTCCGCGGTGATCACGAAGCCCTCACCGCGCTGCGGTCCGCCCCGGACGTCCGGGCGGTCGAGGCACTCGGAGCCGACGCCGTCGCCGGGCGGTTCGCCGTGCGCCCGCTGCTGCCGGAGCAGGTCGAGATCGTCGCGCCCGGCCCCGACGACGGCATCGTCCCGGGGAGCGGTTCGTGAAGGCGAGGAAGGCGGAAACCGTGGGCGCCGCCTGCGGAGTCGGCGCCTACGTGCTGTGGGGCGCGTTCCCGGCGTTCTTCGGATTGCTCGGCCCGGCCGGGTCGGTGGAGATCCTCGCGCACCGGGTGGTGTGGACGCTCGCGCTCATGTTCGTCGTCCTCGCGGTCTCGGGCCGGCTCCGGTCGCTGCGCGGGCTGAGTGTGCGCACCTGGCTCCTGGTCTCGGCCGCGTCGACGGCCATCGCGGTGAACTGGGGCACCTATATCTACGGGGTCACCTCGGACCGGGTGGTCGAGACCGCGCTCGGCTACTTCATCAACCCGTTGGTGAGCGTGCTACTCGGGGTCGTGATCTTCCGGGAACGGCTCGTCCCCGCCCAGATCGTCGCGCTCGCGCTCGCCGCAACCGCGGTGATCGTGATCACCGTCGACTACGGGCATCCGCCGTACATCGCGCTGACCCTGGCCGCGTCGTTCGCCCTGTACGGGCTGTGCAAGAAGGTGATGCCGCTCGACCCGCGGACGAGCCTGACCGCCGAGGGAATCGTGGCCGCGCCCGTCGCGATCGGTTACCTCGTGTTCCTCGCCCTCACCGGGGCAGGCACGTTCCTCGGGTTCGGGATCGGTCACACCCTGCTGCTGCTGGCCGCGGGACCGGTGACCGCGCTGCCGCTGTTGCTGTTCGGCGCGGCCGCGCAACGGGTGCCGTTGCGCACACTCGGCATGCTGCAGTACCTGACGCCTGCGCTGCAGATGGCGTGGGGCGTCGCCGTTCTCCACGAGGACATGCCCGCGTCGCGGTGGATCGGTTTCGCGCTGATCTGGGTGGCACTCGCGATCTTCAGTACCGATGCGCTGGTACGGGTCCGGCGCGAGCGGCGAAATACCGAACCGTCCCAGGCGCCCGTCCAGTAACTCGCGTCACGACTTCTCCGACATCCGCCGTCGGCGACCGGTGCTGTCGGTCCGAGGGCCTACACTCGTGAGGCTCCCAGACCTTCAGAGAGGCGCACGTGGCTGACTCGTTCGTACATCTGCACAATCACACCGAGTACTCGATGCTCGACGGTGCGGCCAAGGTCGGCCCCCTGTTCGAAGAGGCCGAGCGACTGGGGATGTCGGCGGTCGGCATGACCGACCACGGCAACATGTACGGCGCCAGCGAGTTCTACAACGTGGCGAAGAAGCAGGGCATCAAGCCGATCATCGGCATCGAGGCGTACATCGCGCCCGAGTCCCGCTTCAACACCAAGCGCGTGCTGTGGGGCGACCGCAGCCAGAAGTCCGACGACGTCTCCGGTAGCGGCGCGTACACCCACATGACGATGGTCGCGGAGAACGCGACCGGTCTGCGGAACCTGTTCAAGCTGTCCTCGCTCGCGTCGATCGAGGGCCAGCTCGGCAAGTGGGCGCGGATGGACGAAGAGCTCATCGCCACCCACCACGAGGGCATCATCGCGACCACGGGCTGCCCGTCCGGTGAGATCCAGACCCGGCTGCGACTCGGCCACGACCGCGAGGCGCTCGAGGCCGCCGCCAAGTGGCAGGAGATCTGGGGCAAGGACAATTTCTTCCTCGAGCTGATGGACCACGGACTGTCGATCGAGCGACGAGTGCGTGAGGGCCTGCTCGAGATCAGCAAGAAGCTCGAGATTCCGCCGCTCGCCACCAACGACTGCCACTACGTCACCAAGGAAGCCGCGGAGAACCACGAGGCGCTCCTCTGCATCCAGACCGGTAAGACGTTGTCCGACCCCACCCGGTTCAAGTTCGACGGCGACGGCTACTACCTGAAGCCGGCCGCGGAGATGCGCGCGCTGTGGGACGACCAAGTGCCCGGCGCGTGCGACAACACACTGCTGATCGCCGAGCGGGTCCAGTCGTACGACGACGTGTGGGCGCACCACGACCGGATGCCGATCTTCCCGGTCCCCGAGGGCGAGACGCAGGGCACCTGGCTGCGCAAGGAGGTCATGCGCGGACTGGACCGCCGGTTCCCCGACGGACCGCCCGAGGAGTACCTCGCCCGCGCCGACTACGAGATCGGCGTCATCCTCGAAATGGGTTTCCCCGCCTACTTCCTCGTCGTCGGCGACCTCATCAACCACGCGCGGGAGGTCGGCATCCGCGTCGGCCCCGGCCGAGGCTCGGCGGCCGGTTCGCTCGTCGCCTACGCGATGGGCATCACCAACATCGACCCCATCCCGCACGGCCTGCTGTTCGAGCGGTTTTTGAACCCCGAACGCGTCTCCATGCCCGATATCGATATCGACTTCGACGATCGCCGTCGCGGCGAGATGGTGCGCTACGCGACGGACAAGTGGGGCAGCGACCGCGTCGCCCAGGTCATCACGTTCGGCACCATCAAGACGAAGGCGGCCATCAAGGACTCCGCCCGAGTCCAGTTCGGCCAGCCCGGTTTCGCGATCGCCGACCAGATCACGAAGGCGCTGCCGCCGCCGATCATGGCCAAGGACATCTCGGTTTCCGGCATCACCGACCCGAACCACGAGCGCTACAAGGAAGCGGTGGAGGTTCGCGCCCTCATCGACTCCAACCCGGACGTCGCGAAGATCTACCAGACGGCCAAGGGGCTCGAGGGCCTGATCCGTAACGCCGGCGTTCACGCCTGCGCGGTGATCATGTCGTCCGAACCGCTGATGGACGCGATTCCCGTGTGGAAGCGCGCCCAGGACGGTGCCATCATCACCGGCTGGGACTACCCGTCGTGCGAGGCCATCGGCCTGCTGAAGATGGACTTCCTCGGACTGCGGAACCTCACCGTCATCGGTGACGCCATCGACAACATCAAGGCGAACCGGGGGATCGACCTCGATCTCGACACCCTCGCGCTCGACGACCCGGCCACGTACGAACTGCTCTCCCGCGGAGACACTCTCGGCGTGTTCCAGCTCGACGGGAGCGCGATGCGCGACCTGCTGCGCCGCATGCAGCCCACCGGCTTCGAAGACATCGTCGCGGTGCTCGCTCTGTACCGGCCCGGTCCGATGGGCATGAACGCGCACAACGACTACGCCGACCGCAAGAACGGGCGGCAAGAGGTCAAACCCATCCACCCGGAGCTCGAGGAGCCCCTGAAGGAGATCCTGGCCGACACGTACGGCCTGATCGTCTACCAGGAGCAGATCATGCAGATCGCTCAGAAGGTGGCCGGGTATTCGCTCGGACAGGCCGACATTCTCCGCCGAGCCATGGGTAAGAAGAAGCTCTCGGTGCTGGAGGAGGCGTATGCCGGCTTCCGCGAGGGCATGCTCGCCAACGAATTCTCCGAGCCCGCCATCAAGGCGCTGTGGGACACCATCCTCCCGTTCGCCGGGTACGCGTTCAACAAGTCGCACGCGGCCGGGTACGGCCTGGTGTCGTTCTGGACCGGGTACCTCAAGGCCAACTATCCGGCCGAGTACATGGCCGGTCTGCTCACCTCGGTCGGTGACGACAAGGACAAGGCCGCCATCTACCTCGCGGACTGCCGCAAGATGGGTATCACCGTGCTGCCGCCGGACGTCAACGAATCGGAGGTCAACTTCGCCTCCGTCGGTGAGGACATCCGGTTCGGCATGGGCGCCGTCCGCAACGTCGGCGCCAACGTCGTGGGCTCGATCATCAAGGCGCGCAAGGAGAAGTCCAAGTTCGTCGACTTCTCCGACTACCTCAACAAGATCGACGCCGCCGCCTGCTCCAAGAAGGTCACCGAATCGCTGATCAAGGCAGGCGGGTTCGACTCGCTGGGTCATCCGCGCAAGGGACTCATGCTCGTCCACGCCGACGCCATCGACGCGGTGATGGGCACCAAGAAGGCGGAGGCGATCGGACAGTTCGACCTCTTCGGCGGCGACGACGCCGACGAGTCGATCTCCTCGGTGTTCAACGTGAAGATCCCCGAGGAAGAGTGGGACTCGAAGCACCGGTTGGCGCTGGAACGGGAAATGCTGGGACTGTACGTGTCCGGGCACCCGCTCAACGGCGTCGAACACGTGCTGTCGGCGCAGTCCGACACCGCGATCCCGACCATCCTCGAAGGCGACATCAAGGACGGCACCCAGGTCACCGTCGGCGGGATCCTCGCGTCGGTGAACCGGAGGATCAACAAGAACGGTCTCACCTGGGCGTCCGCGCAGCTCGAGGATCTGACCGGTGGTATCGAGGTGCTGTTCTTCCCGCAGGCCTACTCGGTCTACGGGATGGATGTCACGGAGGACTCCGTCGTGCTCGTCAAGGCGCGAGTGTCGATTCGTGACGATCGGATCTCACTCATCGCCAACGACCTTGCGGTGCCGGATCTCTCGGCAGTGGGGGTCGCGAAGCCGCTGGCGGTCAGTCTGCCGCTGCGTCAGTGCACCAAGGACAAGATCGGCGCGTTGCGTCAGGTGCTCACGCGCCATCCGGGCACGTCGGACGTCCACGTGCGGTTGATCGGCGGCACCGAGGTCACGTTGTGGAAGGTCGACGACGTGCTCCGGGTGGAACCGTCGTCGGCGTTGATGGGCGATCTCAAGGCGCTGCTCGGACCGAGCTGCCTGTCCGTGTGACGGCTAGGGGCGCGGCGGGAAGAGGCGCCGCGCCCACCACACCACGACGGCCACCGCGGCGGCGGTGAGTACGGCCGCCTGCAGCGTCTGGGTGACGACGAGGATCGTGACGAAGACCAGCAGAGCGACGGCCAGCGCTTCGAGCTTGTAGAGGGGCCATTCGGCGCCGGCGATGTCGACGGTCCGGGCGGGGCCGCGGCGGCGAACCTCGCGGCGCACCCATGCGTCGTGTGTCGTCATCGCAGGTCACCTCACTGGCGCGGGTCGGGGGAGCGGACGTCCCCCGCGTGGGATCAGGGTACTCGGAACCCGGAGTTCGGCGCAACGAACAATCGGATGCGGTTCTTCGCATGTGCGCTCGTTCGGTGGAATCGGTGGCGCGTTGTCGCGGATCAGGTGTTGACTGGACGCATGCCACTCACAGGTGAATACGAGCCCAGTCCGTCCAAGTGGGCAGCAGATCAGGCCGAGTTGATGGAATCCACCGATGGAGCCGAGGGCACGACGCTGGGCGGCAGGCCCGTCGTCCTGCTGACCACGCGCGGCGCGAAATCCGGCAAACTCCGCAAGACGCCGTTGATGCGTGTCGAACACGACGGGACGTACGCGATCGTCGCCTCGCTCGGCGGCGCACCCAAGAACCCGGTCTGGTACTACAACGTGAAGGCCGAGCCGCACGTCGAACTCCGCGACGGCTCGACCACACAGGACATGGTGGCCCGTGAGGTGACGGGCGAGGAGAAGACCGCTTGGTGGGACCGCGCCGTCGCCGCGTTCCCGGACTACGCCGAGTATCAGAAGAATACCGATCGGGAGATCCCGGTGTTCGTGCTCGAACCCGCCTGACGCCCGCACTGCCGCTGTCCTTCGCCGTTCGACCGTCCCCCGACCGGAGGCCCGATGAGAGCGAAAACCGTTGCCGATCAGCTGGTACGTCAATTACAGGACGCCGGCGTCCAGCGGATCTACGGAATCGTGGGCGACAGTCTCAATCCCGTCGTCGACGCGGTCCGGCGGTCGGGTGGCGCGGCGAAGGGTGGAATCGACTGGATCCACGTGCGTCACGAGGAGGCCGCCGCGTTCGCCGCGGCAGCGGAGGCGCAGGTCACCGGCAAACTGGCGGTGTGCGCCGGCTCGTGCGGTCCGGGAAATCTGCACCTGATCAACGGTCTCTACGACGCGGACCGCTCGGGGGCGCCCGTACTTGCGATCGCGGCGCAGATCCCGAGCGAGCAGATCGGTCTCGGCTTCTTCCAGGAGACCCACCCGGACCGCCTGTTCGTCGAATGCTCCCGGTACGCGGAGCTGATCGGCAGTCCCGCCCAGGCGCCGCGCGTGACGGCGTCCGCCATCGCGCACGCGACCGCGCTGTCCGGTGTCGCGGTGATCACCCTTCCGGGCGACATCGCGGACCGCCCCGCCGAGGGGAAGGCGCCGTCGGTGCCGCACACCGGCGTACCGGCGATCGTGCCCGACCAGGCCGACGTGCAGGCGCTCGCCGACGCCGTGAACGGGGCGGGAAAGGTCGCGATCTTCGCCGGCGAGGGCGTGCGGGAGGCTCGCGAGGAGCTGCTGAGCCTGGCCGACGCGATCGGTGCGCCGATCGGCCACACGCTCCGCGGGAAGGAATGGATTCAGTACGACAACCCCTTCGACGTCGGTATGACGGGACTGCTGGGATACGGGGCGGCCCACGACGGCATGCACGGCGCCGACCTCCTGCTGCTCGTCGGAACCGACTTCCCGTACAACCAGTTCCTGCCCGACGGAGTCCGCACCGCGCAGATCGACTGGGCCGCACAGCGAATCGGCCGGAGAACGAACGTCGACCTGGCCGTGCACGGCGACGTGGCGAGCACGCTGCGTGCCCTAGCCCCGTTGATCCGGCGGAAGGACGATCGCCGATTCCTCGACGACATGCTCGAGAAGCACCGGACGCTGATGAACAAAGTGGTCGGTGCGTACACGAAACCCGCGAAGCAGCGCATCCCGATCCACCCGGAATATGCGGCGTCGATCCTCGACGACCTCGCCGCCGAGGACGCGATCTTCACCACCGACACGGGAATGTCGAACGTCTGGACGGCGCGCTACCTGACGCCGAACGGGTCGCGGCGTTTCCTGTCCTCGGCCCTGCACGGATCGATGGCGAACGCCCTGCCGCACGCGATCGGCGCCCAGGTGTGCGCGCCGGGCAGGCAGGTGGTCTCCGTGTCGGGCGACGGCGGGCTGTCGATGCTGCTGGGAGAACTGGTGACGGTCGCGATGTACCGGCTCCCGGTCAAGATCGTGGTGTTCAACAATTCCACTCTGGGCATGGTCAAGCTGGAAATGCTGGTGGACGGGCTGCCGGATTTCGGGGTGGACGTCGCGCCCGTCGACTACTCGGCGGTGGCGTCGGCACTGGGCATCTTCGCCCGCCGGATCGAGGATCCGGCCGACATCGAATCGGGTCTGCGGCAGGCGTTCGATCACGACGGACCGGCGCTCGTCGATCTGGTCACCGACCCGCTGGCGTTGTCGCTGCCGCCGACCATCACGGGCGGGCAGGTCACCGGTTTCGCGTTGGCGCTGTCGAAGATGGTGATGAACGGCGGTGTCGGCGAGGCCGTGAAGATGGCGAAGTCGAATGTCCGCAACGTGCCGCGACCGTCCCAGTTCGATCCGCGCGGCTGAACCCGACTGGTATCCCATGGCTGGAGAGTGGGAACATATCCGGGTGTCCACATCGCCCGATACCGCAGCCCAGAACATCACCTCGCCCCTGACAGTGGGCGACATCGACGCTGCCATCGAGCGAATTTCCCACGTGATCGACGCGACCCCGCTGCAGCGGAGCGAGCGCCTGTCGTCGCTGACCGGCGCGAACGTCTACCTCAAGCGCGAAGACCTGCAGGTCGTCCGCTCCTACAAGCTGCGCGGCGCCTACAACCTCATGGCCCAGCTCGATGCCGGCGAGCGTGCGGCCGGAGTGGTGACGGCCAGCGCGGGCAACCATGCGCAGGGCGTCGCATTCGCCTGCCGGACAATGGAAATCACGGGCCGCATCTACGTTCCGTCGAACACCCCCAAGCAGAAGCGTGACCGCATCCGCGCGCACGGCGGCGAGTTCGTCGAGCTGATCCTGACGGGGGAGACGTACGACGCCGCTGCCGCTGCGGCCGCGGCCGATGTGCGGCGGACGGGCGCGACTATGGTGGCGCCGTTCGACGACGCCCGTACCGCGGCCGGACAGGGCACCATCGCCGCCGAGATCCTCGCGCAGCTCGGTGCGGCCCCCGATTCCGTGCTGGTCCCGGTCGGTGGCGGCGGATGCATCGCCGGCATCGCCACGTATCTGCGTGCGCACGCACCCAATGCGGCCATCGTGGGGGTGGAGCCGACGGGGGCGGCGTCGATGACGGCGGCCCTGGTGGCCGGTGGGCCCGTGACGTTGACGGAGATCGACCCGTTCGTCGACGGCGCGTCGGTGAAGCGGGTCGGCGACCTTCCCTACGCCGTGGTGTCCGCCCTCGGCGCCGAGGTCGCGACGCACACGTCGCTGGGCCAGTCCGACCGGTCGACCACGATCCGGCTCGATCCCGAGAGCTTCGTGATGGCCAACCTCGACGAAGGTGCGTTGTGCACCACGATGCTCGAGCTGTATCAGAACGAGGGCATCATCGCGGAGCCCGCGGGCGCCCTGTCGGTGGCTGCCCTCGGCAACATCACGTTCGAGCCGGGTTCCACGGTGGTGTGCCTGATCTCCGGGGGCAACAACGACGTCTCGCGGTACGGCGAGATCCTGGAACGCTCGCTGGTGAATCTCGGCCTGAAGCACTATTTCCTCGTCGATTTCCCGCAGGAGCCGGGCGCGCTGCGCCGCTTCCTGGACGAGGTGCTCGGGCCCGAGGACGACATCACCTTGTTCGAGTACGTGAAGCGCAACAACCGGGAGACCGGTGCCGCCCTGGTGGGTATCGAGCTGGGGAAGGCCGAGGGGCTCGGCGACCTGCTCGAGCGGATGGAGCAGTCCCGGATGCAGGTGGAACGCCTGGAGCCGGGGAGCCCCGCGTACCGCTACCTCACCTGAGCCGCTACTTCTGCAGCAGCCGCGCGACCACCTTGTTGTACAGCTCGGGCTCGGGCATGGGGAGCCCGAGCAGTGCGGACAGGTAGATCCCGTCGCCGACGAGCCGC
This sequence comes from Rhodococcus opacus, assembly GCF_012396235.1. Classification (GTDB taxonomy): domain Bacteria; phylum Actinomycetota; class Actinomycetes; order Mycobacteriales; family Mycobacteriaceae; genus Rhodococcus_F; species Rhodococcus_F opacus. Next base: position 18,505 of record NZ_JAAXPA010000018.1, on the reverse strand, counting down.
ACGATCTCGGCCTGCACGGGGTCGTCGATCTCGCTCTGGAGACCTTCGTCCCAGCCGCGCATCACCTCGGTGACGGCTTTCTGGATCTCGTCGTGCTGACCGTCGACGCTCCGTAGCGCGGCGATGGTCGAACGATAGAGGGCGAGTTCCTCGGTGGTGCTCGCGTCGGGAACCTGCAGATACCACTCGGACAGCGAGGTGCCGCCGGAGACGGCGTCGGCGAGCTGGGCGTCCGCCCGTTCGCCGAGCCGGCGCACCATGGCGGCGAGCAGCGCTTCCTTGCTGGGGAAGTGGTAGAGCAGTCCGCCTTTGGACACCCCGGCCTCCGTAGCGACCGCTTCGAGGGTCACCTGGGCTATCCCCACGTCGAGCAGCAGCTTCTCGAGGGCGTCGAGTATTCGATCGCGCGTACCGGCAGCCATGAAGAGGGACTGTACCCGGGAAATAACTTTACCGTCCGGACGGTTCACGGTAATTTAACGGAACTGTACCGGCTGGACGGTTCATCACCGTGTCAGTCTCTCGAATCGGAAAGTCGCAGGAAGATAAATGTCTGTCTCCACGGATCGCGGGATCAACGACGCCTACGGCGCGCCAGGTCAGTCCTCCGCATCACGCCGAGACTGGCTCGGATTGGTCGTCCTGGCCTTCGCCGTCCTCCTGATCGCCGTCGACGGCACCGTGCTCGACCTCGCACTGCCGTTCATCAGCGCCGACCTCGAACCCAGCAGCACGCAGCTGCTGTGGATCATCGACGTCTACTCGTTCGTCCTCGCCGGCCTGCTCATCACGATGGGCACGCTCGGCGACCGGATCGGGCGGCGTCGCCTGCTGCTCCTCGGCGCCGCCGGATTCGGCATCGCCTCGCTGATCGCGGCGTGGTCGCCGACACCCGAGATGCTGATCGCGGCCCGCGTTCTGCAGGGAATCTCGGGTGCGACGCTGATGCCCGCGACACTCGGTCTGATCCGCACGATCTTCGTCGACCCGCGCCAGCGGACCCTCGCCATCGGCGTGTGGGGTGCGATGGCCGGTGGCGGCACCGCGGCGGGCCCGCTGATCGGCGGCTGGCTGCTCGAGCACTTCTGGTGGGGCTCGGTGTTCCTGATCAACATCCCCGTGATGCTGGTTCTGATCGCCGTGGGACCGCTCGTGATCCCCGAGTCGAAGGACCCCGCCCCGGGACGCTTCGACCTGCTCAGCGCGGCGCTGTCGATGACGACGATGCTGCCGTTGGTGTACGCGGTCAAGGAGACCGTGGTGCACGGTGTCGACCCGGTGCTCCTCGTCGTCGGACTCGTCGGCGTCGTGTCCGGTGTGGTGTTCGTACGCAGGCAGAAGGCGATGAAGGACCCGATGATCGACATCGGCCTGTTCGCCAAGCCGGCGTTCTCGACCGCCGTCCTCACCAATCTGCTGTCCATCTTCGCGCTGGCCGGTGTGCTGTTCTTCGGCTCGCAGTACCTGCAGTTGGTGCTGGGCAACAGCGCATTCGAATCCGGTGTGCTGATGTTGCCCGGCATGCTGATGAGCGCGATTACCGCACTCGCGGCGGCCTGGATGGTGCGCCGGTGGGCCACCTCGCACGTGCTCGGCGGCGGTCTCGCGATCGCGGCTGTGGGTGCGGCACTGATGCTCACGCTCGGTGTGGACGGCGCCCCGACGATGTTCGTGATCGGCTTCGGCCTCGCAGGCGCCGGTGTCGGTATCGCACTGACCCTGACGTCCGACCTCGTGGTCAGCGCCGTCGAGCCCGAACGGGCCGGCGCCGCCTCCGCGGTGTCCGAGACCGCATACGAACTCGGCATCGCACTCGGCGTCGCGGTGCTCGGCAGCGTCGTCATGGCGATCTTCCGGAACGGCCTCGACACGTCGATGCTGCCGCCGGAACAGGTCGAGCCCGCCCAGGGCACGCTCGGCGCCGCCGTCGCGGAGGCCCAGCACCTGCCCGAGGCGGCCCGGTCGGTGTTCCTGGAGTCCGCGCAGTCGGCGTTCGTCGACGGCATGCACGTCGCCGCCGGCGCGACGGCCGTGATCCTGTTCGCGACCGCCATCCTCGTCCTGCGGATGCTGCGCGACCGTCAGGGTGAGCTGTCGAGCACCACGAACGAGTGACCCGGTAGCACCGTCGCCGACGCAGTCTCGTCCTGAGTCGGCGGCTCCCACCACAGCACGGGGGAGCCGCCGACCGGGACGCTCACCGGTTCGGCGCCCAAGTTGCACGCGAGACGAAGCGCACCGCGGTGCACCACGATCCACTGCTCCGCCTCGTCGTAGTCGACGGACAGGTTCTCGAGCCACGGATCCGTCAGCTCGGCGCGGTCCCGACGGAGGTGCAGCAACGAGCGATAGCAGTCGAGCAGCCGGGCATGCGGTTCGCGGACCAGTTCGTCCCAGTCGAGCTTCGACCGCTCGAACGTCTCCGGGTCCTGCGGGTCGGGAACATCGTCCGTGCTCCAGCCGTGCTCGGCGAACTCGGCCTTACGCCCCTCCGCCGTCGCCCGCGCGAGTTCCGGTTCGGGGTGGGAGGTGAAGAACTGGAACGGGGTGCTCGCCCCCCACTCCTCACCCATGAACAGCATCGGCGTGAACGGCGAGCACAGCACGAGCGCGGCCTTCACGGCGAGCTGCCCGGAATCGAGATACGTGCCGGGACGGTCGCCGACCGCCCGGTTGCCGATCTGATCGTGCGTGCACGTGTACGTGACCAGCGAACTGGCCGGGGTCCGGCGGGTGTCCAGCGGCCTGCCATGGGTGCGACCGCGGAACGTCGAGAACGTGCCCGCGTGGAACCACCCCTGGCGCAGGGTGTCGGCGAGGCAGGCCATCGAACCGAAATCTCCGTAGTAGCCCTGTCTCTCGCCCGAGACGGCGGCGTGGATGGCGTGATGCACGTCGTCGTCCCACTGGGCGTCGAGGCCGCAGCCGCCTGCCGACCGCGACGTGATCAGGCGCGGATCGTTGAGGTCGCTCTCGGCGATGAGCGTCAGCGGCCGCCTCAGGTGCGCGGACAGCCTGCGGGTCTCGATGGCCAGGTCCTCGAGAAGGTGGGTGGCGGTGTGGTCGACGAGCGCGTGGACCGCGTCGAGGCGCAGCGCGTCGATGTGGAACTCGCGGAACCACCGCAGCGCGTTGTCGATGATGTAGCGGCGGACCTCGCCGCTGTCCGGTCCGTCCAGATTGATGCTCCGGCCCCACGTGTTGGCGCCCTGCGCCAGGTACGGCCCGTACCGGTCCAGGTAGTTTCCCGACGGTCCGAGGTGGTTGTACACGGCGTCGAGGACCACGCCGAGACCGCGGGCGTGGCACGCGTCGACGAGGGTCTGCAGACCGTCCGGTCCGCCGTAACCCTCGTGCACCGTGTACCAGAGAACCCCGTCGTATCCCCAGTTGTGGGTCCCGTTGAACCCGTTGACGGGCATCAGTTCCACGAAATCGACGCCGAGGGCGACGAGATGGTCGAGCTTGGCGACGGCAGCCGCGAACGTGCCCTCCGGGGTGAACGTGCCGACGTGCAATTCGTAGACGACGGAGCCGGCGAGCTGCCGCCCGGTCCACCGCGAGTCGGTCCAGAGGCTCTCGTCGAGCGTGTGGAGCTGCGACGGACTGTGGACTCCGTCGGGCTGGCGCGGTGACCGGGGATCGGGAAGCGGGGTGTCGCTGTCGTCGAGGACGAACGCGTACCGGGAATCCGGCGACGCGTCGACGTCGGCTCGCCACCATCCGTCCGGTGACGGGGTCATGTCGTGGCGTCGGCCGTCGACCTCCACAGAAACGGATTCCGGAATCGGGGCCCATACCTCGAATGTGTGCACCCGATCAGCATGCCTCGACGCGGCGGGCCGCGCAGGACAGTCAGCTTTCGGGCGTGCCGGAGTCCTCGACCTCCTCGATGATCTCGGCGCCGAGAACGGACAACCGGTGTTCCTCGGCGTCCTGCACGGTGCCGAAGTCCTGCTCCTCGAGTACGTTACGGTCCTTGTCGAGGTATCGATACGTAGCCATGTCCCCACGATGGCACACGCCGGCAGAGATGGCGGCGAGTCGGCCCTTTCGCCCCGGTTCCGGAAGTAGCAAGCTGGGAGTACGGACTCGAACGTCGCGAGGAGCAGACATGCACGTAGCAGTGGGAGACCGGTTGCACGTTCAGGGCAGGGTGGTCGGAGTGCACGAGACGACCGCCGAGGTCGTGGAGGTACACGGAGAGAACGGCGCACCGCCCTATCTCGTCCGGTACGACGACGGCCACGAGGCGCTCGTGTTTCCCGGATCCGATGCCTGGGTGGAACACCCGAAGTCGTAGGTATCGGGCGTTTCGCCTGGTCGATGCGCGGCGAATCGCTGTGCCACATTGGTTGCACGATTGATGTATCGAATGCGTCTATCGTGAGCCCATGCCCGAAACGGCCAAGAGGCCCTACAGTTCGCCGCTGCGAGCGGAATCGGCGCGCCGGACCCGTCTCCTCGTCCGGGACGCCGCGGCCCGGCTGTTCATCGACCGCGGATACGTCAGCACGACGGTGCGGAACGTGGCCGAGGCCGCCGGGGTGTCGACCCGCACGGTGTTCACCGCGTTCCCCGGTGGCAAGGCGGAACTGTTCCACGAGGTACTTCACGCCGCCATCGAGGGTGATACCGCCGCGGCCCACACGCCCGTGCCCCGGGACGGCGACCCCGTCGAACGGATCCTCGACCAGATGGTGGGATTCAGCACCGACGTCATGGAGCGGGCCGGGACCCTGATGACGACGTCGATCGAATCCTCGGGAGCGGACGACGACATGCGGCGGTTCGCCGACGAGGGGGCGCGGGCCTCGGCCGAGAATGCGATGACGCTCGCCGAGGGACTCGCCGCGCACGAACTGCTGCGTCCCGAGATCTCCGTCCAGCGGGCCGCCGACGTGCTGTTCACGGTCGTGTCGCCGCAGGTGTACTCGATGCTGCGCCGGCAGTGCGGGTGGGACGTCGACGAGTACCGGAACTGGGTGAAAGCGACGATCCGGGCGAGTCTGCTCCACTGATGGGGCGCGCCTACGGCAGCAGGATGAATTTGCCCGCCGCGTGCGGCTTCCGAAGATCGGCGTGCGCGCGCGCCGCCTCGGACAGCGCGTACGTGCGCGCGACGCGCACCCGCACGTCGCCGTTGCCCGCGAGGTCGACGAGGAAGACGCGGGCCCGCTTACGCGGTTCCATCCCGTCCGGCCCCCGCGCGCCGACGATCCGGAAGCCCGCTTCGGCAGGCCGGGGCCCGGGGACGGTCGTCACCAACCGCGACCGGTCCCGCACCAGTTCCACGGAGACGTCGATCGACTCGTCACTGCCCGCGGTGTGGATGACGGCGTCCACTCCGTCGGGCGCCAGGACGCGGACCCGATCGCCCAGACCGGCGCCGTAGGACACGGGGGCGGCGCCGAGCGACCGGACGTAGTCGTGGTGCTCGGGGCGCGCCGTGCCGATGATCGTGGCGCCGCGGGCACGCGCCAACTGCACGACGAACGACCCCACGCCACCGGCCGCTCCGTGCACGAGCAGCAGGTCGCCGGCGCCGACGTGCGCCGTGTCGAGGGTGTCGACCGCGGTGGCACCCACCGCGAGAAGTCCGGCAGCCTCGTTCCACGGCAACGACGCCGGTTTCGGGATCACCGAATCACCGGACACGACAAGTCGATCCGCGTACGACTCGGACACCGGATACACGATCACCTCGTCGCCCACCGAGATCGGGCCCACCGGTCCCGCCGCGGCGTCACCCACCTCGGCGACGACGCCCGCGGCCTCGCTGCCCAGCCGCAAGGGCAGGGCGTCCGGGTCGGCGCCGAACGCGCCGCTGTAGAGCTTGTAGTCGATCGGGTTGACCCCGATGGCGCGAACCTCGATCACCACCTCGCCGGGGGCGGGATTCACTGCCTCGGCGTCGACGAGCGCGAGGACCTCCGGCCCTCCGTACGCCCGGGCAACCACACGGCGCGACATACAAGAGCCAGTACCCCTGTGAGTACTTGTTAACCGCGGGCGGTTAACAAGTACTCACAGGGCCAGAAGCGCAACGGGATAGCGGGAGAACAGTGTCGACGTGTCGACTCGGCCGCCGGTGTACGTCGCGGACGTGAGCAGGTCGGTCCAGGTGCCGTCCGGGAGGGAAACGGTGGTGTCGCCCCAGCCGCGTTGCTCCAGGCCGACGGTGTGCCGGGTGGCCAGCGCCACGACGTCCGCGGACGACCCCTGGGGGCCGCGGGCGAAACCGATCAGATGCTGCGCCGCGGTCCCCGACGCGAAGACCGGCGCATAGGTCCCGCCGACGAAGCTGTCCGGACGTTCCCGGCGCAGGCGCAGAGCCGTGCGGACGACGTGCATCTTCGCCGCGCCCGTCGCATCGAGCGGAGGAGTGCCGAGTCCCGCGAGCACGCTCCGTCGCACGTCGTAGTCGACGGGACGGCGATTGTCCGGGTCGACGAGCGAGTCCTCCCACAGCTCGGTTCCCTGGTACACGTCCGGGATCCCCGGTCCGCACAGCTGCAGGAGCTTCTGGCCGAGCGAGTCCGACCAGGCGTGCGGGGCCAGCTGGGTGCACAGTGAACCGAGCGCCTTCCCGACCGTGCCGTCGATCACCGTGTCCAGCCAGCGGTGGAGGTCGCTCTCGAAGTCCTCGTTCACGTCGTGCCACGACGTCCGGGTTCCGGCCTCACGGACCGCTTTCTCCGCGTAGGCGTGGACGCGGTCGCGGAAGTCGGGCACGTCGCCCGCAGCGCGGCCGTCGACCGGCCACACCCCGAACAGGTTCTGCCACAGGAACAGTCCGGTGACGGGATCCGGGCTGGGTGCGATGCGTTCCCACTGATCGACGCATTCGGCCCACAGGTCCGGCACCTGCGACAGGATGCCGATCCGGGCCCGGACGTCCTCCCCGCGCTTGGTGTCGTGCGTCGAGAGCGTCGTCATCGCCCGCGGCCACCGGGTGGCTCGCTCGGCTGCGGCCAGGTGGAATTCGGCGGGGGAGACGCCGACGTTCGCCGGATTGCCACCCACCTCCTGCAGTGACACCAGCCGGGCGGTGCGGTAGAACAGGCAGTCCTCCACGGACTTCGCCATCACCGCACCGCACACCTGCTGGAATCGGGTGGCCGCCTCACCGCCGGCGATCAGGGCGGCGGCGAGGGCGGACAGCGCGTCGGACCGTTGCGGTTCACGCCGCAGGACGTCACCGATCACGCGCTTCGCCAGCCCGGCCAGCGGACTGTAGTCGGACCGGTACACGGGCATGGCCGCGACGACGTCCGCGACGGCGTCACGCAGGTCCGCATCGCCGCAGTCGGTGCCGGTCTCCGCGCGGATCGCACGGACGAGGCGCCGGACCTCGGGGTCGAGGATGGTTCCGGCGACGTCACGTTTGATCGCGGTTTCGTGCTCGTGAATCCACGTCGCGTCACCCCGGTCACCCGTGCGGGACGCCGACAGGGCAGTGAGCGCGGGAGCTCCTGACGTGTCGACGAAGATGCCGCCGAGTTCGGCCAGTGCGTCGTAGCCGGTGGTGCCCGCGATCGGAAGGTGGTCGTCCAGTGGTTCGGTGTGGCCGAGGATCTTCTCGATCACGAGCCACCGGTCCGCGCCGATCAGCCCGCGCAGCCGGTCGAGATACTCGGCCGGATCGGACAACCCGTCGGGATGGTCGATGCGCACTCCGTCGATCAACTCGTCCGCCACCCAGTTCCGCAGTTCGCGGTGCGCGGCCTCGAACACGCGCGGGTCTTCCTGGCGGATACCGGCCAGTTCACTGACCGCGAAGAATCGGCGGTACCCGATGAGCCCGGAGTCCCACGGGACCAGGCGGTAGGACTGCGCGTCGTGCACCGACGCCGGTTCGGCCGCGTCGGTGCCGGGGGCGATCGGGAACCGGAGCTCGTAGAACGCGAGCAGGGGCTCGGGTCCCGAGCGGTCGACGGTGAGGGACTCGAGATCGGCGTCCGATCCGAGGACGGGCAGCGCGAGTCGCCCGCCCGCGCCGTTGTCGTCGCTCCAGTCGATGTCGAAGAAGTCGGCGAACTCGGAGCGGCGACCGTGCGTGAGGACGTCCCACCACCACGCGTTCTCACGCGGATTCGCGACACCCACATGGTTGGGGACGAGGTCGACGACGATGCCCATGCCGCGGCCCCGCAACTCCTGGGCCAGCGCGGCCAGCGCCTCCCGCCCGCCGAGCGCCGGGGACACGCGGGTCACGTCGGTGACGTCGTAACCGTGGGTCGATCCGGTCGTGGCCGTCAGGATCGGCGACAGATAGACGTGGGAGATCCCGAGGTCGTCCAGGTAGTCGGCGACGGCGGCGGCGTCCGCCAGGGTGAAGCAGTCCCCGCGCAGTTGCAGTCGGTACGTGGCCGTGATCGACATCGTCGTCCCCGGCTCAGGCGGTCCGGCGCAGCACGACCAGCGACCGGGCCTCGACCTGCAGCGAATTCCCGGCCTTGATCACCGCTTCCTTCGCCCCCGTCGGGACGGCGGTGTCGAGCACGACCGCCCATTCGTCGGCGTAGTCGGAGTTCGGCGTGGAGAACTCGATCTCTTCGTCGTGCGCGTTGAAACACAGCAGGAACGAGTCGCCGACCACGCGCTCGCCGCGGTGGTTGGGTTCGGGAATGCCCTCGCCGTTGAGGAATACCGCCAGCGACTTCCCGAAACCGCTGTCCCAGTCCTCTGGGGTCATCTCCTCACCGGCTGGGGTGAGCCACGCGATGTCGCGGGTCTGGTCACCGCTGCGGATGGGTGTGCCCTCGAAGAACCGGCGACGACGGAACACCGGATTCTTCATGCGCAGTGCGATCACCCGTTTGGTGAACTCGACCAGGTCGGCGTTGGAGTCCGCCAGCGACCAGTCCATCCACGACAGTTCCGAGTCCTGGCAGTACACGTTGTTGTTGCCCCGCTGGGTGCGGCCCATCTCGTCGCCGTGCGCCAGCATCGGCGTCCCCTGGCTCAGCAGCAGGGTGGCCAGGATGTTGCGGCTCTGCCGCCCGCGCAGATCGAGGATCTCCGGATCGTCCGTCGGTCCCTCGACGCCGCAGTTCCAGGACCGGTTGTGGCTCTCGCCGTCGTTGTTGCCCTCGCCGTTGGCCTCGTTGTGCTTCTCGTTGTACGACACCAGGTCGCGCAGGGTGAACCCGTCGTGGGCGATGACGAAGTTGATGCTCGCGCCGGGGCGGCGCCCGGTCGCCTCGTAGAGGTCGGACGAGCCGGTGAGCCGGGACGCGAATTCGCCGAGCGTCGCGGGTTCGCCGCGCCAGTAGTCGCGGACCGTGTCCCGGTACTTGCCGTTCCACTCCGTCCACAGGCCCGGGAAGTTGCCCACCTGGTACCCGCCCTCGCCGATGTCCCACGGTTCGGCGATGAGCTTGACCTGGCTGACGATCGGATCCTGCTGGACGAGGTCGAAGAACGCGGAGAGCCGGTCGACGTCGTGCAGTTCACGGGCGAGCGTGGACGCGAGGTCGAACCGGAATCCGTCGACGTGCATCTCGGTGACCCAGTACCGCAGCGAGTCCATGATCAGTTGCAGCGTGTGCGGGTGCCGGGCGTTGAGACTGTTCCCGGTGCCCGTGTAGTCCATGTAGTGCTCGGCGTCGCCGTCGACGAGCCGGTAGTAGGCGGCGTTGTCGATGCCGCGGAACGAGATGGTCGGACCGAGGTGGTTGCCCTCGGCGGTGTGGTTGTAGACGACGTCGAGGATGACCTCGATGCCCGCCTCGTGGAACGAGCGGACCATCGCCTTGAACTCCGACACCGCGGCGCCCGGCTTCTCCGCCGACGAATACCCGGTGTGCGGGGCGAGGAAGCCGAAGGTGTTGTAGCCCCAGTAGTTCCGCAGCCCCTTGTCGAGCAGCGTCTGATCGTGCATGAACTGGTGCACCGGCATCAGTTCGATCGCGGTGACACCGAGGTCGACGAGGTGGTCGATGATCACCGGATGCGCGAGGCCCGCATACGTGCCGCGAAGCTCTTCAGGCACACCGGGATGCGTCGCCGTCATGCCCTTGACGTGGGCCTCGTAGATCACGGTGTCGTGGTACGGGTGTTTCGGTGCGCGGTCGGCAGCCCAGTCGAAGAACGGGTTGATCACCACCGTCGTCATCGTGTGGCCGAGCGAGTCGTGTCCGGGCAGTCCCGGCGTCGAGATGTCCTCGGGCTCCGCTGCGAGCTCGGCGGCGTCCTCGGCCTCGATGTCGTCGTCCGAGTCGACGGCCTCGACGGCATCCTCCGATTCCTCCGGGGCGGGCTCGGCGGGCGCGTCGATGTCGTAGGAGAACAGGGACCGGTCTCCGTCGAACTCGCCGTCGAATGCCTTGCCGTAGGGGTCGAGGAGGAGCTTGCTGGGGTCGCAGCGGTGCCCGGCCGCGGGATCCCAGGGACCGTGGATCCGGTACCCGTACCGCTGACCGGGAACGACGGTCGGCAGGTACGCGTGCCACACGTAGCCGTCGACCTCGTCGAGGCGTACGCGCGTCTCCGTGCCGTCCTTCGCGATCAGGCACAGGTCGACCGCCTCGGCGACCTCGGAGAACAAGGAGAAGTTCGTCCCGGCCCCGTCGTAGGTGGCGCCCAGGGGGTAGGCGCTGCCGGGCCACACGGGAATGGGCGTGGTGCCGGTCGACTCGCTTGCTTCCATACCGAGAACACTAGCCCGCGTTCGCGTCGCTCTCAGCTCGACGAGAGCGGGCTATCGGCCCGGGGTGGAGCTCCGTGCGGCAGCAAGCATTCCGGTTGTGATCTTCCGCACGTCCTCGCTGGTGCACACGTACGGCGGCATCGCGTAGATCAGGTTCCGGAACGGCCGCAACCAGACCCCGGCGGCCACCGCGGCGTCGGTGGCGGCACGCATGTCGACGGGTTCGGCGAGTTCGATCACGCCGATCGCGCCGAGCACCCGGACGTCCCGGACGCCGGGGAGTTCCCGGGCCGGTGCGAGTCCCGATTCGAGTTCGCGGCGCACGGCCTCGACCTCGCCTCGCCAGTCGCGCGACAGCAGGAGTTCGATCGACGCCACCGCGACGGCACAGGCGAGCGGGTTGGCCATGAACGTGGGACCGTGCATCAGCCCGCCGGCGTCCCCGGCGCTGATCGTCTCGGCGACGTCGGTGGAACAGAGCGTCGCCGCGAGGGTCATGTACCCGCCGGTGAGGGCCTTGCCGACGCACATGATGTCGGGTCGGGCGCCGGCGTGGTCCGCGGCGAACAGCTCGCCGGTGCGGCCGAAACCGGTCGCGATCTCGTCGAACACCAGCAGGAGCCCGTGCTCGTCGCAGATCCGCCGCAGCTCCGACAGGTACCGGGGGTCGTGGAAGCGCATGCCACCGGCGCCCTGCACCACCGGTTCCACGATGACGGCCGCCAGTTCGTCGGAGTGGGAGGCCACCAGACGCTCGAACTCTGCGACGTACCGCGGGTCGAACTCGCGGGGCGGGGGTCCGGCGAAGACCTGCCGTGCCAGGACGTCCGTCCACAGGGAGTGCATGCCGCCGTCCGGGTCGCAGACGCTCATCGGGGCGACGTGTCGCCGTGATACCCGCCGCGCCAGGTGAGCAGCCGGTGTCGCTCCGGCCTGCCGCGACTGCGCCAGTACTGCAGGCACATCTTGACGGCGACCTCTACGGACACCGAACCGGAATCGGCGAGGAACACCTTGTCGAGTCCGTCCGGGGTGATCTCCACGAGCAGCTGGGCCAGTCGCGCGGCCGGTTCGTGGGTGAGCCCGCCGAACATCACGTGGCTCATCCGCCCGAGCTGCGCCGTCGCCGCCGCGTCGAGGACGGGATGCCGGTAGCCGTGGACCGCGGCCCACCACGAACTCATGCCGTCGACGAGTTCACGTCCGTCGGCGAGAGTGAGGCGCGTCCCGCTCGCCTCGGCCACCACGAGCGGGGTGGTCGAGGCGGGGAAGGCGCCGTACGGATGCCAGAGCAGCGAGGCATCGAGGGACGTGATGTCGTCGACGGACAGGCTCGGGGAGGTCACGGTCTCGACCCTAGCCACCCGAAGAAAACCGGGCCCACCCGGGTTGAACACCGTTCAAGTCGCGTATCGTGCCGGGGGTGAGTACCGACCGCACCTTCACCACCTGGCTCGACGACGTCGAGGACCAGCGGCGCGCCGCGGGACTGCGCCGCGAGTTGCGTCCACGCGCGCCGGGCAACGCGCTCATCGATCTGGCATCCAACGACTACCTCGGACTCGTACGGCACCCGGAGGTGCTGCACGGCGCGATGACCGCGCTGCGCCGCTGGGGTGCGGGGGCCACCGGCTCGCGTCTGGTCACGGGATCGACCACCGAACACGAACTGCTCGAGACGGAACTCGCCGAGTTCGTCGGCGCCGAGGCCGGGCTGGTGTTCTCCTCCGGTTACACCGCGAATCTCGGTGCCGTCACCGCACTGTCCGGCGCCGGATCGCTGATCGTCTCCGACGCGGGCAGCCACGCGTCGCTGGTCGACGCGTGCCGCCTGTCCCGGGCCCGCGTGGCCGTCGCACCGCACGCCGATCTCGACTTCGTCCGCAGCGCACTGGCCACCCGGACGGAGGAGCGGGCGCTGGTCGTCACCGATTCGGTGTTCAGCGCGGACGGTGATCTCGCACCCCTCGTCGACCTCCACCGGGTGTGCCGCGACCACGGGGCGTTCCTCGTCGTGGACGAGGCGCACGGCGTCGGAGTCCGCGGCGCAGGGGGCCGCGGACTCGTGCACGAGGTGGGGCTCGCCGGCGAACCCGACATCGTCGTCACGGCCACGCTGTCGAAGTCGCTGGCCAGTCAGGGCGGTGCGGTGCTGGCGTCGGAGAAGGTGCGTGCGCATCTCGTCGACGCCGCGCGCACGTTCATCTTCGACACCGGACTGGCCCCCGCGGCCGTCGGCGCGGCGCGGGCGGCACTCGCCGTTCTGCGGCGGGAACCGCACCGCGCCGAGTCCGTCCTGGACCGTGCGCGGGATCTCGCGCGGTTCACCGGAGCAGGGGCACCCGAGTCCGCCGTCGTCTCCGTGATCCTCGGCGACCCGCAACGCGCCGTCGACGCCGCAGCCGCCTGCCGCGAACAGGGACTGCACGTCGGCTGCTTCCGGCCCCCGTCGGTGCCGGAGGGCACGTCGCGTCTGCGGCTCACGGCGCGCGCGACGCTCGACGCGGACGAACTGGCGCGGATCGAAGCCGTGCTGACCGACGTCCTGGCGGGAGCGTCGGCGTGAGCATCCTGGTGGTCACCGGCACGTCGACGGATATCGGTAAGACGGTGGTCACGGCGGCGCTTGCGGCGGCTGCACGCGAGGCCGGCCTGTCCGTGGCGGTGTGCAAGCCCGCGCAGACCGGCGTCGCCCCGGGAGAACCGGGCGATCTGGCCGAGGTGACCCGACTGTCCGGCGTGACGGCGGTGGTGGAGCTGGCCCGCTACCCCGAACCACTCGCCCCCGACACCGCGGCCCGGCGCAGCGGGCAGCCGATGCTGCGGTGCGCCGACGTCGTCGAGACGGTCCGCGCACTCGACGACCGGCACGATCTGGTGCTCGTCGAGGGTGCGGGCGGCCTGCTGGTGCGATTGGGCGCCGAGGGCTTCACGCTCGTCGATCTCGCGCGCGCCCTCGACGCACCGGCTGTCGTGGTCGCCGCGGCCGGGCTCGGCACGCTCAACCACACCGAGCTCACGATCCGGGCACTGTCGTCGGCCGGTCTCGCCTGCGCCGGAACGGTGATCGGGTCGTGGCCGGACGAGCCCGGGCTCGCCGAGCGGTGCAATCTCGACGACCTGCCCGCCGTGACCGGGGTCGACGTCGTCGGCTCGGTGCCCGCGGGCAGCGGACGCCTCGGCTCCGCGTCGTTCGGCGCGGCCGCGTCCACGTGGTTCGACGGCACCTGGCTGAAGGCGACGCTCACGGGGCTCTGAGCTGGGGCGGTCAGGATTCGGCGAGCACCGACAGCACGTTGCCGGCGGGGTCGGTGAACCAGGCGATGTCGGGACCGTTGCCGCGCATGATTCCCTTGTCGTCCTGATCGAAACCGTCGTACCGCAGGAACCGGATCCCGCGCTCGGTGAGCGCGTCGACGGCCTTCTCGACGTCGTCGACGGCGAAGTTCAGGATGGTGAACGTCGCCGGCGTGTGGTCGGGTTTGGGATAGATCAGCACCACTGGCCCCTGGGGGAGGTGCAGGCCCAGCAGGCCCATCTCCTCTTCGGTGACCTCGAGGCCCAGGGCGTCGGTGTAGAAGGACTTGGCCGCGGCGATGTCGTCGACGGCGAATCCGCTGAATGCTCTCGCATTGCTCAACATGGCTGTTCTCTTTCCGTGCTGTCGATCAGGACATCTCGGCCCGCGCCTGCGCGCTGAGCTGGATGATCTGGACGTAGTTGCCGTCGGGGTCCACGGCGGTGCCGAACCAGCTGCCGTCACGATCCTCGAGCGGGGACAGCCACGTCGCGCCGAGTTCGTCGATCCGGTCTGCTGCGGCGCGGGCGTCGGTGACCTCGACGTTGAGGAGTACGCGTCCGGGTTCGGGATTCGTGTCGCCGACGTCGTCACGCCGGTCGAGCATGATGTAGAAGCCGTCGAAGTCGAGGACGTCGTAGCCCGGCTCGCCGGGGGTGCGTTCGACCTTCGGCGAGAACGCGGCGGTGTACCAGTCCCGTAGTCGGTCGGGCTGAGTGCTGGCGAGCAGGATGCTTCCGATCGTGGCGTCGGCCATGATGTCCTCCCGGTGGGTGTGCGTTGTCGGTGGTCCTGCAGATATGGACTCGGCCGCCCCGCGAAATTCATCGCCACGGAGTTTCCGAGGTTCCGAAAGCTGCACCGTCCCCTCCGAATGTCGGTAGTGTGATTCGTGTCACGGCTACATCCGGCTGGGTTGGGAGGGGTCACATGTCGACCTCCGAAATGCTCGAATTGAATCGCACCATCGACCGCCTTCGGCGCGCTGTCGGTTCGTTGCGATCGATGTACGGCGACGCCGCATCCGTGCGGCGACTGAGCAACGATCTGGAGCGGCTCGAGATCGACGCGCGGGACCTCGACTCCTCGCCACCGAACGTCGTCCACCGGGAACCGGTGGAGCGAATCAAGGTGTCGGACACCCCGTACGACGCGTCGATGTGGCTCGGTGTCGACGACGAGGGGCTGGGCGGGCTCCACTACGAGCGCGGATGAGCGCGCCGCCGAAGAATCCCGAAAGTGCCGGTGTGGGGGCGCCGACGCGTGCCCGGATCGCGGAACGCACGCTCCGCACCGACCGGTGGTGGCTCGCCCCGCTGCTGACGGTGCTCGGCCTGTCCGTCTTCGTGGTGTACGCATCGGTCCGGTCGTGGGTCCGCACCGCGTACTTCGTCGAGGACTATCACTACCTGACGCCGTTCTACTCGCCGTGCCTGAGCGATTCGTGTGTGCCCGGTTCGAGCGACTTCGGGACACCCATCGGCGAGTTGCCGATGATCATCCCGCTCGGGTTCCTGGTGCTGCCGTTCCTGCTCGGCTTCCGGCTCACCTGCTACTACTACCGCAAGGCCTATTACCGGTCGGTATGGTTCTCGCCGCCCGCGTGCGCGGTCGCGGAGCCCCATCGAACCTACACCGGTGAGACGCGCCTGCCGCTGATCGTCCAGAACGCACACCGCTACTTCTTCTACGTCGCACTCGTCGTCTCGCTGATCAACACGTACGACGCGATCCGCGCGTTCCACGGCGCCGACGGCGGATTCGGAATCGGGCTCGGCACACTCATCATGGTCTGCAACGTGATCCTGCTCTGGGCGTACACCGTCTCGTGCCATTCCTGTAGGCATGTCACCGGCGGCAGGCTCACCCACTTCTCCAAGCACCCGATCCGATACCGGCTCTGGACCTGGGTCAGCACACTGAACACCCGGCACATGCAGCTCGCCTGGACCACCCTCGCCACACTGATCGTCACCGACTTCTACGTGATGCTCGTGGCCAGCGGGACCATCTCCGACCTGCGCCTGATCAACTGACTTCACCGAAGAGGGAGTGGAATGACGGAAGTCGAACGGCACCAGTACGACGTCGTGGTCATCGGTGCCGGCGGCGCCGGACTGCGAGCGGTCATCGAGGCCCGGGAACAGGGCCTGTCCGTCGCCGTCGTCTGCAAGTCGCTGTTCGGCAAGGCGCACACGGTCATGGCGGAGGGTGGCTGCGCCGCCGCGATGGGAAACGCCAACGAGAAGGACACGTGGCAGACCCATTTCCAGGACACGATGCGGGGCGGCAAGTTCCTCAACAATTGGCGAATGGCCGAACTGCACGCCCGCGAGGCTCCCGACCGGGTATGGGAACTCGAAACGTACGGCGCCCTGTTCGACCGGACCCCCGACGGCCGGATCAGCCAGCGCAACTTCGGCGGTCACACGTATCCGCGGCTCGCCCACGTCGGTGACCGCACCGGACTCGAACTGATCCGCACCATGCAGCAGAAGATCGTGTCGCTGCAACAGGAAGATTTCGCCGCCACCGGCGACTACGAGGCCCGGATCAAGATCTTCGCCGAGTGCACCATCTCCGAGCTGACCAAGGACGGCGACCGGATCTCGGGTGCGTTCGGATACTGGCGCGAGAGTGGACGGTTCGTTCTGTTCGAGGCACCGGCCGTCGTGATGGCCACCGGCGGGATCGGCAAGTCGTTCAAGGTGACGTCGAACTCGTGGGAGTACACCGGCGACGGTCACGCCCTCGCCCTGCGCGCAGGCGCCAACCTCATCAACATGGAGTTCGTGCAGTTCCACCCCACCGGCATGGTGTGGCCGCCCAGCGTCAAGGGCATCCTCGTGACGGAAGGCGTCCGCGGCGACGGCGGGGTCCTGAAGAACTCCGAGGGTGAGCGGTTCATGTTCTCGTACATCCCGCCGGTCTTCAAAGGGCAGTACGCGGAGACCGAGGAAGAGGCCGACGGCTGGTACAAGGATTCCGACAACAACCGCCGCACACCGGATCTGCTGCCCCGCGACGAGGTGGCCCGCGCCATCAACTCCGAGGTCAAGGCCGGGCGGCAGACCCCGCACGGCGGCGTGTACCTCGACATCGCCTCGCGCATGCCCGCCGACGAGATCGTCCGGCGGCTGCCCTCGATGTACCACCAGTTCAAGGAACTCGCGGACGTCGACATCACCAAGGAGCAGATGGAGGTCGGGCCCACCTGCCATTACGTGATGGGGGGCATCGAGGTCGACCCCGACAGCGGGTCCTCCAGCGTCGCGGGTCTGTTCGCCGCGGGGGAGTGCTCGGGCGGGATGCACGGCTCCAACCGGCTCGGCGGCAACTCGCTGTCCGACCTCCTCGTGTTCGGGCGTCGCGCCGGACTGGGGGCGGCGGAGTACGTGAAGTCGCTGCAGGAACGGCCGGTCGTCTCCGCGGACGCCGTCGATGCGGCGGCGCGGATGTTGTTGTCGCCGTTCGATCCCGCGGTCGGGGATGGCGGCACCACCGAGAACCCGTACACGCTCCACACCGAACTGCAGCAGACCATGAACGACCTCGTCGGCATCATCCGGAAGGAAGACGAGATCGTCCGTGCCCTGGAGAAACTCACGGAGATCAAGGGCCGCATCGGGGGCGTGGAGGTCGAGGGGCACCGCCAGTTCAACCCGGGATGGCACCTCGCCGTCGACCTGCGGAACATGGTGCTGGTCAGCGAATGCGTCGCGCAGGCGGCTCTGCTGCGCACGGAAAGTCGCGGTGGGCACACCCGCGACGACCACCCGAGCATGGAGGCCGAGTGGCGCAACACTCTGCTGGTGTGCAGCGTGGTCGGCGACATGTCCGCGCATCCCGATTCGGTGGTGCCGGACGTCACCGTCACCCGCGAGCCCCAGCTCCCGATGCGCGCAGAGCTGTTGGAGCTCTTCGACATCGACGAACTGGCCAAGTACTACACCGACGCCGAACTCGCGGAACACCCGGGAAGGAAGGCCTGAGATGGGTTACGACGCGCAGTTCCGGGTCTGGCGCGGCGACGCCGACGGCGGCGCACTCCAGGACTACTCCATTCCCGTCAATGAAGGTGAGGTGGTGCTCGACATCATCCACCGGTTGCAGGCGACGCAAACCCCGGACCTGGCGGTGCGATGGAACTGCAAGGCGGGCAAGTGCGGCTCGTGTTCCGCGGAGATCAACGGCCAGCCACGGCTGTTGTGCATGACGCGGATGTCGACGTTCACGGAAGACGAGGTGGTGACGGTCACACCGCTGCGGGCGTTCCCGGTCATCCGGGATCTCGTCACCGACGTGTCGTTCAACTACGCGAAGGCGCGGGAGATCCCGTCGTTCACCCCGCCGCCGGGGCTCGGGCCGGGCGAGTACCGGATGCAGCAGATCGACGTCGAACGGTCGCAGGAATTCCGCAAGTGCATCGAGTGCTTCCTCTGCCAGAACACCTGTCACGTCATCCGTGATCACGACGACAACAAGCCGGCGTTCTCCGGGCCCCGCTTCTTCATCCGCGTCGCCGAACTGGAGATGCATCCACTCGACACGGC
>NZ_JAAXPA010000017.1 GCF_012396235.1 Rhodococcus opacus | reverse complement strand
CGGCCATAGCGGAGGGGAAACGCCCGGTCCCATTCCGAACCCGGAAGCTAAGCCCTCCAGCGCCGATGGTACTGCACCCGACAGGGTGTGGGAGAGTAGGACACCGCCGAACATCCGTTACCGAAAGGGGACCCAATATACTGGGTCCCCTTTCGTGGTTTGTGTGAAAGGAATGACTGTGTCGGAGAGTGACGACGGACGTCGGTCCTTCCGCGGAGGCGGCGCCTCCAACAGCAATCGTGGCGGCGCCTCCAACAGCAATCGTGGCGGTCCGTCCAGCAGCAATCGTGGCGGTGCGTCCAGCAGCGACCGCGGCGGCGCCGGAGGTTCGGGTCGTGGTGGCTCGACCGGTGGTCCCCGTCGCGATTCGCGCGACAACCGTGGCGGTGCCGGTGGTGATCGTCGCGGTGGCGGACCCCGTCGTGGTGGCGAGGGCGGCTTCGCGCCTCGCGGACGTGACGGTGACCGTCCGCAGCGGCAGCAGGCCCGTCCGGACGAACCGGATCTGCCCGAGAACGTCGAGGCCGGCGAGCTCGATCCCGCTGTGCGCCGCGACCTGCTGAGCCTGGACAAGACGAATGCGAACACGGTGGCGCGTCACCTGGTGATGGCCGGCAAGCTCGTCGACGACGATCCGCGACTTGCGCTCGCGCATGCCCGCGCCGCACGCCAGCGTGCGGGCCGAATCGCCATCGTCCGTGAGGCCGCGGGTATCACCGCGTATCACGCCGGCGAATGGGCGGAGGCGCTGTCGGAACTGCGCGCCGCTCGTCGCATGGCCGGTGGTCCCGGACTGCTCGCGGTGATGGCGGACTGCGAACGCGGACTGGGCCGCCCGGAGCGGGCAATCGAACTCGGGCGGAGCGACGAAGCTGCTGCGCTGTCCGGTGACGAGGCAGCCGAACTGCGCATCGTGGTCGCCGGAGCGCGCATGGACCTCGGTCAGTTCGACCAGGCCGTGGTCACACTGCAGACCCCCGATCTCGACGCCTCGCGAACCGGTCCCGGCGCCGCTCGCCTGTTCTACGCGTACGCGGATGCCTTGGTGGCGGCCGGTCGCATCGAGGACGGACTCAAGTGGTTCCTCAATTCCGCCGCGGCGGATCTCGAGGGTGACACCGACGCGGAGGAGCGTGTGGCCGAGCTGACCGGAGACGATCAGTGACGGCTCTGCGCGACGGCTACGACGCACTGCTGCTCGACCTCGACGGCACCCTGTACCAGGGGCCGCAGGAAATCCCCGGTGCGCGAGAGGCTTTGGCGGCCGGGGAGCAGTCCTGCTATTACGTGACCAACAACGCCAGTCGCAGGCCGGGTGAGGTCGCGGAACACCTCACGGAACTCGGTTTCGACGCTGACGAGTCGACGGTGGTGACGAGTTCACAGACCGCGGCCAGGCTGCTCGCGGAGAACGTCGCCCCCGGTTCGCCGGTGCTCATCGTGGGCACCGAAGCGCTTGCCGACGAAATCCGACACGTCGGACTGAGTCCGGTGCGGTCGTTCGAGGACGCGCCCGCGGCTGTCGTCCAAGGACATTCGCCGACGACGGACTGGGCGATACTCGCCGAGGCGACCCTCGCGATCCGGGCCGGCGCGGTCTGGGTGGCGGCGAACCTGGACACGACCCTCCCCACCGAACGCGGACTCGTCCTCGGCAACGGATCGATGGTCGCAGCGCTCCGCACGGCGACGTCCCGCGAACCACTGGTGGCGGGTAAACCGGCCGCGCCGCTGATGGAAGACGCGATGCGCCGCAGCAAGTGTGTGCGCCCGCTCGTCGTGGGCGACAGGCTGGACACCGACATCGAAGGCGCCAACAACGTCGGCCTCGATTCGCTGCTGGTGCTCACCGGAGTGAGCACCGCGGTCGACGTGCTGCGCGCCGATGCGGAGCAACGGCCCACCTACCTGGCGTCCGAACTGGACGCGCTCAACCGGCCCGCCGAGGAATCCCTCATCGGCGAGGACAACCGGTGGTCCGTCGAGTTCGACGGCAGCGATCTGGTGATCGAACCGACAAGCGAATCCGCTGCGCCGGTGGATTCGGCTGCGCTGCTGCGGGCTGTGACCGCCGGCGCCTGGAAGTTCCCCGACTTCTCGCGGATCACGTCGACGACGCCCACGGTGAGTGCGGTCGTCTCCGGCTGGGGTGCCTGAAACCCGGCAGACCCGCGTTGTCCGTCACGCGATTCGCTGTATGCGTATCGGAACGCGATGGACTAGCGTTGTGCCCGATGAGCACGCCAATACCGCGCCCGGGAGCCCATCTACCTGGGCCTCCTCAGAGTGTCGACCCCGAGAAGATTCACACGGAGGTCGACGGATTGTTGTCGCGGCTCGGAGCCGTCGAACCTGATCCTGACGACGAGCACGGCGTCGGGGTCATCCCGCGCAAAGCCCATCTTCTCGAGAAGGCGCACGACGTGCTGGTGGAGGCGCTTGCCACCGTGGACAAGATCTGACGTGGCCCGTCGAGCACGGGTGGATGCCGAACTCGTTCGGCGGGGACTGGCCCGGTCCCGCGAACACGCGCAAGAACTCATCGCCTCCGGCCGAGTACTGATCTCGGGAGCGGCAGCGACCAAACCGGCCACCGCAATCGAAGCGGGAACTCCGCTGCGGGTGGTCGAGGTCGACAACGAAGTGACCTGGGCATCGCGCGGGGCGCACAAACTCCTCGGTGCGCTCGAGGCGTTCGGCCCCCGCGGACTCGAGATCGAGGCCAAGCGCTGCCTCGACGCCGGCGCGTCCACCGGCGGCTTCACCGACGTGCTGCTTCACCACGGCGCGCGAGAAGTCGTGGCGGTGGACGTCGGATACGGCCAGCTGGTGTGGCGGCTGCAGTCCGACGACCGCGTCCACGTCGTCGACCGGACCAACGTGCGATCCATCGACGCCGAGCAGATCGGCGGCCCGGTCGATCTGGTGGTCGCGGACCTCTCGTTCATCTCCCTGAAGCTCGTCCTCCCGGCGTTCGTCGCCTGCGCGGCCGACGGCGCAGATCTGATTCCGATGGTGAAGCCGCAGTTCGAGGTCGGCAAGGACCACGTGGGCTCCGGTGGTGTGGTGCGTGACCCGGAGCTGCGCGTCGCCGCGGTACTGGACGTCGCGAAGACCGCAGAGTCGCTGGGACTGCGTACCGTCGGTGCAGTGGCCAGTCCGCTGCCGGGACCGTCGGGGAACGTCGAATACTTCCTGTGGCTCCGCGCGGATGTCACACCCGGGACGGATGATGTACCGGTCGAGTCGGTTGAAGAGTTGATCCGCACCGCGGTGCAGGAGGGACCACAGTGAGCGGGGGAAGCAGCGGCGCCCAGCAACGCGAGCGGGAGATCCTGCTCGTCGCGCACCCGGGCCGCGCCGAGATCACGGAGACGGCGCGGCGCGTTGGCAAGATCTTCGAGCGGGCCGGGATCGGACTGCGCGTCCTCGTCGACGAGGTCGACAGCACCCGCATCGAACCGATGGACGGCATGGCGGCCGACGAATTCCTGGTTCCCGGGCTGGAAGTCACCATCGTGCAGGCCGGCCCGGACGCCGCCGTCGGTTGCGAGATGGTGCTCGTCCTCGGCGGAGACGGAACGTTCCTCCGGGCAGCGGAACTCGCCCAGGCCGCGTCCATTCCGGTACTGGGCATCAATCTGGGCCGCATCGGGTTCCTCGCGGAAACGGAGGCCGAGCACCTCGACGAGGCGCTCGCCCAGGTCGTGCGTCGTGAATACCGCATCGAACACCGTATGACGCTGGACGTGCTGGTCCGCGTGGACGACGAGATCATCGAACGCGGCTGGGCGCTCAACGAGGCGAGCATCGAGAACCGGTCCCGGCTCGGTGTCCTCGAGGTGGTGCTCGAGGTGGACGGCCGCCCCGTGTCGGCCTTCGGCTGCGACGGCGTCCTCATCTCCACCCCGACCGGGTCGACGGCATACGCGTTCTCGGCCGGCGGGCCCGTGGTGTGGCCGGAACTGGAGGCCCTGCTGGTGGTCCCGAGCAATGCGCACGCGCTGTTCGCGCGCCCCCTCGTGACGAGCCCGAATTCGCTGATCGCGGTCGAGACGGTGGCAGGCAGCCACGACGGCCTGGTGTTCTGTGACGGTCGCCGGACCCTCGAGCTGCCCGCGGGCGCCCGCGTCGAAGTGGTGCGTGGCAAGGAACCCGTTCGTTGGATACGACTGGATTCGGCGCCGTTCGCGGACCGGATGGTGCGAAAGTTCGAGCTGCCCGTCACCGGGTGGCGAGGAAGGAAGCCCTAGACGTGCTGGCAGAGATCAGGATCGACAACCTCGGTGTGATCTCCGAGGCGTCGGCGCAATTCCACGAAGGTTTGACGGTGCTCACCGGTGAGACCGGTGCGGGCAAGACGATGGTGGTGACGAGCCTGCACCTGCTCAGCGGTGCGCGAGCGGACGCCGGCCGGGTGCGTCTCGGCGCGCCCCGTGCCGTGGTCGAGGGCCGGTTCATGACGGACGAGGGCTCGGAGCACGTCGAACGTGCCGTGTCTCGGCTGCTCGAATCGACCGGCGCGGAGCGGGACGAGGACGGCACCATCATCGCGGTGCGGACCGTCGGCAGCGACGGACGGTCCCGCGCCCACCTCGGTGGGCGCAGCGTTCCGGCGGGCGTGCTGTCCGAGTTCACCGATCCACTGCTCACCGTTCACGGTCAGAACGATCAGCTGCGGCTCCTCCGGCCCGACCAGCAGTGCGCCGCCCTGGACAGGTTCGCGGACAAGACGGTCGGCCCGCTGCTGGCGCGGTACCGCAAGCACCGCGACGAATGGGTGACCGCACGGTCCGAACTGATCGAACGCACCGGCCGTACCCGGGAACTCGCGCAGGAGGCCGACCAACTGACGTTCGCCCTCAACGAGATCGATGGCATCGCGCCCACTCCGGGTGAGGACGAGTCGATCGTGTCGGAGGTCCGCAGGCTCAGCGAACTCGACTCGCTGCGCTCGGCGGCCGAGGAAGCGCACGCCGCGCTCACCGGCGGCGACGACATGGACGGCGACGGTGTGGGCGCACCCGCGCTGGATCTGTTGTCCGAGGCGCGGGCCCGGATCGAATCGGCGACCGACCCCGAACTCGACGGGCTCGGACCGCGTCTCGCCGACGCGATCGCGGTGGTCACCGACGTCTCCGCCGACCTGACCACGTATCTCGCCGGGCTTCCGGCGGATCCGGGGGCACTGGACTCCTTGCTGTCGCGGCAGGCGGAACTGAAGAACCTCACCCGCAAATACGCCGCCGATGTCGACGGCGTACTGGAATGGGCAGACAACGCCCGTGCGAGGCTCGAGAAGATCGACGTGTCCTCCGATGCTCTGGCGGCGCTGACGAAGCAGGTCGAGGAGTCGGCGGCGTCCACCGCGGAGGCCGCGTCGAAGCTGACCGCGGCGCGCGTCAAGGCGGCGGCCAAACTCGCCAAGGCAGTCAGTTCCGAACTCGCAGGTCTGGCGATGGGCCGGGCCGCTCTCGAGGTGTCGGTCCGCCCCCGGATCGCCGGACCTCAGGACACGGCACCGCTCACCATCGACGGGACGGAACTGCACGCGGGATCGTCCGGCGTCGACGAAGTGGAATTTCGGCTGTCGGCGCACAGCGGCGCTCAGTCGCTGCCCATCAGCAAGAGCGCGTCCGGCGGTGAACTCTCGCGCGTGATGCTGGCCCTCGAGGTCGTGCTCGCCGGGTCCGATTCGGGCGCGACGATGGTGTTCGACGAGGTCGACGCCGGCGTCGGCGGTCGGGCCGCGGTCGAGATCGGCCGGCGGCTGGCCCGGCTCGCCCGGACACACCAGGTCATCGTCGTGACGCACCTGCCGCAGGTCGCGGCATTCGCGGACACCCACCTGGTGGTCGACAAGGTCGACGACACGGACGGGGTCGTCAGCAGCGGTGTGCACGCACTCACCGACGACGAACGGGTGGTGGAACTGGCGCGCATGCTCGCCGGACTCGACGACACCGAGACCGGTCGGGCGCACGCGGAGGAACTGTTGGCCACCGCCAACGCCGAGCGTTCCGTCTGAACCGGCCCGGCGGACCGTCAGCCGCACGCGTGGTAATGGTGTGACTGATGTGGTAAACGGTTCGGCGCGCCTCCACAGGTCGGTCCTGCTTCCGGTCCATCATCGAACTCATGAAGATGCCGGCACTGCTGTCACGTAACACCGAAACTTTGCCTGGGGTCAGCGGCATCGCCAGGGTGGATCGCAACACGGCCAAGTTGCTGCGACGCGTCGGACCCGGTGACATCGTCGTTCTCGACGAGCTCGACCTCGATCGCGGGACCGCGGACGCCCTGGTGAAGGCCGGCGTTCTCGCAGTGATCAACGCATCGCCCTCGATCTCGGGGCGTTATCCCAACCTCGGTCCGGAGGTGATCGTCGCCAACGGCATCCTCCTGGTGGATTCGGCCGGCGCCGAGATCTTCAAGAGCATCAAGGACGGCAGCAAGGTCCGGGTGAACGGGGGAGGTGTCTACTCCGGGGAACGGCGCATCGCCAAGGGCGACGAACAGACCGAGGCGGAGATCTCCGACCGGATGATCGAGGCGAAGACCGGGCTGGTCGACCACCTCGAGGCGTTCTCCGGCAACACCATCGAGTTCATCCGCACCGAGAGTCCACTGCTGATCGACGGCGTCGGAGTCCCCGACGTGGACGTCGACATGAAGGAACGGCACGTCGTGATCGTGTCCGACGGCCCGGATCACGCCTCCGACCTGAAGAACCTCAAGCCGTTCATCAAGGAGTACTCGCCGATCCTCATCGGCGTCGGGGCAGGCGCCGACGTCCTGAAGTCGGCGGGCTATCGCCCGGATCTCATCGTCGGCGACCCCGAGGACATCACGAGCGCGACGCTCAAGTCGGGCGCCGAGGTTGTACTTCCCGCCGACCAGGACGGTCACGCACCCGGTCTGTCACGGATCCAGGACCTCGGCATCGGAGCGATGACGTTCCCCGCCTCCGGATCCCCGTCCGACCTGGCGCTGCTACTGGCCGATCATCACGGCGCGTCGCTGATCGTCACGGTCGGGAGCACTGTCTCCCTCGACGAATTCTTCGACCGCGGCCGCCGCGACAGCAACCCGTCGGCGTTCATGACCCGCCTGAAGGTCGGGCCGAAACTGGTGGACGCGAAGGCCGTGGCGACCCTGTACCGGAGCCGGGTGTCGGGCGGCGCGATCGCGCTGCTCGTACTGGCCGCACTGGTCGCGGTGATCGTGGCCCTGGTGGTGTCGAACATCGGTGGTGAGGCACTGGACTGGGCCGTCGCGACATGGAACAGCTTCGCGTTATGGGTCCAGGGGTTCTTCAAGTGATTTCTCTGCGTCAACATGCCATTTCCATAGCGGCGATCTTCCTGGCTCTGGCAATCGGCGTGGTGATGGGTTCCGGCCTGTTGTCGAGCGGTCTCGTGTCGGGGTTGCGCGACGACAAGGCCGACCTGCAGACCGACGTGGAGAAGGCGAACGAACGCAACAACCAGCTGACCGAGCAGTTGAACTCGGCGGACGGCTTCGATTCCGCGGTCGGCGGCCGGGTGGTGGCCGACTCTCTCGCGCAACGCACCGTGATGGTCGTGACGACCCCGGATGCCGACCCCGCCGACCTCGACGGGGTCAACCGCATGATCGCGCAGGCCGGTGGATCGGTGACCGGCCGGGTGTCGTTGACCGATTCGTTCGTGGATGCCACGGGCGGTGACCGGCTGCGGACAGTCGTCAACAACGTGATCCCCGCGGGTATCACGCTGAAGACCGGGGCCGTCGACCAGGGCAGCCTGGCCGGTGACCTGCTGGGCTCGGTCCTCATGCTCGGCAAGGAGACGGGCCAGCCGCAGAGTTCCGCGCAGGAGATGGCGCTCGCCCTCGAGACCCTCCGCGGGGCGGGATTCGTCAGCTACGACGACGGTGCGGTCCAACCGGCGCAGGTCGCGGTGGTGCTGACCGGCGATCGCGACGTGGAGGACGGCGTCAGCGGCAACCGCGGTGCCGTGGTGGCCAGGTTCGCGGGTGCGCTGGATTCGCGCGGTGCCGGGGCGGTTCTCGCCGGGCGTCCGGCCTCGGCGCAGGGCAACGGTGCGGTCGCCGTGGCGCGGGCCGATGCCGCCCTCTCCGCGGCGCTGACCACGATCGACAACATCGACCGGGAAGCGGGCAAGATCACCGTCCCGCTCGCGCTGCAGGAGCAACTGAACGGCGGCGCCGGCCGGTACGGCACCGGGCCCGGTACCACCGGAGTCACCGTGGGGGCCATCCCGGCGTAGCGCGCGTCACATCGGGGCGGGCAATCGCGGCGCGTTGTTTCCGGGACGTACGTCAAGGTGTTACCGTGAAGTCCCGTGGGTCGGCAGGCCCCAGCATTGCTCGAACAGACCAAGCCCTGCACAGTCGTCACGGGAGCCCCTTTGCCACAGTCACGCACTCATTCGCGTACCGCTACCAAGCACATCTTCGTGAGCGGCGGCGTCGCCTCCTCACTCGGCAAGGGCCTCACAGCCTCGAGCCTCGGGCAATTGCTCACCGCGCGGGGAATGCGCGTGACCATGCAGAAACTGGATCCGTATCTCAACGTCGATCCGGGCACGATGAACCCCTTCCAGCACGGTGAGGTGTTCGTCACCGAGGACGGCGCCGAGACCGACCTCGACGTCGGTCACTACGAGCGCTTCCTCGACCGCGACCTGTCCGGTCAGGCGAATGTGACCACCGGCCAGGTGTATTCGACGGTCATCGCCAAGGAGCGGCGCGGCGAATACCTCGGCGACACCGTCCAGGTCATCCCGCACATCACGGACGAGATCAAGAGCCGGATCCTCGCCATGAGCGGACCGGACCTCCAGGGACACCGGCCCGACGTCGTCATCACGGAGATCGGTGGCACCGTCGGTGACATCGAGTCGCAGCCGTTCCTCGAGGCCGCCCGTCAGGTGCGCCACGACGTCGGTCGCGACAACGTCTTCTTCCTCCACGTCTCCCTGGTGCCGTACCTGGCGCCGTCGGGCGAGCTCAAGACGAAGCCCACCCAGCACTCGGTCGCGGCCCTGCGGAACATCGGTATCCAGCCCGACGCGCTGATCCTGCGCTGCGACCGCGAGGTTCCCCCGGCGCTGAAGAACAAGATCGCGCTCATGTGCGACGTCGACGTCGACGGCTGCATCTCGACCCCCGACGCGCCCTCGATCTACGACATCCCGAAGGTGCTGCACAGCGAGGGCCTCGACGCGTACGTGGTGCGGCAGCTGGGTCTGCCGTTCCGCGACGTGGACTGGACCGTGTGGGGCAACCTGCTCGAGCGCGTCCACCAGCCGCGCGAGACCGTGCGGATCGCCCTCGTCGGAAAGTACGTCGACCTGCCGGACGCCTACCTGTCCGTCACCGAGGCGCTGCGTGCCGGTGGGTTCGCGAACCGCTCGAAGGTGGAAATCTCCTGGGTGCCGTCCGACGCGTGTGAGACGGAGGCGGGCGCGCAGGCCGCCCTGGGCGACGTCGACGGCGTGCTGATTCCCGGTGGCTTCGGAATCCGCGGTATCGAGGGCAAGCTCGGCGCGATCAGGTACGCGCGCCACCGGAAGATCCCGCTGCTCGGACTGTGCCTCGGCCTGCAGTGCGTCGTGATCGAGGCCGCGCGCAGCGTGGGTCTCGACGACGCCAACTCCGCCGAGTTCGAGCCCGAGACCACGCACCCCGTGATCTCCACGATGGCCGACCAGGAAGACGTCATCGCCGGCGAGGCGGACCTCGGTGGCACGATGCGCCTCGGCGCGTACCCCGCCGTCCTGGCGAAGGGGTCCGTCGTCGCCCGGGCGTACGGCAGCGAAGAGGTGTCGGAGCGCCACCGTCACCGCTACGAGGTCAACAACGCGTACCGCGACCGGATCGCGAAGAGCGGACTCCGGTTCAGCGGGACCTCGCCGGACGGTCACCTCGTCGAGTTCGTCGAGTACCCGGCCGACCAGCACCCGTTCTTCGTCGCGACGCAGGCGCACCCCGAGCTGAAGAGCCGTCCGACGCGCCCGCACCCGCTGTTCGCGGCGTTCGTCGACGCGGCGTTGAAGCACAAGCTCGAAGAGCGGCTTCCCGTCGACGTGCACGGCGAGGAGCGGGCCGCCGCCGTCGCCACCGATGACGAGCTCGCCGACTCCGCCGACCGCGACGAGGTCGCGTCCGTCGACAGCGCGGGATAGGGCGAGACCGACCATGACCGACACCGGCCGGCACGAATTCGAGACTCTCGACTCGCGCGCCGTCTACAGCGGCGCGATCCTCGCCCTGCGGGTGGATCACGTCGCGATGCCGGACGGCCGGACCGCCGAACGTGAGGTCGTCGAGCACCACGGCGCCGTCGCCGTCGTGGTGCTCGACGATGACGACCGGGTCGTCCTGATCCACCAGTACCGGCACCCAGTGGGGCGCCGGTTGTGGGAGATCCCGGCGGGCCTGCTGGACGAGCCGGAGGAGGACCCCGTCGACGCCGCCGGGCGTGAGCTGGCGGAGGAGACCGGACTCGGAGCCCGTCGCTGGTCCGTTCTCGTGGACGTCGTTCTCTCGCCCGGATTCACGGACGAGTCGGTGCGCGTGTTCCTCGCCGAGGACCTGTACGACGTGGACCGGCCCGACCCGGAGGACGAGGAAGCCGACCTCGAGATCGAGCAGATTCCACTCGACGAGGTCGTGTCGATGGTGCTGAACGGGACAATCGTGAACGCCACGGCCGTAGCCGGTGTGATGGCACTGGCGGCCGCCCGGTCCCGGCCGGGCGGTCGCGGCGAACTCCGCGACGTGACCGCGCCCTGGGTCGATCGCCCCGACAGGTTCAGCGAGAGAAAACGCTCGCGCGCGGCCGGGGACGAGGCCGCGCGGGCATGACATGGTGATTGCGCGGCAGGTGGATTCGTACCTCGACCACCTGGCCGTCGAGCGCGGAGCTGCCCGCAACACCCTCGGTTCGTATCGCCGCGACCTCGAGCGGTACACGCAGTTCCTCGCGGACCGGGAGGTCACCGACATCGGGCGCATCCGCGAACAGGATGTCAGTGACTTCGTGATCGCTCTGCGAACCGGCGATCCGGCTCGCGAACTGTCGCCGCTGGCCGCGAGCTCGGCGGCCCGTGCCCTGATCGCGGTGCGCGGATTCCACCGCTTCGCCGCGGCCGAGGGGATGACCGCCGTCGACGTCGCCCGGGACGTGCGGCCGCCGTCGCCGGCGAAACGGCTCCCCAAATCCCTGCCGGTCAACGAGGTGCTGGCGCTGTTGGAGGCGGTCGGAGGCAGCGGACCCGCAGACGGACCGCGGGCGGTCCGCGACCGCGCGCTGCTCGAGTTGCTGTACTCGACGGGCGCCCGCATCTCCGAAGCCGTCGGCCTGGACGTCGACGACGTCGACACCGAGACCCGGTCGGTGCTGCTGCGGGGCAAGGGCGGCAAGCAGCGGGTGGTGCCGGTGGGCCGGCCCGCCGTCGAATCCCTCGACGCCTACCTGATCCGGGGCCGGCCGGCACTGGCGTCACGCGGAACACCCGCACTGTTCCTCAATGTCCGCGGCGGACGGCTGTCCCGCCAGAGTGCGTGGAAGGTACTGCAGGCCGCGGCGGACGCGGCGGGCATCTCGTCGGCGGTGTCACCGCACACACTCCGTCACTCGTTTGCGACGCACCTGCTCGACGGCGGCGCCGACGTCCGTGTCGTCCAGGAGCTGCTGGGACATGCCTCGGTGACGACCACCCAGATATATACGCTGGTGACAGTGGGTGCGCTACGCGAGGTGTGGGCCGGAGCGCACCCTCGGGCGAGGTGACGGAAAGCGTGTCGAGGGGAAAATTCACGGTACGAGGCGGTAGCGTTCGTATAACGATGTGGGATCGGCAGCGATCATCGAGAGAACAGGGGATCATCGGACCGTGGTGACACCGCAGCCGCCAGCGGCGGAGTCAGAGCACTCGCAACAGGAGGGCGACATGTTCGTGCGGCAAACCGAATCCGCAGCCTTGTTCGAGGACACTGCCGTGGTCGTGGAGGAAGAGCTCGGCCCCACGGGGCGGCCGACGCGCGAGGTGCCGGAACCGGCCCCGTTGCCCTCGCACGGCCCGGCAAAGATCATCGCGATGTGCAACCAGAAGGGTGGCGTCGGCAAGACGACGTCGACGATCAACCTGGGAGCGTCGCTGGCCGAGTTTGGCCGCCGTGTCCTGCTCGTCGACCTCGATCCCCAGGGGGCGCTGTCCGCGGGCCTCGGCGTCGCCCACCACGACCTCGAACTGACCGTCCACAATCTGCTCGTCGAGCCCCGTGTCGCGATCGATGACGTCCTGATGCGGACACGTGTCGAGGGCCTCGACCTCCTGCCGAGTAACATCGACCTGTCGGCGGCGGAGATCCAGCTCGTCACCGAGGTCGGGCGGGAACAGACGCTCGGACGTGTGCTGCATCCGGTGCTCGACCGGTACGACTACGTCCTGATCGACTGCCAGCCTTCCCTCGGTCTGCTCACGGTGAACGCGCTTGCCTGCGCGGACTCGGTGATCATCCCGATGGAATGCGAGTACTTCAGCCTGCGCGGCCTGGCGCTGCTCAACGACACGGTCGAGAAGGTTCACGACCGGCTCAACCCGCGGCTCGAACTCGCCGGCATCGTCGTCACGATGTTCGACTCGCGCACCCTGCACGCGCGTGAGGTGATGGCCCGTGTGGTGGAGGTGTTCGGGGATCTCGTCTACGACACCGTGATCAACCGCACCGTGCGCTTCCCGGAGACCTCGGTCGCCGGGGAGCCGATCACCACCTGGGCGCCGAAATCGACCGGCGCCGAGGCGTACCGTGCTCTGGCACGCGAGGTCATACACCGGTCCGGCCGGTAAGTGGTGAATACGCAAGACATTTCGGCTCCACCGCAGACCCAGGTATCGCATGCCGACGATCAGCAGGCGCCCGCGGTCAAGCCCGGCTTCCGGGTGACGCTGCGGAATTTCGAGGGACCGTTCGACCTGCTCCTCACCCTGATCAACCAGCGACAGCTGGACGTCACGGAAGTCGCGTTGCACCAGGTGACGGACGACTTCATCGCCTACACCCGCACGCTGGGCGCGGAGATGGGTCTCGATCAGACCACCGAATTCCTGGTGGTCGCGGCGACGCTGCTCGACCTGAAGGCGGCCCGTCTGCTCCCCGCGGGGCAGGTGGAGGACGCCGAGGATCTCGCGCTCCTCGAGGCGCGCGACCTGCTGTTCGCCCGGCTGCTGCAGTACCGCGCGTACAAGCAGGTGGCGCAACTGTTCGGCGAGCTCGAGGCGGCCGCGCTGCGCCGGTACCCGCGGTCGGCGGCACTGGAGGACCAGTTCACCCAGTTGCTGCCGGAAGTGCTGCTCGGTGTCGACCCGCAGCGGTTCGCGGAGATCGCCGCGACCGTGTTCACACCCCGCCCGAAGCCCACCGTGGGACTGGACCATCTGCACGACATGCACGCGGTGTCGGTGCCGGAACAGGCGGCGCGGATGCTGGAACTGCTCCGCGAACGCGGGGCCGGGGAGTGGGCGACCTTCGGCGACCTGGTTTCGGAGTGCGAAGTGACCACCCTGATCGTGGCAAGATTCCTCGCGCTGCTCGAGCTGTATCGCGAGCAGTCGGTGTTGTTCGAACAGCCCGAGCCGCTCGGGGAATTGCTGGTGAGCTGGACCGGGGAGGGCACACACGCCCCGGTGACCGAGGAGGATTACGGATGAGTTCGGCCCCGTTCGACGAGTCGGACGACCAGGGCGCCGTCGACGCAGAACCCGAGCTGTCGGACACCGAACTCGAAGCCGTTCTCGAGTCGCTGCTGCTGATCGTCGACTCTCCCGCCGGAGCCGAACAGCTCGCCTCCGCGACCGGCGCTTCTGTGAATCGCATCACGGACGTGCTGAACCGCATGTCCGCCGAGCTCACCGCCCGTGGAAGCGGGATGGACCTCCGATATGCCGGTGACGGTTGGCGTCTCTACACGCGCACCGCGTACGCGCCCTACGTGGAACGTCTCCTGCTCGACGGTGCCCGGTCCAGACTGACGAGGGCGGCTTTGGAAACTCTGGCCGTGGTGGCATACCGTCAACCGTTGACCCGCGCACGGATCAGTGCGGTGCGCGGCGTCAACGTGGATGGTGTGGTGCGCACACTTCTCGCTCGCGGATTGATCGCCGAAGCCGGCGTCGATCCCGATACCAACGCCACGCAGTATTCGACGACGGAGCTCTTCCTGGAACGGCTCGGCTTGGCGTCTCTCGCCGATCTTCCCGCCTTGGCCCCGCTGTTGCCGGACGTGGATCTGATAGATGACATCAGTGACAGTCTGGAATCTGACCCACGATTTGCGAGAATGAATAAAGCTACGGCTTCCACAGAAGAGTTGGACACCGGGCTGGACACCGAAGACTGACAGGGATAGTACAAAAGTGAAGAAACCCGCTCGCCGAGATGGCACACCGGATCGCAACAACAAGAAGCAGCGCCCCACCAGGTCGGAGACCGGGGGTCGCTCGGACAGGTCGGAGGCCGGAGGGCGACCGAGCCGCTCCGAGACCGATCGGCGTCCGACCAGGTCGGACGCCGTCAAGGGCAAGTCGGGCAGGCCCGACTCCGCGGCTGCGAAGAACAAACGCGGCAAGCCCAAGTCGGCCAAGCCGCAGCGCGCCCAGGCCCACGCGCCCAAGATCAGCAACGCCAAGCCGGCCCGGCACCAGTACGCCGACGCCGCCGATCGGCCCGCCGGCCCGCCGCAGGGCGACGGCATGCGACTGCAGAAGGTTCTCGCCCAGGCCGGCGTCGCGTCGCGCCGTGCGGCCGAGGAACTGATCTCGCAGGGTCGCGTCGAGGTCGACGGCCGCATCGTCATCGAGCAGGGCCTGCGCATCGACCCCGAGAACGCGGTGGTGCGCGTGGACGGGGTCCGCGTCGTGGTGCAGAAGGACCTGGTCCACCTCGCGCTGAACAAGCCCCGCGGCTGGCAGTCGACGATGTCGGACGACCTGGGTCGCCCGTGCGTCGGCGACATCGTCTCCGAGCGGGTCGCCGCAGGTCAGCGGTTGTTCCACGTCGGTCGACTGGACGCCGACACCGAGGGACTGCTGCTGCTCACCAACGACGGTGACCTGGCGCACCGGCTGATGCACCCGTCCTTCGAGGTGTCGAAGACATACCTGGCGACCGTGTCGGGTGCCCTCGAACGCGGTGTCGGCAAGAAGCTCAAGGAGGGTGTCGAGCTCGACGACGGACCGGCGAAGGTCGACACGTTTACGCTCCTCGACATCAACGAGGGCAAGTCCCTCGTCCGCGTCACCCTGCACGAAGGCCGCAAGCACATCGTGCGCCGCCTGTTCGAGGCCGTGGGAC
Organism: Rhodococcus opacus; assembly: GCF_012396235.1. Taxonomy (GTDB): domain Bacteria; phylum Actinomycetota; class Actinomycetes; order Mycobacteriales; family Mycobacteriaceae; genus Rhodococcus_F; species Rhodococcus_F opacus. Next base: position 154,238 of record NZ_JAAXPA010000017.1, on the reverse strand, counting down.
ACCCCGTCATCCGGCTCGTCCGGACGGACATCGGCGCCGTCGCTCTCGGCGACCAGCGTCCCGGCACGCTCCGCGTACTCGGTCGAGGCGAGGTCGGCGGTCTCTACGGGGCGGTGGGCCTGTGAGTACGTCGTCGCTGGTCGTCGCGATGGACGGCCCGTCCGGAACCGGGAAGTCGAGCGTCTCGCGGATGCTCGCGCAGCGGCTCGATGCCCGGTACCTCGACACCGGCGCCATGTACCGGATCGCGACGCTGCATGCGCTGCGCAAGGGCGTGGACCTCACCGATCCCGCAGCGATCGCCGACGCGACCGCCGGTCTGCCGTGGTCGATCGGCACCGACCCGTCGGGCGAGCAGGTCCTGCTCGACGGGGAGGACGTGGGGGAGGAGATCCGCGGCGACGCGGTGACCAAGGCCGTCTCGGCGGTCTCCGCCGTTCCCGCCGTGCGTGAACTGCTCGTCGCGGCGCAGCGCCGTCTCGCGGGCGAGGCCGAACGGATCGTCGTCGAGGGCCGGGACATCGGCACCGTCGTGATCCCGGACGCCGACGTGAAGATCTACCTGACCGCCTCGGCGGAAGCCCGGGCCCAGCGCAGGAATGCGCAGAATCTCGCGGAAGGACGAGGCGACGACTACGCGGCCGTGCTGGCCGACGTGCAGCGTCGTGACCACCTCGACTCCACGCGCGCCGTGTCGCCGCTGCGGCCGGCCGACGATTCCGTGCTGGTCGACACCAGCGAACTCGGAATCGACGACGTGATCGGCAGGTTGCTGCTGGTGGTAAGCGAAAGAACTGGAGCAGGGCAGTGACCGAACAATTCACCACCGAGTTCGCAGGCGACGGCACCTGGAGTGAGGAATCCGACTGGGAGGTCCTGGACCTCGAAGACGGCGGCGACGGAGAGTCCCACGTCCCGGTTCCCACCCTCGCAGTGGTCGGGCGCCCGAACGTCGGCAAGTCGACGCTCGTCAACCGGATCATCGGCCGACGCGAGGCCGTGGTCGAGGACATTCCCGGTGTCACCCGGGACCGCGTCTCGTACGAGGCGAACTGGAGTGGCCGCCGCTTCATGGTGCAGGACACCGGCGGCTGGGAACCCGACGCCAAGGGCCTGCAGCAATCGGTGGCCCGGCAGGCGGAACTGGCGATGCAGACCGCGGACGCGATCCTCCTCGTCGTCGACGCCGTCGTCGGCGCCACCGCAACGGACGAGGCCGTGGCCAAGGTGCTGCGCCGGTCCAAGACCCCGGTTCTGCTGGTGGCCAACAAGGTGGACGACGGCCGCACCGAATCCGAGGTGGCCGCACTGTGGTCGCTCGGTCTCGGACAGCCGCACTCGGTGAGCGCCACGCACGGCCGCGGTACCGGCGATCTCCTCGACGAGGTGCTCGCCGCACTCCCGGAGACCCCGCGTGAAGGCATTCCTGGCGGTGGGCCGCGACGCGTGGCTCTGGTCGGGAAGCCGAACGTCGGGAAGTCGAGCCTGCTGAACAAGCTGTCGGGCGACGAGCGTTCGGTGGTCCACAACGTCGCGGGCACCACCGTCGATCCGGTCGACTCGATCGTGGAGCTCGGCGGCAGGCCGTGGCGTTTCGTGGACACCGCCGGTCTGCGCAAGCGGGTCAGCCACGCCAGCGGCGCCGAGTTCTACGCGTCGCTGCGGACGAAGAGCGCGATCGAGGCCGCCGAGGTCGCGATTCTGCTGATCGACGCATCCGAGCCGATCTCGGAGCAGGACCTGCGCGTGCTGAGCATGGTGGCCGACGCCGGCCGGGCCCTCGTCATCGCGTTCAACAAGTGGGATCTCGTCGACGAGGACCGGCGCCTCCAGCTCGACCGGGAAGTCGATCGGGACCTGGTGCGGGTGCCGTGGGCGCAGCGCGTCAACATCTCGGCGCAGACGGGGCGCGCGGTGCAAAAGCTCGTCCCCGCCCTGGACACCGCACTGGAGTCCTGGGACAAGCGCATTCCCACGGGCCGGCTCAATACCTGGCTCAAGGAAGTCGTCGCCGCGACGCCGCCGCCGATGCGCGGTGGCCGGCTGCCTCGCGTGATGTTCGCCACGCAGGCCGGAACACGTCCGCCGACGTTCGTGCTGTTCACGACTGGGTTCCTGGAGGCGGGCTACCGCCGGTTCCTGGAGCGGCGTCTGCGCGAGGAGTTCAATTTCGACGGCAGCCCCGTCCGCATCTCGGTGCGGGTGCGGGAAAAGCGTGAGCGGCGAAATCGTTGATCCGACAGAATGCGCTCTGACCAGGCGATTAGCGTTACGGACTGCCCCTGATGTAATCTCATCGAGCACCTGAACGAGGGTGTGGACGGGCTGTGGCGCAGCTTGGTAGCGCACTTGACTGGGGGTCAAGTGGTCGCAGGTTCAAATCCTGTCAGCCCGACCAGATGATCAGCGAAGGCGGTTTCCCGGAAACGGGAAACCGCCTTTTCTGTGTCTCCGGCCCCGCGCATTCGGGTGTCTCCGACCCCGTGCGGGACTCAATCCGTGACGATGACCGGATCGCCGATCTTGGCGTTGTCGTAGAACCACCGTGCGTTCTCGGTGCTGAGATTGATGCAGCCGTGGCTGACGTTCTCGAAGCCCTGCGAGTTCACCGACCACGGTGCGGCATGCACGAAGATCCCGCCCCACGTGATGCGGGTGGCGTACTCGACGTAGAGGCGGTAGCCCTCCTCGTCATCGATCGGGACGCCGTACGTCGACGAATCCATGATCATGTCGCGGAACTGCTCGATGACGGGGAACGTCCCGAGCGGTGTCTCGTATCCGGGTTTGCCCATCGACGCCGGCATGGTCTGCACGACTTGATCGTTGATGCTGACCGTGAACTGGTGCGTCGTCGTGTTCGCGACGGCGACGAGTGCGTCACCGACCTGGAACTGCGACCTCGCGCCCGCCGCCTCGACGGTCACCCGGGTGTCGGCCGGCCAGAACCGGTCCGGGGTCCACTCCACGGTGCGGTCGTCGATCCAGGAGAACTGCCCGGGCACAGGTTTCGAGGGGGTGATCTGGACACCACGCTCGGCGAGCGCGCGATCGGACACCGGTGACGCGAACCGGACGACGACAGGATGCGCGATGCCGACGACCTGCCCGCTCGCGGGGGAGAAAGTCGGCGCGACGACCTTCCCCGTCACTGTCGGGGAATGCGCCGACGCGGTGGCGCCCACTCCGCACACGGCCAGAGCCGCGAGCACCGAGACGAGAAACAGACGTCCGACCTGCTGTGCTTTCCACATGCCGTCCAGCCCTTCAGAGACTGTGAGCGTCATTTCAGTTAACCACGGCGATATCGGACAGCGGAACCAGGGAAACTGGATGCACTACGCGCATCACAGGGCGACGGACGACGCACCCGCCGTCACATCGGCCGCGTTTCGCCGGTCACACAGTTGACAGACCGCGACGGAAGGACGCGACCGATGAACGAGAACGACATGTTGGCGCAGCAGTTCGAGGCCCATCGCACACACCTGCGGGCGGTGGCCTACCGGATGCTCGGCTCGATCGGCGAGGCCGAGGACGCCGTGCAGGAATCCTGGCTGCGACTGAGCCGCACCGACGCCCGCACCGTCGAGAACCTGGCCGGCTGGCTGACGACGGTAGTGGCACGGGTGTGCCTGAACATGCTGCAGTCCCGCAGGTCACGGCGGGAAGATCCCCTGGATGCGGCAGTGCCCGACCCGATCGTGACCCGGGCGGATGGCAGTGACCCCGAACACGAGGCGGTGCTCGCCGATTCGGTCGGTCTCGCGCTGCTCGTGGTCCTCGGCACGCTCACTCCTGCGGAGCGACTGGCATTCGTGCTGCACGACATGTTCGCGGTGCCCTTCGAGGACATCGCCCCGATCGTGGAGCGAACCCCGGCGGCCGCCCGGCAACTGGCCAGCCGCGCACGCCGGCGTCTGCAGGGAGCCCCCGTTCCCGACACCGATCCGGTCCGCCAGCGTGCGGTCGTCGACGCGTTCCTGGCGGCCGCGAGGAGCGGCGACTTCGACGCGCTCGTGGCCGTGCTCGATCCGGATGTCGTGCTCCGCGCCGATACCGGAGCGTTGCCGGCGGGAGCCTCCACGATGGTGCGCGGCTCGGAGACGGTCGCGGGCCGGGTCCTCGGGTTCGCCCGGCTGGCTCGATTCGCGCATCCGGCGCTCGTCAACGGTGCCGCAGGAGTGGTCGCGATCTCCGACGGGCAGCTGCTGTCGGTCATGGGCGTCACGATCCGGCGCGGCAAGATCGTCGAGATCGACATCCTCGCCGACCGCGAGCGCCTCGCCGGGCTCGTCGTCGAGAACCTCGACTGACGAGCCCACCGGGGTCAGTTCGTGCGGTGCTCGACGTCTCCGTGTGCGTTGCCGGTGCGCAGGCCGATCAGGGCCGCGGCGACGAGGAAGATGCTGCCGGTCAGCAGCGCTCGCTGGAAGCCGAGGGTGAGTGCCTCGGGCACAGGCGAATTCGCTGCGAGCAGATGCTGTGAATGTGACGTGGCGATCGCGGCGAAGATCGCGAGACCGAGTGCGCTGCCGACTTGCTGTGAGGCGTTCAGCAACGCTGCCGCGAGCCCTGCCTCGCCGGCAGGCACACCGGCGTTGGCTGCGGTCGTGACGCCGACGAAGACGGCGCCGAGACCGAACGACACGATCATCAGCCCGGGCAGTAGATCGCTGAGATAGGAGCCGTCGACGGGGATCCGGGACAGGAGGTAGAGGCCGGCGGAGGCCACCAGCGCTCCCGCGACGACGACGGGACGGGTTCCGGTCCGGGTGAGCACCTGGGAGGAAATCCCGGCGGCGACACCGACACCCAGGCAGAGCGGGAGGTAGGCCGCACCGGTCTGGATGGGGGAGTAGCCGAGAACGTTCTGCATGTAGAGAGTCAGGAAGAAGAACATCGCGATGAGACCCGCAAAGGCGATCAGCCCCGTGACATTCGCGGCGGCCAGACCTTTGACGCGGAAGATCGACAGCGGCAGCAGGGGGTGCGGGCTGCGCTGCTCGTTGATCACGAACGCCACGATCAGCACGAAGGCACCGACGAACCCGGCGATCGTGCGGGCGGTGCCCCATCCCTGGTCGGGTGCCGTCACCAGGGCGTAGACGAGCAACAGCATCCCGCCGGTGCCGAGCACACTGCCCGCGACGTCGAAGTCCGCGAACCGGGCGCGGCGCCGGTCGCCGGGAATGAGCGCGAAGACCGCCGGAAGCACGAGCGCGCACGCGACAGGGTTGACGAACAGCACCCATCGCCAGCCCGGCCCCTCGGTGAGCACGCCGCCGAGAAAAACACCGACGGCGGAAGCGAGACCACCCACTCCGGCCCAGACGCCGAGCGCGGTATGCCGTTCGGGGCCCTCCTCGAATGTCGTCGTCAGAATCGACAGCGCAGCCGGAAGCATCAGTGCCGCACCGACACCCTGGGCGAGTCGCGCCCCGATCAGGACTTCCGCGCTCCCGGCGAACCCGCCGATCAACGACGACAGCCCGATCACGACGGTGCCGGTGACGAGCACACGACGGCGACCGAGCAGGTCGGCCAGGCGGCCGCCGAGCAGCATGAATCCGCCGTAGGTGAGGAGGTACGCGCTCGGGACCCATTGCAGTTCCTGAACCGAGATGTCCAGGTCGCTGCGCATGTCGGGCAGGGCGATGTTGACGATGGATGCGTCGACGAAGTCGAGAAATGCCACGGCGCACAACAGCGTCAGCGTGAGTGTGCCGCGAGCGGTGGAGAGAAACGGGCGTGCCGGGGTCGATCGCCCGACCCGGGAGGTGTCGCTGACCGGGATGTTCATGTCCAAGCCTTCCTGTGCTCAGGGTCCGTGTGGGAAGACGCCGCGTTGCGCGCCGTCACTTCTATGACCGTCAGCCCGGCGGCGATGTGACCGCGCCGCGACTGCGTCGCGAGTACTGTCGGAACCCGGCAGATCACGGAAACGGGAGGCTGGCATGGCTGGACGGTTCGAAGGCACTGTTGTGATCAACCGCCCCGTCGAGGAAGTGTTCGAGTACCTCGCTGCCGGGGTCAACGACCGGGACTTCAGTCCCCGGGTGCAGGAGATCGTGAAGAAGACGGACGGTCCGCCGGGTGTCGGCACCATCTTCGTCAGCACCGTCAAGGACGCCGGGATGACCACGAAGCGGGAGTTCGAGATCACCGAATTCGAGGTGCCACGGAAGATTCGCTGGGCGGAGCGTTCGAAGAATTCCATCACCGCGAAAGAGGGTGGTTACGACCTCGAACCCTCGGGCGCAGGCACCAAGGTGACGATCTTCAACGTGCTGGAGGGTCACGGAATCGGAAAGCTGATCGCACCTCTCGCCCTTCGAGCGGCCCGGAAGGACGCACCCGCTTTCGCACAGCGGATCAAGGCCGCCGCGGAAAGGTGACCTGCCCTACCGTGCCGGAATGACGAGCGCCAGTACCTGATCGACGTTGTCCGCGAGGCTGTCCGCCGCGGTGTCGTCGCCCGACAGATGCCGTCCGAGGCTCTGCTGGAACAGTCCGTCGAAGACCGCGTACATGGTGGCCGGGGCGATGGTGATCGTGCGCCCCGCCAATTCCGCGTACCGGGACACGATGCGCCAGATCATGTCTTCGAGACTCTTGTCGATCGCCGCGACGTCTGCGCGGAACGACTCCTCGAACAGCGACTGCGAGCGCAGGTCGTACCAGAGGCGATGCATGGTGGCCTCGTCGCGGAGCGAATCCACCAGCACCCGGCCGAATCCTGCCTTCAACTCCTCGGGAGTGTGCGCTGTGGCGACCACGCCGTCGTATCGCGTGACGCACCGGGCCTTGTAGTGCCGCACGCAGTGCGTGATCAGATCGACCTTGTCGCTGAAGTAGTAGTGCAGGACGCCGTGGGAGAACTCGGAGTTCTGGGCGATCTCCCGGAGGCTGGTGCGGGCGTAGCCGAGTTCCGAGAGCGTCTGCAACGCGGCCTCGGCGAGCTGATCCCGGCGCTCGGCGAATTTGTCGACCTGGCGGCGCGAGACCCGATCGGCGTTCTTCTCGGCGACGGGTGTCACGGCATTCTTCCTGTTCGGCTCACATGGTCCAGCGCGGTGTGCATCAGTCTAGCCCGCGTTCCTTGACGACTGTGTAACAAAAACTTGACAGTCGTCAAGAGAATTCTTGACAGTCGTCCAAACTCGAATACTCTGTGATCCACGCCACATTGCGGACTCGATCTCGTGACGTGGTTTCCGCGAATCGTCTCGTACGAAGGCAGGTCGGAATGAGCGTGAGTGATCTTGCAGGACGGAAAGCGCTGGTCACCGGTGGTGCGAAGGGGTTGGGCGCCGGTATGGCTGCCGCCCTCGCCGACGCCGGTGCGGCGGTCGTGATCGGCGACGTCCTCGAGGAGGAAGGTCGCGCGACTGCCGACTCCGTCGGGAAGTCCGGTGCCGCCACCGGATTCGTGAAACTCGACGTCACCGACGACGGCAACTGGGAGCGTGCCGTCGCTGCGACCGTGGAGCAACTCGGCGGATTCGACCTCCTCGTCAACAACGCGGGCATCGAGATCTCGTCCCTCGTGGTCGACATCGACCCCGCCGACATTCGCCGGATGTGCGACGTCAACATTCTCGGTGTCGCACTCGGCCTGAAACACGGTCTGCGCGCCATGCGTCCCGGAGGCGCGGCGGGAGCGGGCGGGGCGATCGTCAACGTCTCCTCGGTGGCCGCGACGATCCCGTTCCCGGGCATCGCCGGGTACTCCGCCACCAAGTCGGCCGTCGACCGGCTGACCAGGGTCGCGGCCCAGGAGGCCGGCAAGCTGGGGTACGGCGTCCGCGTGAACTGCGTGTACCCCGGGCTGGTCGCCACGGAGATGGGACTCGGGCTGGCTGCCGACATGGAGAGGCTCGGGCTGTGGCCCAGCGCCGACGCCGCGGTCGCCGACGTGATCGGCCTGACTCCGCTCGGGCGGCTCGGCGAGGTCGCGGACATCGCCGACACCGTCGTCTTCCTGGCCTCCGACGCCGCTCGCTTCGTCACCGGGATCGGCCTGCCGGTCGACGGTGGCATGGGCATGTAACCGATCTCCCCGGACTTTTCTCCCATTCTGAAAGGCGCGTCATGACCGACAAGAAGCCCGTCATCGTCTACGGAGTCTCCGGTTACACCGGGCGGCTCGTGTGTGAATACCTGCGCGAGTTCAACATTCCGTTCATCGCTGCGGGACGGGACAAGAAGCGGATCCAGGAAGTGCTCGACCGCATTCCCGGGCTGGACACCGTCGACCACGAGGTGGTCGAGGTGGAGCACACCGTCCCGGCGCTGACCGAACTGTTCAGCGGTGCACGGGTTGTCAGCAACATGGTCGGCCCGTTCATCAAGCACGGTGCCGTCGTCGTCGAGGCGGCTCTTGCCGCGGGTTGTCACTACACCGACACGACCGGTGAGCAGGACTGGGTTCTGGACGTGCAGGCGAAGTTCGGCGACAAGTTCGCGGAGAAGGAGCTGCTGCTGTCTCCGGGCGTCGCGCAGATGTACACCACGGGTGAGATCGCCGCGAACATCGCGCTGGAGACGCCGGGGTTGGACACTCTCGACATCCTGGTGTTGTGGAAGGGTTTTCCCACCTACGCGTCCACGCAGACGATCTTCACGATCCTCAAGGCCGACTGGTACTACCTGGAACAGAACCGATACCAGAAGTGGGACCCTGGTACCACATTCGAGGTCGTGGTGCCGGGGCAGCACCAGATGGCCCTCGCGCTGCCGTGGGGCGGCACCTGTCATCCCGTGTGGTTCAAGGACGATCCGCGGGTGGCGAACGTGAAGGCGGCAGGCGGCGTGTTCGACCGTTCCGTGATGGAGGGTGTCGTCGCGACGCAGAAGATGGTCGAGGAGCAGATCAAGACCCTTCCCGCGGACGAGCAGGACGCGGCGCTCGCGGAGATCGCCGGCTCCGTGCAGGCGGGAATGCCGCCGAGGGAGAACCCGCGCGTCAACACGTCGCTCGACTCCGTGTACGCGTCGGGCCCGCTGGGTCGGGCGCACTGCATCATCCACGGAAACTGCAATTACAAGCAGACGGGGCTCCTGCAGGCGTACGCCGCGTACTCCCTGTTGCAGCAACCCCCGAAGCGAACCGGTCTCGCGTCGGCGTGCCAGGCGTTCGGGCATCGCGAACTCCTGGGAGTCCTGCGCAGCTTCGGTCTCGTGATGGAGCCGGTTCTCACCGTGCAGAGCTGACCGTCCCGGCCGCGACTTCGAGGAGGACCGCACCATGCGCTTGACCGACTACCTCGACAAGGGTGCCTCGCTCGGTCCGTCGTCGCCGTGCCTGACGATGGGCGACCGGACACTGACGTACGCCGATGTCCAGGACCTGAGCCGGCGCGTCGCGGCCGGGCTGGCACGGTCGGGGATCGGCGCGGGCGACAAGGTGGCCGTCCTGTCCGGCAACGACCCGGCCGCGTTCTCCTGCGTGTTCGGGATCAGCCGGGCGGGTGCGGTGTGGTGCCCGATCAACCCGCGGAACGAGGCGGCGGAGAATCGGGACCTGCTCGACCTCTTCGACTGTCGCTGCCTGATCTTCCAGAAGGCGTTCGCGCCCCTGGTCGATCGGATCCGGCAGCAGTTGCCGCTGCTGACGACCCTTGTGTGTCTCGACGGCGACGAGGAGTACGCCCACCCGTTCGACGACTGGCTGGGCACCGAACGTCTCGACGTCGCTCCCGTCGACGACCTCGCGCTGATCGTCGGCACCGGCGGGACGACGGGGAAGCCGAAGGGGGTGATGCTCACCGGCCGGAACATCGAGACGATGGCTGCGCTGACCCTGATGAGCTACCCGTTCGACGGCAGACCGGTCTACCTCGCCCTCGCGCCGTTGACGCACGCGGCCGGTGTCCTGTGTTTCCCGATCCTCACCCTCGGCGGGCAGGTGGTCATCATGCCCGCGCCCGACCTGGGGCAGTTCCTCGCGCACATCGACCGGGACCGGGTCACCCACACCTTCCTTCCGCCGACCCTGATCTACATGCTGCTGGATCACGCAGACCTGGAGACGACGGACCTGAGTTCGCTGCAATGCTTCTGGTACGGCGCGGCGCCGATCTCGCCGACCCGGCTCGAAGAAGCGCTGACCCGCATCGGGCCGGTGATGGCCCAGCTGTTCGGGCAGAGCGAGGCGCCGATGATGATCGCGACGATGGCGCCGAAAGACCATTTCCATCCGGACGGGTCGGTCGCGACCGCCCGGCTGAGCTCCGCGGGCAGGCCCTCCCCGCTGGTCACCGTCGCGATCATGGACGGGCAGGGGACGCTGCTACCTTCCGGTGAGCGCGGCGAAGTGGTGGTGCGCAGTTCGCTCGTCATGACGGGGTACTACAAGAATCCCGTTGCGACGCAGGAGGCGTCGGCGCACGGCTGGCATCACACGGGCGACATCGGGTACCTCGGCGAGGACAACTTCCTGTACATCGTCGACCGGGCCAAGGACATGATCATCACCGGCGGATTCAACGTCTATTCAGTCGAAGTGGAACAGGCGCTCATGGCGTACCCCGGAATCCAGGACTGCGGGGTGATCGGGCTCCCCGACGAGAAATGGGGCGAACGTGTCGTCGCCGTCGTCCAGTCCCGAGCCGGAACACCGATCGACGCCGACGCACTCACGGCGTTCGTGAAAGCGCGCATCGGCAGCGTGAAGACCCCGAAGGACATCCTGGTCTGGCCCGATCTGCCTCGTTCCACACTGGGGAAGGTCCTCAAGAACGAGATCAGGCAGCAGCTGCTCGACTGACGGCGGGCGCGGGGTTCGAAACGCGGGGGTTCGGAGCGTGGGTTTCGCCGCGACTGGCGATACTGTCGGGTGATGGTGAATGGGCACGCACTGAGCAGGGGACGGCTCGCCGACGCGCTGGCACGCTTCGAACCACGGATCGTGGACCCGACGAATCGGCGGTCCGCGGCGGTCGTGATCGCCGTGATGAACGACGGCGCCGACGGTCAGGCCGTTCCGCTGACCATGCGCCCGAGCAAGATGCGCGCGCACCCGGGGCAGTTCGCGTTGCCCGGCGGCGGAGTGGATCCGGGGGAGACCGGCGAGGACGCCGCCCGGCGTGAGCTGCACGAGGAACTCGGCCTCGACGTGGAGCCGTCCGCGGTACTCGGCAGGCTCGACGACTACGTCACCCGCTCCGGGTACGTCATCACACCGTTCGTCGTGTGGTCGGACCAGCCGATCACGTCGCTCGTCCCCAATCGGGAGGAAGTGGCGGAAGTGTTCTCGGTGGGCGTTCCCGAGATCGACGCGGAGCCGCGCTTCGTCGAGATCCCCGAATCGTCGAAACCGGTGATCCAATGGCCGTTCCGGCGTCACCTCGTCCACGCCCCGACAGGCGCGGTCGTGTACCAGTTCCGGGAGGTCGCGCTGCACGGCAGGCACACCCGGATCGACGGTTTCGACCAGCCGGTCTTCGCCTGGCGTTAGCGAGACCACGTCGAGGGGGAGGCGACTAATCTCACGGTTCGTGACCTTCTTCGAGTCTCTCGCCCGCAAGCTCGACCGCACCGGTGTCGACCCCGTCGTCTGGCACGCCCCGCCGCCACCACCTCAGACGGGAGTGCTCACGCCCAACGGGATGCTCGACGACGCGCATCGCTGGACCCTCCCCACCGGGGAAGGCCCGGAGGACGTTGCTGTCGATCACGACGGCCGGGTGGTCACCGGAGGCAACGACGGCCGGATCTGGCGGTTCGACAGCCGCGGACACGCCACCGAACTCGCGAACACCCACGGTCGGCCCCTCGGGGTCGAGATACTCGACGACGGCCGATTCCTGATCTGCGACGCCGAGCGCGGTGTGCTGCGAGTCGACGACACGGGACGCATCGACGTGCTCGCCGACGCCGCGGCCGGGCGTCCGCTCGTGGCGTGCAACAACTCGGCGGTCGGCCGGGACGGCATCGTGTACTTCACCGACTCCTCGGCGCACTTCACGATCGCCGACCACCGCTACGACCTTCTCGAGCACCGCGGGACCGGCCGCCTGCTGCGTCTGGACCCGCGGACGGGGGAGACCGACCTCCTGGCCGAGGGACTGCAGTTCGCCAACGGCGTGGGACTGGCCTCGGACGAATCGTTCGTCCTCGTCGCCGAGACCGGCTCGTACCAGATCTCCCGCGTCGACCTGACCGGCCCGTCGCAGGGCAGGACGTCGGTGTGGGCCGCGAATCTGCCCGGCATACCGGACAACATGACGTCCCAGACGTCTGACGGCCTGTTCTGGGTGGCGCTCTACAGTCCGCGGATGCGGTTGCTCGACCTGCTCGCGCCCTACCCCACGCTGCGCATCGTCGCGGCGAACCTGCCGGAGTCGGTGCAACCGAATCCGGAGCACACCGGCTGGGTGATCGCCCTCGATCACCGCGGCGAGATCGTGCACAGCCTGCGCGGAGGGAAGGGCAGCTATTCCCCCATCACAGGTGTGCGGGAGCACGACGGGTGGCTGTACCTGGGAAGTCTGACCTCGGACGCCGTCGCGCGCGTCCCGGCCCCACCCCGACCGGGGCTCGCGCCGGGCGAGTGACACGGTCGGACGGACGGGACGATCGACTGAACACCAACCCGGTTGTGGAAGAGTGGCGAGAGCGGTGCGACGAGCGCCCGAAGACAGGTCCGCACTCGACGCTGGGGAGATTTTGGTGAATTCGGTGGACCGGGACACTGCGCGGTCGGACCGGATCGTGACCGTCCCGAACCTCCTGAGCGTGGTTCGACTCCTCGGCGTGCCGCTGTTCGTGTACCTGCTGCTCGTCACCCATTCCGATGGGTGGGCGCTCGCGATCCTCATGATCAGCGGCTTCACCGACTGGCTCGACGGCAAGCTCGCGCGGATCCTCGACCAGTCGTCGAAGCTGGGCGCGCTGCTCGACCCCTTCGTCGATCGCCTCTACGTCGTCACGACGCTGGTGACATTCGTCCTGCGTGGATTCATCCCGTGGTGGGTGGCGGCCATCCTGATCGGCCGCGACGCCGTTCTCGCGCTCACGCTGTTGATCTACCGACGGCGCGGTCTGCCACCCCCCGACGTGATGTACCTCGGCAAAGGTGCCACGTTCCTGCTGATGTTCGCGCTGCCGATGACCCTCGCGGCGCACGGTGACTGGAGCATCGCGACCGTGGCGCAGCCGCTCGGCGCTGCGCTCCTGATCTGGGGCACGGTGCTGTACGTGTGGACCGGAATGCTCTACACCGTGAACGCGCTGACCGTCGCGCGCACCGTTCCCGTGCGAGGACCGGGCGGCGAGGAACGCGAGGGCCATTGATGAAACGGACAGATTCCGGCATTCGCAGGAATCCGGTGCCGTCCCTGCTGCGGTCTCTGATGAACGATCATCTGGACCCCGGGTACGAGGGTGCGGCCGAGGATCGTGAGCAGGGACATTCACGACAGACGCGGGTCGGTCAGCAGGTGTGGATCGCGATCGGCGCGCTGCTCGTGGGGCTCGTGCTGTCGGTCGCCTACCGGCAGGCCACCGAACGTATCCCCGGCACCGAGCAGGTGCGGTCCGAACTCCTGAGCAAAGTGCAGGACGCCGAGGATCGGGCGGGCGCCCTCGCCGCCACCCGGGACACGCTGTCGACGCAGACCGACGACGCGCGCGCCACCGCGCTGGCCGGCGACGCCCGAGGTGCGGCACTGCTCGACGAGCTTCGCGGACTCGAGGGAGATGCCGGAGTCGAGGCCGTGCACGGTCCCGGCCTGACCGTGACGTTGACGGATCCCGCGGCCAAGCCCAACCTGTCCGACTCGTCCCAGCGCAGTGTCGGGGGGAAGGCCGTGGTGCTCGACCGTGACCTCCAGTCGGTGGTCAATTCGCTGTGGGCGAGCGGCGCCGAGGCCATCGCGGTCGGCGACGTGCGGATCGGCCCGTCGGTGACGATCCGCCAGGCGGGTGGCGCGATGCTCGTGGACAATCAGCCGGTGTTCTCGCCGTACGTGGTCTCGGCAATCGGCCCGCAGGGGCCGATGCAGACCGGATTCGTGGTGAGCGACGCCTATCTCAGGATGTCCAGCGTGGCGCAGTTGTACGGCATCGGCTTCGCGGTGGCGGAGGCCGACGATCTCCACCTGCCCGCCGCCCCGGCGCGGGAAGTGCGGGCAGCCCGGGAAGTGGGAACACGATGACAACGGCGGAGTCGAATGGAGGCGTCACACGAATGAAGGCAGCACTGAAGGGCGGATCCGCGATCTACGGGGTGCTCGCCCTGATCGTGGGCATCGTGCTGGGCGTGGTGTTCAGCCCGCAAGTGCCCGACGCCGTGCAGCCCTACCTGCCCATCGCCGTCGTCGCCGCGCTCGACGCGGTGTTCGGCGGACTACGCGCGTACCTCGACGAGATCTTCGACTCGAAGGTGTTCGTCGTCTCGTTCGTGTTCAACGTCCTGGTGGCGGCCCTGATCGTGTGGCTCGGTGACCAACTCGGTGTGGGAACCCAGCTGTCCACCGCGATCGTCGTCGTGCTGGGCATCCGCATCTTCGGCAACGCGGCCGCGCTCCGGCGACGTCTGTTCGGGGCGTGATCGCGACGTGAGCGGACACGAGGGCAGACACGAACTCCACGGGAACGAACCGGCGACGTCGCAGCGATCGCACGTCGTCTTCGCCCTGCTCGCCGCGCTCCTGCTCGGCGGGCTGGGAATCGCGATCGTGACGCAGGTGAAGAACACCGGGTCCGGCGACACCCTCGACTCGGCGAGCCCCGCGGATCTGCTGGTCGTCCTGGACACGCTGAACCAACGGGAGGCGGCCCTGCGGCAGGAGATCGCATCGCTGGAACAGACCTTGGCAACGTTGCAACAGAGCGGCAGCTCCGGGGCGGCGCTCGACGAGGCGCAGGCCCGGTTGACGGCGCTGTCGATCCAGGTCGGCAGCGCACCGGCCACCGGCCCCGGGGTGACGATGCGCGTCACCGACCCCAACAAGGGGGTCGGCTCCGAGGTTCTGCTCGACCTCGTGCAGGAATTGCGTGCCGCCGGTGCCGAAGCCGTCCAGATCCAGGGGGCGGACGGCCCGCCCGTCCGGATCGGCGTCGACTCCTGGGTGTCCGGTTCGGCCGGCGGTGTGTCGGTGGACGGCCGGAAGGTGAACGCCCCCTACGGGGTGGTCGCCATCGGCGATCCGCCCACTCTCGCGGCGGCCCTGAACATTCCCGGCGGGGTGGTCGACACGGTCGCGCGCAGCGGCGGGCAGCTGACGATCGAACAATCGCAGCAGGTCACGATCTCCGCCTTGCGAGAGGCGAAACCTCGCCAATACGCTCAGCCCGGAAATTGATCTTCGCATCCGCCCGCGGATTGCCATCGAAAGGAAGCCACTGTGAGTGAGCTCGAAATCCCCGCCGATCGTCGGTACACCGCCGAACACGAGTGGGTCGAGCGGACGGGGCCCACGACGGTACGCGTCGGCATCACCGATTTCGCGCAGTCCCAGCTCGGCGACGTCGTGTTCGTCCAGCTTCCGGCGGTCGACGAGGCAGTGACGGCGGGCGAATCGTTCGGCGAGGTGGAATCCACCAAGAGCGTCTCCGACATCTTCGCCCCGCTGACGGCGAAAGTCGTTGCCGCCAATGCCGATCTGGACGGCAACCCGGAACTCGTGAACTCCGCGCCCTACGGGCAGGGGTGGCTGGTGGACCTCGGCGTCGACGACGAGGCGACCCTCGACGCGGCACTGGCCGAAATGCTGGACGCCGCCGGCTATGCAGACATCACGGCAGGATAATTTCCCGACAACACGCGAAGCGGTAATCGGATAGTTTCGGAAGATGCCGACAGCCCGGAAAACGGGGTTGCCGGACAAAATCCGCTGTCGGAATACCGGTTCGTAATGTGCTGGCGGCCTGTCTCACTACACGCACCGGCGTGCGCAGGGTACGGTCGATGTTGAACGCATGTGCCGTGTCGGGGCGCAGGTCCGTAGTTTGAATGTGATCGTGGGAGTTTGCACAGAAGTTAATGTGCACGGGAACCGAATTATGTAGTACCGAGTGGCATTGCGTAGTCCAGCGAATCTTGCTGGATGATCGAACTAGGAGGAGAAACGGTGAGCGAGAACGGCAACGACGCGGTCTATGGGGAGACGCCGGCGGAAACCACGTCGGTCTTCCGCGCGGACTTTCTCAATGAGCTCGACAGCTCCTCGGCAACCCAGGCTCCGGAAGCCCCGGTGTCGGGTGTGGAGGGACTGCCCGCGGGCTCTGCTCTGCTCGTCGTCAAGCGTGGACCGAACGCAGGGTCGCGCTTCCTGCTCGACCAGCCGACGACGTCCGCAGGACGGCACCCCGACAGCGACATCTTCCTCGACGACGTGACCGTCAGCCGTCGTCATGCGGAGTTCCGCCAGGAGGACGACGAGTTCCAGGTGGTCGACGTCGGCAGCCTCAACGGCACCTACGTCAACCGCGAGCCGGTCGACTCGGCTGTCCTGGCGAACGGTGACGAGGTCCAGATCGGCAAGTTCCGACTGGTCTTCCTGACCGGACCCCGGACCACGGCCGGTGGCTCGCAGATCGGTGAGACGTCAGCTGGTGCGGGTAGCCAATGACCGCGGTGCGGCAGCAGCAGGCGCAATCGGGGATGTCGATCGGCTCCGTGCTGGATCGACTGCGCCCCGATTTTCCTGATGTGACGATCTCGAAGATCCGATTCCTCGAAGCCGAGGGTCTCATCAGCCCCCAGCGCACACCCTCGGGGTATCGGCGTTTCTCGATCGCCGACTGTGAACGACTGCGCTACGTCCTCACTGCGCAGCGTGATCAGTATCTGCCGCTGAAGGTCATCAAGGAGCAGCTCGAGGCCATCGACAGAGGTGTGGCCACGGTCGGCGCAGGCGATTCGTCGCCGCGCCGGCCGCGCGCGCTCACCGTGGCCCCGGGCGAGGTGTCCCCGGAGGAGTTCCGCACCGACCGCGAGGTGCGGATCAGTCGCGACGACCTGATCTCCCGGGCGGGAATCGACGAGAAGTTCCTCGGCGAACTGACCCGCGGAGGGCTGGTCGTTCCCGGGCCGGCGGGGTTCTTCGACGAGGACGCGGTGACCCTTGCGCGCACCGCGAGGGCGATGTCCGAATTCGGACTCGAGGTGCGGCACCTGAGGGCGTTCAAACTGGCGGCCGACCGCGAGGCCGGGTTGGTCGCGCAGATCGCCGGACCCGTCGCCAAGGGCCGCGACGCCGGCGCACGTGATCGCGCCGAGGAGATGGTGCGCGAACTGGCGGCCCTGTCTCTGACGTTGCACACCTGCCTGGTGAAGTCGGCAGTCCGGGGTGCGCTCGATCGGTGAGCTGAGCTCGCCGACCGTCCCAACTTCCCAACGACGCTGCGCTCGAACGGCTGTACGGTCGAAGAGCAGACACGAATCGAATAGAATCCTGGTACGGCATTGTGTGCCGCGGACGGACCATTGCAGGGTGGAGGCAGACGCGATGAGCGAAATGCACGTGATCGGAGTTCGTGTCGAGCAGCCCCAAAACCAACCTGTTCTGCTGTTGCGTGAAACCGACGGCGAGCGGTACCTGCCCATCTGGATCGGCCAGACCGAGGCCACCGCGATCGCACTCGAACAGCAGGGCGTCGAGCCGGCGCGTCCGCTGACCCACGACCTGATCAAGAACCTGATCGAAGCCTTCGGCCGCACGCTGAAGGAAGTTCGCATCGTGGACCTGCGCGAGGGCACGTTCTACGCCGACCTCGTGTTCGACCAGAACACCCGCGTCTCGGCCCGCCCGTCCGACTCCATCGCCATCGCACTGCGGATCGGGGTACCGATCTTCGCCGAGGAGGCGGTACTCACGGAGGCCGGTCTGGTCATGCCCGACGAGCGCGAGGACGAGGTCGAGAAGTTCAAAGAATTCCTCGAGTCCGTGTCGCCGGACGATTTCAAGGCCACTGACGGCTAGATTGCACCTGCGGAAGAGCCTCGGGCGCGCAGTAACGGTTGAGGTTCTTCCGGCGCGTTGCGTTGACCCCGTCTCTTCGGAGTCATAGCGTTCGGTGCAGTGATTATCTGCCCTGCAGATTGTATCGGGCGTACGCTGAGTAGGTTCAGGGTACGAACTTGCTCGATGTCACTGGTGGCGCTTGCGCCGCTCGATGTGCTGCGGCTGTGCCGCGGACACTGGCGACGCGCGTCACAGGCGCACTGATCGTCGGGTTCAGTGCAACATGCGAGAGGGAGTAGTCAGTGGGAGATCGGCCGCAGGAGAATGCGCTGAATCTTGCGCCCGGCGACAACGTTGCCGAGTCCGAATTCAGCTCCGAGGAGATCCAACCGGGCCTCTTCCCGGACGATTCCGTGCCCGACGACCTCGTCGGATACCGCGTCCCCATCGCCTGCCAGATCGCGGGAATCACCTACCGCCAGCTCGATTACTGGGCTCGCACATCCCTCGTCGTGCCGTCCATTCGCGGCGCAGCAGGTTCGGGCAGCCAACGGCTGTACTCGTTCAAAGACATCCTCGTCCTCAAGATCGTCAAGCGTCTGCTCGACACCGGAATATCCTTGCAGAACATCCGCGTGGCCGTCGACCACCTCCGTAAGCGCGGAGTGCGGGACTTGGCCAAGATCACACTTTTCTCGGACGGGACCACGGTCTACGAGTGCACCTCGCCCGAAGAGGTCGTCGATCTGCTCCAGGGCGGGCAGGGCGTCTTCGGTATCGCGGTGAGCGGTGCAATGCGCGAACTGACCGGCACCATCGCCGATTTCCCGGCCGAGCGCGCGGACGGCGGCGCGAGCGAGCAGAGCCCCGAGGACGAACTGGCGTCGCGGCGCAAGAACCGCGCGAGCCGCAAGACGGGCTAGCCCGCATCCATCGGAGCGCGGCGCTGCCTGCGCCGCCACCTGCAGCCGTGACATAGACTGGCGGTGCGTCGACGCCGTGCGGGAGAGTTCCGGGCACTGCAAACACAGAAACATCGTGTGTGCGGGAGTTCGGGCGCCGAAGGAGCAACACCTCCCCGTCAATCTCTCAGGCAGACAGGACCGTGCGGGCTCCGACGTCTCTGGAAAGCGGTGGGAGCACCCACCCGCCCACGGGGAAAGGGCCGTCTTCACACGTGAACGACGGTACCGAATCTCTCAGGCGCTCGACTCGAGCAGGCGACAGAGGGGGAGGGACGTTCCGCTACGCGGGGCGTGTCCTGATCCTCCGAACTGCTTGGGAGTTGTCGTGATCGACGCTGGAAGCCGTACATTCGCCGATCGTCATGTCGGCCCGAACGCTGCGGAACTCGCGCACATCCTCGAGCTGGTCGGAGCCGATTCGCTCGACGACCTCGCGTCGAAGGCCGTCCCCGCCGTCATCCTGGACGGGGTCACGGGCGGCATCGCCGACGGCCTCGACTCACTGCCCGCACCGGTGTCCGAGCACGAAGCGCTCGCCGAACTGTCCGCACTCGCCGCGCAGAACACCGTGGCGACGTCCATGATCGGTCTCGGCTACTACGACACCCTCACCCCGCCGGTCCTGATCCGGAACATCATCGAGAACCCGGCCTGGTACACGGCCTACACGCCGTACCAGCCCGAGATCAGCCAGGGCCGCCTCGAAGCCCTCCTCAACTTCCAGACGATGGTCGCCGACCTGACCGGCATGGAGGTCGCCAACTCGTCGATGCTCGACGAGGCCACCGCCGCCGCCGAGGCGATGACACTGCTGCGCCGGGCGAGCAAGAGCAAGTCCCCGCGGTTCGTCGTCGACGCCGACCTGTTCCCGCAGACGCTGGCCGTCGTCGAGACCCGGGCCGAGCCGCTCGGCATCGAGATCGTGGTGGCCGATCTGTCCGCCGGCCTGCCGGACGGTGACTTCTTCGGCGTCCTCGCACAGATGCCCGGCGGGTCCGGCCGCATCGTCGACTACACCGACGTGATCGCCGCCGCCCACGAGCGCGGCGCACTGGTCGCGGTCGGGGCGGATCTGCTCGCGCTCACCCTCCTCACCCCGCCCGGCGAGATCGGGGCCGACGCCTGCTTCGGCACCACCCAGCGGTTCGGTGTCCCCATGGGCTTCGGTGGCCCGCACGCCGGCTACCTCGCCGTGCACACCAAGCACGCACGTCAACTCCCCGGCCGTCTGGTGGGCGTCTCCGTCGACGCCGACGGTGACAAGGCGTACCGGCTGGCGCTGCAGACCCGGGAGCAGCACATTCGCCGTGAGAAGGCGACGTCGAACATCTGCACCGCACAGGTGCTGCTGGCGATTCTGGCGGCAATGTACGCCAGCTACCACGGCGCCGAGGGCCTCAAGGCGATTGCCCTGCGCGTCGCGAACACGGCGCACTCCCTGGCGGACGCACTCCGCAAGACCGGGGCGGTCGTCGTCCACGAGCACTTCTTCGACACGATTCTCGTGCGAGTCGACGGCCGGGCGGCGGACGTGGTGGCGAAGGCGAAGGACGCCGGCATCAACCTGCGGCTCGTCGACGCCGATCACGTCGCCATCGCGTGCGACGAAGCCACCACCGACGACGACGTCGCCCACGTGCTCGCGGCGTTCGGCGGCGAAGGCGCCGTGACCGAGGAAGCGGGCACGTCCGTCCCCGACTCGCAGCTCCGCGGATCCGACTACCTGCAGCACGAGGCGTTCACCCGGTACCGCACCGAGACGGCGATGCTGCGCTACCTGCGGGCGTTGTCCGACAAGGACATCGCACTCGACCGCAGCATGATCCCGCTCGGTTCCTGCACGATGAAGCTCAATGCCACCGCCGAGATGGAAGCGATCACCTGGCCCGCGTTCGCCGGACTGCACCCGTTCGCGCCGACCGGGGACACACCGGGAATCCTCCGCATCATCAAGGACCTCGAGAACTGGCTCGTCGCCGTCACCGGCTACGACGCGGTCAGCCTGCAGCCGAATGCCGGTAGTCAGGGCGAGTACGCGGGGCTGCTCGCGATCCGCAACTACCACCTCAGCCGCGGAGACGACCACCGCGACACCTGCCTCATCCCGTCGAGCGCCCACGGCACCAACGCCGCATCCGCGGTCATGGCCGGGATGCGCGTCGAGGTCGTCGGGTGCCGCCCGAACGGTGACGTGGACCTGGACGACCTGCGGGCGAAGATCGCCGACCATGCCGAGCGCCTCGCAGCGATCATGATCACCTACCCGTCCACACACGGTGTGTACGAGCACGAGATCGCCGACATCTGCGCGGCCGTCCACGACGCCGGCGGCCAGGTGTACGTCGACGGCGCCAACCTCAACGCCCTGGTCGGCTTGGCCCGCCCCGGCCGGTTCGGCGGCGACGTGAGCCACCTCAACCTGCACAAGACGTTCTGCATCCCGCACGGTGGCGGTGGCCCCGGTGTCGGTCCGATCGGTGTGCGGTCCCACCTCACGCCGTTCCTGCCCGGACATCCGCTCGCACCCGAACTCGGCACCGCCGGACCGATCTCGGCGGCCCCGTACGGCAGTGCGTCGATCCTGCCGATCACGTGGGCGTACATCCGGATGATGGGCGCCGTCGGGCTGCGTCGCGCAAGCCTGACCGCCATCGCCTCGGCCAACTACATCGCGCGCCGCCTGGACGAGTACTTCCCCGTCCTCTACACCGGCGAGGGCGGAATGGTGGCCCACGAATGCATCCTCGACCTCCGGCCGATCACCAAGGACACCGGTGTGACCGTGGACGACGTCGCAAAGCGCCTCGCCGACTACGGTTTCCACGCACCGACGATGAGCTTCCCGGTGGCGGGCACCCTGATGGTGGAGCCCACCGAGAGCGAGAACCTCGAAGAGATCGACGCCTTCTGCGAGGCGATGATCGCGATCCGCGCCGAGATCGACCGCGTGGGTGCGGGGGAGTGGCCGGTGGACGACAACCCGTTGCGCGGCGCCCCGCACACGGCCGGATGCCTCGCAGCGGAGTGGAACCACCCCTACACCCGTGAGACGGCGGTGTTCCCCCGCGGCAAGGCACGGCCGAAGGTGTGGCCGGCGGTCCGGCGCATCGACGGCGCGCACGGCGACCGCAACCTCGTGTGCTCCTGCCCGCCGATCTCCGCGTTCGAAGGCGCCTGACACCGACGATGCCCGGCCCGCTCACGCGGGTCGGGCATCGCTCGCTCAGTCCTCGCGCACCAGCTCGAGGATCGTGATCTCCGGTGGGGCGGCCACGCGCACGGGCGGACCCCACGTGCCCACACCGCGAGTGGTGTACAGGACGGTGTTCCCGATGCGGTCCAGTCCCGTCACCGACGGCTGCTGCAGCGGCACCAGATAACCCAGCGGCCACATCTGCCCGCCGTGGGTGTGCCCCGACAGTTGCAGGTCGACACCGAGGTCGGACGCTTCCAGTGCCTGCCGCGGTTCGTGCGCGAGCAGCACGACGAACGTCGACGGATCGCGTCCGGCGAGCGCGGCGGATAGATCGGGTTCGTACGGGGCGGGCGAGGAGTAGTCGTGGATGCCCGCGATGTCGAGAGTGGCGCCGCCTCGGGTGATCGTCGCGCGCTCGTTGCGCAGCGTCCGGATGCCCAGTCGGTCCCACACGTCCAGCCATCGGCCGCCGTCGTCGGCGTAGAACTCGTGATTGCCGCTGACACCGAACACCCCGAGCGGGGCCTCGACGTCGCCGAGCGGTTGCAGATCGGGCGATACCTTCGCGACGGTCCCGTCGACCAGATCGCCCGCGATCGCGACGAGATCCGGCTGCTCCGCGTTCACCAGGTCGACGACACGCCGAGTGAAATCCACTCCTCGCGCCGGGCCGACGTGGAGGTCGGACACGAGCGCCACACGCACACCGTCGAACTCGGCGGGGAGACGTTTCAGCGGCACCCGAACCCGCACGATCCGCGGCCGCGCGGCCTCCGACACCCCGTAGCCGGCGGCGCCGACGGCACCCACCACGACGACGGCGGTGGCGATGCGCAGGCCGCGCCGCCGTGACAGATCGACCTGTTCGCCGTTTCCGGTACCGCGCAGGCGGCCGAACAGGCGCGTCAGCAGTGACACCAGTGCGACCAGCAGAAGCCCGAGCACCAGATAGAACATCGCGCCGAGCCACACCCAGCCCACCCACCCCGGGGGACGCGCCCATCCCGGGTCGAAGGCTTCGCCGCTGCCGACGCCGACGACCGCGAGAACCCACAGGACCACGAGGGTCACGTCGACGACCACCGACCAGGGACGGCCCAGCCCGATGGCCCGGACGAGTCGCCGATGGAGCCACCAGCTGACGAGTGCGAGGAAGACTGCGAAGACCAGGAGCCTCGTCACGACAGCAGCTTGCTGATCGCGGTCGGCAAGGCCGCTCCGTCCGAGGACGCGACCTTCTCCAGCGACCCGCCGGTGCGATCGGCCAACGCCTGCAACGTGTTGAGGTCGGAATTCTCGCCGATCGTCACCACGTCGATGCGCACCGGCTTCGACGTGCTCGAGGCCGCGGCGATGGCCGCCAGCAGATCCGCGCGCGCGACGGAGTCGTCGTTGGCGCCGTCGGTGACGAGCAGCACCGAATTGGTGAGGCCCGGCGTGTATCCGTCGACCGCACTCTTGTAGGCAGCTTCGAGCGACGTGTACGTCGAGGTTCCGGTGGCGGGTGTCGCCTTGGCGAGCCGGGCGTCGAGGGCCTGCCTGCGGGTGCCCTCGGTGAAACCGCCCGCCGAGAGCGGACCGGTCGCGACCACGGTCGTGTACGGCCGCGACCCGTCGAGCGTCGTGCTGTACTCCCACAGTCCGAGGTTCGACGAGTCCGGAGCACGGTCGACGTGGGCTGCGAGCGCTGCTGTCGTGTTCGCCAGGCGCGTCGCCGTTCCCTCGCGCTCACCCATCGAGCTGGAAACGTCGAGCAGGACGGTGGAGGTGCGGGGCGTGATCGGATTCCGGATCACGTGCATCAGCTCGGCCGCAGCCGCCGCATCTGCGGGAACCAGGGTGGATTCGAAACCGGGAAAGGCCAGCGCGGTGTCGTCGGGGCGGGCCAGTCCCTCGACCCGGAATCCTGCGTCGGCCAGGACCTGCGCCTGTTCGGGTCGACGGACGAACTCCGCGAACTGCGCGGCGGCGCGGCTCTGCGTCTCGTCGACGGATGGGCCGGCCAGGACGGCCGCCGGGTGATCTGCCACGGGTGTCGGGCCTTTCGGCATCGATGTGGTGATGTCGGCTCCGGGTGCGTCGCGCAGGGCCTGGTAGACCTGCTGTTCGGTAGCCGCGACCGCGTGGACGTCGGAGGTCGCGGGATCGCCCTGCTCGGCCAGCGCGGTGAGTGCCTCCCGCGTCGTCGCGGGCTTCGTCCCCGACGACGCCTCGTAGCCGAGCGCCAGACCGGTGAGTGCCGACGTGACCGGAGCGGAACGTGCCTGCTCCTCCGTCACCGGACCCGTGCTGCTTCCCGTGACCGCGGCCGCGACCGCCTCGACTGCCATCTCCGTACTCTCGGCGCCGGGGCCGACGGGGAGCGCCATGCCCAGGCTGCCCCAGCCCGGCAGACCGAGAGCCGCGAGGGAATCGCGGCCGGTCTGCAGTGACGGCAAGTCCTTCCAGTCGATCGCCGGCGTGCCCGGCGCATTCGCGAACGCCGTCCGGACCGCGAGCACCACCGGGCTGGTCGCCACGGGACGCGCTTCGCCGCTGATGACACCGGTTGCCGACACCTGCTTGACGGAATGCGAGCTCGACGGAATCCACAGAGCGGGCCGAGGTCCGAGGGCCGCTGCGTCCCACGGGCCGTCCGGTCCCGCGGACAAGGCGTCGCGCACTGCGTCGGATGCGACGGCAGTGACCGTCACCGACACGCACTGATCGCGTATCACCGGCGCCGTCTCCGTGAAATGGTCGGCAAGAGTCTGCAGCTGGGGTGCGATATCGGGATCCGCCGCGACCGCGAGCACGGATTCGCCTTCGACGCAGGCGCCCGCGGCAGCCACTCCCTGGTCGTTGATCCGGTCACGCAACTGGAACCAGCCCACCACGCCCAGCACGAGGACGACGACGAGACCGAGCACGATCAAAGGCCCCCTGCTGATACCCCTGGCGCGCGATTCGCCGCGATGCTGCCCCACGTGCTTTCCAGCCCCTGTCCGACGAGTTCGA
Source organism: Rhodococcus opacus (assembly GCF_012396235.1). Taxonomy (GTDB): domain Bacteria; phylum Actinomycetota; class Actinomycetes; order Mycobacteriales; family Mycobacteriaceae; genus Rhodococcus_F; species Rhodococcus_F opacus. Next base: position 129,165 of record NZ_JAAXPA010000017.1, on the reverse strand, counting down.
CGTTGACCCTCGCAGTGTAGTGATGCGCAGGATCACCCCGGCCTGATACGTGAGTGGCGAAGCGTCCCGCGGGACGCTTCGCCACTCACGTGGGGATTGGTCTGTCAGGCGTTGGCTGCTTTGTATTCGCGGCGGCGGCGGTGCAGGATCGGTTCGGTGTAGCCGGAGGGCTGGGTGGTGCCGTCGAGGATGAGTTCCTTCGCGGCCTGGAAGGCGATGTTGGTGTCGAAGTCCGGGGCCAGCGGCCGGTAGGTGGGATCGCCCTGGTTCTGCCGGTCCACCACCGGGGCCATCCGCTGCAGCGATTGCACGACCTGGTCGGCGGTGACCACACCGTGCCGGATCCAGTTCGCCAGCAACTGGGACGAGATGCGGAGGGTGGCGCGGTCCTCCATCAGGGCGACGTCGTGGATGTCGGGGACCTTGGAGCAGCCGACGCCGGCGTCGATCCAGCGGACCACGTACCCGAGGATGGACTGGCAGTTGTTGTCGAGTTCTTCCTGCTTCTCGGCCTCGGACCAGTCGGTGTCGGGGGCGAGGGGGATGGTGAGGATCTCGTCGAGGGTGGCCCGCCGGGTGCCCTTGAGCCGGTTCTGGACGGCGACGACGTCGACCTGGTGGTAGTGGGTGGCGTGCAGGGTGGCCCCGGTCGGGGACGGCACCCACGCGGTGTTCGCGCCGGCCTTGGGGTGGCCGATCTTCTGCTCGAGCATCTCGGCCATCAGCTCGGTCATCGCCCACATGCCCTTGCCGATCTGCGCCCGCCCCTGCAACCCGCAGGCCAGACCGACATCGACGTTCCAGTCCTCGTAGGCGGTGATCCAGGTCTGCTTCTTCATCTCGGCCTTGCGGATCATCGGCCCGGCCTCCATCGAGGTGTGGATCTCGTCGCCGGTGCGGTCGAGGAACCCGGTGTTGATGAACACCACCCGCTCACTGGCTTCCTTGATGCAGGCGGCGAGGTTGACGGTGGTGCGGCGTTCCTCGTCCATGATGCCGACCTTGAGGGTGTTGCCGGGCAGGCCGAGGACCTGCTCGACGCGGCCGAACAGTTCGGTGGTGAACGCGACCTCGTCGGGGCCGTGCTGCTTGGGTTTGACGATGTAGATCGACCCGGTGCGGGAGTTGTCCAACGGCCCGGTCTGCTCGGACCGGGACAGCCCGTGGACGGCGCACAGGGAGGTGATCAGGGCGTCGAGGATGCCCTCGGGGATTTCGGTGCCGTCGCCGTGCAGGATCGCCGGGGTGGTCATCAAATGCCCGACGTTGCGGACGAACAGCAGCGACCGCCCGTGCAGGGTGAGCTCGGACCCGTCCGGGGCGGTGTAGACCCGGTCCGGGTTCAGCCGGCGGGTGAACGCCGTGCCGCCCTTGGTCATCTCCTCGGTCAGGTCCCCGCGGTTGAGGCCGAGCCAGTTGCGGTAGCCGATCACCTTGTCGTCGGCGTCGACGGCGGCGACGGAGTCCTCGAAGTCCATGATGGTGGTGACCGCGGATTCGAGCACCACATCCTTGACGCCCGCCGCGTCCGTCTGGCCGATCGGGGAGGTGGGGTCGATCTGGATTTCCGCGTGCAACCCGTGGTTGCGCAGCAGCACACTGGTCGGGGCGGCCGGGGTGCCGAGGTAGCCGACGAACTTGCCCGGCTCGGCGAGGCCGGTGATCGTGCCGTCGGCGAGCTGCACGGTCAGGGCGGTGCCGTCGACGGTGTAGGCGGCGGCGTCGGCGTGCGACCCGGTCGCGAGGGGGGCGGCGGTGTCGAGGAAGGTGCGGGCCCAGGCGATGACCCGGTCGCCGCGGACCTTGTTGTAGGAGCTGCCCGCCTCCGCGCCGCCGTCGTCGGGGATGGCGTTGGTGCCGTACAGGGCGTCGTACAACGACCCCCACCTCGCGTTGGAGGCGTTCAGCGCGAAGCGGGCGTTGAGGACCGGGACCACCAGCTGCGGGCCGGCGGTGGCGGTGATCTCGGTGTCCACGTTCGCCGTGGACACCTCGAACGGGGCCGGTTCGGGCACCAGATACCCGATCTCGGTCAGGAACGCCCTGTACTCGGCCGGGTCGATCACGGCACCGGCCCGGTCGCGGTGCCAGGCATCGATCCGGGCCTGCAGGTCGTCGCGGGTGGACAGCAGCGCCTTGTTCTTCGGCGCCAGATCGTCGATCACCTTCGCCGCACCCGACCAGAACCCGTCGACGTCCACCCCGGTCCCCGGCAGCGCCTCCTCGTTCACGAAGTCGTAGAGCACCTTCGCGACCTGCAGACCGCCGACCTCAACACGCTCAGTCATGAAATGCCTCACTGTTCCGCACTTGGAGCACCGGACGGGTGCCATGAACCGCACCCAATGTTACCCGCTGGTAAGGATGAGGTGGGCCGGATGTCCTGCGGAGGTTCGCCCCGAAGTGGGGGCGGGAGGCGAGGTCAGGCCTTCTCGCCGGTGGACGGCTCGAGGGACGGGGCCTCCGACTCGACGGGCGTGTCGTTCTCGGCGTCGATCCGGTGCAGATCGCCTGCGGCCTCTGCCGCGCTGAGACGCGAACGACGCCAGGCGACGACCAGCAGTCCGGCCCACACCGCAACGAGAGCGAGGTACCCGAGGGTGGCGGCGACGCCGGTGACGTCGAATGTCTTGAACAGCTTCTGCGCGTTGGTGATGATGATGATGCCGCCGACACCGGTTCCCAGAAGGGTTGCGGGCACCCGGCTGACGAGCCAGGCGGCGAGCGGTGCGGCGATGATGCCGCCGAGCGCCAGCCCCGCGATGATGGGGATGTTGTCGAAGAAGTCGCTGCCGAGACCGAAGATGAACCCGATGCTGGCCGCGGCGGACACCAGGAACTCCGACGCGCTGACCGAACCGATGACGGTGCGCGGTGCGGTCTTGCCGCGGGAGAGCAGCGTGCTGGTGGTGATCGGCCCCCAGCCGCCGCCGCCGCTCGCGTCGATGAATCCACCGAACAGGCCGAGCGGTGACAGGAACTTCGCCGTGTGCGGCGACGTCCGGGCGTCGTTGACGGCGGGAGGGCGGATGGAGAAGCGGAGCAGGACGTACACACCGATCGCCAGCAGGATCGTCGACGTCACGGGGACGGCGGCGGCCGTCGACAACTGGGACAGCACCGTCGCACCGAGGAACGCGCCGATGGCGCCGGGGACACCCAGGCGCAGTACGAGAGCCCAGTCGATGTTGCGGAACCGCCAGTGCGACGCGCCGGAGGCGAGCGTGGTGCCGACCTCGGCGAAATGCACTGCTGCGCTGGCGTGTGCCGGTCCGACGCCGCTGAACACGAGCAGGGTGGTCGCAGTCACGCCGAAGGCCATGCCGAGAGCGCCGTCGACCAGCTGGGCACCCACGCCGACCAGCGTGAAAATCAAGAGCTTGAACATCGAGACTCCGACCGAGAGAGCGAACCGTCAGGGCAGCAAAGACCAGCGAGCAGGCTGGTCAGCAACATCCCTGGTCGTATGCATGGCCTCGGCGGGAGGGCCAGAAGGGCATGAGGGCGAGCGAGGCCGCGGGGCCTGCCTGCGCGCTCGTGCCGTTCACTCGGACTCCCACATCTCTCGTCGCATGCGCGGCCGTCCGCGCACAAGGTTCGACACTAGCTGGAGGGGTGGGCGCGTGTCATCTTCACACGCGCCCAACCGCTCACAGTTTTCGCGCAGAGATCTCGAAGCCCGCGTCGCGCAGCCGTGTCACCAGGACGTCGCCGAGTGCCGTGGCGGGGGTGAGGACGCCGGCCGAATCCGGCAGTGCGTCGCCGCCGAGGACGAGGCTCAGCGCGGATTCGCCGAGCATCACCGCGGTGGCGCTGTATCCGGGATCGCCCTTCGCCTTCACTCGCGACGTGTAGCGCGCGCCCGTGGTGGTGGTCGTGTACACGTCGATGGTGAAGTGGCCCTTGCGCTGCGCCTCTTCGCTGGGGCCGTCGCCCGGTGAGGGCAGAACGCGGTCGAGGACGTACCGGGTGGGCGGGAGGGCCATTCCGACGATCAACCCGCCGAGGCCGGCCGCCACCGCACCCGCGATCACCGGTGTGATCGGGGAGCTTCCGACGTTCATGACCTCGCGGTACTTGAACTCCCGACCGTAGGCCCAGTCGCGGAGCGCGTTGCTGCGCCGCACGACCCGGGTGTTGTAGGGACCCATGAAGAAGGGGGCCTTCCACCCCTTCAGGCCGGGTGCGATGTCCTCGCCGTTGACCACGCTCATGTCGGACTGCTTGCCGAGGTCCGGTTCCTTCGAGCGGTCGGGGCTCAGCGAGTACGGCGACGCCGCGAGATGCCGCGACGCCGGATTCTTCTTCGACACGTCCACCTGTGTGCGCAGCGAATCGATCGTGCCGCCGCTGACGCCGCCGCGCACGGACGTGACCACCAGGGTGGTGTCGGTGAGTTCGCCGGCGCCGTCCTCCCGGACCTTCTCGTACAGGACGTGCACCCCGAGGTCGGACGGAATGGAGTCGAACCCGCAGGAGTGGACGATCCGGGCGCCGGTCTCGCGGGCCCGATCGTGGTTGGCGTCGATGCTCTCGCGGGCGAACAGCACCTCTCCGGTGAGGTCGACGTAGTCGGTGCCCGCCTCGGCGCATGCCGCGGCGAGGGCATGTCCGTACTTGGCGTACGGCCCGACCGTCGTCGCGACCACCCGGGTGCGTCCCGCGAGGGCTGCGAGCGACGCGGCGTCGTCGGAGTTCGCGACGATGACGGGCCACTGCGCCGCGCGCGGACCGAGCGCGGACCGCACCGCTTCGAGTTTGGCGGCTGTCCGCCCCGCGAGCGCGATCCGCACGCCGTCCGGAGTGTGCTGTGCGAGATAGTCGGCGAGAAGTTTGCCGACGAAGCCGGTGGCCCCGTAGACGACGAGATCCAATTCACGTGCGTTGTCTGTCATGGCACGACCCTACTCGGCGGTAGGGAAGCGGGAGCTCAGAGTCCGGTACCGGGGTGGGTGGGTGCGAGGGGTACCCGGGTGCGGAGCCGCAGGACGACGTAGCCGACCCACGAGGTGACGACACCGAGCGCGACGAGAGTTTGGATCGCTCCCGCGGCGGATTCCGGGTAGACGACCCCGGTGAGGTAGTGGGAGATGAACCCGGACGAGGGGAGCGGGTCCTGCCCGGCGCGGACCCGGGCCCAGCTCTCCAGGTGGGTCAGCGGGCAGTCGATGCCGACGAGGACGCCGGTGAATCCCCAGGCCACCGCGGCGAGGTGGAGGGCGATGGTGCGCGGCCAGTGCCAGGCGAGAAACCCACCGCACACGACGTAGAGGATGAAGATCAGGTGTGCGACGGCAGTGGCGTCGGCGACGACCTCGTAGAAGACGCTCCCCATCGATGCACCCCTGACATCCGAATTTCCCCCATACGCCATCGTAGGCGTCGCCCGGCCGGGTCCGCCGGGTAACGGGCTCAGGCGGTGCCGCGCACGTCTTCCTTGACCACCAGGATCGGAATGTCGACCTCGAGAAGGAGGCGTTGCAGCCATCGTTCCAGGAGGAACTTGCCGATCGGGGACATGCGCCGGGTACCCACGACGAGCAGATCCGCGCCGCTGCTGTCGACCAGCGCGCGCAGAGCGCTCACCTGATCACCGTCGTGCTCGTTGGTGCGCAGCTCCCACGACGACTCGCCGACCCCGCCACTCTCGAGCGTGGCCTGGATCTCGGCGCGCAGGGCGGACCGGTCGGACTCGGCGTCCTGGCCGGGGTCGTCGTCGAGGACGTGGAGGACGAGCAGCTGTTCCCGTCGTTGCACAGCCTCACGGGCGGCGTGGACGATGGCCGCCCGGCCTTCCGGGCTGTCTCGGTGGACAACGGCTATCGCCATGAAACGCCTCCATTTGCAGGTATCGGTACGACCCCTATTATCCCCGTGCCGGAGTGTGCTCCGGCTGTGTCGATGCTCTCGTACGGAGATCCGAGCGGTGCTCGATCACCAGGGTGAGGGCTCGTAGTCCTTCAGGAAGCAGCCGTGCAGATCGACGCCCTGCTCGCCCTGGACGATCGGGTCGTAGACACGGGCGGCACCGTCGACCAGGTCGAGAGGGGCATGGAAGCCCTCGTCGGCCAGGCGCATCTTGGTGTAATGCGGCCGCTCGTCGGTGATCCACCCGGTGTCCACCGCAGTCATGAGGATGCCGTCCTCGAGCATCTCCTTGGCGCTGGTGCGGGTGAGCATGTTCAGCGCGGCCTTCGCCATGTTGGTGTGCGGATGCCCCGGACCCTTGTAGGCGCGGCTGAACTGGCCCTCCATCGCGGAGACGTTCACCACGTACTTGCGGCGGGCGCCTGCCGCCGCCATCGCGGGCCGCAGCCGGGACACGAGGATGAACGGGGCGACCGAGTTGCACAACTGCACCTCGAGCAGCTCGATCGGGTCGACTTCCTCGACCGTCTGGACCCAGCTGTTCGTGTGCGCGAGGTCGGGCAGGAGTCCGCCGGCGTCGATCGCGAGACCCTGGTCGATGCGATCTGGGGATGCCGACTTCGCGACCAGTGCGAGCGAACTCACCGCGTCGGGGGACAGTGCGGCGCCCGCCATTGCGGACACGTCGGACAGTGAACCGGCGAGTGCCGCCGGGTGGGCGTCGCTCGTCTTGCCGAACGTCAGGACGTCGGGCAGGTCGCCCGAGGGAAGGGCCCCGGACTCCGCGTCCGCCAGCGCGCTGTAGGCGCCGGGGGAGCGTCGCACCGTCTGCGCGGCGTTGTTGATCAGGATGTCCAGCGGGCCCTGCGCGGCAACGGAGTCGGCCAGCGCGACGACCTGCGCCGGGTCGCGCAGATCGATACCGACGACGCGCAGCCGGTGGATCCACTCGCTGCTGTCCTCCATCGCCTTGAACCGGCGGATGGCGTCGTTGGGGAAACGTGTCGTGATCGTCGTGTGGGCTCCGTCGCGGAGCAACCGCAGGGCGATGTACATGCCGATCTTGGCGCGACCGCCGGTCAGCAGTGCCCGGCGGCCGGTGAGGTCCGCGCGCGCGTCCCGCTTGGCGCGGCTCTTGGCCGCGCAGTCGGGGCACAGCTGGTGATAGAAGGCGTCGACCCGGGTGTAACGCTGCTTGCAGATGTAGCACGGGCGGGGTCGGATGAGGGTGCCCGCGGATGCGCCGTCGGCGTTCGACGTGAGCGGGATGCCCGCGGTCTCGTCGTCGATCCGATCGGGGGAACCCGTCGCGGTGGCGGCGACGACCTGACGGTCGGCCTCGGAGACGGCGTCGCGGGCCGCGATCCGCCTGCGCTTCTTCAATTTCTTGAAGAGGTGACCGACTGCGCGCTGGACCGTGACGGAATCGGGATCCGCGTCGTCGAGTTCCGCCGCCTGATCGAGAACCTTCAGGCAGATCTCGAGATCCGCCGGATCGATCGTCGTCGTTGTTTCACCCATCGAACTTCGCCCTCTCACGAAGAAGGCCCCGGTTCGATGAACCGGGGCCTTCTCGTCTGTCTCAACTCAGAGTGTCCGAGGGGGGACTTGAACCCCCACGTCCGTTAATAGGACACTAGCACCTCAAGCTAGCGCGTCTGCCATTCCGCCACTCGGACTTGCTTGCCCCCATTTCATGGGTGCTGCAAAAGATTAACCGATGAACCGCCACGGCCCAAATCGCCCCTCTCACCTGAGCGTTTCCGCTGCTGCGGTGGTAGGAACGTGGAGTGCCAACTACACAGGAAACCCCAGGCCAGGGTCGCGCCGAAGCCGAAGTCGTGGATCTCGTCAGTTCACTGATCCGCTTCGACACGTCCAACACCGGAGAGCTCGCCACGACGAAGGGCGAACGCGAGTGTGCGGAGTGGGTGGCGGCCCAGCTGCAGGAAGTGGGCTACGAGACCGCGTACGTGGAGTCGGGTGCACCGGGCCGCGGCAACGTGTTCGCCCGGCTGAAGGGCTCGAACCCCGACCGCGGCGCCCTCATGCTGCATGGCCACCTCGACGTCGTTCCCGCCGAGCCCGCCGACTGGCGTGTGCACCCGTTCTCCGGAGCCGTCGAGGACGGTTACGTGTGGGGTCGCGGCGCCGTCGACATGAAGGACATGGTCGGGATGATCCTGGCGGTCGCCCGCCAGTTCAAGGCCGAGGGGATCGTTCCTCCCCGCGACCTCGTGTTCGCCTTCGTCGCCGACGAGGAGGCCGGTGGCAAGTACGGTTGCCAGTGGCTCGTCGAGAATCGGCCCGATCTGTTCGAGGGTGTCACGGAGGCGGTCGGTGAGGTCGGCGGTTTCTCCCTGACCGTTCCGCGACCGGACGGCACCGACCGCAGGCTCTATCTCGTCGAGACCGCCGAGAAGGGTCTCGGATGGATGCGGCTGACGGCCAAGGGTCGCGCCGGGCACGGCTCGTTCCTGCACACTGACAACGCCGTCACCATCCTGGCGCAGGCGGTCGCCCGGCTGGGTGCGCACACGTTCCCGTTGGTCATCTCCGATTCGGTGGCCGAATTCCTCGAAGCGGCGGGTGAGGAGACCGGACTCGACTTCGACCCGAAGTCGCCCGACCTCGACGGCACCCTCGCGAAACTCGGCACCATCGCCAACATCATCGGCGCTACCCTCCGCGACACCGCGAACCCGACCATGCTCTCGGCCGGCTACAAGGCCAACGTCATCCCGCAGACCGCGGAGGCGGTCGTCGACTGCCGGATCCTGCCTGGCAGGCAGGCCGAGTTCGAGGCGACGGTCGACGAGCTCATCGGGCCGGACGTCCAGCGCGAATGGATCACGAAACTCGACTCCTACGAGACGACGTTCGACGGACATCTCGTGGACGCCATGAACGACGCGATTCTCGCGCACGATCCCGGTGCCCGGACCGTGCCCTACATGCTGTCGGGTGGAACCGACGCCAAGGCGTTCGCGAAGCTCGGCATCCGGTGCTTCGGGTTCGCTCCGCTGCAGCTGCCCGCCGACCTGGATTTCAGCGCGCTGTTCCACGGTGTCGACGAACGGGTACCGGTCGACGCACTACTGTTCGGTACACGCGTGCTGGAACATTTTCTGCTCCACAGCTGATCCGAGAACCGATACGCGACAAGAGAGGAACCGCATGTCACACGACCCGTACGAGGCACTTCCCGACCTGCCGAGTTTCGAGCTGACCTCCACCGACGTCACCGACGGACAGCCGATGAACAAGGAACAGGTCAGCGGAATCTTCGGCGCCGGCGGCTACGACAACTCGCCGCAGCTGTCGTGGTCGGGGTTCCCCGCCGAGACCAAGAGCTTCGCGGTGACGGTGTACGACCCCGACGCGCCGACGGCGTCCGGATTCTGGCACTGGGCGGTCGCCAACATTCCGGCCGACACGACCACGCTGGTGAGCGGCGCAGGCGACGACGACGGAACCGGGCTGCCGAGCGGTGCGATCACGCTGAAGAACGACGCCGGATTGCGTCGTTTCCTCGGCGCGGCCCCGCCGGAAGGGCACGGACCGCACCGCTACATCTTCGTGGTCCACGCGCTCGACGTGGAGACTCTCGACGGGGTCACCGCCGACTCGACGCCGGCGTTCCTGGGTTTCAACCTGTTCTCGCATGCGATCGCTCGCGCGAAGATCCAGGGGACGTACGAGCAGTAGCTCGGTAGCTTCGGAAGACGCGGGTGGCCGGCGAATCCTCGGGATTCGCCGGCCACCGGTCTGTGTACGGTCCGTGTCAGCGCACGGCGCCGGCGCCGACCGCATCGGCGACGGAGGAGTAGCCGGCCTCGCGCACCTTCCGGGCCAGCCCCTTGTGGATGCGGCGAGCCCAGAACGGCCCGCCGTAGATGAAGCCGGTGTAACCCTGCACGAGGGACGCCCCGGCCAGGATCCGTTCCCATGCCTGGTCGACCGTCTCGATGCCGCCGACGGAGATCAGCACCAGGCGATCACCCACCCGCGCGTGCAGGCGGCGGAGGACCTTGAGCGATCGTTCGGCGACCGGAGGTCCCGACAACCCGCCCGCGCCGATCGCGGACACCTCGTCGTCCGGGGTGTTCAGCCCGTCCCGGCGGATGGTGGTGTTGGTCGCGACGATGCCGGCCAGGCCGAGTTCGAGCGCGAGATCCGCGACCGCATCGACGTCGTCGTCGGACAGGTCGGGGGCGATCTTCACCAGAACCGGGACGGTCACGCAGTCGAGAACGGCACGCAGGAGAGGCCGGAGAGATTCGACGGCCTGCAGGTCCCGCAGTCCCGGGGTGTTGGGTGAGCTGACGTTGACCACCATGAAATCGGCCAGCGGGCCCAGTAGTTGCGCGCTCGCCGTGTAGTCGGCCGGGGCGTCCGCGGCGTCGACGATCTTGGTCTTGCCGATGTTCGCGCCGATCGGGACACCGGCCCGGCGCTGACGAAGATGATTGGCGGCATTGCCTGCGCCGTGGTTGTTGAAACCCATCCGGTTGATCAGGGCGCGGTCCGCGGGCAGCCGGAACAGGCGGGGAGCCGGGTTGCCGGGCTGGGCCTGGGCGGTGACGGTGCCCACCTCGGCGAACCCGAAGCCGAGGGGACCCCACGCGTCGACGCCGGTCGCATCCTTGTCGAACCCGGCGGCCAGACCGAGCGGCGCCGGGAAGTCGAGTCCGAACACGGTGTTCCGCAGTACCGGATCGTCCACGACGAGAACCTTGCCGACGAGCTGACGCAACGGCGAGAACCGCGTGACCAGGCGCATCGCAGCGAAGGCCAGGTGATGAATCCGCTCCGGAGGAACGCGGAACATCACCCGTAGGAGCAGGTGGTACAAGGAGGTCTCCCTAGATTGCGGGGTCGGGGACATGGTGAGCGGTCTTCCTTCGTTTGAGCAGCACACGGCGGCTACCGTCGGAGTACAGGCGGACCCGGGACAGCTCCCAGCCACCGAACTCCGCCTGGATGGCCAACCTCATCGAAGCACTGATACGGGTGACGTCGGGTGGCAGCCGGAGCGGCACGTACTCGAAGTCCTCGGATTCGATCTCCCACCCGGAGGGGAGTCGACGTGAATGCGATGCCATCTACGAACTCCTCGTCGGGATCTGCTGCAGGCCGTCTCCCGTCGCGGAACCGATCAGGAGGTCACCGTTCACGGTATCCACAGTGACAGAGTTCGGCTGCCGGACGGTGGGATACCGTGCCGTTTCCACGCCGACACCGCTCGACAGGTCGAATCCGACCACTTCGTTGGTCTCGGTCAGCGTGACCCACGCCCGGTCGGCGGTGTCGTCGTAGGCGACGGCGTACGGCGCGAGCCCGGCGGGGAACCGCTGGCGGAGCATCAGTGTGTCGGTGGTGTAGGCGAGCAGTTCGTCGCCGGTTGTGTCGGTGACGAGGATCCGTCCGTAGTGATCGGTCGTGAGCTGCGTCGCACCTTCCCCGGCGCGCAGCGCGACACCGAGCGCGGCAGCGGGGACGTCGATGGCGGTGACGGACGTCTGACCACGGTCGAGGGCGGTGAGTGAGTCGCCGACGACGGCAAGCCCGTCGACGGACGTGAGACCGCCGATCACCTGTGACTCGTTCGTGTCGGTGTTCACGATGTGAATCTCGCCATTGCCCAGGCCCATCGCCAGCCGCCCGTCGGGCAGTTGGGCGACCGACCGGACGTCGCCGTCGGCCGGGACGAACACCAGCTCGCCGGTTCGCAGGTCCAGGCGTCCTACCTGCGTGTTCATGGCGAGTAACGCCACACCGCCGGGGGCGAGGGAGACCTGGGCGACGGTGTCGTCCAGCGGAATCACCCGCGGAGGCGCTGTGAAATCCCCCGCCGGGAACAGCAGGACCTGGTTGCCTTCGCCGCCCAGGACGACGGTCGTGCGGGTCTCGGGGTCGAATGTGGTGGACTCGATGGGCAGTCCGAGAGGGTGGACGACACCGGCAGGCGTGGTGTTCTGGGCCGGGGACTGTGCGGCACTCGCGGGCGCGATCGTGATCGCCTGATCCTCGTCGGAGTTCGACGAACAGCCCGTGACCAGTAGAAATGCCACTCCGATACACGAGGCGACGACGCGCGCTCCCGGTCTACCCATGTGCTGCTCCTCGGGGTTCTCTCATCGACCTACACCTGTACAACTGCCCACAAGCATCCCTGATCCGCGAAACGCCCACGAATGCGGTCGGTGCCGAGCGGGTGCCGAGGCGATACCGTGAGAAACATCGACCCCGCGCCCGGCGGTCTTCCGATCGCCGGCCCAGGTCATCGAGGAGAAGACCGTGGAAATACCCGAAACACCGACGTTCACCGTCGAAGACATCTCGGTAGGACCGCACGCACACGGCTTCGGCCGGACCGCAGAAGGTAACTCCTACGCATTCCGGGTGCGCAAGAGCACGATGCACGTCGAGGTCTACCGCGCCGACGTCGAAACCGAGGTCCCGGCTCCGGACGACATCGTGGCGTCGGCGCGACGCTCGGTCCGGGAGATCGACCTGACCGATGAGCGCAGCATCGTCGCCGTCGTGAGAGATGCCGTGTCCGATCCCGATTCCCACGTGGCAGGGCCGGAGGACGGAATCACCGTGCGTGCGGTGCTCAGCCGCCTCGGCGCGGTCATCGACGGGCTGTGAACCCCGCGGTCTAGCGCTGATCGCGGCGGGGGAGGACGAGGGTCGCACCGGTCACCGGGTGCTCGATGACCTCGACGGGGTGCCCGTACACCCGGGTCAGCAATTCCTCGGACAGGACGTCGCCGGGAGGCCCGTCGGCGGCGACGCGTCCCTGCTCGAGGACCACGATCCGGTCCGCGTACGCGGCGGCGAGCGCGAGGTCGTGGAGGACGACCACCACCGCGGTGCCCTGCTCCGCACGGGAGCGGGCGAGACGCATCACGGTCTCCTGGTGGCCGAGGTCGAGGGCGGCAGTGGGCTCGTCGAGCAGGATCGTCTCGGTGCGCTGCGCGAGCACCCGCGCCAGTGCCACCCGGGCACGCTCGCCACCCGAGAGCGCCGTGAACGGCCGGTCGGCGAACGCCACGACGTCGCAGATCCGCATGGCCTCGGCGATGGCGGGGGCGTCGTCGTCGGAGCGGGGCGTGCGCGCCCACGGTGAGCGGCCCATCGTGATCACCTGACGTGCGGTGAACGAGAATCCGACCGTGTTCTGCTGGGGGAGGACCGCCCGGCGCTGAGCCATCTCGAGCGCCGTCCAGCCGCCGAGGTTCCGGTCGTCGAGGTGCACGGTTCCCGAATGCACGTCCTGATCGCCCGACAGCGCCGCGAGGAGCGTCGACTTGCCCGCCCCGTTGGGGCCGACGAGAACGAGGACTTCCCCGATCCGCACGTCGACGGACACGTCCTCGAGCACGGGCCTGCCCCCGCGGGTGACGGCGATGCTGTCCGCCCGCAGCGTCACGGCCCCCGAGGAGCGCGGCGGCGGCACCGGGTCGGTCCGCCGGAACAGGCTCTGCTCGATCGCTTCGCCGATGCGGGTGCGGAGCGGGTGGAATGCCGGACTCATGCCCACCCGCCCTGGCTGGCCCGGGTGCGGCGCAGCAACCAGAAGAAGAACGGCCCGCCGACGAGGGCCGTCAGCATGCCGAGCGGGAGGTCCGCGTTCGCCACGAGCGACCGGGCGCCCAGGTCGGCGAGGAGCAGCACGAGCGAGCCGCACAGCGCGCTCGCCGGAATCAGGGCCCGGTGGCCCGGCCCGACGGCGATGCGCATCAGGTGCGGGACCACCAGTCCGACGAACAGGATGATGCCGGTGAAGGCGACGCTGGAGGAGACGAGCAGGGCGACGATCAGCACGGCGATCTGACGCAGCCGCTCGACGTCGAGGCCGAGGTGCCGGGCCGCGCTCTCGCCGAGGGACAGCAGGTCGAGTTTCCCGGCGATCATCATCGTGGCGGCGATCCCGGCGACGGTCATCGGCGCCACCACCGCGACCGCGTTCCAGGTGGCCCCGTTGAGGCTGCCGAGTTGCCAGAAGACGATCTGATCGCGCGCCGCAGGGGACGCGACGAACGTGAAGAAGGCGATGAGGCCGCCGGCGAACGCGTTGACCGCCACACCGGTGAGGACGAGGGTCACCACCTCGGTGCGGCCCTCGTGCCGGGCGAGGACGTAGACGGCGACGGTGGTGATCAGTCCGGCGACGAAGGCGGCCGCGGCCACCGTCCACCCGGCCGCGAACGCGCCGCCGACCACGATGGCGGCGCTGGCGCCGACCGCAGCGCCGGCCGACACCCCGATGACACCCGGTTCGGCGAGCGGGTTGGCGAACACACCCTGCAGCAGCGCACCCGCGCATCCGAGCGCCGCCCCGACCAGGATGGCGAGGACCACCCGCGGGAACCGAACCTCCCACAGCGTCACCTCACCGCTGGGGTGCGCGGGCATCGGTCCGAGATCCAGGCCGATGCGGTGCAGGATGCTGCCGAGAACCTCTCCGGGTCCGGTCGGAACCTGTCCGATGCAGGCCGAGAACACGGCGGCGACAACGAGGGCGATCAGCAGGCCGCCGAGGACGGCACCGGTTCGAGTACGTGAGGAAGGCTTACCCGGAGCGCGGAGGTCTTCGACGGTCATGGATTGGCGGTCGGGTAGACGGCGTCGGCCAACGCGCCGAGAACACGGCCCGTGTTGGGGCCGAAGCTGAGCAGCACCCCGTCCTGCATGTCCACGACGCGCTGGTTCTTGCCCGCCGGAGTCTGCGCCACGCCGGGGATCTTCTCGAGTCCCTCGATGCCGCCGATCGATTCGAGCCCGCCCGTCATCATCAGGAGGACGTCGGGGGCGGCGGCGATCAGGGCCTCGCTGGTGATCGGCGCGAACTGCTGCGTGATGCCCGAGGCGGTGCCCGCGTCGACGGCGCCGAGTGCGTCGATCAGCGAGTCGGCGCCCGAGCCCGGGCCGCCGATCATGGTGATCGCGGTGCCGCGCAGATAGAGGAACGCGATCTTCAGCGGCTCGTCGCCCTGCGGGGCGCGACTCCGGGCGGCCGTGATCTCACTCTCGGTGCGGGCCGCGAGTTCGCGGCCCTGCTCGGGCACACCGAGCGCATTCGCCACCGCCGTGATCTGGCCGGGCACACCCTCGAGGGTCCGCGTCGGATCGAAGAAGACGACCGGAACACCGGCGGCCCGCAGCTGATCCTGCACGGCCTGCGGTCCGATGCTGGTGTCGGTGAGGATCACCGTCGGAGCCAGGTCGAGGATGGCCTCGGCGTTGAGGGACTGCCCGCCGGGGGTCACCACCGGCACGTCCTGTGCGGCCGGGAACTCGGAGGCGATGTCCCGGCCCACCACGTTGTCGCCGAGTCCGAGCGCGAAGACCGTCTCGGTGAGCGTTCCGTAGCGGTCCGCGGTCACGATCCGGCTCGCGTCCGTGATCGTCACGTCCACCCCGTCGAAACTGCGGACCGTGACGGGCAGCACCGGCGTGGCGGGGGACGCGAGAGGTTCGGGATTCAGGTCGTCGAGGACCGCCGTGCGCGCACCGCCGGTGCCGCCGGCGCTGTCACCGGCGCCGGAAGCGCACGCCGACACCCCCACCGCGGACACGAGAAGCAGGACGAGAACGGCGAACAGCAACCTGTCCGTGCGGGTCCGGAACACCGATCTCATCGTGCGAGGTACCGGTCGATGTCCGCTTCGAGGGCGGCGAACAGGTCGCCGTTGAGACGGTAGGCGAAGTTGACCTCGTCGATCACCCGTTGCTGGTCCTCCGGAGTCAGGGGCGCGGCGTCGAGTTTCGCGCGGAAGGTGTCCTTGAACACCTTCGGTTTCGGGATGTCGTCGAAGATGTAGAACTGCAGGCCGTCGGTGGTGTACCCGTAGGCGCGTTCGAGCATGCGCCGGATGATCTGCCCACCGGACAGGTCTCCCATGTACCGGATGTAGTGGTGCGCAACGAAACCGGCGGGCCACTCGTACGCCACCTCGCGGAGCCGCTCCACGTAGCGGGTGGTGGCGGGCAGCGCGGACACGGTCTCGCGCCACGACGACCCGCGCAGGAAC
Organism: Rhodococcus opacus; assembly: GCF_012396235.1. Classification (GTDB taxonomy): domain Bacteria; phylum Actinomycetota; class Actinomycetes; order Mycobacteriales; family Mycobacteriaceae; genus Rhodococcus_F; species Rhodococcus_F opacus. The sequence continues at coordinate 113,254 of NZ_JAAXPA010000017.1, read as the reverse complement.
TCGAGATCCGCTTCCAACGACGGGACCCGCAGCAGTTCGTCGTGGAGAAACGGCGACGCGACGGGGTTGCCGGTGTGGGTGCGCCCGGCGTCCTCGAGTTCGCGGTAGACGAGGTACGTCTGTGCGAGCAGTTCGGCGTAGCCGTCCGAGGTGAGTTCACCGGCGAGGAGGGCTCCGACGAACCGGGACTGCTCGGTCTCCCGGTGAGCGGCGTCCGTCCCGGCCTTGATGCGCTCGGCGAAGCCGACGGTTCGGCGGTCGGCCGCGTCGGCCTCGTTCAGCGTGGTCATGGACTCTCCTGCAGATCTACGGGCGTCGGCCGGTGGGCACCAGGTTAGCCTGCCCTGCACGTGAACTGCAGGTGCACGTCTGCCGGCTCCTGCACACGCTAGGCGCTGACGTCGTCGAGCGCCGCCGAGATCGCGGCGGGCAACTCCAGTTCCTCGGCGACGAGCACACCGGTCAGCTGTGCGATGTCCCTGGCCCCGACGACCGCGCTCGCGACACCCGGACGGTCGCGCGCCCACGCGAGCGCGACGGCCAGCGGGGAGGTGCCGAGCCCGTCGGCCGCGGTCACGACCGCGTCGACCACCCGGACGGAGGAGTCGGTGAGGTAACTCTGGACGTCCTGCGCGTGCGCGTCGTCGGCACCGCGTGAATCGACGGGGATGCCGTTGCGGTATTTGCCGGTCAGGACCCCGCGGGCGAGCGGAACGGCCGCGAACACCCCGATGCCGTGATGCGCCGCGGCCGGAACGAGCTCCTCCTCGACGCCCCGGGCGAGCAGCGAGTACTCCACCTGGGTGGCGACGAGCGTGGTGCCGCGGGACGCGCCTGCCGCAGTGGCCAGTTGCCACCCGAGGTAACCCCGCGCCCCGACGTACCGGACCCGGCCGCTCGCCACCGCGAAATCGAGAGTGGCGGCGACCTCGTCGACCGGCGTGAACGGATCCCACGTGGCGACCTGCCACATGTCCAGGTAGTCGGTGCCGAGCTCGCGCAGGGTGGCGTCGAGCTGGGCGACGAGACCCCGTCGCGAGCAGTCGATCCGCGAGGGACCCGACGGGTTGATCCCGGAACTCGAGCTCAGGACGAGTTCCGTGCGCGGCACCACGTCGTCGAGCAGTTCCGCCAGGATCCGCTGCGCCACACCGTCGCCGTACGCGGGCGAGGTGTCGACGAGCGTTCCGCCCGCATCGACGAACGCCGCGATCTGCGCCGCCGCCTCGTCGCCGTCCGTGTCCCGACCCCACGTGAGCGTGCCCAGGCCGAGCCGTGACACTCGTAACCCGCTTGCTCCGACCGATCTCTGTTCCATAACCGCCTGCGTCTCGTACCGTAGCTGCAATCCCGGCGTCGCCCCCGAAGATGCTGGTGCCCCCCGGAACCGGCCACCACAGGTGCAGAGTAGTGGGGTATCGCGTGGCAGGGGTCCTGCCACGCCGGATTCTGCCGGAGGTCGCCCTCCCCGGTACCGTGGCGCCGGTGAATTACGAACGCGACATGGGAAATTGGCGTCAGAGCGGCACATTCGACCTCGGGACCGGTGAGTGATGGGCGAGGCGATGTCCTGGCTCCAGGCGATTGTCCTCGGTGCGGTCCAGGGATTGACCGAGTTCCTGCCGATCTCCTCGTCCGGCCATCTCCGGATCGTGTCGGAGATCTTCTTCGGTGACGACGCCGGTGCGTCCTTCACCGCAGTCACCCAGCTCGGCACGGAAGCCGCGGTGCTCATCTACTTCGCCCGCGACATCGGACGGATCATCGCCGGATGGTTCCGGGGACTGTTCCATCCCGAGCATCGCAGTGATCTCGATTACCGGATGGGCTGGTATGTGATCATCGGCACGATCCCGGTGGGTGTGCTCGGCTTCCTCTTCAAGGACCAGATCCGCACCGGTGCCCGCAACCTGTGGCTGATCGCCACCATGCTGATCGTGTTCGCGTTGGTCATCGCGGCGGCCGAGTACTACGGGCGGAAGGTGCGTCCCGTCGAGGACCTGCGTGCCAAGGACGGCATCATCATGGGTTCGGCCCAAGCGCTCGCCCTGATCCCGGGCGTCTCGCGCTCGGGCGGCACGATCAGCGCCGGCCTCTTCCTCGGACTCACCCGTGAAGCCGCGGCGCGCTACTCCTTCCTCCTCGCGATCCCCGCGGTTGTCGCGTCCGGGCTGTTCAGCCTGCCGGACGCGTTCGAACCGGCCGGTGAAGGTCTCAACGCGAGCGGCCCGCAGCTCCTCGTCGCGACCGCGATCGCGTTCGCCATCGGCTACGCGTCGATCGCGTGGCTGCTCCGTTTCGTCGTCGACCACTCGATGTACTGGTTCGTCGGCTACCGCATCATCCTCGGCGTGATCGTCCTGTCGCTTCTCGCGACCGGCGTCGTGTCGGCCACCTGAGATCGGGCGGCCAGGGAGTGCACGACACTAGGCTGGTCCAATGACAGTTGTGCTGCTGCGCCACGGGCGGTCGACCTCGAACACTGCACACACGCTTGCCGGCCGGTCGCCGGGAGTCGAACTCGACGACCGCGGCCGCGAGCAGGCTCAGGCCGTCGTGTCCCGGCTCGCCGACGTGGCGATCGAGGAGATCGTGCATTCGCCCCTCGTGCGGTGCGAGCAGACCGTGGAACCGCTCGCCCGGGCCCGGGGCCTGACCCCCGTGGTGGAACATCGGCTGGTCGAGGTCGACTACGGCGAGTGGACGGGTCGCGAGCTGAAGGTCCTGCTCGAGGAACCGCTGTGGAAGATCGTGCAGCAGCACGCGTCCGCCGCGGTGTTCCCGGGAGGAGAAGGTCTGGCGCAGGTCCAGGCCCGGGCCGTCGCCGCGGTCCGCGAGCACGACGCCCGGCTCGCGGAACTGCACGGCCGCGACGTCGTGTGGGTGGCGTGCTCGCACGGCGACGTCATCAAGTCGGTCCTCGCGGACGCCCTCGGCGCGCACCTCGACGGATTCCAGCGGATCGTCGCCGAGCCGGCCTCGATCAGCGTCGTCCGGTACACCTCCACCCGTCCGTACGTGCTGAAGATGAACGACACCGGGGCCGATCTGTCCGGAGTGAACACGCCACCGGTGTCCGGAGACGGCGCCCGCGCCGAAGTATCCGGATCGGTGCCCGGCGGGGAGGTCCGGCTGTGAGTATTAGGCGGACCTCGCCGGTGACGATTAGGCGGACCCCGCCGGTCACGATTGACGGATAATGAACGCAACATGCTGCGAGGAACAGTCCGAGACGGAACAACGAGTGGGCAGCGCCGCAGTAGGGCCCGGCTCCAGCCGAAGGAGGTGCAATGTCACGCGCAATTCACGTATTCCGCACTCCTGACCGATTCATTGCCGGGACGGTGGGTGAACCCGGTGACAGGTCGTTCTATCTCCAGGCAGTACACGAGGCGCGAGTGATCAGCGTCCTGCTGGAGAAACAGCAGGTCCAGGTACTGGCCGACCGGATGGGACTCCTCCTCGAGGAAGTGCACCGCCGGTTCGGGACGGAGGTTCCCCCGCAGGGGGCCGAACTCGACGACGCGAGCCCCCTCGTCACCCCGATCGACGCCGAGTTCCGGGTCGGCACGATGGGCCTGGGCTGGGACGCGGACGCCGGAGCCGTCGTGGTGGAACTGCTCGCCGTCAGCGAAACGGAGTTCGACGAGTCCGTCGTTCTCGACGACTCCGAGGACGGACCGGACGCCGTGCGTGTGTTCCTCACCCCGTTGCAGGCGCGGGACTTCTCGTTGCGGTCCGAGCGGGTCATCGCCGCCGGGCGCGCGCCGTGCCCGCTGTGCGGTGAGCCGCTGGCCCCGGAGGGGCACATCTGCATCCGGACCAACGGGTACCGCCGTGGCCAGAGCTTCGGTCTCACCCCGGAGATGGACGAGGAGGACTGACGGTTGCCTGCCGAGGAGTCTGATCCTCTGGAGTCCGGCGAGCTGACCCTCATCGGCCAGATCACCCACGCCAGTAACGCCACCCTGGTGTGCGACGCGGTCGAGGGCGAGACCACCGTCCGCTGCGTGTACAAGCCGGTCCGCGGGGAGCGTCCGTTGTGGGACTTCCCGGACGGCACGCTCGCCGGCCGTGAATACGCGTCGTACCTCGTGTCCGAGCAACTCGGATGGGGTGTGATTCCCCGCACTCTCCTGCGGGACGGTCCGTTCGGCCCGGGGATGGTGCAGCGGTGGGTCGACACCCCCGACCGGCACGCCGACGACCCCGGCGGTCTCGACCTCGTCGACATCTGCGCCCCCGACGCCGTCCCCGAGGGCTGGTTCGAGATCCTGCGCGCCACCGACATGGACGGCGAACCGGTCGCGCTCATCCACGCCGACGACCCGCGGCTGCAGCGGATGGCGGTCCTCGACGTGCTGATCAACAATGCCGACCGCAAGGGCGGCCACGCACTCGAGGGGCTCGACGGTTCCGTCTACGGCGTCGACCACGGCATCTGCCTGCACACGCAGAACAAACTGCGGACCGTGTTGTGGGGGTGGGCCGGGACGGAGGTGCCGGGCGCCCTCGTCGTCGACATCGCCGAATTGATCTCCGCGCTCGAGGGCGACTTCGGTGCGCGCCTGGGTGAGCACATCACGTCCAACGAGGTCGCCGCCCTGTACGAACGTGCCGTGGACCTCCTCGCGGCGCCGGTGATGCCCCGGCCGAACGGTCACCGGCCCATCCCGTGGCCCGCGTTCTGACGAACCCGATCAGCGGCCTGCGGGCGGCGGCTCCCTCCGAGGCGGAAACGCGGGTCCACTAGGCTCGCTGTCATGCAGTCTTGGTCCGAAACCGCTGTCCCGTCCGTTCCAGGCCAGGGGCCTCCGCTGCGGTTGTTCGACACCGCTGACCGGCAGGTTCGTCCCGTCACTCCCGGGCGCACGGCCACGATGTACGTGTGCGGTATCACCCCCTACGACGCCACCCACCTCGGTCACGCGGCCACATACCTGACGTTCGATCTGGTGAACCGGATCTGGCGTGACGCCGGGCACGACGTGCACTACGTCCAGAACGTCACCGACGTCGACGACCCGCTGTTCGAGCGCGCCAACCGCGACGGCGAGGACTGGGTCGTCCTCGGCATGCGCGAGACGGCGCTGTTCCGCGAAGACATGGAAGCCCTCCGGGTACTGCCCCCGCGCGACTACGTCGGCGCGGTGGAGTCGATCGGCGAAGTGATCGAGATGGTCGAGAAGTTCGTCGCGTCCGGCGCCGCCTACGTCGTCGACGACCCCGAGTTCCCCGACGTGTACTTCCGCGCCAAAGCGACGGAGCAGTTCGGGTACGAGTCCGGATACGACCGCGAGACGATGGACAAGTTCTTCGCCGAGCGCGGCGGCGACCCCGACCGCCCCGGCAAGGAAGATCCCCTCGACGCGCTGGTGTGGCGTGCGGTGCGCCCGGGCGAGCCGTCCTGGCCGTCGCCGTTCGGTCCCGGGCGTCCCGGCTGGCACATCGAGTGTTCGGCCATCGCCCTCAACCGCATCGGCTCGGGTTTCGACGTGCAGGGCGGCGGCAGCGACCTGATCTTCCCGCACCACGAGTACTCCGCGGCGCACGCCGAGTCGGCCACGGGCGACCGTCGCTTCGCCCGCCACTACGTGCACACCGGCATGATCGGTCTCGACGGCGAGAAGATGTCGAAGAGCCGCGGCAACCTCGTGTTCGTGTCGAAGCTGCGCGGCGAGGGGGTCGACCCGGCCGCCATCCGCCTCGGACTGCTGTCCGGGCACTACCGGCAGGACCGTCCGTGGACCGAGCAGGTTCTCGCCGACGCCCACACCCGGCTGAAGCTCTGGAAGGACGCCGCGGCACTCGAGTCCGCGCAGTCGGCCACCGACACGATCGCCCGGCTGCGCCAGCATCTCGCGGACGATCTCGACACCCCGAAGGCGCTCGACGCCCTCGACGGCTGGGCCCGTCGCGCCCTCGACAACGGTGGCTCGGACGCGAACGCGCCGGGCGAATTCGCTGCCGCCGTGGACGCTCTCCTCGGTGTGCGCCTCCGGCGCCCGTGAGTACTTCTTAACCGCCCGCGGTTAAGAAGTACTCACGGGTCAGGCGAACTCGAAGGCACCCTCCGCGGGCGTCGGGACGCGCCGGCGGAGGGGCGAACCGAGCGCCTGCGCCAGGTCGGTGCCGTCGTGTTCGGCGAGCAGTTCGCCATCCGACCACACGAGCAGCGTGGCGCTGACACTGTGCTCGGCCGTCGAGTGCGCCAGATCGTAGTGCGCGCACCCCGGGACGCCGCCGTACGTGATCCACAGGTCGAACCCGGTCATGAACAGGTCGAGGTCGAATTGCACGCTGAGGCCGAGCAGTTCGGCCCGGCCGTTGTCGTCGACGCCGGCGAACGCCTCGTCCAGCGCCAGCAGTCGCGGTGCATGGGGGTCGGCCGAATCGAGCATGACGTGTGCCGCGGCGAACAACGGCAGGTGCAGCGAGACGGACTGCTCGCCGCCGGAGAGTGCGCTGTGCCGGGCGACCGTCAGCCGGTCCTCGTTGCCGTTGCCGCTGATCAGGGTGAACGAGAACACCCGCCACCGCCGGTAGTCGAGGGCTGATGCCAGGATCTCCGGGTACGAACGCTCCGGGTGGGCGGCGCGGGCGGTTCTGATCTGGTGGGCGAAGTGGGCGCGCATCGTGGCGAGCTCGTCCGGCCCCAGCGCCGAGGTGTCGCGCTCGAGCAGTTTGGAGATCGCCTTCGCGCTGTCGTCGAGGTTGTCGGCGAGCACCCAGTGGACGCCGATGGTGTTGCCGGACGACATCCGCCGCTCCCGCATCTCGGTGCCCATCCGGGCGATGAGTTCGCGGGCGTCGACGGTCCGTTCGTGGATCTGCTGTGCGAGACCCGTGAGCAGCGCGTCCTCCAGGATGCGACGTTCGGATTCGGTGAGCAGCAATTCCTGATCGGAGCGAGCGGACGCGATGCGGGCGGCGAACTCGCCGATCGACGAGTATCCCTCGTCGTCCTGCACCTGCACCACGGTCACGCCGTCCGGGGCGTCCCACTGCAATCGGTAGTCCTGGCCGGCGGCCGCCAACTGTGCGTCGAAGTCCTGCAGGGCGGTGGTGAGCGCGGTGCGCGTCGATTTGCGCGCCGAGTCACTGACCCGCACCGATTCGGTGGCGCCGTCCAGTGCGTGGAACAGCGCATCCACTTCGGGCGGCAGGATCGGGGTGTCGCCTTCGGCGTTCTGGATGCGGTACACCAGCTGTTCGGCACTCATCCACGCCGCCGAGCTCGCCGGCCAGGTGTGGCCGCCGTCGACGCCGAGGAGTTCGAGCAGGTCGCGCCGGGCATACGGGGCGAGGCGGGCGGCGTCGGCGTGCGTTTCCGTGAGCGCCAGCCGGAGCGTCTGGACAGCGGTGTTGTACGCGCCCTCGGCTTTACCGATCGCCTCACCCGCGTCCTTGTCCGCCTTGCGGGCGTCGCGCTGCTCCTTCTTGCACGCCTCGATCCGCGCGTGCGCCTCCTCGAGCTGCCGGTCGAGCTGCTCGGCCCCCGCTCCCAGCGTGTCGCGAAGCGTCTCGAGACGTTGGATCTGTTGCGCGAGAACCTCTTCGGCGATGGCCGCCTCTTCCGCGAACTCCTCTGCGTTGCCGCGCGCCTCGTGCAGTCGGTCCTCGGACTCGCGAGTATGCTCCACCTCCTTGGCGTGTTCGCGCCTGCACCGCTGCACCATCTCGCCCTGCTTCTCGAAGTGCCGGACGGCCGCGGCGAGCGAGTCGATCTCGCGGGCGACGTGGGGAGTCCGATGTGTGGACGCGGTGGCCCGGAGCTGCTTCTCCTTCGCGGACAGGTCGGCGATGGCCTGGTCGAGTTCGCGTCCGACCGCGGTCGCCGTGTCCGAGCGGCTGCGAAGCGCGCCTGCGGATTCGGTGACCTTCTTCAGCGCGGTGAGGATCGACCCGGTGCGGGGCAGGGCCTGCGCCGCCGCGGTCGTCCGCGTCAGCAGTGCCGCCGTCGCATCCGCCGACGCCCGGGTTTCGTCGAGGGTCGCCCGGGTTTCCTCGAGGGTGCTGTCGAGTTCGGTGATACGGGCGGCGCGCCTGCGGGCCCGTGCGGTGGTGCCGATGTACTCCGCGTCCGATTTCGTGTGGCGTCCCCGCTGGATTCCCTGCCGGTACGCACCGTCTTCGGCGACACCTACAGGTCCTTCACACAGGTCGAGGGATTCGAGGGCGATGGACTCGAGGAGCCCGCGCACGCGATCGTCGGGAACACCCGTGTCCTGCTCGACCTCGAGAACGTCCGCGAGGGTCTTGCCGGTGGGCCGATCCGCGGCCGGAAGGGCCACGAGGAACTGTTCGGATTCGACGTCGGGGAGCGCGTCGTCGACGGTCACCCAGCCGTCGAGGAGGTTGGCGGCCTCCAGTGCGGCCTCGATTCCCGCCGCCGCTGCGGCGTCGACACCGTCGGTGAAGCGGACAAGGCGCCACAGTGGTGCGCCGGTCAGCCGGGAACGGGCGTCCTGCCGGGCGGCCGAGAGCGGTGGGGCGTCGTCGTGCTCGGATTCGATGGCCGCGCGGGCCGATTCGTGTTCGGCGATCGCTTCTGCGGCGGCGGCGACGTCGCGGTCGTACTGTTGACGACGCAGCCGGAGCGAGTCGACGGCGTCCGTGGTCTGTTCCGTCAGCGTTTCCGACAGGGTGGCGGCGTCGTCGTCGCCGATCCGGCCGAGGGCGGCGTCCATGGAGTCGAACAGTGAAGCGGGCGCGTCGATCTCGGCGTAGAGGGACGACTGTTCCGTCCACCAGGATCGGAGTTCGGTGGCGCACCGGCTGCGGGCCGACTCGACCGCGGTCTCGGCCTCGAGAACGGCCACCTTCGCGGTGTCGAGTTGCTCCTGGCCTCGGCGTGCCGCCTCGTCGGCGCGGGTCCGCTCGGTGGCGGCCCTCTCGACGGTGGCGAGCGCGGCCCGGACCGCGCGGATGTCGCCGTCCCGTTCCTCGACGTGCCCGCGCAGCGCAGCGGTCAACTGGTCGGTGCGCGCGTTCTCGGGGAGTGCGGTCCAGGTGATTCCCGCGTCCTCGGCGGCGAGGTGAAGCTCGTCCTCGGCATGGGTGAGCGCCTCGACGGCGCGGGCGACGGCGTCACCGGCCTTGTCGTGCTCCTCGGCTCGCTGTTCGAGGGTCGCCTTCGCCTTGCGTGCCTTCTCGGCCTGCAGTTCGGTCGATTTCTCGAGTGTCGAGACAGCCTGCGCGAGGTCGTCGAGCTGCGTCCGTCCCTCGTACGCCGTCGATCGCTTCAGTGCGTCGAGGGTGGCATTGGCCTGGTCGAGTGCGCGTTCGGCGGCGGTGAAGCGTTCCTCGGCGGCCGCTCGGCTCTCCTGGCTGCGGGCCCGGTCGGCCGCCGCGTCGTGGAGGGCGGCGATGCCGGACCGGACGGCCTCGAGACGGGTCGCGAGGTGATCGACGTCCGTACGCGCCTGCTGGCGAAGGTATTTCGCGTACACGCCGACGAAGCTCTGCGCTGCCTGGTCGGCCGCGGCCAGCCCCTCGAGCGCGCGGCCGACCTCCTCCATGTCGCTGAACGAGCGGGCGGCCTCGAGGACCAGTTGCTCGTCGAGCGGTCGCAGACCGTCGGTGAGTGCCTGCGACAGTCCCTTGGGGTCGAGGTTCTTCGCGAGCTGGGGCCGCCGGAGCGTGAGGATGAGGTTGATCAGCTGGTCGTAGCGTTGGACGCCGAGCCCGAACATCCGGGCGTCGATGGCGGCGCGGTAGTCGAGCGGCCGGTCGGTGATGGAGTCGGTGCCGATCTGTTCGCCCAGTTGCTTCTTCGTGAGCGGCCGGTCGTCGCTGCCGAGTAGGGAGAAGTCGACGCCGACGCGACCGTCGGCCACGAAGTACCAGCGTGTGACCTTGTCGTTGGTGCGGGTGGCGCGCATGCCGATGCCCACGGTGACGGCCTCGGGGTCGCCCTTCGCGCCGCGGCAGAATTCCATCCAGACGTACGAGTACGCGCTCTCCTGCCCGCGGTACAGGAGGTTCGACTTCATGGTGCGTTCCTCGCCGGCGAACGGATTGAGCCGCCGGGGTTCGATCCTGCCGTCGAAGACGAACGGGAACAACACTTCGAGGGCCTTCGTCTTGCCGGATCCGTTCGGACCGCGGAGAACGAGGCGACCGTCGGCGAAGGAGAACTCCTGATCGCGGTAGTCCCAGAGGTTGATGATCCCGGCGCGGGTGGGCCGGAAACGCGCACTCGTCATGCTGTGACTTCCTCGCTGTCGTTCGCTGAGCTCTGGAACAGGTCGATCTCGGGTGTGCGGTCGCGGATCGTGACCACCACACCCCGGTAGCGGGCGAGTGCCGGGAGTGCGAGCACACCACCCGGGACCGCCGCGGTGAGGCGCAGCCGCTCGAGCAGCGCCAGCGCCGCGCGTCCCAGACCGTCGGGGTCCGCCTGCCACCCGGCGGCGAACGTGCGCCCGAACCGTTCGGTCAGTGTGCGGACGGTGCTGGCGATCCATTCGTCCTCGACGACCGGGAACAGCCGGTCCGCGGGGGCGGGGTCGGCGGGTTCGAATCCGTCGTGGCCGGCGAGGCTGTCGAAGATCCCGGACTGCGGAATGGCGCTGTCGACCTGTTCGATCAGGTCGTCGCACCGGCCCCGCGGCAGCGGCATCCGGGCGGTCTCCGGGGCATCGGGATCCAGTACGTGATCGGCGATCTCCCCGGCGAGCAGGAGTGCGACCTGCGCGACCGTTCCAGTCCCGGGGAACCGGACGTCGGAGAGACGCCCGGAGGAGTCGATCATCGCGACGCCCTCCTCACGCCGTTCCGCGACCAGTCCGGTGAGCAACTCGACATCGGCTGCGGTGCGGGGGAGCGCGAGTTGCACCTGTTCGTCATCGTCCAGGTCGGCGGCGTAGACCACGGGCCGTTCGACGAGGGCACGCCGCACCCGCCGCGCCGTCTCCTTCACGTCCACCGGCCTGGCCGTCCCGAACTCCGAGGTGTCGTCCTCGGTCGCCGAGTCCGCACCGGCAAGCAGTCCGCGGATGGACCGGAGGTGCTGCAGTGCGCGCGGCGGCCGGAACAGGGCGATGACGACGGACCTGTCGATGTCGTACAGCGCCTCTCCCGCATCGGGATTGGCGGCCCAGCCTCCCGCGTCACCGTCGGCGAGGGCGATCGCGCCGCGGGCGGCGAGCCAGCCGACGGCGTCGACGAACGCGTCCCGGTCGGACGCGCGTTCCGTGGACAGATCCACACCGTCGACCTGTGCGGCGTCGGCGGCCACGTGATCGGCGAGTTCGGACAGGGTGATCTGGTTTCCGGCGCGGCCGAGCGCGGCCAGCGCCAACGCGAGGTAGGCGTAGCGGTACCGGTCGAACGTGCGGTCGGTGGACGTCTTGGCCGGCGTCCCGGCGTCGAGTCGGTCGCTCACCGTGAACAGCCGGGCGGTCGTCTCGGTGACTTCGAGTCGGTACCCGAAGAGCGTCATCAGATCGTCGCGTAGTTCGGTCGCCCACCGGCGGAGCAGGGGAAGAGCGATGCGATCCGGATAGGTCTGTGTCACCAGGTGATTCGACAGGATGACACGGGCGGCGCGCTGATACGAATCGAGGGCGAGCGGCGAGATCTCCCGCGCCTTCACCGAACGCTCACCTGAAGTCCGTCGAGGTGCAGACGTCCCCGGGCGGTGCGCACCACCGTCGATTCGCTGTGCGGGCTGAGGGTCAGCTTCACGCCGTTCTCCGATCCTGTGCTGCTTTTCACTCGGCCGCTGACCGGTACCCGCGCCGTCAGCGCGGCGTTGAGCAGACTCAGCAGCACGTCGGTTTCGGCCTCGTCGAGTTCCCGCTCGTAGACTCCGCCCCGGGCCAGCGACTGGGCGGCGGCGGCGCGAAGTCGTTGCGCGGTCAGCTGTTCCTCCCGCAGGCGGCGCACGCTGCCCTCGTTGCGCTGCACCCGCGCGGGCAGACCGGGCGACGGGGGACGTCCGGTCTCGGCCAGCGTGCGGGAGATCTCCACGGGCTGGGCCTCCCACCACGACCGTGTGTCGGGAATGATGTCGGCGTCCGGATGCACCATCGACAGATGGCGCGGACGCCCGAGGTCGAACACGGCTCGGAACAGCGCATGCGCGGCGTCCTCGGTCGGAGTGGCGGCGAACCAGCCTGCGAGGTGACGCAATTGGCTCTCCCTGCTGACACCACCCCTGCGGGTTTCGGTGACGCGGCGCAGCAGCGACAGGACGGCGGCGATGGCGCTCATCGTGCCCTCGCGCAGGCGTTCCGACTCGCTGAGACCGGCCTCGCTCCCGACGAACCAATGCGTCAGGCCCGCCCACCGCGCGCGCCAATCGGCTTCGCGCTCGTCGATGCCGAGGAACACCCGCTCGTCGCTGGCGGCGGCTCGGGCCACCATCGTCTCGACGCCGGTGTCTTCCACGAGCGCGATCGCCGCCGCGAGTTTCGGTGCATAGCGCGAGAGGTCGGAGCTGAACTCGCGCATGTGCGTGAGGAGAGCGTCCTTGTGGGACATGAACGTCTCCGGCGTGATCTCCGTGGTGCGGACGAGGTCGCCCAGGGTCAGGTAGAACTGGGCGGCGCGCCCGGCCATGTCCGACAGTGTCGCATCAAGGCGGTTGAGTTTCCGGTACACCAGGTCGTTGTCGGCCGCGCGGTTGGCGGCGGCCAGGTCGTTCATGTCGGCGAGGAGGTCGGGCAGCGCCAGCCGGGACAGCGACGCGTCGTCGAGCCGGGCTGCCAGAGCGTCCTCGACGGCTCGGAACACCTGGTAGCCGGCCTGGCTGAACTGATAGACGAAGTGCCGGTTCCGGTATTCGGCCAGCGTCGCGGCGCGTGTTCCGTCGTAGCTGCGTTCGAGCACTTCCCAGACGTGAAGTTGCTCGAGCAGTGGAGTGACGTCTCCGGCGCCGAGTTGTCCGGCCGGATCGTCGCCGGCGAGGCCGTCCAGAATCCGGGCGACGTCGGCGGCGTGGAGCAGGACGACGTAGTTGGCGCGGGCGTGGTCGAAGGCCCGCAGCACCCACAGGTACTCCGCGCGTTTCTCCGCTGTGGTGAAGGCGAACAGTTTCAACCGGTCGTCCCGGAGTGGGGAAGCAACCGCCGGGCGCGCTGCACGCAGCCCCGAGGGGGACCGACCTGGAACGCTGCCTGATTCACTCACCGTGACAGGTTATGCGGTCGCGCAGCCGTCGAGCGAACGCCGTGCCGACCTGTGTCATCAACCTCATGTTCTGAATCAGCCCCTGACGGAACACCGTTGATTCACGAATTAGCGGTACCCGGCTCAGCACGAACCACCCACTGTCACCAATGTTTCATCGTCACGATCGGTCCCGCCTCACCCCACCGCTGCACCGATGAGGGGAGGGAGGCAGGCATTCAGAGGACGAACAGCACGAAGACGATCGCCACCAGCACGAGAGCCAGCCCGACCACCGCGGCGACGAGCCAGGACGCCCGGGACGTCGAGTCGGCGGTGGATTCGTCCCCGGCCTGCGCGACGGCGCGAGGTTCCGGCGGTGTCGCCACGGCCGTTCCGCCCGACACCCGGGCGGGGGACGCGCCGACCGCTGCGGCCGACGCCGGGTTGTGCGTGCGCGTCGCCGGCCGGCTCGGGGTTGTCGAGGTCGAGGGCACCGGCTCGCCGACGACGGCGTCGATCACCTCGGTGACGTCGTACGACGGCGGCAGGCCGATCGGGGTGACCTTGTGGGTGGTCGGGTTGAACCCGGCGGCGCGGATGGCGGCACCGAGCGCTGCGGTCTGCTCGGGGCCGGGGCCGACGACACAACGCACACCGAACTTCTCACCGACCGTGGTCGCGAACCCGTGAATGGTCGCGGAGTCCCGCGCGATCAGCCCGTCGCCCGTCACGACCACGGCATCGAGGTTGCTGGGCAGCCAGCCGAACGCACCGAGCGCGGTGGCGATCTGGGCCGTGGGGGAGCCCCCCGAGGAGAAGCGGAACGCCTTGCCTGCCTCGACACCCGAGCGGATCAGCGCGACAGTCGCGCCGGTGTCGTCGACGTGATAGATGCCGACCAATTGCCCGGGACGCTCCGCGATCTCGGATTCGAACCAGGCCGCGGCCGCTTCGGCGTCCGAGACGAGGGACAGGTAGGACATGTCGGCGTAGTCCAGCGCGTCGCGCAGCGCCGCGACGGCGGCCGAGTCCCAGCGGGTGGGGTAGGTGGCCATGATGTCGGGGGCGCCGCCGGTCCGGCCGCCGTGGTCGGGGAGAGGTTCGCACTCCCGGAGCAGGCATCGCATCGCGCCGGCGACCAGGTCTTCGGCGCGGTACCGCGATCCGTCGCCTACCGCGACACCGGCCGGGTCGCCGACGCGGGGAAGGAACCCCGACACGGTGTGGGTTTCGCCGATCGTGTGCGGCGCCGATCCGCCGAGAATTGCGGTGCCGTCCGGGCACATGTGCAGGACGGTGTCCCGGACGATGACGACCGGATCCGGGGATCCTGGATCGTTCGACGCCACCACGGCGGTGGACACGACACTGCCGATCCTGAGCCCGACTCCCATGGACATGCAAGTACCTCTATTCGTTTCACGAACGGATTGCGACTTCCGTCAGGCCCGTTCCGATTCGCTCGGTGAGGCCACAAGATGTACATCCTGCTACCCGAGCGCGCTTGTGCGCGCCATCACGCGCGGCGTGGCGTGGTCGTGTTGCGCACACTCGGGTCGTTTTCGCTCCCGGCGTGCGATCCGTCAGGTAATCGTCGGTGCGCCGAGGGCCGTTCTCCATTCGGTCACGTTCTCGGTCATCCAGTCGAGGAGGTGCTCCGCCTCCTGCGGATGGCGACCGGTGCCGGCGAGAAGATCCGCGAAGGCCTGCGCGGGGGCGACCAGACGGACGTTGTCGCGGAAGAGGGTGCGCTCGAAGACCGCAGCCGATCGGGGAGTGGCGACGAGGACGTTGGCGCCCTGATCGACGGGGCGTAGCTCGAGTGCGCCGGCCAGCGCCTCGCCGTGGTCGGCGTAGATCTGGATCTGATGCGCCGGCGCGTATTCGACGAATGCCGCGGCGGCGAGTGACCCGGTCACCGCGTAGAGGTGGCCGGAGACCTTCGCGAGTTTCGCGACGAACGACTGCACCCCCTCGGGTGCGAAGTAGCCGACGGTGGGGCAGTCCTTGAAACTGGAGTCGCTGCTCCAGGCGCGCAGCATCGGCTGCCACCGGACGCTGGTGATGGGACCGCGGGGGAATCGTTCGAGCAGATCGCGTTCTTCGAGGGTTTCGACCACCCGATAGGTCGCGCCGGTGGACG
This sequence comes from Rhodococcus opacus, assembly GCF_012396235.1. Lineage (GTDB taxonomy): Bacteria > Actinomycetota > Actinomycetes > Mycobacteriales > Mycobacteriaceae > Rhodococcus_F > Rhodococcus_F opacus. The sequence continues at coordinate 97,992 of NZ_JAAXPA010000017.1, read as the reverse complement.
CGCCGGACAGCCGGACGAGTTGGGGGACCGTCAGCTGACCCGAATGATCGGCGAGGGCACGCACGACCCGGGCGGCAGGATCGCCGGTCAGCTGTGCGGCCGGACGGCCCGGGCCGCGCCATGGGTCGGCGTCCGCGCCCCGGTCGCGTACCCAGATCGCGGGCCGGTCCGCGGCAAGGGAGGTGTTGCCCGTCGCATCGGCGTAGGAGAGACCCCTGGCGTCGAGTTGGCGACGAACCGGCTCGGAAAGGTAACGGGCACAGACGAATCCGCGATCGGATCCGGACAGTCCGTCGGCGAACCGGGCGGCGTCGCCCGCGAGCACTCCTCGGGCGGGGATGACGGAGAAGGACGCGACCTCGCCGTTGGGCGCGCCGACCAGCAGTCGTTCCGGCGCGTCGGCGAGGGAGCGGGACTTTCCGGACGTCAAGGTCCAGCCGTGGGGGAGTGCGGCCTGGAGGGTGGCGATCGCCCGGCGGTAGAGATCGATATCGCGTTCCGGCTTGGGAAACGGCACCTTCGGCTCGCTACCTGCGAATTCGGCGTTTTCCTGATTCGGCACATCGCCAGTCTACTGAATCGGTCCGAGACGGAACCGGAAAATAGACCGAACAATCGTGGTCCGCTCCCAGCGCCACCGAGTGGTCGGATGCCACCACAACTCGCCACCTCCACGTGAACGGTTCCCCGAGGCCGGGGCGGCGTGGGGGAGCTTCGCACTCCCTCCGGGGGGTTCAGGGGCGGCGGGCAATCCAGACGGTCCGGCTGCCCCGGACCGTCAGGTCCCCGCGGTGCAGGACGCTGTCGGGGTTGTCTTCCGAGAGAAGGCGATCGAGGGTGGTGCGGTCGTCGGCGGCAAGTTGCCTGTCGAGCGCGGAGCGGATGCGGCGCAGAAAATTCTGTGCGTAGCGTCCGGTGCTTCGCGGGGCCGGGGTTGCCTCGCTGGTGAAACTGCGCTCCTCGACGTCCACGAAACCGGCCCGCTCCACGTGGGCCCGCCAGTTCGGGTGTGAGTTCCAGTCCAACCGCGCCAAGGCTTCGTGGCAGCGCGACTCCAGGCCCGGGCGGCCCAGGCCGAGGTCGTCCGGCAGCAGGCGCGGCAGCGCGTCCATCTCGACGACCACCAGCACGCCGTCGGTGTTCAGCGCACCGTACATGGCACGGAGCACCCGGTCGGGATCGGCGACCTCGTGCAACGAGGACGCCGCCCACACGACGTCCGCCGCGTCGACTGCCGGCCAGGCGACATCCAGATCGGCGTGCACGACGCTCAATCGGCCGGCCAGTCCCCACCCGTTCGCGGCCGTGCGGAGGCGCTCGAGCATCACCTCCGACCTGTCGATCGCGATCACCTCGGCCGCGGGGAATTGTCGAGCAAGGGTCAGGCTGCCGACGCCCGTTCCGGCCCCCACGTCGACGACCCGGTGCGTGGTCTCTCCGGTGCGCTGTCCGACCCATTCGGCCACCGGGTCGAGGCAGGAGCCGAAAACCTCGGCGTCGAGGTCCAGTAGATCCGCCAGCGCCGCCTCGTGGTCCCGGGTGTGCCCGCCGTGGTGAGGGGAGTGGTGATGAGAATGCTGTGTCATTACTCCAGGCTAGCCACATTCTGCGCGATACGCATACACTCTTGCCTATGACGCAAGAAGTCGGGTTGGACAGCGTGATCCGTCAACGCATCCGAGGCCTTCGGCTGGCCCGCGGCTGGTCACTGGACGTGCTCGCTGCGCGCTGCTTTCTCAGTCCGTCCACCCTCAGCCGCATCGAAACCGGCCACCGCAGGATCGCCCTCGACCAACTGGTTCCCATCGCGCGGGCCCTCGGCACCACGCTCGATCAGCTCGTCGAGTCCGTCGAGGACGAGGATGTGGTGATCCGGCCGCAGCCCGAACACACGCGAGGTCTGACGATCTGGCTCCTGTCCCGCGAACGCGCGCTCCACGGAGCGACCGTGGCGAAGATGCGCATCACCTCCGATCGGCCCGCGGGCCCGGAGCATGTGAGTGTGCACCCGGGCCACGAGTGGTTCACGGTGCTGTCGGGGACAGCCCGCCTGCAGCTCGGTGAGCGAACCATACTGATCGAAGCGGGTGCCGCAGCGGAGTTCTCGACCATGGTGCCGCACTCCATCGGCGCCCACGACGGTCCCGTGGAGATCCTCACGATCTTCGACCACGACGGGGAGCGTGCCCACCTGCACGCCGATCACAACGAGTAGAGAGGACAGGCATGTCGACTTCCGACACCGCAGGCCATACGGAGTTTCCGGCGAGCATGGGGAAGGTCTCCCGTCGTGAGCTCGCGTCTCACGGCTATACGCGTTTCGACCAACTGACGACGGTCACCGCCAAGGAGCTGTCGAAGATCCACGGCGTCGGACCGAAGGCGATCCGAATCCTCGAGGAGGAACTCGCGGAGCGGGGGCTCGGCTTCGCGAACTGAGTCGAGCCCGGCCGGGCTACAGCAGGCCGTGCGTGCGCTGATAGGTGGCCGGTGGTGTCCCGACCACGTGAGTGAAGACACGGGTCAGGTGCGCCTGGTCGCTGAACCCCAGTTCGTAGGCCAGCGCAGACCAGTCGATCCTCTCGCCCGAGTGGGCGACGCCGGCCGCGTCGAGGATGCGGAATCGCTGGATCACCCACTTCGGGCCGATGCCCACGTACTCGGTGAACAGCCGTTGCAGGGTGCGCAGGCTGCAGCCGGCATGTGCGGCGAGCTGGTCTGCCCGGACGATGTCGCGGCGGCGCTGGGCGTCGCCCACCAGGGCTGTGATCTCCCGACCCGTGGGATCCGGAACGGGATCGGTGTGAAGAAGGTATCGCTCGAAGGCGTCGATCATCTCCGCGCTGTCCGTGCCGGTCAGAATTCGCTCCGCGACCGGGCGATCGTCACCGGCGAGCAGATCCCGGCCGGGCTGGACGGTTCCCGAGATCGCGCCGACGCTGCCCCTCAGCAGAGGCCGGAACCCGCCGGCGTGGAAGGCAGCTCCCAGGACGTGGCCGTTCCCGGTCAGCGTTCGGTAGAACGGCGACCGGGAAATCCCGTGCACCAGCAACTGTCCGTCCTCGGCAGCGACATGTACGCGGGGCTGGGGCACCACCTGCTGACGATGGGGCTGCGGCACCGACCACCTCACCAGCCAGTGGTAGTCGACGAACTCGGCCAAAGCCTCTCGGGGAGCGACCCGTTCGACCTCGAACCCCGGTGCGGCGGCCGTCGGGTGGACGATCGCCTCGGGATGTCCTGGCACGGTCGGCATTCGCTCATCCTAGTGTCGCGAATGTTCAAGAACGCCATACTGCCGCGTACCTAGAGTCACGTGTCATGAGCTACTCACACACTGCACGTGGCAAGTTCTCCATCGCGTCGTGGTCGGAATCGGTGATCGTCGACATCGACGGCGAAGGTACGACCGCCGGCGACACCTATTACCCCACTCGCGGTGCCAACCGAGCGACCGTCTCGTACTCGTACTCCGGGGACATCGACGGAACGAGCACGGTGGTCTACCTGATCGCATACAAGGCCGATGCCGCGCCGGTGCTCGGCCTCGAACGCTTCGAGGGCTCGATCGGCGGGCACGACGGAACGTGCGTGTTCCAGCACATCGGCAGCCAGGACCAGGGTTCGGTGTCGGCACGGATCGAGGTGGTGCCGGGTATGGGCACCGGCGGTCTGATCGACCTACGCGGCAGCGCGGACCTGTCCATCGCGGGCCCCGGCGACAGCGGCTACGAATTCGTTCTGTCGTACGACATCGGATGAGCCTTCGTCGTCGATCGTGTCTTCGCGCCCGGCGGCCGTCATGTCGTCGAGGGTGCGGCGAGGGGCTTCAGGCCACACGCCGTCGCGAAGCCCTGTGATTCGATGCCGAACGCGGTGTTGGTGCGGGTCGCGAAGTTCGCCAGCGCGATGAACGCGGTCAGTTCCACCAGCGCGGCCGGGCCGAGCGCGTCGAGCAGCCTGGCCGACATTTCGTCGGTGACCGTCGGCGGGGTCAGGGTCATCGCTTCGGCGTACTCGAGCACGTCCCGCTCCAGCCGCGTGAACACGTCCGACTGGCGCCAGCGGGGTACTTCGCGTGCCTTGGTCAGATCGAGCCCCTCGTTGTGGGCTTGGAAGTAGCCGAAGTCCAGGCAGAAGCTGCAGCCGACCAGGCCTGCCACCGCCATGTGGGCAAACGACTTCAGGTTCGCGTCACACCGATCCCACTTCTGCGCCTGGCGACCGACGCTGAAGCTGAAGTTCAGCACCTTCCGGTTGTGCCACGCGACCTCGACCGGCTCGGCCACCTCGCCGAGCATCTTGCGGTACATCCGCTTGACGATCGCGCCGTAGATGCCGGTCAGCTCGGCCTTCGGGATCCGGGTAGTGCCGGCCATGATTCCTCCTCCGGTTGTCGTGCTCTCGGCATGAGACACCGGCCACGAACCGAATGTGACACCCGAACCGGAATTGGCGGCAGGAACCTTCGCTACCGCTCAGCCCGGTGCGAGTGCGCGGTCGGCCAGCGCGGCGACGACGGGCGAGAGTGCCTGAGCGTGTTCGAGAGTCAGGTGATTGTCGTCGCGGTACACGAGGTCGTTGCCGACGATGACGGGGCAGCGCTCGGTGGTGCAGAACAGGGCGGTGAGGTCGGCGTACCGTCCGCCGCCTGCCGCGGTGGCCACCGCCTCGGCCACGACGCCGGCGTCGTTCACCGCGACCGGCCGTGGCGGCGAGCAGGCGGTCGCGTCGTCCAGGTGGGCGGACAGGCACGTCGGTACGGTCGACTGCGGATCCGGGATCGGTCCGAGGACGAGGACGGCCGCACCCGTGGCCCGCAGTTCCGTGACCAGGCGGGTCAGGCTGTCGAGCCAGGCCTGACCGTAGACGGTGAAACCGAAATCGGCGCCGTATCGCCGGGACATGCTCAGCACCACCAACCGGGGCCGTTCGGTCCGCAGCCGATCGACGATCTCGCCGCGCCACTGCTCGCACTCGGTGTATTCCCGCCCGAGGTAGGGGCTGGTGAGTGGGAGGTCGAGAAGCGGGCAGGTGACCTTGCCCATCGTCTCGAGCCGCCAATGATTCTGCTGGGCGGCCGATTCGAATGCCGGGGCCCACATCGCGGCATGCGAATCGCCGACCAGCGCCACCGTCGTCGGAGACGCCACGTCCCCCGACGCGCACTCGCCCTGACCCACTTCGAGCCACGACCGCACACAGCCGTTGACGAACACCTCCGGCTTGTCTGCCGGCGCGTCGGCGAGCGGTGGAGAAAGATTCGACGGGACCGCTTGCAGCTCTGCCGATTCCGCGACCGCTGCCTGCACCTGCGCGGTCATGTCGTGCACCGCCGCGTCGCGCGGATCGACTGTGGGAGGCGCCGATTCGGCCGGCGCAGAGACGGTGAGGGCTGTGGCCGCGGCTCCGTGTCCGACCGGAACCGGCCGCGCGATCAGCAGCACCAGTGCCGCACACACTGCGATGGCGGTGACGGCGCCGCCGAGTACGAGGCTGCGCGAGGCCGAACGACGCAGCGGAGCAGCGAAGCGGACGGGATTCTCGACCAGGACCAGTGTCAGTCCGGCCAGACCCGCGGACACCATGACCATCGCCAGACGATCGGTCAGGTCGAGCGAGCGGCCGAGCACGATCGGCGCGAGCAGCAGTACCGGCCAGTGCCACAGGTACCAGGAATAGGACACCCGACCGACCGCCCGCATCGGCGGCAGCGACAGGCTCCGACCGACCCCCAGCCGGGGTGTGGCACACCCCGCCCCGATCACTAGTACCGTGCCGACGACCGGAACCAGCGCGGCGGTTCCGGGGTAGGGCGTCGTCTCGCCGAGTCGGAAACAGGCGACCACGATCAGTGCGAAACCCGTCCATCCGGCTGCGGCGGCGACCACCGACGGCAGCCGCTGCCAGTGCCGAACCGACAGGGCGACCAACCCGCCTGCGGCCAGTTCCCAGCCGCGGGCGGGCAACGAGAAGAACGCCCACGGCGGCAGGGTCCGGGTCCAGTCGAGCGAGACCGCGAACGACACTGCGGCGACCACGGCGAGAACTACAAGGTACGGGGTCGTCGACGGTGTTTCGTCCGCGTCGAGGCGCCGTGTCCTGCGCCGGACGAGCCAGGCGACCCCGATGATCAGCGCCGGCCACAGCAGGTAGAACTGCTCTTCCACGCCGAGCGACCAGTAGTGCTGGAACGGTGACGGGGGTGCGTCGGCGGCCAGGTAGTCGGTGCCGTGCAGCGCGAACCGGTAGTTACCGACGTAGAGCGCACTGGCGATCCCGTCGCCGAGGACCGCGCGGGCCTGCAGAGGGGGCAGGAGCAGGGCCGAGCCGATCGCAGTGGCCACCAGCACGATGCACCCGGCGGGCAGCAACCGGCGGGCCCGGGCACCGTAGAACTCGGCCAACCGCACACGGCCGGTGCTGGCGACGTTCCGCCACAGCAGGCCGGTGATGAGAAACCCCGAGACGACGAAGAAGATGTCGACACCGACGAACCCTCCGTCGATTCCGGGCACGCCCGCGTGAAAGAGGACCACGGCCAGCACGGCGACGGCGCGTAGACCCTCGATGTCCGCGCGGAACCTCGGCTCGGCCGGCCGGACACCGGCCGGAGGGCGGTTACCGGATCGGCGTCGCCGTTCCGGACTCGCGACGGTATTCACTCGACCAGCGATCTGTCCATGCGACGCGCCCCTTCAGCTGCAGCATTGAGCTCATGATGACAGCGGTGCCGAGACTTTCCCGAAAGGCACGCCGTATCAGGGCAGAGCGCTCGTGAATGGCCAGTCACACGTGCACGACGACCGACCCCTCGCGAACCGAGGCGGCGTAGGTGCGGACCGAGCCCACACCCTCGGATGCGCAGGCGCCCGTGTCGAAGGCGAACGCGTACTGGTGGAGCGGGCACGTCACGCCGGCGGCGTCGATCTGTCCGTCGGCGAGGGGGCCGCCCTTGTGCGGGCACACCGCATCCATCGCCCGAACGGTGCCGTCCGACAACAGGAACACGGCCACCTGACGGTTCTGCACGACGTACGTCCGGCCTTCGCCCGGCGTCAGGTCGCTGACCGGCCCCACCGCGACCTCGGAAGGCCCCTCGACCAGGGCGGTCATCGGACCGGCACCTGGGGAAGCGGCAGCAGCGGGAGCGACGGAGCGAACTGTGCGGGCGATTTCGGCGCGCTGCGCTCCTTCCAGGGATCCCGGTAGCCGTCCACCGCCGTCTGGATCCGCTCGTCCAATCCCGTCACGATGTCCTCCTCGTCTCGGACCAGTAGCGCCTGAAGATGTTCGAGTCCCATCCGCGGCACGAAGTCGTACGTGCGCTCGAGCCATTTCGCGTTCTCGCGGTAGTACTGGATGAACCGTCCGCCGAGTTCCACTACGGCGTCCGGTGATTCGACCGTGGCCAGCAGATCGCCCTTGCGGATGTGCGCTCCGGCGGCGCCGCCGACGTAGATTTCCCACCGGCCGTCGCCGACCGCGACCACACCGAAGTCCTTGCACAGGGCCTCCGAGCAGTTGCGTGGGCACCCGGCGACCGCGAGTTTCAGTTTCGCGGGCGTCTCCAGGCCCTGGAACCGCTCCTCGAGCGCGATGCCGAGGCTGGTCGAATCGCCGAGACCGTAGCGGCAGAAATCGGTTCCGACGCACGTCTTCACCGTGCGCATGCTCTTGCCGTAGGCGAACCCGGACGGCATGTCGAGGTCACCCCACACCTTGGGTAGATCCTCCTTCTTGATGCCGAGCAGGTCGATGCGCTGCCCGCCAGTGACCTTCACGAGCGGCACGCCGTACTTGTCGGCAACGTCGGCGATCTTGCGGAGTTGCTCCGGCGTGGTGACGCCGCCCTTCATCTGCGGGACCACCGAGAACGTGCCGTCGCGCTGGATGTTGGCGTGCACGCGGTCGTTGATGAACAGCGCGCCGCGCTCGTCCACCCAGTCGGGTCCCCAGATGGTGCGGAGCAGCGAGGCCAGGGGCATCTTCGCGGACGCGTCCTCCTTCGCGTCCGTCGCGAGCTCGGCGAACACCTGGGACACGGCGCGGAGATCGCGTTCCCGGATGGTCGCGATGAGTTCGGGCTTCGTCATCGGGATGCAGGGCACATACCAGTCTGCGGAGGGGTCGGCCTCGAGTTCGCCGCCCGCGGCGCAGGCCACGATGTCGGCGACGAGACCCTTGCACGAGCCGCAGCCCTTGCCTGCCCGGGTCTGGGCGCAGACGTCGGTGAGTGTCTTGGCACCGGAATGGACGCACGCCACCAGATCGCCCTTGCTCACACCGTTGCAGTTGCACACCTGCAGGTCGTCGGGGAGATCGGCGACACTCGTCGCGGCGCTCGGGGCTCCGACGTCGAAGAGCATGCTGATCCGCTCCTCGGGCAGCGGCACTTTGCCGTCGAACGCCTGCGTGAGGAAACCGGCCTTGCTGATGTCGCCCATCAGGGTGGCGCCGATCAGCTTGCCGTCTCGGACTACGAGGCTCTTGTACGTGCCGCTGCGCGGTTCGTAGTACTGGACGAACTCGTCGTCCGCCGTCTCCGGTCCCTTGACGCCCATCGCGGCCACGTCGACGCCGGCGACCTTCAGTTTGGTGGTGGTGCGCGAACCGATGTACGTCGCTTCGGGATTGGAGCCGGTGAGGACTTCGGCGAGGATGACCGACTGCTCCCACACCGGGGCGACGAGGCCGTAGGTCTCCCCACGGTGCTGTGCGCACTCGCCGACGGCGTACACGGAACCCTCGTCCTCGCAGCGCATCTGGTCGTCCACCACGACGCCGCGTTCGACCACGAGCCCGGCGGCCCGCGCGAGTTCGGTGTTGGGCCGGATTCCGGCGGTGACGACGACCATGTCGGCGTCCAGGGTGGAGCCGTCGACGAACGACACCCCGGTCACGAGGCCCGCGTCGTCGCGCAGCACGGCGGTGGTCCGCATCGAGGTGTGGACGCCGACACCGAGTTTCTCGATCTCGGCGCGCAGGACACTGCCGCCGCGTTCGTCGAGCTGCTGGTTCATCAGGTGCCCGGGGGAGTGCACCACGTTGACGGTGAGACCCTGAGTGCGCAGCCCGTACGCGGCTTCCAGGCCGAGCAGACCGCCGCCGATCACCACCGCGGACACGTCGTCGCGGGCCTGCGCCATCTGCAGCATGCCGTTGGTGTCGGCGATGTTCCGGAAGCCGAACACCCCGCGGGCCAGGCGCCCGTCGTGCTCGCGCAGTCCGTCCATGTTGGGGAAGAACGTGTTGCTTCCCGTGGCGATGATGAGGACGTCGTAATCGACGACGCGGCCGCTCTCACACGTGACGGTCTTCGCGAACCGGTCGAGTGCGACCGCGCGGTCGCCGGCGTGGAGTTTGACGCCGTTGGCGGTGTACCAGCCCATGGGATTGAGGATCAGGTCCTCGTCGTCGACGGCCGCCTCCCCGGACAGCACGTGCGAGAGCATGATCCGGTTGTAGTTGCCGTAGGGCTCGTCGCCGATCATGGTGATCTCGAAACGCTCGCCGCCGCCACGGTTCAGGATCTCCTCGACGGTGCGTGCGCCGGCCATACCGTTGCCGACGACCAGCAGCTTGCTCGAACTCGGTGTGTTGGCCATGCGTCGAGGCTCCGCCCCGGGAGTGTCGTAACGGCTGCGAGCACGTTACGTGGGAATCAGGAACACCTCACAGCCCTCCCGGAAGTCGTGTCAGGCAGGTGCGCGGTCGCGGGGCATGAGCAGCGGGGCCAGCACGGCGAGGAGCAGGGCGGGCAGCAGGAAACCGGCCGCGGGCGACACCGAATACACCGGGGTGAGGGTGATCGGGGCGAGCGCGTTGCCCATGAATCGCAGCGCCTGCACGACGGATACCGCGCCGCCCCGGTTCGGGCCCGGCGAACCCAGCACGGCGGCGTTGACCCCCACCAGGATGAACTGACCGGCGATTCCGGCCGCGAACCACGCCACGGCCGCGACCGCGAGGAGGGACACGGTCCCGGTGGCCGCGACGAGAATCGCGCCGCCGAACGCGCCGATCAGGACGGCCGCCCGGGCCCCGATCTTGTCGATGACACCGCCGACGAAGCGTGCGGTGAGGATGCCGGCGACGCCGAACCCCGTGAGCAGCAGCCCACGCTGGGTCGGGCTCAGCCCGAAGGCGTCCTCGGCGCGGAACGCGACCAGGAAGCTCAGCCCACCGAGCGCACCCCAGCCGAGGAGTGCGACCGCCCCGATTCTCAGCACCGACGGGGTGAGGGCGTCGCGCAGTCGCGGGCGCGGTGCCCCCGGCTCGGCGGGAGCACTGTCGGGAACACCGATCAGACCCAGCACCGCGGCGACGAGGGCGATGACGAGGAATGCGAGACGCCAGTCGACCTCCGCCGCGAGCCCGCCGACGAGCGGCGCGCTCGACTGTCCCGCGGCTTGGAAGGCGCCGAAGATTCCCAGTGCCCGGCCGAGATGTTTCTTCGGAGTCGAGGCGGCGAGCGCCGCCAGCAGCAGCGGCGTCGTGAACGAGTTCGAACACCCCTGGAGCACACGGGCGCCGAGAAAGAGCGGCAGCGTCGGCGCCACGAAACACGCCAGCGACGACAGCAGGTAGACGCCGTACGCGATCCGCACGGTCCGCGTCTGCCCCCACCGGGCGCCCAGCGTGCCCGATACCAGCATCAGCAACGCGAACGGCAGCAGGTACGCGGTCAGCGAGCCGGCCGCGGCGGACGCACTCACGCCGAGGTCGTCACCGATCTCGGGAAGGATCGAGGCGACGACCCCGCCGCCGAACGGACCGAGGAAACCGCCGGCGTAGAGCGCCGTGCGCTGGAGCGAGGAACGAAGCGACTCGGATGAGTTCTTCGTCACAGCCCGAAGCTGCCGGGCCCACGCCTGCGGAGATACCGCTCGAACTCGGCCGCCAGCGCGTCACCGTCGATCTTCGAGATGGCGTCGGAGATGTCGGTCTCGGCGTCGCCGCGCTCCTCGAGTGAGCGGACGTACTCGCCGATCTCCTCGTCGTCCGCGGTCATCTCGGTGACCGCTTCCTGCCAGTCGTCGGCCTGGGCCGGGAGTTCCCCGAGGGGCACCTCGATGTCCAGGACATCCTCGACGCGTTGCAGCAGCGCCACCGTGGCCTTCGGATTCGGCGGCTGGGACACATAGTGGGGCACGGCCGCCCAGAACGACACGGCAGGCACACCGGCTCGGACGCACGCGTCCTGCAGCACCCCGGTGATCCCGGTCGGCCCCTCGTAGCGGGTCTGTTCGAGCTTGAACCGCTCGGCGGCCTCGCTGCTGTACGCGCTGCCCGTCACCGGGACCGGCCGCGTGTGCGGGGTGTCCGCGAGCAGTGCCCCGAGGATCACCACGGTGTTGATCTGCAGCTGATCGATCAGCTCGAGGAGGTCCTCGCAGAAGCTGCGCCAGCGCATGTTCGGTTCGATCCCGCGCAGCAGAACCACGTCGCGGTCGCTGCCGGGAGGCGAGCACACCGACAGGCGGGTGGCGGGCCACACGATCTCCCGGGTGACACCGTCGACCTGCCGCACCGTGGGTCGATTGACCTGGTAGTCGTAGTATTCCTCGGAGTCCAGCTCGGCGAGCGGCTGGGCGTCCCAGGTCAACTCGAGGTGCTCGACGGCTCCGCTCGCGGCGTCGCCGGCGTCGTTCCAGCCCTCGAAGGCGGCGACGAGGACAGGGTCACGAAGTACGGGCACGCCACTGTCCGCCGCACCGGCATCCGCGGTGTCGGGGGTGTCGTCGGCGCGGCCCGCAGGCGTGACGGGGAACTCACTGGAACTCACCCACCCAGCCTACGGCCAGCATTGGTTCGCGCGCCCACTAGTCTGGACGGCATGTCTGCGCCATTTCACTCTGCCCTGCTCGATGCGTTGAACCAGCGCGTTGTCATCGGCGACGGAGCCATGGGCACCATGTTGCAGGCCGCGGACCTCACGCTCGACGACTTCCTCGGGCTCGAAGGCTGCAACGAAATCCTCAACGACACCCGCCCTGACGTGCTGAAAGACATCCACCGCGCGTACTTCGAGGCCGGGGCGGACGCCGTCGAGACCAACACGTTCGGGTGCAACCTACCCAACCTCGCCGATTACGACATTTCGGACCGCATCCGGGAACTGGCCGAGAAGGGCACCCGGCTGGCGCGTGACGTGGCCGACGAGATGGGGCCCGGACGCGACGGCATGGGCCGCTTCGTCCTCGGCTCGATGGGACCCGGAACCAAGCTGCCGACGCTGGGCCACGCGCCGTTCGCGGTCCTCCGCGACGCCTACGCGGAGGCTGCGATGGGCATGATCGACGGGGGAGCGGACGCGATCCTCGTCGAGACCTGCCAGGACCTGTTGCAGGTGAAGGCCGCCATCCTCGGCAGTCAGCGGGCGATGGAGACGCTGGGGTCGCGGCTGCCGATCATCACCCACGTCACGGTCGAGACCACCGGCACGATGCTCCTCGGCAGCGAGATCGGTGCCGCGCTGACCGCGCTCGAGCCGCTCGGTATCGACATGATCGGCCTCAACTGTGCGACCGGACCCGCCGAGATGAGCGAACATCTCCGCCACCTGTCCAAGTACAGCTCTCTCCCGGTGTCGGTGATGCCCAACGCCGGACTGCCGCAGCTCGGCCCGAACGGCGCCGAGTACCCGCTCACCGCGGAGGAGCTCGCCGAGGCGCTCAGCGGTTTCGTCACCGAGTTCGGTCTCGGTCTGGTCGGCGGCTGCTGCGGCACCACCCCGGAGCACATCCGGCAGGTGGCCGAAGCGGTCCGCCTGGTCGAGAAGGCCGAGCGGAACCCGGTGCACGAGTCGGGGACGTCCTCGCTGTACACGGCGGTGCCGTTCCAGCAGGACGCCAGCATCCTGATGATCGGTGAACGCACGAACACCAACGGCTCCAAGGCATTTCGTGAGGCGATGATCGCCGAGGACTATCAGAAGTGCCTCGACATCGCGAAGGACCAGACCCGCGACGGCGCCCACATGCTCGACCTCAACGTCGACTACGTCGGACGCGACGGTGCCGTCGACATGGCCGCCCTCGCAAGCCGGTTCGCGACGTCGTCGACGCTGCCGATCATGCTCGACTCCACCGAGCCCGCGGTCCTGCAGGCCGGCCTCGAGCACCTCGGCGGCCGGTGCGCCGTGAACTCGGTCAACTACGAGGACGGCGACGGACCGGACTCGCGGTTCCAGAAGATCATGCGGCTCGTCACGGAGCACGGCGCCGCCGTCGTCGCGCTGACCATCGACGAGGAGGGCCAGGCGCGCACCGCGGAGCACAAGGTCCGCATCGCCGAGCGTCTGCTCGAAGACCTCACGGTGAACTGGGGCCTCGACGAGTCCGACATCATCATCGACGCGCTGACCTTCCCGATCTCTACCGGTCAGGAAGAGGTCCGCCGCGACGGCATCGAAACGATCGAGGCGATCCGCGAGCTGAAGAAGCGGCATCCGCGGGTGCACTTCACCCTCGGCGTGTCCAACATCTCGTTCGGTCTCAACCCGGCGGCCCGGCAGGTCCTGAACTCGGTGTTCCTGCACGAGTGCACCGAGGCCGGCCTGGACACGGCCATCGTGCACGCGTCGAAGATCCTGCCGATGGCGCGGATCCCCGACGAACAGCGGGAAACGGCCCTCGACCTGGTGTACGACCGCCGCCGCGAGGGCTACGACCCGCTGCAGAAGCTGATGGAACTGTTCGAGGGCGTCTCCGCGGCGTCGGCGCGCGAATCCCGCGCCCAGGAACTGGCGGCGCTGCCGCTGTTCGAGCGGCTGGAACGCCGCATCGTCGACGGTGAACGCAACGGCCTCGACGACGACCTCACCGCGGCGATGGAGGAGAAGCCGCCGCTCGCGATCATCAACGAGACGCTGCTGTCCGGCATGAAGACCGTCGGCGAACTCTTCGGGTCCGGGCAGATGCAGCTGCCGTTCGTGCTGCAGTCCGCCGAGGTGATGAAGGCGGCCGTGGCATACCTCGAACCGCACATGGAGGCCACCGACGAGGACGGCAAGGGCCGCATCGTCATCGCCACCGTGAAGGGCGACGTCCACGACATCGGCAAGAACCTCGTCGACATCATCCTGAGCAACAACGGGTACGACGTGGTGAACCTGGGCATCAAGCAGCCGATCGCGACGATCCTCGACGCGGCGATCGAGCAGAAGGCCGACGTCATCGGCATGTCCGGGCTGCTCGTGAAGTCGACCGTGGTGATGAAGGACAACCTGCAGGAACTCAACGCCAAGGGTGTCGCGGAGAAGTTTCCCGTCCTCCTCGGCGGTGCCGCGCTGACCCGTTCCTACGTGGAGAACGACCTGGCCGAGGTGTACGAGGGCGACGTCAGCTACGCGCGTGACGCGTTCGAGGGCCTGCACCGGATGGACGAGATCATGGCCGTCAAGCGTGGCGGCGGACCCGACCCGGACAGTCCGGAAGCGATCGCGGCCCGCGAGAAGGCGGCCGAACGGAAGGCACGGCACGAGCGGTCCAAGCGGATCGCGGAGAAGCGCAAGGCGGCCGAGACCCCGATCGAGGTGCCGGAGCGATCCGACGTGGCCACTGACATCGTCGTCCCGAGCCCGCCGTTCTGGGGCAACCGGATCGTCAAGGGCGTCTCGCTGTCGGACTACTCCGGGCTGCTGGACGAGCGCGCCCTGTTCCTCGGGCAGTGGGGTCTGCGCGGGCAGCGTTCCGGCGACGGTCCCACCTACGAGGAACTGGTGGAGACCGAGGGCCGACCCCGCCTGCGGTACTGGCTCGACCGGCTGAGCACCGAGGGAATCCTCGCGCACGCCGCCGTCGTGTACGGCTACTTCCCCGCCGTGTCCGAGGGCGACGACGTGGTCGTGCTCACCGACCCGACACCCGACGCGGAGGAACGCTTCCGGTTCACGTTCCCGCGCCAGCACCGCGACCGTTTCCTGTGCGTCGCCGACTTCGTCCGGTCCCGCACCGAGGCGAAGGAGACCGGTCAGGTCGACGTGTTCCCGATGCAGCTCGTCACCATGGGGCAGCCGATCGCGGACTTCGCGAACGAGCTGTTCGCCGCCAACGCGTACCGCGACTACCTCGAGGTGCACGGCATCGGCGTGCAGCTGACGGAATCGCTGGCCGAGTACTGGCATCAACGGGTCCGCGAGGAACTCGTGCTGCCCGGCGGTCACAACGTGGCCGAGCAGGACCCGTCCGAGGTGTCCGGATTCTTCGACCTCGCCTACCGCGGTGCCCGCTACTCCTTCGGATACGGTGCCTGCCCCAACCTGGAGGACCGCGCGAAGATGGTCGCTCTGCTCGAACCCGAACGGATCGGTGTGAAGTTGTCCGAGGAATTGCAGTTGCATCCCGAGCAGTCCACGGATGCGTTCGTGCTGCACCACCCGGAAGCGAAGTACTTCAATGTCTGATGCATTCGACGGTCTCGCAGGTGTTCTGTGGGACATGGACGGAACGCTGCTCGATTCCGAGAAGATGTGGGACGTCGCGGTCCGCGAGTTGTCGCTGCACCTCGGCGGTCCGATGACCGAGGAGACGCGGCTGAAGACGATCGGCGCGTCCAGCGCCAACGCCCTCGGCGTCATCTTCGACGCCCTCGGGCTCGACCGGGATCCGGCGGCGCTCGCCGAGGCCAAGGAATGGATGTTCACCCGCGTCGAGGAATTGTTCGGCGACGGGATCCCGTGGCGGCCGGGCGCCCACGACGCACTGCGGACCGTCCGGTCGCACGGCCTGAGGTCGGCGCTGGTGACCAACACCGAGCGCCGGCTCACCGAGCGGGCACTCGAGACGCTCGGCAGGCACCACTTCGACCACTCCGTGTGCGGCGACGAGGTGCCGGCAGGCAAACCGCATCCCGACCCGTACCTGCGGGGCGCGGAACTGCTGGGACTGGATCCGTCGCAGTGCCTCGCCATCGAGGACTCGCCCACCGGTGCGGCGTCCGCGCAGGCCGCGGGGTGCGTCGTCCTGATCGTTCCGTGCGAGATCGCGGTGGCCGACGGCCCGGGGCGGGTGTTCCGGGACAGTCTCGAGGGTCTCACCGGTTCCGACCTGGCCGAGGTGTGGGCGCAGCGGAGTGCCGTCCGTCTCTAGGTAGTCTGGTTTCCCGTGGCTGTCCCGAAAATCGTGCTGTTCTACGTGTTCACTCCGCTCGCCGACCCGGAGGCGATACGGCTGTGGCAGTACACACTCGCCGAGGCGAACAACCTGACCGGACGGATCCTCGTCTCCGAGCACGGCATCAACGCGACGGTCGGCGGTGACATCCACGACGTCAAGCGGTACGTGAAGGGGACCCGCAGCTACGCCCCGTTCAAGGACGCCGACATCAAGTGGTCGAACGGGCTCGGTGACGACTTCCCGCGGCTGAGCGTCAAGGTGCGATCGGAGATCGTGACGTTCGGTGCGCCGGGCGAGCTGAAGGTGGATGCGTACGGTGTCGTCGGCGGCGGCACCCACCTCGCGCCCCACGAGGTGCACCGCCTGGTCGAGGGTCGCGGTGACGACGTCGTCTTCTTCGACGGGCGCAACGGTTTCGAGGCGGAGATCGGCCGATTCCGGGACGCCGTCGTGCCCGACGTGTCCACCACGCGCGAGTTCGTGCACGAACTCGACAGCGGCAAATACGACCATCTGAAGGACAAGGCCGTCGTCACCTACTGCACCGGGGGAGTGCGGTGCGAGGTCCTGTCCTCGCTGATGCGCTCGCGCGGGTTCGGCGAGGTCTACCAGCTGGACGGCGGTATCGTCCGCTACGGCGAGGCGTTCGGTGACACGGGCCTGTGGGAGGGGTCGCTGTACGTCTTCGACAAACGGATGAACATCGAGTTCAGCGATCAGGCCAAGACTCTGGGGCGCTGCAGCAAGTGCGGGGGTCCGACGTCCCGGTACGAGAATCTGCCGGACGACCGGGGCCGCGAACTGGTGCTCGTCTGCGCCGGCTGCACCGAGAATCGGGCGGGCTGAGGTGGCGGGGGCGCCCCTGCCGGTCCGCAACGGCCTCGGTCCCGACCGCATCCGGATGCCGGCAGGCGTCGGCGCGAAGACGGTCGCCGAATTCCTGGTCGAGACGTACCCGGACGAGCGCGCGCACTGGCTGTCACTGATCGACGGCGGGGAAGTCGTCGACGAGCACGGCAGGGTGGTCGACCGCGGGACCCGTTATGCCCCGACCCGTTTCGTGTACTTCTACCGCGACCCCGCACCCGAGATCCCGGTTCCGTTCGAGATCGACGTCCTGCACCGCGACGACCACCTCGTGGTGATCGACAAACCCCATTTCCTCGCGACCATTCCGCGGGGCGCGCACATCACCGAGACGGCGGTGGTGCGGCTGCGGAGGGCGCTCGACCTGCCCGACCTCACACCGGCCCACCGGCTCGACCGGATGACGGCCGGCGTCCTGGTGTTCCTGATCAGGCCGGAAGACCGCAGACCGTATCAGGAACTGTTCGTCTCCCAGCAGGTCACCAAGGAATACGAGGCCGTCGCCGGACACGATCCGACGCTCGCGTTTCCGCGGACCATCCGCAGCCGCATCGTCAAGGAACACGGGATCATGACGGCCACGGAGGAACCGGGAGAACCGAACAGCGAGACCGTAGTCGAGCTGATCGAGACCCGAGACGGCCGCGCGCGGTACCGGCTGCTGCCGAAGACCGGCCGGACGCACCAACTGCGGTTGCACATGTCGTCGCTGGGGCTGCCGATCGAGGGCGACAACTACTACCCGGACTTCCGCCGGTCCGAGCCCGGCGACTTCTCGACGCCGCTGCGGTTGCTGGCGCGGGCCATCGAGTTCACCGACCCCCGTTCGGGCGAGGTCCGCCGGTTCGAGAGTCGCCGCACACTCGGGTGGTGACCGGTTCGGAGAGGTCCGCGGCGGCGTGAAACAATGGGTCCTCGTGAAGACCTTCGAATCCCTGTTCGCCGAGCTGACCGAGCGTGCCGCTACCCGCCCCGAGGGGTCCGGCACCGTTGCCGCCTTGGACGCCGGCGTCCATTCGCAGGGAAAGAAGATCCTCGAAGAGGCGGGTGAGGTGTGGATCGCCGCCGAGCACGAGAGCGACGAGGCACTCGCCGAGGAGATCTCTCAGCTGCTGTACTGGACGCAGGTGCTGATGGTGGGTAAGGGCCTGAAGCTCGAGGACGTCTACCGACATCTGTGATCGGTGATCGAGACTCCTCCACCCGCTCCCGAAAGGAACCCTCAGCCATGCTGCGCGTCGCAGTCCCCAACAAGGGCTCGCTGTCCGAGTCCGCCGCCGAAATCCTCAGCGAGGCCGGCTACCGCCGTCGCACCGACTCCCGTGACCTGACCGTCCTCGACCCGTCCAATCAGGTCGAGTTCTTCTTCCTGCGCCCCAAGGACATCGCGATCTACGTCGGATCCGGTGAACTCGATCTCGGCATCACCGGCCGCGACCTCGCCCGCGACTCGGGGGCCTCCGTCTCCGAACGGCTGTCGCTCGGCTTCGGCCGTTCCACGTTCCGGTACGCCGCCCCCGCGGGCAAGGACTGGTCGGTCGAGGACCTCGCCGGACTCCGGATCGCCACGTCCTACCCCAACCTGGTGCGCGACGACCTGTCCGCACGCGGCATCGACGCCTCGGTCATCCGCCTCGACGGCGCCGTGGAGATCTCGATCCAGCTCGGCGTCGCCGACGCCATCGCCGACGTCGTCGGCTCCGGCCGCACGCTGCGCCAGCACAACCTGGTCGCGTTCGGCGACACCCTGTGCGATTCCGAAGGCGTGCTCATCGAGCGCGCCGGTTCGCCCGACGACGATTCCGCGCGCAACCAGCTGGTCGAGCGGGTGCGCGGTATCGTCTTCGCGCAGCAGAACCTGATGCTCGACTACGACTGCCCCAAGACGATCCTCGACGACGCGTTGAAGATCACCCCGGGCCTGGAGTCGCCGACACTGTCGCCGCTCGCCGACGAGAACTGGGTCGCGGTCCGGGCGATGGTGCCGATCAAGGGCCACAACGGAGTCATGGACGAACTCGCGGACCTTGGCGCCAAGGCCATCCTCGCGTCCAACATCCGGTCCTGCCGCGCACTCTGATCTCGTTCTGCCGCAACACGATCCGCGCCCGCTCCGCCCGCAACACGATCCGCGCCCGCTCCGCTCAGGGGCGGGCGCGGACCTGTACGGTCTGGGCGATCCGGCCGACGGCGCCGGTCTCGTCGTAGAGCACGCCCGCGCACATGCCCACTCCGTCGGGTCCGATGGAGGTTTCGGAGCTGACCCCCACCCAGTCGCCCTCGGGGACCCGGAAGATGTGCACGGTGAGGTCGGTGTTGAGGAACGTCCAGTCCGCCGGGTCGAGTTTCGATCCCACACCGTTCGCGATGTCCGCGATGGAGAACAGCCGCTCGAGCGGCGTCATGGTCTCGCCGAGAACCAGTGCGGGCCGCGGCTTCGCCCACAGCTTGCCCGGGCCCTCGCATCCCATCTCGGCGATCCACCGCCAGTCGAGGGTCGTCAGGTAGCCCGAATTCCAGACCTCGCCGAACTTGCCGTCCCGGCCGGTGGACCGCGGTTCGAGTGGCGGGTCGACGACGTGGACGGCGTCGCTGGTGTCGACGGTCTCCATCCGCCACGCCGAGCCCCGCGCGACGGCACGGGGCCGGTCGCCGACGGTCCACAATTCGGCGACCACCAGCTCCACCCGGCGTCCCGGTCGCTGCACCCAGGACCGGACCTCGAGTTCGGCGATCGGGATGGGACCGAGGATCTCGACCACGACCCGCGTGAGACGCACGTCGTCGCGTGGGGCGCAGCGCTCGAGTGCCCGCACGAGCAGCGCGGACGGGGGAGCGCCGTGCTGCATCGTCTCGGCCCACACACTGATCGTCAGATCCGTGCTGTCGAACCGCTCGACGGTGATCTTCTGGTCCGAGCCCACTTCCGGCGCACTCAGTGCTTCCGAACCGAGTGGTACGTAATAGGACTCGGAACTCATTCGACAATCTCCTCGAAACCCGGTGCGTCTTCTGCGGGCCCCTCCGGCCATCCCGGGTAGGGAGGCGGCGTTCCGCCGAACGAGGGGCACAGGGACTTATGATCACACCAGTCGCAGAGCCGGCTCGGCTTGGGTCGGAAATCGCCGGTGACCCCGGCCGCCAGGATGGCCTTCCAGATCGCCGACAGCGTGCGCTCGAACCGCAGCAGTTCGTCCTCGTCGGGTGCGTAGGTGAGGACCGTGCCGGACGCGAGGTACAGCAGCCGCAACTGCGCGGGGACGATGCCGCGGGTGCGCAGCAGGACCAGCGCGTAGAACTTCATCTGGAACAGTGCCTTGGACTCGGACATCTCGCGTGGTGCACGGCCGGTCTTGTAGTCGACCACCCGCACCTCCCCGGTGGGGGCGACGTCGATGCGGTCGACGAATCCGCGGAGCAGCACCCCGTCGGCGAGTTCGGTCTCGACGCGCTGTTCGCACGATTCGGCCTCGAACCGGGTGGGGTCCTCGAGCTCGTAATACGCGGTGACGAGTGACCGCGCCTCGTCGAGGAACGTGTCGCGTTGGTCCTCGGGGACCAGGTCGATCAGGTCGGGGGCTTCGGCGAGAATGCGCTCCCACGACGGGAGGACCAGATCGACCGCCTTCTGCGGAACGCGTTCGGCCGCGGGCAGCCCGAACAGGGTCTCCAGTGCGGCGTGCACGACCGTGCCCTTCACCTGCGCGCGCGACGGCGCCTCGGGGAGCCGGTCGACCGCGCGGAAACGGTAGAGGAGCGGGCACTGCTTGAAGTCGCCGGCACGGGACGGTGACAGGGCGGGGCGCCTGCGGGTGGCCGAAGTGTCGCCGGGTTGTGACGGGGAACCCTGTGTGACGGGGGCTGGCGACTCTGAGATGCTCACACCTGGCAGGGTAGGCCCCCGGTCCGACAGTCGAGTCGGGGCGCGGTGTGGGCGTCGGACGGCGCCGGACGAACAGGCTGAGGAGTCGGTGAAGATGGTAGGACGCGAAACGCGACCGAGCGGACCGTTTCGGGTGGGCGATCGCGTCCAGTTGACGGACGCCAAGGGCCGGCACTACACGGTCAACCTGGAGGCCGGCAAGGAGTTCCACACCCACCGCGGCGGCATCCTGCACGACGACCTGATCGGCACCGACGAGGGCAGCGTGGTCAAGTCGACCAACGGCACCCCGTACCTCGCGCTGCGACCGCTGCTCGTCGACTACGTCCTGTCGATGCCCCGTGGGGCGCAGGTCATCTACCCGAAGGACGCCGCGCAGATCGTCCACGAGGGTGACGTCTTCCCCGGCGCCCGCGTGCTCGAGGCCGGCGCCGGCTCGGGCGCGCTGACGTGCTCACTGCTGCGGGCGGTCGGACCGGAAGGCCGGGTCATCTCGTACGAGGTGCGCGACGACCACGCCGAACACGCGGTCCGGAACGTCGAGACGTTCTTCGGGGAACGCCCCGAGAACTGGGACCTGACCATCGCCGACGTCGCCGAGTTCGACGCCGAGGCTGCGGGCGGTCAGGTCGACCGGGTGGTCCTCGACATGCTCGCCCCCTGGGACGCGCTGCCCGCGGTGTCCAAGGCGCTGGTTCCCGGCGGTGTGCTCATCGTCTACGTCGCCACTGTGACGCAGCTCTCGAAGGTGGTCGAGGCGATGCGCGAGCAGGAGTGCTGGACCGAGCCGCGGTCCTGGGAATCGATCGTCCGCGGGTGGCACGTCGTCGGGCTCGCCGTGCGCCCGGAACACCGGATGCAGGGCCACACCGCGTTCCTGGTGAGTGCCCGGCGTCTGGCCGAGGGAACCGTCACCCCCAAGCCGCAGCGCCGGTCGGGCAAGGGCTGAGACACGCCTTCGGCGGCGCCCGGACAGGACGCCGCCGAAGAAGGGAAAACTAGCAGCCGGAGCGTGCCATGCCCAGCAGGGTGCACGTGCTCTCGTCCGACACCTTCCAGGTGCCGTCGACGTTCTGCCACGTCCACGCGGTCGGAGCGGCCGTGCCGTGCGGGCTGACGATCGCGACGTTCGCCGTCGCGGTATCGCCCTCTACCTGCACATCCGTGACCGTGAAGGACACCGGGTAGTTGGCCATGGCCGCCGTCATGGCCTCGAGATTCGGGCGGCGTTCGTCGCCGTCGACGACCACGACGGTCTTCTCGTCGACCGGTCGGGCGGGGTCCACGAGGACCTGGAGCGTACCGAGCAGTTCGTCCGACGTGGGGGCGGCAATCGCCTCGCTCGCCGCGGACGACGTGGCCGCGGACGTCGTCGCCGCGGTGTCGGACGCGTCGTCGGACGAGCAGGCCGACATCCCGAGCGCGAGGACCACCGCGCCCACGGCAACTACGGACCTACCGATGAAAGATGTTCCGTTCAGGGGCTTGCGGACTATCACGACGAACCCTTTCGTTACACAGAACAGAGAGAAACTGCTCGACAGGTAGGTAAGGCTAACATGAGAGGTTCGGTGGCCCAGGGCGTCACGTATGCCGATTCGCAATCGGCAGAATCCGTGTCACGGCGCAGAATTCGGGCAGTGCCGGTAGCGTTGATAGATCTCATTGGGAGGAGACGCACATGAGCTCGACAGAGAACCCCGATTCGGTTGCGGCCGCACGAGAGCTCGAGGCGTTGCGCGCAGAGGCGTCGGCACTGCGCAGGCAGCTCGCGGAGTCGCCGGAACAGCTTCGTGAGATGGAATCGCGAGTGGACTCGCTGTCCATCCGGAACACCAAGCTGATGGACACCCTCAAGGAGGCCCGTCAGCAGCTCATCGCCCTTCGCGAAGAAGTCGATCGCCTCGGCCAGCCGCCGAGCGGGTACGGCGTGCTGCTCGGAGTGCACGACGATCAGACCGTGGACGTGTTCACCTCCGGACGCAAGATGCGGTTGACCTGCTCCCCGAACGTCGACGCCGAGACCCTCAAGCTCGGCCAGACCGTGCGCCTCAACGAGGCGCTCACGATCGTGGAAGCGGGCAACTTCGAGCGTGTGGGTGAGATCAGCACGTTGCGCGAGGTCCTCGACGACGGTCAGCGCGCCCTCGTGGTCGGCCACGCTGACGAGGAACGGATCGTGTGGCTGGCCGAACCCCTCGCGACCGTCTTCGAGGAGAGCGAGAGGGAGTCGATCGCGTACGACGCGGAATCGCCCACCCGCAAACTTCGGCCGGGCGACTCCCTCCTCGTCGACACCAAGGCCGGGTACGCGTTCGAGCGGATCCCCAAGGCCGAGGTCGAGGATCTGGTCCTCGAAGAGGTTCCCGACGTGCACTACGACGACATCGGCGGCCTCGGACGGCAGATCGAGCAGATCCGTGACGCCGTCGAGTTGCCGTTCCTCCACAAGGACCTGTTCCACGAATACGAGCTGCGGCCACCGAAGGGTGTGCTCCTCTACGGTCCGCCCGGGTGCGGTAAGACGCTCATCGCCAAGGCGGTCGCCAACTCGCTCGCGAAGAAGATCGCGGAGGCCCGGGGTCAGGACAGCAAGGAAGCCAAGTCCTACTTCCTCAACATCAAGGGCCCCGAGCTGCTGAACAAGTTCGTCGGCGAGACCGAGCGGCACATTCGGCTGATCTTCCAGCGGGCCCGGGAGAAGGCGTCCGAGGGCACCCCGGTGATCGTGTTCTTCGACGAGATGGATTCGATCTTCCGTACCCGTGGGTCGGGTGTCTCCTCCGACGTCGAGACCACCGTCGTGCCTCAGCTGCTCAGTGAGATCGACGGCGTCGAGGGACTCGAGAACGTCATCGTGATCGGCGCGTCGAACCGCGAGGACATGATCGACCCCGCGATCCTGCGTCCCGGCCGCCTCGACGTGAAGATCAAGATCGAACGCCCCGACGCGGAGTCGGCGCAGGACATCTTCTCGAAGTACCTCGTCGAGACGCTGCCGGTGCACAGCGACGACATCGCGGAGTTCGGCGGCGACCGCACGGCCTGCATCCGGGTGATGATCGAACGGGTCGTCGACCGCATGTACGCCGAGAGCGAGGAGAACCGCTTCCTCGAGGTCACGTACGCCAACGGCGACAAGGAGGTCCTGTACTTCAAGGACTTCAATTCCGGCGCGATGATCCAGAACATCGTCGACCGCGCCAAGAAGTACGCGATCAAGTCGGTGCTCGACACCGGTGCCCCGGGCCTGCGGGTCCAGCACCTGTTCGACTCCATCGTCGACGAGTTCTCGGAGAACGAGGACCTGCCGAACACCACCAACCCCGACGACTGGGCCCGGATCTCGGGCAAGAAGGGTGAGCGGATCGTCTACATCCGCACACTGGTCACCGGTAAGAACGCGAGCGCGAGCCGCGCCATCGACACCGAATCCAACACCGGCCAGTACCTGTAAGCCGTTCGGTACCACCTGCGCGGCGGGAACTCGAACACGGTTCCCGCCGCGCAGGCGGCTGTGTGTCAGCGGTCCGGTGTGACGAGGTAGTCCTCCAGGAGCGCCCGGGTGTCCGGCACGAACGGCCACTGCGGGTCGCGCAGATGCGTCACCAGTTCGTGGGGCGTCCACCACCAGCCCGCCGCGATCTCGCTGGCCTGGTGGACGATGGGTCCGTCCCAGTGGGTCTCGTAGGCGTACAGGTGGCACCGCAGCCGCATTCCCTGCCAGTGCCCGTCCCACGCCACCGCCGCGATGGGGGTGAGGCCCACTCCGGTGACGCCCAGTTCCTCCGCCAACTCCCGGGCTGCGGCCTCCTCCGGGGTTTCCCCGGGATCGACCACCCCACCCGCCAGGCAGTCGTGATGTCCGGCGAACACCGTCTTCGTGTCCGAGCGTCGGTGCACGTAGAGGCGCTTCCCGTCCCCGGATCGGACGAGGACGCCGGCGCTCGCGTGCCACAACCCCTCGGCGTAGACGCGGGAACGCGCGGCGGACCCCACCGGTCGTCCCGCACTGTCGAACACCGCCACCACTTCGTCCGTGCCGGGTGGGGTGTTCGGTGCGGAATCCATGTGTCGATCCTGCCAGCCCCCCGGTGGACCTCGGTACTGTCGAGGTCGGGTGCTCGTTCCCGTGCCGAAGGGGTGAGAGGTCATGGCGTTGCCGCGTTCGATCGCCCGGTTCAACCGGGTCGTCACCAATCAGGTGAGCCGGCACGTCGCGACGATCCTGCCCGGTTTCGCCATGGTCGAGCACCGGGGCCGCAGGTCGGGCAAGACGTATCGCACACCCGTCAACGTGTTCGTCGTGGACGGCCGCTACCGGTTCGCGCTGACTTACGGTGCGCAGAGCGACTGGGTGCGAAACGTGGTGGCGGCGGGCGGATGCACCATCGTGACGCGCCGCCGGACGGTGCACCTGACGGGCCCGAGGATCGTCACCGACAGCACCCACTCCTGGGCTCCCGCCGGGGTCCGCACGGTGCTCCGGGCGATCTCGGCGGACGAGTACCTGGAGTGCTCGCCGGACTAGCCGCCGGGAGCGGACGGCTCGCGTAGCAGGAGTGTGCCACCGGGTGGCGTGGGTGATCGCATAGGCTCGGCAGCATGCAGCGGATCATCGGTGTCGAAGTCGAGTACGGAATCTCCTCACCCAGCGAGCCTTCGGCCAATCCGATCTTGACGTCCACCCAGGCGGTGCTGGCCTATGCGGCGGCAGCGGGAGTGCCGCGCGCCAAGCGCACCCGATGGGACTACGAGGTGGAATCCCCGCTCCGGGATGCCCGCGGGTTCGACCTGGGCCGGCTGAGCGGCCCGGCGCCGGTGATCGACGCCGACGAGGTCGGCGCGGCCAACATGATCCTCACCAACGGCGCCCGGCTCTACGTCGATCACGCGCACCCCGAGTACTCGGCCCCGGAGGTCACCGACCCCCTGGACGCCGTCATCTGGGACAAGGCCGGCGAACGGGTGATGGAGGCGGCCGCCCGGCACGCGTCGAGCGTCCCCGGCGCCCCGCGACTGCAGCTGTACAAGAACAACGTGGACGGCAAGGGGGCGTCGTACGGCACCCACGAGAACTACCTGATGTCCCGGGCCACGCCGTTCTCCGCGGTGATCAACGGGTTGACGCCGTTCTTCGCGTCCCGTCAGGTGATCTGCGGGTCGGGCCGGGTGGGCATCGGCCAGTCCGGTGACGAGGCCGGTTTCCAGCTGTCGCAGCGGGCCGACTACATCGAGGTGGAGGTCGGGCTCGAGACGACACTCAAGCGCGGCATCATCAACACCCGCGACGAACCCCACGCGGACGCGGACAAGTACCGGCGTCTGCACGTCATCATCGGCGACGCGAACCTCGCCGAGATGTCGACGTACCTGAAGGTCGGGACGACGGCTCTGGTCCTCGATCTCATCGAGGCCGGCGTCGACCTCACCGACCTGCAGCTGGCCCGCCCGGTGACCGCCGTGCACCACATCAGCCACGACCCGACGCTGCGCGCCACGGTCGCGCTGGCCGACGGCCGGGAACTGACCGGGCTTGCCTTGCAGCGGATCTACCTGGACCGAGTCGACAAGTTCATGTCCGCCGAGGGCAACGACGACCCTCGCGTCGCCGATCTGATGGAGAAGTGGGCGATGGTGCTCGACCTCCTCGAGCGGGATCCGATGGAGTGCGCTCACCTGCTGGACTGGCCGGCCAAGCTGCGTCTGCTCGAGGGTTTCCGGAACCGGGAGGGCCTCAACTGGTCCGCACCGCGACTGCATCTCGTCGACCTGCAGTACTCGGACGTGCGCCTGGACAAGGGGCTCTACAACCGGCTCGTCGCCCGCGGGTCGATGGAACGCCTCGTCTCGGAGCAGGCCGTGCTCGACGCCGTCGACACCCCGCCCACCGATACCCGCGCCTACTTCCGGGGTGAGTGCCTGCGCAAGTTCGGCGCCGACATCGCGGCCGCGAGCTGGGATTCGGTGATCTTCGATCTCGGTGGCGACTCCCTGGTCCGTATCCCCACCCTCGAGCCGTTGCGGGGCAGCAAGGCGCACGTGGGGGAGTTGCTGGAGTCGGTGGAGACCGCGAAAGAACTCGTCGACGAGCTCACGAACTGACCCGTCGACCGGTCGCGGACGGATCTGCCCCGAACTCGCCGTCGCGTCGGCACACGTGCGGCGGCGCCGCTCGGTAGGGTGAAGGTCCGAGCGGATGATGTAGTCAGACTGCTTGGCAGGACAGGACGCTCGGAAGAAGAGCTCCCTTCACACAAGGAGGTCGGCTGCGATGGCACAAGAGCAGACCAAACGTACTGGTGGCGGCGACGAGGACGACACCCCCGGCGGTGACGGTGCCGCGGGTCAGGAACGTCGCGAAAAGCTGGCCGAGGACACCGACGACCTGCTCGACGAGATCGACGACGTGCTCGAGGAGAACGCCGAAGACTTCGTCCGGGCCTATGTCCAGAAGGGCGGCCAGTGACGGCGGATCGACCGGCATTGCGGACAGGCGACGGTGACACGAAGCTCAGTTTCGGTTCGAATCTGAGCTCGTTCACCGAGTATCTGCGTGGTCACGCACCAGAATTGCTGCCGGAGAATCGGATCGGCCATCGTTCGCACTCGACACGGGGTGGTGACGGGATGGACAGCGGTGATCTCGCGCCGCACGGAACGACGATCGTGGCGCTCACCTACAAGGGTGGCGTCCTGCTCGCCGGCGACCGGCGCGCGACCCAGGGCAACCTGATCGCCAGCCGGGACGTCGAGAAGGTGTACGTCACCGACGAATATTCGGCGGCCGGTATCGCCGGCACCGCGGGGATCGCCATCGAACTGGTCCGCCTGTTCGCCGTCGAACTCGAGCACTACGAGAAGATCGAGGGCGTTCAGCTGACCTTCGACGGCAAGGCCAACCGCCTGGCGTCGATGGTCCGGGGCAACCTCGGGGCGGCGATGCAGGGTCTCGCAGTGGTCCCGCTGCTCGTCGGCTACGACCTCGACGCGGACGACGAGGCCCGGGCGGGCCGCATCGTCTCGTACGACGTCGTCGGCGGCCGGTACGAGGAACGCGCCGGATACCACGCGGTCGGTTCGGGATCGTTGTTCGCGAAGTCGGCACTGAAGAAGATCTACTCGCCGGACAGCGACGAGGAGACCGCCCTGCGGGCGGCCATCGAATCGCTGTACGACGCGGCCGACGACGACTCGGCCACCGGCGGGCCCGACCTGACCCGCGGCATCTACCCGACCGCGGTCACGATCACCCAGGCCGGTGCCGTGCACGTGTCCGAGGAGACGACGTCCGAGTTGGCTCGGCGCATCGTCGCCGAGCGCACCGAAGAAGGGGGGTCTGGGCGATGACCATGCCGTATTACGCGTCCGCCGAGCAGATCATGCGGGACCGCTCGGAACTGGCGCGCAAGGGAATTGCCCGCGGACGCAGCGTCGTGGTGCTCACGTTCCGCGACGGCGTGCTGTTCGTCGCGGAGAATCCCTCCACCGCGCTGCACAAGGTCAGCGAACTGTACGACCGACTCGGCTTCGCAGCGGTCGGCAAGTACAACGAGTTCGAGAACCTGCGGCGCGCCGGGATCGTCCACGCCGACATGCGCGGCTACTCCTACGACCGCCGAGACGTGACGGGCAGGTCGCTGGCCAACGCGTACGCGCAGACCCTCGGCACGATTTTCACCGAGCAGCCCAAGCCGTACGAGGTGGAGATCTGCGTCGCGGAGGTCGGACGCGTGGGCAGCCCGAAGGCGCCCCAGCTGTACCGCATCACCTACGACGGATCCATCGTCGACGAACAGCATTTCGTCGTGATGGGTGGCACTACCGAGCCGATCGCGACCGCCATGCGCGAGTCGTACCGTGCCGACCTCGATCTCGAGGCGGCGGTCGGCATCGCGGTCAACGCCCTGCGTCAGGGCGGTGCCGGGGAAGGCGAGAAGCGGAACGTCGACATGGCCAGCCTCGAGGTGGCCGTGCTCGACCAGTCCCGGCCGCGCCGCGCGTTCCGGCGAATAACCGGATCCGCGCTCGAACAGCTGATCCCCGCAGCGCCTGCGGCCGCCTCGGAGCCCGCTCCGGAGTCGAAGCCGGACACCGAGACGAAGCCGGCCGACGCTCAGGACTGAGGCCGGTACACCGCGATCGCTTCGGGCACCGTCCGGAAGTCGAACCTCAGGGCGTCGGCGACCACTTCACCGTCGGTGGCCAGTGCAACCGGCGAGCCGTCCACGCGGACGGTGAGCCGGGGCACGAGGGATCGCACGTACACCCGGCTGCTTCCGAGCGTCCCGGTGGCGGCAGCGAACAGCAGCCGCGGCCGGGACGCTCGCCGGTCGGCCCGCACGTACCGGACGTCGAGCAGTCCGCCGGTGATGGCGGGACGCGACATCGGAACCTGATCGCCGGGGGAATACCGACCGTTCCCCACGAACAGCATCCAGACTTTCACGGGCCTGCCGTCGATGGTGACGGCGAGCGGTGTTGCGGCGGAGAGAATCCGGATCATCGCCACACATGCCGCAGGCCACTTTCCGTACCGCGGCTGCCACTTCTCCCGCAGTCGCACCGCGTCGGGATAGCCGCCGAGACTGGCGGTGTTGAGGAACGGCGCCGGCTCCTCGACATCGGTGTGGACGACGGCCTGATCGACGAGAACCGCATGCCCGGTCTCGACGGCGTTCACCGTATCCGAGATGTCGGCGGCGCCGGCATCCCGCGCGAAGTGATTGAGCGTGCCGCCCGGGAACACCGCCAGCGGCAACGCGTGACGCACTGCAGCGGACGCGACGGCCACCACGGTCCCGTCTCCACCGCACACTCCGAGGGCGCGCGGCTTCCTGTCGGTCACCCAGGCGTCGAGTTGTTCGGCGAAATCGCGGGCGGTGTCGAGTGCACGCACGTCGGCCTTGGGGAGAGCGGTTGTGATCTCCTCACTCGGATCGACACTGTCGGGCCCGGACTCCGGGTTGACCACCACGAGCAGATCTTCACCGCCCCGAAGTGCCGGTGCGTCGACGGCGGGGCCCAGCTCTGCCGGTTCCTCCGTGCGCACCGCCCACCAGCGGCGGGTGCCCGACGCGACGGCCCCGCCGAGTAGCAGTCCGGCGGCAACGTCGGTCGGCCAGTGCACGCCGTTGTGCACACGGGAGTAGGCGACCGCGGCGGCAAGGGGGGCCACGACGGCAGCGGTCGCGGGCGATTCCAGGGCGACACCCGTGGTGAACGCCGCCGCCGACGCGGCATGTCCCGACGGGAACGACGAGGACCGGGGGATCGCCACCCCGCGCATTACGTTCGTCCATACGCGGGCGGGCGGGCGCCGCCGGGGGAACAGCGGTTTGAGGATGCCGTTGGCCAGACCGCTCGCCATCATGAGGGACAGCAGTCCGCGCACACCACCGCGGCGGGCGCGCCCGCCGACCAGTCCCAGGACCGCCGCCACGAACCACCACAGGAGCCCCTTGTCGGCCGCGCGGCTGAGGAAGCGCATGGCCCGGTCGAGCTCGGAGGGGCTCAGATCGGCGCTGCGGTCGAAGACGATCTCGTCGGCCCGGTGGATTCGGCGTAGGTGTCGGTTCACCATCTCAGGGTATGCGCGGGGTGTCGCCGGAGGGTTTTTCCGCTCCGCCGGGTGATCGGCGTTGTACTGTCGAGGTGTGCAGCGACGAATCATGGGAATTGAGACAGAGTTCGGTGTGACCTGCACCTTCCATGGTCACAGGCGACTGAGCCCGGACGAGGTTGCGCGCTACCTGTTCCGGCGGGTGGTGTCGTGGGGCCGGAGCTCCAACGTGTTTCTCCGGAACGGTGCCCGCCTGTATCTGGACGTCGGCTCGCACCCCGAATACGCGACAGCCGAGTGCGACAACCTCATCCAGTTGGTCAACCACGACCGGGCGGGGGAGCGCGTTCTCGAGGAGCTGTTGATCGACGCCGAACAGCGGCTCGCCGAGGAAGGCATCGGCGGCGACATCTACCTGTTCAAGAACAACACGGACTCGGCAGGCAATTCGTACGGCTGTCACGAGAACTTCCTCGTTGCCCGGGCCGGCGAATTCTCCCGGATCTCGGACGTGCTGCTCCCGTTCCTGGTGACGCGGCAGCTGATCTGTGGCGCGGGCAAGGTCCTGCAGACGCCGAAAGCGGCCACGTTCTGCCTGTCGCAGCGCGCCGAGCACATCTGGGAGGGCGTGTCCTCGGCGACCACGCGGTCGCGGCCCATCATCAACACCCGTGACGAGCCGCACGCCGACGCGGAGAAGTACCGCCGCCTGCACGTGATCGTCGGCGACTCGAACATGTCCGAGTCCACCACCATGCTGAAGGTGGGCACGGCGGCGCTCGTGCTCGAGATGATCGAGGCCGGGGTGTCGTTCCGCGACTTCGCGCTCGACAACCCGATCCGCGCCATCCGCGAGGTCAGCCACGACGTCACCGGACGCCGCCCGGTGCGGCTCGCCGGCGGCCGGCAGGCCAGCGCCCTCGACATTCAGCGGGAGTACCACGCGCGTGCGGTGGAACACCTGCAGAACCGGGATCCCGATCCGCAGGTCACTCAGGTCGTCGACCTGTGGGGTCGCATGCTCGACGCCGTCGAGACACAGGACTTCGCGAAGGTCGACATGGAGATCGACTGGGTGATCAAGCGCAAGCTGTTCCAGCGCTATCAGGACCGGCACGGCTTCGAGCTGGCCGACCCGAAGATCGCGCAGCTCGATCTGGCGTACCACGACATCAAACGCGGTCGCGGCGTGTTCGACGTGCTGCAGCGCAAGGGTCTGGTGAAGCGGATCACCGAGGACGAGACGATCGAGGCGGCGGTGGACACTCCGCCGCAGACCACTCGGGCGAAGCTGCGCGGCGAGTTCATCACGGCGGCGCAGGAGGCCGGACGCGACTTCACGGTCGACTGGGTGCACCTCAAGCTCAACGACCAGGCCCAGCGGACCGTGCTGTGCAAGGACCCGTTCCGGTCGGTCGACGAGCGGGTGGAGCGGCTGATTGCCTCGATGTAGCGGCGCTGTGAGAGTCCGTAACGGGCTCACCCACTAGGCTTCCGGGCGTGCCGACTTCCAAGATCGAGCGGTTGATGAACCTGGTGATCTGTTTGTTGTCCACCAGACAGTTCCTCACCGCCGAGAAGATTCGCGAGAGCGTTGCCGGGTACGCCGACTCCGCGAGCGACGAGGCGTTCAGCCGCATGTTCGAACGCGACAAGAACGAGCTCCGGGATCTCGGTGTTCCGCTCGAGACCGGGCAGGCGTCGCGCTTCTCGACGGTCGAGGGCTACCGCATCAACCGCAACGCGTACGAGCTTCCCGACATCGACCTCAGTCAGGAGGAGTCCGCGGCGGTCGCGGTGGCGGTCCAGCTGTGGGAGTCCCCGGAGTTGACGTCCGCGGCTCAGGGGGCACTGCTCAAGCTGCGTGCGGCGGGTGTGCAGGTGGATCCGGATTCGGCGGCCACCCCGATCACCGCGGTGCCCGCCCGCACCCGAGGGTCCGAACCGGCGCTCGGCAAGTTGCTGGCGGCGGTCGATGCCGGCCGCGCCGTGCATTTCCCGCACCGCGGCGCCCTGAACGAGCCGTACACCCAGCGCACCGTCGAGCCCTGGGGAGTCGTCACCGCGCACGGCCGGTGGTACCTCGTCGGTCACGACGTCGACCGGGGGGCCGTCCGGACGTTCCGGCTGTCGCGGATCGGCGACGACGTGACGGAGTTCGGACCGTCCGGGGTCGTCCACAAACCGGCGGGCGTCGACCTCCGGGAGATCGTCGACCGGGTCACCGGTTCGGGTGAGGTCACGGGGACCGCCACCGTGTGGGTGGCGGAGGGCCGTGCCCAGGAACTGCGCCGACTGGCGACCACGGCGGAGGAGAAGCGGGTGAACGAGCGCAGCGGCACCGTGCTCGGGATTCCGGTCCGCTCCCGGGACTGGATCGCGCGGCTGGTCGCGGGCCACGGGGCGGACGCCCTGGTCCTCGATCCACCCGAACTGCGTCACGATGTGCTGACCAAGCTGAAGGACGCCGCACGGGGAGGGGGGACGTCGTGAGCAACAGGCTGTCGTCGAGACTGTCCCGGCTCCTCAACCTGGTGCCGTACTTCATCGCGAACCCCGGGATGAGTGCGGCCGAGGCCGCCGCCGAACTGGGCGTCACCACCACACAGCTGATGTCGGACCTCAACCAGTTGTGGGTGTGCGGCCTACCCGGCTACGGTCCCGGCGACCTCATCGACCTCTCGTTCTCCGAGGAGAGCATCGAGGTGACCTTCTCGGCGGGCATCGACCGCCCGCTGCGGTTGACGTCCACCGAGGCGACAGCCCTGCTGATTGCCCTGCGTTCGCTGGTGGAGATGCCGGGCATGGTCGATCCGTCCGCGGCGCACAGTGCGATCGCGAAGATCGAGGACGCCGCGGGCACCGCGGCGGCCCGCGCGGCGGTGACGCCGACGTCGGAGCGGGAGGCGGTGGAGGACGTGGCGGAAGATCCCATCGCCGCCACGGTGCGGTCCGCGCTTCATCATCGGCGTGCCCTCCACCTGACGTACTACTCGGCGTCCCGGGACCGCGTCACCGAGCGCACCGTGGATCCGGTGCGGGTCGTGCTGGTCGACAATCAGAGTTACCTGCAGGCGTGGTGCCGGCAGGCCGAGGGGGTCCGGCTGTTCCGGCTCGACCGGATCGACGCCGCCACCGAGTTGGACGAGCCGTCCACACCGCCGGCGCAGGCTCTCGTGCGGGATTCCAACCTGGAATTGTTCAGCGGCGACGCGTCCCTTCCCCAGGCCCGGTTGCACGTCGGTGCCGACTGCGTCTGGGTGCTCGACTACTACCCGATGGATGTCCGGACGGTCGCTCCCGACGGCTCGGTCGAGGCGAGCATGAGTTACGGGGCGCTCGAGTGGATGGCCCGGCTCGTGCTCGGGTTCGGTTCCGGAATCACCGTGCTCGAACCTGCGGAACTGGTCGACGAGGTGCGCCGCCGGGCCGTGGAGGCGCTGTCCGCCTATGACGCCGTCGAGGCATGAGCTGCGACGGGCGTCCGCTGCGGATCAGCGTCTTCGGCGCGGGCAGCATCGGTTGCTATGTCGGGGGCCGGCTCGCGGCGGCCGGCGCCGAGGTGACCCTGATCGGCCGGGAGCGTGTCGGGGCAGAGATCCGTGAACACGGGTTGCGGCTGACGGACCTGCACGGAGCGGACATCCGGGTCGGTGCCGCCGACATCGCCTTCGCGACCGGTCCCGAGTCGGCGGCCACGGCCGATCTCGTCGTGGTCTCGGTGAAGTCGGCGGGGACACCGGAGGCAGGTGCCGCACTGGCGTCGGCGATCGGTTCCGACACGGTGGTGGTCAGTGCGCAGAACGGGTTGGGCAATGCGGACACCCTGCGCGCGGCACTGCCGGAGCAGGTCGTTCTCGCGGCGATGGTGCCGTTCAACGTGGTGCACCGCGGCGACGGGCATTTCCACCAGGGCTCCGAGGGTGATCTCGAGATCGAGCAGCATCCGGCGGTGCGCGCATTCGCGCCGGTCTTCGACGACGCCGGGCTGCCGCTGCACGCACGTGCGGACTTCCGCTCGGTGCAGTGGGCGAAGCTGCTGCTCAACCTGAACAACGCGGTGAACGCCCTCTCGGGCCTGCCGCTCCGCGAGGAGTTGTCGCAGCGGTCGTTTCGGCGCGCGGTCGCCCTGGCACAGCGGGAGGCGCTGACTCTCCTGACCGCCCGCGGCATCGCTGTCGCCAAGCTCACACCGCTGCCGCCGCAGTGGATTCCCCGGTTGCTGACCGTCCCGGACGGGGTGTTCCGGGTGGCGGGCAGCCGGATGCTGGCCATCGACCCGCACGCACGATCCTCGATGTGGGACGACCTCGAAGCGGGCCGGCGCACCGAAGTGGACTGGATCAGCGGGGAGATCGTGCGCCTGGCCGCGGCGTCGGGCACGGCCGCGCCGGTGAACGCGAGGCTGGTCGAATTGATCCGCGAGGCCGAGGCGGGCGGGAACCGGCACTGGTCCGGGGACGCCCTGCTCGACGATCTGCGCTCACGGCGGGGACCCAGGAAACCGACAGGTAAACGGCAGCGCAACTAGCCGGTTTCGACCGGACCGGTGCCGTGTATGTCCGGTAGCATCGTGGTCACCTGATCTTTTGGAGGTTTCATCATGGGAGCCATGAGCCCCTGGCACTGGGCCATCGTCGCGCTGGTCGTCATCATCCTGTTCGGTTCCAAGAAGCTGCCCGACGCGGCTCGTGGACTCGGCCGTTCGCTCCGCATTTTCAAGAGCGAGGTCAAGGAGATGCAGAACGACAACAGCACGCCGGCGCCCACCGCGCAGCAGAGCGCGCCCGCCGAGCTGCCCGTGGCGGACACCACCACCGCACCGGTCACCCCTCCGGCGCCGGTGCAGCCGCAGCACACCGAGCCCAAGTCGGCATAGCCCGAGCCGCCTGACAACCGGGGTGACTCGTCACCCCGGTTGCCTGCTGACCAAGACTAGGGCGAACAACAGTGCGAATTCCGTTCGATCCGCGCCACAGCAAGCGGAGGACCAATCCCGACGGCACCATGTCGTTGGTCGATCACCTCTACGAGCTGCGCACGCGGTTGCTCCTGTCGGTGCTGGCCATCGTGGTCACCACCGCGGTGGGCTTCTTCTGGTACTCCCACCAGATTCTCGGGATCGAGAGTCTCGGTGAGCTCCTGCGCGGACCGTACTGTTCGCTGCCGGCGTCGAGTCGCGCCGACCTGAGCAACGACGGGTCGTGCCGGCTCCTCGCGACCGGACCGTTCGAGCAGTTCATGCTCCGCTTCAAGGTCGCGCTGACGGCAGGCATCGTCCTCGCCTGTCCCATCTGGCTGTACCAGCTGTGGGCGTTCATCACGCCCGGCCTCTACTCGAAGGAGCGCCGCTACGCGATCGGCTTCGTGGTGTCCGGCGCCGCGCTGTTCCTCGCCGGCGCCGTCCTCGCCTATGTGGTCGTCGCGAAGGCCTTGCACTTCCTGCTGACGATCGGCGACAACGTCCAGATCACCGCACTCGGCGGCGCGGAATACTTCGGGTTCATCATCAACCTGCTGATCATCTTCGGTGTCAGTTTCGAGATCCCGCTGCTCATCGTCGCGCTGAACTTCGTCGGCATCCTGCCCTACGCGAAGCTCAAGGCGTGGCGCCGCGGCCTGATCTTCGCTCTGTTCGTGTTCGCCGCGATCGCCACCCCCGGGCAGGACCCGTTCTCGATGCTCGCGCTCGCGTTCGCGTTGACCCTGCTGTTCGAGGTCGCCGTGCAGATCGCCCGCATCAACGACCGCCGCAAGGCTCGTCGGACGGAGCAGGAGTGGGGTGCCCTCGACGACGACGAGGCGTCGACGATCGCCGCGCCGTCGGACCTGAACGAGGCGTTCGACGTCGCCGCCACACCGGTCCCCGAGCCGGCGGGCCGGTTCCGGCGGTCACGCAAGTCCGGGAGGTCCGGCGCCGCGAGCAAGAACGACGAGGCGAGCACGACCGGCAGTAACACACCGGGTCAGGACTTCTCCGACACCCTGTGACAATCTGACGGGGTGGCAGTGACAACAGGTGACACGACCGGCGGCACCGAACTCGATGTGTTCTCGGCGCAGCTCGGCTTCGTGCTCGACCCCTTCCAGATCAACGCCTGCCGTGCTCTCGAGGGCGGCCACGGCGTCCTCGTCTGCGCCCCGACCGGCGCGGGAAAGACCGTGGTCGGCGAATTCGCCGTGCACCTGGCGCTCGCCTCCGGTCGCAAGTGCTTCTACACCACACCCATCAAGGCGCTGAGCAATCAGAAGTACGCGGAGCTGGTGCGGCGGTACGGCAAGGACACGGTCGGGCTGTTGACCGGCGATTCGAGCATCAACTCGGACGCCCCCGTGGTCGTCATGACCACCGAGGTGCTGCGGAACATGCTGTACGCCGACTCCCCGGCGCTGCGCGGGTTGTCCCACGTCGTCATGGACGAGGTGCACTTCCTGGCGGACCGGTTCCGTGGGGCCGTGTGGGAAGAGGTGATCCTGCACCTTTCCGAGGACGTCCGCCTCGTGAGCCTGTCGGCGACCGTCAGCAACGCCGAGGAGTTCGGCGCGTGGATGGAAACGGTGCGCGGCGACACCACCGTGGTGGTCGACGAGAACCGCCCGATCCCGCTGTGGCAGCACATCATGGTCGGGAAGCGGCTGTTCGACCTCTTCGACACGAGGGCGCGCAGCGGGGACGCGCTCAAAGATCTGGTGGTCGACCAGGATCTGGTCCGGCACGTCAAACAGCGACAGGCGCTCGAGCGGGCCGACTCGTGGGAGAACCGGGGTAGGGGACGCCGCGGCGGCGGGTTCTCCAGCGACTTCCGGCCGCTGCCCCGACCGGAAGTGATCTCCCGCCTCGACGACGAGGGACTCCTCCCGGCGATCACGTTCATCTTCAGCCGCGCCGGGTGCGATGCCGCGCTGGCGCAGTGCCTGCGGTCCCGCCTCGATCTGACGACGCCGGAGCAGGTCGCCGAGATCCGGACCATCATCGACGCCCACACCGCCGAACTGCCGAAGGCCGATCTGGAGGTCCTCGGGTACTGGGAATGGCGCAAGGCGCTCGAGCGGGGGCTCGCCGCGCACCACGCGGGGATGCTGCCCGCGTTCCGGCAGACGGTCGAGGAGTTGTTCGTCAAGGGGCTGGTCCGGGCCGTGTTCGCCACCGAGACGCTGGCGCTGGGCATCAACATGCCCGCCCGCACGGTCGTCCTCGAACGCCTCGTCAAGTACAACGGCGAGGCCCACGCCGAACTCACCCCGGGGGAGTACACGCAGCTCACCGGCCGGGCGGGACGTCGCGGCATCGACATCGAGGGTCACGCGGTGGTCCTGTGGCAGCCCGGGGTGGAACCTGTGGACGTCGCCGGGCTGGCCTCCACGCGCACCTTTCCGCTCCGCAGCTCGTTCCGTCCCGGCTACAACATGACCATCAACCTGGTCGATCGCATGGGCGCGGCGGAATCACGGGCCCTGCTCGAGCGGTCGTTCGCCCAGTTCCAGGCCGACCGGTCCGTGGTCGGCCTGACGCGCGGCATCGAACGCAACGAGGCCGCGCTCACCACGCTCCGCGAACGGCTGGGCGGCGAGGACGGCGAGTACTTCGAGTACGCGCGCCTGCGGGAGGAACTGAGCAGCCGGGAACGGTCACTCGAACGGGCAGGCCGAACCGAACGCCGGGACGCCGCCGTCGCCTCGCTCGTCGCACTGCGGCGCGGCGACGTGATCGCGATCCCCGTGGGACGGCACTCCGGTCTGGCCGTGGTGCTGGAACCGGACCGGGACCCGACGGATCCGAAGCCGTTGATCCTCACCGAGGCGAAATGGGCGGGCCGGGTGTCGGCCGGCGACTTCCCCGAGCCTGCACGGTCTTTGGGATCGATGCGGTTGCCGCGGCGCTTCGATCACCACACCGCCCGGGTGCGACGTGATCTGGCATCGGCATTGCGCAGCACCGGAATCGTTGCGCCGGGTCGCCGGAAGCGTAAGAAGTCGGGTGCCGGCGCCGACGACGCCGAGATCGCGCGGCTGCGACGCGCCATCCGGCAGCACCCGTGCCACAGT
The DNA here is from genome assembly GCF_012396235.1 of Rhodococcus opacus. GTDB lineage: Bacteria > Actinomycetota > Actinomycetes > Mycobacteriales > Mycobacteriaceae > Rhodococcus_F > Rhodococcus_F opacus. The sequence goes on along the minus strand of NZ_JAAXPA010000017.1, from coordinate 59,513 downwards.
TGGCCCGACCGCGAGCAGCTGAGCCGGATCGGTGAACGCTACAACCGGCTGGCCCGCGAGACCGAGACGATGCGGCAGAAGGTGGCTGCCACGACGAACTCGTTGGCGCGCACGTTCGATCGCATCCTGTCGCTGCTCGCCGAGCGCGACTACATCTCGCCGGGCGAACACCCCGACGCCACCGAGCACGGCACGCGGTTGAGCCGAATCTATTGCGAGAGCGACCTCTTGGTGGCCGAGTGTCTCCGGCAGGGTGTGTGGAAGGGGCTCGGGCCCGCGGAGCTCGCCGCCGTCGTGTCCGCCGTGATCTTCGAATCGCGCCGTGAAGGGGACACCGTCGAAGGCGGCGGTCCGGGAGCATTGCGGCACGCCCTCGACGAGACGGTGCGGGTGTGGCGGGAGCTGCGGGCGGACGAGATCCGGCACAAACTGCCGCCCACGCGTGAGCCGGACCTCGGCTTCGCTGCCGCGATCTTCCACTGGGCGAGCGACAATTCGCTCGTCGAGGCGCTGATCGCGGCAGGAGATCAGGGGCGTGCACTGTCTGCCGGCGACTTCGTTCGGTGGTGCAGGCAGGTGATCGACCTGCTCGAACAGGTCCGGTCGACGTCCCCCGATCCGGATGTCGGCAAAGCCGCAGGTCGTGCGGTCGCGGCGATCCGCCGCGGTGTCGTCGCCGTGGATGCTGCGTGACCCGACGCCGTGTGGTTGGATTCGCACGCCGTCCGAGGGCCCGAATCCGATGGTGGGGCGTTACGGTAGGTACAAAACTTGACACGTGAGCGGGAGGCGACGATGAGCGGCCCTTACGGACCGAACGACCCGAACGGGCAATGGGCCCAGGGACAGCAACCGGGCCAGGGTAACCCTGACCAGACCGGCGGCCAGTACGGGGCGCCGCAGTACGGTCAGCAGCCGCCCGCCCAGCCGTGGGGACAGCCGGGACCGGGTCAGCCTCAGCAGCCCGGGCAGCCGCAGTGGGGCCAGCACCCGCAGCAGCCCGGACAACCGCAGTGGGGTCAGCCGCCGCAACCCGGTCAGCTCGGACAGCCGGGTCCGGGACAGTGGGGTCAGCAGCCCGGGCAGCCGCAGTGGGGGCAGCAACCGGGTCAGCCGCAGCAGTGGGGCCCGACCCCCGGCCAGCAGCAGTGGGGGCAGCCGCCGTCGTCGGGGAAGTCGAAGCTGCCGTTGATCATCGGTGGTGTGGTGGCTCTGCTGGTGATCGTGGGTATCGCCCTGGTGCTCGCGTTCACGGTCTTCGGCACGGACACGCTCGATCAGAAGGCGGCCGAGGACGGTGTCGAGCGCATCGTCACCGATTCGTACGGCGCCGAGAACGTGTCCGGTGTCACGTGCCCCGCGGATCAGGAAGTGAAGAAGGGCAACAGCTTCACGTGCAGTCTCACCGTCGACGGTGAGAAGAAGCAGGTCACTCTCACCTTCACCGACGACAAGGGTACGTACGAGGTGAGCCGCCCCAGTTAGACACGTCCTCGGCCCACCCGTCCGTCACGGAACCCGTGCGGCGGCCACCTTTTTCATCGCCGCAGTGAGGCGGCCGACGGAATTCTCGATTCCGAGTTCCTCCGCCAGCCTGCCGAGCCGGTCCGCATCGACCGGTTCGGCGGGCAGCGTGTCTTCACGGGACAGTTCGACATCCGCGTTCCGCACCACCCGCACCACCGGCAGTGCCGCGTCGAGATAATCGGCTGCGGCGGCGAATTTCGCGCGCGCACCCTTCGCCATGTCGGATTCGGGATCGGCTGCGGCGGCCCGCAGGGCGGCGAGCGATCCGTATTGCATGATCAGGCTCGACGCGGTCTTCTCGCCGATTCCCTTCACCCCCGGCAGCCCGTCGGACGAGTCGCCGCGCAGCAGGGCGAGTTCGGCGTAGGCCTCACCGGCCCGGTCGGCGGGCACCCCGTATTTGGCTGCGACCTCTTCCGGCCCGAGCAGTTCGGCCTTGGCGAGGCCGCGCACCACGTACAGCACCCGCACCGGCACGGGGTCGTCCGTGACGACCTGCAGGAGGTCGCGGTCGCCGGTGACGACGATGGTGGTGTCGCGAGTCTCGGTGGCGGCCAGGGTGCCGAGAACGTCGTCGGCCTCGAGCCCTTCCGCACCGGCGGTCGCGATTCCGGTGGCGGCCAGGACATCCAGGATCATCGGGACCTGCGGCGACAGGGTGTCGGGCACCTCTTCCTCCGCCCCGCCGGTGTCCTCGGCGACCCGGTGCGCCTTGTAGGTGGGCACGGCCTCGACGCGGAACGCGGGCCGCCAGTCGAGGTCGAGGCACACTGCGAGCCGGGTCGGTTGGTGCTTGGTGATCAGTGCGGCCACCATGTCGGTGAACCCGCGCACCGCGTTGACGGATCGACCGTCGGGTGAGGTGATCGAGTCGGGTAGCGCGTAGTACGCGCGAAACCACAGGCTGGCACCGTCGAGGAGAAGCAGAGGCCCTGTCATGACCCTCATCCTGCCAAACCGGTTTAGCCTGAAGCCATGAGTTCCCTCGGCGCATCGACTTCACGCTTCCCGACCACCATCTATGCCGACCGGATCGCTCGCGCAGGCGCACTGGCCCGCGACGCCGGACTCGACGGCCTCCTCATCACCCCGGGACCCGACCTGCGGTATCTGCTGGGTTCGCGCGCGGAGTCGTTCGAACGGCTCACCTGCCTGGTGATTCCCGCGAACGGCGACACCGCGTCCGTGGTCGTGCCGCGGCTCGAACTGGCGTCGCTCACCGAGTCGGCGGCGTCCGAGCTCGGGTTGACGATCCGTGACTGGGTCGACGGGGTCGACCCGTACGCGTTGGTGTCGGGACTGCTGCCGTCGCCTGCCCGGACCGCCGTCACCGATGCGATGCCTGCGCTGCACCTGATTCCGCTGTCGGAGGCGCTCGGTGCGCTGCCGGTCCTGGCCACCGGGGTGCTGCGGGAGTTGCGGATGGTCAAGGACCAAGCGGAGATCGACGCGTTGCGCCGGGCCGGTCAGGCCATCGACCGGGTCCACGCACGGATGGGGGAGTTCCTGAAGGTCGGCCGCACCGAGGCCGAGGTGGCGGCGGACATCACCGCCGCGATCCTGGCGGAGGGGCACACCGAGGCGGCGTTCGTCATCGTCGGCTCGGGACCGCACGGAGCCGACCCGCACCACGAGGTGTCCGAGCGGGTCGTCGAATCGGGTGACGTCGTGGTCATCGACATCGGCGGGCCCGTCGAACCCGGCTACAACTCCGACTCCACCCGCACGTACAGCATGGGTGAGCCCGATCCGGGTGTGGCAGCCAAGTTCGCGGTCCTGGAGGAGGCGCAGGCGGCGGCCGTCGACCTGGTGCGTCCCGGCGTCACCGCGGAGGCGGTCGACGCGGCCGCCCGCGACCTGCTGGCCGCGCAGGGGCTGGCCGAGGTATTCGTGCACCGGACCGGGCACGGAATCGGGTTGTCGGTGCACGAGGAGCCGTACATCGTGTCGGGTAATGCGATCGAGCTGGCCGAGGGGATGGCGTTCAGCGTGGAGCCCGGCATCTACTTCCGCGGGGAGTGGGGTGCGCGGATCGAGGACATCGTGATCGTGACCGCTGACGGCTGCGAGCCGGTCAACACCCGGCCCCACGGGCTGACGGTGCTCCCCGGCTGAGCACCGGGAGCGTGCGGGGGCGGTGCGGCGCTGGTAGTAACATCTTCCATTTGTTCACGACCGCACTCGCCGCTGCACGTCCGCGGAGAGTCGGGATCACAGATCACGCGAAGGTGTCATGGAAAGCGTCGCCCCGAAGGTAACCGTCGTCGTACCGACCTACAACGAACGCGACAACCTGCCCAAGATCGTCGAGCTTCTCGCGGCGTCGGAAATTCCGAACCTGCATGTGCTGGTCGTCGACGACAACTCGCCGGACGGCACCGGTGAGGTCGCCGACACGCTCGCGCAGAGCGGTCCTATCCCGGTCGGAGTCCTGCACCGGACCGTGAAGGACGGCCTCGGACGGGCCTACGTCGCCGGGATGACCCGGGCGCTGGCCGAGGGCGCGGACATCGTGATCCAGATGGACGCCGACCTGTCGCACCCCACCGAGGCCATCCCGCGGATGGTGCAGACCCTGGCGACGACGGATGCGGCCGTCGTCCTCGGCTCCCGCTACGTGGCCGGTGGCGCGGTCGCCAGCGACTGGCCCTGGCATCGCAAGGCGCTGTCGGCGTGGGCGAACTTCTACGTCAACGCGATCCTGCGGTTGCGCGTCAAGGACGCGACCGCCGGGTTCAAGGCGTGGCACGCGGACACCCTGCGGGCCATCGACGTCGACGGTGTGCAGAGCAACGGGTACGCGTTCCAGGTGGAGATGAACTACCGCACGGTGCAGCGCGGCATGACCATCGCGGAGGTCCCGATCCGGTTCGAGGAGCGCACCGACGGAGTGTCCAAGATGAGCCTCGCCGTGCAGATCGAGTCCGCGCTGGTCCCGTGGAAATTGCGGTTCAGTGGTGACGCAGCGCAGCCGAGCCGAGTACGCGGCTGACGGCGATCTCCACGACCACGCGGGTCGGGTTCACCCGGGGCTGGCGGTACCTCGCGGCGTAGCGGGCGACGGCGTCGGCGACGGAATCGGGGTCGGTCAGCACCCGGGCCGGGCCCTCGAGTGTCATCCAGCGCGGTCCGTCCACCTGGCTCACCGCGCCGTACCCTCCGCGTTCGGCGTTGATGGCCTTCTGCGAGGAGCCGTTGGTGATGACCCGCGCCAGCCCGTGCTCCTGATCCCAGGTGAAGCCGACGGCGACGACGTGCGGGGTGCCGTTCTTGCGGAGCGTGGTGAGCGTCCCGAGGTGGTATTCGCCGAGGAAGGTGAGCGCCGCGTCGGTCAGGCGGATCGGGGTGGAGGGGGTGCGGTCCATGCCCCGACGGTAATCCAGGACACTGGACGGGTGAGCCTGGGATCGAAGAAGAACAGCGGCAAGCCCGGCGACGACGGGGTGGTACTCCTCCTCGGTGGTCGCAGCGAGATCGGCCTCGAGATCGCCACCCGGCTCGCACCCGGTCGCACGATCGTCCTCGCCGCCCGCCGCAGCACCGAACTCGCCGCCGAACGGCAGGCGCTGCTGGACGCGGGCGCGTCCGTGGTGGACTGCGTGGAATTCGACGCCGACGACCTCGACAGCCACGAGAAGCTGCTGCGGTCCGCGGTGGACACGCACGGACCGCTGTCGGTGGCGGTGCTGGCGTTCGGCATTCTCGGCGATCAGGCGCGCGCTGAGCGGGACGCGCGGCACGCCGTTGCCGTGGTCCACACCGACTACGTCGCGCAGGTCGGTCTGCTCACGCATCTCGCGACCCTGCTCCGGGAACAGCGGTCGGGACGGATCGTCGTGTTCTCGTCCGTCGCAGGCGTGCGCGTGCGCCGCGCCAACTACGTGTACGGGTCGGCGAAGGCGGGCCTGGACGGGTTCGCCTCCGGTCTCGGCGACGCCCTCCACGGCAGCGGTGTCTCCCTCCTGCTCGTGCGGTCCGGTTTCGTGATCGGCCGGATGACCGAGGGGATGTCGCCGGCGCCGATGTCGAGCACACCGGCGCAGGTCGCGGACGCGGTCGTGCGGGGTCTGCACCGCGGTGCGAGCCGAGTGTGGGTGCCGGGACGGTTGCGCCCGGTGTTCTTCGTCATGAGGTTGCTGCCGCAGGCGGTCTGGCGCCGGATGCCGCGATGACCGACCCGATCGTCGTCGTCGGTATCGGTTCCGACGGGTGGGACGGTCTGGCGCCGTCCGCGCGACGCGCGATCGAGGGCGCCGACGTCGTGATGGGTTCGGGCCGGCAACTCGCCCTGATTCCCGAGTCGCCGGCGCTGCGGGTGGCCTGGCCGTCGCCGCTCGTCCCCGCGCTGCCGGGCTTGTTCGAACAGCACCACGGTCGGCGGGTGTGCGTCCTGGCCAGCGGAGACCCGATGTTCCACGGTATCGGCGTCACCCTCGTCGACCTGCTCGGCGCGGAGCGGGTGCGGGTGATCTCGCACCCGTCGTCGGCCACGCTGGCCTGCGCCCGGCTGGGCTGGGCGGCGCACGAGACGCCCGTGGTCAGTCTCGTGATCCGGCCGGTGGACACGCTCCTGCCTGCACTCGGCGATCACACGCGACTGCTCGTGCTGAGCCGCGACGAACACACCCCCGCCGCCGCGGCCGAACTCCTGACGAAACACGGGTTCGGGCTGTCGCGGCTCACCGTGCTCGGCGAACTGGGCGGACCCGACGAGTCGAGGCTCGACGGAACGGCGTCGGCCTGGTCGCATGATCCGGGGGCCCGGCTGAACGTGATCGCGATCGACTGCCGGGCCGACTCCGGCACCCTCCGGCTGACCCGGATGCCCGGACTGCCCGACGTCGCGTTCACGGGCGACGGGCAGATGACCAAACACGAGATCCGCGCACTGACGCTCTGCGCTCTCGCCCCCGCGGCGGGGGAGCTGCTGTGGGACGTGGGAGGCGGGTCCGGCACGGTCGCGATCGAATGGATGCGCACCCACCCCCTCTGCCGGGCTGTGACTTTCGAGCGCAGCACGGCACGTGCCGACCAGATCGAGTCGAACGCTTCGGCGCTCGGGGTGCCGTCCCTCCCAGTGTTCGGTGACGCACCCGCAGCGTTCGAGGACGTACCGCCGGAACTGTCCACCCCGAACGCGATCTTCGTCGGCGGTGGCGTCACGCAGGACGGTCTGCTCGAGGAGTGCTGGTCCCGGCTCCGAGTCGGCGGCCGGATGGTGGCCAACGCGGTGACGGCGGAATCGGAAGCACTTTTGCTGCAATGGTTCTCGAAATGCGGAGGGCAGCTCCGCAAGTTTCAGGTGTATCGCGGTGAGCCGCTCGGCGGGTTCACCGCGTGGCGGCCGCAACTGCCGGTGGCGCAGTGGTCGGTGACGAAGCAGTCGGAAGGTGATGCGACATGACGGTGAACTTCATCGGGGCAGGTCCCGGCGCGGCCGACCTGGTCACGGTCCGCGCGCAGCGGATTATCGCGGCGAGCCCCGTCTGCCTGTACGCGGGCAGCCTCGTCCCGCAGGAACTGCTGGCGGAATGCCCCGAGGGTGCGCGGGTGATCGACACGGCGCGACTGAGTCTCGACGAGATCGTCGCCCTGCTGATCGAGGCGGACGCGGCCGGTCAGGACGTCGCCCGGCTGCATTCGGGTGATCCGTCGATCTTCAGTGCCGTCGCCGAACAGGTGCGCCGGCTCGAGGCTGCCGGCGTCGCGTACACCGTGGTGCCCGGGGTTCCCGCGTTCACCGCCGCGGCGGCGTCGCTGGGGCGGGAGTTGACCGTTCCCGGTGTCTCGCAGTCGATCGTGCTGACCCGCGTGTCCACGCTGTCCACCGCGATGCCGGAGGGTGAGGACCTGCGTTCCCTCGGCCGCAGCGGTGCCACGATGGTGGTGCACCTGGGTGCGCACCGGATCGATCAGATCGCCCTGGAACTCACCGAGAACTACGGCCGCGACTGTCCCGCCGCCGTAGTCGCGTTCGCGTCGCGTCCCGACGAGATCGTGCTCCGCGGCACCCTGGCCACGATCGCCGATCAGGTGAAGGCCGCGGGCGTCACGAAGACCGCCGTGGTAATCGTCGGGAAAGTGCTTGCTGCCGAAGGATTTCCGGACAGTTACCTGTATTCCGCCACTCGCGAGCGCACCACCCACTGAGCGTGGCACGGATCCTGATCCTCGGCGGCACCGGGGAGGCGCGAGCGCTCGCCGCCGCACTCACGGACGTTCCGGGGGTCGACACCGTGTCCTCCCTCGCCGGCCGGGTCCGCGATCCGCGCATGCCCGTCGGCGACGTGCGGATCGGCGGATTCGGGGGAGCGGACGGACTCGACGAGTGGCTGCGCGCGCATCCCGTCGACGCGATCGTGGACGCGACGCATCCGTTCGCGGCGCAGATCACGAGCAACGCCGCCGACGCCGCGCACCGTCGCGGGATACCGCACGTCGTGCTGCGGCGCCCGGAATGGTCCGCACGTCCCGGCGAACGCTGGCACCGCGCCGCCGACCTCGTCGACGCGGCGGCACTGCTGCCAGACCTGGGAACGAGAGTCTTTCTCACCATCGGCAGGCAGGGTGTCGACGCGTTCGCCGGCCTGAACGCACTGTGGTTTCTGATCCGCGCGATCGATCCACCCGACGTGGCGACGCCGCCGCAGTCGACACTGCTCCTCGCCCGCGGGCCGTTCGCGGTGGCCGACGAGATCACGCTGATGCGTGAGCACCGTATCGACGTCCTGGTCACCAAGAACAGTGGCGGCGGTCAGACCGACGCGAAACTCGACGCCGCCCGCACACTGGGCGTGCCGGTGCTGATGATTCGCCGTCCACCGTTGCCGTCGGCAACGGCAACGGTGGACGACGTCGCGGGAGCAGTCGAGTGGATCGCCTCGGTCACACGATGAGGACGCGGGTGCGGTGACCCGTCAGCAGGCCGGCGCCGGCGCGTCCTCGGACAGCGGCTTGCCCTCCGGTTCCGTGTAGAACGCGAGCAACACCAGCGGTTCGGTGCCCAGATTCGAGCCCTCGTGCACGTGATCGCTTCCGTGGTCCTCGGTGATCGCCTGACCGGCTGTCGTTACCGCTTTCGTGCAGTCCTGCAGAGTGCGGGACAGCACACCGGATTCGACGAACGCGTACACCGGACCGTCGTGGAAGTGCCACCCCGTCGTGCCGCCGGGGGCGATCTCGATGCGCCGCAGCGTGAGATCCGTGCCCGCCGAACTGCCCGCGACCGCCGGAACCGTGGTCTCGAACAGCACCTGCGCGGTCACTCCCGACGACGGCGTGGCCTGGGCGGGGGACGCGGACAGTACCGCGGCGACGGCACAAGACAAGACGACCACACTCGATCTGAGGAGCATCGTGACGACCTCTCGGCGCGCTGGCCCGGCACACTGTGTGCAGGCATCCAGGGAGTGCAATTCGGCGTGTCCAGGGTAGGGCTCCGGTGAGAGCCGCCGCGGGGATATCCGCGAACCCGATCACGCGTCGACTGCCTCCGGGTGCTCTTGTCGTCCCCCTCGGCGACACTGTAGTGGCGTGCAGGTTGCGGCGATGACGTCGTGGCCGTGAGATATTCGGGGCGGACCGACGGGAAGAGTATGACGATCGAGCAGTTGCTGACCACGCACTTTCCGGACGATCCCGTCTTGGACGCGGCGCTCGCCACGGCACTTCTGCGTCGCACCGCGCGAGAGCCGAATGCCCCTGCACTGATCCGCATCTACAGTCCCGCGCGGACGCTGTCGTTCGGACGTCTGGACGCTGTCCGACCGCAGTTTCCGGCCGCCGCCGCGGCGGCGCGGCGACACGGATTCACCCCCGTCGTCCGAGGAGCCGGCGGTCGGGCGGCGGCCTACCACGAGCAGACCCTCGTCGTGGAGATGTTCTCCCGGGACACCGAGGGCATGGTCGGGGCGCGCCCCCGCTTCCAGCGCATCACCCCGCGGCTCGTCGGCGTGCTGAGGAAGCTGGGTCTCGACGCTCGCATCGGACCGGTGCCCGGTGAGTATTGCCCCGGTGATTGGACGGTGAACGGCGCAGGCCGCGTCAAGCTGGCAGGGACCGCGCAGCGAATAGTCGCCGGGGCGTGGCTCTTCGGCTTCGAACTGGTGGTCTCCGATTCCGACCCCCTGCGGGCGGTTCTCACCGATGTCAATGCAGCCCTCGAGTTGGAGTTCGACCCCGGCACCGCGGCGTCCCTGACGGACCTGAACCCGGCCGTCACGCTCGAACAGGTCCGGGCAGCGATCCTCGCCGAAATCGGCGTGGTCCGCGAACGGACCGCCGACCCCGACCTCCTGGAGGAGGCCGCGAACCTGCGCGACGCACATGTGGCGTGAGGCGTTACCGCGCCGTGCGCCAAGGACGGCAACTTCGACTTGCAACGGCAAGTCCTTCCGGGCCCAGAGCATCGAGTCCTACCCGAAGCAGCAGACAAATGGCCCTTCTGCTCCCGCTGCATGCTGTAACGAATGACGACGGCCCGGCGACGGCATCGGTGACCCCGCGGCACGCCCCAGTCGTGTCCGAGCGAACCGGATGGGTCCCCACGGGAGGTAGATCCGATGCGACGACGTACCTCGAACGTCCTACCTGGACGGGGAACTTCGGCTGCTTCTGTTCTGGTCGGACTGGGTGCTCTCTTCCTGGGTGTCGCACCCGTCGCGACCGCGGCGCCCACGGATACCGTCCTGCCGGTGCCGGTCATCGGAATCACCAATTTGCCTACCGGTTTTCTCAGTCCCGTCTATTCGCAGGTGATGGTGCGCACAGATCCCGAGGCTCCGGGTATGACCGGATTTGTCGAATATTGCGTCTGCACAGTGCATTGGCGCAATCTGACGACTGGGGCCGCCGGCGCCGTGGTCCCGTCGCGGTCCACGGGTCCCGTGCTTACGGGGTCGGGAACGGTGGTCGCCGTCCTGACCGTCAACGGCTGGTCCGACCGTCCAGGTGTCCTCACCGCACTGCCCGGCGCGGGTACCTGGAATGTTCCGTGAGGAAGGGGTCACGCAGACCGACCATCCCGGCCCGGTGATCAAGGATCGCCCACACGGCGTCCTTCGGCACGGGTTTCGTCGTACGCCCCATCGGCGCCATGGTGTTCGGCAGAATGGGGGACCGCGTCGGCCGTAAGAAGACGTTCATGACGACGTTGCTCATCATGGGCGGCGCCACCACGACGCTCGGACTGATGCCCACCTATGACCACATCGGGATTCTGGCGCCGATACTGCTGGTGACATTGCGGCTGCTGCAGGGTCTCGCGATCGGCGGAGAGTACGGGGGCGCAGTCGTCGGCACCTACTACCAGCGAGTCCTCGACGGCCACCGGATCCTGACGTCGCATTTCCGCACTATTCCGCAGGGCCCGGTGAAATCGTCAGTCCCGGCGTGTTAGATCGGGATCAAGAGGACCGATCAGGGAGGACGAACGTGTGCGGACGGTATGCCAGCACCACCACCCACAAAGAAACTCGCTCCATCTTCGAGGTCGCCGAGGTCGTCGGCGAGGAGCTGAAACCGTCCTACAGCGTCGCACCCACGCAAGAGGACCGGGTCGTCCTCGAACGAGCACCGCGGGATCAGCCGGACGCCGAAGCCAGTCGACAGATCCGGACAGTTCGATGGGGACTGGTACCCAGGAACAGACGCCCGGTGCGTTGCGTTTGAGGGGGTGACATGATGATCGATGAGCGGCGAGAGACGTTGCGGCGGAAGTATTTGAGTCTGGGCACGGGCGAGCTGGCGGCGGCGGCGGTCTTCGCCGCCGTTTCCGTCGTCGCCGTGATGCCCCGAGTGGAGATCAGGCAGGATTCCGCGGCCCTGTGGTCGGCGTTGATCCCACTGCTCGTGCTCCTCGTGCAGGCGGGCATCTATTGGTTGTCGGCACGTAGCTGGGTCGAGCGGGCACCGATGCCGGCCGCCCTCGCCGCCGCCAATCGTGTGTTCCGGATCGTCGATCCGGGCTTGCTTGTGGTCGGGCTCGTCGGAGTGCTCGTGTGGTGGCCCGATCACGTCAGCGTGGCGATAGCAGCCGTAGCCGTATGGGTCTTCGGTGTCCTGGAGTACGTCAACTACTTCGTCGTCCGCCTGTCCTATCCCGCGGGCCGGTGGTTGACCATGGTGGGGCAGTGGCGCAACCCCCGGCTCGTGCAGGACCTGAACTCGGCGACGCGATGATTCCCCTCAGCGAGATGCCCTGGCGGGTGCCCCCGGTCAGGAAACAGGCGCGAGGAGCTTGACGAGCTGAGACCGCGCCCGGTGGATCCGCGGCGTGACCGTCTGGACGCTCACGCCTTGGTGTTCGGCGATATCGGCACCCACGTCGGCCGGACGCAGCAGGCCGATCTCGTCGTAGTACCGCAACGTTCGCGGCGACCGGATGCACGGATCCGCTTCTACATAGGCCCACGACACGGCAGCACCACCCTGTACTGGACATTGGTCGTCGATGAACCGGTCCCGGACGGGGAGACGATCGTCCGCATGCGCAAGCGAGTGAACGAACTCATCAACGCGAACCTGCGATTCACGTTCGGTCAGTAGTCGCCCCCGATCAAGGATCCATCACTGGCCGCTGCCGCCTACGTTAGGCTCGCGTGATGGCCACGCCTATCACAGTCGAGCAGTCGCGGGCGATCCCGATCGCGCGCCGGCAAGCCTTCGATGTGACGCTGCCGATTCCTCTGACCGCGATCTTCTCCCGCCGCTACGCCCTGCTGCCGCCCATCAAGCAGGTCCGCGGACAGGACGGGATCTGGAGCCGGGTCGGACAGTCGCGCACAGTGGTCACCACGGACGGCGGAACGATGCGCGAGCTGCTGACGGACGTCGATGCGCCGCACTCGTTCAGTTACCGGCTCAGCAACATTACCGGCCCGATGCGGCCACTGGTCGACAGCATCGACGGAACCTGGGAGTTCGTCCCGCACGGGACCGGGACGATGATCACCTGGCGATGGACCCTGCACTCGAGGGCCCTTGGGGCACTTGTCATGCCGCTGATCACCTCGATGTGGCGTGGCTACGCACGACAGGCACTGGAGCTGCTGTCCGCGCAACTTCTCATGCCAGAGCCCACCGAGCACACACCGGACTGACGCATTCGTGACGTCGTCACTGGTGGGCAGGTGTGAGCCTGAACCTTCCAGCTGACCCGGGCGGACACACACCCTCAGTCGCAGAGGTTCAGTCCTGGATCGCTGACCGGTCGGCGGTACTCATCCGGCTATCGAATGAGGACCGCACCCGGCGGGTGCGGTCCCGCAGACTAGTTGGACAGCCCGCACATTCGTGGCCTGCGGGCCCTTCTGTCCCTGGCCCACCTCGAACTCCACACGCAGGTTCTCATCGAGCGACGTGAAACCGCTGCCCATGATTTCCGAGTAATGCACGAGGACGTCCGGAGTTCCGTCGTCGGGCGCGATGAAACCGAAGCCCTTCTCGCTGTTGAACCACTTCACAATGCCCTGCGCCATGCCGATACTCCCTGAAGTCGATCCGGGCACTCATATCGAATTCCCGATCTCGATACCAGTGATCCTGCCACCCAGACGACGGATCGGGACGACCACACTGATCTGAGGAAGCGGACATCTCGACGCCTACTGCGACTGCCGACTTCGCCGTCCGTCATCGATCAACGAGAGCCGGTCCGTCGAGCGAGCGGCCGCCGACGTGGACAGAAAAGTCGGCAGCCGGGTGTGAAATCCCTGGTCAACCGCGGCAGAATTTCTGTAGTGGTGACTGTAGACATTGAGGGGTCGCTGGTGTAATGTTCCTCTCGTCGCAAGGAAAGAGTTCACGAGGTGCGGGAGAGAATGAACTGCCCGCAGAGAAGTACCGCAAGACCAGGATGTGCCGGGTAAGGATTGACGTGAGTGTGTAAGGCCCCGGCACGTCCGGCCGGCGGCCGGGCAGCACGAAGGCCCGACAGCCGGAAGAAGTGCAGTGAACAAGGAAGTGAAACCCGCTCCGGCCCCCGGTGCCTCACGGCGCCGGGGGCCCTGTCCGTTGAAAGGTGTCACCCCCATTCAGAAAGATTCGCCCGGCCGTGACCCGGCCGGGAAGTTCGACGACGAGGACTACCCGGCCTACAGCATGGGTCACGCCGCCGAGATCCTCGGCGTGACACAGGCATTCCTGCGCAGCCTCGACGCCGCGAAGCTGCTCACCCCCGGACGCTCAGAGGGCGGCCACCGCCGCTACTCCCGATACCAGCTCCGTCTCGCGGCCCGAGCCCGCGAACTGATCGACCAGGGCACCGCACTCGATTCCGCGTGCCGCATCATCATCCTCGAAGACCAACTCGCCGAGGCCCGACGCATCAACGCTGAACTCCAGCACACCCACCGCTCCAAGTCGGATCAGCCCGGCCCCGCATCCGGCTGAAGCGGCGCGGAAGTCTGCTCGAGGTCGGCCCCGGAGTCGCCACGGTGCACACCGGTATCGCCTACGGACCGGTACGAGTCGGGGTCGAGGTCCTGGAGTCGGCGCCGCACGCTGAGGCATTCCCGGAGTGGGAAGTCATCGAGGAGGCCGACCTCGAGGTGACGACGGAACTCGTCGTCATGACCCTCACCGGTGAGCTCGCTGAGGGACTACGGGTGACACCGCAGCTTTTACCCGCCCGGTATCGGCTTCGCGCGCATGCACGGGGACGGGACGCCAATTGGGATATGGATGTCAGCGAACCGTCAGAGGACTACTGGCTGCAAGTGTGGCCTGGCACCGGCAAAAGCAGCTTCGCCCAACTCGAGAAGAAGGACTTGGTTTGGAGTGACGGCGACGAATCCACGGCGAAGGATTCGATGCCCGATCCGGCTGCTGATGCCACACCGCCGCCCCTTCGGAGTACCAGTTGGAAGCCGCCTATCCGCTCGGCGATCTGACCTCGGGCCTTTGCGAGGACGGACTGTCGCATCGGCCCAGACCACACCATGCGAGGCGGCGGCATGCGGTCCCGCTAAACCATCCGTTTTCGGAACGTATACGCCAGGTACGCCGTTAGCCTGATGCGATGACGCAATGGGGGATCGTCGGAGTCGATCACCACCAGTTCGTGATGGGAGCGCGGCAAGCTGACACCCTCGACGGTCAACTGAACTTGCGTCCGCCGGCCCCGCCACGGCGGTTCTGTCCGATCCCCATCGGAGTCTCGCTGAGAAGTTTGCCGAATGGGGTGGTCGCCCGCCCGCCGAACGATTCCGGCTATTCGACGATCGCGCCATCCGTGAGGCGGCGAAGCGACTCGCTCAACTCGACCGGGACCTCCTCGACCAGCTGATCGAACGTCCGGAATCTCGGCAGGATGCCATTGCTCGGTGGGCAGCGAAAAGTGCATACGAGCGAGCCGGCCTCGCTGATATGGGTTGGGTGGCACCCGCCCTGACCGCACTCGACAAGCATGACCCACTTCCGCCGCCCTTCGACAATGAAGCGCGTGCCCTCGAACGCCTCTCCAGAGACCCGGAGACCCCGCAACAGATCTCCCTCCACGCGGACGGGCATGAGTACGTGCAATGGATCTATGCCGCCTCCTCGATCTTCCGGGCGCTCGAGACGAAGGAACTGGCGATGCTGCAACCCCTCGTGCTCGCCGCTCTCACCTACGGAACCACCCATTACCAGGAACTATTCGACGAGTTACGGCGAACATTCGACCTTTGATCGCACCCCGCTAGCCGAACCTGCACCGGGACGAGATCGGTGAAGTGGACTGGATTGGCCACCGAGACAGACGGTCACGGCGCAGTGCCAGGTCTACTTGGCCATGCTGGCAGTAGTGTCGATGTGCGGTATCTGAGCGAGGTGTCCACAGTTGCATCTCTACTGGCTTCGCGCCCTCGGCGGAAGCCTTTCGATCACGCCGATAGTTGGTGGTCGGCGACCGGCCAGCGATCCCTCGCGGGACAGCACGTCGTCATGAATCTGTCGCATGAGGCGGTCACGATGCGCGTCGGGCGAGTATGAGTGCTCCGCGTTTGGTCAACGGCAGCGGCAGGGGGCCGCGGTCGGCCAGCACATCGGCGAGAAGCCCTGCCCGGTAGTGCGGCACCAGACGTGCCGGAAGGTAGTCCCGCACAGCGTCCCGGTCGGGCAGTGTGATGAGTGACGCGTCCCAGGCCCGGTCTCAGCCGCCCCGAAGGCGGCCGCGACCAGATGTGGAGCGTCCTCTGCATCGAACGGAGTCGGCTCCGGTTGTCAGAACGGCGCCAACTCCGGGGAATCCACCCTGGAGATCGTGCCTGCAATGAACAGCCCGTCCGGGCGCAACACACGGTAGGCCTCGTGCAGGCCCAGCGCGGGCCGGTCAAGGTGGTCCAAGACGTTGACCGCGACGACGGCGTCGGGGTCGCGGAACTTTTCGTTTGTCTCGAAGAACCCCGCACCGCTCCCATGTCGGTGCGGATCTTCGAATAGTGGGCGCGCCGGGCGTCTTGTTGTCAGGTCGGAGGGGTCGTCGGGGCAGTTTCCACTCGTGGGCGTGGACGAGAGGAACCGAGCCGGTCTCCCGCAGACGCGCGATGGCGGTGATCATTTCGTCGTCGCGGAGGGAGTGGTCGTTGCTGATCCCGGCCCGCTCGAGCATCGGCGCGGCGACCTGCCAGGTGTCGAGGTACAGCCGCCACAGTCGGTCGAGGGCGAAGCAAGCGAGGTGCTCGCGGAACGCGGGCTTGTCGGTGACCAGCTTTCCGGTCGGTTCTATCCAGCCGCGGCGCATGATCTCGCCCGCGGAGAAGTGCACTGCCCGGCTCGACGCCGCGGACAGGTAGTCATACAGCTCGCGTTGCCCGGCACGGTCGGCGACCCACATCCCCGGCGGCAGAAGGCCGCCCGTCCATCCGTACTGCTTCTTCAGCCTTCTCGGCACGGCTCTGGTTTCCTCGCTCCCGGCTACGGCCCAGTCAAGGAAAGGTTTGGGGTACGACAGCCGTGCCATCTCCGTGTCCCCGATGTAGTTGCGCTGGGCGAGCAGCGCTCGGAGGGAGTCGAAGTTGCTCATCGACGCGAACAACTCCTGGGACCGGTCCAGGTCGAGCGAGGCGAAGAACCGGAGATGCATCACGTCGTCGAGGGCGGCGCGCACAAACGCCACGGCCAGATGACCCAAGTCGTGGCGGCTGAGCAGGAGGGCAGCCCGGATGCTGTCCTGCTGGCGGCGAAGGGAACTGTTGACGGCCAGCAGCCGGTAGTCCTGCGCGACGTCGGACCATGCCGGGTCGGTGACGGTCAGCACGTGTTCGGCGCAGTCCGCGAAGCGTTCGACCGCCTCAATCCGCACGGCGAGGGGCGTCCACCGATGAATCGGTCCCGTCTCGTCATTTTCGGGCATGGCGCTCATCCCGTCCGACGCTCCGTTGCCTGCCCCATGGTGGTCGCCCATTGCCGGGCTTCGAGCGGGCATTCCGGCTCGAATCCCTGCGCGGTACAGAGCAGCTCAGGCGGGACGCACATTCTGGGCCTGCCGCCCCTTCTGTCCCCGGCCGACCTCGAACTCGACCCGCTGATTCTCCTGCAGCGATTTGTACCCGCTGCACTGAATCTCGGAGAACTGGACGAAGAGGTCCGCGCCGCCGTCATCCGGGCTGATGAACCCGAAGCACTTCTCGCCGTTGAACCACTTCACCGTGCCCTGCGCCATGGTCGCTCACTCCCTGTCCCGGCGAGCCGGACCTTCCGCCGAGGACCGACCTCGAACATCCTGACCACCCCATTACCCCGGACGGCCGAAAACCGAACGTGACTGGAGGCGGTGTCCTCGATACGAACGATCTCAGAAGACAGCGCCCCGTGAGTAGGGGCGAAGGTCCTGCATCCTGCAACTTCGCCGCGGCACGCAAGCACGGGTGGTACCCCGACGACCACGTTGAGCACGGCCGAGCATCTGCGAGCTACGACGCCTGCACCGAACAGGAGGTTCACTGATCCGCACGTTGTCGGAAGGAGAAGCAACCGTGTCAGTGGCAGGCGGGCCGCAGGCGGGCACCGCATGCCCCACCCCCAACCCACATGAGGCCCGGAAATCGGGCTATTTACGGCGCGAGTCGGAGCTGCACCGACCCGAACAGTTGGTTCGCTGTACCGGCGGCGCGCACCCTGCGCGCCGGTGCCCTGGTGGCCGCCCACCGAGCGGTGAAAGGATTGGCATATGGCCAGCTCACAGCCAACGCCCACGAAAGAAAAGGAGATGGTTGGGATGGCGGTCCATCCCCGGCCCGTATCGGCAGCGGCGGCCGCTGCGGCCGCGTTGCGTGACATCGAGGTGTTGATCGGAAAGGAGTCGGAGAGCGCGACATCGGTGCTGCCGACCGAGGAAGGCTGGACGGTCGAAGTGGAGGTGATCGACCACCGGCACATCCCCCCGACGGCGGACATGCTCGCATTCTACGAAGTGGTGCTGGACCTGGACGGCGAAATGCTGTCCTACCGCAGGACCCGCCGATACCGGCGCGGCTCCGCCCTCGTTTTGTCAGACGACGAACCCTCCGTCGACGGAGACGGACAGACCCCATCCGTGGACGGAAGCGACGGAAGCGGCTGACAGATACACACTCCGAGGTCTCTACGGTTCCTCTGGTCCGTCGAGCACGCCGGCTCTCGCCCCGCAGCAATCGAACACCACTGATAGTGCGCAGGGCGGTGCATACTTCGGTGCGCTGCGGCGCTGCACGCGAGAACTCGCCCCGCCCGCCAGTCGGACCGCATACTTCTGCCATGCAGCAACTCGTCGCCGACAACGAATTCGTCATCAGTGCCGTGATGGTCGTGGTCATCGTGGCGCTCGCCGCCGCCGCGGTCTGGGCTGCGTTCCACTGGCCACAACAGTGAGTCAGCGGGCGGTGTGAAACTCCGAAATCCGGGTGCCGCTCACCGCGGACGTGTACTCGTCCAACCAGCGACGCCTGCCGCTTTTGCGCCTGGTGAAGGTGGGTACGTAGCGGTGATTATCCAGCATCCGGCTTGGGATCGATTGGGAAACCGCAGATTACTACGACGACGTCGATGACGAGGACGCCGACTGGGACGAGTCATCCACGCCAGTGTTGTGCGACAAGAAGAGCGGGATCCTGACCTCCATCGGCAAGATCGAACAGTGGCGAGCCCACGGGGAGGTATATGTGGCGAACAAGCCCAGGATCCTGCCCGGCACCCACGCACCGATTCCGGCCGGCTACATCGCCCTCGATCTCGAACACGAGGAAGAGAAGACCACCGCGGCGGTGTGGACGTTCTGCGCTCGCGCGGTCGGAGTAGCCAATCCGCGCCAGCTCACCATCTTCGCCGACGAGACCCATCAGGCCGATCTGCTCGCCCAGTTGGCCGACTTCTTGGCGGCCTATCCTGATCTTCCCGTCATCTCGTGGAGTCAGTCTGACATCCGAGTTCTCCGAAAGGCGGTCACGGAAATTAGCGTCGAGAACCAGCTGATCGGAAACCTCACCGAGACGCGCCACCACACGGACCTGCTCGAATGGACCAAGGGTGCGATGATCCTGCCGACGAAGAGTCTGGATCTCAAGACCGTCGCTGCGTACTTCGGGATCGCGAACGACGTCCCGTCCATGAACGGCTCGGTAGGGTCCGCGCGAATGAGGGCGCACCGGAGCACGACGAATCCGTCCGTGAAAGAGGAAATTCGCGCTGAGTTGATCCGGTACGTCCGGAGCGACGTCACCCTCCTCGTTGGCGTGGCGGACCACCTGCGGTCGATCCACGACGGAATCACGCCTCCGACCGGTAGGCACGAGCCGCTCCACGCCGATGACGTCATCTACATTTAGAAGTCTGGCCAGCGAGCGGCCGCGCGGGCCCCCAATAGCGTGCTCGATCGTGAGTCGCGCGCCAGCCTTGCGTCGTGTCGGACGGTGCCAATTTTTCACGATCGGACCGAAGATCGTCGAAGCCTTCGATCGGTGCTTGTCTCACCACCGCGCGCCCCGCAGCGCAGTCAGGATCCGAACCAGACGTCGGCTGCCCACCGGTACGACCGCAGGACCACAGGGGTGGGGAAGTCGTCGAGTATCGACCGCCGGCACCTCGCCGGGCAGGGCTGGCAGGTGCTCGATGCGGACACGATCAAGGACTACCTGCTCCGCGATGCCATCGAACAGGGCGTCTACACCGACCTGCTGAGCATCGACCTTGCGGACGGGCACCGGCTGATGCCCCGCGAACTCGCCACCCTGGTGCACGCCGAGTCGACGAAACTCCTCGACATCGTCACCGAGATCTGTCTGTCCCGCGGGGAGAACCTGGTCCTCGAGGGCACGTTCAGCTGGCCGGGCCTCGGCCCGCGGCTACTGACCGACCTCGCGTACGCCGAGTACGAGAAGTTCACGATCCTCGATGTCGAAGCACCCCAGCACATCACCCGTGCCCGGGCGTTGACCAGGTGGTGGCGGGGCCGGCAGGAAGCGTTGCGGGGCGGTGACGGGTTCGGTGGCCGGTTCACCCCGGGGTTCGTCATCGACGCCCTCTACACCGGCGACTCCGAGGAGACGGTGTGCGCCCGCAACGCCCGGGCCGCGTTCGATCACCCACTGGCCGCGGAGCTTCCGATCGTCGAACTGGTCGTCGAGCATGCCGACGGCGGTGACGAGACGTGGGTGAAGGAGAACGGGTGTCGTGGTCTACCCGCAGGTTCCGGCCGACCGACCCGACCCCTGACCGTCCCGGTCTCAGGCGCAGTCGCGGCAGATCGGCTGCTGCTTGTCGGCAAGTCGGCTGCGGTGATGGACCAGGAACAACTTATGCAGGTGACTTCGTCGGATTGTTCGGAGATGACGCGGACGGTGAGTTGTTCGCCGGACAGGTCGGCGCCGGGGTAGTTCGAACGAGTCTGCGGTGTCGGTGTCTTCGACGTCCAACGGTGGGAGACTGGGTGTCTTTCCTGCTGGCGGAGAGCTGTTCGAGGGAGGTGTCCGCTGTGTCGTCGGATTCGGTGACTCGCCGGTGCGTCGTAGTCGGTGACCCTGCCTGTGCGTTCGTGCCACCGGGGATGTTGACGCGGAACCACTCGAGAGCGTAGTTTGCGGCCGGACCCGCTTCGGTGCGCCGCCGGGTGGTGTGCGTGTCCCGCTTCTGCAGTTCGGTCGCGCCGGGTTGGTAGTCGATGCGGTGCCACAGGAACATTCGGGTGACTGGGGTGGGGAGGAATTCGGGTTCAGCGCGTATCCGACCGCCGATCCCGGGCAGGGGCACGATCCGGCCGATCTGCCAGATCGCGGTGGCGGTGGCGTTGGATTGCGTGGTCGACTTCGGTGATCTCGTCGAGGTGTCGATGAACCTGGGCGGCCGTGATCGTGTCGGGGTCGTCGGTGATCATGACGGCCTCATCGGCGATGGTCGAGCCGCGGGAAGTGCGGCGGATCCGACGACCGCCCGCCGGCTGGTGACGAGGACGTCTGCGTGCAGATTCGCCGGTGGCAGCCCCCCGCACCCCGACCTGAACGCAGTGGGTGAGGGCGGCGGGGAGGTGGCGTGCGCGCGGAGGACGGCGCGGACGGCGTTGACGGCCGGGACATCCCCGGCGCCGAGCGGCAGCAGATCGGGGGCGTCGGCGTCGAGGTAGGCGATCGCCGCGTACCGCGGCGCTGTGGGGACACCGATGACGCTGACTGCGAGAGACCACACTCCACATGCGGTGGCACGGTCATGACAATGTTCTCCCGGCTGCTGGGGATGTGGCCGGCGCGCGCCTGCATCATAGGGTTCGGTACCGCTGCGACCCGAGTCCGGGAGACGCTGCACCGCCGGAATTCCCGGCACAGTCGTCGGTCGGTAGATGGTGGGCTAACGCGCACGCCCGCTCGCCACCCTGAACACAGAAGTCGCCAAAGCCGCCGCACTAAATCCCCAGCCGCCGAGACAATTCGGAAATGCGTTGGAGACTAACTCCTGCCATGGCGAGCCACGCTCGCCCTGCAAAAAGCTCGGTGAATGTGAGTTTTAGCTCCACGAGGGTCGTGTTGGTCTGCCCACATGGACAATGGCTTTAGACAATTGAAATGTGAGTTCGGGTGAGCTTCCTCATCACCGAGACGGACCTGCCGTTACTGTGTGCGGTCGACGATTGCCGATATAGAAGGAGAGCACGATGGCGGTATCACCGAGGAATTCCGAAGGTTCGGCGAAGAGGACGACCAAGGAGATCCGTGAGTGGGCGATCGGAGAGGGCCGTGAAGTGTCGCCCCGCGGTCGGATTTCGGCCGAGATCGAGCAAGCTTTCCATCACGCTCAGGCAAAAACGGCGCCGGCAAGGAAGGTAGCCGCGAAATCGTCGGCCGCGAAGAAGAAGGCGGTCGCGGAGAAGGCAGTCGCGAAGAAGGCGCCGGCGGCGAAGAAGGTGGCTGCGAAGGCTCCGGCGAAGACAACAGCGTCGAAGACGACGGCCGCGGAGAAGATAGCCGCCGCGAAGACGCCGGCGAAGAGCGCGGCGGCGGTCGGCAAGGCGCCGGCGAAGACGACGACCAACGAGATTCGCGAGTGGGCGATCGGGGAGGGCCGTGAAGTGTCGCCCCGCGGTCGGATTTCGGCCGAGATCGAGCAAGCCTTCCATGACGCTCAGGCAAAGAAGGTTCAGGCCGAGGCGGTGCCGGTGAAGAAGACGGTCGCGAAGAAGACGGTCGCGAAGAAGACGGTCGCCAAGAAGGCGGCCGCGGAGAAGGCAGTCGCCAAGAAGGCACCGGCGGCGAAGAAGATGGCTGCGAAGGCTCCGGCGAAGACAACAGCGCCGAAGACGACGGCCGCGGAGAAGATAGCCGCCGCGAAGACGTCGGCGAAGAGCGCGGCGGCGGTCGACAAGGCTCCGGCGAAGACGACGACCAAAGAGATTCGCGAGTGGGCGATCGAAGAGGGCCGTGAAGTGTCGCCCCGCGGTCGGATTTCGGCCCAGATCGAGCAAGCCTTCCATGACGCTCAGGCAAACGAGGTTCAGGCAGAAGCGGTGCCGGCGAAGAAGACGCCTGCGAAGAAGGTAGTCGCGGGGAAGGCTCCGGCGGAGACGTCGGTCGTGAAGAAGTCGGTCGCGAAGGGGGCGGCAACGAAGGCGGTGGCGGCTGTGGAGTCGGCTGCGGATGCGGCGGCCGCGGAGACGACGGCCGTGAAGAAGAAGGTCGCGAGGAAGGCTCCGGCGAAGACGTCGATGGCGAAGACGCCAGGCGCGAAGACGACGGGCGCGAAGACGACAGGTGCGAAGACGACGGGCGCGAAGACGACGGTGGCGAAGGCGGCGGCCGCGGAGAAGATGGTCGCGGGGAAGGCTCCGGCGGAGACGTCGGTCGCGAAGTCGGCGGCTGCAAAGTCGGCTGCGGAAGCGACGGCCGTGAAGAAGGCTCCGGTGACGGGAGCGGCGGCGGGCACCGCGCCGGCGAAGGCGACGACCAAGGAGATTCGTGAGTGGGCAATCGGGGAGGGCCGTAAAGTGTCCTTCCGCGGTCGGATTTCGGCCGCGATTGTGCGAGCATTCCATGACGCTGCGGCAAAGTTGCCGCTCCCGCTCGGTTGAAGCGGGTGGGGGTCCGCTGATGAGCGTGACCGACCGACTCCTGTTGCCGCGGTATGCCGTCTCGGGTGAGCCCATGTGCGGCACCGTGGAGGTCACGATCGAGCAGCTTGCTGAGTTGCTTGAACGCCAAGTCCCTCCCCGTGACCAGGATGCTGCGCCGCACTGACGGTGCCTCTCGTGTGTGTCGAGCGGCGCGCTCCGATGACCGCCCGCTCAGGGCAGGATGAGGCCGTGGGCGATAGAACCGCAGCAGACCTCGAGTGTGGACTCGCCATGCTCGCCTATATAGCCCGGCACGTCCGGTGAGGCTGGCCCGATCATCGTGTTGCGCGATGTGGTCGGCAGCCCGGCTGGGTGCGGTGGATGCGGCCTCGCATCTTCGTGGGGCGATCCTGGAAGAGGGTGGCGGCGCTAAGAG
The DNA here is from genome assembly GCF_012396235.1 of Rhodococcus opacus. Lineage (GTDB taxonomy): Bacteria > Actinomycetota > Actinomycetes > Mycobacteriales > Mycobacteriaceae > Rhodococcus_F > Rhodococcus_F opacus. The sequence continues at coordinate 36,060 of NZ_JAAXPA010000017.1, read as the reverse complement.
AGTGTTTGAGAACTCGCGATGGCGGCAGGTGCCTGACTGAGAACCGAAGAGGTGGGCTCCTGGTTGGGTCGGTGAGTACCAAGTCCTAGCCCACACCAGGAGCCCACAATGACATCATCGCCGATCTCGCCATGCCCGTCGTGCCCGCCCCACGCGGTGGACGGACATGGTTACGCGGTGTACCCGTCGTCGGTCACCGACGCAGAGTGGGCGATCGTCGAGCCGCTGTTGCCTGCGCCGGGCAGCATGGCAGGCCGCGGGGGACGACCCGAGAAGTATTGCCGCCGTGTGATAGTGGACGCCATCTTGTACATCGTGCGCGGTGGTTTCGCGCGGCGGCAACTGCCGGTGGAGTACCCGCCAGCCGGGACGGTGTACGCGGTCTTCGCCCGCTGGTCCCACAGCGGCGCGTGGCAGCACATCGTCGACGCGCTGCGCGACCGCCTGCGGGTGCGGGACGGGCGGGACCGGTGCCCGACCGCGGCGATCATCGACTCGCAGACGGTGCCGGCCGCGGATACCGTGCCCCGATCGAGCCGCGGCTGGGATGGCGGCACGGGAACGAACGGCGTCAAGCGACACATTGCGGTGGATGTGAACGGACTGCTGCTCGCCGTCGTCGTCACCGCTGCCTCGATCCAGGACCGCGACGCCGCGCTCCGACTCCTGACCGCACTGCGCGGCAGGTTCTCCACCATCCGGCTGGTCTGGGCCGACAGCGGTTATCCCGGACGGCGGCCCGTCTGGGCGAAAGACGTTCTCGCCCTGCCTATGCAGATCATCAAACGTATCCCCGCGCCACCGGATTCCACGTCCGACCCCTCGTGTGGGTGGTCGAGAGACGTTTCGCGTGGATCAACAAGCACCGCCGCTGCGTGCGAGACTACGAAACCAGACCCGACCACCACGAGGCCACGGTTCACATCGCGACGATCGCGACCATGACGAGGCGGCTCGCCCGAACCTGACGGTTTTCAAACGCACTCTCACGCCGCGACGGGTTCAAGAACGCAGCTGCTCGGCCAGGAACGCCAGGACCCGGTCGAGGGCGACCCGGGTCGGATGCCCCGGCTCGTCGACGAGGGAGACCGTGAGCACCGAGTGTGCCGACGGCGCGATGCCGGCGGCGTTGCCGGGGGAAGAGTCGATCTCGATCCCCTCGAAGGCGGCCCCGAGCGTCGACCGCAGGGTCTCGAAGCGCTCCGGCGGGCAACCCCGGTCGTGGGTGAACCGGAGCCCCAGCACGCGCAGCCCGTCATTCGCCCGCGCCGTGATTGTGCTGAGATCCTCAGCGTCCAGGCCCAGGGCGGCACGGCCCCGCTGCCCGATCGGCGCGGGCATGGCCGGCTGACTCATGACGGACGCGACGACCGAGGGTTCGAGCGCTGTCGCCAGCGCGAAACCTCCGGTGAAGCACATCCCGACCACGCCGACCCCGGGACCGCCACACTCACGGTAGGCCGAGGCTGCGAGTGCCCGTAGCCACCCGACGACGGGGCTCGTGCGGTCGGCCAGCTTCGTGAACTCCCTCGCGACGCAGACCCGCAGGATCGAGTGCACACTCTCGCGGCCATTCGCGGGGGTTCCGGGGCGCCCGAACAGGGACGGCAGGTACACGGTGTAGCCGGCGGCGATGAGCCGACGGGCGAAAGCGATGACGCCCGGATGCAGGCCGGGGATCTCGTGGAGCACGAGAACCGCCGGCCCCGAACCACCCTTGAAGACCTCATACGTGCGCCGGTCGTGTGTGAAGTCGAACGCTTGGAACTCCGGGCCGATCTGCCTGCCGTGGCTCATACCGACTGCTCCCATCCATGGTTCGCTCAGCATGGTCGCGGCCACCCCCGACCGCAATGGCGAGCGGAAGGCCACCAGCGAAGCACCCGGGGTGCACCTGCCCCGACTCCCGAACGCCCTCGACGGCGCTGTTCAATGACACCTGACCGTTCCGTAGCCGGATCCGCTATCGGACGACGTGTGTATCTGACCAGGTCCGGCCTCGCTGACAGCCGGAAGCGTGGCTGTGAGGCCGGTGTGTCAGAAGAGGGTGTCGCGGACCCGCAGCGGACGGTAGCCGGTGGGGCCGAGCTGGGCGAGTTCGCCCTCGATGTCGACGTCGATGGAGCCGAAGAAGTTGATGTTCGCCCTGCGCCGGCGCGATGTGGGCCAGGACCTCGTCATCGACACGTCGTCCCGCGGCGCGCATCGAGTCCAGCGCCAGCCCGTAGTACTCGGTCGTCCAGGCCACCACGGCGTTGGTGGCCATCGTCAACCGCCGGCGGGGCCACAACGCCTGCACCGACGAGTGCCGAAGGACGGCGTCGTGATGGTGGCCGGGCAGCGGTTGCGAGTCGGACGTACCCATGCCGGAACCATCATCACTGTGATGGTCGAAGACCACCACTTCCGCGTCCTCGACGGAACAACGGAACTCTCGCTGCATGCCAGAACGACCACCAAGCCAATCCGCAATTTCAACGCCCACCGACCCAGAAATCGTTAAGCATGTCCCGACTACATTTCGTCAAGCATGTCCCGAGACCACACACGTCAGCGGTCGAGGTGGCCACCGTCGATGAGGTGGGAGAGGCGGTGTTGCTGCTCGGGGACACCCAGTTCACGGAGTTTGGCGTAGACGGGATTCACCGGGAGCCGGTGGCGGGCGATGTGTGCCCAGACGTCGGTGGTGGTCCAGTTACAGATCGCGAGTCTGGTGTACGGGGTTGAAGCGGGAATTCGGGTCGGGGATGCGGTGAAGTCGATCTCGGCGGGGGATGTCCACCGGCCACTCGGTTCGTTGTGGACGGCGTCGGTGTACTCGGTCGGTGTCCCGACTGATAGTCGATGGCCGACGCGCTCATGCTTTCCTGCATATCAGGTGGATCCGCGCGGAGCTTGTACCTGCCTCGACGGTGGCTGCGTCCGCGCAGGCGCATTTAGAGGCGCATCCACTTCCTCGGTGAGTCGATCGCGTGAAGTGTATAGGCCGACAAGTGGGAGATAGAGGCTGACGATCTCTTCCACCGCCCTCATCCGTTCCAATCGACCGTCGACGATAGGTAGCGCGAAAGCTTCGACGCTTCCTAGGCCCATGCGCGCGATGGTTTGAGGCGCGGCCTGGAGATCGACTAGGCCACGACTGGCGGAATCGGCCAGATATCGCGCCGTGCGCTCGATGGTCCCCTCCCGAATTCCGCCCCAAATGCGTTTGACGTCGGTATGGCTGATGGCTTCGTGGTCCAGGAGTGCGATCAGCGTGTGATTCCGGACCACCGCGTCCAATGCTCGCTCCGTCGTGATCGTCAGTACCAGATGCACATCATCCGGGTCGAGGTCTGAGATGTCCTGGGCTGCGAGAAACTCGGCGCGGACCGACTCTGCGACAACCACGAAGACGTCCATTTTGGAAGCGAAGTAGACATAGAAGGTCGCGCGACTGACCCCGGCTTTATCGGCGATGTCAGCGATCGTCGTAAGTCGATAGCCTCGGCGCAAGAAGACCTTTCGTGCGGCGTCGACGAGTTGGTGGCGCCTTTCGGCGTCCTCCCGCGAATATGCCTCGCGCTTGGCCCAGCCAGTTCCCTTCATGTGCAGAGTCTAACCTCCGAGGCGTTGACAGTGGCGTCAACGTCAACCATTATGTTGTGACTGCATTAACAAGTGAGGTGGGTATGTGATGAAGATCCTGGTCGCTAACCGGGGCGAAGTTGCTGTGCGGGTTGTGCGGGCAGCGGCTGGCATCGGGGCATCAACCGTCGCGGTTTACACCTGCGAGGATGCGGACTCGCTTCATGTGCAGTTGGCCGATGAGTCGTCGCCGCTGCCTGGTAGTGGAGTCGCCGGCTATCTCGACGGCGACGCTATGGTCGCGGCAGCGATGCGAGCGGGCTGCACACACGTGCATCCGGGGTGGGGCTTCCTGAGTGAGGATGCACAGTTCGCGGAGTTGTGTCGCGACGCCGGTCTCGTGTTCGTAGGGCCTTCTCCTGAGGTATTGGCCCTGTTCGGGGACAAGTCACGAGCGCGTGCGCATGCGGTGTCTGTGGAGGTGCCGGTGCTCGATGCCGTGCCTGCCCCGGTCTCGCTCGAACAAGCTCGGGCGTTCCTGGCTGAAAACCCTGGCGGGATCATGGTCAAGGCCGTGGCCGGCGGCGGCGGCCGTGGGATGCGGCAGGTTGTCGATCCCGCACAGCTCGATGAGGCATTCGCTCGTAGCCGTTCGGAGGCGCGTCTGGCTTTCGGACACGACGAGCTGTACGTCGAACGCTTGATGCGTGCGGCCAAACACATCGAGATCCAGGTCGTCGGCGACGGGAGCGGCACCGTAGTTCACCTCGGCGAGCGCGAGTGCAGCGTCCAACGACGCCATCAGAAGCTGATCGAGGTGGCGCCGAGCCCGTCGCTCAACGACGACCAGCGCGCCTCGCTCGGCGCACTCGCCGTTCGTCTCACTGAATCCGTCAACTATTCAAGCCTCGGCACGGTCGAGTTCCTCGTCGACGCCGACGCGCTGAAGGACGGGAAACTCAGCGCCGCATTCATCGAGTTGAACCCACGTCTGCAGGTGGAACATACCGTGACCGAAGAGGTGACTGGAGTGGATCTGGTCGCCGCACAGCTTCGCATCGCGGCTGGGGCAACGCTTACCGAACTCGGCCTGCTCCAGGTCGACGTACCCGCGCCGACCGGGTTCGCTATCCAGAGTCGACTCAACGCAGACCGACGCGCGACCGATGGGGAAACCTACGCGGCCACCGGAACCCTGAGCCGATTTGAGCCACCCGGAGGCCCCGGGGTACGAGTCGACACTCACGCCCAGGCCGGACTCATCCTTGACGGCACCTTCGACTCCCTGCTAGCAAAGATCATCACACACACCCGGCATGGTGGTTTTCCGGCCGCGGCAGCACACGCTGACAGGGCGCTCGCGGAACTTCACGTCGAGGGAGTCGAGACCAATGCCGCAGTGCTGCAGGCGGTGCTCACCCATCCGGCATTCGTCTCGGGCGAGGTAACCACGTCGTTCATGACCGAGATCGCCGGCGAGCTTCCGGTCAACGCGTCAACCAACCCGCTCTCCGAAAAAGGTGGCGATGCAGGAGGTGTCCACGTGGTTCTGGGTGGCACCGTGGTCGCTGTCCCCGTAACGGTTGGCGACACCGTCACTGCGAAGACGCCAGTGGTCATTGTCGAGTCGATGAAAATGGAACACGTGGTCACCGCAGGTGCAGCGGGTGTCATCACGAAAGTCCTCGTCGCCCCCGGGGATCAGGTGCACGAGAGTCAGGCTGTCATTTACCTCGACGCGAGCCTCGACTCGGTCGATTCGGGGCACGAAGTCGAAGAGATCGATCCGGACCACGTTCGTCCGGATCTCGCCCACCTCTTGGATCTGCAAGCAGCGAAACTTGACGATGCTCGGCCCCAGGTCGTGCAACGCCGACACCAGACCGGCCACCGGACGATCCGGGAGAATCTCGCTGAACTTGTCGACCCCGGGTCCTTCCGCGAGTACGGCGGGCTCACCGTCGCCGCGCAGCGTAGACGGCGGTCGGTAGGCGAACTTGCGGCAGCCACACCAGCCGATGGCATCGTGCTCGGCCTTGCCACCGTCAACAGTAACGGGGTGCCCGATTTCGGGCAGTGCGTAGTGATGGGTTACGACTACACCGTCCTTGCAGGCACCCAAGGCTTTTTTGGTCACCGCAAGACTGACCGGATGTTGGCACTTGCAGAGCAGCAAGCGCTGCCCGTAATACTTTTTGCGGAGGGCGGCGGAGGGCGGCCTGGCGACGTCGACGTCGACGACATCGCATCGTCGATGTTGGATTGCGGCACGTTCGCTGCACTCGGTCGACTGAGTGGACAGGTTCCGCTTGTCGGTGTGCTGACCGGTCGCTGTTTCGCGGGAAACGCTGCCCTGCTCGGCAGCTGCGACGTCGTCATCGCGACGAAAGACTCGTCACTCGGGATGGCCGGACCGGCCATGATCGAAGGGGGTGGACTTGGCCGCTTCGCCCCAGAAGAGGTCGGTCCGATGTCGGTTCAAGTCCCTAATGGAGTTGTCGACGTGCTTGTGGAGGACGATGCGGAGGCCGTCGAGGTGGCCAAGCGCTACCTCAACTACTTCCAAGGCCCTCATGAGAAGCACACCCACGCGGACCAGCGCGTCCTACGGCACCTGGTACCGGAGAACCGGATGCGGGTCTACGACGTTCGTGAGGTTATTGACGCTCTTGCCGACACCGACTCGGTGTTGGAGCTTCGTCGAGGATTCGGGCACGGGGTCATCACAGCTCTCGTACGGATCGACGGGCGTCCGCTGGGCCTCGTGGCCAACAATCCTGGGCACCTCGGTGGCGCGATCGACGCCGACGCGGCCGACAAGTTGGCGCGCTTCCTGCAGCTGTGCGACGCGCACGGACTTCCGGTTGTATCGCTCTGTGACACACCAGGATTTATGGTCGGTCCCGAATCTGAGCGGGACGCTACCGTGCGCCACTTTTCCCGGCTATTTGTGATCGGCGCCCATCTGAGTGTCCCGATCATCGCCATCATCCTGCGGAAAGGTTACGGCCTCGGCGCCCAGGCCATGGCGGCCGGAGGTTTTAGGGAAACGCTGGCGACGATCGCGTGGCCGACTGGTGAGGTCGGCGGGATGGGACTCGAAGGAGCGGTCCAGCTCGGTTATTCCAAAGAGCTGGCAGCGATCTCCGACCGAGACGAGCGGCAGCGACGCTACGACGAATTGGTCGCAGAGCAATACGAGTCGGGCAAGGCGATCAACGCAGCCAGGGTTTTCGAACTCGACGACGTGATCGACCCAGCCGACACGCGGGGCGCCATCACTGGAGCACTCGCCGCTTGGCGGGGCCCTGACGCTGGCCGGCGACGCCGGTCCTATATCGACACTTGGTGACGAGGGTTCAAGGGGTTCAAGGAGCGCACATGGACATGAACGACTATCTAGCGGACGTGCGGGAGCGCCAGGCGATCCGCCGTCCACCGAATACGCCCGGCGAGGTGACATACCCGGTCGGGGAGATCACCATCCCAGAGCACATCGCGCATTGGGCAGAGTTGACCCCGGACCGGATTGCGATCAGTCATGAGGGTAAGGAGATGCGCTACAGCGATCTCGATGGCATACATCGGCGCGTCGCAGGCTGGCTGCGCGACGCGGGCGTGCGGCCTGGTGACCGAGTCGGCGTACACCTCGGCAATGGGCCCGAATTCGTGATCGCGTTTTTGGCGGTCCTACGCCTCGGTGCGGTACATGTTCCGATCAACCCCATGTTTCGCCCGGGCGAGTTCACGGCCGAGATCAACGATAGTGGGGCTCGAGTCGTCATCACTACGGCGGCCAGCCATGACGTTGTGGTGAACGCGTGGGAAACCATCGACATCGATCACGTGGTCGTGATTGGAGCGGTCCAGCCGGCCGGCCTTCCGGTTACGTCGTGGAAAACCGTGACGGCACACGAACCACACGACGGTTGCGAGACCGACCTCGACGCGCTGGCCGCACTCAACTACACCGGTGGCACGACCGGATTACCCAAGGGGTGTATGCACACTCAACGGCATATGCTCTACACGGCCGTGACCGGCACGGGTGGGTCGGGCATGCACGCCGGCGACGACTACGTCGCCGTGTGCTTCCTGCCGATCTTCTGGATCGGCGGAGAGAACCTGGGAATCTTGTTCCCGCTCGTTCTCGGCGGCACGGTAGTACTGATGTCGCGCTGGAACCCAACCGCCGTCATGGAGGCCATCGACCGCTACCGGGCCACCACGATGGTGGGCAACGTCGAGAACTACCTCGAATTGCTCGATCACCCAGACCGCCACCGCTATGAGTTGTCATCGTTGCGTGATCCACAAGCAGTGTCATTCGTCGGAAAGCTGACCCCCGATCTCCGCCACCGCTGGGCCAACGAGGTCGGCGGGGGTGCCCTGCGCGAGTGTGCATACGGGATGACCGAGACACACACCATGGACGTGTTGCCCTACGGGCTCGCAGACGGCGACGAAGACCTCCTCGCGGAACCGATATTTTGCGGCCTCCCCGTCCCCGGGACCGACATCGCAGTCGTCTCCTTCGAAGACGGGAAACCACTGCCGCTCGGCGAGGTGGGGGAGATCATCGTTCGCAGTCCCGCAGTGATGACGGGCTACTGGCGAAACCCGGAAGCCACCTCACAACAGCTCGTGGACGGCTGGCTGCATACCGGGGACCACGGCAGGCTCGACGATGCCGGATTTCTGCACTACTTGGGCCGCACCAAGGAAATGATCAAGGTCAAGGGAATGAGCGTCTTTCCTGCGGAGGTCGAGGTCATCCTCGGTCGGCATCCTGACATCTACGCGGTGGCCGTTGTGGCGGTCGAAGACCCAGATACGGGCCAGCGACCGCTGGCATTCGTGCAGCGCGAACGCGGCGCGTCGATTGGACCCGACGCCATACAAAGTTGGGCGCGTACGCAGATGGCGACGTACAAAGTGCCGGCCGTGAGAATGCTCGATGAGTTCCCGATGACACCCACGGGAAAGATCAGGAAAAACATTCTCCAGCAGGAGGTTACGAACAGCGGGATAGACCGCTGATCGGATCGTCGATCGGGCCGTCACCGGGGTCCCGATGACCAACTGGTCACACTTCGAGGAGGAACAATGACGCAAGACGCAGAAACGGCAACTGAGGCAGAGCCGAAGCACACCCTGGCCAAAGTTCGGGAAATGTGCACGCAGTATCGGAACTGGGGCAGGTGGGGCGCCGACGACGAAATCGGTACCTTCAACCTCGTCACCCCTGAGAAAGTGGCCGCTGCCGCGCAGTTGGTTCGCCGGGGCGTTGTGTTCTCCCTTTCCTTGCCGCTGGACGCCGAGGGCCCGATGACCGGCGCGCTGGGACGAACCAACCCTGTACATCTGATGCTGCAGGACGGAGGGGACATTGCCTCCGGAGCACAGTCCGCCATGGCTCCGCTCGGTTACACCGACGATGCGGTGTACCTGGTGTTGCAATGCGCAACTCAGTGGGACGCCCTTGCGCATGTGTTCATGGACGAGAAGATGTACAACGGTCACGGGTTGGCCTTAGTCAATAGCTCAGGCGCGGAAAAGAATTCGATCACCCGCATGAAGGACAAGATCGTAACCCGTGGGGTCCTTCTGGATATCCCTCGCTACAAGGGCAAGCCCTGGCTCGACGTAAGCGAACCGATCTCCGACGAAGATCTCGAAGGATGTGCACGACGTCAGGGCGTCGAGATCGGAGCGGGTGACATCGTCCTGGTCCGGACCGGTCGGCTCTCGTTTGTCCGCGAAAGAGGCAGCTGGGGAGACGAATACGCCGGCGGGGCGGCTCCAGGGCTCGGAGTCAGTGCAGCGAACTTCTTCTGTCCGCGTGACGTTGCCGCTGTCGCCACGGACACCTGGGGGTTCGAAGTTCAACCGAACGAGACTCTGCCCGAGATGTGGCAGCCGCTACACGCCATCATGCTCGCGAACTCCGGCATCACCATCGGAGAGATGTTCGACCTCGAAGCTCTCGCCGAAGATTGCGCGAGTGACGGCGTGTACGAGTTCATGTTCGTCGCCCCACCCTTGAACATCACCAAGGCAGTGGGCTCTCCGATCAACCCGCAGGCCATCAAATAGTTTGCCAAGGCTGCGTACCACTCAGTGACGCCGTAGTCGTTTCACAGGCTTCTCCGCGTTCACCGACTGGCGTGGTTGCCTTGACAGATGTACGTAAGCAGCGCCGTTGCACGGAGTTAGCGCAGCGGTACGCCCGAGCCGGATATCGGCTGTTAGGCGGCGGTAATGCCGTCGCAAATGCGAACCATGGAACCGCTCGCCGCCAGTCCACGCGGCTTCGGTGGCCAGATCCCCCGCTGATCTCAGCGTTCCCCAACAGGAGACCTTATGTCCGACACAAACGCGCCCGTCGGGACCACCACCGCCGGGAAGGTAGGAGGCGTCCAAACCGACGCCGTCTTGGCCAAAGTCAAACGATCGATCATACCCATTGCATTCCTGCTTTACGCATTCAACTACATGGACCGAGCGGCGATCGGCTACGCGCAGCTTGGCATGTCGACCGAACTCGGCATCAGCCTCGCGACCTACGGCACGGTAGCGGCGATCTTCTTCGTCGCCTACGCAGTGCTCGAAGTACCCAGCAACATGATCATGAACAAGGTGGGAGCTCGGATCTGGCTGGCGCGAATCGCGATCACCTGGGGCCTGATCACAATCGCCACCGGCTTTGTGCAGAACACCCCCCAGCTTTTCATCGCGCGAATCGCACTGGGTGTTGCTGAGGCCGGTCTGTTCCCCGGCCTGCTGCTCTTTCTGACCTACTGGCTGCGCACCCAGGACCGCAGTCGCGGCATCGCCGGATTCTCGCTGGCGCAGCCCATTGCGCTTCTGGTAGGTAGTTCGACTGCGGGTTTGATCCTCGATCACGTTGAATGGTTCGGTCTGAGCTCGTGGCGCTGGGTGTTCATCCTGCAGGGCATTCCGCCGGTGCTGGTGGGGATCTGGGTGCTTGTCTACCTCGCTGACCGGCCCAGCAAGGCGACCTGGCTGACGAAGGACGAGTCGGATTGGCTCGAGGGCGAGATCAGTAAGGAGTACACCGCCGAGGACGTGCACACGGAGGTCTCGCTCGCCGCCCTCAAGAACCCGCGAATCCTCTATCTGGCCGCCATCAACCTGCTCTATGCCGTCGGTCTTTACGGCATGACTTTCTTCATGCCGCAGATCATCGCCCAACTCAACCCCGGCTACTCGTCGACCAACGTCGGCTTCGTCGGCGCCGTTCCTTACATCTGCGGCGCGATCGCGATGCTGTTGGTTGCCCGGTACTCCGACCTACTTGGGAACCGTAGGGGTCTGGCCATGGGTTGCCTGGCCACCGCTGTGCTGGGTTTGAGCATCACGATGATATTCAAGGAGACCCCCAATGTAGCGCTCATCGGTCTCTGTCTTCTCGCGATCGGCGTCTTCTCCTACCTGGGTCCGTTCTGGGCATTGGCTAGCGAGGCGCTCACCAGGGCTCAATCCGCGGTTGGTCTTGCCACGATCAACGCAATCGCCGCGGCTGGTGGCTTCTTCGGTCCTTACGTCATTGGCAAGACCTCCGCAGGCAGCGATGTGATCTTCAGCTTGATCTTCCCAGCGCTCTGCATGGCAGTGGCCTGCGTGATGCTGGCATTCGTGAGGCCCGCCAAGGGCACCCCGTCCGAGATGGTCGGCAAACTCTGACCCGTTCCGACGCGATCCAGGACAGCGGCACCGTTATCGTGTGACCCCGACCGGCTTCGTCGGTCGGGGTCATCACAGTCGGCGACGATGTGAAGCCGCCTTGGTGCTGACCAGATGATCGATGACCTGTGGGCGAAATGTATTCGTACCTAATATTTTTCGTCCAGTTTCGAGGTTGACGCCTAGCCCGCAGTGATTGAGCCCAACTCTACCGACGCCCTGACAATCCGATATGAACGCCACGGCACCACTTCCGCGGATTCCTCCACCTCGCCGCGGCACTCACCTGCTTCAAGAATCTTCACATGAGTTAACGACCAGCCACGACCAGGGAGAACCATGGACACGACCACCCTACCTATCCGTCCGACCACCGCCGCGGATCTGACCGCACTCGTCGGCGAGGAACTCGGCCCCACCGAGTGGTACGAGATCACCCAGAAGCGGGTGAACGCGTTCGCCGACGCGACCGGCGACCACCAATGGATCCACGTTGACGTCGAGAAGGCCGCCGCCAGCACTCTTGGCGGCACCATCGCCCACGGTCTGTTCAGCTTGTCGCTTGGCCCGTACCTGTCGAGCCGGCTCCTCACGTTGGAAGATTTCGCGCACGGCTTGAACTACGGCTACAACAAGGTTCGCTTCCCCGCTCCGGTTCCCGTCGGGTCGCGGGTGCGGATGCGGGTCACCGTCGTGTCGGCGGAGGAACTGCCGGGTGGCATCCAAGTAACCACCGCTCAGGTGGTCGAATGCGAGGGCTCTGACAAGCCGGTGATGATCGCGGAGTCGGTAGGGCGCGTCATCCCCCATCCTGACCACACGGTGTATCCCGATCGCCCCGAACTTTGAGTGATCGGTTACCGACACACTACGAGCGTGACCGGTGCCGGCGCGTCGACCTCGGGCCCCCCGGGCATCGGCGAAGCATCTCGAACAGCCACCTTTCCAACGGATTCGACATACGCCGCGAACAGGTCGCGGAGCACGGCGAAGGTACGTTGATGAGTTTGGCCTCGTCCCGGTGATGGGATGACGCAGGCCAGCGGCCTACTCACCCTCGCCGATCAGCCCTGAGCCGACGACAAGGATCCAACGCCAGGCCGCAAGAGCGCGCCCCAGATCGGAGGCATGGTCGCCGGCGCCGAAAGCATCGCCGACCTGGCGCCTGGGCCTTCAGGCGGCGTTAGCGAGGGATCACACCTATCGCTCCGACACCATCGCACATCCGATAGACGCATCGACGAAACGTCGGGATAGTCGAGTGGTTGGCGATTGCTAGCCATTTCTGCACGCGCGTTCGAGTACCAGTCTGGAGCCCTCGCCCACCTGCAGAGTTCCGGTTGCGGCTTGACAACGCGAGACTCGGATCACATGATACTGAGTAGTATTGCTGGTCATGGAGGTTTTGATATGGATAGGTTTGCTGGACAGGTCGCGATAGTGACGGGCGCCGGTGGCGGTCTGGGGCGTGCGCATGCCCTCGCCCTCGCCGAACGCGGCGTGAAGATCATCGTGAACGACCTCGGTGACGGCTCCACGTCGGTGGTGGCCGAGATTGCCGCTCTCGGCGGCGAGGCCGTCGCTTCCGATGCCGACATCACCGACGTCGCCGCGGTGCAGGCAATGGTCGATGATGCTGTCGAGCGGTGGGGGCGGGTCGACATCGTGATCAACAACGCCGGGATCTTGCGCGACAAGACTTTCGCCAAGATGGAGCTGGCCGACTTCCGCAAGGTGATCGACGTGCATCTGATGGGTTCGGTGCACTGCACCCAAGCCGTGTGGCCGCACATGGTGGCCCAGGGCTACGGCCGGATCCTGATGACCACCTCGGCTTCCGGGATCTACGGGAACTTCGGTCAGGCGAACTACGGTGCGGCCAAGTCCGCGCTGGTCGGCCTGACCAATGTGCTCGCGATCGAAGGCGAGCGCCGGGGTATTCGAGTCAACGCCCTGGCCCCCACCGCCGCTACGCAGATGACCGACGGCCTGATTCCGGAGGAAGCGGCCGCCAAACTGGGCCCGGAGACCATCGCCCCGGGCGCGGTCTTCTTGGTTTCACCGGACGCGCCGAACGGCGTCATCCTCGGCGCCGGTGCGGGCGTCTTTGCGGTCTCGCGCATGCTGGAAGCCCGCCCGGTGTTCCTGCCCGAGGACGAACGCACCGCCGAGACGATCGCTGCGCGCTGGGACGAGATCGCCGACATGAGCGACCCGCACCCGCTGGGTTCGGCGTTCGATCAGACCAACCTGTACGTCGAGCTGTCCGGGCGCGCCAGCGCCGACACTCTTTCTTAGTCTTCTCGGAGCTGAATGCCATGTCTCTCACCACCGCGGGAAGCAGCTTGCACTCCGCTGCTACCCGGAAGGCGATGCTGCGGCTATTGCCGATCCTGTGTCTGACCTATTTCATGTCGTACGTCGATCGCACGAACATTGCCCTAGCAAAGACGCACCTCGAAGCCGACGTCGGGATCAGCGTCACGGCCTTCGGCCTCGGCGCCGGGCTGTTTTTCCTTACCTACGCTCTTCTGGAGGTCCCCAGCAACCTGATCATGTATCGGGTGGGCCCGCGGCGGTGGATCGCGCGGATCGCGATGTCGTGGGGTGCGGTCACCGCGCTTATGATGTTCGTGAACGACGAGATCACCTTCTACATAGGCCGGATGGCGCTCGGCGCAGCCGAGGCGGGGTTGTACCCGGCCATGATGTTCATGGTGACGCAGTGGTTCGCCCAGAAGGATCGGGCGACCGCGATCGGATTCATCTATCTGGCGGCTACCGTCGGGATCTTCCTCGGTGCACCGATGGGCGGCGCGCTGATGGAGTTGGACTCGCTCGGTGGACTGCACGGCTGGCAGTGGATGTTCCTGGTCGAAGGTTTGCTGACCATTATCGTGGGGTTCGTCGTCCTGTTCACCCTGCCGGATAAGCCGAAAAACGCGGCGTGGCTGACTACACAGGAGGCGGCGTCGCTGACCAGCGCGGCCACTGCCGGGACCGAGGCCCATGTTCGGCATTCACTGCGCGGCAATATGCGGGTCGCGTTCGGTCGGCCGTTCATCTTGCTCATCGCGGTGATCTATTTCCTCAACCAGATCACCATCAACGGTGTGACCTTCAACGTGCCGTCGATCATCGAGTCGATGAATGTTGAAGGTACCTTCCTGATCGGTCTGCTCAGCGGTGTCACCGGAGTCGGCGGCACTATCGGGGTCCTGGTTGTTCCGGCCATCGCACGTCGCATCCCGAACGAGTCCTTCGTGATCGGCGCGCTGGCAGTTGGCTGCGCCGCGGCGGCCGGGTTGTTTCTCGCAGCATCCTCACCCGTGATCCGAGTCATCCTGATCGGGGTGCTGGCGGCACTGATGATCGGAACGCTTCCCCTCTTCTGGTCCGTGGCCATGGCCCGGATGTCTGGCCTGATGGCCGCGGCCGGACTGGCATTCATCAACACTGTGGGTCTGACTGGAGGATTCGTCGGCCCCTACGTGTTCGGTCTCGTGGAGTCCCGTTCCGGAGACCCGGTTACCGGGTTCTACATCGTGGTCTTGGTCTCGCTTATCGGGGCCGGCCTCGCCATCGCCCTCAATCGGTCCGTAATTCGCGAGGACCGCAAGGCCGCACAGACCCAGCAGCTGTCCGGTGGCACAGGCCCAAAGTCGGATCCCGATGTGGAGGTCCAGTCATGATGTTCCATCCCGCAGACGGCTTCCCGCTGTCCGAAATCCCGAAGGCCTACGCGAGCGAAATGCCGGAGACGGTGGTGGTGCGCGCCGACGCCGACACTTTGACCTGGAGACAGCTGCATCGCGGAAGCAACCGTCTGGCCCGCGGTCTGATCGACGCGGGTGCGGAGCCGGGCCGGATCGTGACCCTGCTCATTCCCAACTCCACGGACCTGATCCTGGCCGTGTTCGCCTGCTACAAGGCCGGCGCCACACCGCAGGTCCTCTCACCTCGGATGACCCCGGCCGAGCTCGACGCGATCATCGAACTTGGCGATCCTGCAGTCGTGGTCGTCGATCCCGCCGGACCGGTCGCCGACCGCGACGGTGCCGTCACGGTCGATGCCCTCGGGCACGGACGGTCCGACGGTGACCTGCAGCCGCGGATCGCGACCTCCTGGAAGGCGCCCACCTCGGGCGGTTCCACCGGCCGACCCAAGATCATCGTGTCCGGGCGGGCGGCGGTGACCTCCGACTTCGACCCAGACATCTGGGGGATCGAGCCGCGGGAGCAGGCGCTGATCACCGCGCCGCTGCACCACAACGCGCCGTTCGGCACCGCACTGTCGACGATTTTCCTCGGTGGCACCGTGACCCTGCTGACCCGGTTCGACGCCGAACGCACCCTGTCGGTGATCGACGAGTACGGCGTGAACTGGGTGTACCTGGTGCCCACCATGATGCGCCGCATACTGGCACTGCCCCACGAGGTGCGGGCGAAGTACTCGCTGGGATCCGTCCGCTCGATCTGGCACTGCGCCGAGCCCTGCCCGGTCTGGCTCAAGAGGAAGTGGATCGAGTGGCTCGGCCCGCAGCGGATCTGGGAGCTGTACGCGGGCACCGAATCCGAGGCCGGCTGCACCCTGCGCGGCGACGAATGGCTCGGCCACGTCGGCTCGGTGGGTCAGGTCACGTGGGGTGAGATGAAGCTGCTCGACCCCGACGGCGGAGAGATCACCGAACCGGACGTCCCCGGCGAGATCTTCATGCGGGTCACCCCGGGAACCGGCGCCACCTACCGGTACATCGGCGCCGAACCGACCATCCGCGAGGGCTGGTCGTCGCTCGGTGACATGGGGCGATTCGACGCCGACGGCTACCTCTACCTGCATGATCGCCGTTCCGACATGGTCACCGTGGGCGGGGTCAACATCTACCCCGCGGAGATCGAGGCCGCTCTGGTCGAACACGAACTGGTGCTGACCGCCGTGGTCATCGGCTTGCCCGACGACGACACCGGCAACCGCCTGCACGCCATCGTCCACACCGGGCATTCCAGTGGCGTCACCGAGGCCGAGCTGCGCGAGTTCCTCGCCGGCAGGCTGTCGAAGCACAAACTGCCCGCCACCCTCGAACTGGTCCACGAGTCGCTACGCGACGACGCCGGCAAGGTCCGCCGGTCGGCGCTACGCGCGGCCCGACTACAAGGAAAACTATGATGAGAACGTCCGAACTGTTCGACATCGCCGGTAATAAGGTCCTGGTCACCGGTGGCGCCCGCGGCATCGGTTTGATGATCGCGGAGGGCCTGCTGCGCGCCGGCGCCACCGTTTTGCTCTCCACCCGCAAGCCGCAGGCCGCCGCCGACGCCACCGAGAAGCTGTCCGAACTCGGTGAGGTGCACGCGATCGCCGCCGACATAGGCACCGAGCAAGGCTGCCGGGACCTGATCGACGCGGTAGCCGAGCGGACCGACCGCCTCGACGCACTGGTCAACAATGCCGGCGCCACCTGGGGTGCACCCTTCGACGAGTTCCCCGACGCGGCCTGGGACAAGGTGCTCGGGGTGAACGTCAAGACCCCGTTCACCTTGGCCAAGCTGGCCCGCCCACTGCTCGAGGCCGGCGCGAGCGCCGACGGCGGCCCGGCCCGCATCATCAACATCGGCTCGATCGACGGCCTCGCGGTCCCGAACTACGAGAACTACTCGTACTCGGCGGCCAAGGCGGCGATCCATCACCTGACCCGGCACATGGCGGCCAACCTGGCACCGTCGATCCTGGTCAATGCGATCGCGCCGGGACCGTTCCCGACCAAGATGATGCAGTTTGTGCTCGACGAGCGCGGCGACGAGCTCGAGGGCGCCAACCCGCTCAAACGGATCGGCCGCCCGGAAGACATCACCGGCCTGGTGACCTTCCTGCTGTCCCCCGCGAGCTCGTTCATCACCGGCACCGTCATTCCACTCGACGGCGGCCTGACCTCGACGATGTCCGTCGCCCTGTTCGACCCCATCCGCCAAGGAGGCGTGATCCATGCGTGAAGCAGTAGTAGTGTCCACCGCCCGGACCCCGATCGGCCGGGCCTACAAGGGCGTCTTCAACGACACCCCGGGTCCGGCGCTGGCGGCGCACGCCATCGCCGCCGCGATAGCGCGTGCGGGCTTGGAGCCGGGCGAGATCGAGGACGTGATCCTCGGCTGCGCCATGCAGGAAGGTTCCACCGGATACAACGTGGCCCGGCAGGCCGCCCTGCGGGCCGGACTTCCGGTGACGGTGCCCGGAATGAGCGTCGACCGTCAGTGCGCATCCGGCCTGATGGCGATCGCCACCGCGGCCAAGGAGATCGTGACCGATGGCTTACAGATCGCCGTCGGCGGCGGCGTGGAGTCGATCAGCCTGGTGCAGAACGACCACCGCAACACCTTCCGGGCCCAGGACCCGTGGCTGGTCGAACACGGCCGCGACGTGTATATCTCGATGCTCGAGACGGCCGAGAACGTGGCCGAACGCTACGGCATTTCGCGGGAGGCACAGGACGAGTACGCCCTCGAATCGCAGCGGCGAACCGCAGCCGCCCAACAGGCCGGACTGTTCGACGACGAAATCGTGCCCTTCGCCGGCACCAAGCAGGTCGCCGGGGCCGACGGCGCGCCGGTCGCCGAGGAATTCAGCCTTGCCCTCGACGAGGGCAACCGCCCCTCGACCACAGCCGACGGGCTGGCCTCGCTGCGCGCGGTCCTCTCGGACCGGCCCGGTCACCCTGCGACGATCTCGGCGGGCAACGCCTCGCAGCTATCCGACGGCAGCGCGGCGGTGGTGCTGATGGAGGCCGCCGAGGCTGCTCAGCGCGGCCTCGAGCCGCTCGGCACCTACCGCGGTATCGCGGTCGCCGGCTGTGCGCCGGACGAAATGGGCATCGGGCCGGTGTTCGCCATCCCGACGCTGTTGGAGCGGCACGGGCTGCGCGTCGACGACATCGACCTGTGGGAGCTCAACGAGGCCTTCGCCTCGCAGGCGTTGTACTGCCGTGACAAGCTGGGCATCGACCCGGCGAAGTACAACGTCAACGGCGGTGCCATCGCGATTGGTCATCCCTACGGCATGAGCGGCGCCCGCATGGTCGGCCACGCACTGCGCGAGGGACGTCGCCGCTCGGCCAAGTACGTCGTGGTCACGATGTGCGTCGGCGGCGGTATGGGCGCCGCGGGGCTGTTCGAGCTCTGATCGTCGCACCTCGAAGCACGCGCATGGCCGTGTCCGCGTCTCACCGACACGGCTATGCTGCGTTCGATATCAGCCGGGAACGGCAAGGACTCGGGAAGGGCGCATGACCACCGAACGATTCGGCGTCGACCCGGCCGCGTATGACGCGGCCCGGACGATGATCCTGGACGCGGCCGCCGACGTCTTCCAACGCCAGGGCTTCGACCGCACCACCATCGACGACATCGCCGACGCGATCGGTGCCACCAAGGGACGCGTTTACTACTACTTCCGTTCGAAGTTCGATATCTACCTCGCCGTGTACGAGGAAGGCATGCGGAAAGTGTGCGAAGCCGTCGAGCCGCTGTCGACAGGACCGGGCACAGGACGGGACCGCCTGGTTGCCATGTCGGTGGCGCACGCTGAGAACTTGATGATCGACCTGCGATATCACAACACAATCCACCAAGGGATTCCTGGCCACGGCACCTCAGCTCTCAAACAGCGGCAGCGCGACGAACTGGATGCACTCAACAGGATTCGCGACGAGTACGAGCAGATGTTCCGCAAAGTGGTCGCCGACGGAATGGCGGACTCCAGCCTGCGGATCGAGGACCCGAAACTCGCCACTCGAGTTCTTCTGAGCAGCCTCAACGCCATCGACACCTGGTTCCAACCGCGTCCGGGACAATCAGTCGAGCAGATCCACGACCTTGCCCAGAGAATCGCACACCTACTCATCAACGGTCTCACGAGTCAGAAGAGTCGATAGAGCCTGGATCAGTGCAGGCGGCATGACCACCTACGTGCGGAGGCAACTTGCCATGACCGCCGAGACTTCCGCACGCCTCACCGCAAGCGCTGAGGAAGACCTCCCGTTGACACATTGTGGCTGCTCGCCGAGCGAGATCCTTGGTCGCATTGGTGTCCGTGAAGCGTCTGTTTCTTGGGGTAGCACCCAATTGTTCCTTGGGAAGGCCGCGCTTACGCGGTTCAAGATCCGCCGGCAGGGGAGTGCCTGGGTCACAGAATTAAGCCCGGCCGTGGGTCATAGAATTGGGTCGACCGGCGGACAGCGCCGAAGATCTCCCCGCAGCTGCGGTAGCCACACGGATCGCTTTGTGACGATCAATTTGTAGGAGCGAGTTCTCGGGACACGACTCCGGGTTGTCGAGATACTTCGGCGGTCCGGGCACCTACTCGCAGAAACGGGTGACAACTTCGGCGACGCAGACCGGACGATCCGACGCCGGTTGCGGGGTGGTGCTGTGGCTGTCCGGGTGGCGGGTGGCGCGGGACGAGGCGAGCGTTGATGAACGCCGTCGTCGGCGCACCTTCCTGCTCGGCCGGACCGTCGCCGCGGCCCTGGTTGGTGTCACCGTGGGGTTGTCGCCGATGCTGGTGTTGTTATATGTCGTGTTCACGGCCACTGTGGGCATCGCGGTGGAGTGGGCCTCGGTGTTGGTGCTCTATGCCGGTAGTGCGGTGCTGGCGTACGGGTGCGCATTGCTGGGTGTGTGGTGGGTGTTGGCATCGGCGGGCGATGATCGGCGCGCGGCGACCGTGCGGAGGCTTGCGGTGTTGCTGCCGGTCGGTGCGTTGACGGCGACGGCCGCGGGTGTTGGGGGCCGCTGGGATGTTCGGGTATTCCACTGTCCCTGTGACGTTCGTGTGCGTTATCGCGGTGGTGGCCGCGGTGCTGACGGCCACGGTGGCGCTGGCTCGGGTGCTGACCCGGGCCCCGGCCGTGGGCGCTGGCGCCCGGTGACCTCACCCGCGGTACACGACCCTCAAACCGGGCGCAGGAACGGTGCGCGGCCGGTCGAGAACAGGTGAGCACCCTCGCGGTGGGGGCGGGGCATCACCCGTCCCTCGATAGGTGACACCGTTGAGATTGTGGGCCCACCCATGAATCTCCTCGGCTCTACAATCGGGCGATGGACAGGACCGACCGCGCCAGCAGGGTGATCGCGGCACCACCGGCGACTGTCTACGGCGCCCTCCTCGACCGGGAGTCCCTCGAGGCCTGGTTGCCGCCGGAGGGCATGCGCGGGCGGGTCGAGCGGTGGGATCCCCGGCCTGGTGGCGGGTTCCGGATGGTCCTGACCTACCTGAACCCCGCCGGCAGCCCCGGAAAGACATCGGATGCGACGGATGTCGTCGATGTCGGATTCGCCGACCTGGTGCCGCCGGAGCGCGTGGTGCAGCGGGCGGTATTCGAATCTGACGACCCGTTGTACGCGGGCACCATGACGATGACCTGGCACCTCGCGGCCGCCGGGGACGGGACCGAGGTGACCGTCACCGCTACCGACGTGCCAGCCGGCATCGACCAAGCGGTACACGAGGCCGGGATCGCCTCCTCGCTGGCGAACCTGGCGTCGTACGTCGAAGGGACCCTCTGACGGTCGGCTGCGACCCGGGACCCGGCGTTGTGTCGAGGACGCGGTCGAACACCCACCTCGTCACCGCGAGCACCGCGGCGCTCGTCTCGACACCACCCCGCTAGCACAACTGATCACCACCCGCGACGGGCAGGATGAGGCCGTGAGTGACCGAACCGCAGCCGACCTCGAGCGTGAACTCGCCATGCTCGCCTTCGTACGTGACCCCCTGGGTCGGAGGGCGACGATTTCCGTATCCCGACCACTGCCGTTGATCAGGTTCTCGATGAGCTCAACCGTCTTCAACGATCGCCGTGGGATCCGAGCTGATTTCCGTCCGCGCATACCGGGCGAGCGCCTGTGCTTCTGAAGTGGCCGAGCGCGCTCACGCCTTTAGGCGATCGCTTCAGTGGCAGCGGCCGCGTCGACCGCCGGGTAGATGGGGTACTCCACGCCCGAGAGGTACTGGACGGTGCGAACCACCTGGCAGGAGTAGCCGAACTCGTTGTCGTACCAGACGTACAGGATGGCGGTGTCGCCGTCGACGATCGCGGCGTTCGCGTCGACGATGCATGCCGCACGCGAGCCGATGAAGTCACTCGACACGGCGTCGGTTGCCGCGGTGTAGTCGAGGTTCCGGCTCAACGATCCGGTGAGTGATTCCTGGCGAAGGTGCTCCAATACTTCATCTTTGGTGGCCTCGCGACTGAGCTGAAGGTTGAGGATCGCGACGGACACGTCCGGCGTTGGCACGCGGATCGAATTGCCGGTGATCTTGGCCTTCAGGTCGGGAAGGGCCTTCGCAATCGCGGAGGCCGCACCCGTCTCGGTGAGGACGAGGTTGAACGGCGCCGATCGGCCACGCCGGTCGGCCTTGTGGTAGTTGTCCAGCAGGTTCTGGTCGTTGGTGAACGAGTGCACAGTCTCGACGTGGCCCCGCACGACGCCGAACTCGTCGTCCATGGTCTTCAGCGGCGGGACGATGGCGTTCGTGGTGCAGGACGCGCACGACACGATGCGTTCGTTCGGATCGACGTCGCGGTGATTGACGCCGTGCACGATGTTGGGGACGTCACCCTTGCCGGGCGCGGTCAACACCACCTTCGCCACACCAGGGCGGAGGTGCTGTGACAGCCCGTGGCGGTCACGCCAGATGCCGGTGTTGTCGATCAGGATCGCATTGTCGATGCCGTACTCGGTGTAATCGACACTTGTCGGGTCGTTGCTGTGAATGAACTTGATGACGTTGCCGTTGGCGATGAGGGCGTTGTTCTTCTCGTCGACCTTGATCGTGCCGTTGAACTGACCGTGGACGGAGTCGCGGCGCAGCAGTGACGCACGCTTGACCAGGTCGTCCTTGCCGCCCTTCCTGACGACCACGGCACGCAGGTTCAGGCCGTTACCCGAACCGGCCTTCTCGATGAGCAGCCGCGCGACGAGTCGACCGATACGCCCGAATCCGTAGAGGACGACATCCTGGGGCTGCGCGGGGCTCGTCTGGGCACCACCGACCAGGTCGGCGAGGCTCTCCGCGACGAACTCGGGGATCGGCGCTCCGCCACCGTGGGCGTGGTAGGCGGTCACCAACAGGCCGAGGTCGATCTTCGACGGCCGCAGATCGAGTCCGGTCAGCGCCTCGAGGAAGGGGAACGTCTCCTCGACGGAGAGCTCGTCGCCACGGATCTGTCGGGCGAAGCGATGGGTCCGCAGGATCTTGATGACCGATTTGTTCACCAGCGAGCGACTGTGCAGCAGAATGGTCACCGAATGCCTGCGGTGCAGACCGCCGATGATCGGGATCATCGCTTCCGCGAGAGCTTCCTCGGAGTTCCACTGCGTCAGTTCCGTTGTGCTCACTGCGTTCCTCTGGCTTTCTGGCTCATTGGCGTGCTCGTGGGTCGGACGCCGGGCGGGATGAGACGCACGTCATACATCCATGTTGCGGAGAACGGCGTGCGCACCACCAAGCATATGGAAGCGCCTCCTCGCGGCGACAGGCACCGGGCACCAGGGACTCAACGGTTGCTTCGGCTACGGGTATTCCGGTTCGAGGGGGACGGTGACCGGGGGCTCGGCCGGCTCGAGGACGTGGACCGGTGGGGGAGCAGGATCTCCCACGTCACCGGTACCTCGTGCTCCGGGCTGCGCTGCGACCAAAGGCAGTGGGCGTGATACGAGGTCACCAGGGCGGTGCCGTGCGTGCGGAGCAGCTCCACGTTTGCTCGGAATCCGGTGTGAGCGGTCTCGACCTGCCAGATTTCCGCGGTTCCGGTCGGGTCGAAAGCGGTGCGGAAGGCGTGGGCCTGTTTGAGGTGAATGGATGTGCCGCGCGGACATTGGCACGAAGCACAGGCGTGCGTCCTCGGTGACCGACATGTTCATGCCGCCGTACTCCGCCGACGTCCTATCACGAGTTACTCGATATCACCCGCCTCTACCGTGCCAGCCACCCTGGCGTTCGATTGGAAATCGTGGGCCCCTACTTCGGACTAGAACTCGGCGAACGCCTTGTCCGTCGAGCAGGCTCTCGACGCCGCCTGAAGCCTGGTTGGGTCATCCGTCCGCGGTCGTGCCGGTATCCGAGTCGGACACCTCGCTGCGCTACGAACCCGGTGGACACGCACGGGCACGGGCGGAAAACCCGCTCAACGACGCCCACCGCACTCGCCCTCCCTCGAGCAGCGGGCCACGGTCGTCACCTTTGGGCAACGACGTCGCCGGGTTCGGTGCGTGGGCGGCAGCCGGAAGCCTAGAGTCCTAATGCTTCCCGCAGTCGCCGTACGCTCATCGCGCCCGGCCGTTCCTCCTGCGGGAAGGAGTCGAGCAGCCGGATCAGGTCGTCGCGGCGGGTGGGGTCGGCGGCGCACTCGCGCGGGGTGTGATCGCCGAGGGCGGGGATCGAGTCGTCGAGCCACTGTTGCTCGTATCCGCGGATGTGCTCGTAGAGTGCCGTCGCGATCGCGGGATCCTCGGGGTCGACGGGGTGTGTCGACCGAACGTTTTCCTGAGCCTGAGCCTGAGCCATCAGCTCGGCTGCCGGTGTCCGGGTCTGCTCGCGCAGTCTCGCCCCGGGATCGGCGGCGCCCACGGCGTCGACCAGCGACTCGAACCGCGGCTCGTTCATCGCCTCGACCTCGAGCACCCAGGGGTCGGTGTTCCGGGCCAGGTTCAGCACGCCGAGCACGCTGCCCTGCTCGGTCCAGGTCCACCGGTCTGCGTCGGCGGCGCCGAAGCGGCGACTGAGCCTACGTCGGATCCCGGCTGTGTCGGACACCTCGAACACGGCCCGGCACGCCACCATCGGGTGCCCGTCGGGGGTGACCAGCCGCGGCGGCGCGAACCGAGCGCTGAGGAACTCGACGAGATCCTCGGGGTCTGTGGATTCCGAATCGAGCAACTCGATCAGCCGACCACGCTGTCCGGGCTCGATCGGTTCGATGCCGCCGAAGATCTGCATCGTGGAACCGGCGGGAACGACTCGGGCGCAGAAGAAGTCGCCGGCCCGCAACTGCCTGCTGGCGGTCCCCTCGGTGACCTCCAGGCGGTCGCCGGTGCGCACGTCGCGAAGCGTCACCCCCTCGCCCGGACGCACCGCCTCCACCTCGTGCACCGACCGCTCGGCGAGCAACCACTGCTGCGCGAGGAGCAGTTCGTCCGCGGGCAGTAGCACGCCGCGCTCGGCGACGAACCGCGCGAAGGCTCCGCATTCGAACATCACCACATCCGCGACCAGCGGGTCGTCGAGCGCGTGATACAGCGCGAACGGATCGTCGTCGTGCGAGGACCGAATCTGGGCAAGCGAGATCAGCAGCGGTCGCCACTCGATGCCCTGCGCGAACGAGCCCGCCTTCTGGTACAGCCACCCAGCCCGCTGCTCGAGTGGGTGTTCGGCCTTGCCGAGGTGGCACGCCTTGTACTTGCGCCCGGATCCGCACCAGCACCGATCGTTGCGCCCCAGGTCCGGCCGGTCGACAGGAAGAAACATCTGGAGCAGGTCGTACAGGGGTTCGCGATACGCACCCTCGACCCGGTCGAGCAGCCCGATCGCCCGCACCGCGTCACCACGATCGGACGCGAAGCGGGCCAAAGCCTCGAGCGCCTCGTCCCAGCTCGGGTCCACGGACACGGCCCGCTCGTAGTGCCGCTCGGCGTCCGCGGTCCGCCCGTCGAGTTCGGCCGCCTTGCCCGCCAGCCAATGCGCGGTCGGGGCGATCTTGCGGGGACCGCGGTCGCGGAGCACCGCGGAGGCCAGGAGCAGGGTTTCGGTGCCGGCGTGGCAGGTGGCGTACGCCTCGCCGAACGCGGCGCGGGCCGCGTTCGGGCGGGCACAACGGCCACCGTTGACATCGTCGGAAGAGTAGGGACTGGCAAGGCCGCGGGTGGACCTCCGCCCCGAAGGCGACGACCATGGATCTCAGGACAAGCCCTCCCACCGTGCCACCACCCGCCCAGAAGGTAGGAAACAACATGGCTGCCGACCGTCCGATCGTCGTCGGAACAGACGGATCACCGTCATCGCTGCAGGCAGTATCGTGGGCCGCGAAGGAAGCGGCACTGCGGAACTCTCCGTTGACGGTGCTCACCACGATGCTCCGTCCGGGCGTCTACGGCGCACCCGTCGGCCTTCCGGCCAGCTTCTTCGAAGAAGAGGAACTCGAAGCCAAGAAGAGGTTGGACAGGGCTTCCGAGGTCGCAGCCGACGCGGTACCCGGTCACTCGCTCGAAATCCACACCGTCCTCGGCACCGAGACACCGGCCGGTGAACTTCTCGAGCATGCGAAAACTGCGCGCATGGTCGTCGTCGGGGCGAACCGGCAAGGAATCATCGAAAGGATGTTCCTGGGCTCGGTCAGCTCTGCCGTCGCCACCCACGCACAGTGCCCCGTCGCCGTCATCCGCGCCGCGCCCGACGCCGACATCAACGCGCTCGCAGGATCCGTCGTCGTCGGCGTCGACGGATCCGCGCACACTGAACCAGCTGTCTCCATGGCATTCGAGGAAGCCGCATTGCGGCAGACCGAACTCGTGGCCGTCCACGCCTGGTCCGACGTCAACATCCCCTTCGCCTTCGAGGACGGCGACCCCGTGTGGGTGCAGATCGTCAAGGACGAAACAGCCCAGTTGTGGAAGTACCTCGCCGGCCATGCCGAGAAATACCCGGACGTGACGATACGCCCGGTCGTCGTCATGGACGAACCCGCACACGGCCTGCGTGAGGAAGCCGAAAATGCGCAGTTGCTCGTCGTCGGCAGCCGCGGGCGGGGCGGGTTCGCGAGCATGCTGTTGGGATCGGCCACCAGGGCACTGATGAACTCGGTCAACCGCCCACTCCTCATCGTCCGATAGCCGCCCCGCCCGCGGCCCATTGCCGGCACAAGTTTCGAGGTGAGTGGTGGTGGTGTTCGACAAGTTCGCCGACCAGGCACGCAGAGCAGTTGTGACCACATCCGCGAAGATTTCAGCGGCGTGTGTTTCAGCCATGAAGACTCCTTCTCATAATTTCGTCAACCGGCGGCGGGCTCGCTCAGTTGTTGTCTACGTGAATGCTCAGGCCGGATTCCTACGGCGCGAGGGGGCTAGTCACCGCGGGTTTTGATGCCGAAACTTGTGGCGAGTGACCCGGCGGAAGATTGCGCGAGCCTCATTTGCGCCGTGGCTTGTGCGGATCAGCATTGACCGCCCCGGCCGGAACGCCGGTTTGGACCGCCGCGCAACACCCTTCTTTCGTTGTTCCGATCGCTTTCCGTTGTACCGCCCCATACGCCGTGCTCTTGGTACGTCAGCGCATGGGATGCGCAATCCTGGCGTACTGGGCAAGGTCCGCATATCGCGCGAGCAGCCCGCTCCCGCCGAATCTTTTCTCCTGTGGTCTCGCCATCATCTGCGAAGAATGTGTCCGGACCGAGGAACCGGCATCTTGCAGACAGTTGCCACTCCCACTAGAACCAGCGGGACAGGTTTATGAAGATTCACGACACCCTCGGTCGTGATCGTCGACTTCCGGCGTCGAGACACCGGATGTCTGGACCGATGAGCCTGCGCCGAGGAGGTCACAGGTGAATGCCGAAGGTGTCGATCTTTCGATAGAGCGACGACCGGGCGATCCCCAGTGATTTCGCGGCTGCCACGCGGTTGCCGCCGGATTCGCGGAGCGCCACCACGATGGCATCGCGTTCGGCGCTCTCCATCGTCGTCATCGTTCGCCGAGGCGCCGAATTGAGTGCGGGTGGCAGGTCGACTGCGGTGATCACCCCCGCCGGCTTGGCGCGGAGTGCGTGCTTGAGCGTGTCCACGAGTTCGGTGATGTTGCCCGGCCAGTGGTATTTCTTCAGCACCCGTAACACGTCGTCGGGGATGTCGGCGTCGCGGTGAGGTGCGAGCTGCCCCAAGCACATTCGAATGATTGCCGGTACGTCGCCGGGATGGTGTCGCAACGCGGGGACATCGATTGTCGTGGTGAAGTGTCGAGCAAGGGCGGAGTGCAGGAGCCGATCTCCGTCGGTGGACGAGGTGGCAACGATCCACCGTGCCGGATAGCTGCGCTGATCGGCGGACACCACATCGGAGACGGCCTGGTCCAGGCGTGCGTCGAGCAGGTCGATATCGCGGAGAACGACGGTGGTGGCGGCGGAATCCAGCGCGCTTCTCAGGCGTTCCTCGACGGATTCCGTGGGGTGACAGTCCACGACGGCAATCGGTGCTTGGGGGTTCTTGTACAGATGTGCCCCGCGCGCAAGGGTGAGCCTGCCGCTTCCACCTTCTCCCCTCAGGATCGTGTTGGCATCGGTGGATGCGAGTGACATCAGCTCCCTGCTGCACCGGGTCCATTGCGGTGAGGATCCGGTCGATCCGGGCAGCGCAGGAACCCTGCGGTGGTGCGTGATCGAGGACCTGGGGTGCGGAGACCGTTCGACTTCGAGGATCACTCCCGCGACCTCGGCACCGTCCTCGACGAGGTTGCGCTTGACCGTGATGGTGCCGCCCGAAGGGAGGTGAAGGGCGAGCTCGGTGATCCGCGAAGGACCGAGCAGCGAATGCGCTTCCTCGCGGAGAAACGCCTCGTCGATCGGATCGAGCAGACGAGAGCCGATCGAGTTCGACATGAAGACACCACAGCTCAGTGAGTACACCGCGACCTGCCGACGCCGACATGCTGCCAGGAACTCTCCCAGCACGACCTGTTGCTTCGCCGATCCGGTCGACCGGAGTGCGGACTCGATGTCCCGGGCAGCTCCGAGGGCGAGTTGACGGATCAGCGGGTTCGCCTCTCGGGCGAGACCGGTGATGTCGATCAATCCTTCGACCCGTCCGAGGATCGGATTGTGGATGGGTGCGCCGGCACAGGTGAAATCGTGGATGGCCTCGTGAAAGTGTTCGCGGCCGTCGACATAGACGGCCATGCCGGTCTCGAGGGCGGTGCCGACACCATTGGTGCCGATGACTTCCTCGGAGTAGCTGAACCCCGGCGCGAAAAAGACACTGTCCAGCTTCGCGGCAAGGGCAGGATCGTTGTCGCGGCGCAACATGACCTGGGCGTGCTCGTCGGTCAGCGCGACGCTCAGCGACATTCCGGACAGGTCGTCATGGAGGCGATCGAGGATCGGTGAGGCGCATTGCACTAGCCGACGACGCAGGTCGAGGTCCTCGACGAACTGGAGACGAGGAGGACTCGACCCGTCCGGCACCACCCCCGCCCGGCGCGATCGCTGCCACGACTGGGCGATGAAGGTCGAGACTTCGTCCGTTGCGGACAGGGATGAAGTGGGGCGACGATCGGTAGTCACTCGCCGCCGCCGGTGGTCGCTGTCCATCAAATCTCCGTCCTGGTGTCTCCGACGCACCCCACTACTGTGTCGCAGGTCACTTTCCCTGAGTGTCCCAGAATAGGACATCGGAAACCTGCGTCGACCCGCGACCGACCGTCCGGGCGGATGCCGGCACTGCGGATTCGCAGCGCCGAGCTATTCGCCGCGGAGCGCCGGTCTCAGCGCGTCGAGCACCGCAGGGTCCTCGATGGTGGAAGGGACCGGCTCGTCGTGGCCGTCGGCGATGGCCCGCATCGACTTGCGGAGGATCTTGCCCGACCGCGTTTTCGGCAGTGCCTCCACGATGGTCACCTGCCGGAAGGCTGCCACGGCGCCGATGTCTCGACGCATCGCGGTGATCAACTCGCCCCGCAGCGTGTCGTGGTCGATGTCGATTCCATCCTTGAGTACCACGAACCCGCGCGGCAGTTGACCCTTCAGCCGGTCGGCCACGCCGATCACCGCGCACTCGGCCACCGCCGGGTGCGCCGCCAGCACCGCCTCCATCGACCCCGGGGACAGCCGGTGCCCGGCGACGTTGATCACGTCGTCGGTGCGTCCCATCACGAACAGGTAGCCGTCCTCATCGAGGTATCCGCCGTCACCGGTGAGGTAGTAGCCAGGGAACCGCGTCAGGTAGGACGCGACATACCGTTCGTCGGCGCCCCACAGGGTGGGCAAGGTGCCCGGCGGCATCGGCAGCTTCAGACTGACCGCGCCTTCCTGACCGGGCCCCATCTCGGTGCCGTCCTCGTCCAGAATCCGCACGTCGTACCCGGGCACCGGCACCGACGGTGAACCGGCCTTGATCGGCATCGGTTCCAACCCGCGCAGGTTCGCCGCGATCGGCCATCCGGTCTCGGTCTGCCACCAGTGGTCGACCACCGGTACGCCCAGCTTGGCCTGCGCTCACCGGTAGGTCTCGGGATCGAGTCGCTCACCGGCAAGGAACAACGACCGGAACTTCGACAGATCGTAGTGCGCCACCTCGGCCACCTCGGGATCCACCTTCATGACTGCGCGCAGCGCGGTAGGGGCGGTGAACAGGGCTTTCGCTCCGTATTCGGAAATGACCCGCCAGAGGGCGCCGCCGTCGGGGGTGCCCACCGGCTTGCCCTCGTAGAGCACCGTGGTCGCACCCACCAGCAGCGGCGCGTACACGATGTAGGAGTGGCCGACCACCCATCCCACATCCGACGCCGTGAACCACACGTCACCGGCATCGATGTCGTAGATGTGGCGCATCGACCACGTCAGCGCCACCGCGTGGCCACCGTTGTCCCTGACCACCCCCTTGGGTTGCCGGTGGTGCCAGAGGTGTACAGCACGTACAACGGGTCGGTTGCCGCGACATCCACACAGTCCGCCGGCTCGCTGCCCGCCATCAGTTCGCCCCAGTCGATGTCCCGCTCGGTCATCGTCGCCCGGGCCTGTTTGCGCTGGAACACCACGACATGCCGAGGCGGGGTTGCCACCGCCGCCATCGCGTCGTCCACGATCGGCTTGTACTCCACCACGCGTGAGGGCTCGATGCCGCACGAGGCGCACACCAGCACCGTCGGCTCGGCGTCGGCGATCCGCGCCGCCAACTCCTTCGCACCGAATCCGCCGAACACCACCGAGTGCACCGCACCGAGCCGGGCGCAGGCCAGCATGGCTATCGCCACCTGCGGCACCATCGGCATGTAAATGACCACCCGGTCGCCCTTGCCGACCCCGAGACCCGCCAATGCACTAGCGAAACGTGCTACTTCGCTCGTGAGTTCGGCGTAGCTGTACCGCATCCGCTCGTCAGCAACGGGGGAGTCGTAGATCAGTGCCGGCTGCTCACCCCGGCCGGCCTCGACGTGCCGATCCAGCGCGTTGTGGCAGGTGTTCATGACCCCATCGGGAAACCACCGGTAGAACGGGCGGCTGGCGCCGTCGAGCGCCCGGGTCGGTGCGTGCGACCAGTCGATCGCGCCGGCGGCATCGAGCCAGAACTGCTCTGGATCGGACAGGCTCGCGGCGTAGGTATCGGCGTAGGTGTGGCCCATCTCGGGCACCTCCTCGTCATCGTCGCCGACTCGCGCAAAGCGTGAACGGAGCTCGTGGAGCGGCAACTTGGGAGCGGACATTGCGTGTGACGGGTGGTGGCGGAGCCACCGAACGGCGCATCCCGGACCGCGGGGCGTTCACGGTCCGGGATGTGCGCCGCCTCAAGTCAGGCGGAGGGGATGAAGTCGTCGGTGACGAACAGGGTGGCTCCGCCGGTGGCGAAGTTTCCGATGTCGGCGGCGGCGGCCTGCCCTTCGGGTGAGGCGAGTCCGTCGTCGAGTGCCTGCCGGGAGTCGAAGCTCAAGACGGCAACGAGGTGGTAGGGCGCCTGCGACTGGTCGAGGGCGCTGACCTTGCCGGCGTGCCAGGTGCGAACACCGGGGATCTTGTCGGCCAGTGGGCGATGGGTGGTGCTGTAGTACTGGTCGAAGGACGCGGGTTCGTCCGGGTGGCCGTAACAGACGATCAGATGATGCATCGATTTTCTCCGAAAGGGTTGTCAGACAGCAGGATTATTGGACTCGGGCGACCGGGTGGTTCGCGGCGGATGAGCTGGCTGTGTCGATCAAGCTCGACGCCGCGCCCGGCCCGGCTTCAGACCTCGATGTCGAGGAGGTCCCCGAGGTGCCGGTCGATCTGGGGCATGTAGGTCGTGGATACACCGAACAGACCCAAGTGGCCAAGGGTGTCCTCGACGACCCGCAGTTCGCTGTTCTTGATCAATTCCTGCTCCGGGGCACAGTCCCGGACCGGGAACAGTTGATCCTCGTCGATGGGAATGACGAAGGTCTTGGCGGTGATGCGGCCGAGTGCTGCCGCCAGGTCACCGCCGGTATGTCGGGCGACGTCACCGCGCTGCCACGCCCACGACTGCGTGAGGAGCGCGTTGGGGTCCATCGCAGTGAAGTAGGGCTCGAGGAATCCGCTGAGGAACGCCTCCTTGGAGTCGAACTCCATCGCCCGCCACACCTCGTGCTTCCAGAACTCGGTGGAGAATCCGACGATGGCCCAGATGTGGGCCTGCCGGATGAGCCCGTCGACGACCTGTCCGTTGGAGGTGTATTCCCCCCCGTTCCAGCCCGGACTCGACTGGATCGCTTCGCGCATCGCCTCGGCGATCAGGAAGTCGCCCGGCGTGTTCTGTGCCGTGCCCGCAATCGGCGCGGCGCGCAGCACCTTGTCGGGGAAGCGCACCGCCCACTCATAGGTCTGCTGGGCGCCCATCGACCCGCCGGTCACCAGCGCGAGGCGTTCGATGCCGAAGTGCTCACGCAGCAGTCGCTCCTGCGCGACCACGTTGTCACCGATGCGGACGTGCGGGAACTTCGACATCGCAATACCGGCGTTGGCGCCGGCGGCATTGTGCGGTGAGACCGACAGCCCGCTGCCGATCTGGTCGATGCAGACGATGAAGTACTTCTCCGGATTGAGCGCGTGGTCGGGACCGATATAGACATCCCGCCAGATCTGGTGCGTACCCGAATACCACGTCGGGATGAGGATCGCGTTGTCCTTGGCCTCGTTCAGAGCGCCGAAGGTTGCCACCGCCAGCTGGCAGTCGGGGATGGAACCGCCTTCCTCCAAGTCGAGTCGTCCGATGCCGATCACTTCGTAATCGCCATGAAATTCACTTGTGTAGTACGGGTTCTCGATCACTGTCGTCCTCCTATGGGCCGATGAAGTGGGTGTCGGATCAGCTCAGTTGAAAACCCTTGTACCCGGCGGCTGCCGCGGCGAGGGTCTTCTCCCGGTAGACGCCGACTCCGCCGATGTAGGACAACACTCGCCGCGGCTTGCCCGGGACGTTGGCGCCGTTGTACCAAGAGTTCGTCTTCGAGACCAGCGTGGCGTTCGCGGTCTCGTCGTGATGGGCGACCCACTCGTCTTCACCGGCCAGCGTCGGCTCGATGACGGTGTGGTCGTGCGCCCGCATGTACCGAATGCATTCGGCGATCCACTCGGTCTGTTGCTGCAGGCAGGTGGTCATATTGCACAGTGCCGCGGAAGGCGCCAGAGGGGCACCGGTCGTGAGCATGTTGGGGTAGCCGTGAACCATCAAGCCCATGGTCGTGCGGATGTCGCGATTCCAGTCGTCCTTCAGTGCCCGGCCGCCGCGCCCGCGGATGTCGATCCGCGTCAAAGATCCGGTGCCGGCGTCGAAGCCCGTGGCCATCACGATGACGTCGACCTCGTGCAGCGTTCCGTCGGCCAGGACCAAGCCCTGGGGCACGATCCGGGTGATCGGGTTGTCGCGGACTCCGATGGCCTCGACGTTCGGCCGGTGATAGGTCTCGAGGTAGTTCGTTTCCAACGGCACACGATGTGTTCCGAAGCCGTAGTCGGTGGGGATGAGCAGGTCGCACAGGTGGGGATCCTGGAGCCGTGCGCGCATCTTGCGTCGAACGAACTCCGAGATCTCTTCGCTGATCTCCTCGTGGTAGAACATCTCACCGAACGAGGCGAGCCACAGCTTCAACGAGCCGTTCTCGTAGATCTCCTCGAGTACATCGTTGCGCTGCTCCGGTGTCAAATCCGCCCACACGTGCTCGAAGTCGTACTCGAAGCCGCTGAACGTATTCGGCAATGTTTCTTTCAGCTCGGCGAACCGGCTCTTGTACGCCGCCACGTCTGACTCGTCGAAGGTGGGGTTCTTCATCGGGAGGGCGTACTGAGGTGTGCGGATGAAGACCTTGAGATGTTCGACCTTGTCGGCCACGGTCTGGATCACCTGGATGCCGGTGGCACCGACGCCGATGACGGCGACACGTTTGCCGTCGAGATCGGCGCCCTCTTTCGGCCAGCGGGAGGTGTGGAAGATCGGCCCGTTGAATTCTTCCTGGCCCTCGAACAGGTACGACATCGGAGCCGAGAGCATTCCGCTGCAGGTGACCAGGAACCGGGTGGTGATCGTCTCGCCGCGATCGGTCCGCACGATCCACTTGTCGGCCCGCTCGTCGTAGTGCGCACTGGTGATCATGGTGGACAGTTGGATGTCGCGGCGAAGGTCGAGGGTGTCTGCGACGTAATGCATCCAGCGCTCGATCTCCGGTTGGCCGGGGAAACGCTGGCTCCAACTCCAGTTCTTGTACAGCTCTTCCGAGAACAGGTACTGGTAGATGTACGCCTCGGAATCGAAGCGGGCACCGGGATAGCGGTTCCAGTACCACGTGCCGCCGACGTCGCCGGCGGTGTCGTAGGCCCGCACTCGCAGACCCTGTTCGCGGAGCTGGTGCAGCTGGTACAGACCGGCAACCCCCGCGCCGATGATCAGCGCATCCAGTTCGAGCGATTCCGTTGCCGAAGTTTCCGTGGGCGCAGAAGCCGTAGTCGACATCTCATACCTTTCTGTGGTTCAGGTCACTGAGAAGTCATTTTTGTGACAACCGCCGCCGCCAGCTGTCCCAGCTTCGGACAGTTTCCAGGCGGTGTGCCAAAAGGAGTGTGGACCTAGACCGTCGCTTCGCGACCCAACCTTCGAACCCGCAGGGAACCAGCAGTGTGACGCCATCCTCGTCGGGTTTTTCGAGACGGGGCGACGGGAAGCGAGTGATCGCGGAGCGCTTGTGGCCTTCAGCCGATCTGGTCGACGAACACATCCGGAGCGATCTATCCGAGTTCTCCGGGGTCACACACCAGGAGGGACGAAACAACCGACGAGATGTCGGCGGGGGTGACGTACGTCGACGCCGTTGCTCGGTCCCTCGGCAACGCGCTGAGGCGTGATTCCCGCGTCCTTCTGCTCGGCGAGGACGTCCATTGCCTGAACGGCGGGATCAACGGGGCGACGCGCGCGGCCTTTCCGAGCAGTCCAACCGCATAATCGGCACACCGATCAGTGGGAACGGTTTGTGGGTGCCGCTGGAGGGCTCGCGATGATGGGTCGATACCTGTTGCCGGCGCGGCGCTCGGTGAGCTGCTATAAGAGCGCGGCAACTTGGACAACGCCGAACACCTCCTTGACGAAAGCCATCAACTCGGCTCCGAAGGCGGGGTTGTGGACATCATGCTGATCACCTACGGAACCGGGGCACGGATAAAGGCGCTACGCGGCGACATCGACGCCGCCGCACGACGCCTCGACGAGGGAGCCGGAATTTCTGCGTCGCTTTCGCTCCCGCGCCTTGCAGCGCGGATCGAGAACGAACGAATTCGGTGTGGCCTTGTCGATGCCTCCGGCAGTTTCGCCGTGCGAACCCGCAGCGAATCCGCCGATGCCCAATCTCGATCACACCCCGCAACACGATGGCATCGTCGTGATCACCGAGGAACTTCGAGAAGACTCCTCGATACGTCTACTGCTTCACGACGGATCCCCGCAACAGGTGGCTCTCGCGTGTACCCGCGCGGCGGCACACGCGCAGCGAATCCCGCACGAACGGCGTAGAGCGCGTCTCCAGGCCCAAATACTGCTCGCTTCCTGCCTTTTCGCGGCGGGCGATCGATTCAGCCAAGGAAGTCGTTGCACCTGCGGTGAGCAAATCCGCCGAACTTGGGCTCAAACAGTTCCTCATTGAGGGCGGACCACAGATGCCCGCACTCGCAAGGAACCTACTGACGGACAAAGAGCGCAACCCGTCGGCATGGCCCCAACTCGACACCGCATTTCTATCGGAAGTGTCCAAACGGTCAACAATCGGATGACCGCCCATACTTAGACCGTATGTGGTGACTAGGGACCGTCAGAAGAACGGTTGATCCGGATCTGGCCGACACGCCGAGCTAGCTGGGCGAGAAGGCAAGACAATGACCGAAACACTTGAACCTATGGATCAGCTGAAGATTGACCATCAGCAGTTGGCTCAGCAACTGCTCGCGCAGGCAAAAGCCGAAGGTGTGGAGCTGGTTGGCCCGAACGGACTGCTCAACCGGCTCACAGCGAACGTTCTGGAAACGGCGCTGGAAGCCGAGATGGATGAGCACCTCGGATACGAGAAGCACCAGGTCGAGGGGAGAAATGGAGGGAACTCCCGCAACGGGCGACGAGCGAACACGGTGCTCACAGAGATCGGGCCAGTCGAGATCGAGGTCCCGCGAGACACCGACGCCTCCTTCGAACCGCAGATCGTCAAGAAACGGCAGCGACGCCTGACCGGCGTCGACGAAATCATTCTGTCCCTCTCGGCGAAGGGCCTGACCACAGGCGAAATCGCCGCCCACTTCGACGACGTATACGGCGCATCGGTCTCGAAAGAGACGATCAGCAAGATCACCGACAAGGTCCTCACGGAGATGACCGACTGGTCTGTCCGCCCCCTCGACTCGGTGTATCCGGTGGGGGTCCCTCCCTGCACGTAGCCGGCTATAGGTGTTGTCAAGCGGGGCTCTGGCATGACTTCACGCCGCTCGGTCGAAATGCGAGCGTATTGGTGTGCGGCCTGGGCCGACCGGTGGTCGTGCTGTTAAACGG
>NZ_JAAXPA010000016.1 GCF_012396235.1 Rhodococcus opacus | reverse complement strand
GACAAAAGGAGGAATCAACGGTGCGACTATCTCCCACAACACATCCGGAACCAACCTCAGTGACAACTCATCTACCACGCGTCACATTATGTCCCACACATCACTTCATCCACATGAGACACGCTCTAAGAGCATGCCCCGGAGGAATGCAGCAACATGACTAACTTCGATACGAACATTTTCGACAACCTCGAATCCGAGGTTCGCAGCTACAGCCGCGGCTGGCCCGCCGTCTTCGAGTCGGCGTCCGGATCGTGGATCCGCGACGAGAACGGTCGCGACTACCTCGACTTCTTCGCCGGTGCCGGTTCGCTGAACTACGGCCACAACAACCCGGTCCTGAAGTCGGCGCTCGTCGACTACATCGTCAGCGACGGCATCACGCACGGTCTCGACATGTCGACCGTGGCCAAACGCGACCTGCTCCAGACGTTCCAGGACAAGATCCTGAAACCCCGCGGTCTCGACTACAAGGTCCAGTTCCCCGGACCCACCGGCACCAACACGGTCGAGGCCGCACTGAAACTGGCGCGCAAGGTGACGGGTCGTTCGTCGATCATCAACTTCACCAACGCTTTCCACGGAATGACGCTCGGCGCCCTGTCTGTCACCGGTAACTCGATGAAGCGCGCCGGCGCCGGAATCCCGCTGGTGCACGCCACCCCGATGCCGTTCGACAACTACTTCGACGGAGTCACCGAGGACTTCCACTGGTTCCGCCGCGTGCTCGACGACTCGGGTAGTGGCCTGAACCGTCCGGCCGCCGTGATCGTCGAGACCGTGCAGGGTGAGGGCGGCGTCAACGTCGCCCGCGCCGAGTGGCTGCGCGCCCTCGCGGACCTGTGCGCCGAGCGCGAGATCCTGCTGATCGTCGACGACGTCCAGATGGGCTGCGGACGCACCGGGCCGTTCTTCTCCTTCGAGATCGCCGGCATCACCCCGGACATCGTCTGCCTGTCGAAGTCGATCGGTGGTTACGGCCTGCCGATGGCGCTGACGCTGTTCAAGCGTGAGCTCGACGTGTGGGGACCGGGCGAGCACAACGGCACGTTCCGCGGCAACAACCCGGCGTTCGTCACGTCGAAGGTGGCGCTGGACCACTACTGGTCCGACGACACCCTTCACCAGTCGACGCTGAAAAAGGGCGAGAAGATCCACCAGGCGTTCACCGATCTGGCGAACCAGTTCGAGGGCTCCATCTCCACCCGCGGTCGCGGCCTCGTCCAGGGCCTCGTGTTCGACGAGCCGGAGAACGCGGGCAAGGTCTGCAAGCTCGCCTTCGACGAGGGCCTGCTCGCGGAGACCTCCGGACCGTCGGACGAGGTGGTCAAGCTCCTGCCGGCGCTCACCATCACCGACGAGGAACTGGACCACGGACTCGCGATTCTCGCCGACGCCACCGGCAAGGTTTGCAGCTAGAGAGAGGACTGACACTCACATGATCGTTCGCACCACCGCAGAAATCACCGACACCGAGCGCGACATCACCAGCGAGGACGGAAACTGGCGCAGCAAGCGCATCATCCTCGGCGGCGACAAAGTGGGCTTCTCGTTCCACGAGACCACGATCAAGGCGGGCTCGGTCAACGAGTTCCATTACGCCAACCACGTCGAGGCCGTCTGGCTCGTCGAGGGAACCGGCAAGTTGATCGACCTCGACAACGACAAGGTCTACGAACTCGGCCCCGGTTCGATGTACCTGCTCAACGGTCACGAGCGTCACCGTGTCGAGCCCGACACCGAAATGCGCATGCTGTGCGTGTTCAACCCGCCCGTCACCGGGCGTGAGGTCCACGACGAAAACGGTGTCTACCCGTTGGTCGAGGTTCCCGCGTAAGTTCGACCCCATGGCCGACGACGCTGCTGTTCCAGCTATAGCCATCGGACCCGCCCCGGACCCGCTCCTCGAGGATGCGGTGCGCCGGGGCGGCGCCCGTGTGGCACCCTTCGAGTCCGCGGACGCCCTGGTCTGGACCGCGGGTCCGATCGGGTTCCCGGACCCGCTTCCCGAGAACATCCGCTGGGTGCAGTTGAACTCCGCGGGTGTCGAGGAGTGGTTCGCCGCGAAGGTGATCAGACCTGACACCACCGTGCTGTGGACGTCGGCGGCGGGCGCGTTCGCCGCCACCGTCGCCGAGCACGCTCTGACGCTGCTGCTGGCCGGGGTGCGGGCACTACCGGAGCACCTCGAGGCGAAGACCTGGCGTCAGCAGGAGTTCTTCTCGAAGATCGGCACCCTGCGGGGCACCACGGTCGCGATCGTGGGTGCCGGCGGAATCGGCCGGGCACTGATCCCGATGCTCGCGGGTGTCGGGGCCGACGTCATCGCGGTGAATCGCTCCGGAAGCCCGGTGCCGGGCGCGATCGAGACGCTCCCCACCACCCGTCTCGGCGAGGTGTGGGCCCGCGCGGACCACTTCGTGATCGGGGCTCCCGCCACCGACGCCACGCACCATCTGGTCGGGGCGGCGGAGTTCGCGCAGATGAAGCCGACCGCGTGGGTGATCAACGTCGCGCGCGGCTCGCTCGTGCACACCAACGCACTGGTGAAAGCGCTGCGGGACAAAACGATCGGCGGTGCGGGACTCGACGTCACCGATCCCGAGCCGCTTCCCGACGGCCACCCGCTGTGGGATCTGCCCAACGTGATCATCACCCCCCACGATTCCAACCCGCCTGCGGTCCGGCCCCCGGCGTTCGCCGAGCACGTGGCGCTGAACGTCGCCCGCTTCGTCGCAGGTGAGAATCTCACCGCTCTGATCGATCCTGTCGTCGGGTACTGAGCCGGCGCTACCCTGGAGTGCGTGTTCGCCCGACTGATCGACGTACTCGGTGGCCGGCGCCTGTGTGTGATCACCGGCGCCGGCATCTCGACCGACTCCGGAATTCCCGACTACCGGGGTCCGGAGTCGCCGCCGCGCAATCCCATGACGTACCAGCAGTTCACCGGGGACTCCGACTTCCGCCGCCACTACTGGGCGCGCAACCACCTCGGCTGGCGGCACATGGACGCCGCCCGGCCCAACACGGGCCACCGCGCGCTGGCGGGGCTCGAACGGGCCGGTGTCGCGCGTGCCGTCATCACCCAGAACGTCGACCTGCTGCACACCAAGGCCGGCAGTCGCCGGGTGATCGACCTGCACGGCACGTACGCCCAAGTCCGGTGCCTGGCGTGCGACGCCCTGATCTCGCGGGCGACGCTCGCCGACCGGCTCGAGCGTGCGAACCCCGGTTTCGCCGAAACCGTCTCTGCCGCACGGGGAGTGGAGATCGCACCGGACGCCGACGCGGTGATCACCAGCACCGGGCATTTCCGGATGGTCGACTGCGAGGCGTGCGGCGGACTTCTCAAACCCGACATCGTGTACTTCGGCGAATCCGTCCCGAAACCGAGGGTCGCCGCCGCCTACGACGTGGTCGACGAGGCCGAGGCGCTCCTGGTGGCCGGCTCGTCGCTCACCGTCATGTCGGGACTGCGGTTCGTCCGGCACGCCGCCAAGCGCGGAATCCCCATCGTCATCGTCAACAGGGGGACGACACGCGGCGACGAGTTCGCCACCCTCACCCTCCACGCCGGTTGCTCGGAGGCACTCACCGCACTGCTCGACGCGTCCTCCGCGCTGCCCGCGTGACCGTCAGAGCGGCACCAGATCGTCCGCGTGGACGACGGGGCGCTGCATCTCCGCGGGCAGTTCCTGGGTCGACTTGCCCAGGATGTCGCTGATCTCGGCGGAGTCGTACGCCACGACACCCCTGGCCACGGGACGCTCGTCGGGGCCGAGGAGCGACACGACGTCGCCGCCGTAGAACCGCCCCGACACCGCGCTGATCCCCGCGGGCAGCAACGACCGCCGTTTGGTGACGACGGCACGCACAGCGCCCTCGTCGATGTGCAGGATCCCCTGCTCGTCCGCGGCGTGGCGTACCCAGAACTTGCGCGCCGACAACCGGGACGGCCGGGCCGCGAATGCCGTCCCCACCCCGGCGTCCCGTAGCGCTGCCCCGGCGTCCGAGGCGGCGGCGAGCAGCACGGGCACGCCGGCATCGGCCGCGAGGCGCGCTGCCGACAGCTTGGACGCCATCCCGCCGGTGCCGAGAGCGCCGCCCGAGCCTGCGACCACCCCGTCGAGATCCTCAGGGCTGTTCACCTCGGGAATCAGCGTCGCATTGCCCTTGCGGGGGTCGCCGTCGTACAGCCCGTCGACGTCCGACAGCAGGACCAGCGCGTCGGCGCCGACCAGGTGCGCGACCAGCGCCGCGAGCCGGTCGTTGTCGCCGAAGCGCAGCTCCGCCGTCGCGACGGTGTCGTTCTCGTTGACGATCGCGACCGCGTGCAGCGCGCGCAGGCGGTCGAGAGTGCGTTGCGCGTTGCGGTGCTGCGCGCGGCGGGCGATGTCGTCCGCGGTGAGCAGCACCTGCCCGACGGTGCGCCCGTATCGGGCGAACGACGTGCCCCAGGCGTGGGCCAGCGCCAGCTGGCCGACGCTCGCGGCGGCCTGCTTCGTCGCCAGGTCCCGCGGCCGCTTGGTCAGCCCCAACGGAGCCAGACCCGCGCCCACGGCCCCGGACGACACGACGACCACGTCGGAACCGGCACGCATCCGTGCCTCGATCGCATCGGCCAGCTCGTCGAGGCGACGGACGTCGAGCCCGCCGACCAGACTGGTCAGCGCGGACGATCCGATCTTCAC
The DNA here is from genome assembly GCF_012396235.1 of Rhodococcus opacus. Lineage (GTDB taxonomy): Bacteria > Actinomycetota > Actinomycetes > Mycobacteriales > Mycobacteriaceae > Rhodococcus_F > Rhodococcus_F opacus. Next base: position 166,907 of record NZ_JAAXPA010000016.1, on the reverse strand, counting down.
GACAATGCTGCCCGCCGACGCGATCGTGCGCCGGGTGGCGCTCACTGGTCTTCGGGGTCGAGGCCTTCGAGACCGCGACGGACCCTGGATGCGTGCTTGCGTTCGGTCGCGCCGATGCGCTCGACCTGATCCAGACGCGGGTCGGTACCGCGGCCGGTGCGGGTGAGATCGACGCCGGCCGGTGTCTGGGGCTCCCAGTCGAAGCTCACGTTGCCGATCGTGACGGACGCTCCCGGCTCCGCACCCTGCTTGACGAGCTCGGTCTCCACGCCGAGTCGCGCGAGGCGGTCGGCGAGGTAGCCCACGGCCTCGTCGTTGTCGAACTGCGTCTGCCGCACCCAGCGCTCCGGCCGCGTGCCGCGGACGATGAACCCACCGGGGATCTCGGGGTCGGCGACGACGCTGAAGCTGTTTTCGTTCGCGATCACCGGGCGGATCACCTGACGCTTCGGCTCGGCCTTCGGGTGCGCCTCACGGTAGTCCGCAACCAGCTTCGCCAGCGCGAACGTCAACGGGCGCAATCCCTCTCGGCTGACAGCCGAGATCGTGAAGACAGGCCACCCGCGGGCCTCGAGATCGGGGGTGACCATCTCGGCCAGCTCGGCCGCCTCCGGCACGTCCGCCTTGTTCAGGATCACGATGCGGGGCCGGTCCGCGAGGTCACCGAGCCCGGCGTCGCCGGACAGCGCGCCCTTGTACGCGGCGAGTTCCGCCTCGAGTGCGTCGATGTCGGAGATCGGGTCGCGGCCCGGGTCGAGCGTCGCGCAGTCGACGACGTGGGCCAGCACGGCGCACCGCTCGAGGTGGCGCAGGAAGTCCAGTCCGAGCCCGCGGCCGTCGCTCGCGCCGGGGATCAACCCGGGCACGTCGGCCACCGTGAACGTGGTGTCGCCGCTCGACACCACACCGAGGTTCGGCACGAGCGTCGTGAACGGGTAGTCGGCGATCTTCGGCTTCGCCGCCGACAGCACGGACACGAGTGAGGACTTACCCGCCGACGGGAACCCGACCAGCCCGACATCGGCCACGGACTTCAGTTCGAGGACCAGTTCCCGCTCGACACCGTCCTCACCGAGGAGCGCGAAGCCCGGCGCCTTGCGCGCCTTCGACGACAGGGCCGCGTTGCCGAGTCCGCCGCGGCCACCCTGGGCGGCCTCGAAGCGGGTGCCGACACCGATGAGGTCGGCGAGGATACGCCCGTCCTCGTCGAGGACGACGGTGCCGTCGGGGACCTTCAGGATCAGGTCGTCGCCCTGGGCGCCGTCACGGTTGCTCCCCATCCCCTGCTTGCCGTTGGTGGCCTTCGCGTGGGGGTGGAAATGGAAGTCGAGGAGGGTGTGGACGTTGCCGTCCACCTCGAGCACGACGTCACCGCCACGCCCGCCGTTGCCGCCATCCGGGCCACCGAGTGGTTTGAACTTCTCCCGGTGTACGGAGGCGCAGCCATTGCCGCCTTTTCCGGCGCTGACGTGCAGCACGACGCGGTCAATGAATCGGGACATGACTGCCGGATCCTTCCTCAGCCAATTGTGTTGATCTCACTCTTGAAAAAAACAATAGGGGCGGACCGGGTATCTCGACCCAGGTCCGCCCCTATTGGGAGCTTGAAACGTCCCTCACGGGACGATGCATACTCGCGGCAGGACTAGGCCTCTGCCGCCGCCGGAACGATGTTCACGGTCTTGCGTCCACGCTTGGTGCCGAACTCGACGGCACCGGCAGAGAGCGCGAAGAGCGTGTCGTCGCCGCCACGACCGACGTTGACGCCGGGATGGAAGTGGGTTCCGCGCTGACGCACCAGGATCTCGCCGGCGCTGACGGACTGGCCGCCGAAACGCTTCACGCCGAGTCGCTGAGCATTTGAATCGCGACCGTTACGGGAGCTGGATGCACCCTTCTTATGTGCCATGTTCTTGACCCTCCTCGGGTGAAATCAGCTCTGAAGCTCTAGCTACTTGATGCCGGTGACCTTGAGGACCGTCAGCTTCTGCCTGTGGCCCTGACGCTTGTGGTAGCCGGTCTTGTTCTTGAACTTGTGGATCCGGATCTTCGGGCCCTTGGTGTGCTCGACGACCTCACCCGTGACCGAGATCTTGGCCAGCTTGTCGGCGTCGGTCGTCAGATCGGATCCGTCGACGACGAGAACGGGAGCAAGCGAGACAGCAGTGCCGGGCTCACCCTCGATCTTCTCGACCTTGACGAGGTCACCAACAGCGACCTTGTACTGCTTTCCGCCGGTCTTGACGATCGCGTACGTTGCCATCGGAGGGCTACCCCTTGCTTCTTCGAACTTGCTCGCGCCACAGTGTGCGCGACTGGTCTGGTGTGACGGCTAGCTCGGTCGAGATCGCGCAGCCTTCACAGGTGAGGGCACAGCTGACCTTCATCGCCGAGTAGCGACTGGTCAAGGTTACAGGAAGGCAACCGTTCCGTACAAACCGGCGTCGATTGCCTTCCCGCGCTCCCTCGTCAGTTGTCGGCGTCCACCGGCGGGCCGGCGGGACGTGCCGCCGCCCGGCGGCGCCGCGGCCTGCGCGGCGCTGCCTGCGCATCCGCGCCGTCGGGCGAGGACGCGGGCGGTCCGCTCACGGCCGAAGCCGACATGGCCGGTTCCGGCTCCGGTGCGTGCTCCGCGCCGGTCTCCGATGTCGGGATCACGAACACGGTCCCGGCGCTCGGGGTTTCGGACACCGGCGCGGCCGCTGCCCTCGACACCCGACGACTCCTGCGCCGCGGCGGGGCCACCGGCTCCGGTTGGGGCTCGGGCTCGCGCTCCACGACGGGTTCCGGGGTCTCGGCGACCGGAGCCTCTTCGGCCGGCGCAGGTTCGACGACCGGCTCTTCGGCCACGGCTTCCTCGACGACAGCTTCCTCGACGACGACTTCCTCCGCCTCGGGTGCCACGACGGCTTCCGCGGCGACCGCTGCCGGGGCCTCGGCCACGGCTTCTTCGATGCCGGGCAGGTCAGCCGCCGGCGTCTCCGCCTCCACGGCGACCGGCTGCTCGGGCTCGGGAACCGCCGCCGCGGGCTGCGCGGCGGATTCCGCCTCGTGCCCGCTGTGTGCGTGCGCGGCCTCCTCCTCGTGATGGTGGTGTGCCATCGCGAGAGCGACCGGGTGGGCCCGCTTGACGGTGGCGTCCACCGTCGGGGTCTCCTCGTGCACGGGAGGCTGCGACGTCTCCCCGCCGGACGACTTGTCGCGTCCCCGCTTCTTGCGGGAGCCACCGGAGTCGCCGCCGCGGGACGACCCGCCGCGCGCACCGTTGTCCTCGGAGGCTTTCACCTCGATCGGCTCGGCGTGGACGAGGATGCCCCGGCCGTGGCAGTGCTCACACGTCGTCGAGAACGCCTCGACCAGTCCGGTGCCCAACTTCTTCCGCGTCATCTGGACCAGACCGAGCGACGTGACCTCGGACACCTGGTGGCGGGTGCGATCCCGGCCCAGGGCTTCCGTCAGCCGTCGCAGCACGAGGTCGCGGTTCGATTCGAGCACCATGTCGATGAAGTCGACGACGATCATGCCGCCGATGTCGCGCAGGCGCATCTGCCGGACGATCTCCTCGGCCGCCTCGAGGTTGTTCCGGGTGACGGTCTCCTCGAGGTTTCCGCCGGCACCGGTGAACTTGCCGGTGTTGACATCGACCACGGTCATGGCCTCGGTGCGGTCGATCACGAGCGTGCCGCCGGACGGCAACCAGACCTTGCGGTCGAGCGCCTTCGCCAGCTGCTCGTCGATGCGGTGCGCCACGAAGACGTCGACACCGTTGTCCGACGTGTGCTGCTCGAGCCTCGGCATGAGATCGGGGGCCACGGACTTGATGTACGACTCGACCGTCGACCAGGCCTTCTCGCCCTCGATGACGAGCTTGGAGAAGTCCTCGTTGAACAGGTCGCGGATGACCTTCACGAGAAGGTCGGGCTCCTCGTACAGGGCCTGCGGGTTACCGGACTTGCCGGATTCCGCCTTCGCGGCCTGCGCTTCGATCCCGGCCCACTGGTCCTGCAGGCGCTTCACGTCGCGAGCGAGTTCCTCCTCGCTCACACCCTCCGACGCGGTCCGGATGATGACTCCGGCGTCCGAGGGCACGATGTCGCGCAGGATGTCCTTGAGGCGCTTGCGCTCCGTGTCGGGGAGTTTGCGGCTGATGCCGGTGGACGTGCCGCCCGGCACGTACACCAGGAAGCGGCCCGCGAGACTGATCTGCGTGGTCAGCCGCGCACCCTTGTGCCCGACCGGGTCCTTGCTGACCTGAACCAGCACCTGATCGCCCGGCTTGAGAGCCTGCTCGATCTTGCGGGAGTTGCCGCCGAGCCCGGCGGCCTCCCAGTTGACCTCACCCGCGTACAGCACGCCGTTGCGGCCGCGGCCGATGTCGATGAACGCGGCTTCCATGCTGGGCAGCACGTTCTGGACGCGTCCGAGGTACACGTTGCCGACCATCGATGCCGACGCCGACGTGGTCACGAAGTGTTCGACGAGGACGCCGTCCTCGAGCACGGCGACCTGCGTCGTCGCGTGCGGTTGCCCGGTGGCGATGCGGTCGCGCACCACCATCACGCGGTCGACGGCCTCGCGGCGGGCCAGGAACTCCGATTCCGTCAGGATCGGCGGACGCCGGCGGCCGGCATCCCGGCCGTCACGGCGACGCTGACGCTTCGCCTCGAGCCGCGTCGAACCGGTGATGCCCTGGACCTCGTCCTTCGAGCGGCTCTTGTTGCGAGGTTCACGCTCGTGGACGACGGTGTTCGGCGGATCGTCCTCGGACGTGGCCTCTCCCGCCCCCTCGCCACCGGACTTGCGACGACGACGGCGACGGCGGCGACGGCTCGACCCGTCGGAGTCGCCCTCACCGGCCTCTTCGTCACCGGACTCCGCCTCGGCCTGCTCGGCCTCAGCGGGCTTCTCCTCGGACTCCTTCTTCGGCTTCTCTTCGAGCTCCCGAGCCGGTGTCTCGGCGACCTTCTCCTCGCGCGCGGATTCCCGCGCGGATTCCTCGGCCTCGGGACCCTCGGTGTCGGTGTCGGTGTCCTGCTCGTTCTGCTGTTCGCCCCGTCCGCGACCACGGCCGCGACGGCCGCGGCGACGACGACGCGGCTGGTCGCCGTCGACGTCGGACTCGTCCGTCTCGGTCTCGGCGGTTCCGGTGTCCGTGGCCTTCGCGGTCTCGGGCACCTCGTCGTGCGATTCGACGACGGGCGGCTGCTCGGTGGTGGGTTCCGGGGTCCCGGCGTCCCGGCGACTGCGGCGGCGACGCGGCGGGGTCTCGACCGCCGCGAGGTCGGGCTGCAGGAAGAGCGGGACCTGCGAGACGGCGGGCGGGGTCTCCACGGCGGGCTCGGCGGCGGGCGCCTCGACCTGGTAGGACGCGGTGGTGAACAGGTCACGTCCGAGGTCGCGCTCGGAAACCGCGGCCTCCTCCGCGACGGGTTCCTGGGCGGGAGTTTCCTCGGCGGGAACCGCCGGAGCGGGAGTCTGCTCGACCGCCGCTTCCTCGACGTCGGCAGCCGCGACCGGTTCCGGCGCGACCTCGACGGCCGGTTCGGCGGCCGGGGTCTCCGCGACCGGTTCGGCGGCCGGGGTCTCCGCGGCCGGTTCGGCCGCTGCGGGTGGCTCGGTGGGAGCGTTCTGCGCAGCGGTGAAAGCTGCGTGCACACGCTCGGCGACGTCGCGTTGCAGGCTCGACTGCGCGCTGCGCAGTTCGGTTCCGAGGGCCGCAGCCTCGGCGAGAACCTGCTTGCTCGTCACGCCCAGCAACTTCGCGAGGGCGTGAACGCGAATCTTCTCCGGAAGAGCGGGAACCGCGCTCCCGGCGGTGGCCGATTCGTTCGGCTCTGAATTTGTGGGCGGCGCTTGATCGGCCACGTAGTCTCCTCAGCCCCCGGGCGCGTCCACTCCCGTGTCTGGGGGTGTCACGCGGCCACGCGAGGGCGCAGTATGTGTACTCGCGCCCCAGATGTGAGCGCGAGATTGTCTGGTCTCGCTCCACACAGCGCGTGCAGTGTCCGTTTTCACTGCACGCCCGTGTAGTGCCTTGCGGATGGCCGTCGTCCGTGGCGCGAGCGCCTGATCATCCAGCGTGCCGAACGCCCAGGTATTTCCTGTTGACGTAGGGGCAGCGATGAAGGGCATCGAGCCGTGGTGCCATCCGGTCGAAGCCACGTGGTGCACAAATTGCGGTCCGACCACCCTCAGTATCCCACACGTGTGCCGCAGTCCGTGCCAGCGGCGCACGTATCGGTCTGGAACATGTTCCGCACGCGAGGGCGCCGCCGGCCCGGAGGGCAGGCCGGTGGGTCGAGGGGTGGGTGGAGAGGTAGATCAGTTGGCGGCGAGGTGCGGGAACCAGAGGGCGATCTCGCGCTCGGCGGACTCGACCGAGTCGGAGCCGTGCACCAGGTTCTCCTGGGCTTCGAGCCCGAAGTCACCGCGAATCGTGCCCGGAACGGCCTTCTCGACGGGGTCGGTGCCGCCGGCGAGCTGACGGAACGCCGCGATCGCCCGCGGACCTTCGAGCACTGCCGCGACGAGCGGGCCGCCCGTGATGAATTCCAGCAGGCCCGGGTAGAACGGGCGGCCTTCGTGCTCGGCGTAGTGGGCGGCTGCGATGTCGCCGGGAGCGGTGCGCAGGTCGAGCGCGGAGATCGTCAGACCTTTCCGCTCGATACGACCGAGGATTTCTCCTACATATCCGCGGGCAACGGCATCGGGCTTGATCAGTACAAGGGTGCGCTCAGTCACGGCGCACAGCCTAAATGGTCAGCCCCGCTGCCCCGGCAGCAGGCCCCGCTCCATTCGCTGGCGGACATTCCGGCGGAAGTAGAGAAGGTATCCCCACAGGATGGCGAAGACCACTCCGACCGAGCCGATCGACACGTGGACGAAGAACCCGAGCAGGAGCCCCACCTGCAACAACAGGTTGTACTTCATCGCCCAGGGGCGGCCCTGCAGGCCCGCCCCGAGGATCATGAGCACCGCCAGCCCCACGAGGTACGTTCCGGACCACCAGGTCAGTCCGCCGCCGACCGTCGCGACGACCGGCAGGGCGAGAAGCACCACGATCGCTTCCAGAATCAGAGATCCCGCGACCACACCGCGGAATCCCTTCCACGGGTCCTTGGTCGGCGGCCCGAACTCCGGTTCCGAAGCACTCGAGTCTGGCTCGCTCACGCTGGGTCCTTTCCGAAGAGGGTGCGGGCCGCACCGGCGGTCACCACGGATCCGGTGACCACGACGCCCGCCCCCGATACTGCTTCACCCGGCTCGGCGACCTCCTCGGCCAGTCCGATGGCCGTTTCCAGCGCGTCCGCGAGTGTGGGCGCCACGACGACGCGTTCGTCGCCGAACTTGGCGACCGCGAGATTGGCGAGATCGTCGACGTCCATGGCCCGCGCCGAACCGTTGTTCGTCACGACGAGCTCGTCGAACACCGGTTCCAGCGCCGACAGGATGCCGTCGACGTCCTTGTCCCCCATCACGCTGACGACGCCGACCAGCTTGCGGAAGTCGAACTCGGCGGTCAGGGCGGCGGCGAGCGCACGAGCCCCGTCCGGGTTGTGCGCGGCGTCGAGGAAGACGGTCGGGGCGCTGCGCACACGTTCGAGCCTGCCCGGATTGACGACCGAGGCGAACGCCTCCCGGATGGCCTCCTGGTCGAGCTGCCGTTCCGGGCCCGCACCGAAGAACGCCTCCACGGCCGCGAGCGCGAGCGACGCGTTACGCGCCTGGTGCTCCCCGTGCAGGGGCAGGAAGATGTCGGTGTAGACCCCGCCGAGGCCCTGGAGTTCGAGCTGCTGGCCGCCGACCGCGATCTGCCGGGCCAGCACCGTGAACTCGGAGCCCTCCCGCGCGACCGCGGCATCCACCTCGACGGCCCGGCGGAGCAGCACCTCCATCACTTCCGGCGTCTGCTCGGCGAGGATCGCGACGGCGTCGCGGGGCACGAGCGCGTCCTCGCGGCCCTTCTTGATGATGCCGGCCTTCTCCTCGGCGATCCCGGCCAGGTCATCGCCGAGATACTCGGCGTGATCGAGGCTGATCGGGGTGATCACCGCGATCTCGCCGTCGATGACATTGGTTGCGTCCCAACGCCCGCCGAGACCCACCTCGACGACGGCGACGTCGACGGATGCCTCCGCGAACGCGGCGTACGCCATCGCGGTGAGCACCTCGAACTTGCTCATCGCCGGGCCGCCGGCCGCCTGCGACTGCTGGTCGATCATCTGCACGTACGGTTCGATCTCCCGGTACGTGTCGACGTACCGGCGGGGCGACACCGGGCGCCCGTCGATGCTGATGCGCTCGGTGGCGAGCTGCAGGTGCGGGCTGGTGGTGCGGCCGGTGCGCCGGTGCAGCGCCGTGAGCAGCGCGTCGATCATCCGCGTCACCGACGTCTTACCGTTGGTGCCGGTGACGTGGATGGCGGGATAGCCGTGCTGCGGCGAACCGAGCACGTCCATCAGGGCCGCGATCCGGGTGAGGGACGGCTCGATCTTCGTCTCGGGCCACCGCTTGTCGAGTTCCGCCTCGACCAGTGTCAGCTCCGCGAGGTCGACAGGACTGACTTCCTCCGGCGTGAAGTCGGGCGAGGTCACGCGCCTTCCAGCTCCTTCAATCGCTTGGTGATGCGTTCGATTTCTTCCGTCGCGATCTGCTGACGCGTACGGATCTTCTCCTTGACGGCGTCGGGGGCCTTGGCCAGGAACGCCTCGTTGGACAGCTTCGCGGTGGTTCCGGCGAGTTCCTTCTGCGCGGCCGCGAGATCTTTCTCCAGCCGCGCCTTCTCGGCGCCCAGGTCGACGTTGCCCGACGTGTCGAGATCGACGGTGACGGTCGCCTTGCTCAAGCGCACCTCCACCGACGCGGACACCGCGAAACCGTCCTCCGGGTCCGTCAGACGCGCCAGCGACGTGACCGCGGCGAGCTGCGTGTCCAGATCGGCCTCGGCGATGCCGCTGATCCGCGCGGGCACCCGCTGCGAGGGCTTGAGCCCCTGGTCGCTGCGGAATCGGCGCACCTCGGTCACCAGTCGCTGCATGTCCTCGACACGCTGCGCCGCAACCGCATCCGCGGCGGTCTCGCTCGACTGCGGCCACTCCGCCACGACGACGGATTCGTTCTCGGTGAGCGCCTTCCACAGGGTCTCCGTGACGAACGGGATCACCGGGTGGAGCAGGCGCAACAGGGCGTCGAGGACGTTGCCGAGCACGGCCCGCGTGTTCGCCGCGACCGTGTCGTTCTCGGCGAACTGCACCTTGGCCAGCTCGAGGTACCAGTCGCAGACCTCGTCCCACGCGAAGTGGAACAGTGCCTCGCACGCCTTGCTGAACTCGTACCGGTCGAATGCGGCGTCGACCTCCCCGCGCACCTGCTCGAGGCGGTCGAGGATCCACCGGTCGGCGTCGGTCAGTTCGCCGCGTCCGGGCAGTGGTGCCGGCGCGGCCCCGTTCATGAGGGCGAACTTGGTCGCGTTGAACAGTTTGGTCGCGAAGTTCCGCGACGATTGCGCGTGGTCCTCGCCGACGGACAGGTCGCTGCCGGGGTTGGCGCCGCGGGCCAGCGTGAAGCGGAGCGCATCGGCGCCGAAGCGGTCGACCCAGTCGAGCGGGTCGATGCCGTTGCCCCGCGACTTCGACATCTTCTTGCCGAACTGGTCGCGGACGAGGCCGTGCAGGAACACGTCCTGGAACGGCATCTGCGGTCCGGACTTGCCTTCGCTGAACACCCCGTCGCTTCGCTCGCCCCGCCCAGTGATGGCGTCGTCCTCCGACACATACGTGCCGAACATCATCATCCGCGCCACCCAGAAGAACAGGATGTCGTAACCGGTGACGAGAACACTTGTGGGATAGAACTTCTCGAGCTCGGGCGTCTTCTCGGGCCAGCCCATGGTCGAGAACGGCCACAACCCGGAGGAGAACCAGGTGTCGAGGACGTCGGGATCCTGCACCCAGCCCTCGGGCGCGGTCTCGTCCGGTCCGAAGCATGCGACCTCGCCGTCGGGGCCGTACCAGATCGGGATCCGGTGACCCCACCACAGCTGACGCGAGATGCACCAGTCGTGCATGTCGTCGACCCAGGCGAACCATCGCGGTTCCTGACTGGCCGGGTGAATGACCGTGTCACCGTTGCGCACCGCGTCGCCGGCGGCCTTCGCGAGGGACTCGACCTTCACCCACCACTGCAACGACAGGCGCGGCTCGATGGACTCACCGGTGCGCTCGGAATGTCCGACACTGTGCAGGTAGGGCCGCTTCTCCGCGACCACGCGACCCTGCTCGGCGAGCGCCTCACGCACCTTGACCCGTGCCTCGAAGCGGTCGAGACCGTCGAATTGCGTTCCCGTGTCGGCGATCTTGCCGGTCTTGTCCATGATGGTCGGCATGGGCAGGTTGTGCCGCAGGCCCATCTCGAAGTCGTTGGGGTCGTGCGCAGGCGTGATCTTGACGGCGCCGGTGCCGAACTCGGGATCGACGTACTCGTCCGCGATGATCGGGATGTCGCGCCCGGTGAAGGGGTGCTCGAGCGTCGTTCCGATCAGGTGCTTGTAGCGCTCGTCGTCGGGGTGGACGGCCACGGCGGTGTCGCCGAGCATCGTCTCGACACGGGTGGTCGCGACCACGACGTGCGGCTCGTCGTCGCTCAGGGAGCCGTACCGCAGCGAGACCAGCTCGCCCTCGACGTCCTCGAACTTCACCTCGATGTCGGAGATCGCCGTCTGCAGCACTGGCGACCAGTTGACGAGACGCTCGGCCCGGTAGATCAGGCCGTCGTCGTACATGCGCTTGAAGATGGTCTGGACGGCGCGGGACAGCCCGTCGTCCATGGTGAACCGGTCGCGGCTCCAGTCGACGCTGTCACCGATGCGGCGCATCTGGCCGCCGATGGTGCCACCGGACTCGCGCTTCCAGTCCCACACCTTGTCGATGAACAGCTCGCGGCCGAAGTCTTCCTTCGTCTTGCCGTCGACGGCGAGCTGCTTCTCGACCACGGTCTGCGTCGCGATGCCCGCGTGGTCCATGCCGGGCAGCCACAGCACCTCGTAGCCCTGCATCCGCTTGCGGCGGCTCAGCGCGTCCATCAACGTGTGGTCGAGCGCGTGACCCATGTGCAGGCTGCCGGTCACATTGGGCGGCGGCAGGACGATGGAGTAGCCCGGCTTGTCGCTGTGAGGGTCCGCGCGGAAGTAACCGGCGTCTACCCAGCCCTGATACAGATCGTCCTCGACGGAACTGGGGTCCCAGCTCTTCGGGAGGGCATCGGCACGGTTCTGGGGATATTCTGGAGCTGCACTGGTCACCCGTCGAGTCTAATGAACGCACGGACGACCGACGACGGGGCTACCGTCCGCCTCGCTACTGGTCGCTGAACAGCGCGCGGTGCACCTCGGTGGCGGTGCGATGCTCCGGGTCGACGGGGCGCAGCGCCTCGCCTGCGTCCTCGCCGCCTGCCTGGGATCCTGCGGTGGTGTGCAGCTCGGAGAAGAGCTGCACGTGGTGGTCGTTCAAGGGATTCCTCCGGTTCGTCTGCCGCATCCAGTGCAGCAACCACTCGAGAGTGTCGAGTATGCATCGAGAATGCCGCCGATCGGCGGCGACACGGCGATCGGCGCGCCGGTGGTGTTCACCCACACGCCGGCTGAAGGCTCAGCCGGCCCGCCGCGCCACCACACAGGCGAGGTAGAGCGTCATGCCCAGACCCGGTTCGTCCAGCGGGCGACCGAGGAGCCGGGCGATCTTGTCGAGCCGGTTGGCGAGGGTATTGCGGTGGACGTGCAGCCGCTTCGCCGCCCGGCTGGAGTTGAACCCGCACTCCCCCCAGGCGATCAGCGTCTCCTGCAACTGCGGCCAGTCGTTGTCGGTGGCCAACGCGCCGAGCACGGCCCGTGACAGCCTGTCACGGGTCTCCGCAGGTATCACCGAGACGGCCTGATGGAGGCGGAACCGGTCGATGTCGTAGACCTGGCCGCGTGGGTCGAGAACCGCGCCGAGCCGGAGCGCGTCGTACGCGTCCTGGGACGACAGATTGAGGTGCTCGACCCCGTGCGCGATCGAGCCGATCCCCACGCGGGTGTCCCATCCTCGTTCCCGGATCTGGGACACATACTTCCGGCACCGGTCCGTCAAAGCCGAATCCGCAGCCGGGATCGGTGCGGTCACCACGGTGGTGACCGCGATGACCTGTCGGGCGAGCGGTGCGACCAGATCGGTCGCGGAGTCGAAGGTGTCCTGCACGGCGCGCAGGACCTCGAGGGACACGGGCCGTCCCTCCACGGCGGCGTCGTCGGTGTGACTGTCGTAGCTGATCAGCACCATGACCCGGGGACGGCGCAGGTCGTATCCCAGACCCGTTGCCCGCCGGGAGATCTGGGCCTCGGTGAACGTGGAGCGATGCCAGTCACAGATGTCGCGGAGCAATTCTTCCGCTGCCCGCTCGTAGGTCAGCCGGGTACCGATCCGCGAGGCCTCCTGCATCAGGATTTCGGTCTGCCGCTTGACCACCAGCCCGAACTGTTCGACCTGCTCGGGTGAACCGGACAGCCCGATGGTGCCCACCACGTCACCGTCGATGACGAGCGGAATGGTGACGCCGGGCAGACTGCCGACGAGGTCGCGGACGTCCGCTGCCGAGTGCGCGATCATGCGCCGTGCACGGATCACCTCGATCGATGCCTCGTGGAACTGGCCGATGCGACGTTCGTCCCCGCTGCCGACCACCGTTCCGGCCGCATCCGTGATGAGCACGTTGAACCCGATGACGTCGGTGATCTCGTTCGCGATCTGTTGCGCCAGAGCCTCACTCAGCATCGACTGCCCTTCCGAACGCTTGTGGGAGTTGTGCACATCGCACAATTGGGTATCGATCTCAGTGTAGATCAAGGGCAACTCGCCTAGTGACTACGGTCACATGACGTTCCTACGATGGGTTCATCCCAACTAGGAGTTCACATGGCAATCCTCGACTGGATACTTCTCGGTGCCTACTTCCTGCTACTCGTCCTGATCGGCGTCCAAACCATGCGACGCGTCAAGTCGCCGGACGATTTCGCCGTGGCAGGCAACCGGATCATCTGGCCGGTCTTCTTCGGCAGCCTGGCCGCAGCCTTCCTCGGCGGCGGAGCATCGCTCGGCGTCGCCGGCGCCGCCATGCGTGACGGATACGTGTACATGTTCGCCTTCTGCGCGTTCGGCGTTCAGACGGTGCTCGTCGGCTACTTCGTCGCGCCCAGACTCAAGAACTACATCGGCGCCCACACCCTCGGCGACATCATGGAGACCCACTACGGCCGGCCTGCGAGACTGGTCACCGGCGTACTGTCCGTCGTCCTGTGCGCCGGCATCCTCGGCGCCCAGGCCCTGGCCATCGGCACCGTCGTCAACGCCACCCTCGACGTGCCCACCGTGCCCGCGGTGATCATCGGGATGGGAGTGGTCATTCTCTACTCCTCGTTCGGTGGGGCGTGGGCGGTGATCCAGACCGACCTGCTGCAGTTCGTCTTCCTCGGAGTGCTCCTGCCGGTGGCGCTCCTCATCGGGCTCGACGCCGTCGGCGGACCGTCGGCTCTCCTGGACAACGTTCCCGCCGAGCATCTTTCGTTCATGGGCGACTACTCCCCCGCACAGTTCCTCACGCTCTTCGCGGCACTACTGCTCGGCGAGACGCTGGTCCCGCCGTACGCGCAGCGGACGTTCTCCACCCCCGACTCGCGGCACGCCCGTAAGGGCTACGCACTGGCCGGGTTCTTCTCGTTCTTCTTCTTCTTCACCTCGGCGTCTCTCGGGTTGATCGCACTCGTCCTGTACCCGGACATCGAAAGCGATCAGGCGCTTCCGACCGTGGTGATGAATCTGATGCCGGTCGGCGTTCTCGGATTGGTGGTGGCGGCGCTGATGGCGGTCGTGATGTCGACGGCCAGTTCCTACCTCAATTCCACCGCCGTCGTCCTGACCAAGGACATCTACCAGCCGCTCAGCCCCACCGAGCTGCCACCGTCGAGGCGGCTCACCGTCGAGCGGGCCACCAGCGTCGTCGTCGGTGCCGGAGCGACCATCTTCGCCCTCAGCGTCCCGTCCATCGTCGACGCCCTTCTCTACAGCTACACCCTGTGGGCTCCGACGGTCATCGTCCCGTTGTTCGGCGCCGTGCTGTTCGGCGTGCGGTCCGCTCCGGCGGCACTGTCGGCGATCACGGCGGGCGCGATCGTCACCGCGGTGTGGCAGTGGGGCCTCGACGCTCCGTTCGGACTGGACGGGCTGGTGCCCGGCGTCGTCGCCAACCTGCTCGTCTTCGTCACGGTCGCCATGGCCACCTCGTCCCGCTATCCGCGCCGACAGCAGCCTGCTGTCCGCGTCACCGAAGGAGAATTCGCATGATTCCCACCCTCCTCTATTACGGGGTACCCACCGCCGTCGTCACCGTCACCCTCTGGGTCGGATTTCTCGGCTGGCGCTTCTACGTCAAGGAAGTGCTGCGCGGCGACCGCGGCGACACCACAGCGGGTGAGCCCGACCATGGGTGACATCGTGGACGTGCCCGGGGTGACCACCGGCACCAGCCCGTACCCGTCGGCGCGCAGGGTCGGCGACCTCGTGTTCGTCTCCGGCCAGGTCTCGTTCGACGACACCGGCAACGTCGTCGGCACCGACGTGGTGGAGCAGACCCGTCACTCCCTCACACGACTCGACAGGGTCCTCGCCGCGGCAGGCGCCACCCTGCACGACATCGCCTCGGCCACGGTGTATCTCGCGAACGCCGACGACGCCCCGCGTTTCAACGAGGAATGGAGGCGCTGGTTCGCCGCCGACCACCGCCCGGCCAGGGCCACCGTGGTCGCGGCCCTGCTGGACCCGCAGCTGCTCGTGGAGATACAGGCCGTCGCCGTCACGGGCCGGGGATCGACCGAAGGAAAGGAAGCGGAATGAAGGTGGCAGTACTCGGAGCAGGGGTCGTGGGAGTCGCGACCGCCCACGCTCTCGCCGAACGCGGACACGAGGTTCATGTGTACGACCGGCGCAGCGAGGTCGCGTCCGACACCAGCGCGAGCACCGCCGGACTGATCGCCCCCGGTCACTCCTACGCGTGGGCGTCGCCGTCGGCTCCCACCATGCTGGTCCGATCGTTGCTCGGCGCGTCGACCTCGATCCGCGTCCGTCCCCGGGCGGACGCCGAACTCGCCCGGTGGGGTGTGCGATTCCTCCGCGAGTGCACGGCCTCCCGGGCGCGGTCGAACACTCTCGCGAAGCTCCGCCTGGCCCGGTACAGCCAGCAGCTGATGGACGAACTCACCGCCCGCGAGAACCTGGAGTACTGCCAGACACGGAACGGCGTGCTGTACCTGTACCGGGAGGAAGCGGAACTCGAGCAAGCGCGGGTGAACTCGCAGCTGCTCCGCGACCACGGACAGCTGCAGGACGTGCTGGGACCCGAGGAGATCGCGGCCGCGGAGCCCGCCCTCCGGCACGGGACGGCCACGTTCGCCGGTGCGATCCACGACCGCACCGACGGCACCGGCGACCCGCACCGATTCTCGGTGGGGCTCGCCGAGGAATGCGGTCGGCTGGGGGTCCGGTTCCACCTGGGCACGTCCGTCGTGGCCCTCGAGTCCGACGGTGCGGCCATCACGTCGGCCGACACCGATCGGGGCCACATCCGCGCGGATGCCTTCGTCCTCGCCGCCGGGGCCGCGAGTGCTCTCGTCGCGAGGAGTGTCGGTCTGCGACTGCCCGTCTACCCGGCCAAGGGATACACGCTGACCGCGACCGTCAAGGACCCCGAACGCGCGCCGGTGGTCGGCGGCATCGACGAGAAGACACTCGTCGCCTGGTCGCGGTTCGGTGACGAGCTGAGAATGTCGGCCACCGCGGAATTCGTCGGGTACGACCGCAGTCACTCGCCCGCCGACTACGCGGGCATCGTGGACGCCGGGAACGAACTGTTCCCCGGCGCGGTGGACTGGGCACGGCCAGATACCGGACGGGCCTTCGCCCGATGACGCCCGACGGCCCGCCGATGATCGGGCTGGGGCGTCACGACAACCTGTACTTCAACACCGGTCACGGTCACGTCGGCTGGACCATGGCGGTCGGCTCGGCCCGCATCCTCGCGGATCTCGTGGACGAACGGCGACCGGACATCGACCCGAGTCCGTACTCCCCGATTTCGTCGCGCCGGCATCCGAGCGGACGAGGCGCGTAACGAAGTGCACTGACCCGACGACTATCCGAGCGTGCCTCCGGAAACGGCGGCGCACCGACCTCGCTGACCGCAACCCCCGACTGCGGTCAGCGAGGTCGACACGACAGATGCTCTATTCGCCGCGTTCGGCGTGACGCTTGGCGAACGCCAGTTGCATTTCCCAGCCCTCGATATTGCCTTCGTAGGCGGCCGCGCGGCGCTCGGCATTCGGGTACAGGGCGGCGAATCCGGTCTCGACTACGCGGAGGAGCGTGCCGCCGTCCCGCTCCGACAGGAAGAACTCGACCAGGGTGGACGTGCCCTCCACGAGCGGCTGCGCGGGATCGTCTCCCCCACGGAACGAGACGTAGTGCGGTGCGTCGGACTTGACGGGAAGTATCGGGAAGCGCCCGTACGGGGGAAAGTCCACGACGAAGACGTCGCCTTCGCGTGTGGTGGTCGTCTTGCCGGGTTCGCCGTCGCCGATGAACCAGCCGGGTTCACTCACCAGCCGGAACACCCGCTCGATGGGGGCGTCGATCTGGATCTCGCGCTCGATCCTGTCCTGGGATGCGTCCGGAACGCTCATGATCATCCTCACCTCTCGACAATGTGCTACCTTACGGTTGCATATCGGCGGCTACTTGCGCAACCTTCCGGTTGCACTAGCGGGGGTGGGGGCAGGAAAGACGCGTCCGGGCGCCCGCCCGTCGCCTGAAGGCGATGGGGCGGGCACCCGGGGAACGTGTCAGCTGAAGTGCGCCAGCAGGGCGTCGCGCTGACGGTCGCCGAGGCCACGGAGGCGGCGGGTCGGAGCGATCTCCAGGTTGGCCATGATCTCCTGGGCCTTCACCTTGCCGATCTTCGGCAGGGCTTCCAGAATGGCGCTGACCTTGGTCTTTCCGATGATGTCGTCGACATCTGCCTTGGAAAGGACCTGCTTGAGGGTGATGTCACCGGACTTGAGCTTGTCCTTGAGCTCTGCGCGTGCCTTACGAGCGGCGGCGGCCTTCTCGAGAGCTGCTGCCCGCTGTTCGTCAGTGAGCTGGGGAAGTGCCACGATGTCTCCTTCATTCGGGGTACGTATCGAACACCGTAGCGAGAGAACCGCTACTTCACCGCATCCATCGGACGTGTCGCGCGTCCTGTCCGATTCGACACGCCCCGGCTCACGGGTCCGACGACGCGGAAAATGCCAGGACGCGGGCGGCGCGCTGTGTCATGCTCGACGTGTTCTGTTCGGTTCACACGTCGAGTTCAGGAAGGACGTAGCGATGCGCGCACTGCCCGCAGCCCACGCACCCCGGTTGCAGCCGTCACGCACGGGCGCCGCCTCCTCCTTCCCCGCCGGCCGGCAAGGCGAATGCGGGATCATGCCCGCCCCGAAGACTTACCGCTCCACCCGGCACGCCTGACTCGACTTCCGTTGCCCGGCGTGCCCCCACCGCCGCGAACCGACGACAGAACCGAGATCTCCCGTGAGGCACTTCTCCCGTAACCCGCCCGGCAGCACCCTCGACGCCCGCAGTTGGTCGCGCGCGGATGTGCTGGTCCTCAATGTCACGTACGAGGCCCTCTGCGGGATCCCCGCGGAGCGCGCCGTCGTGCTGATCAGTGTCGGTGCGGCCGAGACGGTCGCGGATCGGGAGCCGCCGTTCCCGATTCGCTCGCAGCACGTCGAGATCAGCCTGCCGCGGACCATTCGTCTGCTGCGCTACGTCCACGTCCCGCATTCCGTGCTGGTGACCGACAGCAGCCGCGCGACGTTCGCGGGCGTGTTCCGGCGCGACCGCAATCGGTGCGGCTACTGCGCCGAGCCGGTCGCGACGACCATCGACCACGTGCTGCCGAGGAGCCGCGGCGGCCCGAACACGTGGGCCAACCTCGTGGCCTGCTGCATCCCCTGCAACCAGAGGAAGGCCGACCGCACACCGGAGGAGGCGGGAATGCCGCTCCTCTGGGAGCCGAAGGCGCCCCGGCACATCGAAAAGGCGCAGCGGCAGATCTGGAGGGATCTCGCGGCGGTCTAGCCGCGAGATCCCCGCACCCGCCGCCACCCGACCGACCTTCTCCCGGGAAGGGGAGATTTCCCGATGACCGACGTCCTGGACACGACCCTGTCCACCCTGCTGCCTGCCTCCGACGACCCCACGGGCTGGGTTGACGCCGCGTGCCGCGCCGACCCCGAGCCGGACCGGTGGTTCCCGTTCCCGACGGAGGATTTCGCGTACGCCCGCGACGTCTGTCATCACTGCCCACTGCGGATGCGCTGTGAGCTGTTCGCCAGGGCCACCGGTCAGACCGGCGTGTGGGGTGGCAAGGAATTCGATCGGGGCCGCGAGAAGCGGACGTGAATCCGCCTGGGCGCGGCCCCGGCCCGCCGGCTACCGGCTACCGGCCCAGGATCTCGGGCAGCGCGACGTCCTCGCCCCGCACGTGCTCGGAGAGGAACGACAGCACCACCTGGTACCAGACCTTCGCGTTCTGCGGGGTGAGGATCCAGTGGTTCTCGTCCGGGAAGTAGAGGAAGCGGTGTTCGGTGCGACCGTCGTCGTCCGCGGGCAACCCCGACTCGGACAGCAGCTCGAACCACAGCCGCAACCCCTCGCCGATCGGTACGCGAAAGTCCTTGTCGCCGTGAATGACCAGCATCGGAGTGACGATGTCCGCGACGTACAGGTGAGGCGAATTCTCCACCGCCATCTCGGGCGTCATCTCCCGCTGCCAGTACCAGGCGGCGTCGGTGGTGGGGCCGAACTGGTCCAGCGCCCAGAGGCTGGCGTGGGTGACGATCGCCTTGAACCGGTCGGTGTGTCCGGCGATCCAGTTGGCCATGTAACCGCCGAACGATCCGCCCATCGCCGCGGTGCGCTTCTCGTCGATCTCCGGCAGTGCCACCGCGGCGTCGGTGATCGCCATGAGATCGGTGAACGGGGCCTTGCCCCACTTACCCCAGCCCCGCTCGACGAACTCCTGCCCGTAGCCGGTGGACAACGCCGGATCCGGCAGCAGCACGGCGTATCCCCGCGCGACCAGGAGCCACGGGTTCCATCGCCACGACCAGGTGTTCCACGAACCCAGGGGGCCGCCGTGCACCCACAGCGCGAGAGGCACCGGCGCGTGGGCGGAGGCGCCGGTCGGCACCGCGAGCCAGGCGCGCAGCGCCGCGCCGTCGGCGGCGACCGTCTCGACCTCCGTGAGCGCGCCCGGCAGCTCGGGGAGGTCGGCGGGCGCCTTCAGCAGTGACACGGCACCGGTGGTGATGTCGATGCGCACCGGGTGCGGCGGCGCCGCGTACGACGCCCTCAGCGCGAACACCGTCGACCCGTCGGGGGCCACCTGCAGGTCGGTGTACGCGCAGTCGTCGGTCGTCACCCGCGTGGGGTCCGCGCCGTCACGGAGCAGGAAGATCGGTGCGCGCCCACGGTCGTCGGCGGTGACGAGGAGCCCAGAACCGTCGGACAGCCAGACCACGGACGTGGCCCACCGATCCCACCCGGGCGCCACCTCGGTGACGGTGCCACTGTCGAAGCTGTAGCGGTGCAGCGTGAATCGGGGCGCGGAGTCGGGGGTCGCATGCGATTCCCGCGTGAATACGACGTGCCGTCCGTCCGGGGAGATCACCGGGTCCGACAGATCGGCGTCGGCGTCGTCGACGAGGACCGTGCGCGCCCCCGTCTCGGTGTCGACGCGCACCAGGATGTTCCGGATCGACGCGAGCGGACCGGGAACCGTCCACGACGTCACGACGAACGCGCCGTCGTCGCTCAGCGCGTAGTTGGCCTCCCGCAGTGCCGGACCCGGCATCGGGGTGAGGTCGGTCAGCTCCGGCTCCTGCCCGTTCTCCGCGAGCGCGTCCAGTGGGGCGGACAGCAGGTGGGGCACGTCGGGACCGAGATCGTGGTCCCAGTAGCGGATCGGGTAGCCCGTGTGCAGGATCGCCGAGACCTTCTTCTCCTTGCGCTCGGTGCGCACCCGCTCGTCGTCGGCGGACTCGCCGGATCTCCCCAGAACCCCGGTGGTCACGACGAAACGCGGCGCGCACCGTGCGGCGCGCACCCCGGTGATGCCGCCGCCTCGGCGCGCGACGACCACCGCCTCGCCGCCCCGCGCGGGCAGTCGCCACAGGTCGTCGGGAAGGTCGTCCTCGTCCTGCGTCGGACGGGAGGACGTGAAGAGGAGATCGCCGTCGCTGGTGAACGTCGGGTTGGACTCCCCGCTGCGGCCACGGGTGAGCCGGCGCGCCGCGAACTCGCCGGTGGGATCGATCTCCCACAGGGCGGTGACGTACTTCGTCGCCTTCTCGCCGAGCGTCGACTGCGCCACGACGAGCCTTCGCCCGTCCGCGGACAGCGCGAGGCTTCCGATGCGGCCGAGCGCGAGGTAGTCGTCGAGGTCGTCGAAAGGAGTTCCGGCGTGGAGTTCAGGAATCGCGGTCACGAGTCGTTGGTATCACGAACCGGGCCCACACCGTCGGACATCCGCGTCTCAGGCGAGCAGGGGCGCGACCCGCGGCGGGATCTCGTTCAATGCGTACGGCAGGCTCAATACAGTGCTCCACGCCATCGCCTCGGCGGCGGCGTCCTCGAGCGTGATCGTGCGTCCGGCCTTCACCACCTCGAGTTCCTGATAGATCGGCGTCTTGTCGAGTTCCGCGCGCAGCTTGTCGCCGTAGCCGCCGCCCGCGTACCAGACGAGGAGGTCGACGTTCGCGAGCGACAGCTGCTCCGTGCTGATCTCGGCGAAGTTGCCGGTGATCTGCTCCGTCACAGGGGGATTCACGAAGCCGAGTTCGGTGAAGAAGCGGACCTTCGGGTCCTCCGGGCCGTACACACCGAACTGCCCCGGACCCTTGAGCGCGCCGACGAGGACGGTCTTTCCCGCGAACGCCGGGTTGGCGGCCCGGACGTCGTCGAATTGCGTCTCGACGGAGGATACGAGCTCGGCCGCCTTGTCCTTCTTGCCGAGCGCGTCGCCGAGGATCCTCGTCTGGTCCTGCCACGGAACACCGTAGTCGGCGAAGTCTGCGGGCTGCGCCACCGTCGGCGCGATGGCGCTCAGCTTGTCGTACTGGGCCTGGGTGAGGCCGGAGTAGGTGCCGACCACCAGGTCCGGGGCGACGGCCGCGACCTTCTCGAAGTCGATGTTGGTGGACGCCGTGCCCACGATCTCGGGCTGCGCGTCACCGAGGAGGTCCTGCGCCCACGGCCACACGCCGTAGGGGTAGTCGCCGTACCAGTCGAACGTGCCGGCCAGCGTGCCGCCGAGCGCGAGGATCGCGTCCTGGTCGTTGTAGCCCACACTGACGATGCGCTGCGGGTCGGTCGGCACCTGGGTTTCGCCGTACTTGTGGGCGATGACGGGGCCCGACGGCTCGCTGCCGGAGCCGTCGCCGTCCGAGCTGCTGCAGGCCGCGGCGAACGCGAGCAGCGCTCCCCCGGTGCCCACGAGGAATCCGCGTCGGCTCAGGCCGATCCTCTGTTGACCCATGTTCATGCGGCGACCCTCTCGTCTACCAGGTACTACGATCCACTTAGGTAAGGCTTGCCGAGCTTAGCCTAAGGGGTCGCGGACGGGTTCCCGCCACATCGCCCACACCGTGGGCCCGCCGTCCGGGATCCGGATCTCGCCGGTGACGTCGAAGCCGAATCGCTGGTAGTAGGAGATGTTGTCTTCCTTGCTGGACTCCAGATACGCCGGGAGCCCCTCGGCGTCACAACGGTCCAGCCGCGACCGCAACAGCGCCTTCCCGTAGCCGCCGCCCCGTCCCGCGCTCGACGTTCCGATCGTCGCCAGATACCAGTGCACGGGATCGACCGGGTGTGCGTCCTCGACGGTTCCGCTCACCGCGGCCCCGACGCCCAGCCGGGAGCCGAACGCGCGGACCAGCCCCGGCAGGCTGCGGAGCGACGACAACGTGGACTGCTTCCAGCCACCGGGCGGATCCCACATGGCGGCCCCACGAACCACGCCGTCGTCGTCCTCGGCCAATTCGGCTCCGCCCCCGGCGAGATGGTGATGGCGGATCTCCACCGCGAACAGTCTCGGCAGGCCGCGCCGCCGGCCGTCGGGATCCGGCCACATCCACACCATCACGGGGTCGTCGAAGAACGCGTCGGCCAGGACGCGCGACAGTTCGGGGATGTCGGATCCGGTCGCAGCACGCACGCTCACACCCATGCCCAGAGGGTACGGGCACACCGCGGCGGCGCGGCGGAACGACTGGCCGTCGTGCCCGGTTCGGGGCCGCTGTGGACTCATGACCCGCCCCTCGTCCACATGCAGTCCGCCCGAATCCGGCGGCAGGTGATGGGGCGCGTCACCGCGCGACGCCCGGTCGTCCGCATCACCGAGCACGGAACGACACGCAGACCGGTTTCGCTGGCCGTCGACCTGGCACTGGAATCCGGCACGACGCTCGTCGGCTTCCTCCGCGGGGAGTCGATGAGCGTCTATGCCGGAGCCCAGCGCGTGAAGACCGGGGCCTGAGCGGGCCCTTCTAGACGGTGGCGTCGACGAGGAGCTTCGCGCCGGTGGCCGCCTGGACGTCCTCGACGCTGTGGCCGGGAGCGGTCTCGACGAGCCGCAGGCCATCGGGGGTGACGTCGATGACGGCGAGATCGGTGACGATCTTCTGCACGCAGCGCTTGCCGGTGTACGGCAGCGTGCATTCCTCGAGGATCTTGTGCTCACCCTTCTTGGTGACGTGATCCATCATCACGATGACCTTGCCCGCGCCGTGGACGAGGTCCATCGCGCCGCCCATGCCCTTGACCATGGCGCCCGGGACCATCCAGTTGGACAGGTCGCCGTGGCTGCTGACCTGCATGGCGCCGAGAACGGCCACGTCCACGCTGCCGCCGCGGATCATCGAGAAGGAGTCGGAGGAGGAGAAGAACGCGCCGCCGGGGACCACGGTGATGGTCTCCTTGCCCGCGTTGATCAGTTCGGGATCGACCTCGTCGTCGGTCGGGTACGGCCCGACGCCGAGGATGCCGTTCTCCGAGTGCAGGATGACGTCCTTGCCGGCCGGGATGTGACCGGGGATCAGGGTGGGCATTCCGATGCCGAGGTTCACATACTGCCCATCCTCCAGCTCGGCCGCGACCCGGGCCGCCATCTCGTCACGCGTCCAGCTCATGCCCGCACCGTCCTGTTCTCGATTCCCGTTTCCTGCTTGCCGACCTCGACCACACGCTGGACGAAGATGCCGGGGGTGTGCACCTCGGCGGGGTCGATCTCGCCGGGCTCGACGAGGTACTCGACCTGCGCGATGGTGATGCGACCGGCGCCGGCGGCGTCCGGGTTGAAGTTTCGGGCCGTCTCCCGGTACACGAGGTTGCCGAGGCGGTCACCCTTCCACGCGTGGACCAGCGCGAAGTCGGTTCGGATGGCGCGTTCGAGGACGAAGGCCTCCCCGTCGAACTCGCGGGTCTCCTTGGGCTTGCTCGCCACCGCGATGCCGCCCTGGCCGTCGTAGCGGATCGGCAGACCGCCGTCGGCGACCTGCGTCCCGACACCGGCGGGGGTGTAGAAGGCGGGGATGCCCGCTCCCCCGGCGCGCATGCGCTCGGCAAGCGTGCCCTGCGGAGTGAGCTCGACCTCGAGCTCCCCGCTGAGGTACTGCCGCGCGAATTCCTTGTTGGCGCCGACGTACGAGCTGATCGTGCGCCGGATCCGGTGCTGCTCGAGGAGCAGACCCAGACCGAAACCGTCGGTGCCGCAGTTGTTGCTGACCGTCTCGAGGTCGGTGGCACCTTGTGCGAGGAGGGCGTCGATGAGGACCGAGGGGATACCGACGAGGCCGAAGCCGCCCACCGCGAGGGACGCTCCGTCGGGGACATCGGCAACGGCCTCGGCCGCCGTTGCGAAGACTTTGTTGACCATGTGACCCAGGCTACCGCAAAATGTTCGAGTAGTGAACACCCATCCACATTGCGAACAAATTACGCCCTGCCTGTTGGCCCCATCACAGAACGCGACTACTATGTGCGAATAGCGGCCGACTGTTCACATCGAGAACGTGAGGATCTTTTTCCATGCTGCATCTGCCAGCCCACCACCACGCCGGGCACGAAGCGAATGCCCCGCTGCTGTTCCCCGAGTACAAGACGACTCGGCTGCGCAGCCCCAAGAACGACCTGATCCTGGTCCCGCAGCGACTCGGCGAGATCACCGGTCCGGTCTTCGGCGACGCCGACATCGCCAAGGGCGAGAACGACATGACCCACGCCAACGGCGGCGAGGCCCAGGGACAGCGCATCATCGTCCACGGCCGCGTCCTCGACAGTGCGGGCAAACCCATCCCCGACACCCTCATCGAGGTGTGGCAGGCCAACGCCGGAGGCCGCTACCGCCACAAGATGGACTCCTGGCCGGCCCCGCTCGACCCCCACTTCAACGGTGTCGCCCGCTGCCTGACCGACAAGCACGGCCACTACGAGTTCACGACCATCAAGCCCGGCGCCTACCCGTGGGGCAACCACCACAACGCGTGGCGGCCCGCGCACATCCACTTCTCCCTGTTCGGTCAGGCGTTCACCCAGCGGCTGGTCACGCAGATGTACTTCCCGGACGATCCGTTCTTCTTCCAGGACCCGATCTACAACTCCGTACCCGAAGCCGCCCGCGAGCGGATGATCAGCACGTTCGACTACGACCACACCCGCGACAACTGGGCCGTCGGATTCAAGTTCGACATCGTCCTGCGCGGTCAGGACGCCACCCCGTTCGAGGACCCGGAGGGCCACTGATGATCGACACCCAGAACCCCGACGCCCCCCGCTACCCGGTCTTCGCCAAGAGCCAGGACGAGGTGCCGTTCGGCGTCACCCCGTCCCAGACCGTCGGCCCGTACGTCCACATCGGCCTGTTCCCCACGTGGGAGAACAGCGGCGAGGCCGTCCCCGAGGATGCGCCGGGACGAATCGACGTGTCCTTCAACGTCATCGACGGCGCCGGACAGCCCATCGGCGACGCGATGATCGAAACCTGGCAGGCGGATGCGGCCGGCCGGTTCAACAGCCCGACCGATCCCCGCGGTGCCGCCGAGGCGACCCCCGCCGGATTCCGCAGCCTGGCACGCGTGTTCGCCGACGAGAGCGGCACTATCGTGGTGCACACGGTCAAGCCGGGCGCACTTCCCGCCGAGGACGGCGCCGTCGAGGCTCCGCACATCAACGTCGGACTGTTCGCCCGCGGCATGCTCGAGCGGCTGTACACGCGGCTCTACTTCCCCGAGGACACGGACGCGCACGCATCGGACCCCGTGCTCTCCGCCGTCCCGGAAGCAGATCGCCCCAAGCTGATCGCGGAGAAGACGGATCGCGGATACCACCTGACGATCCACGTGCAGAACACAGAAGGACGGGAAACCCCGTTCTTCGCCCTGTAACCGTTCACAACCCAGAAAGGTGTCGCGCGTGAACTCTCCGGAGCCTTCCCGGGGTGCCCTGTTCGATCCGACGTTCGGTGCCGGCGAGTTGTCGGCACTGCTCTCGGACCGGGCGTGGGTCACCGCGATGGTCGAGGTCGAGGCCGCACTGGCCCGGGCGGAAGCGAAATGCGACGTCATCCCCGCCGCGTCCGCCGACGCCATTTCGTCGGTGTTCGCGCGCGTCGTCGCCGAGGGATCCGTGGATGTGGGCGCCCTCGGCGAGGCGGCCGCAGCGGGGGGTAATCCCGTGATCCCGCTGGTGAAACTGCTCCGCGGCGAGGTCGCTGCCGCCGATCTCGGAGCGCCCGGAAGCCATGTGCACAAGGGCGCCACGAGTCAGGACATTCTCGACACCGCCCTGATGCTGCTGTGCCGCCGGTCGGGGGCGCACATCCTGGCGTCCCTCGACGAGGCGGTGCTGTGCGCCGAGGCGCTCGCACGGGCCCAGCGCGACACCCCGACCGCCGGCCGCACACTCGGCCAGCAGGCCCTCCCCACCACGTTCGGCGTGCTCGCCGCCGGGTGGATGACGGCGTTGCACAGGGCTTCTCGCGCGCTGTTCGACGCACTGGACGGCCTCCCCGTGCAACTGGGAGGTGCGGCCGGCACGTCCGCTGCGCTCTACCCGCACGGCCTCGACGTCGCCGACGTGCTCGCCGACGAACTCGGGCTGGCACGTCAGGACGTGCCCTGGCACACCGATCGCACCCGCATCGCACTGCTCGCGTCGGCGCTCGGAACGGCCGCGGGCGCGGTGTCCAAGATCGCCACCGACATCGTGTTCCTGTCGTCCACCGAGGTCGGTGAGGTCAGCGAAGGGTCACCCGGCGGTTCGTCGGCCATGCCGCACAAGCGCAATCCGGTCGCCGCGATCGCGGCCCGTGCCGCGGCTCGCCGCACCCCGGGACTCGTCGCGACGATCCTCGGCTCGATGGATCACGAGCAGCAGCGCGCCGCGGGTGCCTGGCACGCCGAGTGGGAAACGCTCACGGACCTGCTGCGCCTCACCGGCGGAGCCGTCGCGCGCATCGCCGACTCGCTCGGCGGACTGAACGTCCACCCCGATGCGATGGCCCGCAACCTCGACATCACCGGCGGCCTGCTCCTCGCGGAACGAGTCACCGGCGCCCTGTCCGCCCGCACCGACAACGCGCGCGACCTCGTGACCGCCGCGTGCGAGACCGGAAGCCCTCTCGACGAGGATCCGGGGCTCCTCGAATACCTGCAGGCGGACGAGATCCGCGCCCTGCTCGACCCCGCCGGATACCTCGGCCACGCCCACGACATCGTCGACCGCGCACTGGAGACAGTGGCCCGCGGCCGGGAAGGAACGCGATGACAGTCGCACTCGCACACGAAATCTCCGGACCCCGAAACGGCGCGGCGGACGCCCCCGTCGTGGTCCTGCTCGGATCGCTCGGTTCCAACCGGTCCATGTGGGACCCGCAAATCGCGGCGCTGTCCGACGAATGCCGGGTGGTCGCCGTCGATCAACGCGGCCACGGCGAGTCGCCGGCACCGGACGGCCCGTACTCCGTCCGCGACCTGTCCGAGGACGTTCTCGCCCTGCTCGACTCGCTCGGCGTGGACGCCGCCCACTTCGTCGGACTGTCCATGGGCGGTGCGATCGCCCAGTGGCTCGGCGCGCACACTCCGCGCCGGGTGCTGTCGCTGTCGCTGCTGTGCACCGCCGCGAAATTCGGTGAACCGCAGGCTTGGACCGAGCGGGCAGCGGCATCGCGCACCGACGGTCCGGAGTCGCTCGCGGACGCCGTTGTCGCCCGGTGGTTCAGCGAGGGGCTCGCCAAGCGTGATCCGGAATTCGTCCGGCACTACCGCGAGATGATCGCGTCGACGTCCCCCGAGGGATACGCCGCGTGCTGCGACGCCCTCGCGGACTGGGATTTCACCGCCGACCTGTCCCGCATCAGCGCGCCGACGCTGGTGATCGCGGGTGAGGAGGATCCGTCCACCCCGCCGTCGGTCATGCAGATCCTCGCGGACGGCATCACCGGTGCCCGGTTCGAGGTACTCTCCCCCGCCGCCCACGTCGCGAACCTCGAGCAGGCAGGCGCCGTCACGGCGCTGCTGCGCGAACACATCGCCGGCGGCGGGTACGCGCGCGGACGTCGCGCCGCGCACGCACAGGGAATGACGGTGCGCCGCTCGGTTCTCGGCGACGCGCATGTGGATCGCTCCGTGGCGGGAACCACCGACTTCACGGCACCGTTCCAGGACTTCATCACCCGCACCGCGTGGGGCGACATCTGGTCGCGCCCCGGGCTGGACCACGAGTTGCGGCGGCTGCTCACGATCGCCGTCCTCACCGCGGTCGGAAACGAGCACGAACTCGACATGCACATCCGCGCCGCCCTCCGCGCGGGTGTCGACGCCGACACCATCGGCGAGGTGCTCCTGCACACCGCCGTCTACGCCGGAGTGCCCAACAGCAATCTCGGGTTCGCGCTCGGCAAACAGGCCCTCGCCGACCTGTCCTCCACCGACACCGGGGCCACGGAGGAGAATTCGCAGACATGACCGCTACCGAACCGACGGAGAAGATCCTCCCGTCCCCCGACTACGTGCAGTCGCTGGCCCGGGGCCTCGCCGTGATCCGCTGCTTCGACAACCGGAATCAGCGGCGCACGCTCAGTGACGTCGCCCGCGCCACCGACCTGACCCGTGCCACCGCACGCCGATTTCTGCTCACCCTCGTCGAGCTCGGCTACGTGGCCACGGACGGTTCCGCGTTCTGGCTCACCCCGCGGGTGCTCGAACTCGGATACAGCTACCTGTCGAGCCTGTCGCTGCCGGAGGTCGCGCAGCCGCACCTCGAGAGGCTGAGCCACAAGGTCCACGAGTCGTCGTCGGTGTCGATCCTCGACGGTGCCGACATCGTCTACGTCGCCCGGGTGCCCGTCAGCCGGATCATGACGGTGGGCATCACCATCGGTACCCGGCTCCCCGCGTACGCCACCTCGATGGGCCGGGTCCTGCTGGCGGGACTGCCCGACGACGAACTCGACGCCTACCTCGAGAAGCTCGACATCCAGCGGCTCACCGAACGCACGATCACGGCCCGCGACGACCTGAAGGCTGCGATTCTCGCGGTCCGCGCGGACGGTATCTGCGTTCTCGACCAGGAACTCGAGGCAGGCCTGCGGTCGATGGCCGCCCCGATCCGCAACGCCTCCGGGCTGACCGTCGCCGCGGTGAACATCTCCACTCCGGCCGCGCGATACAGCCTCGAGGATCTGCATTCCGATCTCATCCCGTCGCTGCGGGTCACCGCAACCGACATCGAACAGGACCTCGCCACCGTCAATCGCTGACGCAGTGCCCGAGGAAACTTCATGAAAGGTCTTTCCATGCGTGACGTCGTCATCTGCGAGCCCCTGCGAACGCCGGTCGGGCGCTTCGGCGGAATGTTCAAGGACATCACCCCTCAGAGCCTCGCGGCCACCGTCATCACGGCGCTCGTCGAACGCACCGGCATCGAGGGCAGCCAGATCGACGACGTCATCCTGGGCCAGGCGTCCCCGGGCGGGGAAGCCCCGGCCATCGGCCGGATCGCGGCCCTCGACGCCGGACTCGGCATCGACGTCCCCGGCATGCAGGTGGATCGCCGCTGCGGATCCGGTCTGCAAGCCGTCATCACCGCAGTGCTCCAGGTGGCGTCCGGCGGCAACAACCTCGTCCTCGCCGGTGGCGCCGAATCCATGAGCCAGGCCGAGTTCTACACCAACCCGAACATCCGCTGGGGCGTCAAGGGCGAAGGGGTGCAACTCGCGGACCGGCTCGCCCGCGCCCGCGTCACCGCCGGCGGTGCGAACTTCCCCGTGCCCGGCGGCATGATCGAGACCGCCGAGAACCTGCGCGCCGAGTTCGACATCAGCCGTGAGGACCAGGACGCGCTCGCCGTGCAGTCGCACCAGCGTGCCGTCGCCGCACAGGAATCGGGACGCTTCGCCGAGGAAATCGTCGGAGTGACGGTGCCGCAACGCAAGTCGGACCCGCTCGTCGTCGACAAGGACGAGCACCCCCGCGCCGACACCACGGTGGAGTCGCTGTCGAAGCTCCGCGCCATCCGCTCCAAGATCGACTCCGCCTCCACCGTCACCGCAGGCAACGCCAGCGGGCAGAACGACGGTGCCGCCGTGTGCATCGTGACGACCGCCGAGAAGGCGAAGGAACTCGGACTGAAGCCCCTCGCTCGCATGGCGTCCTGGGCCGTGGCCGGCGTCCCGCCGCGCACCATGGGCATCGGCCCGGTGCCCGCCACGGAGAAGGCCCTCGGTCAGCTCGGACTGTCGCTGTCCGACATGGGGGTCATCGAACTGAACGAGGCCTTCGCCGCACAGACCCTCGCCGTCCTCCGCAGCTGGGACCTCGACCCTACCGACGAACGCCTCAACCCCAACGGATCCGGCATCTCCCTCGGACACCCCGTCGGCGCCACCGGCGGCCGCATTCTCGCCACCCTCCTGCGGGAGATGGACCGTCGCGAATCCCGCTACGGGCTCGAGACCATGTGCATCGGCGGCGGCCAGGGACTGGCCGCGGTGTTCGAGCGGGTCTGATCCAGCGCCTCGAATGCACGCATCGGCGGGCAGGCTTCGTGCCTGCCCGCCGATGCCCATTCTGGGCCGAGAATGGACGTCCACGGCTGCCACGGAGCAGTCGGGCTCGTCACAGCCGGTGTAATTCGACGTCGCCGAGTTCACCGTCGCGGACGGTGGCGGTCATGTACGTGCAGTGCGGCTGCCGTCGCCGATCCGTCGGTGATCCCGGGTTCAGCAGTCGCAGTCCGGTTTCCGTGGTGGTGTCCCAGGGAATGTGGCTGTGCCCGAAGATCAGGACGTCGGTGTCCGGGTAGGCGGCCGACATCCGTTTCTCCCTGCCGGCGGAGGCCCCGGTCTCGTGCACGACGGTGATGCGCACCCCGGCCAGGCTCACGTCCGCCCGCTCGGGCATCAGGGCGCGCAGTTCCTCGCCGTCGTTGTTGCCCCAGCACGCCACGAGCCGCGCCGATCGCGCCTGCAAGGCCTCGAAAGTGGGGAGATCGACCCAGTCGCCGGCGTGGATCACCACGTCGGCGCGGTCGACCTCGTCCCACACCCGGGCGGGCAGGTCTCGTGCCCGCTTCGGGACATGGGTGTCGGCCAGCAGCAATAACCTCACGGTCACAGTCTGCGCGAATCCCTTTCTCTGCATCCGCACCCGTTTTCGCGAAAAGCGGTGCGGGTGCAGAAATGGGGTGCAGGTGCTTTACGCGCCGGCGAGCGCGGCGGCGTCCTCTGCCTGCAACAGCAGACCCATGTGCTCACGCATCCGCTGGGCGTCCGGCTCGAGGCCGGTGAAGATCCGGAAGGAGTCGACGGCCTGACCGATGGTCATGCCGATTCCGCTGAGAGTCCGGGCGCCGATCTCGCGGGCGCGGCGGAGGAGTTCGGTTTCGGCGGGACGGTAGACGACGTCCGCGACCCACAGGTCGGGGCGCAGCAGCGCGGCGTCGAGTGCCATGCCGGGGTGGGCCGCCATGCCGATCGGCGTCGCGTGGATGAGGCCCTGGGCCGCACCGACGGCGGCGGGAACGGCGGAGAGGTCGCCGGCAGCGATTTCCCGGTCCGGGAACAGTTCGGCGAGCGAATCGCGCAGATCCTTCGAGCGCGCGGCGTCGGCGTCGATGATCGTGAAGTGTCCGACACCCCGGGTCAGCGCGGCATAGGCGACGGCCGCGCCGGCCCCACCGGCCCCGAGTTGCACGACGCGGTTCATGGGCGCGCCTTCGAGACCCTCGTCCATGTTGCGCGCGAATCCGGACCAGTCGGTGTTGTGGCCGATCAGGCGCCCGCCGTCGATGTGGACCGTGTTGACCGCGCCGAGCTTGCGCGCGTCGTCGGAGAGGTCGTCGAGCAGCGGAATGACGGCCTGCTTGCACGGGTGCGTGATGTTGAGCCCGTTGAACCCGAGGAGTTTGGCGGCCGAGAGGAGCTGCGGCAGTCCCTCGACGCCCACGCCCAACGTGTCGAGGTCGAGGATCCGGTAGACGTACCCGACGCCCTGCACGCGACCCTCGGCCTCGTGGAGCGGCGGGGTCAGCGATTTCGAGATCCCGGTGCCGATCAGACCGCACAGGTACGACGGGCGAGCGGTGGGGGCATCGAGGTCACGAGAGGTCATGGCGATCACTTCCGGGAGAGGACTGGGAGCTAATTAACTATCTAGTGAGTTATGTCACGGTAGCATACCTCCATACCGCGCGGAAGACAGCACAGGCAGGAGTTTCACCGATGACACGAAGCGAGACGACGGGCGCGACCTCCGAGAAGGAAACGGTCAAACGGACCCGTAACCCCGAGAAGACCCGGGAGAACATCCTGCGGGTGGCGATGACGGAATTCGCCGACAAGGGCCTGACCGGGGCCCGCATCGACGAGATCGCGGCGAAGACCGCCACCACGAAGCGGATGCTCTACTACTACTTCGGCGACAAGGAGGGGCTGTACCGGGCAGTACTGCAGCGGGCCTACGAGGAGATCCGCTACGAGGAGTCCCAGCTCGACGTCGACCACCTCGAGCCGACCGAGGCGATCCGCGCGCTCGCCGAGCTGACGTTCGACCATCACGAGGCCCACCCGGACTTCATCCGTCTCGTCGCGATCGAGAACACGAATCGCGGCGCCAACCTCGTCCAGGCCGAGGGGCTCCCCGAGACGCAGGCTCCGGCGATTCGCACGCTCGAGCGGATCCTCCAGCGAGGACAGGAGGCGGGCATCTTCCGCACCGACACGACGGCGCTCGACATCCACATGCTCATCAGCTCGTACTGCGTCTTCCGGGTGGCGAATCGGTACACGTTCAAGGCGCTGTTCGACTGGGATCTCACCGGCGCGGAGAACCGCCCCCACCTGCGCGCAATGATCGGCGACGTCGTCCTGGCGTACCTGCAGCAGCCCGGGAAATTATGAACTAACCATTTCGACCATTATTGACTCGAGGCTGTGACCGGGGTTACCTTGCTTCTACGACCTACGAACACCTGCTCTTCCGAGCCGCCCGTGTTCACTTTCCTCGCTCCCCAGGAGTATCGATGACCATCGACTACGGCACCGGCGTCTCCGGTCGAAACGGTGACGGCAAAGGCCGCTCCTCCGTCGACCCCAACGCTGATCCCACCAACGCGAAGAAGGCCGCGAAGGCCGCCTTCTTCGGCAGCCTGCTCGAGTACTACGACTTCTACATCTTCGCCTCGGCTGCTGCGCTGGTCTTCCCGCACGTGTTCTTCGAGGGATCGAAGAATCCGCTGCTGCTGTCGCTGGCCACCTTCGGCATCTCCTACATCGCGCGTCCGATCGGCGCCGTGTTCGTCGGACACTTCGGCGACCGGGCCGGACGCAAGAAGGTGATGATGTTCTGCCTGGTTCTCATGGGCGTCGTCACGTTCCTGATCGGCTGTCTGCCGTCGTCCGAGCAGGCCGGAATGGTCGGCCCGGTGCTACTGGTGCTCCTGCGCATCTGCCAGGGCGTCTCCGCGGCCGGCGAACAGTCGGGTGCGGGCTCACTCACCCTCGAGCACTCCCCCGCCCACCGTCGCGGCTTCTTCTGCAGCTGGACGCTCACCGGTACCCAGGCCGGCTTCATCGTCGCGAGCCTCGCGTTCATCCCCGTCGCGGCGCTGCCCGACGAGACCCTCTACAGCTGGGGCTGGCGCGTCCCGTTCTGGTGCAGCCTCCTCGTCCTCGTCGTCGCCTACATCGTGCGTCGCAAGCTCGAAGAGCCCGAGATCTTCATCGCCAACAAGGAAGCACTGGACGAGACGCCCGCCCCGCTGCCCGTCGTCGACCTCTTCCGCACGCACTGGCGTGACGTTCTCCGTGTGGTCTTCTGCGCGTTCATCGCCGTCGTCAGCACCGTGTTCTCCGTGTTCGGCCTCGCCTACGCCACCACCCCCGAGATCGGGATGAGCCGCACGACCATGCTGTGGGTCGCGATCGCCGCCAACGCGGTGGCCCTGGTCTCGCAGCCGCTGCTCGGCATGCTGTCCGACCGGATCGGCCGCAAGCCGGTGTTCATCGGTGGCGCGATCGGTTCGGCCGCCGGAATCTTCCTGTACTTCGCCGCGATCGGCACCGGCAACGTGGCGATGATCTTCCTCGCCGGCATCCTGCTGATGGGTGGCGTCTACGCCGGGACCAACGCCATCTGGCCGGCGTTCTACGCCGAGATGTTCTCGTCGCGGGTTCGCTACTCCGGTATGGCGATCGGCACGCAGCTCGGTTTCGCTCTCGCCGGATTCGCTCCGACCATCGCCCAGGCACTGCGCGGCGCCGACCCGAAGAACTGGGTGCCGGTGGCGATCTTCACCGCCGTCTGCGCGCTCATCGCCGCGGCTTCTGCCTCCACCGCCAAGGAGAACTCCCGCACTCCCCTGATCGACCTCGACAAGGAGGATGTCGCGCTCACGAAGGCGAAAGCGAACGCGAAGGTCTGATCCACTCGAAACGAACGATGCGCCCGGCACGTGTGCCGGGCGCATCGTCGTGTCGGTGCCTAACGCCGCAGTTCGTGGGTGAGTGCTTCGAGTTCGTCGCCGCCGGCCATCTGCTGGGTGAGTTCTTCGAGGCTGATCTCGTCGAACGTGCAGTCCAGTTTCTGGCGGCCGCGGTTGAGGAGGACGAAGTGGTCGCCGACCATGTAGGCGTGGTGCGGGTTGTGGGTGATGAACACGACTCCGAAGCCCTGTTCCTTGGCGGCGGAGATGTAGCGCAGCACCATCCCGGACTGCTTGACGCCGAGGGCGGCGGTGGGCTCGTCGAGGATCAGGACGCGGGCGCCGAAGAAGATCGCCCGGGCGATCGCGACGCACTGGCGTTGACCGCCGGACAGCGAGCCGATGGGGGCGTCGACATCGGGCAACTCGATGCCCATCTTCGACAACTCGGACATCGTGGTGGCACGCATCCCGTTCGCGTCGAGGGACCTCAGCGGTCCCTTCCGCAGTTCCTGGCCGAGGAAGAAGTTGCGCCACACCGGCATCAGCGACACCACCGCCAGATCCTGGTAGACCGTGGCGATGCCCTTGGAGAGCGCTTCCTTCGGTGAGCCGAAGGTGATGGCCTCGCCGTCGACGAGCAACTCACCCTCACTCTGCTGGTGCAGGCCGGCGATGATCTTGATCAGGGTGGATTTGCCGGCTCCGTTGTCGCCGAGGACACCGGTGACCTCCCCGGCCCGCACCCGCAGGTTGATGTCCTGCAGGGCGATGATGTTGCCGTACCGCTTGCCGACGTGTTTGAGCTCGATCAGCGGGATCTTGTCGCCACCACCGGGTTCGGTATCGACGGGCATCTGTTCGATGGTACTCATGCGGTCACCTCTTGGCGGCGTAGTTGCGGAAGGCATTGTTGGCGATGACCGCGAACAGCAGCATCGCGCCGAGGAAGAACTTGAACCAGTCCGGGTTCCAGCCGGCGTAGACGATGCCCTGGTTCGTCATGCCGAAGATGAACGCGCCGATCGCGGCGCCGATCGCGGTGCCGTACCCGCCGGTGAGCAGGCAGCCGCCGATGACCGCGGCGATGATGTAGAGGAACTCGTTGCCGATACCCTGCCCGGACTGGACGGTGTTGAACGAGAACAGCAGGTGCATCCCGACGAACCAGGCGGCGAACCCGACGGTCATGAACAACCCGATCTTGACCTTGGTGACCGGGACGCCGATCGCGCGGGCGGAGTCCTGGTTGCCGCCGACGGCGAAGATCCAGTTCCCGATCCGGGTCTTGAACAGCACCCAGGTGGCGATCGCGGTGAACAGCAGCCACCACACCACGGTGATCCGCACCGACACCCCGCCGATCTCGAACGAGGACGCGAACACCTTCTTCGCCGAGTCGAAACCCTGCATGTCGGACACGCTGGGGGTGGCGACCTGGCCGGTGACGAGTTTGGTGACCGCCAGGTTGATACCGGTGAGCATCAAGAACGAGCTCAGCGTGATCAGGAAGCTGGGGATCTTCGTCTTCATCACCAGGTACCCGTTGAAGAACCCGACCGCCAGCGAGACGACCAGGGCGAGGGCGGCGCCGGCCCACAGGTTCAGGTGCAGGTTGTAGGCGATCATCGACGCCGCGAGGGAGCTGGTGGTGACGGCGACGCCGGCGGAGAGGTCGAATTCCCCGCCGATCATCAGCAGTGCGACCGCGCACGCCATGATCCCGATCGTCGACGAGGCGTAGAGCACCGTGGCCAACGCTTCGGGGCTGCGGAACGGGGGTGCGACGACCATGAAGAAGACGAAGATGGCGATCGCACCGAACAGGGAACCGATCTCGGGGCGGACCAGCAGACGCTGCAGGCGTTTTTGTTCTTTCACCCGCTCGTCGTGGACGACCTTGTGACTGGCAAGGTCCAGATCTTGCTGTGTGGACATGATTTCCTCTCCGCGCCGGTGGATCTCAGCGTTGTGCAGTGCCGGCCGGCCGTGCGGCCGGGTCGATGGTGACGGTGATGGTGTGTGCATGAGATGGACCCACCGGGGTCCGGATCGTGTGCCCTGACATGTGATCGGCCGCCGATCAGCGGGTGCCGGCCTTGGCGTACTCGGCGACCTTGTCGATGTTGGACTTGTCGATGAACGACGGCCCGGTCAGCGTGGGCCCGCCGCCGCCGATGACGTTGCCGTTGTTCAGGTAGAGCCACAGCGAATCGATGGCCAGGTAGCCCTGGAGGTACGGCTGCTGGTCGATGGCCCACTGCACGCTGCCGTCGGAGATGGCATCGACGAGTGCCGCGTTGGTGTCGAACGTGTAGACCTTGGCCGGGCTGCCCGCGTTACCGACCGATTGCACGGCGGTCAGGGCGATCGGGGCGCCGAGCGCGAGCACACCGTCGATGGACGGGTCCTGCTGGAGCTTGGCGGCGATCGTCGAGTTCACCGACGGCATGTCCTCCCCGTTCACGTTGAGTGTCTCGAACGTGCCGCGGAAGGTCTGCTTGGCGCCGGCGCAACGGGATTCGAGCTGAATCTGGCCCTGCTGCTGGATGACGCAGATGACGTGCTTGGCGCCGTCCTCGTTGAGCCGGTTCCCCGCGGCCTGGCCGGCGATGGTCTCGTCCTGCCCGAAGTACTGGGTTGCCCCCATGTCCTTCCAGGCTCCGTATCCGGCGTTGAACGCGGAGATCGGGATGCCTGCCTCCTGCGCGCTCTTGACGGCGGGAGCCATCGCCTCGGGGGTGGCGAGGGTGAGCGCGAGTCCGTCGACCTTGGAATCGATGGCCGTCTGCACGAGGTTGGCCTGGTTGGGGGCCTGCGGATCGGAGGAGTACTTCAGTTCCACGTTGTCCTTGTCCGCGGCGTCCTGCGCGCCCGTGCGGATCAGGTCCCAGAACGTGTCGCCCGGTGCCGCGTGCGTGACCATTGCGATCGTGATGCGCGGGGTGTCGGCGGTGCCCGCGCCGATCCCGGACCCACTGCTGTCCGGCTTGCCTCCGGTGCTCGAGCACGCCGCGAGGCTCATCACCAGGGCACTCGCGCAGGCCAGTACCGCCACGCGACGCCGGTTGGGGAAGTTCATCTGCTTTTCCTCTCGGGGGGGACGAACGGCCCGGTGACGTCTCGGCCGTGTGCCTTAGATGTAATACGCGTCACACCCGAAAGTCAATAGTTTGTCTGGACATTAGGACCACATATCAAATGAGCGGACACGGGTGTCCCGCAGACGGCCCGGAAATCGAGCAGATGCGTGGGCGGGTGCGGGCGCGCTCAGCGCGTGACCGCTGCCCCGGCGTCGCGCGGCAGACGCAGGGTGTCGACCACCGTGCACAGCATCAGCAGCCCCAAAAGGACGAAGGTCCAGGAATATTCGGACCCGAATCCGTGCTCGGACGACGTCGCCAACGGCGTGAACGCGGTGAGGGCGAGCGCTGCGACCGCGATCCCGAGACCGGCCGCCAGTTCCTGCACGGCGGCGTTGAGGGTGTTCGCGTGCGTGAGGTCGGCACGATCGACGTCGGAGAACGCGAGACTGTTGTACGCGGTGAATCCGACCGAGCGCAGGGCTCCGCTCACGAACAGGACCCCCGCGATGACCGGCATCGGGGTCGACGAACTCAGGGCGGCGAGGAGCCCGAAGCAGCCGACGGACAGCAGGGCGTTGACCAGCAGGATCGGCCTGATCCCGAAGCGCCGCATCAGCGGCGTCGTACAGGGCTTGATGGCAATGTTGCCGGCGAACAGCGCCGCGACGAGCAGACCCGCGAGGAACGGCGTCCAGCCGAAGCCGAGTTGGAACTGCAGCGGCAGCAGGAACGGCACTGCCGTGACGATCAGGCGGTAGAGCGAACCCCCGGTGACGGTGGTCCGTAGCGTCCGGACGCGCAGCACGCGGAAGTCGACGAGCGGGTGGGGTGTGCGGGCGAGATGGCGCACCGAGGACGCCAGCAGAACGACCGCGACCACTCCCCCGATCGCGACCCGCCGCCAGTCCGTGCCCGTCACGCGGATGCTCTCCAGCGCGATCAGGGCTGCCGCGATCCCTGTTCCGACCCCGAGGAGGCCCCGCCAGTCCAGCCTGCTCGTCGACCGCGAGCCCACCCCGTGAACCAGCTTCAGGGACAGCAGGATTCCGAGAATGCCGATGGGAATGTTGATGACGAAGATCCATCGCCACGAGCCGACGGTGGCGATCGCACCGCCGAGCAGGGGCGCGATGACGGGCGCTGCCAGCGCGGGCCACGTGAGCAGGGCTATCGCGCGGACGAGGTCGCTCTTCGTGCTCGACCGCAGCACCGCGAGCCGCCCGACCGGCACCATCATCGCGCCGCCGACTCCTTGCAGCACCCGCATCGCGACGAGCATCGGCAGTGACACACTCGCCGCGCACCCGATGGACGCCAGCGTGAACACGGCGATGGCGGCCACGAACACCCGGCGCGTCCCGAACCGGTCGGCCACCCACCCGCTCGCGGGAATGAGGACGGCGACCGTCACCAGGTAGGCGGAGATCGCGATGTTGACGTCGACTGCGTCGACACCGAAGGACTCGGCGATCAGCGGGACGGCGGGCGCGATGATGGTGGCGTCGAGAATTTCCATGAACAGGGCACCTGCCACCAGCAGGGCCATTCCGCGGGGGAACGACGTCGCGCGCGCGGTTCTAGCGATCGACAACGGTCGTGTCGAAGTAGTACCGCGACGCGCGGTAGCAGTGACTGCCGAACTCGACGGCGCTTCCCGAGTCGTCGAACGCGGTCCGGTTCATCGTCAGCAGCGGCGCCCCGGTCTTCTCGTCGAGCAGCGACGCCTCCGCCTTGCTCGCCGCTTTCGCGCCGATGCGCTGCCGT
This sequence comes from Rhodococcus opacus, assembly GCF_012396235.1. Classification (GTDB taxonomy): domain Bacteria; phylum Actinomycetota; class Actinomycetes; order Mycobacteriales; family Mycobacteriaceae; genus Rhodococcus_F; species Rhodococcus_F opacus. The sequence continues at coordinate 127,954 of NZ_JAAXPA010000016.1, read as the reverse complement.
GCCAGCCGGATGTGCACGCCGCGGGCCCGGAGTGCGTGGTAGAGGCCGTGCGCCTCCAGTTCCTCGGGATCCGGCGCGAGGTCCACCGGGATGTGGTTGGTCATCAGCGCCAGCGGTTCGCCGTTGGTGCTGCGGAGGCGCCGGATGGACGCGACCTCGGCGCCGGGCTGCAGGTTGAGTTCGGCGGCGACGTCTTCGGCCGGCACGGCCACCTGGTAGTCGAGGAGTTTGGTGGTCGGGCTCTGCCCCGCCCGCGCGAGGTCGTCGAAGAGGCTGGTGAGTTCGACCGGCCGGTGCACCGCGCTCTGCACCACCTGGGTTCCGACCCCGCGTTTGCGGACGAGCAGCCCCTTGTCGACGAGCTCCTGGATGGCGCGGCGCGTGGTGGGGCGCGACAGGTTCAGCCGCTTGGCGAGCGCCAGTTCGTTCTCGAAGCGGTCACCGGGGGCGAGTTCCCCGCCGATGATCGCGTTCTCGATCGTCTGCGCGAGCTGGAAATACAGCGGAACCGGGCTCGACCTGTCGAGCTCGACTGCGAGTGGTGCACCCACGGACAACTCCGATCCTCGTGCGCGGGGCGACGTCGCCGTCGCCGATCTTTCCGGCAGTGTATGCGAACACTAACACCAGATTGACTTCAAGTAATAATGTCAGGACAAAGTCTTGACAGGAGTCGGTGAGGTGGAGCACAGTTTCAATCAGACCTCGGCGCCCTGCGCAGACCACCCACAACGACCTATTCGGGAGTCAGCCTTGACCACCATCCAGACGCATACCAACCGGAACGGATTGGACGTCCTCGCCATCGGGCGCTGCGGTGTGGACATCTACCCATTGCAGACCGGAGTCGGACTCGAACACGTCGAGACGTTCGGCAAGTTCCTCGGCGGAAGCGCGGCCAACGTCACCGTCGCCGCCGCCCGCCTCGGCTGCCGCAGCGCGCTCATCTCGGGCGTCGGCAACGACCCGTTCGGACGCTTCGTCCGCACGGCACTCACCGACCTCGGCGTCGAGAACCGCTACGTCGGCATCGACACCGAGCACCCGACTCCCGTTACGTTCTGTGAGATCTTCCCGCCGGACGACTTTCCGCTGTACTTCTACCGCAAACCTGTCGCCCCGGACCTGCAGGTGACGCCGGCGGACATCGATCTCGACGCGGTCCGCGACGCGAAGCTGTACTGGTCGACCGTCACCGGGCTGTCCGAAGAGCCCAGCCGCAGCGCGCATTTCGCAGCCTGGGAGGCCCGCGGACGCCGCACCCACACCGTCCTCGATCTCGACTACCGCCCGATGTTCTGGTCCTCCCCCGCCGACGCCACCGCTCAGGTGCAGCGGGCCCTCCAGCACGTCACCGTCGCGGTCGGCAACCGTGAGGAATGCGAGATCGCGGTCGGCGAGACCAACGCACACAAGGCCGCGGACGCCCTGCTCGATCTCGGCGTCGAACTGGCCATCGTCAAACAGGGCCCCAAAGGGGTCCTCGGGAAGACACGCACCCAGAGCATCACAGTGCCCCCGAACGACGTCCAGGTTGTCAACGGGCTCGGTGCCGGCGACAGCTTCGGCGGCACGCTGTGCCACGGCCTGCTCGCGGGGTGGCCGCTCGAGAAGATCCTGCGCTACGCCAACGCCGCGGGGGCGATCGTCGCCTCCCGCCTCGAATGCTCCACCGCGATGCCGACGGCCGACGAGGTCCGGGCGCTCGCCGATTCCACCACTTCGGAGGCTGTCAATGTCTGAAACTCTCGCTCACCGCGCAGCCTGCACGTCGTATGCCGACGTCACCGACGTACGCGCGAACGACCCGGGCGCCATAGACCGCGCCTGGGCGACCCGGATCACCCGGCCCACGATGCGCGGTAACGGCCGGCTCATGATCGTCGCCGCCGACCATCCCGCCCGCGGCGCGCTCTCGGTCGGCGACCGTCCGACCGCGATGAACAGTCGCACCGACCTCCTCGACCGCCTCCGCACCGCCCTGCGCAACCCCGGCGTGGACGGTGTGCTCGCCACCGCCGACATCCTCGACGATCTGGTGCTGCTCGGCGCGCTCGACGACAAGGTGGTCATCTCGTCGATGAACCGCGGCGGCCTGGCCGGCGCCAGTTTCGAACTCGACGACCGGATGACCGGCTACACCGCGGCCGGCACCGCGAAGGCAGGCATGAACGGCGGAAAGATGCTGTGCCGCATCGATCTCAACGATCCCGGAACGCTCTCCACCCTCACCGCGTGCGCCCAGGCGGTCGATTCGCTCGCCGAGGCCGGACTGATGGCCATGGTGGAACCGTTCCTGTCGCGACGGGTCGACGGCAAGGTCAAGAACGATCTCGGCGCCGACGCCGTGATCAAGTCGATCCATATCAGCCAGGGCCTGGGCTCCACGTCCGCGTACACCTGGATGAAGCTTCCGGTGGTCGACGAGATGGAACGCGTCATGGACGCGACGACGCTTCCGACGCTACTGCTCGGCGGAGACCCGCAGACAGCCCCCGAGGAAACGTTCGCGAGCTGGGCCAAGGCCCTCGCGCTGCCGTCGGTCCGCGGCCTGATCGTCGGACGCACCCTGCTGTACCCGCGGGACGAGGACGTCGCCGCCGCGGTCGACACCGCCGTATCCCTCGTTCACTGACGCACACCGGAGAGGCCCACGATGAACAGCAAGTACTACGTGCCGATCGGTTCCGCGGCCACCGGGCCGTTCGACCTCGAGGTCACCCCCGAATCGGCGGGCTGGACCGAATCGAGTCTGCGGGTGCTCACCCTGGCCCCCGGTGGCTCGGCCGAACTCGCGTCCGGTGACGACGAGATCATCGTCGTGCCACTGGCCGGGTCCGCGGCGGTGTCGAGCGAGGGCACCGAGTTCGCCCTCACCGGGCGGCGATCCGTGTTCGACGGACCGAGCGACTTCGCCTACGTGGGCCGGGATTCGGCCTACACGGTGACGAGCGCGACCGGTGGACGATTCGCCCTGTGCGGGGCCCGCGCGCGGCAGAAGTTCCCGTTCCGGTACGTCCCGGCAGCCGACATCTCCGTCGAACTGCGCGGCGCGGGCAACTGCAGCCGCCAGGTGCACAACTTCGGCACCGCCGATCGCTTCGAGGCCGATTCGATCATCGCGTGCGAGGTCGTCACTCCCGGCGGCAACTGGTCGTCGTACCCGAGCCACAAGCACGACGAGAACCGCGACGTCGAGTCGCAGCTCGAGGAGATCTACTACTTCGAAATCGCCGAAGCAAATTCCACCGCAGTGGATTTCGGCGGAACCGGATTCGGCTACCATCGCGTGTACGGCACTCCCGAGCGGCCCATCGAGGTGCTCGAGGAGGTGCGCTCCGGTGATGTGGTGCTCGTGCCGCACGGCTATCACGGACCGTCGATCGCCGCCCCCGGACATCACATGTACTACCTGAACGTCATGGCCGGGCCCGGCGAAGACCGCGCCTGGAACATCTGCGACGACCCGGCCCACACCTGGCTGCGCGGCAGCTGGGAACACCAGACCGTCGATCCCCGCCTCCCCCTCCACGCACCGTCCGAAGGAGCATGACCGTGGTGTCCACCGCGCCGATGTCGGCGAGCAAGAACCCCAACGCCGAGGGCACCGTCCACCTCACGGTGGCTCAGGCAACCATCCGATTCCTCGCCAACCAGTACGTCGAGCGGGACGGCGAACGCACCAAGTTCTTCGCCGGATGCTTCGGCATCTTCGGCCACGGCAACGTCGCCGGACTCGGTCAGGCACTGCTGCAGGCCGAGATCGACGCGGTCGAAGCCGGGAGCGAATCCGAACTGCCGTACGTCCTCGGGCGTAACGAGCAGGCGATGGTGCACAGCGCGGTCGCGTACGCACGCCAGAAGGATCGCCTGCAGACGTGGGCGGTGTCGGCCAGCGTCGGCCCCGGCTCGACCAACATGCTGACCGGCGCGGCGCTCGCCACCATCAACCGGCTGCCCGTCCTGCTCCTGCCCGCCGACACGTTCGCCACCCGCGCGAGCGCACCGGTGCTGCAGGAACTCGAACTGCCCTCGAGCGGCGACGTCACCGTCAACGACGCGTTCAAACCGCTGTCGCGCTACTTCGACCGGGTGTGGCGGCCGGAGCAGTTGCCTTCGGCGCTGCTCGGCGCGATGCGCGTGCTGACCGACCCCGTCGAGACGGGTGCGGCCACCGTCGCCATTCCGCAGGACGTGCAGGCGGAGGCTTTCGACTGGCCGGAGTCGCTGTTCGCGGAGCGCACGTGGCACCTGGCCCGGCCGCTCCCCGAGAAGTCGGTGATCGAGCGGGCCGCGGACGTGATCCGGACGGCGAAGAAGCCGCTGATCGTCGCGGGCGGTGGCCTGATCTACTCGGGCGCCACCGAGACACTGGCCTCGTTCGCCGAGGCGACCGGAATTCCGGTCGGTCAGAGTCAGGCCGGCAAGGGTTCACTGCCCTACGACCACCCGCAGTCGGTCGGCGCGATCGGCTCGACCGGCACCACGGCGGCCAACGCGCTCGCCACCGAGGCCGATGTGATCATCGGCATCGGCACCCGCTACAGCGACTTCACCACGGCGTCGCGGACCGCGTTCAACAACCCCGACGTGCGGTTCGTCAACATCAACGTCGCGTCGATCGACTCGGTGAAGCAAGGCGGCGTCAGCGTCGTCGCAGACGCCCGCGAGGCGCTCGAGGCACTCGCCGTGGCACTGCGCGACTACCAGGTTTCCGGCGAGTACCGCTCGCGTACAACCGAACTCGCGGACCACTGGGAGTCCACGGTCGACGCGGTCTACAAGATCGACGACGACTCGCTCGGCTTGAACCAGAACCAGGTCATCGGTCTCGCCAACACGCTGTCGGATCCGCGGGACGTCGTCGTGTGCGCCGCCGGCTCCATGCCCGGCGACCTGCACAAGCTGTGGCGTACCCGCGACTCCAAGGGCTACCACGTCGAGTACGGGTTCTCGTGCATGGGCTACGAGATCGCCGGCGGCATCGGCGCCAAGATGGCCTGCCCCGACCGCGACGTGTTCATCATGGTCGGCGACGGCTCGTACCTGATGATGGCCACCGAACTCGTCACGGCCGTGCAGGAGAACGTCAAGGTCATCGTGGTCCTCGTGCAGAACCACGGCTTCGCGTCCATCGGATCGCTGTCGGAGTCGCTCGGCTCGCAGCGGTTCGGCACCGACTACCGCTACCGCGGCGACTCCGGCCGGCTCGACGGCGACATCCTGCCCGTCGACCTGGCGGCCAACGCCGCGAGCCTCGGCGCCGACGTGATCCGCGCGAACACGGCCGCCGAGTTCACCGACGCCGTCAAGGTGGCGAAGGCCAGCGACAACACCACCGTCATCCACGTCGAGACGGACCCGCGAATCGCGGCCCCGGACAGCGAATCCTGGTGGGACGTGCCGGTCAGCTCGACCAGCACCCTCGACTCCACCCGGGCCGCCTACGAGACGTACGCGCAGTGGAAGAAGATCCAGCGTCCGTTCCTGCGCCCGTCCGGCAACTAACTCTCCCTCAGTAGAACTTTCGAAAGGATTTCCCGATGAGCGTTATTCGCGTCGGATCCGCCCCCGACTCCTGGGGTGTCTGGTTCCCCGAAGACCCGCAGCAGACCCCGTACGGGCGGTTCCTCGACGAGGTGTCCGCGTCCGGTTACGAGTGGATCGAGCTGGGCCCGTACGGCTACCTGCCGACCGATCCGCAGCAGCTCCGTGACGAACTCGCGGCCCACAATCTGAAACTGTCGGCCGGCACCGTGTTCGAGCACCTGCACCAGGACGACTCCTGGGATGCCGTGTGGACCCAGATCGAGGACGTCGCGAAGCTGACCGCCGCCGCCGGCGGCAAGCATGTGGTCGTGATCCCGGAGATGTGGCGCGACCCGAGCAGCGGCGAGGTGCTCGAGGACCGCAATCTCACTGCGGAGCAGTGGAAGAAGAAGACCGGCGGCATGAACGAGCTGGGCAAGAAGATGTTCGAGCAGTACGGCGTGAAGGCGCAGTACCACCCGCACGCGGACAGCCACGTCGACACCGAGGAGAATGTGTACCGCTTCCTCGACGGCACCGACAGTGAGTACGTGAACTTGTGCCTCGACACCGGCCACATCAGCTACTGCGGCGGCGACAACCTCGCGATCATCGAGCGCGCTCCCGAGCGGATCGGCTACCTGCACCTCAAGCAGGTCGATCCCGAGGTCCGCGCCAAGGTCGAGGCCGAGGACCTGCCGTTCGGCGAGGCCGTCAAGCTCGGCGCGATGATCGAGCCGCCGCTCGGCATCCCCGACCTGCCGCCGCTGCTCGCCGCAATCGAGAAGCTCGACATCGACGTGTTCGCGATCGTCGAGCAGGATCTCTACCCCTGCGCTGTGGACGTTCCGCTGCCGATCGCCCAGCGCACCCGTAAGTACCTGGGGTCCTGCGGGATCCCGTCCGTCAAGTTCGTCTAACCGATCACGTCAGGAGCTAGTCAGCTATGTCCGGAAGCAACGACCTGCGCATCGCCGTCCTGGGTGTCGGAATGATGGGTGCCGACCACGTCGCACGCATCACCGAACGCATCAAGGGCGCCACCGTCGCCGTCGTCAACGACTACTTCGTCGAGAAGGCCGAGCAGATCGCGGCCGGGATCCCCGGCTGCCGGGTGATCGGCGACCCGCTCGACGCGATCGCCGACCCGGGTGTCGACGCCGTCGTCCTGGCCACCCCCGGCCCGACGCACGAGAAGCAGCTTCTCGCCTGCCTCGAGCACGGCAAGCCGGTGATGTGTGAGAAGCCGCTGACCACCGACGTCGCCACGTCCCTCGAGATCGTCAAGCGCGAAGCCGAGCTCGGTAAGAAGCTGATCCAGGTCGGCTTCATGCGACGTTTCGACCACGAGTACGAGCAGCTGAAGTCGCTCATCGACGATGGTGTGTTCGGGCAGGTGCTTCTCGCCCACTGCGTGCACCGCAACCCCGCCGTGCCGCCGAGCTTCGACAGCTCGATGATCGTCAAGGACTCGCTGGTCCACGAGGTGGACGTCACCCGATTCCTGTTCGACGAGGAGATAACCTCGGTACAGATCCTCCGCCCCGCCGCGAACCCGGGTGCACCCGAGGGACTGCAGGATCCGCAGATCGCGTTCTTCAGCACCGAATCCGGTCGCCACGTCGACGTCGAGGTCTTCGTGACCACAGGTGTCGCGTACGAGGTGCGCACCGAGATCGTCGCCGAGAAGGGTTCGGCGTTCATCGGTCTCGATGTCGGACTCGTCCGCAAGTACGGCACCGGCGCGGGCAATGGCCGCTCGGGCGCAGGTATGTCGGGCGGGGAGATCACCCCGTCGTTCAAGGAACGCTTCGGCCAGGCGTACGACGTCGAGATCCAGCGCTGGGTCAACGCCGCCCGCACGGGCGCGGAGACCGGCAACTACATCGACGGACCGGGTGCGTGGGACGGCTACGCCGCCGCCGCCGTGTGCGCTGCCGGCGTGCAGTCGCTCGAGACCGGCGAGCGCGTGGCCGTCGACATGGTCGACCGTTCCTCCATTCCGGGGGCATGAACACGATGAAGATTGCACTCGACCCCACCCCCTTCCACCACGACTACTCCCTCCTCGAATTGCCGGCGGTGGTTGCCGAACTCGGCTTCGAACACCTACAGCTCACCCCTCATCGCGACATGATCCCGTTCTTCAACCACCCGAAGGCCGACGACGAGCTGGTTCGGCAGTTCCGCAAGTCCTGCAGCGATGCGGGCGTCGGAATCGCCTCCGTGTTGCCGGTCCTGCGGTGGTCGGGCCCCGACGAAGACGCCCGCGAGGCGGCGGTGCGGTACTGGAAGCGCGCCATTCAGATCACCGTCGACCTCGGTGTGAACGTGATGAACACCGAGTTCAGCGGCCGCCCGGAGAAGGCCGAGGAATCGGAGCGCGCCTTCTACCGGTCGATGGAGGAACTCGTCCCCATCATCGAGCGTGAAGGCATCGACGTTCGCATCGACCCGCACCCCGACGATTTCGTGGAGAACGGTCTGGACGCCATCCGGATGATCCGCGGCATCAACTCGAAGAACTTCGGACTGGTGTACGTCGCGTGCCACTCGTACCACATGGGCGCCTGGATGCTCGAGATCATGCGCGCGGCCGGCGACATGCTGCGGCTCGTCCACGTCGCGGACACGATGGATCACCACCGCTCCCACGGACTGCGGTACATCACCAACCCGCCCGGCAACCCGGTGCGTGTGCACCAGCACCTCAAGATCGGCGACGGCGACCTCGACTGGGACGAGTTCTTCGGCGGGCTCGGCGAACTCGGCTTCTACGACAAACCCGACACGGTGATGGTGTCGAGCGTTTTCGCCGAAGACGAGAACGCTCACGACGTCTCCCGCTACCAACTGAAGACCATGAAGGATTACATCGCGCGCACGCGGTGAAAGGACAACACATGAGCACCAACATCACTCGCGAGATCGCACACTGGTCCGACGGCAAGGGATTCGCCGGTACGAGCGGCAACACCGCCCCGGTGACGAACCCGGCGACCGGTGCCGTGACCGGTCAGGTCGCCCTCGCCAGCGTCGAGGACGCCCGCGCCGTCATCGACGCCGCCGCCGCCGCGTTCCCCGCCTGGCGCGACACCTCCCTCGCCAAGCGCACCCAGGTGATCTTCACATTCCGGGAACTGCTCAACGCCCGCAAGGGCGAACTCGCCGAGATCATCACCGCCGAGCACGGCAAGGTCGTCTCCGACGCCCTCGGCGAAGTCAGCCGCGGCCAGGAAGTCGTCGAATTCGCCTGCGGCATCGCCCACCTGCTCAAAGGCGGCATGACCGAAAACGCCTCCACCAACATCGACGTCTCCTCCCTCCGCCAACCCGTCGGCCCGGTCGGGGTCATCTCCCCGTTCAACTTCCCCGCCATGGTCCCGATGTGGTTCTTCCCCATCGCCATCGCCGCCGGCAACACCGTGGTGTTGAAGCCGTCCGAGAAGGACCCGACCGCCGCGATCTGGATGGCCGAACTCTGGGCCGAAGCCGGACTCCCGGCCGGGGTGTTCAACGTGCTGCAGGGCGACAAGACCGCCGTCGACGAACTCCTCACCCACCCCGCGATCAAGGCCATCAGCTTCGTCGGCTCCACCCCCATCGCCCAGTACGTCTACGCCACCGGCACCGCCCACGGCAAACGCGTCCAAGCATTGGGTGGGGCGAAGAACCACGCCATCGTCCTGCCGGACGCCGACCTCGACCTCGCCGCCGACGCCATGGTCAACGCCGGCTTCGGGTCCGCCGGCGAACGCTGCATGGCCATCAGTGCCCTGGTCGCGGTCGGCGACATCGCCGACGAACTTGTCGCCAAGATCAAGGACCGCACCGACACGTTGAAGATCGGCGACGGCACCCAGGATTCCGACATGGGACCGCTGGTGACCAAGGTGCACCGCGACAAGGTCGCCTCCTACATCGACGCCGGCGAAAACGACGGGGCCACCATCGTCGTCGACGGGCGCACCGTGCAGGCAAACGGCGGTGCAGACGGGTTCTGGCTCGGACCGACCCTGATCGACCACGTCACCACCGACATGAGCGTGTACACCGACGAAATCTTCGGACCCGTCCTCTCCGTCATCCGCGTCGACTCCTACGACGAGGCCCTGGAACTGGTGAACTCGAGCCAGTTCGGCAACGGCACCGCCATCTTCACCAACGACGGCGGCGCCGCCCGACGGTTCCAGAACGAGGTCGAGGTCGGCATGGTCGGCATCAACGTCCCCATCCCCGTCCCCATGGCGTACTACTCCTTCGGCGGCTGGAAGAACTCCCTCTTCGGCGACAGCCACGCCCACGGCACCGAAGGCGTCCACTTCTTCACCCGTGGCAAGGTCGTCACCACCCGCTGGCTCGACCCCAGCCACGGCGGACTCAACCTCGGCTTCCCCCAGAACGCATAGGTACTGGTTCTCCGCGCCGGACCGTCCGCGGTCCGGCGCGGAGTCCGTTCGATCGAAAGGAACTTCATGAGCGACACCTCTCTCGCCCGCCGTCATCGGGTCGTGGTCATCGGATCGGGATTCGGCGGCCTCTTCGCCACCAAGGCTCTGAAACGGACGGACGTCGATGTCACTCTGATCGATCGCACGACACACCACTTGTTCCAGCCGTTGCTGTACCAGGTGGCGACGGGAATCCTGTCCGAGGGTGAGATCGCGCCCGCGACCCGGCTCGTCCTCGAGGACCAGCAGAACGCGTCCGTCCTGATCGGCGGAGTCGAGAAGATCGACGTCGCCGATCGGACCGTCACCTCCACACATCGCGGCCGCACCACCGTCACCGAGTACGACAGCCTCGTCGTCTCGGCGGGCGCCCGCCAATCCTATTTCGGCAACGACCATTTCGCCGAGCACGCACCCGGAATGAAAACGATCGACGACGCCCTCGAGCTGCGCGGCCGCATCCTCGGCGCCTTCGAAAGCGCCGAGGTGAGCACCGATCCCGCCGAGCGGGCGCGACTCCTGACGTTCGTCGTGGTCGGCGCCGGGCCCACCGGAGTCGAGATGGCCGGCGAGATCGCCCAGCTCGCACACCGCACTCTCGCCGGCGCCTACCGCACCATCGATCCCCGTGACGCGCGGATCATCCTGCTCGACGCGGCGCCCACGGTGCTCCCGCCCTTCGACGACAAACTGCGTCGAGCTGCCGCCGACACGCTGGAGGATCTCGGCGTCGAGATCCAGCTCGGCGCGATGGTGACCGACGTCGACGACGACGGACTCACTGTCCGCGACCAGGACGGGGAGCGGCGGATCGAGGCCGCCTGCAAGATCTGGTCCGCCGGCGTCGCAGCCAGCCCGCTGGGCCGGCAACTGGCCGAACAGACCGGCGCCGACACCGACCGCGCGGGCCGTGTCCTCGTCGAACCCGACCTCACCCTCCCCGGCCACAGCAACGTCTTCGTCGTCGGGGACATGATGAACCGCGACGGCCTTCCCGGCGTCGCCCAGGTCGCGATCCAGGGCGGCCGCTACGCCGCGCAGCTGATCGCCGCGGAGGTGCGCGCCCACCGGAAAGGTCGCGACAAGCCCGAACGCGCCCCGTTCCGATACACGGACAAGGGCAGCATGGCCATGATCTCCCGCTTCCACGCGGTCGCGAAGGTCGGCCGCCTCCAACTGACCGGGCTGCTCGCCTGGCTGCGCTGGCTCCTGATCCACCTGGTCTACATCGTCGGCTTCAAGAGCCGACTCGCGACCGCCATCTCCTGGACCTGGTCGTTCCTGGGCAGGACCCGGGGACACCTGGCGGTCACGGAGCAACAGGTGGTCGCGAGGACAGCCATCAACCGGCTCGACGCCTGGGAAGATTCCCGGGCGGTACCCGAGGCGGCGACGGCCTCGGCACGGTGAGTACCGTCGCCTCCGTGCCTGCTTCCGCTCTCACCGTCGGCATCGACGTCGGTGGTACCAGTATCCGTGCCTGTGTGGTCGACGACACCGGCGAGGTACTCGACTCCGTCCAGGCACCCACACCGCAGTCGGCGAAAGCCCTCGAGGACGCGCTCGACCGTGCCGTCCGCGAGCTCGCGTCCCGTCATCGGATCGCCGCCGTCGGTCTCGCCGTGGCCGGATTCATCAGCTCCGACCTCACCACGGTGCGATTCGCCCCGCACCTGCCGTGGAAGAACGTGCCGGTCGCGAACGATCTGAGTGACCGGCTCGGACTGCCGGTAGTCCTCGAACACGACGCGAACGCGGCGGCGTGGGCGGAGCACCGGTTCGGTGCCGCCGCCGGTGGTCGCAATGTCGTGATGGTCGCGATCGGCACCGGCATCGGTGCGGCTCTGCTCATCGACGGCACGCTCTACCGGGGCAGTTACGGCGTCGCCCCCGAGCTGGGTCACCTCCAGGTGGTGCCGGGCGGCAGACCGTGCGCGTGCGGTAAACGGGGGTGCTGGGAACGGTATTGCAGCGGAACAGCTCTCGTCGACACGGCAATCGAGCTCCTCGCCGCCGACCCGGCGACTTCCACGCTGCTCGCACGCGAGGTCGCGAGCGACCCGGGATCGCTCACCGGCCGCCGCATCGCGAGCGCCGCGCGGGACGGCGACCCGCTCGCCGTGCGCACCATGGAGGAGTTCGCACGGTGGCTGGGCGTCGGACTCGCCATCGTCGGTGACGTCTACGACCCCGATCTCGTCGTCGTCTCCGGTGGTGTCAGTGGTTCGGCTCCGCTGTTCCTCGACCACGCGCGAGACGTCTACGCCTCTCTCGCAACCGGTTCCGGGCACCGTCCCCTCGCCCGCATCCGGGAAACCCAACTCGGCGAATCGGCCCAGCGGATCGGGGCCGCGACGATGGCCAGGGACGCACTACTGAACGGAGCTCCGCTCCCCGTGCGTGGTTGAGGAGTCTCTGGGCTCGTCGGGCACTCACGGGCGCGGTCGAGGATTCGGGCCGTGAGCGATCGGGAAAGCAACGAACTGCGTGCGCGCCTCGGTGAGGAAGCGTTGCCGGTCCTCGCTGCCATCCGGAAAAGCGCGGTGCAGGCGACGATCTCACCTCACCCACAATCGGTGCAGACCTCCCCGCGCCCTCCGACTGCTCATCGAGCGCTCCCACGACCAGCAGGACGCGAAATTGTTACACGACCTGCTCGGGAGGCGGGCCACACACCACCACGCACCGGCACCACCACCCGAAGGCGGCGGCGCCGGTGCCTGAGATCCAGCGATCAGTGGGTGGCGACGGCGGCGGTGCTTCCCGCAGCCGACGCGTCGGGCTTGCCTGCGCCGAGGCGGTCCTCCAACTCTTCGAGGCTGCGACCCTTGGTTTCCGGGACGAAGCGGTACACGAAGTACACCGAAATGAGGTTGACGAGGACGAACAGGCCGAAGGTTCCGGTGGATCCGAGGACCGAGTTCAGGATCGGGAAGACGAACGAGATCAAGGCGTTCGTCGTCCAGAGCACGAAGACCGCGAGGCCCATGGCGAACCCGCGGATGGCCATCGGGAAGATCTCCGAGAGCAGCAACCACACGCAGGTTCCGATGAAGCACTGCACGAAGGCGACGAACACCATCATCGCGGCGAGGATGATGTAGCTGCGGCCGGTGGACGAGGGCAGCAGGAACACCAGGGACAGCGCGGCCTGCGAGGATGCCACACCGATGAATCCGGTCAGCAGCATCGTGCGACGATTCACGAAGCCCAGCAGGATGATTCCGACAATCGTCATGACCACCGACGTGACACCGACCGCGATGGTGGCAACCAGGGACGCGCTGACACCCAACCCGCTCTGTTCCAGGATCGTCGGGGCGTAGTAGTTGACCGTGTTGATACCCGTTGCCTGCTGGACGATGGCCAGACCGCAGCCGATCCAGAGGATCCGGCGCATCCAGGGATAGTCGCGCAGATAGTGGACGGCTCCACTGACCTTCGAGTTCCGGTCGCGGGCGGCGTGGACGCTGATGCTGGCGTACTCGACTGCGGCCTCCGACTCGCTGCGGCTCAATTCGAGCGTCCTGCGGGTTTCGGCGAACCGGCCCTTCGACGCGTACCACCGCGGCGAATCCGGGAGCGCGAGCATGCCGAGCAGCAGGAGTACCGCGGGCACCGAGGCGATGGCCAGCATGTACCGCCACACCGTCGGATCCTCGATCAGGTGATCGAGTAGCGCGTTGATCGAGAAGGCGAGCATCTGACCGGTGACGATCATCAGTTCGTTGATGGTGACCATCCGACCGCGGCGCTCGACCGGCGCCATCTCGGCCAGGTAGAGCGGGCAGGTGACGGCGGCGGCGCCCACACCGAGCCCGAGGACGATCCTGGCCAGCACCATGATCTCCACGTTGGGGGCCATCGCACACCCGAGGGCGCCGACGAGGAACAGTCCCGCGCAGACGAGGAGCGTGCGCTTGCGACCGAGAGCGTCCGACAACCGGCCTCCGAGCAGCGCACCGACGGCGGCACCCGGGAAGAGCAGCGAGCTCACGACAGTGGCTTCGCCGACCGCGCTGAGGTTCAGCTCGTCCTTCATGTAGAGCAGCGCACCGGAGATCACACCGGTGTCGTAGCCGAACAGCAGTCCCCCGAGCGTGGAGATGACGGTGAGCTTGGTCAGGAAGCGTTTGTGACTGCGCTCGTTACGCGCAGCGCCGCCGCTTCCGCGGGCACTGGCAGCCGAGTGGGTTGTCGACATCAGGTGTATGGCCTTTCTGGGGAATGCTCACGCATCGCGACACGGAAGATCGGTTCACGTGTGTCGATATCGCCCGAGTGCGCTCGGCTCGATGCAGCCGACGGGGCGTTCTCTCCTGGACTGAAGCGCTTCACTAACGCGCTTCAGTTACCTACTATGATGTGAATCACAGAGGGTGTCAAGGGCAGATGACGCGATGCGTGAGAATGTCCCTGACGACGCGACCGAGGGAGATCGAGATGCTCGACGATCGAGCCACCGCGCACGACGGTGCGGAACGGCTACCCGCCGGCCTGCACCGACGCCCCACGATGGCCGATGTCGCGACGCGGGCCGGGGTGTCGCGCACCCTCGTGTCACTGATCTTCAGCAACAAACCCGGCGCCTCCGACGAGACGCGGGAACGCGTCCTCCAGGCCGCGGACGAACTCGGCTACCGGCTCGACCGGGCCGCCCGCATGCTCGCCCGTGGGCGCAGTCGCACCCTCGGTGTGCTCATCGACGTCCACCAGACCTTCCAAGCCGACCTGATCGGAACCATCTACGCGGAGGCCGAGGCCGCCGGATACGAAGTCCTGCTCTCCGCGAGCGCACCCGCCCGGGACGAACACAAGGCGATCGAAGCGCTTCTCAGTCACCGGTGCGAAGGCCTGATCCTGCTCGGTCCGCTGTCCGAGGCCGACTATCTGCGGACGCTCGCGGACCGTGCCGTCGTCACCGTCGTCGGCCGCGCACTCCCCCACACCGCCGTCGACACCGTGCGGACCGCGGACGCCAAGGGCATCAGGCAGTCCGTCGACCACCTCGTCGAACTGGGACATCGTGACATCGTGCACGTCGACGGCGGAGCGGACCCGGGGTCACCCGAGCGTCGTCGCGCGTACCTCGCGGCGACGCGCAAGCACGACCTCTCCGACCACATTCGCGTCATTCCCGGTCAGCACACCGAGGACGCAGGTGTCGCCGCCGCGAACACCCTACTGGCGGAGGACCGCCTGCCGACCGCGGTGCTCGCCGGCAACGACCGCTGCGCCATCGGCCTCATGGACGTGTTCACCCGCGCCCACGTCGACGTGCCCGGCGACATCTCGATCGTCGGGTACGACGACAGCCACCTGGCACAGTTGTCGCGGATCGACCTCACCACCGTGCGGCAGGACACGGAGGGTCTGGCGCGGCGCGCCGTGCAGTTCGCCATCGGGCGACTCGAGGACGAGGACCTCGTCCCGCAGGATTTCGTGATCGACCCCCACCTGGTGGTGCGCGGCACGACCGGTCCGGCCCGGTCGTAGCCGCGTCCCCGCCGGCACCCCGATTCAGCGCAGAGGCAATGGCCTCACTTCGTGATGCTCCTCAGGTATTCGACGCTCCGGACGACGTCCCGCACGGGGCCTTCGCCTTCCGGTTCCGACGCGAGGATGGTGTCCTGTTCGAGGACGTACCAACCGTCGTAACCCTGATTCTGCAGCCGCTCGACCACCCCGGCGATATCCACGTCTCCGGTGCCCAGTGGCGTGTACATCCCCTGCGCGACGGCCTCGGTGTAGGTGAGTTCGCCCGCCCGGACCCGCCCGAGAAGCGCCGCATCGACGTCCTTCAGGTGCGCGTGCGCGATCCGCTCGGGGGCCGTGGTGACGAGGTCGAGGGGGTCGGTGCCGCCGATCAGCAGGTGTCCGGTGTCCAGGCACAGCGGGATCGACGAGCCGTCCAGGATGCGGTCCACCTCGGCGCGGTTCTCGATCATCGTCCCCACGTGGGGGTGGATCACCGCCCGGAGCCCCCGGTCGGCAGCGGCCGACGACACGCGGTCCAGGTTGCGCAACAACGTCTTCCATCCCGAGTCGTCGAGTTCCGGTCGTGAATCGTAACCGATGGCTCCCGTCACCGCCGCCAGGACCATCACCTCCGACCTCGACGCGAGGAGTGAGTCGATCGCCCCGCCGACAGCAGCGACCGCGTCGTGATCCGGATCGTGGAGCAGTACCGGGACGAAGCCCCCGACCGCAGTCAGGTCGTAACGGGCGAGAGTGTTCGTCAGCTCGTGCGGCTCCGAGGGGAGGAATCCGTCCGGACCGAGTTCGGTGGCAGCGAGGCCGGCGTCACGCATTTCGGTGAGCACCCGGTCGGGGCCGAGCTGGTGGCCCCAGCCTTCCACCTCACACACTCCCCACGAAATCGGTGCGCCTGCAAGTCGAATCGTCATCGTCGTGTTTCATCCCATCGCACCGGACGGTGCTGTTGTAGTGACAGTGTGGCCGTGTCGACAATCCCGCTCACGGCCGCCGCCGGGTGGTCTGCTCGGCCAGACGCTCGGCGAGCACCGCCGGATCGGCGTTTGCCCGCAATGCTTCCCACACCGTGTCCACCTGAGTGGCCGGCGCGAGACTGTGCACCGGCTGATCGTGGTCGAGGTTGGTGGGGAACGGGTAGCACTCGGCCGTCGCGACGACGGCATTGCGAAGGGTGCACTCGCTCGCTCCGGCACTCTGCCGTGCCAACAGGGCCGGATATACGGCGTTCGCCATCGCCTCCCGGTCCAGCACCTCCATCGCCCGGCCGAACGGCGACGAGATCTGCAGCAGATTGGCCGTCCGCCGGATCGCGTCCGAACGGTTGTGGCCTGCACCGTGGTAGAGCGCCGGGTTGAAGAACACCGCGTCGCCTTTCCGCAGCGGCAGCTGAACGTGACTGTCGCGGAAGAACTCGACGAACTCCGGCCGGGAGAACGCCAGGTAGCCCGCCTCGAACAGGTGCGAGTACGGCAGATACAGGGTGGGTCCGCTCTCGACGGGCATGTCGCAGTGCGCCACCGCGCCCTGCAGTGTCAAGGTGGCCGACATCCGGTGCAGGTGCGCCGGATACTCGGTCAGCTCGTCCCGGGGCACGATGCCGAGGTGGTAGTCCCGATGCGGCACCTGCGCGGCACTGCCGGGGTTGACCACGTTGACCTGCGACGTCACCTGATACAGCGGCCCCAGCCAGCTCTGGCAGATCAGCGCGAGAATGTCGTTGGAGTAGTACTCGGCGAACACCTCCGGGGCGCCGAGAGCCAGCTTCTGCGCGGCGTTCCAGATGCGGTCGTTGGCGCCCGCCTTGCCGAAGTGGTCACCCACCACGCCACCCGACACGTGCTGCTGCGCGATGAGGAGATCGAATTGTTCCGTGGCGCGATCCACCACCGCGAGATCGCTGAAGGCGTTCTGGAACACCACGATTCCGGGTCCGTCGGTGAGCGCGCGCACGAGTTCGGTCTGCACGGCGCGGCGGGACTGCGCGTCGTCGAGGTGGGGCATCAGCGAGTCACTGCGGTACAGCAGGACGTTCCGTTCCACGGAGTGAGCGAACGGGTAGTCGGCGAGGTTCGTCGAGCGGTCAATGGACGCGCGAAACGAGTCGAGGTCACAGTCGGAGTCGGAGTCGCGGATCCACTCACGCCGGCCGGTCGGCGGAGGAGTCGTGATGGTCATGGGGATAGTCTTGCTGTGATGTGAGCGCCGAACAACAGCAGAAATCCATCATTTTCACCTCAGGAGCCGGCCGTGAAGCACCGCTACAAGGTCCGTGAGATCGCCCAGCAGTCGGGATTGAGCGAGGCGACCGTCGACCGCGTGCTCCACGAACGCCCCGGAGTACGGGAATCGACGAGAGCGGAAGTGCAGCAGGCGATCCGCGATCTCGACAAACAACGCACTCAGCTCAAGCTGAGTGGGCGCAAGTTCCTCGTCGACGTCGTCATGCAGTCACCCGAGCGCTTCACCACCGCGTTCCGCGCGGCCGTGGAGGCGGAACTGCCCGCTCTCGCTCCCGCCGTCGTGCGCTCACGGTTCCATTTCCGGGAAACCGGCTCCACACCCGCGATGGTCGAGACCCTTGATCGGATCGGGGCCCGCGGCACGCAGGGCGTGATCGTCAAGGCGCCCGACTCCGTCGAGGTCGTCGAGGCCATCGACCGGCTCACTGCGGCGGGGATCCCGGTGGTCACCTATGCCACCGACGTGCCGGGCAGCTCGCGGGCCGGCTACGTCGGGATCGACAACCGGGCCGCGGGGGCGACCGCCGCCTATCTCGTCGACCAGTGGCTCGGCGAGGTGTCGTCCACCGTCCTGATCACGCTGAGCAGCAACGCCTTCCGGGGCGAGGAGGAACGGGAGATGGGGTTCCGCGCCGCACTGCGAAGTTTCGGCACCGACCGTGCGGTGATCGACATCGCCGAGAGCGACGGGCTGGACGCGACCATCGAGAGCCTCGTCCTCCGGGCCCTCGAACAGAACCCGGACATCGCGGCCGTCTACTCGATCGGCGGCGGCAACGTGGCCACCACCCGCGCATTCGAACGCACCGGCCGCGCCTGCCGCGTGTTCATCGCCCACGACCTCGACGAGGACAACACGCGGCTGCTGCGCGCGGGCACGCTCTCCGCGGTGCTGCACCACGACCTCCGGGCCGACGCCCATCTGGCGTGCCGCATGCTGCTGCAGGCCCGGGGCGCGCTCGGTGGAGTCGCGACCGCGGCGTCACCCATCCGGGTGGTCACCCCGTACAACCAGCCGTGACGGCGTGGATCGGCGACTCGCCCGCGCCTAGCCCTGCCCCTGGGGGACGGGGACGCCGCGCGATTGGAACCAGCCCGCCGGATCGATCTTGGTTCCGTTGACCGCCCACACCTCGTAGTGCAGGTGCGGTCCGGTCGACTGACCCCGGTTGCCCATGGTGGCGATCTGGTCGCCGGCCCGGACCTGCTGCCCGACCGACACCAGTGAAGTGTCGATGTGGCCATACACGCCGGTGGTGCCGTCGTCCTGCTGGATGCGGACCCACAACCCGAATCCCGACGCCGGACCGCTCTCGATCACGGTGCCGTTGGTGACAGCCTTGATCGGGGTGCCGATGGAGTTCGCGATGTCGATCCCGTTGTGGTTCGTGCCCCACCGCGGGCCGAAGCCTGAGGTGAAGGTGCCGACGGCCGGGACCAGCACGGCGGGTCGACGCGCCGCTTCCTCGGCCGCAGCCTGACGCGCGGCCTGTTCGGCGGCCTCGCGAGCCAGCCGCTCGACCTCGGCCTTCTCGAACGCCAGCCGCTCGACCTCACGCTGGGCGGCGCGCTGGAGTTGCTCGGCGTAGTCGACGGGTACCGGGCGCGTGACCTGTAGGAACTGGGGCGGCGTCGAGAGAGACATGCCCGTCTCGGTCGACGCCTGCGCTACCTCACCGGTGGCCGCGGAGGCGATCCCCCCGGATGCGAGCAGTGCAGCGGCTGCCAGCGAGGTCGCGACCAGCCGTCTACGGGAGGTCTTCGTCGAACGGAGGCGCCGGGTGCGCCGGGCTTGCGGGACGGTGTTCGGGTGTAGAGCCAAAACCACATTCCTCTGTCGAGTGCGTGATCGATAACGAAACGGTCACGGTTTCGACACAGGTTAGTACGGATCGGGCCGAATCCTGCGCGTCGCGTTGACACACTCGGACGGGGTCAAGGTCTCGAACTGGATTACTCGACCTCATCAGTCACATGCACCCCGTGGGCCCACATCGACGACAGTGGTCACGCTCCAAAAGTGTCCGAAGTCACGGAGCCCGCGGTCGTGACCGCGGGCTCCGTGACCTTCGAATCGACCGCTCAGCCAGCCGCCCGCAACTGGGCCGCCAAACGCATCGCGGAGTTCGCGTCCCCGTATCCCTCGTAACCGCCGACGCGTTGCACCACCTCGAAGAACAGGTCGGCGCCCACCGTCTGGGTGAACAGATGGAAGAACTCGCCGTGCGCATCACGGTCGTACATGATGCCCGACCCGCTCATCCGGTCCAGGAGTTCGCGGGAGAGCCCGAAGCGGGCCTCGAGGTCGTCGTAGTAGTTCGGCGAAATCACAAGGGGCTCGAACCCGTTGGACTGCATGGTCGCGGCGGCGGTGAAAATGTCCGTGCACGAGAACGCGACGTGACTGATGCCGCCGCGCCGAGCCGCGGCGATGTGGGAGTTGCCCGACACCGCACCCGGAACCATGTTCAGGGAGATGCGCAGCGGACGGTCGACGCCGTCCGCACCCGTCTGATCCATCGTCAGCGCCTGACTGCGCATCATTCCGACCGCGTCGGTGACATCGAGGCCCTCGTGCGGCGCCATCGCGAACACCGAACGGAGCAGCAGCATGATGCCGTCCCAGTTGTCGGACGGCACGGCGAGCGCCACGTGATCGACACCGGTGAAGACGGGCACCTCATCCTGCCAGCGCGACTCCGTCGGATACAGATCGAACGCCGACTGCCACGACGCGGCGCTGCCCGGGCCGCGCAGATCCAGCGACGTCGCGTCGGTGATCTTGAGACGCACCACATCCGATTCGGGTGCGGTGTCGACACCGGGCAACAGGACCTCGTGCACCGGGACCTCGAGCGCCGCGGCGCGCTCACCCCACGCGTCGGGATCGCTCGACCGGATACCGATCTGGGTGAGCACCGGCAGGTGCGCAGGCAGACCCGGAGCGGTCCACACCGTGCCCGCGGTCGCATCGACCACGATGGTCATCCGGCCGTGCCGCCACAACTGGAGGTCGTGGCTGCGGTGCCGGCCCACCAGACGGAATCCGATGTGCTGCAGCGCCTGCCGAAGGTCGGAATCCTTGCCCGGACCGGCCGCGAGCCGGAGCGACACGATGCCTTCGAGGGGTGCGCGCGGCGGCGGCTCGAACAGCGTCAGGCCGCGACCGGTGTCCTCACCGCGCTCGGCCTGCACGCGTGCGACCTCCTCCTGGAGGTACAGCAGCGAGCGGTGCGCGTCGGCGGCCGTGCGCCCCGTGGACGACTGCCGGAACGTGTCGTTGAAGATCTCGAGCGACCACGGTCCGGTGTATCCAGCGGCCTGGACGTGCGCGCCGAACGTCGCGAGATCGAAGTTGCCCTGCCCCGGGAAGTTCCGGTGGTGCCGGCTCCACTGCAGGATGTCCATCGACATGCGGGGCGCGTCGGCGAGTTGGAGGAAGAAGATCTTCTCCCCCGGGATGTCGCGGATGCCGGACGGGTCGTCGCCGCGGGAGAGGATGTGGAAGCTGTCGAGGCAGGTACCGAGGGCAGGATGGTCCGCGTCCTGCACGATCTTCCACGCGTGCCGGTACGTGTTGACGTGCGTGCCCCAGGCCAGCGCCTCGTAGGCGATGCGGAGACCCCGGCTGTGTGCGCGCTCGGCGAGAGTGTGGAGTTGCTCGGTCAGGCGAGCGTCGTCCCGCACCGCCTCGGGCAACGGCGACGAGCACACCAGCAGGGTGTCGCAGCCGAGCTGCTCCATGATGTCGAACTTGCGCTCGGCTCGGATCAGGTTGCGCGCGAACGTCGTGTCGTCCACGGAGTCCAGATCGCGGAACGGCTGATACAGATCGAGTGTGAGTCCGAGATCCGCTGCGCGGGAAGCCAGCTCACGCGGCGACCACGGCGAGCTCACGAAATCGGGTTCGAACACCTCGAATCCGTCGAACCCGGCCGCCGCGATCGCGGTAACCTTCTCCTCCAGCGATCCGCTCAGGGATACCGTGGCAACGCTCGTACGAACCTGTCGTCCCATGGCGGCGTCAGCCCTTGTTGCAGATGAAGTCGACGGCCAGCGCATAGCCGAGGATTCCGAGTCCGGCGATCACACCGGTCGCGACCCCGGACACGTACGAGTGGTGCCGAAATTCCTCGCGGGCGTGCACGTTGCTGATGTGCACCTCGACGAGCGGCACCTCGAGCGTCACCAGGGCGTCGCGCAGCGCCACCGACGTGTGCGTGAAACCGCCGGGGTTGATCACGACGCCCGACGCCGTGGTCCGGGCCTCGTGCACCCAGTCGATCAGGTGGCCCTCGTGATTGGACTGCCGCGCGACGATCTCACGTCCAGCCTTCGCGGCAGCCGTGCGGCACAACTCCACGACATCGTCGAGCGTCTCCCGCCCGTACACCTCGGGCTGCCGCTGCCCCAGCAGGTTCAGGTTGGGGCCGTTGAGAACAAAGATCGGTCCGGGAGCGGTCATCGCGCGCATTACCTCCATTTGTACGAACTAGTGAGTTAGTTCGCACCCAGGATACAGCGCGCTCCCGCCTAGGCGGACTTGTCTCGGCGTTCTCCCCGCTCCGGCTTGCGCGGAACGATGGTCGGAAGCACGTTGTCGTTGACCGTCTCGGCGCTGACCACGACCTTCTCGACGTCGTCACGGCTCGGGATGTCGTACATGACCGGCAGGAGGACTTCCTCCATGATCGCGCGGAGTCCACGAGCACCGGTGCCGCGGAGGATCGCCTGGTCGGCGATGGCCTCGAGCGCGTCCGTGGTGAACTCCAACTCCACGCCGTCCATGTCGAACAACCGGTTGTACTGCTTGACCAGCGCGTTCTTCGGCTCGGACAGGATCTGGACGAGCGATTCCTTGTCCAGGTTCGTCACCGACGCCACGACCGGCAGACGTCCGATGAACTCGGGGATCAGCCCGAACTTGATCAGGTCTTCCGGCATGACCTCTGCGAAGTGGTCCTGCGTGTCGATCTCCGCCTTCGACCGCACCTCGGCGCCGAAACCGATGCCGCGCTTACCCACGCGATCGGACACGATCCGCTCGAGGCCGGCGAACGCGCCCGCCACGATGAACAGGACGTTCGTCGTGTCGATCTGGATGAACTCCTGATGCGGGTGCTTGCGACCGCCCTGCGGCGGCACGCTGGCCTGCGTGCCCTCGAGAATCTTCAGCAGAGCCTGCTGCACACCCTCACCGGACACGTCCCGCGTGATCGACGGGTTCTCGCTCTTGCGGGCGATCTTGTCGACCTCGTCGATGTAGATGATGCCGGTCTCGGCGCGCTTGACGTCGTAGTCGGCGGCCTGGATCAGCTTGAGGAGGATGTTCTCGACATCCTCACCGACATAGCCGGCTTCGGTGAGCGCCGTCGCATCGGCGATCGCGAACGGGACGTTGAGCATCTTCGCCAGCGTCTGAGCCAGATACGTCTTGCCGCAGCCCGTGGGACCGAGCATGAGAATGTTCGACTTCGCCAGCTCGACCGTCTCGCCGCGCGCATCACGACCCTTGTCACCGGCCTGGATGCGCTTGTAGTGGTTGTAGACCGCAACGGCGAGAGTCCGCTTGGCGGCATCCTGGCCGATCACGTAATTCTCGAGGAAATCCCGGATCTCGGCCGGCTTCGGCAGCTCGTCGAGCTTCACCTCGCTGGACTCGGCCAGCTCCTCTTCGATGATCTCGTTGCACAGGTCGATGCACTCGTCGCAGATGTACACCCCAGGCCCAGCAATGAGCTTCTTGACCTGCTTCTGGCTCTTACCGCAGAAAGAGCACTTGAGCAGATCCCCGCCGTCACCGATGCGTGCCATCTCGTCAGGTCCCTACTTCCTTCGTCTACGTGCAACCATCGAACCGATCCCACGCCGTGCGCGCACCGACCGAAAACGAAAGCCCGTTATGTGACCGTACCCGCAGATCGCGAGCGAGGTCGACTGGTTGTCGGTGATTCGCGCACCGATCTTCCGGGAAAGCCAGCCTTGCCGATCCCGCACCCGGCTCGCGGCAACCGCGCCGTAACGGCGTGTCGCCCGAGCCGGGGCGGCAGGAAATCACTTCTGGGCGCTGAGTTTGCGGTACTCGAGCACGTCGTCGATGATTCCGTATTCCTTGGCCTCGGCGGCCGTGAGGATCTTGTCGCGATCGGTGTCCTTGCGGATCACGTCGGCATCCTTGCCGGTGTGCTTCGCGAGGGTGGTCTCCATCAGGCGACGCATCCGCTCGATCTCGGCAGCCTGGATCTCGAGGTCGGAGACCTGACCCTGGATGCCGCCGGTGGCGGGCTGATGGATGAGGACACGAGCGTTCGGCAGGGCGAGACGCTTGCCGGGGCTACCGGCCGCCAGCAGCACCGCGGCAGCCGAGGCCGCCTGGCCGAGGCACACCGTCGTGATGTCGGCGCGGACGTACTGCATGGTGTCGTAGATCGCCATCAGCGAGGTGAACGAGCCACCCGGCGAGTTGATGTACATGGTGATGTCGCGATCGGGGTCCAGCGACTCGAGAACGAGCAGCTGAGCCATCACGTCGTTGGCCGACGCGTCGTCCACCTGCACGCCGAGGAAGATGATGCGTTCCTCGAACAGCTTGTTGTACGGGTTGGACTCCTTGACGCCGTAGCTCGAGTGCTCGATGAACGACGGCAGGATGTAGCGAGACTCGGGGCCTGCGGGCGCCTGGCCTCCCAGGCTGCGGGGATCGAACAGGTTGGTCATCAGTTCTCCAAAGGATGTGTGGGAGCGGTCAGTGAGGAAGCCGGGCCGCTACAGCCCCGTCCCGCCCGCCTGCGCCGCGCGGGAGACGACGTGGTCGACGAAACCGTATTCGAGAGCCTGCTGTGCGGTGAACCAGCGGTCACGATCCGAATCGGCGGTGATCTGCTCGACCGTCTGACCGGTGTGCTCGGCGATCAGCTCGGCCATTTCGCGCTTGGTGTGCGCGAACTGCTCGGCCATGATCGCGATGTCACTGGCGGTACCACCGATTCCGGCGGACGGCTGGTGCATCATGATCCGCGCGTGCGGGAGCGCGTACCGCTTGCCCTTGGCCCCGGCGGAGAGCAGGAACTGACCCATCGACGCGGCCAGACCCATTCCGAACGTCGCGACGTCGCACTCGGCGAACTGCATCGTGTCGAAGATCGCCATGCCGGCGCTGACCGAACCGCCGGGCGAGTTGATGTAGAGGGAGATGTCCCGGCTGGGATCCTCTGCCGACAGCAGCAGGATCTGAGCGCACAGCTTGTTCGCGATGTCGTCGTCGACCTGGGTACCGAGGAAGATGATGCGCTCGCGCAGCAGGCGTTCGTACACCGAGTCGCTGAGGTTCAACC
Source organism: Rhodococcus opacus (assembly GCF_012396235.1). Classification (GTDB taxonomy): domain Bacteria; phylum Actinomycetota; class Actinomycetes; order Mycobacteriales; family Mycobacteriaceae; genus Rhodococcus_F; species Rhodococcus_F opacus. The sequence continues at coordinate 102,904 of NZ_JAAXPA010000016.1, read as the reverse complement.
CAGCGGTGGCTGAAGTCATGGCGGGACTCTGCAAAGTCTCCAGGTGATTGGAAGTCACGGTACCTGCCTTCTCCGTAAATCGTTGATTGCTGACACAGACACTAACGAAGGAGGGCGGCACCGGAGTCCCGGTGCCGCCCTACTTCGCTCAAAGCGGAAAACAACTCACAGCCGAACGCGAGAGAAACATCCCGCGACCAGCATTACTTCTGGTCTTCGCCCTCGGCGGAATCCGACGCAGCCTCGTCCGTGGACGCAGCCTCCTCGGCGTCGGCCTCACCGTTGCCGAACAGTTCGGCGGTGTCGACAGCGGCACCCGAGGTGTCGGTGACGGTGGCCTGCTCGACGACACCGGCGAGAGCCTTGCCGCGACGCACGTCCGCGAAGACGGCGCCGAGCTGGCCGGCCTGCTGGATCTGCTGGATGAACTGCTCGGGGGCCATGCCGTAGCGCTGCGCCTGGAACAGGATGCGCTCGGTGAGCTCGTCCTGGCCGACGGTGACGTCGGAGGCGTCGGCGATGGCGTCCAGCAGCAGCTGGGTCTTCACCGAGCGCTCGGCGCTCTCCTTGGCGTCCTTGTCGAACTCTTCGCGGCTCGTGCCCTGCTCCTCGAGGAGCTTGTTCAGCGCTTCCTCGTCGTGGTCGAGACCGTGCACGGCGTCGTGCAGTGCAGCGTCGACCTCGGCCTTGACGACGGCCTCGGGCAGCGGGACCTCGACGGTCTCGAGCAGGGTCTCGAGGACCTTGTCGCGGATCTGACCGGCCTGCTCGACCTTGCGGACGCGTCCGACGCGCTCACGCAGGTCGGCCTTCAGCTCGTCGAGGGTGTCGAACTCGCTTGCCAGCTGAGCGAACTCGTCGTCCTCGGCAGGCAGCTCGCGCTCCTTGACGGTACCGACGGTGACGGTGACGACAGCTTCCTTGCCCGCGTGGTCACCGGCGACGAGCGTCGAGGTGAACTCCTTGGACTCGCCGGCCTTGACGCCGACGACGGCCTCGTCGAGGCCCTCGATGAGCTGACCCGAACCGACCTCGTGCGACAGACCGCTCGCGGTGGCCTCGGGAACGGCCTCACCGTCGACGGTGGCCGACAGGTCGATGGAGATGAAGTCTCCGTCCTCGACCGCACGCTCGACACCGGTGAGGGTGCCGAAGCGCTGACGCAGCGACAGGAGCTGCTCCTCGACGGCCTCGTCGGTGATCTCGATCGGATCGACGGTGACGCTCAGCTCGCTGTAGTCGGGCAGCGTGATCTCGGGACGGACGTCGACCTCGGCGGTGAACTCGAGGAGCTCGCCGTCCTCGATCTTCGTGATCTCGATCTCGGGCTGACCGATCGCCTTCACCGAGGCGCTGGTGACGGCCTCGGAGTAGCGGGACGGGAGTGCGTCGTTGACGACCTGCTCCAGGACTGCGCCACGACCGACACGGGCTTCGAGCAACTTGGCCGGTGCCTTGCCCGGACGGAAGCCGGGGAGACGGATCTGTTGCGCGAGGGCCTTGTAGGCCTTGTCGAAATCAGGCTTGAGCTCCTCGAAGGGCACCTCAACGTTGATACGGACTCGCGTCGGGCTGAGCTGCTCGACGGTGCTCTTCACGGACTGGCTCCTTCGTGTGGTCGTGCTTTTCTGTGCGGCAGTTACCTGCCCTGTGGTTCTGGTCGGGGTGACAGGATTTGAACCTGCGACCCTCCGCTCCCAAAGCGGATGCGCTACCAAGCTGCGCTACACCCCGGTCGAAGCCGGCTCTCGCCAACCTCGCGAGGACCCGAGGAAGAATCCTACGGCCCCCCGATTATGAAATCCAAAGCGAGGTTGGGTACAGTCACTCATCGCAGACGACATGCATGGCGATCCCAGGTAGTCGTATGCACGGGGATGTAGCTCAATGGTAGAGCCTCAGTCTTCCAAACTGATTACGCGGGTTCGATTCCCGTCATCCCCTCCACACAGGAGCGTTCCCACCCCAGGGAACGCTCCTTTTTTCATGTTCGAGGGCGGCCGCAGAGACCGCATCCGCTATGACATGCGTCACATGGACGGTGGGCGCGGCCCCACTCGCCCTCCGCCGGACCACTCCCCCGTTCGCCGAGCGCGTAACCACGATTTCGGTCAGTACTCTGGGAGATGTCCGATTTGTCCCCTACTCGTGGATGTTGCAGCCCCGCAGCCGGCGGTCCGCGAGAACTCCGGAGGCCCACCGTGGAACTGCTACTCATTCTCGTGATCGTGGCGGCGGTCGCCTTCCTGGTGGTGAGGAGCCGCAGCAACCGCGCCGGGCAAACCGCGAACCAGCTCGAGGACGCCAAGGCAGACGCGCGCCAGGCCATCGAACGGCTCGGCGGACAGGTGTACAGCCTCACCGGATCCGACACCGCCTCCCAGCAGGCACTCGCCGACGCGTCCGAGCGCTACACCGCCGCCGGCTCCCAGATCGATCAGGCCACGACGCCCGTCCAGGCGCGTCTCGCCAAGCAGACGGCACTCGAGGGTCACTACTACATCCGCGCCGCCCGCACGGCCATGGGCATGGACCCCGGCCCGGAGATTCCGTCCATCGACGGCCAGAAGTCCGCGGGCGCGGTCACCGAGGACCGTGAGGTCGAGTTCGAGGGGCGGCAGGTCGCGGCGTCGCCGAACCCGTCGTCGAAGACACCGAACTACTACCCCGGCGGCCGCGTCGCGGGACGCCCGGTTCCGGCCGGCTGGTACTCGGAGCCGTGGTGGAAGCCCGCTCTCGTCGCAGGCGCGTGGGGCCTGGGCTCGATGTTCCTGTTCTCGGCGATGTTCTCCGGGATGGCCGGAGTGGGGTACGACGCGCAGGGCTTCGAGAGCGGAGCGGGCGACGCGTCCCAGGACACCGGTGACGCGGGCGCAGACGGCGGTGGCGACGGCGGTGACGCAGGCGCGGACGGCGGCGGCGACATGGGCGGGGACGCCGGTGGCGACGGCGGCGGATTCGACTTCGGTGGCGGCGGAGACGGCGGCGGGTTCGACTTCGGTGGTGGGTTCGACTTCTAGCCGGCCGTCAGGAGGGCTGGCAACTCGGGCACCAGAAGAGGTTGCGGCCCTTCATGACCGAGTGGGCCACCGGGGTGCCGCAGATCCGGCACGGTGATCCCGCCCGCCGGTAGACGTACGTCCGGGGACGATCCTTCGCATACGCCGGATCGCCGTGATCGTCCTCGGGACGGACGACGTGCATCTTGCCGCGGCGGACCCCGACCTTCATCAGGGCGACGAGGTCGGCCCACAGCGCGTCCCACTCGTCACGGGACAGCGCGCGGCCGGGCCGGTCGGGGTTGATGCCGTGCCGGAACAGGACCTCCGCCCGGTACACGTTGCCGATGCCCGCGATCACGGCCTGATCCATCAGCAGTGCCCCGACCGGGGTCTTCGACGCCGAGATGCGTTTCCACGCCTTGTCGGGATCGGCGTCCTTCCGCAGCGGATCCGGTCCCAGCCGCGCCTCGATGGCGGCGACCTGCGGCGGATGGAGAACCTCACAGGCCGTCGGACCGCGGAGGTCGGTGCCGAATTCGGCGCCGACCATCCGCATCCTGACCTGCCCGACCGGCGGTTCCATCGGAACGGCCGATTCCGTGAATGCTCCGTACAGTCCCAGATGGACGTGCACGACCAGTCCGGACTCGTAGTGATGCCACAGGTGTTTACCCCAGGCCTCGGACTTGACGAGGACGCGGCCGTCGACGAGGGCTGCGTCCTCGGCGAATCTGCCCTGCGGGCTCAGCACCCGCACCGGCGCACCGGCGAACCGGCGTTGGTGCAGCCGGGCCAGCCGGTGCAGGGTGTGACCTTCGGGCAAGGACGATCAGGCCTCGGGCAGGGCCGGGGCGACGCCGGTCTTCTCGAACTCGGACAGGATGTCGATGCGGCGCTGGTGGCGCTCCTCGTTCGACCACTCGGCGGCGAGGAACGCGTCCACGATCGCGAGGGACTCCTCGAGGGAGTGCATGCGGCCGCCGAGGCCGATCAGCTGAGCGTTGTTGTGCTGGCGGGCCAGCTGCGCGGTCTCGACGCTCCACGCCAGGGCACATCGCGCACCCTTCACCTTGTTCGCGGCGATCTGCTCACCGTTGCCGCTGCCGCCCAGCACGATGCCGAGGCTGCCCTCGTCGGCGACGACACGACGAGCCGTCTCGATGCAGAAGGCGGGGTAGTCGTCGAGGGCGTCGTAGACATGAGCGCCGCAGTCGACGGTCTCGTGGCCCGCGGCCTTCAGGTGTTCGATGATCTCGTTCTTACGTTCGAATCCGGCATGGTCGGCACCCAGGTATACGCGCATGACTGGTGATTCTGTCAGGCGTCCTCGCGAATCGTGTCAGGGGCCCGGGACGCTTATCGTGATCAGCATGTATCCCGACAACGGACAGAACTGGGGACAGGCGTATCCGGGACATCGGCAGGCCCCCGCGCAGCACCAGTGGAGTGGCGGGACGGGATGGAATCCTCCGGTCCCGTTGCCGGGCCTCATGCCGCACGACAGGCCCGCCCGGCACTCGTGGGAGATCCCGCTGCTCGTGGCGGCGATCGTTCTCACCGTGGTCGCCTACGTCGCGGCGATCGCGGCACTCTTCCTCGGCGTGGTGTCCACCTGGGTGCTCATCGTGCTGATCGCACCGATCCTCATCGCCGTCGGCCGCGGCCAGCTCTACGGCTCGCAGCAGGTGAACGGGATCAAGATGACGCCCACCCAGTTCCCCGACGGGTATCGGATGGTGGCCGAGGCGGCTGCGCGGTTCGGGATGACCGAACCGCCCGACGCGTACGTCGTGCTCGGGAACGGCCGGATCAACGCGTTCGCATCCGGACACGGTTTCCGCCGCTTCGTCGTGGTGTACAGCGATCTGTTCGAGATCGGCGGCGAGGCCCGCGAGCCCGACGCCCTCGCCTTCATCATCGGCCACGAGGTCGGTCACATCGCGGCCGGTCACGCCTCTTACTGGCGGCAACTGGGACAGTTCGCCGCCAACTACATTCCCGTCGTCGGGTCGGCGCTGTTCCGATCGATGGAATACACCGCAGACAATCACGGCTACTGTGTGCGGCCCCAGGGCGCCCGCGGCGCGATGGGCGTTCTCGGCGCGGGCAAATACCTCGTCAGCATCGTCGGCTTCGACGAACTCGCCGACCGGGCCACCACCGAACGCGGGTTCTTTCCGTGGTTCGTGAATCTGCTGTCGGGACATCCGGTGCTGACCTGGCGCGCCGCCGCCCTGCGGAACAGGACCCGGCACGGTCACCTGTTCGTGAAACCCGGCCAGATCTACCGCGATCCGCAGCAACTGCAGTACGCGGCCGACCCGGCCGGGCCCGTCACTCGGTGACCGTGCCCGGGACGGGGCTCAGTCGAACTGGGGGTCCTCGGTCCGGGTGCGCTTGAGTTCGAAGAAGTGCGGGTAGCCGGCCAGCGCGACCGCACCGTCCCACACCTTGCCCGCGTCCTCGCCGCGGGGAATCCGCGACAGGACCGGGCCGAAGAACGCGACACCGTTGACGTGGATGGTCGGGGTTCCCACGTCCGGTCCGACGGCGTCCATGCCTGCGGCGTGACTCTCGCGCAGTGCGGCGTCGAACTCCTCCGATTCGGCGGCCTCGGCCAGTTCGGCCGGCAGCCCGACCTCGGCGAGCGACTTGACGATCACGTCGCCGAAGTCCTTGTTGCCGTCGTTGTGGATGAGCGTGCCCATCGCCGTGTACAGCGGCAGCAGGATCTCGTCGCCGTGCTTCTGCGCGGCCGCGATCAGCACCCGCACCGGGCCCCACGCCTTGGTCATGAGCTCGCTGTATTCCTCCGGCAGATCCCGGCCCTCGTTGAGGACGGCCAGGCTCATCACGTGGAAGTTCGCCTCCAGGTCGCGCACCTGCGTGGCCTCGAGGATCCATCGCGAGGTGATCCAGCACCACGGGCACAGTGGGTCGAACCAGAAATCAGCGACGTCCTTGGCGGTCCCGGCGTTAGTCCCAGCACTCACGTGATGCTCCTTCTCGGTGATGTACACATTCCCGTCCAGTCAACACCTCCCCTCCGGGAATCCTTCCCGGAGACCCCGCTCGCGGCAGTAGGGTCGAAAGTGGTCGACCGGAAGGGAGCATCCTCACATGTCCTCCACTCGCACGTTCGTCGTCGTCGGCGGCGGCCTCGCCGGAGCGAAGACGGCAGAAGCATTGCGTGACAAGGATTTCGACGGATCGATCATCCTCCTGTCGGAGGAGGAACATCTTCCCTACGAGCGACCTCCGCTGTCGAAGGAACACTTCGCAGGCAAGAAGGCACTCGGCGACTTCACCGTCCACAACGGCGACTGGTACCGCGACCATCACGTGGACCTGCGGCTCGGCACCACCGCCACCGCCCTCGATCTCGCCGCCCACACCGTGACGCTGCCGGACGGTTCCACGCTGGGATACGACAAGCTCGCCCTCGCGACCGGTTCGCGCTCGCGCCGCCCACCGATCTCCGGGTCCGACGCCGAGGGCGTCCACTACCTCCGCACCATCGACGAATCGGACAAGCTCATCGAGGCGGTCGCCGGTGGCCGACGACTCGTGGTGATCGGCGCCGGCTGGATCGGCCTCGAGGTGGGCGCCTCCGCGCGGGAGAAGGGCGCCGACGTGACGGTGGTGGAAGCCGCCGAAGTTCCCCTGCTCGGCTCCCTCGGCCCCGAGATCGGCTCGGTCTTCGCCGAACTCCACCGCGAGCACGGCGTTCAACTGCACCTCGGCGCCACGGTCGAGGAGATCGTCGTCGAAGACGGCAAGGCCACCGGGGTTCGGCTGGGCGACGGCACCGTCCTGCCCGCCGACGCGGTCCTCGTCGCCGTCGGCGCGGCACCCAACATCGAGATCGCGGAGCGGGCCGGACTCGACGTCGACGGCGGCGTTCTCGTCGACGCCGGGTTGCAGACCAGCGACCCCGACGTCGTCGCGGTGGGCGACATCGCCACGCAACAGCATCCGCAGCTCGGCACCCGCATCCGGGTCGAGCACTGGGCGAACGCGCGCAACCAGCCGGCCGTGGCCGCCGCCACCATGCTCGGGCACGAGGCGGAATACGGGAACCTGCCGTACTTCTTCACCGACCAGTTCGATCTGGGCATGGAGTATGTGGGGTACGCCCCGCACGATTCGTACGACCGGGTGGTCGTGCGCGGCGATTTCGCCGCACGCGAGTTCGTGGCCTTCTGGCTCGACGCGGACAACCACGTCCTCGCCGGCATGAACGTCAACATCTGGGATGTCACCGATCAGATCAAGAAACTGGTGTCGTCGTCCGCCCCGGTCGATCCCGACCGCCTGGCCGACCCCGGGGTGCCGTTGGCCGACCTGTCCGGTTAACACCCCCGGCCCACTGGTTAACACCCCCGGCCCACTCGTGATGGGATGGCAGCATCGAGTACGAGCACCGCCGCCGATCACGAGGAGACCTCTGTGGCCCCACCGAACCTGACCCGCGAACAGGCAGCCGAACGAGCCGGACTGCTGACCGTCGACAACTATCTGATCGAACTCGACCTCACCGACGGGACAGGTCAGCCCGGAGTCGAGACGTTCTCCTCTCGTACCACCGTCACGTTCGGGGCTACCCCCGGCGCGTCCACGTTCGTCGACATCGTCGCGGCCCGTGTGCATTCGGCCACGCTGAACGGCTCCCCCGTCGACGTGTCGAACTACGACGAGTCCACCGGCATCACACTCACCGATCTCGCGGAACGCAACGAACTGGTGGTCGAGGCCGACTGCGCGTACTCGCACACCGGTGAAGGGCTACACCGCTTCGTGGACCCGACCGACGACGCGGTGTACCTGTACTCGCAGTTCGAGACCGCAGACGCCAAGCGCATGTTCGCCTGCTTCGACCAGCCCGACCTGAAGGCGACGTTCGACGTGCACGTCACGTCCCCCGCCGACTGGAAGGTGATCTCCAACTCCGCGACCGTCGAGACGGTGGCGCCGGACGCCGGCCGCCACATCTTCCGCACCACACCGAAGATGAGCACCTACCTCGTCGCGCTCATCGCCGGCCCGTACGCGGAGTGGACCGACAACTACTCCGACGAGCACGGCGACATCCCCCTCGCGATCTACTGCCGCGCCTCCCTCGGGGAGCACATGGACTCCGAGCGCCTGTTCACGGAAACCAAGCAGGGCTTCGAGTTCTACCACCGCAATTTCGGCACCCCCTACGCGTTCGGGAAGTACGACCAGCTGTTCGTCCCCGAATTCAACGCGGGCGCGATGGAGAACGCCGGCGCCGTGACGTTCCTCGAGGACTACGTCTTCCGGTCCAAGGTGACGCGGGCGTCGTACGAGCGGCGCGCCGAGACCGTCCTGCACGAGATGGCGCACATGTGGTTCGGCGACCTCGTCACCATGCGCTGGTGGGACGACCTGTGGCTCAACGAGTCCTTCGCGACGTTCGCCTCCGTGCTCTGCCAGAGCGAGGCCACCGAATACACCAACGCGTGGACCACGTTCGCCAACGTCGAGAAGTCCTGGGCGTACCGGCAGGATCAGCTGCCCTCCACCCACCCAATCGCCGCCGACATCCCCGACCTCGCCGCGGTCGAGGTGAATTTCGACGGCATCACGTACGCGAAGGGCGCCTCGGTCCTCAAGCAGCTCGTCGCGTATGTCGGGCTCGACCCCTTCCTGTCCGGCCTGCGGGACTACTTCCGCGACCACGCCTTCGACAACGCCACGTTCGACGACCTCCTCGGCGCACTCGAGAAGTCGTCGGGCCGCGACCTGTCCGACTGGGGAGCCCAGTGGCTCAAGACCACCGGGCTCAACATCCTGCGCCCCGAATTCGACGTCGACGCGGACGGCAAGTTCACGCGGTTCGCCGTCCTGCAGTCCGGCGCCGCACCGGGTGCCGGTGAGCGACGGGTGCACCGTATCGCCGTCGGCGTGTACGACGACCGGGACGGCAAGCTCGTGCGCACGAAGCGGGTGGAACTCGACCTCGACGCCACCGAACGCACCGACGTCGCCGAACTCGTCGGTGTCGAACGCGGTCAGCTGATCCTCGTCAACGACGACGACCTCACGTACTGCTCGCTGCGGCTCGATCCCGACTCGCTCGCCACCGCCATCGACCGCATCGGCGACATCGACGAGCCCCTCCCCCGCACGCTGGTGTGGTCGGCGGCCTGGGAGATGACGCGTCAGGCCGAACTCAAGGCGCGGGACTTCGTCGCCCTCGTGCAGCGCGGCGTCGGCGCCGAAACCGAGGTCGGCGTCGTCCAGCGACTGCTGATGCAGGCCCAGACCGCGCTGCACAGCTACGCCGAACCCGAGTGGGCCAAGGAACACGGCTGGCCGGACTTCGCGAACCGGCTCCTCGAACTGGCGCGGGAAGCCGAGCCGGGTTCGGACCACCAGCTGGCGTTCGTCAACGCGCTGGCGGGGGCGCAGCTGTCGGCGTGGCACACCGAGGTGCTGCAGGAACTGCTCGACGCCGCACCCGAGACGGTCGGGCTTCCGGGGCTCGTCGTCGACACGGACCTGCGCTGGCGTCTCGTCACCGCACTCGCCGGGGCCGGTGAGATCGACGCCGAGGGCGTCGAGACGCCGTTCATCGACGCCGAAGCCGAACGCGACCCCACCGCGGCAGGTGCCCGCAACGCCGCCGCCGCGGCCACCGTCCGCCCGCAGGCCGCGGTGAAGGAACAGGCCTGGAACCGGGTGGTCGGCGACGATTCCGTGCCGAACATCACCGCCCGCTCGATCATCGGCGGATTCGCCGGTCACGGCCAGTCCGAGATCCTCGCACCGTACGTGGCCCGCTACTTCGCGGACATTCCCGGGGTGTGGGAGCGGCGTTCGAGCGAGGTCGCGCAGACCGTCGTCGTGGGTCTGTACCCGTCGTGGTCGATCAGCGAGGAATCCGTGGCGGCAGCCGACGAATTCCTGGCCGGCGACCACCCGCCCGCCCTGCGCCGCCTGGTGGTCGAGGGCCGCGCCGGGATCGTCCGGTCGCTGGCGGCCCGAAAGTTCGACGCGAGCTGATCGGTGGCCGATCCTGCCGGCCTAATCCGGCAGGATCGGCACCGTCACACCCTGATCCCGGCCCAGCAGCACGGCGCGGGTGACGGCCGAGGAGCCGAAGCGGTCGCGGAGACTGTCGAGCGTGCTGTCGAGTGAACTACTCGTGTACGGGTCGAACGGCAGCGCCAGCTGTTGCGGGCAGTCGTCCTCGAGGTTGGCCACCGCGATTCCCACGAGGGTGATGCCCTTGCGTTCGATCATCGGCATCGCGTTGTTCAGCAGGCCGCGGGCCGTCGTGAGGATCGTCTGCGTCTGAGCCGACGGCTGCGCGAGTGTGTGCGAACGCGTCACCCGGGTGAAGTCGTCGAACCGCAGCCGGAGCACCACCGTGCGCCCGACCCGCTCGCCGCGGCGCAATCGGCCGGCCACCCGGTCCACCAACGTCACCAGAGCGGCGTCCACATCCTCCCTCGACTTCGGTCTGCGCCCCAGAGCGTGCTGCGCGCCGACGGATCTCCGCCTGCGCCCCACCTGCACGGGACGCGGGTCGCGTGCCCAGGCGAGCGCGTGGAGGTGGTGGCCCGCCGCGGGTCCGACGATGGACACGAGCAGCTCTTCGGGATGGTGGGCGAGCTGCCCAACGGTGGCGATCCCGGCGTCTCGGAGCCTGACCGACGTCACCGCGCCGACACCCCACAGCCTTTCGACCGGCAGCGGATGGAGGAACTCGATCTCGCGGTCCGGCGGCACGTGCAGCAGTCCGTCGGGTTTGCCCACCGCGCTGGCGACCTTCGCGAGAAACTTCGTTCTCGCGATCCCGACCGTGATCGGCAGACCCACCTGCTCGCGTACGTCCCGGCGCAGACGCGCCGCGATGTCGACCGGCGCGCCAGCGATCTTGCGGAGACCGGCGACGTCGAGGAAGGCCTCGTCGATCGACAGTCCCTCGACCAGGGGCGTCGTCCGGCCGAAGACTTCGAACACCGCCTTGCTCGCGGCCGCGTACGCCGACATTCGTGGGCGCACCACGACGGCGTGCGGGCACAGGCGCAGCGCCTGCGCACCGCTGCTGGCCGTGCGCACCCCGTACGCCTTCGCCTCGTAGCTCGCGGCCAGCACGACGCCGCCGCCGACGATCACCGGACGACCCCGCAGGCCGGGGTCGTCCCGCTGCTCCACCGAGGCGTAGAACGCATCGAGGTCGGCGTGCAGGATGGTCGCCTCGGCGCCACTCGAGATGCGCGGGCGCGGCGAATCGGACACGAACATATGTTCGCATCGACCACCGACAGAAGTCGAGGGTCGTTCAGGCCGACAACAGTGTTCGCAGCGCGGTGGGTGTCTCGCCGAGGTGGGCCCCGATGGTCCTGGTCATGTGCGCCTGATCCGAGAATCCCAGGTCCGCGGCGAGTCCGGCGAGGTCACGGTCGCCGTTCTCGATCCGCTCGAGCGCCCGCCCGACCCGAACCCTGTTGCGGTACCTGGTGAGCGAGACGCCCATGACTGCACTGAACGCACGACTGAGCGCGAACGGTGACACCCCGAACCGTCCGGCGAGCGGTATCAAACCGTCCGAGCCGGGCTCGTCGTCGAGGACCGCCGCGCGGGCCGCCGCGGCCACTACGTGGTCCGGAATGCCGCCGCGCCGGTGTGAACGCGACCGCGCCCGTGACGCGGCGACCGCGACGACCGCGACGAGCCGGACGGCCTCCTCGGCGAGGGCGAAGTGGACGTCGCCCGTCCGGCCGGCACGGAGCAGGCGCCGATGAAGAAGGTCGACGCGGGCATCGACGTACACATCCGAACGGCCGAGTGTCCAGTGGTCACCGGCGATCGCACGCCAGAGCTCGGGCCGGACACTGATCGACGTGCACCGGTCTCCACCGGCGGGGTGCGCGAACTGTTCCACTTCGCCGGGTATTCCGAGATACGCCACGGTCGGATCGGCCACCGACTCACGTCTGCCGATCCGGCGAACGAATCGGCCGCCACGGACGAGCACGAGCCGGTGATCGTCCCGCACCTCCACGTCCGACCAGGCCGTGTGCACGCCACAGCAGTCCACCGCCCAGACACTCGCGCCCGGCAGACGTGCGACCTCGCTCACCGCCACAACGGGGACGCTACCCGTGGGGCCCGACACCTTCCCGCACATACGGTGGCCTGCAAGAATCTTCAATCCTCACGGCAGTTCCCGCGGCAGGCTGCAGTCATGTCATACATCTACGAGTCCACCCACATCGATGTCACACCCGCTGCCGCGTGGGACGCTCTGCGCGACTGGGGTGCGTTGCACACGCGGCTCGCCGCAGGTTTCGTCACCGCCTCGGTGATCGACCGGGGAGATCGGGTCATCACGTTCTTCGACGGTTCCGTCGTCCGGGAGCGTCTCGTCTCGTGCGACGAGGACGCGCGCCGACTGGCCTGGTCGATCGTCGACGGCCCCTACCTGCATCACAATGCTTCCGCCCAGGTGAGCGACGACGGCCACGGCGCGACCGTGTTCGTCTGGATCGCGGACATCCTGCCCGCAACTCTCGCGGAGCGGACCGCGCAGATGATGGAACTCGGCATCGACGCCGTTCGGCGGACCCTCGAAGGCGCCGATCGCGTCGTCGGCACCCGGTGAGACACCGACGGCCCGATCCGGTTCAGGAGGACTGAGCCGGATCGGGCCGCGCGGATGCTGATCTGTGTAGGTTTTACGGCGAGGCGATCGCCGCACTCATCACGCGGATGGCACTCACGAGACCGTCGATGAGGTCCCCGTCGCCGAACGACGACACGGCGGCGGTGGCGCCGAGCTGGGCGACCCGGTCGGTGACCCGGTTGGCCACGGCCCGGCCGCTGCGGATCTCGACCGTCCGCTGGTTGGGCGAGACCGCGATGAGCACGGACCGTTCCGCCTCGGGCGTCGTCGGGAACAGCGCGTCGGCGCCGGCCGCGGTGTCGGCGCCGAGGTCGCCGATGTACGCGTTGAAGCGCACCTTCGTCTTGCGGGTGCCTTCGGTGAGGGCATCGTCGAGGCGGACGAGTTCGTCCGTCGTGAACGGCAGGTCGTCGGTGAACGGCTCACCGACGCGGTGCACGCCTGAGATGCGACCGCTGGAGGTCACGACGCTGCCGACAGGCAGATTGTCCGCGGATACCGCCGACGCGGGAATCAGGTCACCACTTGCCACTTGCCGAGCCTCCAATCAGGTCTGCCGAACCGGCGTGCGCGCCGTGGTGTCCGCCGTGATGACCGTGCGTGGTCACCTCGTCGACGGCGCTCCACAGCACCGGCGCGTGCGTCCATTCCTCACCGAGGTGGAACGCGGGCGGCACGGGGCCCGGCGTCTTCTTGCCGACGAACGACATCCCCGCGAAGAAGGCGGTGATCAACGCCGGAATTCCTACGAATATCAGCACTGTCTCGAGAATGCTCACAACGCAAACGGTAGCCCAGAACCGTGCGAGGGGAAGCGTCAGGGCCGAACTTCGCGAAGCGGACGCGCGGAACGCTCAGGCGGCGCCTTCACCGAGGTAGGGCATCCACGACGGGTGCAAGTCCTTGGTGGACGCCAGCAGTCGCCAGTGCGGCCCCGACGGAGGCACGAGGGAGGCCCTGAGCGTCCAGCCGAGTTCGCTCAGCAATTTGTCCGCCTTGCGGTGGTTGCAGGGTGCGCAGCAGGCCACGCAGTTCTCCCACGAATGCTCGCCGCCTCGACTGCGGGGAACCACGTGATCGACGGTCTCGGCCTTGGCACCGCAGTAGGCGCACCGGAACCGGTCCCGGTGCATGAGGGCTGCGCGGGTCATCGGAACGCGGGCGCGATACGGGACGCGGACGTAGTTCCGGAGGCGGATCACGGACGGCACCTGCACGGACCACTGCTCGGAGTGGACGACCGGGGCCTGGGGATCCTCGTGGACGGTATCGGCTTTACCGCAGGTCATCAACACCACGGCGCGGCGGGCAGGAAGGGCGGTGAGCGGCTCGTAGGTGACATTCAGGAGAAGCACCCGGCGCTTGATCCAGAGCGGAACCGCATTCTCGCCCGGGAAAGAAGGCTCTGCGCTGCGCGCGGAGCCTTCGGTGATCACTTGTAAAGCAAACGCCCCTGAAACCCCGGCACTCCGGGCATCAGTGGGCACGAGTTGTCGGTGCGCGCGGGCGCTGTGTCGATTCTTCATGCGACCTCCGGGAGATTGCCACCAAGTGCACCATGAATTGCCTGCTCGTGCACGTCCATTTCCGACAAAAATGCAGGACGTTCGGTGAACAGACGGTGACGAAGACCGTTCGCGCCCGCACGTGCACAATGGAGGGCGCCATGACTGACGTGCAGCAGACCTTCTACGAGGCGGTGGGCGGAGCGGAGACGTTCCGCAAACTCACCGCGCGCTTCTACGAGGAAGTCGCCAAGGACGACATCGTGCGGCCCCTCTACCCCGAGGAAGATCTGGGTCCGGCCGAGCGCCGGATGCGGATGTTCCTCGAGCAGTACTGGGGCGGACCGCACACCTATTCGGACGAGCGCGGCCACCCACGACTGCGGATGCGACACCAGCCGTTCAAGATCGGCCCGATCGAGCGTGACGCCTGGCTGCGGTGCATGCACACGGCCATCGCGTCGATCGACACCGGAACCCTCGACGACGCCCACCGCAAGGCCCTCTCCGAGTACATGGACATGGCCGCGGCGTCGATGGTGAACTCCGCCTTCTGAAACCGCCCCGCGCCGATTACGCCGGTCGAGTCGTGGTGCGGGCGATCGTTTGGCACGATGGGCGTTTGTGAGCACTCCCGCCGAAACGTCCGCCGACGACACACAGCCGGCACCCTGGTGGTCCGACGCCGTCTTCTACCAGATCTATCCCCGCTCGTTCGCCGACGCGAACGGTGACGGTGTCGGCGACCTCCACGGAGTGCGGGACAAGCTGGGATACCTCGAACTGCTCGGTGTCGACGCCCTCTGGCTGAGCCCGGTGATGCGCTCCCCGATGGCCGATCACGGTTACGACGTGTCCGATCCCCGAGACATCGACCCGCTGTTCGGTGACCTCGCGACCATGGCCGCACTGATCGAGGCCGCGCACGCGCGCCAGATCAAGGTGACGATGGACCTGGTGCCCAACCACACGAGCGTCGAGCACGAATGGTTCCGCGCAGCCCTGGCGTCACCGCCCGGCAGTCCCGAACGGAACCGGTACATCTTCCGCGACGGTCGCGGTGAGGACGGCGCGGAGCCGCCCAACAACTGGCCGAGCATCTTCGGCGGGCCGGCCTGGACGCGGATCACCGAGGCCGACGGCAAGCCCGGCCAGTGGTACCTGCACATCTTCGCGACGGAACAGCCCGACCTGAACTGGGACAACCCGGATGTCGTCGAGGATCTCACGACGACGCTCCGGTTCTGGCTGGACCGCGGTGTCGACGGATTCCGCATCGACGTCGCGCACGGCATGGCGAAGCCGGAAGGTCTGCCGGACCACGACTGGTCCGCCAACGCACTGCTGCAGAACTCCGACGACGATCCGCGGTTCGACAACCCCGCGGTCCACGACATCCACCGCGGCATCCGCAAGGTCCTCGACGAGTACCCGGGCACGATGGCGGTCGGAGAGATCTGGGTTCGCGACAACGAACGCTTCGGCGAGTACATCCGGCCCGACGAACTGCACCTCGGGTTCAACTTCCGGCTGGCCGAGGCCGAGTTCTCGGCGGAGACGGTCCGGGAGGCGATCGAGAACTCCCTGACCGCCGTCGACCAGGTGGGCGGGACACCCACCTGGACCCTGTCGAACCACGACGTCGAACGGGAAGTCACCCGGTACGGCGGCGGCGAGATCGGCACGGCACGCGCCCGGGCCATGATCCTCGTAGAACTGGCGCTGCCGGGTGCGGCGTTCCTGTACAACGGCGCCGAACTCGGCCTGCCCAACGTCGACCTCCCCGATTCGGCGTTGCAGGACCCGGTGTGGGAACGGTCCGGTCACACCGAACGCGGCCGTGACGGCTGCCGTGTGCCCGTTCCGTGGGAGGGCACCGAACCGCCGTTCGGGTTCAGCACCGGCGAGCCCTGGCTGCCGATGCCACCCGAGTGGGCGGACCTCACCGTCGAGGCGCAACTCGAGGACGTCTCGTCGACGCTGTCGCTGTACCGGGCCGCACTCGAACTGCGCTCGCTGCGCCCGGAGTTCTCCGGGCCCGGGGTCGACTGGTACGGGAGCCCCGCGGGTTGCTTCGCCTTCCGCAGGCGCGGCGGGCTGATCTGCGCCCTCAACGCCACCGACGGGCCGATCTCGCTGCCACCCGGTGAGGTGCTGCTCAGCAGCGCGCCGCTCGTCGAGGGGCAGCTCCCACCGAACGCGGCTGCGTGGCTCATCTGACCCGCACTCCCGCAGTTGCGGCGGTCGTCGCAGCATCGATCCTGTTCGCCACGACGGGAACCGCGCAGGCCCTCGCGTCCCGCTCCCTCGGCTACGACCTCGACCCGCTGGCGGTCGGCTCGGCCCGGGTCGTGGCCGCGGGCGCGCTCCTCGCGGCGTTCGCAGCGCTGCGGGGCGGGCTCGGGTTCGGTGACGGCTCCGGGATGCGCGGGTACGTGCCCGCCGTGTGGGGCGGGATCGGAGTCGCGGCGTACCAACTCGGCTTCTTCAGTGGTGTGCAGAGCGCCGGGGTGGCGGCAGGAACCATGATCGCGCTGGGTTCGGGCCCCGCGTTCACCGGGGCACTGCAGTGGGCGGTGCACCGGCACCGTCCCGGCCCGGTGTGGGCCGTGTCCACCGTCATCGCGGTCGCCGGAATGGCGTTGATCGTGGCGGGCACGACGGGCGGCTCCGACTCGTCCGGGATCCTGGCGGGTGCACTCCCTGCGCTGCTCGCCGGCCTCGGGTACGCCGCCTACACGGTTTCCGGATCGTCGCTGCTCGCCGCGGGTGCGAGTCCCGAGGCGGCGATGGGACAGATGTTCGGTCTCGGTGGACTTTTCCTGATCCCCGTGCTCGTCGCGACCTGGCCCGGCGGCCTCGACACCGGACCGGGCGCTGCGGCCGCGGTGTATCTGGCGATCGTCCCGACCGTGCTGGCGTATCTGCTGTTCGCCGCCGGTCTGCGGCGGCTGCCACCCGCGACGGTCGCGACGCTGACGCTCACCGAACCGGTGGTCGCGGCACTGCTCGGGACCGCGGTGCTCGGCGAGCAGCTGACCCTGGTCGCGGGGCTGGGCATGGCGGCCGTCGTCGCGTCACTCGCCGTTCTGGCGACCAGCACCCTGCGGTCCGGCTGACGGCGCGCTACCGCACGACCGACAACGGAATCCCCCCACCGCGGTGCCGGTAGATCGACCCGAACCGGGCGTCCACCCGCAGCCACGACGCGGTGGCACGCACCCGGACCAGTTCGGCCGCATCGATGCGCTCGAGGTCGATGTCGGCGGTCAGCCGATCCGAGCCCGCGTGCGGAACGAATCCCATCGCGGTGAGTGCGAACACCACCCGCATCGGGATGCCGACCGTGTGCTCCGCGCCCTTCACCTCCAGCACCTCCTGGTCGAGGAGTGATGCGGGCGGGCCGTGGCCGCCGCCGTGCTCCTGCGCCAGGGCCGCACCGCGCTGCGCGAGGTCCACGAGGACACGCGCCGGGACGTCGTCGACGTGCACGAAGCCCTCCGTCGGAGGCAGAGCGCCCCGCCACGCCGAATCCATCGAAAACCCGGGATCGATGTCGGCGGCGGTCGCCGCTTCGAGGGCGGCGAGCAGTTGGTCACCGGCAGCCGACGTGTCGTCGGGGGTGATGGTCCCCGCGACCGTGCGCACCGCCAGCGCGTCGAAACCGGTTGCCGCCCAGATCGTCAGGCGGCCGGGTCCGCGCTGACGCAGACGCACCACCGCCGACTCGTCCAACCGGACCACCCGCGTGAGGAACGTGGCGAGATCACCGCGTTCCGTGGCGTCCGGGATCGACAGGACGCGCTCATGCACGCTGCCAGCTCTCCAGGTACGCACGCTCGACGTCGGTGATTCTGCGCAGTCGCTGGGTGTCGATGTCGAACGCCGCGATCTGCGTGGAGGCGATGATGGACGGCGCGACCGAGACATCGACGCCCTTCGGGCGGACCTCGTAGTTGATCGTGAAATCGACCGCGCGCACCTTCTCCACCCACATCAGGACGTCGAGCGGTGAATCGCTGTGCCGGAGTTGCCCGCGGTAGCGCACATGGAGGTCCGCGATGACCGCGCCGTCACGCAACGTGACAGTGGGCCGATCGTCCTCGAACAGCCAGGGAATCCGCGCCTCCTCCAGCAACGTCACCATCCGTGCGTGGTTGATGTGCTGGAAGACGTCCATGTCCGACCATCGAACTTCGACCTCCGCGTGAAAGCCCTCGCTCAACGTCATACCTCCGATCGGGTGCCCATACCTCGCACCATGCTGCGTACCTGACGCGCCGCCACCGAGAGCGTCGCGAGGTCAAGGGTCCCAGACTCGAAAATTTCGGTGAGAGCGGACCTCGCCCTGGCCAGCCGGGACGCGTTCGTCGACTCCCAGTCGTCGATCTTCTCCTGCGGCGTCTCGTGAGGTTCACCACCCAGGAGCACTTCCATCGTGAGCTGACGCAGCGAACTGTAGAGGTCGTCCCGCAGTGCGAGGCGGGCCAGCGAATGCCAGCGGTCACCCCGCGCGAGTGTGGACACGGCGCTGAGCAGCCAGTCGATGCCGAGGTGCGCGTCGAGTTCGTAGTACAGCTCGGCGACCTCGTCGATGTCGCGTTCGGCGATGTCCGCGATGTCGCTGATGTCGAGCAGGCAGAACTTGTCCAGAAGCCGGAACACCTCGAACGCGAGGTCCTCCGGCGCTCCGCGGACGACGAGCGGCCTCGCCCGTGTCTCCACGTCGGCAAGCTGATGCCCCCGCACGAGCTGCGGGACTCGCGGCGAGAGTGCGCGGAAGTCGGCCGAGTACCGGGCGATCTCGGCGCCCACGGCGAGGGGCTGAGGCCGGTTGGTCAGGAACCAGCGGGACGCGCGGTCGAGAACCCGGCCGGACTCGAGAATCAGGTCGTCCTCGATGTCCGCCGCGATGTTCGCCGACCGGATCCTCGACCACAGCTCGGGCAGGGCGAAGATCTCGGTGACCGCCGCGTAGGCGCGGATGGCGTCGGTGCTGCTCGCACCCGCCTCGTCCGCCAATCGGTACGCGAAGGTGATACCGCCGTTGTCGATGGTCTCGTTCGCGAGCATCGTCGCCACGATCTGCCTGCGCAGAGGATGCGCCTTGATCGCGGTGCGGAACCGCTTGCGCAACACTGTCGGGAAGTACCGCGGCAGCCGCGGGGCGAACGTCTCGCTGTCGGGCAGGTCGGTCGCGAGGAGATCGTCCTTGAGCGCGAGTTTCACGTGCGCGGTGAGGGTCGCGAGTTCCGGAGAGGTCAGTCCCTGCCCCGCCTGCCTCCGTCGTGCGATCTCCTCGTCGGTGGGCAGGGCCTCGAGTTTCCGGTCGAGTCCGCGACGCGACGCCAGGTGCTCGATCTGGCGGCGGTGCACACTCAGCATCGGAACCGCGCTGGTCCGGGAGACACCGAGGAGATTGTTCTGCGCGATGTTGTTCGCGAGCACGAGTTGGGCCACCTCGTCGGTCATCGACGCCAGCAGAGGATTACGTTCCTCCCGTGGCAACCCGCCGCTGCTCACCAACGAGTCCAGCAGAATCTTGATGTTCACTTCGTGATCGGAGCAGTCGACGCCCGCGGAGTTGTCGATCGCGTCGGTGTTGATCCGGCCACCGTTCTGGCTGTACTCGATCCGGCCGAGCGCCGTCACCCCGAGGTTGCCGCCCTCACCCACCACCTTCGCCCGCACCTCGTTGCCGTCGACGCGCACGGAGTCGTTGCTCTTGTCGCCCACCATCGCATTGGTCTCGGTGGACGCCTTGACGTACGTGCCGATGCCACCGTTCCACAGCAGGTCCACCGGGGCACGCAGGATCGCCCGGACCAGTTCCGGCGGGGAGAGTTCGGTGACGGCGTCGTCGAGTCCGAGCGCAGTGCGCGCGGCGGCACTGATCGGGACCGATTTGCGCGTCCGGTCCCACACTCCCCCGCCCTCGCTGATGATGCCGGTGTCGTAATCGGCCCACGACGACCGGGGCAGCGCGAACATGCGGGACCGCTCCGCGAAGGACCTGGCGGCGTCGGGCTCGGGGTCGAGGAAGATGTGCCGGTGGTCGAACGCCGCCACCAGCCGGATGTGCCGACTCAGGAGCATGCCGTTTCCGAACACGTCGCCGCTCATGTCACCGACACCGACCGCAGAGAAGTCCTGGGTCTGGGTGTCGACGCCCATCTCCCGGAAGTGCCGTTTCACGCTCTCCCAGGCGCCGCGCGCGGTGATGCCCATCCCCTTGTGGTCGTACCCGGCCGACCCACCGGACGCGAACGCGTCGCCGAGCCAGAACTTGTACTGCTCCGCAACAGAATTGGCGAGGTCGGAGAATTTCGCGGTCCCCTTGTCCGCGGCCACGACGAGATACCGGTCGTCGCCGTCGCGCCGCACCACCCGGGCCGGGGGCACGATCTCCCCCGACGCCTGATCGACGTTGTCGGTGAGGTCCAGGAGCCCGCAGATGAATGTGCGGTAGCAGTCCTGACCCGCCTCCAGGGCGGCCGCGCGGTCGGCCGCCGCGTCGCCCGAGGGTGTCGGCGGATTCTTGACGACGAAACCGCCCTTCGCGCCGACCGGGACGATCACCGCGTTCTTGACGGCCTGAGCCTTCGCCAACCCCAGGATCTCGGTGCGGAAATCCTCACGCCGGTCCGACCAGCGCAGCCCGCCGCGGGCGACGGATCCGAACCGCAGGTGGACACCCTCGACGTCGGGCGAGTACACGAAGATCTCGTACTTGGGGCGGGGCTTCGGCAGTTCCTGGATCGAGGTCGGATCGAGCTTGATCGACAGGTACGACGGCGGCTCCCCGGTGCGGCCGACGACGAAGTAGTTGGTGCGCAGCGTCGACTTGATCAGCCCGAACAAACCGCGCAGGATGCGGTCCGCGTCGAGGCTGACCACGGCGTCGATGTACTCCCGCAGACGGGTGTCGAGTTCGGCGACCAGGTCGGGTGAGGGCGTCTCCGGGTCGAACATCGCCTCGAACAACTCGACGAGCGTGTACGCGGAGCGGGGATTCGCCAGCGCAACCCCCTCGATGTGGAACTGACTGTAGGGAAACCCCGCCTGGCGCAGGTACTTTGCGTAGGCCCGCAGGATCACGGCCTGCCGCCACGACACTCCCGCCCGCAGGATCAGCTCGTTGAACCGGTCGGCCTCGGCCCGTCCGAACCAGACCGCGGTGAAGGCATCGGTGAACCGTTCCTGAAGCTTCGGGGCGGCGGCGGACGCCTCCTCGGCGGCGAGTTCGGCGTCCAGGTCGTCCTCGACCGAGGAGCGGAGCAGCTCCGCCGGCACCGACAGCCCGAAATCGTAGATCCAGCACGACAACCCGTCCGGCCGCGGAATCAGGTAGGGCCGTTCGTCGAGCACCTCCACACCCAGGCTCTGCAGCACCGGAAGTACCTGGCTCAGCGAAATGCCGTCGCCGCCCACGTACAGGGTGAATCGCCAGTGCCCGACCTCCGCCCCGGGATCGCGGTAGAGCAGCAGATCGATGGAACCGTCTTCGAGCGCCTCCAGCCTCGCGAGATCCGACAACGCGCGCGTGGCGTCGAAATCCTCCTTGTACCCCTCGGGCAGGACGGCGGCATAACGCTGCGCCAGAACGGGATCCACACCGGTGGTCACCGGGAGGAGGTCACCGAGATGGTCGTCCCAGCTGCGGCTCGCCTCGGCCAGCATGCCCTGGACCCGCTCACGGTCGGCGTCCGAGAGGTCGAGCCGCGACCCCATCTGTTCGGCGCTCTTGCGGATCGTCACGTGCAGCAACGCCAGGTCGGACTCGGTGACACGCGCGGTGTATTCCAAAGTGCCGCCACCGAATTCCCGCAGCAGGATGTCCTGCATCGCGAGCCGGACCCGGGTGGTGTACCGGTCGCGGGGCAGATAGATCAGGCAGGAGACGAATCGCCCGAGGAAATCCTCGCGCACGAACAGACGCACCTGACGCCGGAGCCCGATGCTGTGCACGGCGGTCACCGTGTCGAAGAGGGTGTCGGCGTCGCTCGAGAACAGCTCCGTGCGCGGGAACGACTGGATGACCTCCAGCATCGCCTGCCCCGAGTACGAATTCAACTGGAACCCGGCCCGATCGATCACCTTGCGCACCCGGCGGGCGATCACGGGAATGTCGAGGACGTTCTCGTGCAGCGCCGTGACCGTGAAGACGCCGAGGAACCGGTGCTCACCGGTGATGTTGCCGTTCTCGTCGAGGATGCTCACGCCGACGAAGAACGGGTAGACCGAGCGGTGGACGGTCGCGGGGAACGAGCCCTGCGTGAGCACGAGCAGGGGCCGGTCGGGGATCTCGGCGGCCGGCGGCAGACTCAGCGGACCTTCGGTGACCGTGTCGGAGCGCAGCAGTCCGAGACCGCTGCCCGGCACCACCTGCAGGCTGCGGGCGCCGGAGCTGTCCGGCTCCCCCAGTTCGAAGCGGCGGTAGCCGAGCGCCGCGTAATTGCCCTGCGACATCCACCGCAGCAGATCGGCGCAGTCCTCCAGGTCGTCCTTCGTCACGCCGGGACAGGGTGTGGACGTTTCGAGTTCGTCGGCGAGCGTCCGCTCGAGCTTGCGCATGATGTCGGTGTCCCGGACCACCTGGCGCACGTCGGCGAGGACGGTGCCGACTTCCTTCTCGAGTGTGTCGAGAACAGCGGCGTCGGCACGTGGATCGAGTTGGACGTGGATCCACGACTCGGAGACGGCGTCCTCGTCGGCGTCCTTGGCCTTGTCTCCCATGAGGATTCCGCGCAGCGCGCCGATCGGATCGCGCCGGACCGAGATGATGGGGTGCACGAATTCGCTGATCCCGATGCCGAGGCGGTTCAGCAGCGCGGTGATCGATTCGACGAGCAGCGGCATGTCGTCCGTCACGATTTGCAGGGACGCACCGAGTTCGCGCCCGTCGCCCGGGCGGTAGACCCGGGTGACCGCGCGTTCCGGCGGACGATGCAGGGCGAGTGTCAGATGCGCGCCGAGCACGGCCCCGGAGGCGCCGTTGACGGCGCTCTCGCTGTCACCGCGATCGACGTGACGGAAATACACCGCCGCGAGGGTCGGCACCTGAGACCGGAGACCTTCGGGCAGATCCCGCGCCCACTCCGCATCTTTCAGTGCTGCCGATTCCGTCATCGGGGCTCACTTCCTCTTCGTTCCGATCGCCGCGGGCAACTCTCTCGAGACTAGCCCGCGGCGATGGGAACAGAGGGTGAACTTCGGGCACCCGCGTGCCGGATCCGTCAGCCGGTGGTCACCGGCGCAAGGTACCGCTCGAGCGCGTCTCGTTCCGCCGCGGACAGCGGACGCGAGCGTTCGGCCTTCACGTCGAACGCCACCATCAGGGCGTCGCCCGTCGCGCAGCGGACCCCGTCGCGGTTCGTGACGACGTGCCGGATCGTGTACGACGAATTACCGACATGGAGTACCGACACGTCGATCGTCAACGGCCCGGAGGCGTCGGTGACGGGACGCAGGAATTCCACGTCCATCTTGCGCACCACCGTGGCACCCGCCCGGGCGCCCGCCGACTCCAGCTCCGACGACAGGAAATGCACACGTGCTTCCTGCATGTACTCGACGAAGCGGGTGTTGTTGACGTGCCCCAACCGGTCGGAGTCGCCCCACCGGACCTGGATCTCGTACGTGAAAACCTTCGGCTCCACCAGGTCAGTCCCTCGTGAGCTTGCGGTGCGTCACCCGGTGCGGACGTGCCGCGTCCGGTCCGAGCCGCTCGACCTTGTTGGCCTCGTAGCCCTCGAAGTTGCCCTCGTACCAGTACCAGGCGGCCTCGTTGTCGCCGAAGCCACCCTCCCACGCGAGGATGTGCGTGCAGGTGCGGTCGAGGAACCAGCGGTCGTGCGAGATCACGACGGCGCAGCCGGGGAACTGCTCGAGGGCGTTCTCCAGCGAACCGAGGGTCTCGACGTCGAGGTCGTTGGTCGGTTCGTCGAGCAGGATCAGGTTTCCGCCCTGCTTGAGCGTCATCGCGAGGTTCAGGCGGTTGCGCTCACCACCGGAGAGGACGCCCGCCGGCTTCTGCTGATCGTGGCCCTTGAACCCGAACGAGCTGATGTACGCGCGCGACGGCATCTCGGTCTGGCCGACCACGATGTGGTCGAGACCGTCGGACACGACCTCCCACACCGTCTTGTCGGGGTCGATGCCCGTGCGGTTCTGGTCGACGTAGCTGAGCTTGACGGTCTGACCGATCTTCACCTCACCGGCGTCCGGCTCCTCGAGCCCGACGATGGTCTTGAACAGCGTCGTCTTACCGACACCGTTGGGGCCGATCACGCCGACGATGCCGTTACGCGGCAGGGTGAACGACAGGTCCTTGATCAGAACCCGGCCGTCGAAGCCCTTGTCGAGGCTCGAGACCTCGACCACGACGTCGCCGAGGCGCGGCGGCGCCGGGATCTGGATCTCGTCGAAGTCCAGCTTGCGGGTCTTCTCGGCTTCGTTGGCCATCTCCTCGTAGCGGTCGAGGCGGGCCTTGTTCTTGGCCTGACGGGCCTTCGCTCCCGAGCGGACCCAGGCCAGCTCCTCCTTGAGGCGCTTCTGCAGCTTCTGGTCCTTCTTGCCCTGGACCTCGAGCCTCGCGGCCTTCTGCTCCAGGTAGGTCGAGTAGTTGCCCTCGTAGGGGTACAGGCGGCCGCGGTCGACCTCACAGATCCACTGGGCGACGTGGTCGAGGAAGTACCGGTCGTGGGTGACGGCCAGGATCGCACCCGGGTAG
Organism: Rhodococcus opacus; assembly: GCF_012396235.1. Lineage (GTDB taxonomy): Bacteria > Actinomycetota > Actinomycetes > Mycobacteriales > Mycobacteriaceae > Rhodococcus_F > Rhodococcus_F opacus. Next base: position 78,007 of record NZ_JAAXPA010000016.1, on the reverse strand, counting down.
GCGGCCAGGTGCTGCTCCAGCCACAGGACGCTTTCCGCGTCGAGGTGGTTGGTCGGCTCGTCGAGCAGCAGCAGGTCGGGTTTGCTGAGCAGGAGCTTGCAGAGGGCGACGCGGCGCTTCTCACCACCGGAGAGGTGAGTGACCATCTCCTCCGGCGGCGGACAGCGCAGAGCGTCCATCGCCTGCTCGAGCTGGGAATCGATCTCCCATGCGTCGGCATGGTCGAGCTTCTCCTGCAGCTCGCCCATCTCCTCCATCAGCTCGTCGGAGTAGTCGGTCGCCATCAGCTCGGCGATCTCGTTGTACCGCTTGAGCTGGACCATGGTTTCACCCATGCCCTCTTCGACGTTCTCGCGAACGGTCTTGGTCTCGTCCAGGTGCGGTTCCTGCATGAGGATCCCGACGGTGGCACCCGGAGCGATGAACGCTTCACCGTTGCCCGGCTGATCCAGCCCCGCCATGATCTTGAGGATGCTGGACTTACCCGCGCCGTTCGGGCCGACCACACCGATCTTGGCGCCGGGGTAGAAGCTCATCGTGACGTCATCGAGGATGACCTTGTCACCGTGCGCCTTGCGCACCTTCTTCATCGTGTAAATGAACTCAGCCATGGGGCCAGCCTAATGGTGAAGTGCGATGAACCCACATCGCGGAGGGTCGGGGACGTGAACGAGGGCTCCGTAGGAAGAAGCCGCGGGTACCGGCGCCGCGGGTGCGGGATGGGCGCCGATACCCGCTGGTGCGCTACGCGACGAGGGACCGAGTGGCGACCTGTCCCGTCGCCGGGGTCGCCGCACCCCCGTCCCCGGTTCTGGGCGCGCGCTCGAGGACGACCGTGCACCGGGCGAGATCCGGTCCGATCGCGGTCGCACTCAGCTCCAGGTCGGAGCGGGCGATGCCGTCCCGCGTCGTGTACTCCGTGGTGCGCAACTCGCCGGTCACGATGACCGGATCCCCCTTCGCGATCGACTGGACGACACCGGCCATCAGTCGCCGCCTGCAGGTCACCGTGAGGTAGAGCGTGCTCCCGTCGCGCCACTCGCCCGTCGCGTGGTCCCGGCGCCGGACCGTGCTCGCCATCCGGAAACTGAGGAACTCGTCACCGGCCGCATTCGACCGGGTGACCGGGCCGGTGATGACCGTTCCGACCACGGTGCCGTGTGTTTCGTACATTCGCTCTACCCCCTGTGAGTGCGGCAAGGTGCCTTCACTCACAGCGTGCCGTCCGGCACCGCCGTTGTCGGGCGGCATCCGAAATCTGTGGAGAAACGGAGCGGGTGTGGATGACACAGCTGAAACGGCGACTGAAGCTCCGACCGTGTCGGAACCGCGTGCTAGCGGTCAGTGTCCGGCTTCTCGGTCCCGTCGCGCCAGTTCCGCGAACATCGCGTTGTGCGCTGCCAGGTCGGCGTCGTCGTCCCGGTCGGCGGCCCGGTCGACCCGCCGCGCCGTGCGGCCGTCGCTGCGGGACCACTGAATGAGCAGCGCCATCATCACCAGCACCAGCGGGATCTCACCGGTCGCCCAGGCGATGCTGCCGCCCAGTTGCTGGTCACCCACCAGGTCGGCGTTCCAGCCCAGTCCGAGCGACCGGTAGTACCACTCGCCCATCACGGCGCCCATGCTCATCAACGCCACACCGAAGAACGCGTGGAACGGTAGCGAGCCGAACACCATCGCGAGCTTCGTCACCGGCTGCAGTTTGCGCGGCGACGGGTCGATGCCGATCGCGACCCAGTAGAAGAGGTAGCCGCTCAGCAGGAAGTGCAGGTTCATCAAGACGTGCGCGGAGTGCGAGTCCACGGCCGCTTCGAAGATCCCGCCGAGGTACAGGGCGTAGAACCCGCCGACGAACAGCACGGCCGCGACGACGGGATGGGTGATGAACCGGGAGAACGGGCTGTGCAGCGCAGTCAGGATCCACTCACGCAGTCCCGGCACACCGTTCTTGCCCGCCGGATCGAGAGCGCGCAGGGCCAGCGTGATCGGTGCGCCGAGCACCAGCAGGACCGGGGCGAGCATCGACAGCGCCATGTGCGCGCCCATGTGCACGCTGAACACGGCCGGTGAGTAGCGGCCGACACCCGAGGACGTCGCGACGAGAAGCACCACGCATCCGCACATCCACGCGACGGTCCGGCCGACCGGCCAGCTGTCGCCGCGACGCCGAAGTTTGCGCAAACCGAGCGCGTAGACGACGGCCAGCACGATCGCGGCGGTGCCGTAGAGGAGGTCGAAACGCCAGTCCAGCATCAGCCGGGCGAACGTCGGCGGCCCCGCCAGGTTGTAGCCGAGTTCCACCTCTGTGAGGGTGGGTGCCGCGGTCGGAGGGGGCGGCGGTGTGCGGCCGAGCCCGACGGCGAGACCGATCGTGGCGGCGAAGACCATGGCCTCCGCGCCGGCGAAACGGATCAGGTTGCCGCGGCCGGCCGGGTCCTTCTGCAGCGCGGGCAGCGCCCGTCGACGCTGCGCCCAGCCGAAGACGCCCAGGATGACGAGCGCCACGATCTTCGCGACCACCAGGCGTCCGTACGTGGTGTCGACGAGGTCACCGATCTGGACGCGGACGAGCGCGTTCACCACACCACTGACCGCCATGACGACGAAGCAGACCGTCGCGACCGCGGAGAACCGTCGCGCTGCCACATCGGTGTAGGCGCCGCGCCGGCGCGCATGGGCGAGGAGAGCGAACAGACCGCCGGCCCACAGCGAGGCCGCGACGAGGTGCAGTATCAGACTGTTCGTCGCCATGTCGTGCGAACCGCCCGACGACGAGTGCCCCGTCAACGCGAGCGGCATCAGCCCGAGGATGCCGACGACCAGAAGGATCGGCGTCCACCACCAGCGCAGCACGAGCCGGGATGCGATCGCGAGGACGATCGCGATGATCGCGGTCCAGCGCCAGGCGCCGGCGAGTTCGACCTGATCGATCGAATTGAAGATGTTGGCCGGTTCGACCGCCTCGGCGAAGGGTTGCCCGGACGTGTCCGACAATGTCAACGGGACCAGGACGAGGGCGGTCGCGGCCCACACGATCGCGGCATATGACGCGGTCCGGACCGCACGGTAGCCGTCCACGTCCAGGACACCCGATTTCTGCGGCGGTACGAAGAACGCCGCGAGCAGCAGCGACCCGATGGTGATGACCGCAGCGATCTCCGACACGGCTCGCATCGCAGGCAGTCCGTAGGTGGTGATCGGTCCGGGATCCGGAATTCCCAGCAGCACGAGCGCCTGAGCAGCGGAAAGTCCGACGACGATTGCCGCGACCAGACCGGCGATGAGTCCGCCGACGACGAACAGGGCGGTCGAATCGGCGCGATCCGGGGGTTTCGATGCCGGGTCGGACGCCGCGAGCTGGGGTGTAGCCATACATCAAGGGTAGGACCTACGACAGGCCGTCGGAGACGCGAGGGTTCCGTCGCCGCTCCGGTTACCGTCGACAGGGACGTGTCCCGAGGCAACGAGAGGCTGAGATGGCTGAGTTTCTGATTATCGCGGTGGCGCTGTTCTTCGCGGGCATGGGTGTGTACGGGCTCGCCGCGCCGGCCCGGCTGGTCGCCCCGTTCGGTCTGTCCGCGGATTCGGCGACCTCCCGCGCCGAGGTGCGCGCGGTCTACGGCGGCTTCGGTGTCGCGGTGGCGGCCCTGCTGTTCTTCGCAGCTTTCGACGCCCACGGCATCCGATCCGCCGCCTCGGTGACCGTGGCCGTCGCCCTGCTGGGGATGGCATTCGGCCGGATCGTGTCGGCCGTCGCCGACCGGCCTACCCGTTTCTACCCCGTGTGGTTCTACTTCGTGGTCGAGCTCGTTCTGGCGGGACTTCTGCTGTCGGCGGCCGGCCTGGGCTCGTGACCCGCACACCACAGCCCCGGTCGGAGCGCTCGAGGCGGCAGGTAATATTTGCTGCGCGCCTCCGTAGCTCAGGGGATAGAGCAAGAGCCTTCTAATCTCTTGGTCGCAGGTTCGAATCCTGCCGGGGGCACTCATTCCACGGAGCGCCGACAGACGAAAACCCCCGATCACCTGGACGAACAGGAATCGAGGGTCCGTCGTCAGCCCTTCAGGAACGCCAGCAGGTCGGCGTTGATCGTCTCCGCTTGTGTGGTGGGCATGCCGTGGGGGAAGTCCTGGTACGTCTTCAACGTCCCGTTCGCGAGAAGCTTCGCGGACAGGGGTCCGGCGTCGGCGTACGGAACGATCTGGTCGTCTTCGCTGTGCATCACCAGCACCGGCACCGTGATCTTCTTCAGATCCTCGGTGAAATCGGTCTGCGAGAAGGCGACGATGCCGTCGTAGTGAGCCTTGGCCCCGCCCATCATCCCTTGGCGCCACCAGTTCTCGATGATCGCCTCGGAGGATTCCACGCCCGGTCGGTTGAATCCGTAGAAGGGTCCCGACGGCAGGTCGCGATAGAACTTCGATCTATTGGCGGCGAGCTGTGCCTGCAAGTCGTCGAACACGTCCTTGGGGAGGCCGCCCGGGTTCGCCTCGGTTTTGACCATCAGTGGCGGTACTGCGCTGATCAGTGCGGCCTTCGACACCCGGCTCTCCCCGTGCCGCGCGAGATAGTGCACCACCTCGCCGCCGCCCGTCGAATGGCCGACGTGGATCGCGTTCTGCAGGTCGAGATGCGCGGTCAGCTCCGCGAGGTCGTCGGCGTAGTGATCCATGTCGTGGCCGTCACCGGTCTGGGTGGAGCGCCCGTGACCGCGCCGATCGTGGGCGATGACGCGATAGCCCTGCTGGAGGAAGAACAGCATCTGGGTGTCCCAGTCGTCGGCCGACAGCGGCCAGCCGTGGCTGAACACGATGGGTTGACCGGTTCCCCAGTCCTTGTAGAAGATCTCCGTGCCATCCTGGGTGGTGATCGTGCCCATGTGGTTGCCTTCCTTGACCGCTCTGGGATGACGCTGATGAGGACGGAATTCAGTACATCAAACTTCGGTACCCCACAGGGCGGCTTCGACCGGCGACGTCCTGTACGACCGTCCGATAGGCATTGCGCCCCTCGTCCGTACCCGGAGTTGCGTACTCGCGCGTAACAAACCGACCAATTAGTCTTGTTCGCGCATCGCCCCAACCCGACGGGGCAACGGTGCACCGGGACCCGCCACGATCCTCCGCGAGTGGCGGGTTTCCCGCATCTCAGCTGACTTTACTCGCGCATTACTTTTTCATGACCTGACCTAGGGGCCGCCGGCCCTCCCCCGACTCGGGTCGGCAGGCGGCCCCGCCGGACGCCCCCGAGGCACCCGGCGGGCGCCGTCCGGCGTCAGCTCTCCTGTGGAACCTCGAACACCAGCAGGGTGCTGGTGGCGGTGGCGACGAGTCGGCCCTGCGAGTCGGTGACCTCCCCCTCCGCGAACGCGATGCGGCGACCCGACTTCTTGACGACTCCGGTGGCCGTGAGGGGCCCGGAGTCCCGGGTCGCTCCGCGGATGTAGTTGACCTTGATCTCGACCGACGTGTAGCCCCACCCCGCGGGCAACGTGGTGTGCACGGCGCAGCCGGCGACCGAATCGAGCAGGGTGCACACGGCGCCGCCGTGGATGGCGCCGATCGGGTTGTACTGCGACTCGTCGGGGTTCAGCGCGAAGACGACCCTTCCGGGTTCGGCCTCGAGGAACCGCAGGTTCATCAGGCTCGCGATCGGGGGCGCGGGAATCTCGCCGCCGAGGATCGCCCGCAGGTAGCCGAGGCCGTCGAGTTCTCGCGCTTTCCGCGCCGGGCCTGCCGGGTCGCGCCATTCGACGGTCCTCGACCGCACCTCTCCCCACTCCGCGTCCGCCCCGCCCTCGACAGTCGCCACTGCACCGTTTCCGGACTCGCTCACTATGCCGTCCCCTGCTGCGCCGGCTGCGGATAGAGAACGTCAAGGTCACCCGACAGTGCCGCCTTGACGGTGCGGGAGGTGTCGTCGGCGAGGACTTCGTGAGCGCCGGACTCGATGCCGTCGAAGGCCAGTCGCGCGACCTCGGCCGCGGAGATCTTCGGTACGTCCAGACCGCTCGTCATGTCGGTGTCCATGTACCCGAGGTGCAGCCCGACCACCTGGATATTCTGCGCTGCGAGTTCGGCACGCATCGCGTTGGTGGCACTCCACAGGGCGGCTTTCGAGACGCTGTACGAACCACCGACGGCCAGCCAGGACAGGACGGAGTGCACGTTGAGGATCGCGCCGCCCCCATTGGCGGCGATGATCGGTGCCAGCGCGCGAGTGACGTTGAGCGGGCCGTAGAGGTTGGTTTCGAGTTCCCGGCGCATTCCGTCGAGATCACCCGTGAGCGGCGACTCGCCGATGAGGATGCCGGCGTTGTTGATCAGCACGCCGAGGTCCCCGACGTACTCCGCGGCGGCGTAGACCGATTCGGGGTTCGTGACATCCAGTTCGACGGGCACGACCCGGGGATGTCCTTCGATCGTCGACGTATCACGCGCCGACGCGTAGACCGTTCGCGCTCCTCGTGCGAGCGCCTCGGCGACGAAGGCACGTCCGAGCCCGCGGCCGGCTCCGGTGACCAGCACCGTTCGATCTTGAATCGTGGTCATGACGACCCCTTCGAGAGAGTAAGTCTGCTTTTCCAACTAACTGCGCTACGACAGTAACCCCTATCAGTTGGAAACCACAACCCTCTATGATGGAGTGCATGAACAATGGCGACACCGAGCGAGCGACACCCGAGATCGTCATGGACCGCATGCCACTGGCGCCGAGACCCTGCGCGATCGCCGCCACCATGGAACTGATCGGCGACCGCTGGTCCATGCTGGTGATCCGCGAACTGAGCTACGGGGTGCACCGCTTCGACCGGATTGCCGGGTACATCGGCGTCTCGCGCGACATCCTCACCGCGCGACTACGCAAACTCGAGGAGGTCGGCGTCATCGAGCGCCGCCAGTACTCCGAGCACCCTCCCCGTTTCGAGTACCACCTCACCCCGGCGGGCGAGGACCTGCGACCACTGCTGCTCTCACTGTTCCAATGGGGCAGCAAGTGGGCCGTCGACGAGGCACCGTCGGTGCTCGTGCACGACTGCGGGCACTCACTGGAGCTGGAACACCGCTGCGCGCACTGCGGCGAGGCCGTCGAGAACACCTCTGTCGCAATGCATTCCCGCACACTACTGCGGGAGTCCTGACCTCTCCGCACGGCGCGATACAGGACGCCTGACGCCAGGTCTATAGTTTCCAAAGTAAACGTCAGGTAACGAATTCCTCACACGTCAGGCAGGTGGGTCTGTGTCAACGCGCGACCAGGTAGCAGAGATCTACGAGCAGGTCCGCCTGCGGAACGCCGGAGAACCCGAGTTCCACCAGGCAGCCGCCGAGGTCTTCGAGTCGCTCCAGGTCGTGCTCGACCACCATCCCCACTACGCCGACTCCGGATTGATCGAGCGACTGTGCGAGCCGGAGCGTCAGATCATCTTCCGGGTGCCGTGGGTCGACGACTCCGGCAACGTGCACGTCAACCGCGGTTTCCGGGTGCAGTACAACAGCGTGCTCGGCCCCTACAAGGGCGGCCTGCGGTTTCACCCCAGCGTGAACCTGGGAATCGTGAAGTTCCTCGGCTTCGAGCAGATCTTCAAGAACGCACTCACCGGACTTCCGATCGGCGGCGGCAAGGGTGGCTCCGACTTCGACCCCAAGGGTCGCTCGGAGGCCGAGATCATGAGGTTCTGCCAGTCGTTCATGACCGAGCTGCATCGCCACATCGGCGAGTACACCGACGTCCCGGCAGGTGACATCGGCGTCGGCGGGCGCGAGATCGGCTACCTGTTCGGCCAGTACAAGCGCCTCACCAACTCCTACGAGTCGGGGGTCCTCACCGGTAAGGGCCTCACCTGGGGCGGCTCGCAGGTGCGTCGCGAGGCGACGGGTTACGGCGTCGCCTACTTCGTCGCCGAGATGCTGAAGGCGGCGAACAGCTCACTGGGCGGCAAGACCGTCGTCGTCTCGGGCTCCGGAAACGTCGCGATCTATGCGATCGAGAAGGTGCACCAGCTCGGCGGAATCGCGATCGCGAGCTCCGATTCCTCCGGATACCTCGTCGACGAGAAGGGCATCGACCTCGAGCTCCTGAAGGAGATCAAGGAGGTGCGACGCGGACGGATCAGCGAGTACACGGACACCGTGCCGCACGCCCGGTTCGTGCCGAACGGCTCCATCTGGGACGTGCCGTGCGACGTCGCGCTCCCCTGCGCCACCCAGAACGAACTCGACGAAGCGGCCGCCAAGACACTGGTCGCGAACGGCGTGCAGGCGGTGGCCGAGGGCGCGAACATGCCCACGACCCCGCAGGGCGTCCAGGTGTTCCGCGATGCCGCGGTGGCCTTCGCCCCGGGCAAGGCGGCCAACGCGGGCGGCGTCGCCACGTCGGCACTCGAGATGCAGCAGAACGCATCCCGCGACTCGTGGGGCTTCGAATACACGGACGAGCGGTTGGCCGGAATCATGCGCGGCATCCACGAGCGCACCGTGGCCACGGCCGCCGAGTACGGCATGCCGGGCGACTACGTGCACGGCGCGAACATCGCCGGTTTCGTGAAGGTGGCCGACGCCATGATTTCGCTCGGCGTCATCTAGCAGAGCGAAAAGGGGCGCGGCCGTCGCCGGCCGCGCCCCACCCACGCGAGGATCCTCAGTCGACCGGCTTGTCCTCGCCCTCGTCTTCGCGGGCCTTCTTCGCGGCCTCGCGCATCTCGATGCCGTCGGACACCCAGTCACCGATCTCCCGGGTGACGTCCCGGACGGCGCCCGCGATGATCGTCGCGATGTGGCCCACGTGCGTGGCCGCGGACTCCGTCAGTTCCTGCACGGTGTCCTTGCGCCGCTCGAACTTCCCCACCATGTGTTTCGCCTCTCAGGCTGCAGTCTTCTGCCGCTCGACGATAACACCGGGAGGGGTGTCGGACGAGACGAGACCGGGCGGCAGTGCGAACGTGAAGATCTTCCCCCACACGGAGCCGATCTGCTTGAAGAAGCCACCGGTGTTGTAGGGCAGCCCGTGCTTCTCGCACAGCGCCTTCACCGCGGGCGCCATCTCCGGGTACCGGTGGGCGGGCAGGTCCGGGAACAGGTGGTGCTCGATCTGATGCGACAGGTTGCCCGACATGATGTGGAACAGCGGACTCCCCTCGATGTTCGCGCTGCCGAGCATCTGCCGGACGTACCACTCGCCGCGGGTTTCCTCCGCGGTCTCGTCCTCGGTGAAACTCTGCACGCCGGTGGGGAAATGGCCGCAGAAGATGATGGAGTACGCCCACACGTTGCGGATCAGGTTGGCGGTCACGTTGCCGAGCAGTGTGGGGACGAACAGCGGCCCGGTGAGCGCCGGGAAGATCGCGTAATCCTTGAGCACCTGCCGACCGGCCTTGCGCCACCAGCCCTTCAGCAGCGGCTTGACGTCGCGCCACTTCCGCTTGCCCTGGATCACGTTCTCCGCTTCCAGGTCGTGCATCATGACGCCCCACTCGAACAGCATCATCAGGAAGAAGGCGTAGACCGGGTTCCCCAGGTAGTAGGGGTTCCACTTCTGCGCCTCGTCGATCCTCAGGATGCCGTAGCCGATGTCCCGGTCCCGGCCGAGGATGTTGGTGTACGTGTGGTGCATGTAGTTGTGGGAGTGCTTCCACTGATCGGCCGGGCAGACCGTGTCCCACTCGAACACGCGGGAGTTCAGGCCCGGTTCACGCATCCAGTCGTACTGGCCGTGCATGACGTTGTGGCCGATCTCCATGTTGTCGAGAATCTTCGACACACCGAGGGCCCCGACCCCGGCGATCCAGGCCGGCGGAAAGAAGCCGAGGTACATCAGCCCGCGGCCGGCGACCTCGAATCCCCTCTGCGCCTTGATGATCTTGTAGATGTATTCGCGGTCCTCGGCGCCGAGGTCCGCAACCGTCCGGTCGCGGAGGGCGTCCAGTTCCCGGCCGATCTCTTCGACCTGGTCGTGACTGAGCACCACCGGGGCGTCGTTACGGGAACCGTCGGAGCCGTCGACGAACGGGAGGAACGAGAGTGAGAGTCCAAACATGTCGGTCTCCAAACGTTGGATGTCGAGTGAAAATCAGATGTCGAGGGCGACGTCGCCCACCGGAACCGAGACGCACAGCTGGATCGCCTTGTCCGGATCGGTGTCGGTGTCGCCGGTGCGGACGTTCTTGGTGCACCCCGACTTCTTCACCGTGGTGCAGGAGAAGCAGATGCCCATCCGGCATCCGTACTCGGGATGGAGTCCGGCGGCCTCCGCTTGTTCGAGCAGCGTCGCTCCGGAATTGTCCGCGGTGACACCGCTGGCGGTGAAGGACACCTCACCACCGGCCTCGCCCTCCGCCGGGGCTGCGGTGGGAGCGAATTCCTCGGTGTGCAGACGGTCCTCGATGCCGAGTTCGCGGTACACCTCCCGAACGCCACGCATCAGTCCGGGCGGCCCGCACAGGAAGGTGTCGGCGTCCGCGTACCAGGGTGCTACCGCGTCGAGGTGCTCCTGGCCGAAGAATCCGTGGAGATGGCCGCCGGTGTCCTGATCGGTGTACGCCAGCACGAGCGAGACGTTGGCGTTCGCGTCCGCGAGTGCGCGCAACTCGTCGAGGTACGCGACGTCGTTTTCGGTGTACGCGTAGTGCAGAAAAGTGATGCTTCCGAAGTGCTGCTCGTCGACCAAGGTGCGCAGCATCGACAGAACCGGGGTGATTCCGCTGCCTCCGCTCACCAGCAGGAGCCGGCGAGGGCGAGGAGAGGGAAGGGTGAATTCGCCCGCCGCCTGAGACAGGTCGAGCACGAGACCGGGGCTCGCGTGGGCGTGCAGGTACTGCGAGACGAGACCCTCGGGATGCGCCTTGATCGTCAGCTCGACGAGCCCGTCGGCGGACGCCTGTGCATTGGCCGGCGAGTAGCACCGGGTGTGGCGAACCCCGTCGATCACGACGCCCACCTGCACGAACTGCCCCGCACGGAATCCGCGCCACTGACGGGTGGGGCGCAGCGTGAGGGTGACGGTGTCGGCGGTGGACCGCCGGACCTCGACCACTTCTGCACGCAGGTCGCGCACGGTGACCATGGGAGTGACGAGTTCGAGGTAGCGGTCGAGCTGGTGCGGAGTGGCCATCGCCTCGAACAACGACAGCAGCGAGAACCTGCGTCCCTCCGCCGGACGACTGGTGTGGGCAACTGACACGTCAGCCTCCTCCGTTTGAGTGCACGGTTGTACACTGACAATAGTGTGACAGAGGGGGACAGCAAGTTGTCAATCAGAATGTGACCGCAGGCACACTCGAGGCAGGGATCGGATACGCATGCCGGATGACGGGTACGAGCACCCGGAGGTGACAGGTGTGGGCACTGTCGCGAATACACTCACTGCCGTGAGTCAGTCGACCGGCGCCGAACCCGAGAGCAGGGCAGCCCGCAAGGAGCGCACGAGGAAGGCGCTTCTCGACGGCACGCTCGAACTCATGGCGGATCGGAGTTTCGCCGGCGTGAGCCTGCGCGAGATCGCCCGCACCGCGGGAATCGTGCCCACCGCGTTCTACCGCCACTTCGCGTCCATCGAGGAGCTCGGCGTGGTGCTCGTCGAGGAGGGCATGCGAATACTGCGGCAGATGCTGCGCGACGCCCGGCGCACCCCGAGCACCAAGAGCGCTGGCGCATCCCTCGACATCCTCGTCCGGCAGGTTCGCACCCACGAGGCGCAGTTCCGGTTCCTCAGCCGTGAACGCTACGGCGGCGTCCCCGAAATTCGCCGGGCGATCGCGACCGAGATGAAACTGTTCGTCAGCGAACTCACGGTGGATCTGTCCCGCATCGAGGGTTTGCAGTCCTGGGACCACGACGACCTGGAGATGGCGGCCGACCTGATCGTGTCCACCATGTTCGCCGTCGTCGTCGATCTGCTCGAGGCCGATCGTCCCGGAAGCCGAAGCGAGGCCGAGGTGGTCGCGCGCGCCGAACGGCAACTGCGCCTGATCATGCTCGGCATGAGCGGGTGGAATCCCGGAAAGTAGTCGCGCTCTCGCCGTACGGTGGGGGCATGCTGTCAACCTCGGAACACGCGCACATCACTCTCGGCGACCTGACGTTCGACGTCACGACCAGCGGTCCGGCCGACGGCGCCCCCGTCGTTCTCCTGCACGGGTTTCCGGAGAGCGCCGCGTCCTGGGAACCCGTCAGCGCCCGGCTGAACGAGTCCGGTCTGCGGACGTACGCCCCGAACCAGCGCGGATACTCGCCCGGTGCGCGACCCGACGGAGTCGACTCCTACAGGATCGACCACCTCGTCGCGGACGTGATCGGACTGCTCGACGCACTCGACCTCGACACGGCGCATCTCGTCGGCCACGACTGGGGCGCCGCCGTGGCCTGGGTCGTCGCGGCCAGGCACCCCGATCGGATCAATTCGCTCACCACCGTGTCGGTGCCACATCCCGGCGCGTTCGGCTGGGCGTTGCGCGAGGACGCCGATCAGAAGGAACGCTCCTCCTACATCCGGCTCCTGAGGATGGAGGGCAAGGCCGAGCGGGTTCTCCTCGACGACAACGCGCACTCACTGCGCGCAATGTTCGGTGACGTCGTCCCGCCGGCGCTCGTCGACCGGCACGTCGCGCTGCTCAGCGAACCGGGAGCGCTGACCGCCGCGCTGAACTGGTACCGCGCCATGACGAGCGACTTCGAGCAGACGCCCGCCGTCACCGTTCCCACGACCTACGTCTGGAGCACCGGCGACCAGGCGCTGGGGCGTGCGGGAGCGGAGCGGTGCGGCGAGTTCGTCGATGCGCCGTACGAATTCGTCGTCCTGGACGGTGCCACGCACTGGATCCCGGAACAGCGACCCGACGCCCTCGCGGACGCGATCCTCATGCGTGCCGGAACCGTGCCGAACTGAAATCCGCCCTTCCCCTCGACGGGGCGTCCGTTCTGGTTTGATGGCACTACTCGTCTCGTGCACCCTGGGAGGGCACCATGAGTGGCATCGCAATTCTTCTGGTCGGCGCCGTTCTGTGCTTCGCCGGTGTCGGTTCACTCCACGTCGCCGTTCTCGCCTCGGGTTTCGGCCTCGGCTGGCTCCTGGCCGATCTGCTGTCGCTGTCGCTCGGGACGACGTTCCTGGTCGCGGCGATCGGCGCGGTAGTGGTGTGGGTGGCCACGACCCTGATCTTCAAGTTCGCCGCATTCTTCATCGGCATCATCGCCGGCGCGGTGATCGGAGCGAAGCTCAGTCGTGTTCTGCAACCCGACGACGCCGGCTGGCTCCTCAGTGGAGTCGTGATCGTCGCGCTCGCCGTCGCCTGCGGTTTCATCGCCGACCGGTACCGGGCGCGGGCATTGTTATGGCTCACCGCGCTCGGCGGCGCCAGCATGGTGCTGACCGGGCTCGGTCTGGCCGTCCCCCCGCTGGGATTCCTGGAGGATCCGAACGAGGGCGGCCAGCAGTTCTTCGCCACGCTGATCTGGATCGTCGTGGCGGCGGCGGGCTGGCTGACGCAGCGGCGCCTGTTCCCGGAGAAGCTTCGCATCGACGACACTCGCGCGAGGCGCTAGTCGCGTTCGGGCGCCTTCACCACCGTCAGCGCGGCGAGGCCGATCGCGAGCACGATCACCAGGCCGAGGATCCCCGCCCGATCCGCCGCGAGCCACCAGGCGAACAATCCGAAGAGGGTGGGCGAGAGGAACGACACCGCGCGACCGGTGGTCGCGTACAGGCCGAACATCTGCCCCTCCCGGCCGGGCGGGGTGATCCGGGCCAGGAACGTGCGCGCGGACGACTGCGCGGGACCGACGAACAGGCACAGCAGCAGTCCGAAGATCCAGAACATGGCCGGTCCCGAGACGGCCATCAGGACGACACCGACGATGATCATCGCGATCAGGGACGTCATGATCACGGTCTTCGGCCCGATCCGGTCGTCGAACCGGCCGGCGGTGAGCGCGCCGAGCGCGGAGACGACATTGGCCGCGACGCCGAACAACAGCACGTCACCCGCACCGATGCCGTAGACGTTGACGGCGAGGACGGCGCCGAACGTGAAGACACCGGCCAGACCGTCGCGGAACAACGCACTGGCCACCAGGAAGTAGACGGTGCGCCGGTCGGCGGACCACAGGTCGCGCAGATCGCGCCACAACACCCGGTACGACTCGACGAAACCGGCCTTGTCCGCACCCGGATCCGCGTGCGGGCGGGGTAGCTCGGGGACCTTCAGCAGCACGGGAATCGCGAAGACCGCGAACCAGACGGCGGCCAGCAGCGCCACCATCCGGATGTTCAGGCCGCCGTCCGTGGTGAGCCCGAGGAACCCCCGGTTGTCGCCGTCACCGGAGATGAAACCGAAGTAGCACACCAGCAGGAGCACGATCCCACCGAAATAGCCCATCGCCCAGCCGAACCCGGACACCCGGCCGATGTTCGCCGGCGTCGACACCTGCCTGAGCATCGCGTTGTACGGAACGCCGGCCAGTTCGAAGATCACCGAACCGGCGGCCAGCAGCACCAGCCCGAGCCACAGGTACTGATAGGAGTCGCGGACGAAGAACATCGCCGCCATGCACCCGACCGTCGCGAACGTGAGGACGCCGAGCGCCCACTTGCGTCGTCCCGCGGCGTCGAATCGCTGCCCGGTGACGGGGGCGAGCACGGCGATGAGGAAACCGGCGATGCCGAGCGACCACCCGAGCCACGTGCTCGCGGAGATCGATCCCGGCAGGTCCTCCCCCACGGCGTCCGTCAGGTACACGGAGAAGACGAACGTAAGGATCACGGCGTTGAACGCGGCCGATCCCCAGTCCCACAGCCCCCACGCGACAACCTGTCTGCGCGTCGCGGCCTCGCCGATCCCGGCCGGCGGATGAACGTCGGTGCTCATGCCCGCGAGCCTATGCGAGCGAACGGGGAGTTCGTGCGGTCTGACGCGACGAGCGTCCCGTTCGACCGGGAGGACCTAGTGTGCACTCAGTTGCATACGCACCTCGTTGCATACATACTTCTGTTCGTGGCCCTCGAACATGCGCTTCTTGTCTCCCTGACCGAGCACTCCGGCTCGGGCTACGAATTGGCGCGCCGGTTCGACAAGTCCATCGGCTTCTTCCAGAGCGCCACCCACCAGCAGATCTACCGCGTCCTCAAACGCATGGACGAGTCCGGCTGGGTCGACGCAGAGGTCGTGGCACAGGACGGCAGACCCGACAAGAAGGTGTACCGGGTCAGCGCGGCCGGACGCGCGGAACTCGAGCGCTGGATCGCCGAACCGACCGAGCCCAATCACCTGCGTAACGAGCTGGCAGTGAAGATCCGCGCCGCTCAGCACGGTGACATCGCCGCACTCACCGCCGAGGTCGCTCGCCACCGCGACGGCCACGCCGCCCGGCTCGAGGTCTACCGCATGATCGAAAAACGCGACTTTCCCGCACCGGACAAGCTCTCCGGGGCAGCCCTGCACCAGTACCTCGTCCTGCGCGGCGGAATCCGCGTCGAAGAGGGATTCGCCGACTGGTGCCAAGAAGTACTCGACGCGCTCGCACAGTAAGGACACGCCGCCAATGACTCAGTTCCCTCAGCTCCTCGCTCCCCTCGACCTCGGTTTCACGACGCTGAAGAACCGGGTGATCATGGGCTCCATCCACACCGGGCTCGAAGATCGCGCGAAGGACGTTCCCCGTCTGGCCGAGTACTTCGCCGAGCGTGCCCGCGGAGGTGTCGCGCTGATCGTCACCGGCGGATACGCGCCCAACCGGACGGGCTGGCTGCTGCCGTTCGGCGCCAAGCTCACCAACCGTGTCGAGGCCGGGCGGCACCGCGCGATCACGAAGGCGGTGCACGACGAGGGCGGCAAAATCGCCCTGCAGATCCTGCACGCCGGCCGGTACAGCTACCAGCCCTTCAGCGTCTCCGCCTCCTCGATCAAGGCCCCGATCAACCCGTTCCGGCCCCGCAAACTCACCGGCCGCGGCGTCCGCTGGCAGATCCGCAACTTCGTTCGCTGCGCCCGACTCGCGCAGCAGGCGAACTACGACGGCGTCGAGATCATGGGCGGCGAGGGCTACTTCATCAACCAGTTCCTGTGCGAGCGCACCAACAAGCGCACCGACACGTGGGGCGGCACTCCCGAGAACCGCAGGCGGATGGCCGTCGAGATCGTCCGCCGCACGCGCAAGGCGGTGGGCCCGAACTTCATCATCATCTTCCGCCTGTCGATGGCCGACCTCGTCGAGGGCGGTCAGACGTGGGACGAGATCGTCGCGCTGGCACAGGAAGTGGAGGCCGCGGGCGCGACCATCATCAACACCGACATCGGCTGGCACGAATCCCGTGTTCCCACGATCGTGACGTCGGTGCCGCGGGCCGCGTTCGCCGACATCACCGGCAAGCTCGAGAAGCACGTGAGCATCCCCGTGGCCGCGTCGAACCGGATCAACATGCCGGAGGTCGCCGAGGAAATCCTGACCCGCGGCGACGCGCAGCTCATCTCGATGGCACGCCCGATGCTCGCCGATCCCGACTGGGTGCGGAAGGCGGAGGCAGGCACCCCCGACGAGATCAACACGTGCATCGCATGCAACCAGGCCTGCCTCGACCACGCCTTCGTCCGCAAGCACGTGTCGTGCCTGCTGAATCCGCGTGCGGGCCGGGAGACGGAACTGACGCTCTCCCCCACCCGGGCCGCGAAGCGTGTCGCCGTCGTCGGCGCCGGCCCCGCGGGACTGTCCGCGGCGCTCGGCCTGGCACAGCGTGGCCATTCGGTGACCCTGTTCGAAGCGGATTCGGAGATCGGCGGCCAGTTCGGCATCGCCCGCAAGATCCCCGGCAAGGAGGAGTTCGCGGAAACGATCCGGTACTACAACCGCCAGCTTCCGCTCGCCGGTGTCGACGTCCGGCTCGACAGCCGCGTCACCGCGACCGAACTGATCGGCGAGTACGACGAGGTGATCGTCGCGACCGGTGTGACGCCGCGCGTTCCGTCCATTCCGGGTATCGACCACCCGAAGGTGCTCACGTACCCGGAGGTCGTGCGGGGCGGCAAGCCCGTCGGGAAGTCGGTCGCGGTGATCGGAGCCGGCGGGATCGGCGTCGACGTCAGCGAGTTCCTCACCCACGAGCATTCCCCGACGCTCGACCTGAAGGAGTGGAAGCAGGAGTGGGGTGTCACCGAACCCGAAGCGGCGGCGGGCGCCCTCACCACACCCATTCCCGAACCGTCGCCGCGCGAGGTGTACCTGCTGCAGCGCAAGAGCGGCCGGATCGGCGCCGGACTCGCGAAGACCACGGGCTGGGTTCACCGGGCAGCGCTGAAGAACAAGGGCGTGCAGGAACTGTCCGGGGTCAACTACGAGCGCATCGACGACGACGGCCTGCACATCACGTTCGGCGCCAAACGCGAGAAGCCCCGCACCCTTGCCGTCGACAACGTGGTGATCTGCGCAGGTCAGGAATCTGTGCGTGACCTCGTCGACGAACTGACCGTCGCCGGCGTCACCACCCACGTCATCGGCGGCGCCGACGTCGCAGCCGAACTCGACGCCAAACGCGCGATCGAGCAGGGCACCCGGCTCGCCGCGCGCCTCTGACGCACTACGCTGCTGACCGTGAGCTTGCCGAACCCCACTCCCAGTGCCCGCGCCGTCGTGACCGGCGCCTCGTCCGGAATCGGCGAGGCGCTGGCCACCGATCTCGCCTCCCGGGGCCACTCCCTGATCCTCGTCGCACGCCGCGGCGAGGTGATGGAGTCACTCGCCGGGACCCTGCGCGACAAGCACGGCGTCGAGGTCGACGTGCGCGCGTGCGATCTGTCGGATCGCGACGCTCGGGCCACCCTCGTCACCGAACTGTCCGGACGAGAGATCAGCGTCCTGTGCAACAACGCGGGGATCGCCACGTTCGGCCCGGTCGCCGGACTCGATCCCGCGTACGAGCGGGCCCAGGTGGAACTCAACGCCGTTGCGGTGCACGACCTCACCCTCGCGGTGTTGCCCGGGATGCTCGAACGCAAGTCCGGCGCCATCCTCATGGTCGGCTCCGCGGCAGGCAACATGCCCATTCCCCACAACGCCACGTACGCGGCCAGCAAGGCGTTCGTCAACACCTTCTCCGAGTCGCTGCGCGGCGAACTCAAGGGGACGGGAGTGAACGTCACGCTGCTCGCACCCGGCCCGGTCCGCACCGAGGAGCCCGATCCGGCGGAGGCGTCGATCGTGGACAAGCTGGTGCCCGACTTCCTGTGGATCTCCAGCGAATACACCGCCAAGGTGTCGCTCGACGGGCTGGCCGACAACAAGATGCGCGTCGTGCCCGGCATCATCAGCAAGGCGATGTCCGTTGCCGGGCAATACAGCCCGCGCGCGGTGGTCGCCCCGATCGTCGGAACGTTCTACAAGAAGCTGGGCGGATGACCCCCGGGTGAATGTACCGGTCACCCCTGCCGAGGCGCTGAAAGGTACATTCGCCCAGCGTTTCTAGCGCCTGCGACGTTTTCCCGTCCCGAAGATGCTGCGGGAGATCTCGCGGCCGGCGGCCGACGCGGCCGAGCGGAGGAAGCTCTTCACCACGGAGTTCCCGAGAATCTGCTCGGCCATGTTCGGCCCCTCCGGCTGAGCGGGCGGCGGTGGCGGCAGGTCGGGCAGCGGGGGCAGGTCGAGGCCCGGTTCCGTGGCCGGTGCCCCGGCGACCTTCGCCGTCAGCTTCTCGTACGCCGATTCCCGGTCGACGGTCTGCCGGTACTTCGCCGACAGCGGGCTCGACGACGCCGCCGCCGTGATCGCGTCGTTGCCGATGGCGTCCATCAGCGAGCGGGGAGGCCGAATCCTCGTCCACGCCACCGGCGTCGGCGCGCCCCGTTCCGACAGGACCGTGACGATCGCCTCACCGATGCCCAGTGAGGTGAGAGCTTTCTCGAGGTCGTAGTTCTCGGTGGTCGGGTACGTTCGTACCGTTTTCGTCAGTGCCTTCTGGTCGTCGGGGGTGAAGGCGCGCAGCGCGTGCTGGATCCGCGCGCCGAGCTGCGACAGCACCGCATTCGGGACGTCCGTCGGCAACTGGGTGCAGAAGAACACCCCCACTCCCTTGGAGCGGATGAGCTTCACGGTCTGTTCCACCTGCTGCAGGAACGCCTTCGACGCGTCCGCGAAGAGCAGGTGCGCCTCGTCGAAGATGAAGACGAGCTTGGGTTTGTCGAGATCGCCTTCCTCGGGCAACGTCTGGAACAGGTCGGCCAGCACCCACATCAGGAAAGTGGAGAACAATGCCGGGCGCGCGGCCTGGGCGCCCAACTCGAACAACGTGATCACGCCTTTGCCGTCGAGCACCCGGAGCAGGTCCTCGGTCTCGAGCTCGGGCTCCCCGAAGAACGTGTCGCCGCCGTCCGCTTCGAGATTGACGAGGGCCCTGAGGATCACGCCGGCCGTGGCCGGGGACACGCCGCCGATGCCCTTCAGATCGGCCTTGCCCTCGGCGCTGATGAGATGCGCGATGACCGATCGCAGATCCAACAGGTCGAGCAGCGCGAGCCCCTGAACGTCGGCCCAGTGGAAGATCAGCCCCAGCGTGGACTCCTGAGTCTCGTTGAGCCCGAGAACCTTGGCGAGCAGGATCGGCCCGAACGCCGTGATGGTCGCGCGGACGGGAATGCCCAGGCCTTCCGTTCCCAGCGAGAGGAATTCGACCGGGGATCCCGCCGGCCGCCACTCGCCGTCACCCGTCTCGGACGCTCGGGCCGTGATCTTGTCGCCCGCCGCACCCGGCTGCGACAGGCCCGACAGGTCGCCCTTCACGTCGGCCATCACCACGGGAACCCCTGCAGCCGACAACTGCTCGGCAATACCCTGCAGCGTCTTCGTCTTTCCCGTCCCGGTGGCGCCGGCGACGAGTCCGTGCCGGTTGACCGTCGCGAGCGGGATGCGCACCCGGGCCGCCGGATCCACGGCGCCGTCGAGAACCACCGTTCCCAGCTCCAGAGCCGCACCCTCCGACGAGTATCCGGCCGCGATGTCCGCGGCGGCACCGGACGGGGCGGCGACGTCTGCGGGAGCACGGTTCTCCGCAGCCTCCGCGTCCCGGGCATCCTGCTCCGCCGCCTCTGCCGCTGCCGCGGCCTCCGCCGCGATCCTGGCCGCTTCGGCGGCCGCCGCCCTCGCCGCCGCCGCCCTTTCCGCCGGCGTCGAGGTCGCGTCGCCGTCCTGCGATTGCCGGGTCATCCAAGCCCTCCTCGGATCACGCACGTCGGGAGAAAGTGTCCACCGCAAACCTTATCCCGTCACTCACGTGACTACTGTGTTCCTGGTGCAGGACAAACTTGTGTGGATCGACTGTGAAATGACCGGGCTCCGGCTCGGCACCGACAAGCTGATCGAGATCGCAGCTCTGGTCACGGACAGCGAGCTGAACGTGCTCGGTGAGGGTGTCGACATCGTCATCCACGCCGACGACGACGCGCTCGCGGCCATGCCCGACGTGGTGACCAAGATGCACGAGAACTCGGGGCTGACCGACGAGGTCCGGAAGTCCACGGTCACGCTCGCCGAGGCCGAGCAGCAGGTGCTCGCCTACATCCGCGAGCACGTGCCGGTCGCCGGGACGGCGCCGCTCGCAGGCAACTCGATCGCGACCGACCGCGGATTCATCGCCCGCGACATGCCGGACCTCGACACCTACCTGCACTACCGGATGATCGACGTCAGCTCCATCAAGGAACTGTCCCGGCGCTGGTACCCGCGGATCTACTTCGGTCAGCCCGAAAAGGGTCTCGCCCACCGCGCCCTGGCCGACATCAAGGAGTCGATCCGGGAACTGAAGTACTACCGGAAGACGGCGTTCGTGCCCGAGCCCGGACCGTCTACCAGCGACATCGCCGCCGTTGTCGAGGAACTCGGGCCCGCCTGAGATACCGATTGGCTTCTCGGGCACCGGACGCGCTAGTATCTTCCTCGCCGAAGTTACTGCCCCCGGGCGGTGCCTGAAGCACATGGTGAGTGTAGTTCAGTTGGTAGAGCACCAGGTTGTGATCCTGGCTGTCGCGGGTTCGAGTCCCGTCACTCACCCCAAACGGAAAGCCCCCGGCCTCGGCCGGGGGCTTTCCTCTTTGCGATTGGTCTGACGCCTGCTGTCAGGCGTTGGCGTTGCCCGCCTTCCAGACATCCCACGGGATGTTCCAGTCACCGAGGCCGTCCGTACCCGACAGCGTGCCGCCCAGCGTGTTCTTGACGATCACGATGTCGCCGCGCTTCGTGTTGTCGTACACCCACTTCGCGTTGGACGGGCTGAGATTCAGGCAGCCGTGGCTCGCGTTCGAGTAGCCCTGCTGCCCCACCGACCACGGCGCCGAGTGGAAGAAGATGCCGCTGTAGGACATTCGCGTGGCCCAGTCGACGGGAGTCTTGTATCCCTGCGGGGAGTTGACCGGCACGCCGTAGGTGGACGAGTCCATGACGAGGTTCGCGAACCGGTCGCCGATGATGTAGACGCCGTTGTCGGTGGGTGTGTCGTCCTTACCCATCGACGTGGGCATCGTCATGATCACTTCGCCGTTGCGCTCGAACGTCACCTGCTTGGTGTTGTCGTCCGCCGTCGCGATCAGGGCGTCGCCGATGGTGAAGGCCGTGTGGACGTCCTCCTGCCCGAACAGTCCGTCACCGAGATCACGGCCGTACACGGCGACCTTGACGTCCACGGCCGTGCCGGGCGCCCAGTAGCTCTGCGGACGCCACCGCACCTCACGGTTGTTCACCCAGTAGAACGCGCCCTCGACGGGCGGATTCGTCGTGACGCTTATGCCGGCCTCCGCGGCCTTGCGGTCGGGGATGTTCTCGTCGAACTGGACCGCGATCGGCTGACCGATGCCCACCACGTCGCCTTCCGACGGCATCACGTACGGCTTGGTGACGTTGCCGGGAGCGCTGGTGGTGAACGCGGATGTCGAGGTGGTGCCCCCGCCGAGTCCGTTCGCCTTCACCTCGAGCCGGTACTCCTTGTCGTAGCCCAGCGGCTCCGTGTTGACCCAGGACAACCCGTCGGGGGCGATGGCGCCGTCGACCGTCTCGCCCTCCGGGTTGAGCATGGTGACCGCCGCCAGCGTGCCGTCGGCCACCGTCACCGTCACCGGCTGTCCGGGCGAGAATCCCACCGCACCATCGACGGCCGACGCCGTCAGCTTCGGCTTGATGAGCTCGGTGACCGGATTGGAATCGATCGGCGCCTCACCTTCCGACGTGACGCTGTCGGCACCGGAGACGGTGCACCCCGCGATCGACAATGCGAATACGAGTGATGCCGCCACAATCGTCGCCGTCTTCGAGACGGATCTCACCGATTGCGCACGCACGCGCCCGCCACGCCCCACACCCATGGATAACCCCACTTCACGTCCTCGCTCCGAATTCACGTTCAAGCCGGCACGTCCCTCGCCTTCGCGAGACGAATCAGCACGTCGAGACCGTGTGGTCTCCAATGATGCCAGCCACTGGAGACCGGTTCCAACCAAGCGCCGAGCCGCTCAATAACGTTCGAATATCAATCGTGACCAGCGGCGCTCTCGTTACGCGCCACCGTGCGGACCGGGTCGCCATGGGCAGTCGCCACCAGGCGATTTGCATTCCCGAGAAGCGACCCGCTAATGTTCTGTCTCGCAAGAGCGAGCGCCTATAGCTCAGTTGGTAGAGCAAGTGACTCTTAATCACTGGGTCCGGGGTTCGAGTCCCTGTGGGCGCACTTGCACGAAGGCCCCCATCCTCTCACGAGGATGGGGGCCTTTCTCGTGTCACCATCTCAACGCACCGCTCGGGCGGTCAGATGACGAACGGGCCGCCGGAACGTGAAGTCACTGCGAACTTCACATCCGACGGCCCGTTGTCGACGAGGGTCGTTCAGCGCAACGCTTTGCGGAGCACCAGGAGCCCTGCCACCGCACCCACGGCGATCAGTCCGTACTTGACCGCCGGCTCGTTCAGCTTCGCGATCATCGTGCGCTTCGTGTTCTCCACGAGACGCTTCGGGTTGGTGCGGACCGTCAATTCGTCGAGAGTGCTCGCGAGCTGATTGCGCGCGTTCTCGATCTCACGCTCGATGCTCTCGGTGTCCCTGGGCACGTGTCCTCCAACTTGTTCGACTGGTTCGATCAGCGAGAGCGACGCTACCGCGACGATCCCACACTTGCGTCAACCGTAGACGAGAACTCCCGACCTGCGACTCCGTCTCCCCCGATCGCGCTTCGGGCCACGTCCACACCTTCCCGGTAGCCTGACTTCTCGTGACCGACAACAACAG
The DNA here is from genome assembly GCF_012396235.1 of Rhodococcus opacus. Lineage (GTDB taxonomy): Bacteria > Actinomycetota > Actinomycetes > Mycobacteriales > Mycobacteriaceae > Rhodococcus_F > Rhodococcus_F opacus. Next base: position 54,763 of record NZ_JAAXPA010000016.1, on the reverse strand, counting down.
ACTCGCCCCCGGAGACACCGCACCCGCCTTCACGCTGCCCGACGCCGACGGCAACGACGTGTCGCTCGCCGACTACCGCGGCCGCAAGGTCGTCGTGTACTTCTACCCGGCGGCGAGCACGCCGGGCTGCACCAAACAGGCCTGCGACTTCCGCGACAACCTGGCCGACCTGAACGGCGCCGGCCTGGACGTGATCGGCATCTCCCCCGACAAGCCGGCGAAGCTGGCCAAGTTCCGCGACAACGAGGGACTGACGTTCCCCCTCCTGTCCGATCCCGACAAGGCCACACTCGAGGCGTGGGGCGCATTCGGCGAGAAGAAGATGTACGGCAAGACGGTGCAGGGTGTCATCCGCTCCACGTTCCTCGTCGACGAGGACGGGAAGATCGAAGTGGCCCAGTACAACGTCCGCGCCACCGGCCACGTCGCGAAACTGCGCCGGGACCTGTCCGTCTGATCCACGCGACGGGCGGCTGCATCGTCAGCCGCCCGCGACCCATCCGAAACAGTCCGTGGCCTGCTGTCGGGCACACACGCCGACGCCACGGCACTGCCCGCGGCGTTGTGGTGGGTCGGAATCTCAGCGAGCGGCCACTTGTGGCCGATCACATCGGTCACGCCCGAAACGGCGCGACGAGTCTCCTCGCCCAGGTGAAACCCGACGCGTCACCGGGAGGGATCTTCGGAATCCGGACGAAAGACGGATAGCCTTGGGCGGTGGAGTCTTCAGTCAGCAAGCAAGCGCCGCGCCGAGTGGACCCGGCGTTGGAGCTGCAGTCGGACCCGCAGGAACTCCTGCCCCGCAGACGGCCGACCCAGGAACGTAGTCGCCGGAAGTTCGACGCGCTGCTCACGGCATCGCGGGAGTTGCTGGTGGACGTGGGATTCGAATCGTTCACGTGCGAGGAGGTCGCCGCACGCGCGGACGTCCCGATCGGCACCCTCTACCAGTTCTTCGCGAACAAGTACGTGATCGTCTGCGAACTCAACCGGCAGGACCTCGTCGGAGTCCAGCACGAGATCGCCCAGTTCAACGGTGAGGTCCCGTCCCTCGACTGGCTGCGGTTCCTCAATTCCTTCGTCGACCACATGGCGGGCCTGTGGACGTCCGACCCGTCGAGGCGCGAGGTGTGGCTGGCGATGCAGTCGACGCCGTCGACGCGCGCCACCGGTGCCATCCACGAGAAGGCGTTCGCGGAGCAGGTGTCACGGATGCTCGCGCCGCTCACCCCGCAGACATCGCGGGAGCGGCGCACGATGATGGCCGAGGTGCTCGTCCACGTCGTGTACTCGATGCTCAACTTCTCCGTGCAGGACAATCAGAGCCACGCGGACGCCGTCGCCGAACTCAAACGGCTGATGGTGGCATACCTGTTGGTCGCGGAGAAGGAATCGCGCTCCACCTAGGCGCTACGCGCCTGTGCGCCCTTCCGGTTGCCGGAGCTACCAGAAAGGCGCACGGGCGCCGAAGGCGCCTACAGCGACTCGATGACGGCGAACGCGCCCGCCATGTCTCCGTCGTGTGTGAGGGAGATGTGAATCTTCACGTCGGTCAGATGCTTGGCGACGTCTCCGCGTAAGCGGATACTCGGTCGCCCCCACGCATCCGTCACCACCTCGATCAGGTGGTGGATCATCTCGGGCAGCACCGGCGGGCTGGCGAAGAGAGACGTGGACCAGGCCTTGATCACTGCCTCCTTCGCAGCCCACCGGGCGGCGAAATGTCTAGCCGGATCGGAGCTCCGGGTCACGGCGTCCCGACGCTCGCCCGGTGTGAAGTTGTCGAGCATGGCCGTCCCTGGCCGGTCCAGCTGCTCGGCGAACTCCGACACCGTCACGAGATCGAAGCCGATCCCCAGAACTCCCATCCGTCGTTCCTACTTGCAGCCGGGCAGACCCGAGCTGTACACGTCGTCCGCTCCGAGGCGCGCGGCCTCGGTGAGCAGGACGTCCGCCTCGAGCTGACGGGACGCTGCGGCCGGGACGCTGTCGCCGCCGAAGCGACGATCCGCCGGACGCTCGTACAGGCTGCCGCCGCCGACCATGGCCTTCGCCAGTCGACGCTGACCCTCGACGGTGCGCTTGCGTGCCTGCTCGAGGTACGCCTCACGCTTGTCGGCCGGGATGGCCTCGACGAACGCCTGCGAGTGCACGACCGCGACCATGCCGGACACGTGCCCGAAGCCGAGGCTGGTCAGCAGACCGGCCTTCAGCGCGAACTGCTCGCCGAAGCGGAGCGGCTCCCGAGCCCACACGAGGTGTTCGAACTCGGCCATCTTCTCGTCGACGCAGTCGAGGCTGCGGTTCGGCGGAACGATGCCCTGGTCGAGCACCTGGCAGAGACCGATCAGCTGGAACGCGGCGGCACCACCCTTGGCGTGTCCGGTGAGGCTCTTCTGCGAGACCACGAACAGCGGTGCACCTTCGCTGCGGCCGAGTGCCCCGGCGAGGCGCTCGTGCAGCTCCGCCTCGTTGGGATCGTTGGCCGCGGTGGACGTGTCGTGCTTGGAGATCACCGAGATGTCGTCGGCACTGACACCGAGCTTGCCGAGGGACTGGGCGAGCTGCGAATCCGCTCCCCCACGACCCGCGCCGAGCGCACCGATTCCGGGAGCCGGGATCGACGTGTGGACACCGTCCGCGAACGAGCCGGCGTAGGCGACCACACCGAGGACGGGCAGGCCCATCTCGAGTGCCAGGTCACCGCGGGCCAGCAGGATCGTGCCACCACCCTGCGACTCGACGAACCCGCCGCGACGACGGTCGTTGGCCCGGGAGAATCGACGGTCGTCGATGCCCTTGGCCCGCATGTCGTCGGTCTTGGCCGTGGCGGACATGTCACCGAATCCGATGATGCCCTCCGCGCTGAGGTCGTCGAACCCGCCGGCGACCACGAGCTGGGCCTTGCCGAGCTTGATCTTGTCGACGCCCTCTTCGACGGACACCGCGGCCGTGGCGCACGCCGCAACCGGGTGGACCATGGCGCCGTAACCGCCGACGTAGGACTGGACCACGTGCGCCGCAATCACATTCGGCAAGGCTTCCTGCAGGATGTCGTTCGGCCGGTTCTCGCCGAGCAGCGTGTCGATGTACAGCGACCTCATGGAGGTCATGCCGCCCATGCCGGTGCCCTGGGTGTTGGCGACCAGCGAGGGGTGCACCCACCGCAGCAGTTCGCTGGGCGTGAACCCACCGGTGAGGAACGCGTCCACCGTGGCGACGATGTTCCACAGGCCCACGCGGTCGACGGAGTCGGCCATGTCGGCGGGGATGCCCCACTTGGTGACGTCGAATCCGGTCGGGATCTGACCACCCACGCTGCGCGTGAGCTTCATCTTGCGGGGGACGCGGATCTCGGTGCCCGCACGGCGGGTGACCTGCCAGTCACCGCTGTCCGGGACCGGCGTCGCGACCGTGTTCTCCGGGTCGGCCTCGACGAAGGCCAGTGCCTCCGCCTCGGTGCTGACCACGAAGCTCAGGTCCTTGTCGAGGAAGACCGACGTGAGGAGCGGTGCGGTGTTCTCGACCATGGCGCCGTCGTCCGCGTAGCGGCGGATGCCGCAGCGCTCGACGACTGCGTCGTGGTACTTGTCCGCGATCTCGGCCTCCGGAACCAGTTCCCCGGTCTCGGCGTCGTACCAGCCTGCGGACGGCGTGGTCTCCCACACGACGAGTCCGGTGTTCCAGGCGAGTTCGAGAACGCCTGCCGCCGAAAGCTCTTCGTCGACCTCCATCTCGAAGCGGGTACGCGAGGAACCGAACGGTCCGAGCTCACCGGCGCCGACGATGACGACGAGGTCCTCCGGAGCCGCGGTGACGCCGGACCAGGCCGGTGCCACCGACGCGGAGACCCGCGGCGGGGCGGGGAGAGCCGCGATGGTGTCGAGCTCGTCCGCATCTGCGTCGGCCTCGGCGGCTGCGGTCGCAGCTTCCTGAGCCTGCTTCGCCAGCGCGGGCAGGTCCAGGTTCGCCTGGGCGAGCCCACCGGTCAGATCGGCCGCGAGCGGCTCGGTGGAGGCGAGGCGACGTGCCTCGGGCTCGCACCACTGCAGCAGCTCGGTGGCCATTTCCTGGGTGGACCAGGTACGGACTCCGGCACCTTCGACGGCCTCGACCAGCGGGTCGTTGCCGCCCATGAGGCCGGTTCCGCGGACCCAGCCGATGAGAGCGTGCACCAGGGTGACGCGCTCGGCCCAGTTGCGCTCGGCCTTCCAGCGGCCGACCACTGCGTCCAGCGCGGCCTTGGCCTCGCCGTACGCACCGTCGCCACCGAACAGGCCGCGGTTCGGGGAACCGGGCAGGACCACGTGCAGGTGGGTGTCGACGTCACGGTCGTAACCGATCTTCGACAGTCCGCCGATCAGGCGCTCCACCGACCAGAGGAGAACGCGCATCTCCATTTCGGCGCGGGCGCCGGCGTCGGCGAGGTCGCCTGCCACGCGGGGCGCGGCGAACGGGAACAGCAGCGTCGGGGTGACCGCTTCCTTGACGAGCTTCTTCGATCCACCGGCCGTCTCGTACTGGGCTTCACCGATCCACTCGATGAGCGCGTCGATGTCCGTGTAGGACGCCATGTTCGCGGGGACCACCCACAGGGCGGCACCGGCGCGAGCAGTGCGGCGGTAGAGGTCGCGGTAGAAGCCGAGACGCTTGTCGTCGAGACGCGAGGTGGTCACGAAGACCGTCGCGCCGCCGGCGAGGAGCTTGCCTGCGACCGAGGCCGCGATGGAGCCCTTGCTGGCACCGGTGACGACGGCGACCTGGTCTGCCCATTCCGGGGTCTCGTCGGTGACGACGGCTGCCGCCTCCGCGATGCGTCCGTACTTCTCGGCCAGGGCCGTGCGACCCTCGTCGGTTGCGCGGGCCTGCCACCATGCGGCCTGCGCCGCAACGGACTTGCCTGCACCGGCGAAGCCTTCGATCTCGAGAGACTCCACGCCTGCCGCGTCGATCCACAGACGAGCGAGGTCCTCACGTGCGCTGGCCCAACGGTCGTCGAGCAGGACCGCCCGCTTGGCGTCGAACGCCGGAGCGACCAGGCGCGGCCAGTCGGAGCCGAGTTCCGCCGACACGAGGTCGACGAGTTCGGTGTCGGTCGGTTGCGCTGCCGTCGCAGTGTCGCCTGCGAAGCCGAGCTGCTCGAGCACGAGGCGGGCGGCCGAGGCCAGCACGCCGTCGCGGCCCGTGATGTGCTCGGTGAACTCGCCCAGTGCCGCGGCGTCGACGGTGCCACCGGCTCCGCCACCCGAGGACGGGAGGGAGACGCTGATCCCGCGGCGCGAGGCCACTGCGGCCACTGCGCTGTCGATGACGGCGTCGACTGCGGCGCCGTCGGCGAGACCGCCGCCGGCCAGGCCGCCGAGGTCACCACCACGGATGCTGGAACCGTCGCGGGTTCCGAGCGCCACCTCGGCGGTGACGTGGTAGGCCCAGCCGTCGCCGAGTTCCCAGACCTTCTTCACACGGTCCGCGATGGCCGCCGGGCGACGACCCGAGGGGCCGAAGACCTTGCGGAGGTGATCGTTGATCGAGTCGGACAGCACCGGGCCGAACGGCTTGTACGTGCGGGCCAGGGAGTCGACCGTGCCGGCGAGCGAGCCCATGTCGGCGTCAGCGGCACCGTCGATCGCGCCGAGCGAGAGCTCGGAGCCGAGGTCGACGAGCAGCTGGTTACGCCGCGAGGACACGCCGTCGCACAGCGCCTCGATCGTGTCGACGGGGCCGACCTGATCGGGACGGAGCTTGGTCCACAGGCTGATCAGAACCTTGGTGGCGTCGGCGGCCTTGAACGCGATGTCGTCGGGACGCGGTCCACCGGACGGTGCCGCGGCCGGGGCCGGAGCCGCGGCGGGTGCGGCCGATGCGGCGGGCGCCTCGGCTGCGGGTGCTGCGGGCTCGTCGTCCTCGACCGGCGCCGGATCGACGTCGGTGGAGTACACGATGGACGCTTCACGCTCGATGTTGAGGACCTCGACCGGGTAGCCGAAGCGGCCCGGCAGCTTCAGGGTCTGCGACGCGAGGTTCGCGACGGTCGGGACGGAGCCCAGACCGATCTCCACGAACCGCTCGACACCCAGTCCACCCTCGGACTCGTCGGCGAACAGCAGGTCCTGCGTCTCGATCCAGCGCACCGGGCTGGCGAACTGCCAGGCCAGGAGCTCGGTGAGGACCACGCGGGTGAGCTGGACCGGCTTCTTCGCCCAGGAGTCGAAGTCCTTCAGCACCTTGTCGAGGGGCTTCGACGGCACCAGGTCGGCGATCTCCTGCACGAACTCCTTCTTCAGGGAGAACGGCTTGGGGACCAGGTTCGGGATGTAACGCCCGATCAGGATGGCCGGGTCGATGTCCTGCGGAAGCAGTTCCTCGAGACGTCCGCGGAAGTCGTCGACACCGCCGCGGAGCACCGTCGAGTGGAACGGGACGTCGATGCCCGGGACCATGATGTACGCGCGCTTGCCACCGAAAGCCTCACGGCGGATGTCGATTTCGACCTCCAGCGCGTTGAGTCCGGCGACCGTACCGGCGATGGCGTACTGCGAGCCACGCAAGTTCAGGTTCACGATCTGCAGGAACTCACCGGTCGCCTCGGCGACACCGGCGACGAACGCCTCGACGTCGTCGTCGGCCAGACCGATCTGCGACGGGCGGATGGCAGCCATCCGGTAGTCGGAGCGGCCGGCCTCGTCGCGGGGTACGAGTGCGTGCATCGCGGAGCCACGCTGGAAGACCACCTCGAGAACGGCTTCGAGAGGCAGCACACCGGCGACGGCGGCGAGGGCGTTGTACTCACCGACCGAGTGGCCTGCGAGCAGGGCACCCTCGACGAAGGCACCGGATTCGCGGAGCTCGGCAACCTGAGCCACACCGAGCGTCGCCATCGCGACCTGGGTGAACTGGGTCAGGTGCAGAACACCGTCCGGGTGCTTGTGCTCGACACCGCGGGCCTTGACGACCGTCGGGTTGTCGCGGACCACGGCGAGGATCGAGAAGCCGAGGGCCTTGCGGGTGTGCTTGTCGGCGCGGTCCCAGATCTCACGGGCGGCCTTGGAGCGGGCGCGGGCGTCGAGGCCCATGCCGGGACGCTGGATGCCCTGTCCGGGGAACGCGTAGACGGTCTTCGGGGCGGCGGTGCGACCCGTTGCGACCATCACCAGTTCACCGTCGATGCGGCAACCGACCTCGACGATCTCGGCGCCACGGTCCACCGCGATGCGGTCGACGCGGACGTCGATCTCGGCGCCCGGGCGAACCATGCCCAGGAAGCGTGCGGTCCAGGCGGTGAGGCGACGCGGCGGCGTCTTGGTCTCGGCCGGATCCACGGCGGTGACGACCTGCTGGGCGGCGGCGGAGAGCCACATGCCGTGCACGATCGGGCTGCCGAGGCCGGCGAGCAGTGCCGCGTTGTCGGAGGTGTGGATCGGGTTGTGGTCGCCCGACACCTGGGCGAAGGAGCCCATGTTGCGGGGAGCGACGATCGTGGTGTCGCGGCGACGACGACGCGGGGTGTCGACGGCCTCGTCACTCAGCGAGCCACCGGCGCGGGCCGGGTCGGTCAGTTCGCCCTTGCCGGTGCGGCCGCGGATCGCGAAGCGCTCCGACAGGGTGACGACGGCAGGCGCGTCCAGGCCCTCGCCGAGCATGGCGCCGACCTCGACCTTGACCTCGACGACGCGGCCCAGGTCGGTGTCGAGAACCGAGGCGACCTCGGCCTTGACGACGAGAATGCTGGTCTCCGAAGGCAGTTCGCCGACGAAATCGACGCTGTGGTCCAGGTGGACCAGGTCGAGCATGCCCTCGATGACGGACAGCGAGTCCTCGGTCTTGGCAGCACCGAGCACGGCGAACACGGCCGGCCAGCAAGCACCGACGACCACGTCCGGGACGGCCTTGCCGCTGACGCTCAGCGTCGTGGGCAGACCCGAGCCGGTGACACCGGCATGGTCGGCGACCAGGTCGGGCGTCCAGGCGAGGTTGAGGCGTGCGACACCGTTCTTGACGGCGGGCAGTTCCTGACCGGCCGCGACCGCGAGGAGTGCGGTCATCGACTTCTCGGCGTCGGCCTCGGTGACCACGGGAGCGCCACCGTCCGCGACGGACGCGGGAACGGTGATGGTGATCTGGACGGACTTGGCTGCCACCAGCGGGACGGTGAGGAGCACCTGCTGGTCGTCGATGACGGACAGCTCGGCACCGGTGGTCTCGTGCACCGCGAGGGTGTCGGACTCGATCGACCACTTGTCGAGGTCACCGAGCCGGCGAACCGGGTTCAGCGTCAGGCGCGAGGCCCACTGGATGTCGGGAGCCGACAGCACGGTGTCGAGGAGGCCGCGGGCGATGTCCGCGTGACGGCGTGCGGGCAGCGACAGCGGCGCGACACCGGCCGTGACCAGCTCGTCGTACGTGGCCTTCTCGAAGCGGTCCAGCAGCTCGCCGACAGGCTCGTCGACGCGCGTGATGCCGGCGACGGCGACGGTGCCGGGGATGACGCAGACCTGGTCGGCCGTGTAGCGAGGATCGTGTGCCTGCCACAGCGAGTCGGAACGCCACCAGCGGCGGACGTCACCGTCGACGACGGGCACGAAGTTGACCGGCTTGCCGGGGGTCTTGCACAGCGAGACGAAGAAGGAGACGTCCGCGGGGTGCAGAACCGTGGTGGCGTAGTCGGGGTACTGCGCCTGCAGGGCGCAGACGGCCGCCTCGGGACGCTCGAGAATCGCGTCGTCGGCGAACAGGGTGGGGATGGGGCCACGATCGACCGGGTGCAGACGCGACTCGGTGCGCTGCAGCATCTCGCCGAAGCGCGCACGCCAGGTGATGTCGAGCCACGGGCTCGAGGTGGCCTCGGTGATGGCGTCCTGGAGGTCGGTGCCGCAGTCGAATGCCTTCGCCGCGTCGATGCCGACGGCCAGCTCGAGGTAGCGGCGCAGCCACTGCTCGTACGTCATGGTCGCGACGTCGCCGAAGTACGGCTTCGCCGTGATGTTCAGTGCCTCGATGATCTCGTCGCGACGCTCGGCGACGGCGTCGGCGTCTCCGGCGACCTCGTCGAGCAGACGGCCGGTGCGGGACGCTGCGTTGTCGATCTCGTGGATGTCGGCGCCGAGCTGGCTGCGGCCGGAGGCCATGCCGCCCTCGGCGGTGCCTGCTCCGACCCAGTCCGGAGTACCGGGGGTGTCGACGAGGAGCTGCTTCACCTCGGCAGAGGTGGTCGCCTCGAGGGTGGCCATGGCGGCGGTACCGACCAGGATGCCGTCCAGCGGCATGGCCGGGAAGCCGTGTGCAACGGACCAGCGGCCGGTCAGGTAGTCGGCAGCCCGCTCGGGCGTGCCGATGCCGCCACCGACGCACAGGACCAGGTTCGGCCGGGTACGCAGCTCGGCGTAGGTGTCGAGGAGCAGGTCGTCCAGGTCTTCCCACGAGTGGTGGCCGCCGGCGCGGCCGCCCTCGATGTGGGCGATGACGGGGAACGAGGGAACCTCGTTGGCGATGCGGATGACCGAGCGGATCTGCGCGACCGTGCCCGGCTTGAACGCGACGTAGCTGAAGCCGGCATCGGTGAGGTCGCCGATGATCGAGACGGCGTCCTCGAGCTCGGGGATACCGGCGGTGACGACGACACCGTCGAACGGGGCGCCCGCGGCGCGGGCCTTCGGCACGAGGCGCTTGCCACCGACGTGGAGCTTCCACAGGTAGGGGTCGAGGAACATCGAGTTGAACTGCACAGCGCGGCCCGGCTCGAGCAGCCCGGTGAGCTTCTCGACGTTGTCGGCGAAGATCTGCTCGGTGACCTGGCCACCGCCGGCGAGCTCGGCCCAGTGGCCTGCGTTGGCTGCTGCGGCGACGATCTTCGGGTCGACCGTGGTCGGGGTCATACCGGCGAGCAGGATCGGCGAACGACCGGTCAGCTTCGTGAACGCGGTCTCGACGCCGATGCGACCGCCCGGCAGCGACACCGGCTTCGGGAGGAACTCGGTCCACGCGGCGGGAACCTCGGGGGTTGCGCCCGGCGTGAGCAGGTTGCGGTGACCGCCACGGGTCGCGGCGGCAACGATGCCGACGCCCTGGCCGCGGACACTGGCCGACGTCATGCGGGTGAGGAGGTCACCGGGTCCGAGGTCGAGGATCCACGCGGCACCGGCTTCGAGGGTGCTGTCGACGGCAGCAACCCAGTCGACGGGATCGACCAGGCAGGCGCTCGTGAGAGCGCGGGCCTTCTCCTCGTCGAGACCGCAGCGCACAGCCCACTGGCCGACGATGTCGATCGTCTCCGCGAGTGCGGGGTGGTGGAAGCCGATCTCGACCGCGAGGGGCTCGAAGACAGGCGCGAAGATGGAGCCGCCACGCTTCTTGGCGTCGCGCTCACGGGCCTCGTCGGCCTCGATCTGCTCGCACCGCTGCTGAACGCGTGCCAGCTGGGCGGGCGGGCCGGACAGCACGACACGGCGACGGGCGTTACGGATGCCGAGGACGGCTGCACGCTCGGGCTCGAGGCCCTCGGCGAGCTCCTCGACGATCTGACGCAGTCGTTCCGGGTCGACGTTCGATACAGCGAGCATCGGGGTGGAGTCGGCGGCGGCGATCACTCCGCGACGACGGCCGACGAGGCCGGCAGCCGCACCGATGAGCTGAGCGAGGGCGAGGAGTTCGCCGTCCTTCTGACCCGAGGAGGCAACGGCCTCCGCGGCGAGGAGCCCCTGGGAGTGGCCGATCACCGACACGGGAGCCGTAACCGCGGGATCGAGGCCCTGAGCAGCCAGCGCACGCAGCGCTGCGATCTGGGTGAGGAAGACGCCGGGGAGAGACACCGCCGCCGAGGTGAGGGCTGCCGCGGAGGGACCGGCCGCCTGGGCGCCGTCCTCTTCGTCGGCGAGTTCCTGCTCGAGGATCCAGGCGATGGGGTCGAATCCGACCGGGCGCACGACGAGGAGTTCCTGCGCCACGGGGGCCAGGTAGTCGGCCGCGTCGTTGACGATCGTGGTGAGTGCCGGCTCGAGTCCGTTGTCGCGGCTCAGTTCCTCCAGCGAGCTCAGCCAGGGCGCGCCCTGACCACCGAAGGCGAGCGCGTACGGCTCACCTCCGAGCAGACGATCCACGAGGGTGCCCTTGCTCGACGACCGAGTGTCGTCCCGGTCTACGCCGATGCGCCGCGAACCCTTCGAGTTTTTTCCGTTTCCTGCGGGTGTCGTGTCGTCAATCGTCACGCGTATGTCCTCTCCTGGTCCCCTCTGGGGGGAGGTGGGGATAGTGTCTGCCGCCCTCGGCATCGTGTGCCAGCTGTATCGGCTCTGATCAGCTCTTCCGGGCTGTTCAAGGTTGACACAGAATCATGAGGATTTCCTCACGTTCACGAGCCGTCGTGGTGTCACAGCCGTGCATCGGAGAAATATCCCGTGATGTCCCTCACAGATCTCCCGCGAAGTGACCGGCGAGTAGAACGCGTCCGTGCTGGACGAGGGCGGTGCAAGGACGTCCAAGAACCTGAGGAAAGCCTCATATTAATCGTTATCAATCTGTTACCACCTTGACGAAGTCCCAGGTTCATGCAGGTCTGCGTCCTCGAATCCGGGTCCGCGACCAGCGAAAGCGAACCTGTCGGACCCTCGCACTAATGTTCGAATCCAGGAACTGCCGACAGCCATTCTCCGGGGGGAAGAAATGAGCACAGCCCACGTCCGCGCCCTACTCGATCACGTCGCCGCCGAACTGCCACGAGAGCCGTGGCCGCACTGGACGGAGGGCTGGCCGCGCGAGATCGAAGCCGGGCTCCTCGATGCCGCGTTCTCCGCCCGCGCCACCTACGGAACGCCTACCACGGGGGTCCGCGCCGTCATCACCCGCTGGCGCGATCACCGGGCCGGACCCCTCGACGACCTCACGGCACTCGCTGCGCACGCCGATGAACCCGAAGACCTCCTGGCCGTCCTGAACAACAGGCAGCGAGTACCGGGGAACTACACCACCAAGGCCGAGGCCGTCGCCTCGGCGGCACGCTCGCTCGCCGAGCTGGGCTGCACCACCTCGGCGGATCTCCGCGACGACGCGGCACAGCGGAACGCGATCGTCGGGGTGCCCGGGTTCGGTATCGCCACCTGGGAGTGCTTCGCCATGCAACTCGGCGTCCGCACCACCGAATCTCACCAATTGGTGTGCGATTTCCTCGGCGAGGCACTCGATCTCGAAGCACCCCCATCGACTGCAGACGCCGAACACCTCGTCGCCGCAGCAGCAGCACGGCTCGAGATCACACCTACCACCTTCACCCACGCCGTCTGGCGGTACCAGCGCGCGCAGCGACGGGTGGCGGGTGCGAGATGAAGTACACGCGGGAAGTATTCGAGCAGGCGGTCGCAGAATCGATGAGCTACGCCGGCGTCATGCGCTACCTCGGACTGAAGCCCGCGGGTGGGACACACGCGCACCTGAGTCGGCAGATCAAGAAGTTCGGGATCGATACGACGCACTTCACGGGGAGTGCACACACCAAGGGCAAGCGGGCTCGCAATCGCATGTCGTGGGAGGAGATTCTGGTGAAACGACCACCAGGTAGCGCACGCGTGAAACCACATCTGTTGTGCCGTGCCCTGATCGAGGCCGGAGTCGAATACAAATGCGTTCTCTGCGGCCTCGGTGACGACTGGTGCGGACTCCCACTGATCCTGCACGTGGACCACATACGGGGTGACCCGTCGGACTCCCGCTTGGAGCAAGTTCGATTCCTGTGCCCCAACTGCCACAGCCAGACTGCGACGTGGGCCGGGCGAAGGAGCGGGAACGGAGGCGAGCACACCGGCTGACGCGTGTGCGCCAGAGTGTCGCTCACATGGCGTAGTCTGTGCTTCGCGCGCGAGTGGCGGAAGGGTAGACGCGTCAGGTTTAGGTCCTGGTGTCTGAAAGGACGTGGGGGTTCGAATCCCCCCTCGCGCACTTCTCGGGTTCTTTGCCAATTTTTCGGCGGCCCTGTTTCGCTTAGATTTACGGCTTGTCGGGCGCTGCGGCGGCTGTGACCGCCGCCATAGCGGCAACCTCTCCTAGCAGCGCATTCAGCGATTCAGGTACCGTCGTTACGTGTCCGGTAACCGTAAGCAACGCCGCCCCGCGCTGATCCTGTTGGTGGTCGTCGGGGCTGTCGGGTGCCTCGCACTCGGCTGGTGGCAGTGGACACGTTTCGAAGCGGTGGGCGGGACCGGCCAGAATCTCGGATACGCGTTCCAGTGGCCGCTGTTCGCGGCGTTCCTCGTCTACGCCTATCGGCGATTCGTGCAGCTCGAGGACGCCGAACCGGCTGACCCCGCCGACGTCCCGGATGCTCCCACCGAACTGCGGGAGATCCCGGCAGACGTCCTGCCCCCTCGTCCCTCGGTGGCCGAGGACGACGATCCGGACGACCTCGAGAGCCGGCAGATTTCGCAGTACAACCAGTACCTCGCCGAGCTGTCCGCTCGCGAGACCGATAGGAGCACCACGTGAGCACGGGCCAAGACGAGACGACTGCCGGTTCGGTCGCAGACACCGCGAAGCAGAAGAAGATCGCCCCCGCGCTCCTGCGCTACCGCGTCCTCGCCTACGCCACCGGTGTGTGGCTGCTGGTACTCACCGCTGAGATGGTGGCCAAGTACATCTTCAAGGTCGACAACCTGCCCACCTGGATCGCCGTCGTCCACGGCTGGGTGTACTTCGTCTACCTGTTGGTGACGCTCGACCTGGCGGTCAAGGTGCGCTGGCCCGCGGGCCGGACGGTCGGGACGCTCCTCGCGGGCACCATTCCGTTCCTGTCGTTCTACGTGGAGCACCAGCGGACCAAGCAGGTCCGCCGCGACTTCGGTCTCTGATCGAACCGGTCGGCTTCCTCACATGATGACCGGCTGCCCGGTGATCATCGCGATCACGTAGGTCAGCCAGCCGAGCGGCGTCTGCGGCACCATCATCGGCGACATGCGAACCTCCTCCCGTGAAGCGTAGCGAGTGTCAGCGCCCGGTGAGCGCCGCCAGGGCGGGGACGAGCTGAACGAGTGCCCGCCCCCGGTGCGAGGACGCGTCCTTCTCCTCCGGTGACAGCTGGGCGGCCGATCGGGTGTCCCCGTCGGGCACGAAGACCGGGTCGTAGCCGAACCCGCCGTCGCCGACGGGCTCGCGGGCGATGCTCCCCCGCCATTCGCCGCGGACCACCGATTCCTCGCCGCCGGGCACCACGAGCGCGCACGCCGAGACGAACGCCGCCCCCCGGCGGTCGTCGGGCACGTCGCCGAGCTGAGCCAGGACCAGGGCGGTGTTCGCGGGATCGTTTCCGTGCGTGCCCGACCAGCGTGCGGACAAAATTCCGGGCATGCCGTTCAGTGCGTCCACCTCGATTCCGGAATCGTCTGCGACACAGGGCAATCCGGTTGCGGCGGCACCGTCGCGCGCTTTCGCCAGGGCGTTCTCCTCGAACGTCGCACCCGTTTCGGGGGCCTCGGCGTATTCGGGTACGGCATCGAGTCCGACCAGTTCGATTCCGTCGACACCGGCTGCCGCGAGCACGCGATGCAGTTCCCGGAGTTTCTTCGCGTTGCGGCTGGCCACCAGCACTCGTGTGGTTTCCGGCACCGATCTAGCTCCCGAACTTCTTCTTCGACGTCTCCGGGATCTTCGGCTCCGGAAGCACACCGGGGTAGGGCAGTTCGAGTGCGGCCTTCTGGATCTCGAACAGTTGCTCGCACCCTGTGAGCGCGGAATCCAGCAGTTTGTCGAGCGTGCTCCGCGGGAACGTCGCGCCCTCGCCGGTGCCCTGGATCTCGACGAGAGTGCCGGTGTCGGTGGCCACCACGTTCATGTCGACCTCGGCGCGCGAGTCCTCCTCGTACGGCAGGTCGAGGCGCACACGGCCGTCGACGACGCCCACACTCACCGCGGCGATGCCGCAGGAGATCGGCTGGGGGTCCGCGAGACGGCCGGCGGCGCGGAGATAGGTCACCGCGTCGACGAGGGCCACATAGGCGCCGGTGATGGCGGCGGTGCGGGTTCCGCCGTCGGCCTGCAGCACGTCGCAGTCGAGGGCGATGGTGTTCTCACCGATGGCGGCGAGGTCGATGCAGGCGCGGAGGGAGCGTCCGACCAGCCGGCTGATCTCCTGGGTTCGTCCACCGACCTTGCCCTTGACGGACTCTCGGCCGCTGCGGGTGTGGGTGGCGGCGGGCAGCATGGCGTACTCGGCCGTCAGCCAGCCGAGTCCGGAGCCCTGACGCCAGCGGGGAACACCGTCCTCGACGCTGGCTGTGCACATCACCCTGGTGTTTCCGAATTCCACCAGCACCGATCCCGCGGGATGAGTGGTGAAACCGCGGGTGATCTTGACCTCGCGGAGTTCGTCGTCCGCCCTACCGTCTTCTCGTGTGGTCACGGCAGAGAGCCTAGTCGCCCCGGTGCGGGGGGCGGGCACACGGCTTCAGACGGTGTAGACGCCGCCCGCGGACACCGCGTGCACGGGGCCGGAGAATTCGGCCTTGGCCTCGGCGATGACGTCTTCGCGCGACGTCCACGGCGGTATGTGGGTGAGCAGCAGTTCGCCGACACCGGCGCGGTGTGCGACCTGACCGGCCTCGGTGCCCGAGAGGTGGATCCCTTCGGGCCGATCCGGGCTGTGTGTCCACGACGCCTCGGCGAGCAGTACGTCGGCCGCGCGGGCGAGGTCGATCACTTCTTCGCACATGCCGGTGTCGCCGGTGTACACGAGGGTGCGCCCGGCACCGTTGGTCACACGGAACCCGTACGCCTCGGGCGGGTGGTTGACCCGGCGCGCGGTGATGGTGAGGTCGCCGAACGTGACCGGTTCGCCGTCGATCCAGTGACGCAGGTCGATCGTGTCGGAGATGTCGTCGATGTCGCCGCCGCACTCCGCGGACGCGACGCCGATCCGGCGGGCGGTGTCGGACGGGCCGTAGACGCGTGCGCGCCCCTTCGGCGGGTGAGGATGATAGCGACGCCAGACGAGCAGTCCGGGGAGGTCCAGGCAGTGGTCCGCGTGCAGGTGGCTGAGCAGGACGGAGACCTCGCCGGGATCGGCGAACCGCTGGAGCGCCCCGAGGACACCGGGTCCGAAGTCGAGTACCAGCGGCGGTGTGTCCGGCGCTGTCAACAGATAACCCGATGCAGGTGAGTCTGGTCCGGAGACGCTCCCTGAACACCCCAGGACGGTAATGCGCATACCCGCCATGCTGCCACGACGACCCGTTTCGGAAAAAGCTTCCGACCGAATTGGCGCGTCGACCTCACAACCGATGGGGAACTGTGACCTGATCGCACGCGTCGGGGGCTTGCGCCGACCGGGCCGGGGCGATCACCCGAACGATTGTGGCCCCACTGCTTTCCGGGCCCGCTGTTTCCTGGCGTCCGCGGAGAGCAGCCAGGCGGCGACGACACCGCCGACGGCGCCGAACAGATGTCCCTGCCAGGACACACCGGGAGCGCTGGGCAGCACACCCCACAGCAGGCTGCCGTAGACGACGAACACCACCACACCGACGAGGATCTGACCGAGGCTGCGGGCGAAGATTCCCCGGACCAGCAGGTAGGCGAGCCAGCCGAAAATCAGGACGGAGGCGCCGATGTGGTTGGAATAGGATCCGCCGGTCAACCAGGTGCCCAGACCTCCGACCACCCAGACGATCCCGGTGGCGGCGAGGCCGCGGGCGATGCCCGACAGCAGCACGAGGAACCCGAGGACCAGCAGCGGGACGGTGTTCGCGAACAGGTGCGCCCAGTCGTCGTGCAGGACCGGGGCGAACAGAATCCCCCGGAGCCCGTCGACGGAGCGCGGCCCGACGCCGTTCTCTTCGAGTCGCTCGTCGGACGCCACGTCGACGATCTCGATGACGTACAGCAGCATCGTGAAGGTGCCGATGAGGATTGCGGACTGCAGCCACAGCGGCTTCGACTTCGACGCGGGCGCCGGCTTCGCGCCGCCCCTGGGCACCGGCGAGTCGAATCGCGAGGAGTCGAACGACGAAGTCACGATCCACACACCCCTGTCGTCATGCCCACAACTGCCCTTCCAGTGCTTCTTCTGCTTCCTCGACCGTACCGCCGTATGCGCCGGTCGACAGATATTTCCATCCGCCGTCGGCGACGATGAACGCGATGTTCGCCGCGCGTTCGGCCTTGACGGCCTTGCGCGCCACCCCCAGCGCGGCGTGGAGGATCGCGCCGGTCGAGATGCCCGCGAAGATGCCTTCGTTGTCGATCAGTTGCCGGGTGCGGCGGACGGCGTCGGCGGGGCCGACGGAGAACCGTGAGGTGAGGACGGATTCGTCGTACAACTCGGGGACGAAGCCCTCGTCGATGTTGCGGAGGCCGTAGACGAGTTCGCCGTAGCGGGGCTCGGCCGCCACGATCTCGATGCCGTCGACGTGTTCGCGGAGGTAGCGTCCCACACCCATCAGGGTGCCGGTGGTGCCGAGGCCCGCGACGAAGTGGGTGATCTCGGGAAGGTCGCGCAGGATCTCGGGGCCGGTGGTCTCGTAGTGCGCCAGCGCATTCGCGGGATTGCCGTACTGGTACAGCATCACCCAGTCGGGGTGCTCCGCGGACAGCTCCTTGGCCACGGCCACAGCCTGATTCGAGCCACCGCGCGCGGGTGAGTCGATGATCTGTGCACCGAACATCGTGAGCAGTTGCCTGCGTTCCACGGACGTGTTCTCGGGCATCACGCAGATCAGGTGGTAGCCCTTGAGTTTCGCGGCCATCGCGAGCGAGATCCCGGTGTTCCCGCTGGTCGGTTCGAGGATCGTGGCGCCGGGTGTGAGGGTGCCGTCGTTCTCGGCCTGCTCGATCATGCGGAGGGCGGGCCGGTCCTTCACCGAACCGGTGGGGTTGCGGTCTTCGAGCTTCGCCCACAGCCGGACCGGCGCAGCGCCGTTCCAGCTGGGAGACAGGCGGGGCAGCCCGACGAGGGGTGTGTCGCCGAGGGTGTCGATCAGCGAACCGAACCGCGCCACGGCCGCGATCAGCCTCCGGCGACGGCGGGCAGGATCGTCACGGAGTCCCCGTCGGTCACCTCGGTGTCGAGTCCGCCGGAGAATCGGACGTCCTCGTCGTTGACGTACACGTTGACGAAGCGGTGCAGACGACCGTCGTTGATCAGGCGGTCCTTGATGCCGCCGTAGTTGCCGTCGAGATCGTCGATGACGTCGGAGAGTGTGGGACCTGTTGCCTCCACCCGCTTTTCACCGCCGGTGTGGGTTCGCAGGATGGTGGGGATCGAAACTGTGACAGCCATGGTCGGCTCCTCGGGATGTGGGTGTCTTTGCATGCCGCGGGCCCGTCGCGAGGGACGGCACCGTCACTTGTCGGGGATGTCTGCCACGGACGTGTGGGCGAACTTGTAGCTCTGGACCACGTCGACGGGTTCCTCGGTGACGACACCGTCGACGATGCGGTAGCTGCGCAGTTCGTGGGCGTCGGGGTCGCGGGTGGAGATCAGCACGTAGTGGGCGTCCGGTTCGGATGCGAAGGAGATGTCGGTCCGGCTGGGGTGCGCCTCGGTGGCGGTGTGCGAGTGGTAGATCACGACGGGCACCTCGTCGGCGTCGTCCATTGCCCGCCACACCTTCAGTTGCTCACCCGAGTCGAAGCGGTAGAACGTCGGCGAACGCTCGGCGTTGATCATCGGGATGTGCCGTTCGGGGCGGTCGGAGCCTTCCGGCCCGGCGATGACCCCGCACGCCTCGTCGGGGTGGTCGGCGCGCGCATGCGCCACCATCGCCTCGACGAAGTCCGATCGAATCACCAGCACGTCATCCACCTCCGTGAGCGCCATCCTAGGTGCGCACCGGCGAGTCGGCCACCGACCGGCCGGTACCTCAGGAACGGGTACCTCAGGTACGCGAACCTCAGGAACGCAGTGCAGAGGGGAACAGTTCGCGGTAGGTGGGAATTCCCGCGACGGGGGTGGCGCTGAGGACGGCGTCGACGATGGCCTTCTCCACCACTTCGGCGGCCGCGGTGCAGACGGCGTCGACGACGGGCAGATCGGGCGGGAACGCGTCGGGCACTCCCGGCGGGTGGTGAACCGGGTGGATGCCGGTGGAGAGCGCGAAGATCGTGTCGCCGTCGAGCGGCGAATGCGCCGGCCGGATCGCGCGGGCCAACCCGTCGTGGCCGGCGACGGCGACGCGGCGTAACGCCGCCTTCCCCAGGACGGCGTCGGTCGCGACGACCCCGATGGTCGTGTTGAGGACCGTGCTCTTGGCGATCAGTTCGCGCGCCGCCGACACCTCGGCGGCGACGGGGGGCCTGAGCCCGAAAGCGGCTGCACCCACGGTGGCGACACCCCACGGCAGTCCGGTCGCCGGGTCGAACACGGTTCCGACGGGGTTGGCCACCATCAGCGCGGACACCGTGATGCCCTTCGCGGGACCGTCCGTGACGACGACGCTCGCCGTTCCGAGCCCCCCTTTGAGCGCGCCCGCACGCGCCCCGACTCCGGCGCCCACCGAACCGGAGAGCACGGCGTGCGACGCGGACTCTGCTGCCCGGTAACCGAATTCGGCGGTAGGACGCGTGTGCCAGTCACCGACCGGCAGATCGAAGATCACGGCGGCGGGAACGATCGGAACCACCTGATCGGGCTCCCCCATGGCGATTCCGTGACCGTGCTCCTCGAGCCACCGCATGACGCCGTCCGCGGCGGCGAGTCCGTAGGCGCTGCCGCCGGTCAGGACGATCGCGTGCACCTTCCGGACGCTGTGGCTGGGGTCGAGAAGGTCGGTTTCCCGGGTGCCCGGTCCCCCGCCACGGACGTCGACCGCTCCGGTCGCGCCGTGCGGCGCGAGGACCACGGTGCACCCGGTGGCGGCACCGCTTCCGAGCGTGGCGTCCGCGTCGAGTTCGTGGTGGTGCCCGACGCTCAGGCCCACCACATCGACGAGCGAATCGGTGCGGCCCGGCGTCGTGGCCGTCACGGCGCGAGTGCCTGAACGAGCGAGTCCTGCATCCAGGTCAGCCAGTGGTAGATGTCGAGGTGCGGTGCGCGGGGATCGGCGGGATCGAGTTCGTCGGGTGTGTCGGCGTCGATGCCCAGGTTGGTGCCCAGCGCCAGCCGGACGTCGTTGAGACCGCTGAGCCAGGCGTCGGCCTGCTCCGGCGTGAGCAGCACCTTGCCGCCGTTCTCGGGCACCGTGTGGAGAATGACCGAGCCCGCCGCCAGTTTGGCGTCGATGATCTCCGGTTCGTGGAGTCCGCGCAGCGCACCGTTGATGTCGGCCTTCGATTCGGCGCGGATCTCGTCGTCGTCCGGCGCGTCCATGTCGGGACGGTGGAAGTCGGGCAGCAGCCGCGCGAGGACCTCCTCGTCGGGTGCCGCCGTGTTGCCGGTCCGCATCCCGGTGAGCGCCGCGAGTTCGTCCTCCGGGGCGGACGCGGCCCGCTCCTCGAGGAGACCGAGGACGGAGGCGACCAGCGATCGCAGCACCGTGGCCTCGTGCGCGTCCATCTCCGAACGCAGCTTCACACCGCCGAGCGAGTTCTTCCTGCTCCACATCCGCACGTCGTGTACCGAGTTCCTTACTGTCCGAACGGAAAGTTAGCTGCCGTCACGCTGCATCGTGGCCCACAGGCCGGCCGCGTGCAGCTTGCGTACATCGTTTTCGACCTTGTCCCGGGAACCGCTCGACACCACGGCCTTTCCCTCGGAATGGACCTGCATCATCAATTCCGTGGCCTTGGCTTTGCTGTACCCGAAGAGTTTCTGGAAAATGTAGGTGACGTAGTGCATCAAATTCACCGGATCGTCCCACACGACGGTGACCCAGGGACGATCATTGGCTTCATCGATCTCGGCGACCTCCGACTCTGCAGGGGTGACCTGCGGCGATGCCGGCATGGCATCCACGAATGGAGCTGTCGTCGAGCAATGAGCCATGACACCAGGGTACGACGCTCCTCCACTGGGCGACACCGCGGCTTACAGTGGCCGGGTGTCCAGAGAGAGCACCGCCTTGTTCACCGACCAGTACGAGTTGACGATGTTGTCGGCGGCCCTCGCCGACGGTTCCGCCCACCGACGCTGCAGCTTCGAGGTGTTCGCCCGCCGGCTCCCCGACGGCCGCCGGTACGGAGTGGTCGGCGGCACCGCCCGTCTGGTTGCCGCGCTGTCGAACTTCCGTTTCGGCGAGCAGGAACTCGAGATCGTGTCCCGCTTCCTCGACGAGGCGACCGTCGCATGGCTGCGTGACTATCGCTTCAGCGGGGACATCGACGGCTACCGGGAGGGCGACTTCTATTTTCCCGGCTCCCCGATCCTCTCCGTCCGCGGAACGTTCGCCGAATGCGTCCTCCTCGAGACGCTGAGCCTGTCGATCCTCAACCACGACAGCGCGATCGCGTCCGCCGCCGCCCGCATGGTCAGCGCTGCCGACGGACGCCCCATGATCGAGATGGGTTCGCGGCGCACCCACGAGGAATCCGCGGTGGCGGCTTCCCGCGCCGCCTACCTGGCGGGCTTCACGGCCACGTCGAATCTGGAGGCGGTCCGCAGGCATGGAGTACCCGGTGCGGGTACCAGCGCGCACGCGTTCACCCTGTTGCACACCACCCCGGACGGGCCGGACGAGGCGGCGGCGTTCCGCGCGCAGGTCGCGGCACTCGGAGCCGGGACCACGCTCCTCGTCGACACCTACGACATCACCGCAGGCGTCAAGACCGCCGTCGAGGTGGCGGGCCCCGGCCTCGGGGGTGTCCGGATCGACTCCGGCGATCTGGGTGTGCTGGCCCGGCAGGTCCGCAGGCAACTCGACGACCTCGGTGCGACCGGGACGAAGATCATCGTCTCCGGCGACCTGGACGAATACGCCATCGCCGCATTGCGGGCCGAACCGGTGGACGTCTACGGCGTCGGCACGTCCGTCGTCGTCGGCTCCGGCGCGCCGACCGCCGGAATGGTCTACAAACTCGTCGAGGTGGACGGCATCCCCGTCGAGAAGAGGAGTAGCAACAAGGCGTCGCGGGGCGGCACCAAGCGGGCGCTGCGATTCGCCCGTGACACCGGAACCCTGGTGGAGGAGGTCGTGTACTCGGCCCACTCGGACGCACCCGGCTCGGCCGGCCTCGAGACGCGGGAACTGCTGGTCCCGCTGGTGCGGGGCGGTGAGACCGTCTGCGACACGACTACCCTGGAAGACAGCAGATCCCTCCTGGCGGCGGGCCTCGTCAGCCTGCCCTGGGAGGGCCTGAAGCTCTCCCACGGCGAGCCCGCGATCCCGGTGCGCTTCGCCGAACCCGAACCCAGGAGGGCACCATGACCGACATCGAGAACACCGACCTCCGGCGGGCGCTGCTCGTGGTCGACGTCCAGAACGACTTCTGCGAGGGCGGCTCCCTCGCCGTCGACGGCGGTTCCGCGGTCGCCGCCGCGATCAGCCGCTTCCTGGCGGCGACCGAGTACGACGCCGTCGCGGCCACGATCGACCACCACATCGACCCGGGCCACCACTTCTCCGACGACCCGGACTACGTCGACACTTGGCCGGTGCACTGCAAATCGGGAACGTCCGGCGCGGACTTCCACCCCGACCTCGACCTGAGCGGCATCGAATCGGTGTTCTCCAAGGGCGAGTTCTCGGCGGCCTACTCGGGCTTCGAGGGCAAGAACTCCGACGGCCAGAGCCTGGAGAAATGGCTGCGTGCGGCCGGAGTCACCGAGGTCGACGTCGTGGGGATCGCCACTGATCACTGCGTGGTCGCGACGGCTCTCGACGCCGTGGCCGCCGGGTTCCCGACGCGCGTCCGCCTCCCCCTCACCGCAGGCGTCGCCCCCGCGACCGTCGAGGCCGCGATCACCGCGATGCGGGCCGCCGGGGTGCGCCTCGTGGGCCGCGACGCAGACACCCCCTCGGACCGCGTGACGATTTCTGACGTAGGTCCCGAGTAACCTGCTCGGGTGCCTGAAAACCTCCCCAACGTCCCCGAGCTGTTGCGCACGGCGGTGCGGTCGCTGGGCGGTGCCGAGCGGTCCAACCAGCTGACCATGGCTTCCGCCGTCGCGCATTCGATCGACACCGGGGAGCATCTGGCCGTCCAGGCCGGGACGGGCACCGGCAAGTCCCTCGCCTATCTGGTGCCGAGCGTCCGGCACGCGGTGCAGAGCGGGAAGACGGTCATCGTCTCGACGGCCACCATCGCACTGCAGCGTCAGCTGATCGACCGCGACATGCCGCGGCTCGCGGACGCGCTCGAGGGATCACTCGGACGGCGACCGCACTTCGCGATCCTCAAGGGCCGCAACAACTATCTGTGCATGAACAAGATCCACACCGGGTCCGCCGAGGAGCCTCCCACGGACGAGCTGTTCGACCCGTTCGCGGTGTCGCGGCTCGGACGGGAGGTCCAGCGCCTCACCGAGTGGTCCTCGGACACCGAGACCGGCGACCGCGACGACCTGGCCCCCGGAGTCAGCGACAAGGCGTGGCGCCAGGTCAGCGTCACCGCCCGGGAATGCCTCGGCAAGTCCCGCTGTCCGGTCGGCGAGGACTGCTTCGCGGAGCGGGCCCGCGCGGAGGCCTCGCAGGTCGACGTCGTGGTCACCAACCACGCCCTGCTCGCCATCGACGCCATCACCGGGATCGCGATCCTCCCCGAACACGACGTCGTGGTCATCGACGAGGCGCACGAACTGGTCGACCGCGTCACCAACGTCGCCACCGCGGAGTTGGCGGCGTCGACGATCAGTGCCGCGGCGCGGCGCTGCGCGAAGCTCGTCGAGGAGCAGGACGCAGACCGTCTCGAGGCCGCGGGCGAGGGCTGGGCGGCACTGCTCGAGGAGTTGCGGCCGGAACGGTGGGAGGCGTTGCCGCCCGGCGCAGCCCCCGCCCTCGCCGCTGTTCGCGACGCCGCCTGGTCGCTGCGCACGGCCATCGGCCCGTCCCGCCCCGGTATGGCATTGAGCGACCCGGAGGCCGCGGCGGCACGCAACACCGCACTCGCGTCGGTCGAGGAGGTGCACGACAGCGCCGTCCGCGTTCTGAGCGCCTTCGACGAGCCGGATCCGGCCAAGCGTCACGACGTGGTGTGGCTGGCCGCCGACGACAACCGCGGGTCGATCCGCCGGGTTGTGCGGATGGCGCCGCTGTCGGTCGGCGGGCTGCTGCGTTCCCGGCTGTTCGCCGAATCGACCGTGGTCCTGACGTCCGCCACGCTGACCGTGGGCGGGTCGTTCGACGGTCTGGCCGTCAACTGGGGACTTCCGGCCGAATCGTCCGTCGTGATCGATCCGGCGATGGCCACCGGCTCCGAGGCGCCGTCCGATTCGGGCACTCTCAAATGGAATGCCCTCGATGTCGGGTCGCCGTTCGACCATGCCCGTGCCGGCATCATCTACATCGCGAAGCAGCTTCCGCCGCCGGGGCGGGACGGCCTGTCCCCCACGTATCTCGACGAGATCGCCGAGCTCGTCGAGGCGGCGGGTGGGCGCACGCTGGGATTGTTCTCGTCGATGCGGGCCGCGAAGGCCGCGTCCGAGGCGATGCGCGACCGGCTCGACACCCCGATCCTGTGCCAGGGCGACGACTCGACGGGCGCTCTCGTCCGGGCGTTCGCCGGAGACGAGCCGACGTCGCTGTTCGGCACGCTATCGCTGTGGCAGGGTGTCGACGTGCCGGGCCCGTCCCTCAGCCTCGTGATCCTCGACCGCATCCCTTTCCCCCGCCCCGACGACCCGTTGCTGGTCGCCCGGCAGAAGGCCGTCGAGTCGCGCGGCGGAAACGGGTTCCTTTCCGTCGCAGCCAATCACGCGGCGCTGCTGCTCGCCCAGGGTGTGGGACGTCTGCTGCGCAGCGTCGACGACAAGGGTGTGGTGGCCGTCCTCGATCCGCGGCTCGCCACCGCCCGCTACGCCGGGTATCTGCGGGCCTCGCTGCCACCGTTCTGGGAGACGTCCGATCCGGAAGTCGTGCGGAAGGCGCTGGGGCGGATCCGCGATTCGCGCCCCTGAACCGCTGTCGCGCACTGAGTCGGACAGCGGATCGGTGCGCACCTATGCTCGACCGATGGACCTTGCGATCTCAGTCCGCGGACTCACCAAGAAGTTCGGCGAAGTCCTCGCCCTCGACGGCCTCGATCTGGAGGTGAAGTCGGGTGAGGTGCACGGATTCCTCGGCCCCAACGGCTCGGGCAAGTCCACGACGATCCGGGTCCTCCTCGGTCTGCTGCGCGCCGACGGCGGTTCAGCGTCCGTTCTCGGTTCCGATCCGTGGCGTGATTCCGTTCCCGTGCATCGGCGACTCGCCTACGTTCCGGGTGACGTGAACCTGTGGCCCAACCTGTCCGGTGGCGAGGCGATCGACCTCCTCGGGCGGCTGCGCGGCGGGCTGGATCCGGTCCGTCGCGCGTCGCTGATCGAGCGGTTCGAACTTGACCCCACCCGCAAGGGCCGCACCTATTCGAAAGGCAACCGACAGAAGGTCGCCCTCGTGGCGGCGCTCGCCGCCGACACCGAACTCCTCATCCTCGACGAGCCGACGTCGGGCCTGGACCCGTTGATGGAGGCGGTGTTTCAGGAGTGCATCACCGAATTCGCCCGTAGCGGACGCACAGTGCTGTTGTCCAGCCACATCCTCGCCGAGGTCGACGCGCTGTGTCACGCCGTCACCATCATTCGCGCGGGCAGGACCGTGCAGGCGGGAACGCTGTCCGAACTGCGCCATTTCACCCGTACCACGGTGACGGCGACCACCCGGATCAGGCCCACTCCTATCGCGAACGTCCCCGGTGTGCACAACCTGCAGAAGGGTGAGGATGCGAACACGGTGACGTTCGACGTCGATTCCGATCAGATCGATCCGGTCATGACCACGTTGACGGGGCTGGGCATCGTCTCGATCACCGCCAACCCGCCCACACTCGAGGACCTGTTCCTCCGTGAGTACCGCGACGAGGTCGAGGCACTCGGGATCGGACGGCCGCAGTGAGTCGACTGAGCGGAACGGGGGTGCTCGCCGAATTGGCGGTGCGCACCGACCGGGTCCGGATTCCGGTGTGGACGGTCGCGGTGGCGGGCCTCACCGTCCTGATCGCGTCGAGCTATTCCACCATCTACCCGACCGCCGAATCCCGGCAGGCCCGTGCCGAACTCATCTCGTCCCCGGCCGCCACGGCACTCGCCGGGCCGGGGTACGGCCTGGACGACTACACGCTCGGTGCGATGGTCGCCAACGAGATCGCCGGCATGACGATGGTGGCCGTGGCGATCATGTCGGTGCTGCTGGTGACGCGGCATCTGCGGACGGAGGAGGAGACCGGGCGCACGGAACTGGTACGCGCCGGCGTCGTCGGGCGGTATGCGGGAATCACGGCGGGGTTGATCTCCGCGGCGCTCGCCAATGTGTTCGTCGCGCTTCTGCTCGTCATCGGGCTGCTCGCCGTGGGTCTGCCTCCGGTGGGTTCGCTGAACATGTCCGCGGGTGTGCTGGTGGTGGGTCTGGTATTCACCTCGCTGTCGGCGCTGGCGTCCCAGTTCACCGAGCACGCCCGCACTGCAAGCGGTGTCGGGATCTCTGCGATCACCGTCGCGTATCTGCTGCGTGCGGTGGGCGACGTGCAGCAGGGACACAGCGGGAGCCTGCTGACGTGGGTGTCGCCGATCGGCTGGACGCAGGCCACTCGCGCCTACGTCGACGAACGGTGGTGGCCGTTGCTGATCGGCATCGTCGCGGCGGGGCTGACCGTCGGGTGCGCGTATGCCGCCATCGGTCGACGGGACGTCGGGGCGGGGCTCCTCGCGCCGCGGGGCGGGCGCGCCGAGGCGTCCCCCCGCCTGACCGGTGTCACCGCGCTGGCGGCGCGTCAGCAGCGCGGCCAGATCCTCGCCTGGGGTGTCGGCGTGTTCGCGCTGTCGCTGCCGATCGGTTCACTCGGCAGGCAGATCAGCGACTTCATCGACCAGGATCCCGATCTCGCACAGCTGCTGCCGGGTGGCGCCGCGGCGGCCGCGGACGGTGCATTCGCCCTGTATCTGGTGTTCCTGGTGGTGATGGCGGCGATGTACGCCGTCGGTGCCGTCATATCCGTCCGCTCGGAGGAATCGTCCGGTCGCGCCGAGGAGGCACTGGCCACCCCGGTGTCCCGCACGTCGTGGCTCGGTGGCCAGCTGGCCGTGATCGCCGGTGCGGCCGTCGCGATCACGGTGGCGGCAGGGGTCGGCATGGGGATCACCGCGGCGTTCACGCTGTCCGATGCGGGCGCGCTCGGCCGGTTGATCGGCGCGGCCCTGAACACCGTGCCGGCAGTGCTGGTGATCGTCGGTGCGTGCGCAGCCGTCTATGGCCTGATTCCCCGCGCGCTGCCGGCGTTGTGGGCATTCCTGGGCTACGTCCTCGTCGCCGGAATGTTCGGGGAAGTGCTCCCGGACCGGTTCGGGGTACTCTCCCCCTTCCACTACACGCCGGCCCTGCCTGCGGAGAGTTTCTCGGCGACTCCCCTCGCGGTTCTGCTGCTTCTCGCGGCGGCCCTGTTCCTCGCCGCCGTCACCGGATTCCAGCGCCGGGACGTCGGCCGGTGACGGCTCGGTAGCGCCGGTCAGGGGTTCGGCACCGTCACCAGACCCAGCTCCGACGGGTCGACGAGCAACCGGTGGTGCGGAAGGACCCGCACCGTGTATCCGACCGACCCCGACAACGGCAGGGCCAGGTCGGCGACGAACAACTCCCCCGACTCGTCCGATGCGGAGTGGGTCATCGGGACCGTGACGATGTCGGTGAGCTCCTCGTCCGGTCCGGCCTTTCCGATCACGGCCTGCACGGTGACGTCCGAGACGGACAGTTCGCCGAGGCGGATGCGGGCGCGGAGCACCAGATTGGCGCCGATCTCGGGGGTGTCGGGCAGCCCCGCGCCGTCGACCTGCAGGACCGCCACCGACGGCCAGGCGGCCTCGACGCGGCGACGGAACGCGGCGAGTTCGCGGGCGCCGGCGAAGTTCTCCGCCGCCACCGTCCGGGCCGATTCGGCGGCGGGCGCGTAGTACTGGACGGCGTAGTCGCGCACCATCCGCGATGCAAGCACCTTGGGCCCGAGATTCTGCAGGGTGTGACGGACCATCTCCACCCAGCGCACCGGCAGGCCGTCCGCGCGGTCGTAGAACCTCGGCAGGACGGCGCGCTCGAGCAGTTCGTACAGTGCGCTGGCCTCGAGGTCGTCACGCCGTGCCTCGTCGACGACGCCGTCGGCGGTGGGGATGGCCCAGCCGTTCTCGCCGTCGAACATCTCGTCCCACCAGCCGTCCCGGATCGACAGGTTCAGTCCGCCGTTGAGAGCGGACTTCATACCCGACGTGCCACACGCCTCCAGCGGGCGCAGCGGGTTGTTGAGCCACACGTCGCAACCCCAGTAGAGGTACCGCGCCATCGACATGTCGTAGTCGGGAAGGAAGGTGATGCGGTGCCGGACGTCGGCGGCGTCGGCGAACCGCACGACCTGCTGGATGAGGGCCTTCCCGCCGTCGTCCGCGGGGTGACTCTTCCCGGCCACAACCAGCTGCACGGGCCGCTTCTCGTCGAGGAGGAGGGCGCGGAGCCGCTGGGGGTCGCGCAGCATCAGCGTCAGTCGCTTGTAGGTGGGCACCCGCCGGGCGAAGCCGACGGTGAGCACGTTCGGGTCGAACACCTCGTCCGTCCAGCCGAGTTCGGCGGACGTCGCACCGCGTTCGATCCAGGACGCGCGGACCCGGCGGCGCACTTCCTCCACCAGTTTTCCGCGCAGCACGTTGCGGGTCGACCACAGTTCCTCGGCGGACAGGTCCTGCAGCCGCTCCCAGCCGCGGGCCTCCTCCACCAGTTCGGGGCCCAGGATGCGGGTGGCGAGATCGATCCATTCGGGTGCAGCCCAGGTGGGCGCGTGGACACCGTTGGTCACCGAGCCGATCGGCACCTCCTCGGCGTCGAATCCCTGCCACAGCGGCTGGAACATCTCGCGGCTGACGATGCCGTGCAGCTTGGACACACCGTTGGCCCGTTGCCCGAGCCGCAGGCCCATGTGGGCCATGTTGAACACGGACGGATCCGATTCGCGGCCGAGTCCGAGGATCCGGTCGATCGTCAGCCCCGGCAGCAGCGAGGATTCGTTCGCAGCGTTGTCGCCGCCGAAGTAGTGCCGCACGAGGTCGGCCGGGAACCTGTCGATTCCCGCAGGAACCGGGGTGTGGGTGGTGAACACCGTGCCGGCCCGGACCGTGGCCAGCGCCTCGTCGAAGTCGAGTCCGCCGGTGGTGACCAGTTCACGGATCCGCTCGATGCCGAGGAAACCTGCATGTCCCTCGTTCATGTGGAAGACGGCGGGATCGGGCAGGCCGTAGGCGTGGGTGTAGGCGCGCACGGCACGGACACCGCCGATGCCGGCGAGGATCTCCTGTTTGATGCGGTGGTCCTGGTCGCCGCCGTACAGACGGTCGGTGACGCCCCGCATCTCGGCGTCGTTCTCCGCGATGTCGGAGTCGAGCAGCAGCAGCGGGACGCGCCCCACCTGGGCGATCCACACGCGGGCGCGCAGAACCCGGCCACCCGGGATCGCGACGTGGACAAGGACGGGCGCCCCGTCCGACGACTGCGGCCCGGACTCGGTGAGCAGGCGCAGCGGCAGGCCCTGCGGGTCGTGCGGCGGGTAGTGCTCGGCCTGCCAGCCGTCCGCGGTCAGTGACTGCCGGAAGTAACCCGAGCGGTACAACAGGCCGACACCGATCAGCGGCAGGCCCAGATCGGACGCCGCCTTCAGGTGGTCGCCTGCGAGAATTCCCAGACCGCCGGAGTAATTGGGCAGCACTTCGCTGACCCCGAACTCCATTGAGAAATACGCGATCCCACCGTCCAGCGACACGCCCTTGGCCTGCTGGTTCTGATACCAGCGGGGGCGGGACAGGTAGTCGTCGAGGTCGGCGGCCGCGGCGTCGAGCCGGGCCAGGAACGCGACGTCCTCGGCCAGTTCGTCCAGGCGGGCCGGATCGACCTCACCGAGCATCCGGACCGGGTCGAACTGCACCTGCCGCCACAGTTCCTCGTCCAGCAATCCGAACAGTTCCTGCGTGGCCGGATGCCACGACCAGCGAAGATTGGTGGACAGCGGACCGAGGGCAGCGAGCCGCTCCGGAAGGTGGGCTCGGACAGTGAACCGACGCAAGGCTTTCACCTCGCGAACGATAACGCACCGCGGGCGTCGTTGCGCCGTGTCGGGGCGGGTAGACGTCAGATCTCCAATACGGACAGGAACCGGTCGACTCCATTACGGTTGAACGGGCGGCCCAGCCCACGAGCCGCCGGCAACTTCCGGCTATGGAACGGAGCCCAGTGTGACAGGTCGACTCG
The DNA here is from genome assembly GCF_012396235.1 of Rhodococcus opacus. Lineage (GTDB taxonomy): Bacteria > Actinomycetota > Actinomycetes > Mycobacteriales > Mycobacteriaceae > Rhodococcus_F > Rhodococcus_F opacus. The sequence goes on along the minus strand of NZ_JAAXPA010000016.1, from coordinate 24,449 downwards.
GTATCGACGACGTGGAACCGAACATCGGGTGCGGTCGCTATCCCGCCAAGGCCGTTGTGGGTGAGGTGTTTCCCGTCCGGGCAACCGTGTGGCGTGAAGGTCATGACGCCGTAGCCGCCACGCTTGCGGTGCGGGGACCGCGCAGTGCCGCGTCGGGCGGCTCGGCGACCTTCCGCATTCCGATGACCGGCGGTCCGGTGCCCGACACCGTCGACGGTTCCTTCACCCCGACCGGCGAGGGCATCTGGACGTTCCGGATCGAGGCCTGGAGCGATCCGCTCACCACGTGGAAGCACGCGGTCGAGGCCAAGCTGGCAGTGGGACAGGGGCCGGCCGAACTGGCCAACGACCTCGAGATCGGTGCGCGGTTGTTCGAGCGAGCCGCGAAGGGCGTCCCCCGCGCGGACCGCTCGCGGCTGGCCGGGGTCGCGGCGTCGCTGCGTTCCGACCGTCACCTGTCCGAACGTGTGGCCCCGGCGTTCGGCTCGGATGTCACGGAACTGCTGCGCGCACATCCGCTGCGCGATCTCGTCACGAAGAGCGAACCGCACACCGTGCTCGTCGATCGCACGCGCGCCCTGTTCGGGTCCTGGTACGAGTTCTTCCCGCGATCCACCGGCGGCTGGGACGAGAACGGCAAGCCGCGGCACGGTACGTTCGCGACGTCCGTGGCTGCGCTTCCCCGCATCGCGTCGATGGGATTCGACGTGGTGTACCTCCCACCCATCCACCCGGTCGGCAAGGTCAACCGGAAGGGCCCCAACAACACGCTGACACCCGGCCCCGACGACGTCGGTTCGCCGTGGGCCATCGGCTCGGACGAGGGCGGCCACGACGCGATTCATCCCCAGCTCGGGACGATGCGCGATTTCAAGGCGTTCATCGCTGCCGCCCGGAAGCTGCACATGGAGGTGGCGATCGACCTGGCCCTGCAGGCCGCACCGGACCATCCGTGGGCGAAGAAGCACCCCGAATGGTTCACCGTGCTCCCCGACGGCACCATCGCCTACGCCGAGAACCCGCCGAAGAAGTACCAGGACATCTACCCGGTCAACTTCGACGACGACCGCGACGGGATCTACGCGGAGGTCCTGCGGGTCGTCCGGCACTGGGTTGCGGCGGGCGTCAAGATCTTCCGGGTCGACAACCCGCACACCAAGCCGCCGGACTTCTGGGAGTGGCTGATCGCCGAGGTCAAGAAATCGGATCCGGACGTCCTGTTCCTGTCCGAGGCGTTCACCCGTCCCGCGCGGTTGTACGGTCTCGCCCGCCGCGGTTTCACGCAGTCCTATACGTATTTCACGTGGCGGACCGCGAAGTGGGAGCTGACGGAGTTCGGCAAGGAGATCGCCGCCAAGGCCGACGAGGCGCGCCCCAACCTGTTCGTCAACACCCCGGACATCCTGCACGAGAGCCTGCAGACCGGCGGCCCGGGAATGTTCGCCCTGCGCGCCGCGCTGGCGGCCACCCTGTCCCCCACGTGGGGGGTGTACTCGGGATACGAACTGTACGAACATGTTCCGCTGCGAGTGGGCAGTGAAGAGTACCTCGACTCCGAGAAGTATCAGCTGCGTCCCCGAGATTTCGAGGGTGCTGCCGCGCGCGGCGAGTCCCTCGAACCGTGGATCACCGCGCTCAACCGGATCCGCAGGCAGCATCCGGCGCTGCAGCAGTTGCGCAACATCCATTTCCACCACGTCGACAACGACGCCCTGATCGCCTATTCCAAGTTCGACGCCACCACCGGCGACGCCGTGCTGACGGTGATCAACCTCAACCCGTACGGCGCCGAGCAGGGCAACGTGTGGCTGGACATGCCCGCGCTGGGTCGCGACTGGCACGACCACCTGACCGTGCTAGACGAGGTCACCGGGGAGCAGTATCACTGGGGGCAGGCCAACTTCGTGCGCCTGGAACCCTGGCGCGCGGTGGCCCATATCCTGGCATTACCGTCGATCCCCTATCCGGCCAGAACGAAGCTGGCCTACCGCGGAGGTACATAGTGACCGTCGAACCGCCTGTCGCCATCGCACCCGACGCCGCCGACCTCGACCTGCTGTCCCGGGGCGAGCACCACAACCCGCACTCGATCCTGGGCGCGCACCCGCACCCCGACGGCACGGTGATCCGCGCACTGCGCCCCCACGCCGAGGCTGTCGACGCCGTCATCGGGGGGACGAGTTTCTCGCTGGAACACCTGGCGCACGGTGTGTGGGGCGCACTCGTCCCGTACCGGGATCTGATGGACTACCGGCTGTCCACGACGTGGCCGGGTGGTCACAACGACGTCTCCGCCGACGGGTACCGGTTCCTGCCCACGCTCGGCGAACTCGACCTGCACCTGTTCGGGGAGGGCAGGCACGAGCGGCTGTGGGAGATCCTCGGCGCGCACCGCCGCCGCTACGACACCCCCGACGGCACCGTCACCGGCACCTCGTTCGCCGTGTGGGCTCCCAATGCCCGCGGGGTGAGTGTGATCGGCGATTTCGACGGATGGAGTGGGCGGAACTTCCCGATGCGGGTGCTCGGCTCCACCGGGGTGTGGGAGTTGTTCGTTCCCGGTATCGAGGCCGGCGACCTGTACAAGTTCCGGGTCCACGGACCGGACGGCACCGTGCGCGACAAGGCCGACCCCATGGCCTTCGCCACCGAGGTCCCTCCGGCTACCGCGTCCCGGGTGTCGGTGAGCTCGTACGAATGGAACGACGCCGACTGGCTGGCGCAGCGCGCGGCCACCGAGCCGGCGCAATCCCCGATGAGCGTGTACGAGGTTCACCTCGCTTCGTGGCGGCCCGGGCTGAACTACCGCGAGATGGCCGAACAACTCGCGGCCCACATCACGGAGACGGGATTCACGCACGTCGAGCTGCTGCCGGTCGCCGAGCACCCGTTCGGCGGTTCGTGGGGGTACCAGGTCACGTCGTACTACGCGCCCACCTCACGGTTCGGCTCCCCCGACGACTTCCGGTGGTTCGTCGACCACTTGCACGCCGCCGGCATCGGGGTCATCGTCGACTGGGTACCGGCCCACTTCCCCAAGGACGAGTGGGCGCTGGCACGTTTCGACGGCACACCGCTCTACGAGCACAGCGATCCTCAGCGCGGCGAGCAACTCGACTGGGGAACGTACGTGTTCGATTTCGGGCGGCGCGAGGTCCGCAACTTCCTCGTCGCGAACGCGCTGTACTGGCTCGACGAGTTCCACGTGGACGGTCTGCGCGTCGACGCGGTCGCGTCGATGCTCTACCTCGACTATTCGCGGCCGGAGGGCGGTTGGACGCCGAACATCCACGGCGGCAGGGAGAACCTCGAGGCTGTCGCCTTCCTGCAGGAGACCAACGCCACGGTCCACAAGCAGCACCGCGGGGTCGTCACCATCGCGGAGGAGTCGACGGCGTGGCCGGGTGTCACCCGCGCGACCAATGTCGGCGGTCTCGGTTTCAACATGAAATGGAACATGGGGTGGATGCACGACACCCTCGGATTCATGGCACACGATCCCGTCCACCGCAGCTATCACCATCACGAGATCACGTTCTCCCTGATGTACGCGTGGAGCGAGAACTATCTGCTGCCCATCAGCCACGACGAGGTGGTGCACGGCAAGGGCACGCTGTGGACGCGGATGCCCGGCGACGACTACGCGAAGGCCGCCGGTGTACGGGCCCTGCTGGCGTACATGTGGTCGCACCCCGGCAAGCAACTGCTGTTCATGGGTCAGGAATTCGGACAGACCGCGGAGTGGTCCGAGGAGCGCGGACTCGACTGGTACCAGCTCGACGACCCGTACACCGGCGGCTTCCACCGCGGTCTGCTCCGGCTCGTCCACGACCTCAACGCCACCTATCGGGAGCACCCGGCGTTGTGGACTCTCGACACGTCACCGGGCGGGTTCTCCTGGATCGACGCCAACGACACCGCGAACAACGTCCTGAGCTTCCTGCGCTACGGCACCGATGGGTCGATCCTGGCCTGCCTGTTCAATTTCTCGGGTTCGCCGCACGCGAATTATCGTGTGGGCTTGCCAGAACGGGGCGAATGGCGTGAAATTCTCAACACCGACGCCGAGATCTACGCGGGATCGGGTTGGGGAAATCTCGGTGCGGTGACGGCAACGTCGCAGCCGTGGCACGGCCGTCCCGCCTCTGCAGAGGTGGCACTGCCCGCGAACGGCGCGATCTGGATGAGTCTGGAGCGTTGATGAAGGCACGGCCTTGCTGACCCGACGTCGGCAGTGGGCTGCGAGCGTGGGCGTTCTGGCCGTGGCTGCGGTCGTCCTGTCCGGGTGCACGCGGTCGGTGGACGGCGAGGCCGCGTCCATCTACGACGATCCGTTCAAGGTGGCTGGGCTGGATGCCACGTCGGGTCCGAGCGGTGCCCGCAAGGGCGTGGCCGACGCCGACGTGCCCGTCACCGGCACCGACGGCGGTGAGATCGACACGATGGCCGCCAACGCGGTGAGCGACATCGAGGATTACTGGCGCACCGAGTTCCCGGCGCTGTTCCAGCGCAAGTTCGAGCCGGTCGAGGAACTGATCTCCTGGGATCCGCGCGAGTCCGACGGCCCACGGTTCTGCGGGGACAGCACCGAGGAACTCCTCAACGCCGGCTACTGCAGCACCGACCACACGATCGGCTGGGACCGGGCGCTGCTGCTGCCCGAGGTCGTGGAGAAGTTCGGCGTCGTCGCCGCCGTCTTCGTTCTGGCACACGAGTACGGGCACGCCGTGCAGACGAAGGCGGGAATCGCCGACGAGAACGTGGGCGGTGGCATCGTGCGGGAACAGCAGGCCGACTGCTTCGCGGGGGCGTTCATGCGGTACATCGCGGAAGACAAGGCGACCCATTTCACGCTGAACACGTCGGACGGGCTGAACAAGGTACTGGCGTCGGCGGTGGCGATCGGTGACAGCGACCCGAACGATCCCGACAACGTGCACGGCTCGGCGTTCGAACGCGTCACCGCCACCCAGATCGGATTCACGGACGGTCCGGCGTCCTGCACGCGCATCGACGAGAAGGAGATCGACTCGCGCCGCGCGGATCTGCCTCAGCGGTTCGCCGACGAGAGCGACGACGGCGAACTCCCCGTCACCGAGGAGGCGCTCGAGGCGTTCTTCACGTCCTTCCAGCAGATCTTCGATCTCAGCGATCCCCCGACGCTGCAACTCGACGGCGCCGACCTCGACTGCGCGGACGCCGACGCGACCGAACCGGTGTCGTACTGCCCGGCCACCAACACGATCGGGGTCAGTGTCGACGCCCTCGCCGAACGCGGCACACCGGGCCGCCCGGGCAGGCGGGAACTCTTCCAGACCAAACTCACCGGCGACTACAACGCATACGTCCTGCTCGCCTCGCGGTACACCCTGGCGTTGCAGCGGGACCGGGGCAACGATCTGCACTCACCCCAGACCGCGCTGCGAGCCGCCTGCCTGTCCGGCGTCATCACCAGCGCGTTGAGCCCGGACAGTCCCGCCACCCTGGAGGCGGGCAGCGTGTGGCTGTCCCCCGGCGATCTCGACGAGGCCGTGTCGGGGCTGCTCACCGACGGACTCGCCGCCAGTGACGTCAACGGGGAGACCGTTCCGAGCGGATTCTCCCGGGTCGACGCGTTCCGCACCGGAGTGCTCGGCGGCGAGCAGGCCTGCGAGGGCCGGTACCGCTGACCGTCCCACCAGCGGATCACCCGATCGCCGTCTCAGATCTCCCGGTAGCCGAGCGCCGCGGAGATCCGCCCCGCGGCCCGGCACACGACCGGCACGAGTCCGCGCATGCGCTCGTCCGGCATGTACGGGCTCGTGGCCGACACGCTGATCGCACCGACGATCGCGCACGACGCGTCCCGCACCGGTGCCGCCACACAGCGGATTCCGGGTTCGTTGTCCTCGAGGTCCATCGCCGCGCCCCTCCGCGCGTAGTCCTCCATCCGCGCGCGGAAGTCCGCCACTCCGCGGGGACTCGGTGGCCGCTGCGCGTGTGCGGCATCGCTCTCGTACAGCGCATCCCAGCGGTCGGCCGAGTCCAGCAGCAGCGCCTTTCCGACACCGGCGCGGGTCAGCGGCATGCGGTGACCGATGCGGGAGCGCATCTCGGCACCCCGAGACCCCGGCAATTTGTCGAGATACAGCACCGATCCGCCGTCCTCGACCGCCAGGTGCACGGTGTCGTGGACGTGCGCCGACAGCTCTTCGAGAATCGGGCGCGCGACGACCGGCAGTGGGTTGCCGTGGAGGGCCTTGAAACCCAGTTCGATCAACGTCGGGCCGAGTGTGTAGCCGCGGCTTCCGCTCCGGAGATATCCCTCGTGGACCAGCAACTGCACGAGCCGGTGGGTGGTGCTGCGTCCCAGCCCGGTGCTCTCGACGACCGCGCGGAGATCCTGCGCGCCGTCGGAGACGGCGCGGATGACGGCCAGCCCCCTCGCGAGCGTCTGAGTGCCGGGGGGAATGTCGTACGTCGGATTCGCCACACCCCACTGTCCCATATATAGGGACCGTGTTCGTCATTATGGGATTCACGTCCGATAGTGGTTCGCGTGATCCAGAACACCCCCGACACATCGACACCGCGCCTGATCGCCCTCGACTGGGGTACGTCGTCACAGCGTGCCTGGCTCCTCGGCGACGGCGGCCGCATTCTGGACGTTCGCCGGCCGGACTTCGGATTGCTCGGCACCGCCGGAGACGACCCCGCATCGCGCACGCGTGACTACGAAGCCGCGTTCGACGAGGCCTGCGGCGACTGGATCGCGGCCACCCCCGGTCTCCCGGCGATCGCCTGCGGCATGGTCGGCAGCGCCCAGGGTTGGCGTGAAGCCGGCTATCTGACCACGCCGACCGATCTCGCGATCGACGCCGGCGATCTGACGACGGTTCCTCATTCGCGCGGAGTACTGCATCTCGTACCCGGCCTGCGCGTCGCACCCTCGGCCGACGGCACGGTGGCCGGCGACGTCATGCGGGGCGAGGAGACGCAGATCATCGGAGCATTGGGCCTGCTCCCGCCGACCGACCGACCACTCACGATCGTGCTCCCCGGAACACACAGCAAGTGGGCACGAGTCGAGAACCGCAAGATCGCCTCGTTCGCCACATCGATGTCGGGCGAGTTGTACGGCCTGGTGATCCAGCACGGCATCCTCGGCCGAACGGCAACCGCAGAGGTGCGGGACGACGCCGCGTTCGAGCGGGGCCTCGCCACCGGAACGTCGACACCGAGTCGCGGACTACCCGCGGAGCTGTTCGGAGCACGAGCCCTCGTGCTCGACGGACTCCTCGATCCGGCGTCGCTTCCCGACTACGTCTCCGGCGTGATCATCGCCGACGAGGTCCGGCATCTCCTGCCCCACTACGCCGCCGGAAGCCGAATCCTGTTGTGCGGAAACGCCGATCTCTGCCGACGCTACGCAGCCGGACTGCGCGTTCACGGCGTGGCCGCCGACATCGTCGCCGAGGAGGCCGCCGCACAGGGTCTGTGGCGCGTGGCGGTCGATGCGGGGCTGGTCGACCCGGCGCCATCCACGAATCCCGAGAAGGAGTCCCTATGAGCAGCACAGCCACCACCACCAGGACCGGTTTGATCGCCATTCTGCGCGGCATCACCCCGGACGAGATCGTCGCCGTCGGCTCGGCCCTCGTCGACGCCGGGTTCACCGCGATCGAGGTCCCGCTGAACTCGCCGCGACCGTTCGACTCGATAGAGCGGTTGGTCGCGGCCGTCGGCGACGTCTGCGTCGTCGGGGCCGGAACGGTACTGAGCGTCGACGACGTGATCCGATCCGAAGCAGCCGGCTCCCGGATCATCGTCTCGCCCAACACCGACGTGGAGGTCATCGGCGCCGCCGTTGCCCGGAACCTGCACCCGTATCCGGGAGCGGCCACTCCCACCGAGGCGTTTCGCGCCGTCGGTGCGGGAGCGCGCAGCATCAAACTGTTTCCCTCCGACTCGGTCGGGACAGCCGGGATGCAGGCATGGCGGGCCGTCCTGCCGACGGAGGTCGAATTGCTCCCCGTCGGCGGCGTCGACCGAACCAACCTCGCCGAGTGGGCATCCGCGGGCGCGGGCGGCGCGGGACTCGGAACCTGCCTGTACCGGCCCGGGGACGGCGCCGAGACCGTCCGCGACCGCGCCCTCACCCTGATGAACATCTGGTCGGCCGAAGCCGCCTGAACCGACACCTACACCCCGGGGCCACCACCACAGCCCCGCACAGGAGGACTCCATGAAGATCAAGTCACTCACCACGTACGCCGTTCCCCCCAGGTGGCTGTTCCTGCGGATCGAGACGGACGACGGCGTGGTCGGCTGGGGCGAACCGGTGCTCGAAGGCCGGGCCGCGTCCGTCGCCGCGGCGGTGGAGGAACTGTCCGACTACCTGATCGGACAGGATCCGACGCAGATCGAAGACCTGTGGACGGTCATGTACCGGTCCGGTTTCTACCGCGGTGGCGGCATCCACATGAGCGCGCTGGCCGGCATCGACCAGGCCCTGTGGGACATCAAGGGCAAGGCCCTCGGCGTGCCTGCGTACGAGCTTCTCGGCGGCCGCGTCCGGGACCGGATCAAGGTCTATTCCTGGATCGGTGGCGACCGCCCCTCGGACACCGCGAAGGCGGCACGCGAAGTGGTCGACCGGGGGTTCACCGCCGTGAAGATGAACGGCACGGAGGAACTGCAGTACCTGGACTCCTGGGACAAGGTGGACCAGTGCCTCGCCAACGTCGCCGCGGTACGGGACGCAGTGGGCCCGAACATCGGCATCGGCGTCGATTTCCACGGCCGGGTGCACAAGCCGATGGCCAAGGTGCTGCTGAAGGAACTCGAGCCGTTCCGGCTGATGTTCGTCGAGGAACCGGTCCTCTCCGAGCACGTCGACGGTTTCGTCGACGTGCTGCGACAGTCGCCGATCCCGATCGCGCTGGGTGAGAGATTGTTCTCTCGTTGGGATTTCAAAACCGTCCTCGCGTCCGGGGCGGTGGACATCATCCAGCCCGATCCGTCGCACTGCGGTGGCATCACCGAGGCCCGGAAGATCGCGCACATGGCCGAGGCGTACGACGTGGCACTCGCGCTGCACTGCCCCCTCGGGCCGATCGCCCTGGCCACGTGCCTGCAGATCGACGCGGGCTGTTACAACGCGACGATCCAGGAACAGAGCCTCGGCATCCACTACAACACGTCGAACGATCTCCTCGACTATCTCGTCGACCCGTCCGTGTTCACGTACGCGGACGGTCAGGTCCGAATCCCCACCGGTCCGGGACTGGGCATCGAGGTGAACGAGGAGTACGTGATCGAACGGGCCGCCGAAGGCCATCGCTGGCGAAACCCGGTCTGGCGCCACACCGACGGATCCTTTGCGGAGTGGTGAGGGCAATGGTGCAGACCCAGAAGATCGGCAAGTCCACTACGGTCGCCGCGCAGGCGTCGAAGGCGCGCGTTCTCATCGCGGTGATGCTGTTCGTGACCGTCGTCATCAACTACATGGACCGGGCAAACCTGTCGATCGCGATGCCTGCGATCGCGGACGAAATGGATCTCTCCAAGGCGCAGCAGGGACTTCTGCTGTCGGCTTTCGGCTGGACCTATGCGGCGCTGCAGATCCCCGGAGGATGGCTCGTCGACCGGATTCCCCCGAGACTGCTCTACCCCGCCTGCCTCATCCTGTGGTCGGTCGCGACCGCGTTCATGGGGGTCATCGGCGGCTTCGTAGCGCTCATCGCGTTGCGCCTGCTGGTCGGTGTGTTCGAGGCGCCCGCGTATCCGATCAACAACCGGGTCGCGACGGCCTGGTACCCCGAGCGTGAACGGGCGACGGTGATCGGCTTCTACACCTCCGGGCAGTTCATCGGACTGGCCCTGCTCACGCCGTTCCTGTCCTGGCTGCAGTCCGTGCTGTCGTGGCACTGGGTCTTCATCGTGACCGGAACGATCGGGGCGGTCTGGGGTGCCGTGTGGTACGCGTTCTATCGCGAGCCACGCGACTCGCGGGCGAACGACGCCGAGATCGACCTGATCCGCGACGGCGGCGGACTCGTCGACCTCGCGGACGAGCAGCAACCCGAACGTCCGGCGGTGACCCGGAACGATGTCGCCACCGTCCTCGGCCGGCGCAAGCTGTGGGGGATCTACTTGGGGCAGTTCTGCCTCACGTCGACGCTGTGGTTCTTCCTCACCTGGTTCCCCACGTATCTCGTCGAGTACCGGGACATGGATTACATCAAGTCCGGATTTCTCGCCTCGCTGCCGTTCGTCGCGGCACTCGTCGGTGTGCTGTTCTCCGGGGTGTTCTCCGATTTCCTGCTGCGCAAGGGAGTGTCTCTCGGAGTCGCCCGGAAGGGTCCGATCATCGTGGGCCTGTTGCTGACGGTCGCGATGATCGGCGCCAACTTCACCGACTCGACCGCGATGGTGATCGTGTTCCTGTCCATCGCGTTCTTCGGCAACGGGCTCGCGTCGATCACGTGGTCGCTGGTCTCGGCGCTCGCGCCGGAACGACTGCTCGGGCTCACCGGTGGAATGTTCAACTTCATCGGCAACCTGTCGTCGATCGCGACGCCCATCGTGATCGGGTTGCTCGTCACCGACGACAGCTTCGCGCCGGGATTCGTCTACATGACCGTGGTGACCGCGGTCGGGGTCGCGTCCTACGTCTTCCTGGTCGGACGGGTGGAGCGCGTTCGAAGCTGACCATCAGACGAGGTGACCGGGGTGAGTGCCGACAGCACTCACCCCGGTTCCTCGTCAGTACAGTGCGGCGGCGAGTTTCCGTCGCGCGGTCATGACGACCGGCTCGGCCGGGTCGAACAGTTCGAACAACTCCAGCAGACGCGTCCGTACCCGCGTCTTGTCGTCGCCGGCGCTGCGGGCGACGACACCGATGAGACGGGCGAACGCCGCGTCGGGGGCCTGGGAGTAGAGCTCGACGTCCGCGGCCTGCAACTGGGCGTCGATGTCGTTCGGGGCGGCGTCCGCCGCGGCGACGGCACCGGGATCGACGGACTGCACGCGGGCGAGGAAACGCACCTGCCGGATCGCGCCCTGCGCCTCGGCGTTGGCCGGTTCGTCGTCGAGGATCTTCTGGAACTCGGCTTCGGCTGCCGACAGGTCGCCTTCGTCGAGCGCGGCCTCGGCCGCGACGAAACGCGGGTCCTCCGGTTCGGGCTCGTCCTCGTTGCCGTCACCGGCCGGCGGTCCGGACAGCTTTCCGGCGGTGGCCTGCTGAACGGCGGCGAGCCACTGACGCAGTTGCGGTTCGGGCTGCGCGCCCTGGAAGTCGGCGAGCGGTTGCCCGCCGGCGATGGCGACCACGGTCGGGACGGACTGGACGCCGAAAGCCTGTGCGATCCGCGGGTTGGCATCGACGTCGACCTTGGCGAGCACCCAGGTGCCGCCGGCCTCGTGTGCCAGCTTCTCGAGCAGGGGTGAGAGTTGTTTACACGGCTCGCACCAGGTGGCCCACAGGTCGACGACGACCGGGACCTGCTGGGACCGGACGAGCACCTCCGCCTCGAACGTCGCCTCGGTGACGTCGATGACGAGTATGAGTCCGGTACTCCCGGGTGCGGCCGGGGCCGCGCCGTCCCCGGAGGGTGCGGGTGCCGGCGGGGGTGGAGCGGCCGCACGCTCCTTGAGGGCGGAGAGATCGACTGCTCCGCTCATGGCCGCGGCCACTGCTGAGGAACGCGCTGACGGACGAGAACCTGGTCGAGTCACGTCCACCAGTTTGTCACGATTTGAGCGCGCACCGGAATGCGGGCCGTGCCTACCGCGGAGCGGATCAGACGAGCGACGGTTCGCTCTTCACGGCGCTCGACCGGGACAGTTCGCCCATCCGGCCGGTGCGGGCCGCCCAGACCTCGAACACGACGGTGCCGAACGGCGGGACGCTGGCGACGAGCGCCCAGAAGGTGGTGACCAGATTCCAGCTCAGCTTGCGGGCGGTCCACAGCGAGATGAGCAGGTACAGGACGAAGACACCGCCGTGGATGGGCCCGAAGATCTTCACGCCGATCTCGTTGCCGTCGGCGGGCAGGTACTTGAAGGCCATGCCGATGAGGAGGCCGAGCCAGGTGAATGCCTCCAGAATTGCGACAAATCGGAAGCGCGTGGCCGTGGTGCTGAGATCGAAGACGTTCGCCATGCCGACCATTGTGCCCGACCATCTACGACAGTCCGTAGTGGTGTGAGATACACCACCACGGACTGTCGTCTGGTCAGGCCTTGGGGACGCGGACGATCAGGGCGTCACCCTGACCGCCACCACCGCACAGTGCCGCAGCGCCCACACCCCCGCCGCGACGACGCAACTCCAGCGCCAGATGCAATGCGATCCGCGCCCCCGACATGCCCAGCGGATGCCCCATCGCGATCGCCCCGCCGTTGACGTTCACGATCTCCGGATCCAACCCCAGCTCCCGTGTCGACGCGATCCCCACCGCCGCGAACGCCTCGTTGATCTCCACCAGATCCAGGTCCTTCGGCTCGATCCCCTCCTTGGCGCACGCCTTCGCGATGGCCCGCGCCGGCTGCGACTGCAGCGTCGAATCCGGACCCGCAACGACCCCGTGCGCGCCGATCTCCGCGATCCACGACAACCCGAGTTCCTGCGCCTTCGCCTTGCTCATCACCACGACAGCGGCCGCGCCATCGGAGATCTGCGACGCCGACCCGGCGGTGACCGTGCCGTCCTTGCTGAACGCCGGCCGCAGCCTGGCCAGGGATTCCGCCGTCGTATCGCCGCGCACGCCTTCGTCGGAGCCGACCAGCACGGGATCCCCCTTCCGCTGCGGCACCGGCACCGGCACCACCTCGTCGTCGAACACCCCGTCCTTCCAGGCCCGCGCCGCCTTCTGATGCGACGCCGCCGCGAAGGTGTCCTGCTCCTCACGGCTGATCCGCTGCCCGTCCTCCGCGTTCTTCGCCTCTGTCAGACTCCCCATCGCCTGATCGGTGAAGATGTCGTACAACCCGTCGAAGGCCATGTGGTCGCGCATCGTGACGTCGCCGTACTTGAAACCCTCCCGCGACTTCTCCAGCAGGTGCGGGGCGCGCGACATCGACTCCTGGCCGCCGGCGACCACCACTTCGAACTCGCCGGCCCGGATCAGCTGATCCGCCAACGCGATCGCATCGATCCCGGACAGGCACACCTTGTTGATGGTCAGCGCCGGCACATCCATCCCGATCCCCGCGGCCACCGCGGCCTGCCGCGCCGGGATCTGCCCCGCCCCCGCCGTGAGCACCTGACCCATGATCACGTACTCGACCTGCTCGGGAGCGACGCCCGCCTTCTCCAGCGCACCACGAATCGCCACCCCACCCAGATCCGAACCCGACACATCCTTCAACGAACCCAGCAACCGGCCCATCGGGGTCCGGGCTCCGGCGACGATCACAGAACTGGTCACGATTTCCTCCGCGTGAGACGAGTAGGCAGGTGCGGGGCGACGGAAGTCACATCCCGACGAGAACTACCGAAACGGTAGCGCTAACGTCGGGACCATGACACAGTCCTCCCCCACCCAGACCACGTCACCGCTGTCCTCGGACCTGGTGACCGCCATCGACCACGTCGGTATCGCCGTTCCCGACCTCGACGCCGCCATCGCGTGGTACTCCGAACACCTCGGCATGGTGTCGACGCACGAAGAGGTGAACGAGGAGCAGGGCGTGCGCGAAGCGATGCTCAGCGTCGTCGGCTCCCCCGAGGGCAGCACCGCGCTGCAGCTTCTCGCACCGTTGAACGAGAACTCGACCATCGCCAAGTTCATCGATCGCAGCGGTCCCGGTCTCCAGCAGCTCGCGTACCGCGTGACGGACATCGACGCCATCTCCGCCCAGCTGCGCGAGCGCGGCGTGCGCCTGCTGTACGACGCACCTCGCCGCGGAACCGCCGACTCGCGCATCAACTTCGTCCACCCGAAGGACGCAGGCGGAGTTCTCGTCGAGCTCGTCGAGCCGTCGGCGACTCACTAGAGCTGTGGCCGGCCGCCGGGTACCAGGCGCAGAGACAAGTTCTACTTTGCCCAGGTAGATTGGCGGCCATGGTAAACGAGCAGGACCGTGGTTCGATCCCCCTTCCCTTCTCCACCGTGCGCAAGGGATTCGATCGGGACGAGGTACGTAACTACTTCGAGCGATTCGACGCCGAGCTCCGCGTCACTGCCGCCGACCGCGACGCCGCGGCGGCGCAGGCGCGGGATCTCGCCAAGCAGCTCGACGATGCGCGGGACGAGATCGACGATCTCCGCAAGGATGTCGACCGCCTGTCCGTTCCGCCGACCACCGCGGAGGGAATGAGCGACCGCATCTCGCGCATGCTCCGGCTCGCGTCGGACGAGGCGTCCGAGGTGCGTGCGAAGGCCGAGGCCGACGCCGCCGAGATGATCTCCGTCGCCGAGCAGGAGGGCGCGCAGCTCCGCGGCCAGTACGAGTCGCTGGTCGCGGAACTCGAAGACCGCCGGAGTGCTCTCGAGATTCAGCACGAGCAGACGATGGCCAAGGCCCGCACGGAGGCGGCGAAGATCGTCGAGGCCGCTCAGTCCGAGCGCGACCGCCTCGCCGCCGAGGCCGAACTGCGTCGGTCGCAGGTGCAGGAAGACTTCGACCTCGCGATGTCCGAGCGTCGTCAGAAGACGATCACGGCCGTCAACGAACTCGAGTCCACCAGCAAGGCCGAGGCGCATCGCCGTCTCGCGGACGCCACGCACGAGGCGGAGCGCAGGCTGCAGGCGGCCACCGACCAGTCGGAGCGCAAAATCGCCCACGCCAAGGAACTCGCGGAAGAACTTCGCGTGCTACGCGGCCGGATCCTGGCGCAGCTCTTGGGAATTCGGGGTCAGCTCGATTCCGTTCCCGCCATGTTGGCGTCGGTCAACCGGGAGAGTGAACTCCTGGACGCGCAGCCCGACACCGCGGCATCGAACTCGGAGAAGCGCTCGACCGAGAACACGAGCAGCAAGCCGGCACCGGGCGGTGCCGCCGACCGGAAGTCCACGCAGAGCGAGTCCGGGAAGAACTCCGCGGACGAGACGGACAACTCGGACGAGGACACCGCAGTGCTGTCCACCGTCGAGAAGAACCCGGCGAACCGGCCGGCGGATCAGCGAACCGTGAAGACGGGAAGCTAGGACCACCTGCGCGTGAGGCCCCGGGTGCTGCGTCCCGACCAGCACCCGGTGTGCCAGTGCCGCCGGTCCTCGGCTCCGCCGTATTCGGCCGGCCAGGTGACGAGGTGGGCGACGCCCGGCCGGATGTCGTGATCGCAGCCGGGGCACCGGTAGGACTTGGTCGCCCGGGCCCCGGGGATCGTGCGGACGATGAAACTCTCGTCGGCGTAGCCTGCGGGCCCGGACTCCTGACGCATCATCGCACTACCGAACAGCGACCCCTCGGAGTCGTCCGGGGGCGCACTGCGGCGTGTGTTCTTCCGCTGCGGTTTACGACGGGGCACGGGTTCAGCCTAGGCCTCAGAAGAGCCGGAACTCGGTGCTCTCGGTACCGCGCAGCGCTTCGTAGTCGAGCACGAGGCACCGGATTCCGCGGTCGGTGGCAAGGGTTTTGGCCTGCGGCTTGATCTGCTGGGCGGCGAAGACACCGCTCACCGGCGCCAGCAGCGGATCCCGGTTGAGCAGTTCGAGGTACCGAGTGAGCTGCTCGACACCGTCGATGTCTCCGCGGCGCTTGATCTCCACGGCGACGGAAGCCCCGTCGGCGTTCCGGCACAGCAGGTCGACGGGACCGATGGCCGTCATGTACTCACGCCGGACGAGCGTGTAACCGCTGCCGAGCGTTTCGACGTGTTCGGCGAGCAACTCCTGCAGGTGTGCCTCGACACCGTCCTTGACGAGCCCCGGATCGACACCGAGTTCGTGACTGGAGTCGTGCTCGATCTCCTCGATGGTGATCCGCAGTTCCTCACCGGCCTTGTTGGTCACCACCCACAGCGCTTCGGCGTCTTCCACGGTGTCTTCGACGAGCCAGCAGGGCGGGCTCATCCAGTTCAGCGGCTTGTAGGCGCGGTCGTCGGCGTGGATGCTCACGGAACCGTCGGCCTTGATCAACAACAGGCGACGAGCGGTGGGCAGATGTGCCGTCAAACGGCCTACGTAGTCGACTCGGCATCTGGCAATCACTAGGCGCACCCGCCCACCCTAAGGGATCGTGCCGACTAGTCTCGAATGACTATGCGCCGCCCTCGCCGATCCGTCGCCCCGCTGGGGTCGTGGTTGCTCGGATCACCGGACGAGAGTCCCCGCAGGCGGCGTATCCGTGTCCAGCTGCTACTCACCGCCCCGCTGGTGTTCACGAACCTGGTCGGCGCGGTGATCACCTGCCTGCTCGTCAGTGTCGTCGTCCCCGGCCCGAGTGTGTGGTCGAGCGAGTTCATGATCGCCAACTTCGTCGCGGTGCCCGTGTTCGTGCTGTGCGCGGTCCTGATCGGCGTGACGTGGGGCACCAAACGACTGGTGTCGGATCTCCGGTGGGCCACGGAGGACGACGCGCCCACGGACCACGACCGGTCGGCGGCGTTTCGCGCACCGTGGCGTCTGACGCGTGTCCAGGCGGCGTTGTGGGGCATCGGGCTGGTCTTCTTCACGACGCTGTACGGCCTCATCGATCCCCAGACCATTCCGAAAGTCGCATTCACGATTGCGTTGGCCGGGATCACGGTCTGCGCGTTCTGCTACCTGCTGACGGAGTTCGCCCTCCGCCCCATCGCCGCCCGGGCACTGGGATCGGACGGACCGCGTCCCCGCCGAACCCTGGGCATCACCGGCCGCACCGCGCTGGCGTGGATCCTCGGGACGGGTGTTCCGGTGCTCGGTCTGATGCTCATCGCGATCTTCAGTTTCATCCGGCCGGCGAGCCCGACCAGCCTCGCGGTGTCGATCCTCGCGCTGGGTGGTGTGATCCTGCTCTTCGGCCTGCTGCTGGTCGTGATCAGCGTGCGTGCCACCGAGGCGCCGATCCGCTCGGTGTCGCTGGGCATGGCGAAGGTGGCGGAGGGCGATCTCGACGCCGAGGTCGTCGTGTACGACGGCACCGAACTCGGCGCGCTGCAGACCGGGTTCAACCGGATGGTGGAGGGACTCCGCGAACGTGAGCGGATCCGCGACCTGTTCGGGCGCCACGTCGGGCAGGAGGTGGCCTCCCAGGCCCTGCGGCACAACCCCGAACTCGGCGGCGAGGAACGTGACGTGGCGGTCCTGTTCGTCGACATCATCGGGTCCACCACGATCGCGGCCACCCGGTCGCCTGCGGAGGTCGTGGACCTGCTCAACCGGTTCTTCAACGTGGTCGTCGACGAGGTCGATCGGCGAGGCGGGTTCGTCAACAAGTTCGAAGGTGACGCCGCGCTGGCCATCTTCGGGGCACCCGTGGCGCTCGACGACCATGCAGGTGCCGCGCTCTCCGCCGCTCGGGCCCTCCGCGAACGGCTCACCGCCGAGGTCCCGGAGTGCGATGCGGGAATCGGGGTGGCGGCGGGTCGCGCCGTGGCCGGAAACATCGGAGCCCACGAACGGTTCGAGTACACGGTGATCGGCGATCCCGTCAACGAGGCAGCGCGGTTGTCCGAACTCGCCAAGAACGTGTCCGGACACGTCGTCGCATCCGAGCGGGCGATCGACGCGGCAGCCGAGGACGAACGCACACGGTGGCAACTCACCGACACCGTCACCCTGCGCGGCCGTGTCGAACCGACCACGCTGGCCGTTCCGGCCGAACTACTCCCCGCCGGTTCCGCCGTCGACGATGAGGGCGCCGACGCCGTCGAGTAGCCGGGCCAGCCCGAATTCGAAGGCGTGGGCGGGCGCGTACGCGGCGTCGTGGTGTTCCCCGGCGGAGGCCCCGACCCGGGCGGCCAGCGGGAACCGGTCGGGGTCGAAGA
This sequence comes from Rhodococcus opacus, assembly GCF_012396235.1. Taxonomy (GTDB): domain Bacteria; phylum Actinomycetota; class Actinomycetes; order Mycobacteriales; family Mycobacteriaceae; genus Rhodococcus_F; species Rhodococcus_F opacus. The sequence goes on along the minus strand of NZ_JAAXPA010000016.1, from coordinate 6,553 downwards.
CCTTTTCGAAGTGCGGAGCGACGCGCTGCCACCATTCACGGTCCGCCTCCCCCTGGGCGGCGAGCGCGGCCGCGTCCACCGCGGCCCGCGCCGCGCCCGCGATGAAACTGTCGAGGAGCGTGACGACCGAATCCATGTCGAGGTCCGACAGTCCCAGTCCCTCGACCGCGCGCAGTTCCCGCTCGTACTTGGCCATCCCGCCGGGCCCGAGGACCGGCCGGCTCAGCGCGACGACGCCGAGCATCCACGGGTGGGCGCACAGCAGATGGAAATAGTCGTGAGCGGCGGCCGCGAGACGCTCCCGCCACCCCGCTTCGGTGTCGTCGGCCGTCTCGAGGGTGGACAGCGCGCGATCGAGCATCACCTCCACCAGTTCGGTCTTCCCGGGAACGTGCGTGTACAGCGACATCGCCCCGGCGCCGAGTTCGGCTGCCAGCCGGCGCATCGAGACGGCGTCCAGCCCTTCGGCATCCGCGACGGAGATCGCGGCCTCGACGATCCGGTCGAGCGTCAGGCCCGGCTTCCCGTTGCGGGGGCGAGAGATCGGTGTACTGCCGCCACCCCAGAGCAGCTCCATGGTGCGGGCGGGGTCGCCCTCCGGTGTCGCGCTTCTACCCATGCCGAGATCTTCCCACGGCGCCCGGGAACAATTCCGTCCGCCGCCTCGTTGACGTACGGCGTACTGTAAACCAGGCGAAAGGCGCAGTAGTGACAGCAGGGCCCATCCTCGCCGCCTGTGCGGCCACCTTCGTGCCGTCCGATCCTCCGCGCGACTCCCGCCTGGCGTTCTGGCGTGATTCCCCGGACGGGCCGCTGCCACCGAGTATCGATTCCCACACCCGGATGGCAATCGGAAGCACCGTGGAACGCGTTCCGACGCAGAGCATCTCGCTCGCCGAAGCGTTGCCGATGCTCCTGGCACTGCGACCCGGCGAGACAACGCATCGATCGGTCGCGTTCTGGGCCGCCTGCACCCGGACCGCTCTCGGATACGTCGGGGCGGGCAAGATCCTTCCCGCGGTTGCGCCGAGTGGCCGCGACCGCTGGCGGCTCGGCGTCCTCGACGACGAGGACGAATCTCATCTGCGCCTGCTGGCCGCCGCCCTCCCGCCGGAAGCGCGCGCGATTCCACTCGGGGATCCGTCCGCCGCCGGAGTTCGCCTCCCCGCCGCGGTGGACGTGCTGCGCGACTTCCTCACCGCTGCCGTCGACACGATCCCGCGACTCGACTCACCGGCCGACGCCGGACCCTACCGGGGATGGAACGCCGAGACCTTCCCCGCACTCCGGGCGTGGGCGGACGCCCTGGCACCCGATGCGATCGCGCTGTCGTTGCGGATCGACCCCGTCGATCCGCACGCGGTCGACCTCTCGGCCGGCGAGTTCGACGCGACAGTCCAGGTGCACGGTGTGGCGCGGCCCGGGGTGGTGTGCGACGCCGTCGACCTGTGGCGGCATCCGACGCTCGCCGAGTCCGCGTTCGCCGCCGACCCGCGGATCGAGGTTCTCGACGCCCTCCGCCGCGCGGCCCAGGACTGGGCGCCGCTCGAAGACCTGCTGCGAGCCGAGGCGCCGCACCGCATCCGGCTCGAGGACGACGACCTGGCGTCCCTCGCCGGGGACGCCGGCCGTCGGCTGCGTGAGCGTGGACTCGAGATCCATTGGCCGCGCGAACTGGTCGCCCGCACCTCCACCCGCATGATCCTCGGCGAGCCCGGGTCCCGCGAGGGCGCAGCCGCTTTCGGCGGCGACCGCGTCTTCGACTTCGACTGGCGCGTGGCGGTGGGCGACGACGTTCTGACTCGCGAGGAAATGGAGGAGCTCGTCTCGGCGGAGCGCGCCGTCGTGAAACTCCGCAACCGATACGTCGTCGCGGACTCGGCGTTGATACGAAAGACCCTCCAGCGGCGGACCGGAACGATGACGTCCATCGAGGCCCTCCGCGCGTCGCTGACCGGCCGGGCCCGGCGCGGCGAGGAGGACGTCCGCGTCGACTCCTATGGAGCGGCCGCGGCGGTGGCGCGTGAGCTGTCCGACCAGGATCCGGAGGCCGTGCCGGTCCCCGCAGCCCTGCGCGCGCAGTTGCGGGACTACCAGCTGACCGGATTCCGCTGGCTGGCCGGGCTCACGTCACGAGGCCTGGGCGCCTGTCTCGCCGACGACATGGGCCTGGGAAAGACGTTGACCCTCATCGCACTTCACCTGCACCGACAGCAGACACCGCAAACGGCAGGACCCACGCTGGTGGTCTGTCCCGCGTCTCTGCTCGGAAACTGGCGACGGGAGATCGAACGCTTCGCGCCGGGCACCGGCGTCCTCGTCCACCACGGTCCGAAGCGGCGCCCTCCCGGTGAGACGGTCGCAGGCGGCAGCGACACCGTCGTCCTCACCACGTACGCGACGATGCGGCTCGATTGCGACGTACTCGCCCGGACTGTGTGGGGTCTGGTCGTCGCGGACGAGGCGCAACACCTGAAGAACCGCGCCGCGTCCGTCACCCGGGCACTGCGGACGATTGCGGGACAGGCCCGCGTCGCGCTCACCGGGACACCCGTGGAGAACAGGCTCAGCGACCTCTGGTCGATCCTCGACGGCGTCACACCGGGCCTCCTCGGTCCGTACGCGCAGTTCCACCGCCGCTACGACGGCTCGGCCGCCGAGGACGGCGCCGACCGCGCGGCGGAGTTGGCGGCGTTGATCTCGCCGTTCGTCCTCCGGCGCACGAAGTCCGATCCGGGGATCGCCCCCGAGCTTCCGCCGAAGACGGAGATCGACCTGGACGTCACGCTCACCCCGGAACAGGCCGGAATGTACGAGGCCCTCGTGCGCGAGGCCATGGAGCAGATCGAGACGAGCGACGGCATCGGGCGGCGCGGCAGCATCGTGTCGCTGCTGACGGGACTCAAGCAGATCTGCAATCACCCCGCCCAGTACCTCGGGCAGGAGCACGCCGCGCTCACCGGCCGCTCCCACAAGATCGGTCTGCTCGACGAGCTGATCGACACCAACCTGTCGGAGGGCGGGCGTTCGCTCGTCTTCACCCACTTCACCACGATGGGACGGCTGCTGCGGCGGCACCTGACGGCGCGAGGAGTGGGCTGCGAATTCCTGCACGGGGGCACACCCGTCCCCGCCCGGGAGGAACTGGTCGAACGCTTCCAGAACGGCGACATTCCCGTCCTGATCCTGTCCCTCAAAGCCGCCGGTACCGGGTTGAACCTCACCCGGGCCGATCATGTCGTCCATTTCGACCGCTGGTGGAACCCCGCGGTCGAGGACCAGGCCACCGACCGCGCGTACCGCATCGGGCAGACCCACCCGGTCGTCGTCCACCGGCTCGTCACCGCCGGAACCATCGAGGAACGCATCGCCGGCATGCTCGCGTCCAAGCGGCAGCTCGCCGACTCCGTCCTGTCACACGGTGCCGACGCCTTCACCGAACTGACCGATCGCGAACTCACCCGGCTGGTGGCGCTGAGCCCCGACTACGACTTCGGAGGTGATCTGTGAGCGACGCCGTCACGCTTCCCCGCTTTCCGGCGCAGAAGGGCCGCCGCACCCGCGGCTGGACCTGGTGGGCGCAGCGATGGGTCGACGATGTCGAGCAGGCCGCACTCGACTCGGACACGCTGAAACGCGGACGCGCCTATGCCCGTGGTGGACTGGTCGGTCCGCTCACGTTCGCGGCCGGGCTCGTCTCCGCGGACGTGCACACGGACGAGGAGAGCCTGCACGTGCGGATCCGGGTGGACCAGCTGGACGAGCGCCAGTGGGGCGAGGTGCTCGCGACCCTCGCGTCGCGGAGCGGTCACGTCGCCCAGTTGTCGAGTGGGACGCTTCCCCGCGAACTCGACGACGACCTCGCTGCCGTCGACGCGTCCCTCGTGCCGTCGATGTTCGACGCCGACGCGACGTGCACCTGCGAGGAGTGGGACGTGCCGTGCCGCCACGCTGCCGCGGTGCTGTATCAGGCCGCGTGGGTGCTCGACGACGACCCGCTGCTCTTCTTCCTCCTGCGCGGACGGGAGGGACAGGAGGTTCTCCAGCTCAGGCACGGCGCACACGAGGAGACGTCTCATTCCTCGTTCGATGGTTCGTCCGCCCCGGTGTCGGCGTCGGACGCCTACGCCGCAGTTCCCGGACCGCTTCCGACGTCGCCTCGTTCCGGCGGAATCCTGGTACGCCCACGTTGGCTCGACGACGCTCCCCCCGAGGTTCAGGCGGACGCCGTGTGGTCTGCGATCGTCACTGCGATTTCGCGATACGGAGACCGTGTCTGAGGTCGTCCGACGGTCCGGGCACGAGGCTCGGTGCGACCACCCGGGCCCCGGTCGCCGGATACGGCGTGCAGATCTGGGCGTCGTGCACGAAGCACCAGCGCCAGTTGTCCCCCGCGTGGAGCGACTGGACGATCGGATGACCGCTGCGTTCGGCGTGGTGTCGCGCGTGCCGCATCGGTGATCCGTCACTGCATCCGACATAGCCGCACGTCAGGCACAACATCAGGTGCTCCCAGCGGGTACCGAGCGTGAGACAGCCCTCGCACCCGTCCGACGTGTGCGCGACGACATCGCGAATCATGTTCAGATCGGGATCGTGCCAATTATTGGATTGGGTCATAGTGCCACCCCTCAGTTACCAAGAGTGGCGGCTGATCCGTCTCCCCACATGGTCACGGCGGAACGAAAGAATCCACCGAAATCCGGCCTCAGCGGACAGCGTCCCGGTTTCGACGGCGCAAAACGGGGTAGTTCCAAGCCATGGATCTGGAAGCAGCCCCAGACCCGAGGGTGGATCACACGCCGCGGGCGACGAACCTGTCCGCGGTCTTGGCCGTCACCGCGCACATGCACGACTGCGGGAATCGGGACGAGATCCTCGCCCTGCTGGTCGAAGCTCTCCCCGAAGTCGGTCCCTTCACGGTGGAACCCGTGTCGGCTCCGACGGGCGAACGCCACGACGACGACGTCTGTCGACACCGCGTGCTTTTCGACGATTCGTGGTCGAGGCCGGTGTCGCTCACCCTGCGGGCCGACTACCCGCCTACCCCGGTGCAGGCCACGCTGCTCGAGTTGTTGATTCAGCACACGGGGTCGGCCCTGCGCGCCGCATCGCTCCGCTCCCGGGCGGCCACACAGGAACGTCAATTGCGCGAGGCCGCGGACGAGATCACCGCGCTCGGCGCGCGGGTCGCGCGGCTCGAGGAGGAAGCGAAGATTCAGAACACGTTCGGACGCCTCGCCGCGACCGGCGCCGACGAGACCGCCATCGCCGAGACCCTCCACCACGTGACCGGACTTGCCGTCGGGATCGAGGACGCCTTCGGCAATCTCCGCGTCTGGGCCGGCCCGGACAAGGCCCCGCGGTACCGCAAGATCGGCGGCGGGAACCGAGTCGACGTCCTGCGCCGTGCCGCGATGGAAGGGCGCCCGCTGCGGCACGACAACCGGATCGTGCAGATAGTCCGGCCCGGCCAGACACTTCTCGGCGTTCTGTATCTGTCCGACCCGGAACATCGGGCCACCGACCTCGACACCGCCGCCCTCGAATACGCCGCGACGATGCTCGCCGTCGACATGGCGCATCGCAGATCACTCGCCGAGGCGGAGGCGCGGCTGAGCCGCGACCTGGGCGCCGACCTGCTCGGCGGCACCGACGACGACAGCGCCTATTCCCGGGCCGACGCACTCGGCTACGACCTGCACACCCCGCAACGCGTCCTGGTGGTCCGCTGGGGGCCGGACACACCCGTCGAGTCCGTCGCGGAAGCCTTCCGGCGTCACCTGGCGTCCTCCGACTCGTCGGCGCTCCTCGTCCACAACACCGAGCACCGAACCGGGGTCCTCGCCGCCGTCATGGATGCGAAGACAGATGTGAACATCATCTTCACAGCGCTGGAGAAGTCACTCGGCCCCGCGATGGGAGTGATCGGTGTCGGATCCGAATGCACCTCCCCCAGTGGTCTTCCCGACTCGTACACCCACGCGATACGGGCGCTCGAGATCAGACAACAGTCGCTGTCGCCCCGTGGGGTGGCGCTGTTCGACGAACTCGGCGTCTACCGGATCCTCGACTCGCACAGCAGCACCGGAGACGTCGAGGCATTCGTGCAGGAATGGCTCGGCCCGCTGCTCGACTACGACCGGGAACACCGCAGCACGATGACGGCCACACTGGCCCAATACCTCGAATGCGGAGGCAAGTACGACGAGACCGCGCAGGCACTCAGGATCCACCGCAGCACCCTGCGATACCGGATGTCTCGCATTCACGAACTGACCGGGCGTGATCTCCGCAGCGTCGACACACGCCTGAATCTTCATCTGGCGTCCCGCGCACTGCAGGTCCTGGCCGGGGGTGCGTCGGGGTGAAAAGACAGGCGCGGCATGGGTGTTCGTGCCCGGGAATGCCGAAAGCCCCCCAACATGGTTGGGGGGCTTTCGGTAACGGATGTTCGGCGGTGTCCTACTCTCCCACACCCTGTCGGGTGCAGTACCATCGGCGCTGGAGGGCTTAGCTTCCGGGTTCGGAATGGGACCGGGCGTTTCCCCTC
>NZ_JAAXPA010000015.1 GCF_012396235.1 Rhodococcus opacus | reverse complement strand
CCCGAAACCTAGAGGTGCTGCGCGTGCGCGTCCCTCATATCATCGGTGAAACGCCGAACAGTGCGGCCAACAACACAACCCACCCTGAGCAGCAGAAATGGCGCCCACATAAACCCGAGGAGCGCCACACACTTTCGAGTCAATGGTTCGAGCCGACGACAGGATCGTCCAACAGGTGGCTTCCGCACCGTAAGCCGCCGTCGGGCGCAGCCGACAGAATCCGGTGCTCACCGACGTCCGGAAGCCGAACTTCAACCGGGCGAGATAGGCGCCCAGCGCATTTCGGGAAGCAGTCGCACCCGTCCCGAAGCACGCTGGTCAGGAAGCAACCGTGGTCGCGTCGAGGACCAGCTTCCCTCGGACGTGTCCTGCCCGGCCCTCTTCGTGGGCAGCTCGAGCCTCGGCGAGGGGATACACCGAACTGACCGTGGGCCGCACTCTGCCGTCAGCGACGAGCCGGGAGATCTTGGTCAGCGTGTCAGCGTTCGGTTCGACGCTGAAGTATCGCGTCCGTTTACCGCGTCGCTCGGCTTCGGCCTTGACCTCGTCCGGGACGTCCGCTGGCAGGGCGACGAGAACCCCGTCTCGCTTCAACACGTCGAGGGACCGCTGTTGGACTGTGCCGCCGACCGTGTCGATCACGGCATGCACCGGCGCCACCGACGTCTCGAACCGCTGCTCGCGGTAGTCGACGAACTCGTCAGCGCCGAGCGAGTTCACGTACTCCCGGTTGGAACCGGACGCGGTTGCGGCAACAGCGGTGTAGACGCCTGACCGGCGATGATCGACAGATCGCCACCGCTGAAAGACTCGCCGACGAAGGTGCCCACCTCTGGGCCGTAGACCGCGACGCCCGGCTACTGGCCGACCTCGTGTAGTCGGCATCCCCGAAGTGACGCGACCAGGGTGTACTTCGATCCCCTGTCGCGCAGCGGGTTCGGACGGTGACAGAACCTCTTGCGGGACCACCTGGAGGCTCGACGTCCGTCCGATTCGTCCCGGGTCCTGGTTCGTGCCCCGTACTTCACGAGGTATCGGCGGCAGCGTGCGGGTGCCCCTTCCACCGATACCTCGCCTACTCCGCGAGTTCGATTACGAGTGGGATGCTGGTGTCGAACCAGTAGCGGTGCAGATCCTTGATCTTGGTCCGGGAAGGGCGGCCGCGCAGATGAAGACGGCACTCGCCGTAGTCGATGAGGTGCACTGTCTCGCAGATTGCCTCTCGTGCCTGTTGCAGCTCGGTCGGGTCACTGATCTCTCGCGCGACACCGGCACAGGTTCGGCGCCGCAGTCGCAGGCGAATGTTCGGGTTGCCTCGCATGTTCCACACCCAGAACGAGACGGCCAGGGGTCTCTCGATTGCCAATGCGGGAGGGCGGAGCATTACGACGTACACCTTGTCGTGGCGCCGGATCGCACGAACGTAGTTCCGGCGCTGCTGGCCGGTCTTTCGTCCGGTCGTCGTGAGCACCCGTGCCCAGGGGGTGTGAAGATAGCGAAGACCCGGAGCGTGATTGCGCTGAGGATGCGACCACCCCTGGCCGATTGCAGCAGCCGTCTGTGCTTCGGTGCCGCGCTGATTGCCGCGGCCCGGATCGCTTCGGCACGAACAGTAACCGCTTCGTCACCTGATGTGGAGCCGTTGCTCGGGGCTTCGGTCATCTCCAGCCTCTTCAAGTGTTCCGCTGTTGTCTGATCAGCGTCGCAGATCGTCGTTGCCCCTCGCAGCCGATGCCCGCACGGGTGGGGCGACTCGCTGTCTGTGAACAGGCCTGGACGTCCGTTGCGGATCGGTTGATCGGCCCTCTCAGTCGTCAGGGCGTAATGGGCGTAAGTGCTCCTCAGGCGAAACCCCCGGCGGAATCCGGTGAGCCTTGTGGTCAGGATCGTCGTCGAGGTGTCCAGCAACCACCGGGCGTCTCGGGCGACATCTGCGCACGGGACGGCTACAGACGGGCATTCTGTAACGTTGTCGAGCTACCGCCGCGTCCATGGCGACGGATTGGGTAACGCTCGCGCGTCAGCCGATCTGCTCGAACAGGGACACGATGATCCCTTCGGGCCCACGCACGTAGGCCATTCGCACGCTGTTCTCGTACTCGCCGATGCCGCCGATGAGCCCGTACCCATCCGCAGCCACCGCGTCGACGGCCGCCTGGAGGTCGCCGACCTCGAAGGACACGTTGCGCAGCCCAAGCTCGTTGGCCATCGCCGTGGGCGATCCGGGCACGTGGTCGGGCGTGACGAAGGCCGCGAGCTCCAACCGGGATCCTCCGTCGGGTGGCCGCAGCATCACGATCTCACAGTGCGCGCCGGGGATGCCGCAGACGGTCTCCACGAACTCGCCCTCCACGGATCCGGTGCCCTCGACCTCGAGACCTAGTCCGACGAAGAACGCCGTTACCGAGTCGAGGTCCGCGACGGTAATGCCGATGTGGTCGAAACGTTGTACGTGTGCCATGGATCCATCCTCCAATTGTCGCCTTGCCGATTCGATGCTGGGACGGAGCCGGGGCTGGGATCTCGACATGTTCTTGCGGCAAAGCTGCGGTCAACCCAGAGTTCCGCACGATCGTGCGGCGCGACATGGTGCTGTCACCCGCCAGCAGCCGTGCGCGTGGCGCTGGCCGTGCCGCCGGGGCACAAGGGTGAGTCCCCGATGGTGGATCCCCGAGCGGCGAGAAACTGGCGCGCCGCCGCGAGGACCTTCGGGCCGACGGCGTCGCTAGTGCCGTATCAGGCAACGTTTGCCTTGTTGACGATCTCCCGTAACCGTTCGTCGGCGGCATGCTTGTTCCGCCAGATGATGTAGCGGCGGATCATGCTGGCCTGCTCGCGATGAGAGGCATGGTCGGTGCCGTCGAGCGCGAAGTAGCGCAGCGCGGTGAACTGCGCCTCGATCCGGTTCAACCACGAACTATTCGTCGGCGTGTATGCGATCTCGACGTTGTTCGCCTCCGCCCAGTTGGCGACCCGGCGGCATCTCTTCGTAGTCAGGTGCGGCGAGAAGTTGTCACACACGATCGCCAGGCGCACGCCGGCCGGGTAGAGGCTGCGCAGGTAGCGGCAGAAGGTGAGGAACTGGGTGCGGGTTTTGGTGTCTTTGACGTGCCCGTAGAGCCTGTCGGTGGCCAGATCGTAGGCGGCGAACAGGTGCCGTACTCCGTGTAGGCGGTTGCATGTGGCCCGTCGGCGGCGTCGCGGCTCACGCTCGGCGTCCTTGTGCCTGCCGCCGCGTTCGGCCCACTGCCGCCCCGGATGCGGTTGCAGGTTCAAGGGACCGAATTCGTCGAGGCAGAACACCACCCCCGGCTCACCGGGCTCGGGCACGACCTCTCGGTCGGCGATCGCGTACAGGTGCTCGACCCGGGCCTTCTTCACCGCGTAGTCCGGGTCCCGGGACGCCTTCCATGTCTTCACTTTTTGAAACGAGACGCCCTCCTCTCGGAGCAGAACCCGAAGGCCCTCATGGCTGATGTCGTCGACCACCCCCTCGGCGACCAGGAAGTCCGCCAGCTTGGACAGACTCCAGGTCGAGAACGGCAGGTCGTGCTCGGTCGGGGTGGACTTGGCGATCTTCTTGATCTCCCGGCGTTCGGGGAGGGTGAACGTCTTCGGCCGCCCGCCTTTGTATTTCGGATACAGCGAGTCGAAACCGTCCCTGTTGAAGTTGTGGATCACGTCACGGACCCGGTCGGCGCTGGTGAACGTGACGTCGGCGATCTTGGCCACCGGCATCCGCTGCGCGGACAGCAAGATCATCTGCGCTCGCCGCCAGGTCACCACCGACCCGCTTCCGCGACGCACGATCCGTAACAATCGTCTTCCTTCGTCGTCATCGATCTCCCGCACGCGCACTCGTTCTGCCACCACCACAGCGTGGCCCACCCACCAGCCCCAGTTCCGCAACCAAGCGGTGTGTCGCTACAAGAGGGCAAACCTTCACGGGTGTGGCACTAGTTCCGTTTATCGGAATACGACGCAAGAGAACATCTAGCTCCGGAATCTACGGCAGCAGCAGCAGGGGGAGGAGGGCCTAACCCCGCGCCATGTCGACGAACTTCGACAAGTGAAGCTGGTGCGCCACAGTGATTGTCGCTGTGGGTCCGTTACGGTGCTTGCCGAGGATCAGGTCGGCCTCGCCGCCGCGAGGGTCGTCGCGTTCGGTGGCGTCGGGACGGTAGAGAAGGATGACCATGTCGGCGTCCTGCTCGAGCGATCCCGACTCACGAAGGTCGGCGACCTGGGGGCGCTTGTCCTGTCGCTGCTCGGGACCACGGTTCAGCTGGCAGATCGCGACCACGGGAACCTCGAGTTCCTTCGCCAAAAGCTTGAGGCTACGGGAGAACTCGGAGACTTCCTGCTGACGTGACTCGACCTTCTTACCCGAGCTCATCAGCTGCAGGTAGTCGATCACGATGAGCTTGATGTCGTGTTTCTGCTTGAGCCGCCGGGCTTTTGCGCGGATCTCCATCATCGTGAGGTTGGGGGAGTCGTCGATGAACAGCGGCGCCTCACTGATCTCGCTCATACGACGGGCGAGCTTCGTCCAGTCGTCGTCGGTCATCTTGCCGGAGCGCATGTCGCCGAGCTTGATCTTCGCCTCCGCCGACAGCAGACGCATGACGATCTCGGTTTTGCTCATCTCGAGCGAGAACATGACGCTGGCCATGCCGTGCTTCACGGAGCAGGAGCGCAAAAAATCCATTCCCAGTGTCGACTTACCCACACCAGGTCGGGCCGCGACGATGATCATCTGGCCGGGGTGGAGGCCGTTGGTGATCTCGTCGAGTTCGACGAAGCCGGTAGGCACACCGAGGGAGATGCCGCCGCGGCTGGCGATGGAGTCGATCTCGTCCATCGTGGGCTGCAGGAGCTCTTCGAGGGGGACGAAGTCTTCGGTGGTGCGGCGTTCGGTGACCTCGAAGATCTCGGCCTGCGCGCGGTCGACGACCTCGGCGACGTCCTGACCGTCGGCGCCGGTGTAGCCGTACTGGACGATGCGGGTGCCGGCGTCGACGAGGCGACGCAGGATGGCTTTCTCCGCCACGATCTCGGCGTAGTAGCCGGCGTTGGCGGCGGTGGGCACCGTCTGGGTGAGCGTCACCAGATAGGGCGCTCCACCGATGCGGCGGAGCTCGCCACGACGGTCCAGTTCCGCGGACACCGTGACCGGGTCGGCGGGCTCACCGCGGCTGTAGAGGTCCAGGATCACGTCGTACACCGACTGATGCGCGGGACGGTAGAAGTCGCCGGGACGGAGCACCTCGAGCACGTCCGCGATGGCGTCCTTGCTGAGGAGCATGCCGCCGAGCACCGACTGCTCCGCCGCCATGTCCTGAGGTGGCTGCCGGCCGAACTCTTCGCCGGGCTCCGCGTCAGGCGGACCCGGGTATTCGGAACGGCCCCGATCGTCTACTACAGCCACTCGACCGACCTTCCCCATCACTGTTGCGCCACCCCGGAAAATGCTTCCCGGTGTTGGTGCCCCGAACTCTTTGTACTCGCCCCTACCGACAACCTTCGCAGGATCTTCGCGGCAGCCGGCGTCGTGATCGCGAGACACGCCGGGACGACGTTAGGGATTAGCTACCCGCTGTTCAAACCAGCCTGTGTACACAGTTGGGGACAAATTGTGGAAACTGCTGGGTACGTTTGTTAACCCCATGGGGATAACCTGAGGATAAGTGCATTTCACAATCCCAAAGACCCAGATCAGGGCCGTTTTTTAGATTCTCACCACTGTGGATGAAAACCCGTTCGGCGTGTCTTTCGCGTTGACGACTCGGGCGTGTTGAGTTGGTCGCCCCTGCGTGGCAATATGATTCACCTCACAGATCGTCGGCGGGGCGGCTAACTTCCAGACACAGCTGGAAGCCGCTCCTCTGCGTGCTTCACACCGGTGAAAACGGGGCTCGAGAGAGCGGCTGTAAGCCGGAATCGACAAGCACAGACCCCCCACACGCCGAGGCGTCCGGGGGGCCTGTGAGTAAACGAGTCGACTAGGCGCCGACGACGTTCAGGTGGAACTTCGCAACCACGTCGGGGTGCAGGTTCACGACGATGGCGTGCTTGCCGGTCGCCTTGATGTGAGCCTTCGGCAGCTCCAGGCTGCGCTTGTCGACGACGGGTCCACCGGCGGCCTTGATGGCACCGGCGACGTCGGCGGCGGTAACCGAACCGAAGAGCTTGCCCGAGTCACCGGCGGTCTTGACCGACAGCGAGACGTTCTCGAGGCCTTCGATGGCGTCCTTGAGCTCCTTGGCGTGGTCGAGTCCGCGCACGGCGCGGGCTTCCTGCGCACGACGGATGCCTTCGACCTGCTTCTCGGCGCCACGGGTGGCGACGATGGCCAGGCCGCGGGGCAGCAGGTAGTTGCGGCCGTAGCCGTCCTTGACCTCGACGGTGTCGCCAGGCGCACCGAGGTTGTCCACGTCAGCGGTGAGGATGAGCTTCATGTCTTTCCTCCCTTTCCTTAGCGAGCCACGGTGGCGTAAGGCAGCAACGCCACCTCACGTGAGTTCTTGACGGCAATGGCAACGTCGCGCTGGTGCTGGACGCAGTTGCCGGTGACACGGCGCGCGCGGATCTTGCCGCGGTCGCTGACGTACTTACGCAGAAGCGTCGTGTCCTTGTAGTTGATCTGCGTGTTCTTCTCTTTGCAGAAGATGCAGATCTTCTTCTTCATTACCTTGTCGCGCAAGGGCGGCTTCGGCATTAGTTTGCTCTTTTCTGGATGTTCCGATCAGGTACGGATCAGAACGGGGGTTCGTCGCTCCCGCCACCAGAGCCTCCGAAGGAGCCGGACGCCTGCGGCGCACTGCCCCACGGATCATCTCCGCCGGTGTTGGATTGCGGACGTCCGCCGCCCGATCCGCCGGAGGAACCGAAGCCACCGCCGCTGCCGCCACCACGGTTGGCCTTGTTGACCTTGGCCGTGGCGTACCTCAGCGAGGGGCCGATCTCGTCGACCTCGAGCTCGACGACAGTGCGCTTTTCACCTTCACGAGTTTCGTACGAACGCTGCTTGAGCCGGCCGCTCACGATCACTCGCGAGCCACGGGTCAAGCTCTCCGCGACGTTCTCGGCTGCCTCGCGCCAGATGTTGCAACGCAGAAACAGCGCTTCGCCGTCTTTCCATTCATTGGTCTGACGGTCGAAGGTGCGGGGCGTGGACGCGACAGTGAAGTTCGCGACCGCGGCACCCGCGGGGGTGAATCGGAGCTCCGGATCAGCCGTCAAGTTTCCGATGACGGTGATGACGGTGTCGCCTGCCATATGGTTCCTCCTGCAGAATGTGGAGTTCGGTTGGGCACGAGCCTAGGGCTGGTGACCGACAGAAATCACTTGTTGTGGCGCAGAACCTTCGTACGCAGCACCGACTCGTTCAGACCGAGCTGACGGTCGAGCTCTGCGACGGTGGCGGGAGTAGCGCTGATGTCGATCACCGCGTAGATGCCTTCGCTGTGCTTCAGGATCTCGTAGGCGAGACGACGCTTACCCCAGACATCGACCTTGTCGATCTTGCCGCCGTCCTGGCGAACAACATTGAGGAACGTATCCAGCGAAGGAGCAACAGTGCGCTCGTCCAGGCTGGGGTCAAGGATGACCATCAATTCGTAATGACGCATAAGACCTCATCACCTCCTATGGACTAGTGAAAACGGCCACGGACTGTCCGTGGCAGGAGGGTCGTTGCGTCAGCAACCTTTGCAGGTTACACGACGAGCCCCTGACCAGCGAAATCAGGCCGACCGGTGTGACGCCGGGAACCGCGGGGTACGCCGACACGATGGCAGAAGAGAAGAAATTCCGACAGGGCGACGAGGTGGAGTGGAAGACCCACGGCACCACCACGTCGGGGACGGTCGAGGAGAAGATCACCGAGGACACCGAGGCGGCAGGCCGCACGGTGCGGGCGTCCGAGGACGACCCGCAGTACCGCGTCGTCAGCGACAAGAGCGGGCGGGACGCCGTCCACAAACCCGACGCCCTGCGCCGGCCGAGCGACTGACGTCCGCACCCGCGGCGTTTCCGCTTCGCACGCGGAGGCCCGCGCACCCTAATGTGGATTCATGCATATCGGAGCTCGGCAGCGGTCGCCGATCACGGCGCTCGTCGTCGGGTTGGCGGGCCTCTCCATGCTCGCCGGCTACCTGCAGAAGGCGCGGTGCGCCGGGGCGCCGTTCGACGGCGTCGGGCGAAGCCTGATCTTCGACCGCATCAAGGACACACAGGTCTGCTACTCCGACATCCAGTTCCTGTGGCTCGGACGCGACGTCAACCTGCACGTCTTTCCGTACGTCACCGGGGGAATCAACGCCGACGGCATCCTCACCGGCGGCACCGTGGAGTACCCGGTGCTGAGCGGTGTGCTGATGTGGCTCGGCGGCATCGGTTCACACACCGACGCCGACTTCCTGCTGCACTCGGCGCTGATCCTCGCTCCGTTCGGCCTGCTCACGGCGTGGATGCTGGGACGGCTGGCCGGCTGGTGGGCGCTGCTGTGGTCGGCCACTCCGCCGCTGGTGCTGTACGCCTTCCACAACTGGGAACTGCCGGTGGTCGCGACGTCGGTGGCCGCGATCTTCGTCATGACACTCGAACGGGTCCCGCTCCGCGCCCGGGCCGTCCTCGCGGCGGTGCTCCTCGCCGTCGGGTTCTGCCTGAAGGTGTATCCGGGTGCGTTCGTGCTGCCGCTGATCGCCTACGTCCTCACCCGGGACGGCATCGCCGGGCGGCGCTACGACGTGCGCGGCGCGGTGATGGTCGCGGTGGCCGCGATCACCACCGTCGTGGCGGTGAACCTGCCGTTCGCCCTCATCTCCTACAGCGGATGGCGGGCGTCGTTCACGTTCCAGGAGAACCGTCAGGCCGACCTCACGACCAACTCCATCTGGTACTGGGGCCTGCGGCCGCTGTTCGGTCCGGTCGCCGACGACGTCCCGCTCCCCGCGTACGACCAGACGGTGAGCCTGCTGTCGCCACTCCTCGTCTGCGCCGCGTTCGCGATCGCCCTGCGGCTCGGCTGGCTGCGGTTCCAACGCGACGGCGTCTACCCGTGGATCGCGGTCAGCGCCGCCATGCTCTGCGGATTCCTGCTGCTGCACAAGGTGCATTCGCCGCAGTACACGTTGTGGCTCATCCCGTTCTTCGTCCTGCTGCGCGTCCCGTGGGGGCTCGTCGCGGCATATCTGGTGGCCGACCTGTCGATGGGGATCGGCGTCTTCAAATACTTCGGCGCCCTCGCCGCCCAGACCGACGCGTCGACGTTCGAGGTTCTGGTGAAGTTCGGGGTGTGGGGCCGCGCGGGACTGCTGGTGGTGCTGTTCTTCGTGTTCCTGCGCGCCGCCCAACGGCATCCGCCCGTCCGTGGGCGCACCGGTCCCGAATCCGGCAGGCGGCCGGTGCTGAAATCTCCCGAGCCGGTGCGATGAGCGAATCCTGGTTCGCGCACCCCACGCTGACCGGACGGCACGTACGACTCGAACCACTGGGCGAGGACCACGTCGACGGCCTGCTGGACGCCGTCGACGACCCCCGCATCTTCCACTGGACGTCCGCAGCGATCGCCGACCGCGACGACGCGGTGGCGTTCGTCCGCACCGCCGACGAGGATCCGACCCGCCTCGCGTACGCGCAGATCGACATCACCACCGAGAGGATCGTCGGCTCGACGTCGCTGTATCTGATCGACCCGAAGAACCGCAGCCTCGCGATCGGGCACACCTGGTTGTCCCGTTCCGCGCAGGGCACGCTCATCAATCCGGAGGCGAAACTGCTGTTGCTGCGGCGGGCGTTCGAAGACCTCGGCGCGGTCCGCGTCGAATGGCACACCGACGAACGCAACGCCCACTCCCGCGGCGCCATCGCGAAACTGGGGGCCGAGTTCGAAGGAATCCTGCGCAAGCATCGGCGTCGCCGCGACGGGACCTGGCGCAACACCGCACTGTTCTCGATGATCGACGAGGAGTGGCCACGTGTCTGCCCCCGACTCGAGGCACGAGTCGAGGGCTGACACGGTCGGTCACGTCACGCGACGGGCGCGGTGGCCGTCACCCTCTTCACGAACTCGACGACCGCCGAGCGCATCTCGGCACTGCGCGGAACCGCCCCGGACATCCAGAACGCGCCGTGAATCAGCCCGTCGAAGCGGATCGCCTCGGTGTCGACCCCGGCCTGTCGCAACGACTCGGCGTACGCCTCCGCCTCGTCGCGGGCCACCTCGTTCTCGGTGGTGAGCACGAGGGCCGGCGGCAACCCCTCGAGGCCGGCGGCGCGACTCGGTACCGCATACGGATGTTCCGCGTCCTCGGGCGAGGAGAGGTAGTTGCTCCAGAACCAGTCGAGGTCCCCGTCGCCGATCACGTAGCCCTCGGCGAACTCCTGCCGGGACGGGAGGTCGGCGTTCGGATCGATCACCGGGTAGATCAGCACCTGTCCCCGCAGGCGCGGCCCGTCCTCGTCCCGGGCCCGCAGCGCGGTGACGGCGGCCAGGTTGCCGCCGGCGCTGTCGCCCATGACGACGACGTTGCCGGCGTCACCGCCGTAGCTTCCGACGTGGTCGGCCACCCACTGCAGGGCAGCGGACGCGTCGTCGGCGGCGGCCGGGAACCGGTGTTCCGGTGCGCGGCGGTACGTCGCGGCGACGACGATCGCGCCGGCGCCGTTCGCGACCGCGCGGGCCGGTTCGTCGATGACATCGAGGTCACCGGCGACGAACCCACCGCCGTGGAAGTACAGGACTACTGGGTGCGGAGCCTCGCCCTCCGGCACGTAGACCCGCAGCGCGATCTGCGCTCCGCCGCTCTCGTAGTGTGCGTCCGCCACCCGGGCGACGGGTTCGGGCGGCGCCTGCAGTCCGGCGAACGTCGCCACGACCGCCCGCACCTCCTCCACGGTGCTGTGCTCGAAAGCCTTCAGCCCCTGCGCTTGTAATCCGGCGATCAGGTCTGCTGCGTGTGCGTCGAGTGCCATGTCGGTCTCCTTCGTCGGGGTTCGGGGTTCGGGGTTCAGGACACGGTGGAGGCCACGCGGGCCTCCGCCCGGGTGAGCGCGAAACCGGAGTAACCGCCGGCCACCACCTCTGCGCACGTCGCCCGATAGGTGGGGGCTCCGCCGAGGTAGACCATGCAGGCACGAGGCTTGCCGGGAATGTTCGCGCCCATGTACCAGGAGTTCGTCTCCGGCAGCAGGGTTTGGTTGGCGATGTCGTTCGTCAAAGCACCCCAATCGCTTTCGGCCTGCACGGTGGGCTCGATGACGTCGAGGTCGCGGCGGTCCAGGTAGTCGATCGCGTCGGTCGCGAAGTCGACGTGGTCCTCGATGGCGAGGGGCATGTTGTAGAGCACCGACGGCGACTGCGGTCCGGTGATGAGGAACAGGTTCGGGAACTCGTTGACCATGATGCCGAGGTAGGTCTTGGGACCGTGCTCCCACTTCTGCGCCAGCGGTAGCCCACCGCGACCGCGGATGTCCATGGCCATCAACGGTCCGGTCATCGCGTCGAACCCGGTTGCGAGCACGATGGTGTCGACCTCGTAGACGCGGTCACCGACCCGGACCCCGGTTTCGGTGATCTCGTCGATCGGGGTGGACTTGACGTCGACGACGCTCACCGAGTCGCGGTTGAACGCCTCGTAGTAGTTGGTCTCGAGCGGGGGACGCTTGGTGCCGTACGCATAGCCCGTCGGCGCCAGCGTCGCGGCCTTCTCCGGATCCTGCACCCGCTCGCGGATCCGATCCCGGATGTAGTCGGCGATCGTGTCGTTGGCCTTCTTGTCGAACAGGATGTCCTGGTAGGAGTCGATGAACAACCGGAACCCGCCGGCGTTCCAGCGCGCGTCGAAGGTGCGGCGGCGCTCCTCGGCGTCGACGGCGAGCGCGGACGGCTGCACCTGGTCGAACGGGACCCCGAGGAAGTGGTTGCGGGCGGCATCGCGCACCGCACCGTAGTTCGCCTTGACGCCGGCCATCTCGTCCGGGTCGATCGGACCGTTGCCGAGGGGGGTCGCGAAGTTGGGGGTGCGCTGAAAGACCACCAGTTCGGCCGCGTCCTCGGCAATGAACGGGATGGCCTGGATGCCGCTGGCCCCGGTCCCGATCACGGCCACCCGCTTGCCGGTGAAGTCGGCGCCCTCACGCGGCCAGTTGCCGGTGAGCAGCACCTCCCCGCGGAAGTTGTCGATGCCGCCGAACTCCGGCGTCTTCGGCACGGACAGGTTGCCCGCCCCCGAGATGAAGTACCGGCTACGCACGACGGCGCCGTCGTCGGTGCGGACCGTCCACACCGAGTTCTCGTCGTCCCAATGCACGCCGACCACGCGGGTGTCGAACGTGATGTCTCTACGCAGGTCGAAGCGGTCGGCGACGTGTTCGAGGTAGCGGAGGATCTCCGGCTGTCCGGCGAACTTCTCACTCCACTGCCATTCCTGCTGCAGATCCTCGTCGAACGAGTACGAGTAGTGAACGCTCTCGATGTCGCAGCGGGCACCGGGGTACCGGTTCCAGAACCAGGTGCCGCCCACGTCCGAGCCGGCCTCGAACACCCGCGTCGACAGCTTCATCGTGTCGCGCAACTTGCGCAGCGCGTAGAGGCCGGCGAATCCGGCACCCACGACGACGACATCGACGTCGGCGGAAGAAAGGGTCTTTGACATGGTGTTGAGCTCCTCGAGGCGATGGGTTCCGGCTGGAGTCGAGCGGGCAACCGGGGTATGCCAACGACAATGACCCACGTCACATCACCCCCACACCGGGTAAATCACCCCCTCGGTTACCTGTGTTGTCCGTCACATCCAGTGGGGGTAGGTTCGTGCCACCTGGCCAACCGGACACGGGAGAGATCCACTGACTCACTCGAGAGAACTCACGAGGTCGATGACCAGCTTCGTCGGCCGGCGCCGCGAGATCGAGGAAGCCCGCGCACGACTGCAACAGTCCCGGCTCGTGTCGCTGCTCGGTGCCGGCGGCGTGGGCAAGACACGGCTGGCCGAGGAACTCGCGGTCCGCTCCGCGCGCGCCTTCCGCGACTCCGTCCGGTGGATCGACCTCGCGCCCGTCCGCGATCCCGCCGCGCTGCCCTCCGCGGCCGCGGCCGCCCTCGGCGTCACCGACCAGTCGAGCCGTGCGGTGATGGACAAGGTGATCGACCAGCTGCAGTCCCGGCACCTGCTGATCGTCCTCGACAACTGCGAGCACCTACTGTCCGCGGCAAGCGAATTCGTCGGTGCCGTCCTCGCCTCGGCGCCGGAGGTCCGGATCCTCACCACGAGTCGCGAACCGCTCGGGATCGCCGGCGAATTCACGTACGTCCTTCCACCGCTGAACACTCCGGGTGACATCGAGGACTGCCGCGCCGCGGACATCGCCCCGTTCGAATCGGTGTCGTTGCTCGTGGAACGCGCGCAGGGCGTGGTCGCCGACTTCCGCCTCACCGACGCGAACGCCCCCGCCGTCGCGCAGCTGTGCAATCAGCTCGACGGGATCCCGCTCGCGATCGAACTCGCCGCGGCCCGGCTGCGGTCGCTGTCCGCGTCGCAGCTCGTCGAACGCCTCGACCAGCGTTTCGCGCTCCTCACCGGTGGCGACCGGGCGGCGATGCCCCGGCAGCAGACGCTGCGCGCCCTCATCGACTGGAGTTACGAACTGTGCTCGGACACCGAGCGGCTGCTGTGGTCCCGGCTCGCCGTGTTCCCCGGAAGCTTCGATCTCGAAGCCGCGGAGGCGATCAGTGGGTTCGGCGCGCTGACGGACACGCCGGTCATCGACGTTCTCGATCGGCTGGTCGGAAAATGTCTTGTCACCGTGGACCGTTCGACCGAGCGACTCCGCTACTCGCAGCTGATGACGGTACGGGAGTACGGGCACGAGCTCCTCGAGCTGAGCGGGGAGCACGACGAGCTGTACCGGCGACATCTCGAGCACTATTCGGAGCGCGCCCGCCGGTCGTCGCTCGACTGGTGCGGGCCAGGACAATCCGAGATCCTCGCGGGACTGCGGATCGACCACCCCAATCTCGTGGCTGCCCTTGACTGGGCCCTGCACGACGACTCACAGCGGGCGGCGGCCGCGGAACTGGCCGTCGCCCTGCGGTACCACTGGATCGCAGGCGGCAACCTGTCCGACGGGCGGATTCGGCTCGAACGGATACTGCTACGGCTCACCGAACCCACCCGGGAGCGGGGCGACGTGCTGTGGGTGACCGCGTGGACCGCACTTATCCAGGGCGACCGCGACGCCGCGCGCGAACACCTCGACGAATGCACGGCGATCGCGACCGCGCTCGGTGACGAACGACTGCGCGCGCACGCCGACCACTGGGCGGGGATCCACGCCGTGTTCTCCGGCCATCCCGACGACGCCATCCGGCTGTTCCGTGACGCCATCGCCGTCCACCGCGCCGTCGGCGACACTGCCTCGGTGCTGACCGCGTCGTTCGAGATGGGCATGGCGCAGACCTACGACGGCCGGCTCGACGATGCCCTCGAGACGTGCCGTGACGTGATCGCGGTGGCGGATGCGCACGGTGAGAAGTGGAACAAGGCCTACGCCCTGTGGGTTTCGAGCGTCGCGTATTTCCACCTTGGCCGGAGCGACGACGCCGTCGATGCCGCCCAGCAAGCGCTGCGGATCCAACGCGACTTCAAGGACAAGATCTGCACGGCCCTGTCGATCGAGGTGCTGTCGTGGGTGGCCACGTCGAGCGGCGACGCGAACGCGGCGGCGAGGCTGTGCGGAGCCGCGAAAGGTGTGTGGCATCGGCTCGGCACGTCCGTCGCGGCGTTCGGCCCGCACATCACCGACGATTCGCTGTCGTCGGAGCGCGACGCTGCCCGCATCGTGGGACCCGACGAGTTCGCCCAACTCGCAACGCCTGCGGTCCGGCTCACGATCGAGGAGGCCGTCGATCTCGCGCTGGGAACCCCCACCGAGCACAGGGCGCCACCCCGCGCCGAGGCGTCGCCGCTCACCAAACGGGAACAGGAGATCGCCGGCCTGCTCGCCCAGGGCCTCAGCAATCGGCAGATAGCCGAGTCGTTGGTGATCTCGCGGCGCACCGTCGACGGACACGTCGAGCACATCTTCGACAAGCTGGCCGTCAGCTCCCGCACCCAGGTGGCGGCGTGGGTCGCGGCCCGGGCACATCCACCCGTAGTGGAGACCGGCCGATAGCCGGGACGTAACCGCCGACAGCGCGAAAGGCCCTGCACAGTCGGGAATCTCGACGGTCTATACTCCACCTCGTCGCCCACGGTCGTGGGCTCCACCACGGGGAGGCAACGCATGACGTCGCAGCAGCAGGACACCTCGGCGGACCTCGGCGGACCGCTGGCACCGCCGCCCGCCAGCAGTCTGCCGCTCGCCATTCTTGCGATCATCGCGTTCGTGCCGTTCGGCGTCGTCGCACTGCTGCGCTCGCTCACGGTCCACCGACTGTGGGAGCGGGGCGAGTACGACCTTTCGGTGCGCGCCGCCGCCGACGCCCGTCAGTGGTCGATCCGCGCGCTCGCCCTCGGTCTGTCGATCGCGGTGTTCGCGGTCGGGGCGGCTCTGGTGCTGTCGAAGCCCTAACCGGTCGCCGGCGAAACGCTGTGAGCGGGAGCCGCTTCTACCGGCTGCCGCGGCCGTAGCCAGGCGGGCAGCCACCGTGGCTGTGCATCGGTCGCCTGATCGAGCACGCCGCCCGCCGGATCGTCGATGAAGCCGTACCGCACGAGGTCCTCGTCGGGCCGGTAGATCTGGCGGATGACGAGCGCGCAGATGACCACGACCGCGACGTCGCGGACCACCACCGCGGCGGTGAACCACTGCTCGGGGAGTCCCTTGTTGGACACGCCGAGGTAGTAGAGCATCCGTGGCACCCACACCAGCGCGTCGATCGTCATCCAGGCCAGCAGGATCCGCCGGTGCGGGAACGCGAGCACGGCCAGCGGCACCAGCCACAGCGAATATTGCGGGCTCCACACCTTGTTGGTGAGGAGGAAACCCGCGACCAGCAGGAAACACAGTTGGGTCAGTCGCGGCCGTCTCGGTGCCGTCAGCGCGATGTACCCGATCCCGACGCACACGACGGCGAACAGCAGGAACGACACGGCGTTGAGCACGGTGGGCACCTGACCGGCCGACAGGATGCCGTCGAATCCGGTCCAGCCGGTGAACGACGAGATCACGTTGTAGACGGAGTCCGGGTCTGCGCCGCGTTCGGAGTTGAGCCGGAAGAATTCGGCCCAGCCGCGTGGGAACAGTAGGGCGATGGGCAGATTGACCGCCAGCCACGCGCCGATACCGGTCAGTGCCGTCACCGACCACTCGCGGACCTTGCCCGTGCGCAGGCACAGCACCAGCAGAGGTCCGAGGAGCAGCAGCGGATACAGCTTGGCGGCACCACCGAGCCCGAGCAGGATCCCGGCGAGCACCGGACGTTTCCGCGACCACGCCAGCAGCCCACCCGCCGCGAAAGCCGTTGCGAGGGGATCGAAATTCGTGAATGCGTGCACGATCACCAGCGGGGAACCGGCGATCAGCGCGGCGTCCCAGATGCGGCGTCCGGCCAGCCGCGCACTCGCCCAGACGGTGACCAGCCACGCCAGCGCCAGACCGAGCGCGACGACGTTGAAATAGATCGCGACCTGCAGCGCACCGGGCAGCCAGTGCACCGCATCCCACGACTTCGCGATCGTCATCGCACCGTACTGGTAGAGCCCGGAGATCACCGGGTACTCCATGTAGCGGCGCTGAATCTGGCCGTTGCCGGCGTCTTCCTCCCACCACTTCTTGTAGGGGAAGGCGCCCTCGTTCAACCGTTCCGCCCCGTACAGGGGCACCGTGTCCGAATAGCACATGGCGACGTACTGCCGGCTGCCACTCCAGTCGAGCCCGAGCGCGCCGTTCTCACCGACCGGCGCCTGCTGGATGCACGGCGCCTTCGCGAACCAGCCGAGCGCGAGAAACACGATCGCCAGCAACAGAATGGCGCGCATCGGCGTGAAGAACCGGCTGCGCCCGACGACCGCATGCCGTCCGACCGGACCGCCGATCACCCCGGAGAGGTCGGCGGTCAGCGGGTCGGTGCGCCCGGGAAGGTCCCGCCAATCCGCGGAACGCCGATCCTTAGCCAGCGGCGCGGGCGAGACGAATCCCGTCTCGCCCGCGTCGCGGACGGCGTGCGCGTCAGGGTTGTCGGCCACTCCGCGAGGTTACCGGTCGCCGTTAACGGGCCGGAACCTGCTGCTGGCCGTTGCCGGCGTTCGGCGGCGTCGTCGTCTCCGGTTCAGCCGGAACCGCCGGGGCCGCCGTGGTCGGCCTCGGGGCCAGTCCCGGAATCGGAATGGTGATCCCGGGCAGGATCTCCACCGGCGACGGTGTCACGACCACCGGCGGCACGAGCTCCGTCGGCAGCTGGAACGTGCTCGTCGGCGGCGCCGACGTCTTGGTCGGTGCCGGCGCCGAATAGGCCGGGATACCCGACTGGCCACCGATCGCACCCGGCTTCGGGAACTTCTCGACGTCGGTGCCCTCGAGGGCGCCGTCCATCGTGTCCTTCCAGATGTCGGAAGGCAGACCGGAACCGTAGATCATGGCGCCGCTGCTGTTCTCCAGCGCCTGACCGTCGGTGGTGCCCACCCAGACCGCCGTGGACAGCGACGGGGTGTACCCGACCATCCAGGCGTCCTTGTTCTTTCCGGTGTCACCGAGCTGCGCGGTACCGGTCTTGGCGGCCGACGGGCGTCCGCCTGCCAGGTTGTGGCCGCGCGAGTACCCGGCGATGGGTTCCATCGCCGACGTCACGTTGTCGGCGACGTCCTTGTCGATGCGGTCCTCACCGGTGTCGCCGCCGCGGTCGAGCAGCACCGTTCCGTCCGCGCTCACGACCTTCTGCACGAAGTGCGGGGCGTGGTACGTACCCGAGGCGGCCAGCGTGGCATACGACGACGCCATGTCGAGAACCCGCGACTGGTACTGGCCGAGCACGATGCCGTTGTTCGGACCGCTGCCGTCCGGCTCGGTCAGCGACGGCCCGACGCCGGGGATCTCCTTCGGGATGCCCGCCTTGTGGGCCATGTCGGCGATCGCCTGCGGTCCACCGTCGAGTTCGAGTTCCTGACGGTAGAAGCTGGTGTTCAGCGACCGCTTCAGCGCCTCGGCGATGGTGCAGGTGCCGCAGCCCTCGCCCTCGACGTTGCTGATGGTGATGCCGTTGACCGTCAGCTCCGAGCTGTCGTACATCTGCGACAGCGGGATGCCCTGATCCAGGGCCGCGGCCAGACCGAACACCTTGAACGACGAACCGGTCTGCAGTCCGGCGTTCGCGAAGTCGTAACCGCCGCCGTCCTCGCCGCCGTAGTACGCGCGCACCGCGCCGGTCTTCGGGTCTACCGACACGACACCGGTACGCAGGTTGTCCGGTTCACCCTCCATGTTGGAGCGCGCCGAATCCACCGCCGCCGCCTGGGCGACCGGGTCGATCGTCGTGGTGATCTCGAGGCCCTCGGTGTTGAGCAGCTGTTCGCTGATCCCCGCCTCACCCAGCTCACGCAGAACCTGGTTCTTGATCAGGCCCTCCGGTCCGGAATCCTGGTTGCCGTTGTCGACCTGCGCGATCGGCACATACGGCGGGTACTGCATCACGGACCGGGCGGACTGCTCGAGCGTTCCCGCCGACACCATGCCGTCGAGCACGTAGTTCCAGCGCGCCTGCGCACCCTCCGGGTTGGTCTCCGGATCGAGTAGCGACGGCAGCTGGATCGACGACGCCAGCACCGCGCTCTCCTCGACCGTCAACTGGTCGACGGGCTTGTTGAAATACGCCTTCGACGCGGCCGCGATGCCGTATGCACCACGCCCGAAGTAGATGGTGTTCAGGTAGGCGGCGAGGATGTCGTCCTTGGACCACTCGCGGGCCATCTTCGACGAGATGACGAGTTCCTTCATCTTTCGCGTCAGCGAACGCTCGGAACCGACCATCGTCTTCTTCACGTACTGCTGCGTGATGGTCGAGCCACCGCCGGCACTGTCCTTACCCAGGACGTTGTCGCGGGCGGCACGCGCGAAACCACCGATCGAGAAGCCGGGGTTCGAGTAGAAGTCCCGGTCCTCGGCAGCGAGCACCGCGTCACGGGTGTGCTTCGGGATCTGGTCGAGCGTCACCTCGGTGCGGTTGCCCTCCGGCGGCACGACCTTGCTGAGCACCGACGTTCCATCGGACGCGTAGATCGTGGCCACCTGGTTGGTCTTGAGGTCGCCGGGCCGCGGGACGTCCTGGACGACGTACGCCGCCATGAACAGCAGGATCGGGATGATCAGACCCATCGCGACGCACGCGTACGCCGTCCGGCGAACGATCTTCCACCGCGACTTCTTCACAGCCGTCTTCTTTCCACCCTTCGGCGGTTCGCCACCGCGGCCGCCGCCGGTCTTGCGACCGTTCGACGGCGGAGGTCCCGGCGGGCGCCCACCGGGGCCCGACTGGTTACGCGCCACCGGGGGACCGCCTGCGGGACGTCCGGGCGGCGGGCCCGGACGACGCGGCGGGGGACCCGGCGGACGGCCACCACCCTGTGGCGGCGGACCGGGACGACGAGGCGGCGGGCCGGGGGGACGGCCACCACCCTGCGGGGGCGGAGGCGGCATCCGTCGCGGCGGCGAGCCGCCCGATCGGCCCGGCGGGGGCCCACCCGCAGGCTGTCCGCCGCGGGGTGGTGGACCTCCGGGGCGTCCCTGTGGCGGGGGGCCACTCGGTCGTCTCGGTCCGTTCGGTCGATCACCCGGGGCGTTGCTGCGGGGGGAACTCACGTACAAATCTCCAGTGGTTGTGGACCGGCTTCAGTCCTGCGTTACGTCTGTGGGCACTCTTCTGCCCGCGTCCGTGTTCGGGCGTGTCTACTCGCTCGCGGTTCGACGGCTCGGAGGCCGTGGCCGTGGCGACGAACGCCTGGGCCGTTTCGGTTCGGGCACGGTACCGAGAACATAGGACTGGACCAAATGGTTCCAGCTGCATGTCCGGCACACCTCGACCACGTGAACCGAGAACTCCTCCTGAGTGGACGCGAGACGCACCAGCTCCTCGGCCGTACGAGCCGAACCCGACACCGGGCCCAACTTGTCACCGAAGACCCAGGAGACCAGAGTCAACTGCTCCTTACGGCAGATCGGGCACACCACATCACTGCCCTTGCCGTGGAACTTTGCGGCACGAAGCAGGTAGGGGCTGGCGTCACAGACCTCCGTGACACCCGTCCTGCCCGAGTAGACCTCGGCCAGGAGTGACCGGCGCTGAAGCGCATAGTCCACCACCTGCCGCTGTATCCGCACGGAGACCAGAGTACGTGCGTCGCGTCCGGAGAGAAGGGGTCGGTCGAGTGACGCTGGTCAAACACGGTTGCCGCACTACGATGCCGGTGTGGCCTCAGGACCGTCCTCGCAGACTCGCGCACGTGACCTCGATCGGGTCAACGCATGCAGCCAGCTCGACGCCGCCTACGCCGATGGACAGCTCGGCGCCGGCGAGTACCACGACCGCACCGCCCAGGCCATGTCGGCGAAGACTCTCGCCGAGCTGAACCTGCTGATCAGCGACCTGCAGCTGCCGTCGTCGATCACCGCCCAGGCACCTGTCCGGACATCGGGTGCACCCCGCCGGGCGCTGCGGATCGCGGTCGCGTGCGGGGCGGTGATCGCGGTCGGCGCGATCGGTCTCGCGGTCACCGAGCAGGACGGCCCGGATCCCGTCACCGCACCCGTCCCGGCGCAGGTCGAGAGACCGCTGGCCCAGCCGGAGGTCGAGGTGCCCGCGGTGGAACCGATCATCGTGGGCCAGGCGCAGCCACTCACCCAGGACGGGATCCACGCCCTCTTCGAGCAGTACCGGCAGAGGTTCGGCGATCTCACCGTCCACGAACTGGGGTTGTACGACGAATACGCGATCCTGTCGCGGACGGCCCCGGACGCGCCCGACAAGGTCGACCGGTACGACTTCCGCGGCGGGTTCAAGCCGTCGGGCATCCGCACGCAGCGCCTCCCCGGAACCGGTGAGGTCGACCTCGCGCAGGTAAATGTGCCGGCACTCGTCGCGCTGATCGCCGACGCACCCCGGCTGGTCGGAGTCCCCGACGGCACCATCGGGCACGTTCTCCTCGCCGACGGCGGCAAGGGGCCGACGATCAACGTGTACGTCTACGACAGGGACCAGACCGGCGGAGGCTATCTGCGGGCGACGCTCGGCGGAGACGTATGGCAGGTGAACCCCGCGAACTAGCTCTAAGATCCACCCGTGGCCAGCCGATACCCACCGAACACGCGGGCACGCGACGTCGATCGAACCAACACGTCCGCACTGCTCGACGCCGCATTCGGCGACGGCCAGATCAACGAGTCGGAACACCGCGCGATGTCCGACCTCGCCGCGGAAGCTCGCACCCTCGCCGACCTCGAGGTCCTGGTCAGCGACCTGCAGCGACCCTCAGACGCACCACCGGACGCACGTCCCCCACGCGACACCGCCAAGCACTGGTTCCCGGCCGCCGTCGCCGTCGCCGCAATCGTGGCGGCCGTCGGCGCCTTCACGCTCGTCGACAGCGACGACGCACAGGCCACCGTGACACCCGTCGCGCAGCAGGTCGATTTCGATTCCGTCGAACCGCTGGTCGTCGCGACGCCGAATCCCGTCACACCCGAGGGCATGAAGGTGTTCCTCGACCGGTACCGCGCCAAGTTCGGCGATCTGATCGTCGACGACCTCACGCTCTACGAGGGCGGCCACGCCAGCCTCGAACGTGCGCTTCCCCTCGAACCGAACCGGATGGTGAGCTACGACTACCGCGGCGGGTTCACGCCGTCGCGAACCCCGACCACCCGGAAGGTCGACACCCCCGTGTTCGACCTGTCGACGCTGAACCTCGACCGGATCGGCGGAACGGTCGTAGGCGCCCCGGTGAGCCTCAACGTCCCGGACGGAGAAGTCAGCCACATCTCGTTCGAAGCCGACGAGGACGGCCCCACCGTGTCGATCTACGTGACCAACGAGTTCAGCGAGAGCGGACACATGGAACTCGACCCGTCCGGTGCACCACTGAGCGTCTACCCCTTCGGCCGATAGGACGTAGATGCCCAGGACCACACTCGCGGGAATCCGCGCCCGCGACTCCGACCGCGCCGACGCCTGCGGGATGCTCGACGCCGCACTCGCCGACGGGCAACTGTCCGCGGAGGAACACGCCTCCCGCACTTCCACGGCGATGCGGGCGAAGACGTTCGACGAACTCGACCGCCTCATCGGGGACCTCCAGATCCCCAGCCGGCTCGCGGCGAGCCCCGTCGTGTCGCCGCGACGCCGCCGGTCGTCGCGACGGTGGGTGTACGCCGCGGTCCTCGTCGTCGCCGCGGCAGCCGTGGGCAGCATCGCCGGAGCCGTCGCGAACAGCGACCTCGGCCCGTCGAAATCGGTGCCGAACCTCACCACCGGCGCCGGGCTGCACTTCTTCCTCGACGAGTACCGCGCCGAATACGGCGACACCGTCGCCGACGAACTCGGCCTCTACCCGGCCCACGCCGTCTTCGACCGGCCGTCCTCCGGCAACGACCGGCAATCCGATTCCTATCTCTACGACGGCGAATTCGACGACTGGGGCAGCTCGTCCACCCGGTCCGACGACGAGAAGTCCTTCGACCTCGGCACCGTCGACCAGGTCGCGATCGCAGGACTCCTCGCCGGGGCACCCGAAACCCTGCGCGTCCCCGACGGCGCGGTGGAGATCGTCTCCTTCCGGTACGAACCCGGGTCCGACGACGGACCGCCGACCATCTCCATCCACGTGAAGAACGCCGCCGGCCACACCGGACACATGGTCGTCGGATTCGACGGCGAACCGTTCGACATCTACCCCTACGAGGACTGAGCGTCCGGAGTCGTTGCCCACCAGCCGCCGTCGGGTGCCGTCGGCCGCGGTTGGTCGCCCGATGTGACATTCGTTCAGTCAGACGGCACCGGTGTGACATTCGGCGACGCAGCCGGAGACCCGGACCTGGGTTGACAACCTGTGACGGCTTGTCCCGTGTATCGAGCGCGCGTATCCTCCTATATATCGATGCGATATAGTTTTGAATCGCATCACGCGGTTAGGTCGGGCGACTCAGGGGGTGGACGTGCTCGAATTGGCAATTCTCGGGCTGCTCCACGAGTCACCCATGCACGGATACGAGCTGCGCAAACGGTTGACGGGACTGCTGGGTGCATTTCGCGCCTTTTCGTACGGTTCCCTCTACCCGACGCTTCGACGCATGCAGGCAGACGGTTTGATCGCCGAGGACGCAGGCCCTCCGGGGACCGTCAAGCGTCGCGCCCGCCGCGTCTACCAGCTCACGCCGATCGGCAAGGAGCGGTTCAAGGAACTGGTCGCCGACACGGGTCCGCAGAACTACACCGATGACGGATTCGGCGTTCATCTCGCCTTCTTCAGCCGCACTCCCGCAGAGGCGCGGATGCGGATTCTCGAAGGCAGACGACGCCAGGTCGAGGAGCGCCGTGAGGCGCTTCGCGACGCGATCGGAAAAGCGAGCGGCACGCTGGATCGCTACACCAAGCAGCTCCACCAGCTCGGTCTCGAATCCAGTGAGCGTGAAGTGCGCTGGCTCAACGAGCTGATCGCCGCCGAGCAATCGACAGCAACACCTAAGAAAAAAGGAGAACCCGACCATGGGTGAGAACAGCACCGCGGTGCGCGTGGCCATTGTGGGCGTGGGGAACTGTGCCTCGTCCTTGGTTCAGGGCGTGCAGTACTACAAGGACGCCGACGAGACGGCGACCGTGCCCGGCCTCATGCACGTCAAGTTCGGCAAGTACCACGTGCGCGACGTCCAGTTCGTCGCCGCGTTCGACGTCGACGCCAAGAAGGTCGGATTCGACCTGTCCGAGGCCATCTTCGCCAGCGAGAACAACACCATCAAGATCGCCGACGTCCCGCCGGCCGACGTTCCGGTGCTGCGCGGCCCCACCCTCGACGGCATCGGCAAGTACTACGCCGAGACCATCGAGATCTCCGAGGCCGAGCCCGTCGATGTCGTCAAGGCCCTGAAGGACGCCAAGGTCGACGTGCTGGTCTCGTACCTGCCCGTGGGTTCCGAGGACGCTGACAAGTTCTACGCCCAGTGCGCCATCGACGCGGGTGTCGCGTTCGTCAACGCCCTGCCCGTGTTCATCGCCTCCGACCCCGAGTGGGCCGCGAAGTTCAAGGACGCCGGCGTCCCGATCGTCGGTGACGACATCAAGTCGCAGGTCGGCGCCACCATCACCCACCGCGTGATGGCGAAGCTCTTCGAGGACCGCGGCGTGCAGCTCGACCGCACCATGCAGCTGAACGTCGGCGGCAACATGGACTTCAAGAACATGCTCGAGCGTGATCGCCTGGAGTCGAAGAAGATCTCCAAGACGCAGGCCGTGACGTCGAACCTGACCCGCGACCTCGGTCCGGGCAACGTGCACATCGGCCCGTCGGATCACGTCGGCTGGCTCGACGACCGCAAGTGGGCGTACGTCCGCCTCGAGGGTCGCGCCTTCGGTGACGTTCCGCTGAACCTGGAGTACAAGCTCGAGGTCTGGGACTCCCCGAACTCGGCCGGCATCATCATCGACGCCGTCCGCGCAGCCAAGATCGCCAAGGACCGCGGCATCGGTGGACCCGTCTACCCGGCGTCCGCGTACCTGATGAAGTCCCCGCCGGTCCAGATGGCGGACGACAAGGCTCGTACCGAGCTCGAGGCGTTCATCATCGACGCGTAGTTCACCACGCAGCAGCATCTGAGCACATAGGTCGCTCAGCTCCCGGCGAATGCACCTTTCGTCGTCTTCACGGCGACGAAAGGTGCATTCGCCTTTGTGTTCGATTTCTTGTCAGACCCTCCCTCTACGGTGACACCCAGGATTCATCGAGGGAGGCGTGATGTCCGACAACACTTTCGATCGAGAGATCGACGACGCCTGGACCGAACTCCAGGACCGTCTGACCGGGTACGTGCACGTGATGGAGGACGACGACGAGCTGGTGCTGCAGTCGCAGTACGACAGCGTCGACGACGGTCTCGTCGAGACCGCCGCGTGCGTGCGGTTCTTCGCGTGGGCCGGCGACAAGGTGCGGTGCGAGGTGCCGTCCAACCGCTTCCTGCACCCGGCGCGGGCACTCACCGAGGAGGAACACGATCGGCTGATCGAGCTCGGCTGGAATCGCCCCGACCTGTGCGAGCACGTCGACGAGGGCAACGGTTCCGCGTCGTACTACCTCGACGCCGACCGGGAGGACGCCCACCTGCTGGCGTCGATGACGGTCACCGTGTTCCGGGAGATCTGGGACCTTCTGCATCCCTCGTTCCTGAAGGCGATCACCGGTGGCCGGGGCGAGACCCCGGAGTTCGGTACGGCCGATGTCCCGGCCCAGCTGCGCGACGGCGCCGGGCTGCGCGACCGTGTCGATGCCGCGGTCGAATCCATGCTCGAGCAGGCACCCGGCAAGGATGCGGACGGCGACATCCTCGTCTGGGTCGGCGATCTCCCCACGTATGTGCGGGTGATCGAGGAGGACGCCCGCGTCGAGGTGTTCGCCCGTGTGGTCCACACGATCAGCGATCGCACGCGCACCGCGGAGGCGCTCGCCGACCTCAACCGCCAGTGGCCCGACATCAAGTTCCTGCTCATCGTCGACAACGTGGTCGCCGTCATGCGCGTCGACGGATCACCGTTCGTCGCGGATCACCTGGTGTCGGTGTTCCGGATGTTCGAGCATTTCGTGGACACCGTCGACGACGCGTTCGCCGAAAAGCTCGGCGGCAAACTCAATTCCACACCCGGCGCCACGTCCTCGTACGCAGAGCACGAATGCGAGGACGAGTTCCCCGCCGCCCTCGTGACCCTGATCCACCTCGACTCCGAGAGCGGGCTCGACCCGGACGACGTCGCGGAGATCTGCGGACGCGACCGCGACACCATCCTCGAGTTCCTCCGGCTCTGCACCGAGCAGGAGATCGAGTGGCGCCACAACGCGGAACTCGCCCGCGAGGAAGAGCCCGAGGAGGCCGACATGTGTGAGGACGAGGCGAGTGCCTGGGCCAAGACGAAGGAAAGCCTCCGCGCCGCGCTGCGGGTTGTGGTGCTGCCGAACCGTACTCCGCCGCGCGGCGGGTTTCAGAACCTCGGCTAACCCGGCAGCGGGATGATGACGCCCGGCAGGATTTCGATCTGGGTCGGCGCCGGGACGGGTGCGGGCACCGGGGGGACGGGCGGGACCGGGACGGCCGGAGGCGGAACCTCGACGGGTGCCGGGGTGGGGGCACCGGGCGGCGGGACAACCCCGCTGGTGCCGGTTCCCGTTCCGTCGCCGCTGGTTTGACCGGTCCACGTGGGCACACCGGCTTGGCCGCCGATCGGGTCGGGCCACGGGAAGTCTTCCCAATCGGTGTCTTCGAGGGCGCCGTCCATCGTGTCTTTCCAGATGTCGGACGGCAGACCCGAACCGTAGATCAGGCCGCCCCAGCTGTTGTTGATGGCGGTGGCATCGGCCTTGCCGATCCACACCGCCGTCGCCAGCGACGGCGTGTAGCCGACCATCCAGGCGTCCTTGTTCTCGCCGGTGTCCCCGAGCTGCGCCGTGCCGGTCTTCGCCGCGGACGGGCGTCCCCCCGCCAGCGCGTGGCCCCGCGAGTACGAGGCGATGGGCATCAGTGCCTGACTGATGTTGTCGGCCACCGCGGCATCGAGCCGGCGCTCACCCGGACTGGGCGCACGGTCCAGGAGCACGACGCCGTCGGCGGTCACCACCCGCTGCACGAAGTACGGCTGGTGGTAGATGCCCGACGCCGCGAGCGTCGCGTACGCGGACGCCATGTCGATCGGCCGCGACAGGTACTGGCCGAGGACGATGCCGCCCTCGGGTTCGCCGCCGTTCTCGCTGAGCGTCTTACCCTGCACCCCGGGAATGAACTCCGGGATCCCCGCCTTGTGGGCGGCGTCGGCGATGGCCTGCGGACCGTTGTCCAGCGACATCATCAATCGGTAGAAGCTCGTGTTCAGCGACCGCTTCGTCGCCTCGGCGATGGTGCACGTGCCGCAGGACTCGCCCTCGACGTTGCCGATCTGCACGCTGCCGACGGTCAGCGGTGCACTGCTGAAGCGGGCGGAGAGGGGGATGCCCTGTTCCAGCGCCGCGGCCAGGCCGAACACCTTGAACGACGACCCCGTCTGCAGGGGCGCCTGGGCGTAGTCGAAGCCGGCGCCGTCCTCGCCGCCGTAGTACGCGCGCACACCGCCGGTGCGGGGATCGATCGACACGACGGCGGTCCGCAGCCCCGGATCCTCCCCTTCGAGGTTGTCGTGGACGGCCTCGATCGCGGACTCCTGCGCCCTCGGATCGATCGTGGTGGTGATCTGCAGTCCCTCGGTGTTGAGGGTCTGCTCGGAGATTCCCGCATCCGACAACTCGCGCAGCACCTGGTTGCGGATCAGGCCATCGGGGCCGGGCGCGGAGTTGGCGTCGGTGGGCCGGTTGGACGGGGCGGTGACCGGGAATTCGGCCGCACTGCGGTCCTGCTGACTGAGCACACTCATCGCGACCATGCCGTCGAGCACGTAGTTCCAGCGCGCCTGCAGCTGGTCGAGGTTGGCCTCGGGGTCGAGGTAGGACGGGCTCTGGATCACGGAGGCGAGCACCGCGCCCTCGGCCACCGACAGGTCGCCGACCGGCTTGTCGAAGTAGGCGCGCGACGCCGCCTCGATGCCGTACGCGCCGCGCCCGAAGTAGATGGTGTTCAGGTAGGCGGCGAGAATTTCGTCCTTGGACCACTCGCGGGCCATCTTGGTGGAGATCACGAGTTCGCGCATCTTGCGGTACACGTTGCGGTCCGCGCCGACCAGCACGTTCTTGACGTACTGCTGCGTGATCGTCGACCCGCCGCCCGCGCTTTCCTTGCCGAGGACGTTGTCGCGGGCGGCACGCATGAACCCGGTGACGGAGAAGCCGGGGTTGGAGTAGAAGTTGCGGTCCTCCGCCGACAGGACGGCGTCGCGGACGTGTTGGGGAATGGCGTCGAGCGCGATCTCGGTGCGGTTGCCCTCCGGCGGGATCACCTTGGTCAGCTCGGTGGTGCCGTCGGCGGCGAAGACGGTGGCCACCTGATTGGTCTTCATGTCCGAGGGGCGCGGGACCTCGGCGCGGACGTAACTGACCAGGAACCCGACGAGCGGGACGACCAGCAGCAACGCGATCACAACCAGGCTGACCCGGCGGACCGTGCGCCACCGGTTGCGTTTCTTCTTCCCGTCCGGTGGTGGAGTGGTCGTGTCAGCCGAACCGTCGTCCACGGGCGGTGTGCCCCCCGGATCGGAGGCATGGTTGCCCGTCGCGTCGTTGCCAGAACTCACTTCCACACTCCCGGTCAGTTATCCGGTCACGGAGGATCATCGCACCCACCCGTACGTATGTTATGTGAATGGCCTCGAGTGTGACGCGCGCCGCGCTAACGCTCAGCAAATATCCATACCGACCGTACTGTTTCAGCGCACCCGATTCCGGGCGACGACCGCCAGCCCCGACAGCACCAGGCATCCGAGCAACACCAGCGCAGGGGTGACGCCGGGGTCGCCGCGGACGACCTCGACGACCGCGGCGATGAACGCCATCACCGTGAAGAACCCGAGGATGCCGATCAGAACCTCGAGCCGCTGCCGCTTCGCCACCGGATGCATGACCGACACCTTTCCCCTCGCCCCGCTCGACCGGCACCTTTCCCCTCGCTCCGCTCGACCGGCACCTTTCCCCTCGCCCCGCTCGACCGGCACCTTTCCCCTCGCTCCGCTCGACCGGCACCTTTCCCCTCGCTCCGCTCGACCGTTAACTCTTCACGCCGCCGGCCGTCAGGCCCGACACGATGCGACGCTGGAACAGCAGCACCATGATCACCAGCGGAATGGTGACGATCGTGCCCGCCGCCATGATCGCCGCGTACGGCACCACGTGCGGGTCGTTGCCGGAGAACCGGGCGATCGCGACCGTGACCGGTTCGGTGGCGTCGCTGGAGAGCTGGCTGGCGAGCAGGTACTCGTTGACGGTCGCGATGAACGCGAGGATGGCGGTGGTGAACAGGGCGGGCGCCGCCAGCGGCAACATCACCAGCCGGAACGCCTGACCGCGGCTGGCGCCGTCGATCCGCGCCGCCTCCTCGAGCTCCCAGGGAAGTTCCTTGAAGAACGACGTCAGCGTGTAGATGGTGAGCGGCAGGACGAACGAGATGTTCGGGATGATCATCGCCTGGTAGGTACCGATCCAGCCGATGTTCGTGAACAGCTGGAACAGCGGGGTGACGAGGGCGACGACGGGGAACATCGACGCGCCTAGCACGATGCCGACCACCACGTACTTGAACCGGAACTCGATGCGGGCCAGCGCGTAGGCGGTGAAGATGCCGACGGCGAGGGCGACGACGGTGGTGATACCGCCGATGATCATGCTGTTGACGACGGCCCGGGTGAAGTTGTTGCCGCTGCTCGTCGACAGGGCGTTCTGGAAGTTCTCGAGCGTGACGTGCGTGGGCCAGGGTGTGGTGTCGAACGTGTAGTCAGGGTCGCGGAACGCCGTCACCATCATCCAGTAGAACGGCGCGAGCCCCCAGACGAGGATGATCGCGACACCGATGTAGATGCGGGAGTTCTTGAAAGCGAACCGCTTCGGGCGGTTGCGGCGGACGGGCCTGCTCGGGAGTTCGAGCTCCGGGGCGCGATGGGTCACGACTTCGGCCCCTTTCGCTGGGCTTCCTGAGTCTCGACGGCGTTGGCGCCGAGAAATTTCACGAGGACGAACGCCACCGCGAAGATCAGGAGGAACGTGATGGTGGAAAGCGCGGACGCGCTGTTGAACCCTTGCCGCACCTGGTCGACCACGAGGATCGACACCGTCGTGGTGGCCGGGTTGCCGCCGGTCAGGATGGCGGGCAGGTCGTACATGCGCAGGGCGTCCATCGTGCGGAACAGGATCGCAACCATCAGCGCCGGCTTCACCAGCGGGAGCGTGATCTGCCGGAACCGCTGCCACGCCGAGGCGCCGTCGACCCGCGCCGCCTCGTACACGTCCTGCGGGATCATCTGCAGTCCGGCGAGGATCAGCAGGGCCATGAAGGGTGTGGTCTTCCAGACGTCCGAGATGATCACCGCGAACCGGGCGGGCCACGCGTCCGACGTCCACAGGATCTCGGTGCCGAGGAGGCGATTGGCGATGCCGTCGTAGGCGAAGATGAAGTACCAGAGCTTGGCGGTGACCGCGGTCGGGATGGCCCACGGGATCAGGACCGCCGCACGCAGCAGGGCGCGGCCCTTGAACGTCTTGCCCATGATGATCGCCATCCACAGGCCGATCGCGACCTCGAGGCCCACCGTGACGACGGTGAAGAACGCGGTGTTCCCGACGGCCGACCAGAACTGGGAGCCGAGCGTGCCGGGCGGGCACGCCACGGCCACCCCGCTCGGGGAGGTGCACTGTTGCAGAATCCAGTGCGTGTAGTTGGTGAATCCGGCCCAGCCGCCCTCGACGAACATGCCGGTCGACGGATCGAGTCCCGCGTCCTTCTGGAACGACATCACCACTGCCCGGATCACCGGGTAGCCGATGACGACGGCCAGCACGGCCAGCGTCGGCACGACGAACAGCCACGCGCGGCGACTGCTCAGCCCAAAGCGTCGCCTGTTCTCGCTCTTCTCACGCGAACCGCGGCCGGGGTCGTTATCCCCGGCCGCGGGACGGGCCGGCGCTCCACTGGTGGTCCCAGTCGGAACGGCCATGTTCACTCCTGTGCTCTACGAGCCTGCGGACTGGATGCCGGACTGCATGTCCGTGATCGCCTGATCCACCGACTTCTCACCCTTGATGGCAGCGTAGGCGTTGTCCTGCACGGCCTTCGACACAGCGGGGTAGAACGGCGTGACCGGACGGGGGACGGCGTTCTCGATCGACACCTTCAGCGTCGGCATGAACGGGTAGGCCGCGATGATCTCCGGGTCGTCGTACAGTGCGGCGCGGACCGGCGGCAGCGAGCCCATGGCGATGATCCGCTGCGCCTGCTCACCCTGCAGGAAGGTGAGGAAGTCGCGGGCCGTGGCCTTGTTCTCGGAGTACGCGCTGATGGCGGCGTTGTAGCCACCGAGGGTCGAGGCGCCGATGCCGTCCTTGCCGGGCAGCGGGGCGACCGCGAACTTGCCCTTGACCGCGGACGAATCCTTGTCGGCGGTGCCGTACACGTAGGGCCAGTTGCGCAGGAACAGCGCCTTGCCGTCCTCGAACGCCTTCTGGCTCTCGGGCTCCTTGAACGTGGTGTCCTGGGCCGGGATGTCACCGTTCTTGAAGTTGTCGACCAGCACCTGCAGGCCGGCGCGGGCCTCGGGGCTGTCGACGGTCGGCGTCTTGCCGTCCTCGCCGACGAACGAGCCGCCGTACGCGTTGATGACCTCGGCGGTGTTCACCGTCAGGCCCTCGTACGGTGCGAACTGACCGGCGTAGCAGTCGATGTTGTTGGTCTTCGCGACCTCACACGCGGCGGCCAGCTCGGCCCACGTCTTCGGTGCGGCGGGCAGCAGGTCGCTGCGGTAGTACAGCAGGCCGCCGTTGGTGTTCTTCGGCGCCGCGTACTGGGTGCCGTTGTAGGTGGCGCTGTCGACCGTGGCGGGGAGGATTCCGGTGTTGTCCACCGCGAACTCGCCGGTCAGCGGCTGCAGCCAGCCCTTGGCCGCGAACTCCGCGGTCCAGGGGACGTCGAGTGCGACGACGTCGTAGTCGGACTGCTTGGCCTGCAGGTGCT
Source organism: Rhodococcus opacus (assembly GCF_012396235.1). Classification (GTDB taxonomy): domain Bacteria; phylum Actinomycetota; class Actinomycetes; order Mycobacteriales; family Mycobacteriaceae; genus Rhodococcus_F; species Rhodococcus_F opacus. The sequence continues at coordinate 144,260 of NZ_JAAXPA010000015.1, read as the reverse complement.
GGACCAGGTCGTCGTGCGCCTGATCGGCGTCGTTCGACTGCTCCTTGAACGTCACCTGCTCGTCCGGGTGCTCGGCGTTCCACGCGTCGATGATCTGGCGGACGACACCGGTCTCGGTGGTGTCCTTGCCCTCGACGTACGTGATGGGTCCGCGACCGTCGAGGTTCTCCGACGTGGAGTCGCTGCCGCTGTCACTCGAGCAAGCGGTGAGCGTGACCAGCGAGGCAGCGGTGGCAAACACCGCGGCGCGCCGGACCGCTCTCGAAATCTGAACCATGGAGTCTCCCCGTAGGTAGATGTGGATGAACCCGTTACCGGCACGACAGAACTCGCGGCACCGGCGCGGTGTCGGAACATACTGTGGCATGGAACACCGCAGAAGTCCGGCATTACCCCCGACCTGAATCGGTCAGGAACCGCTCCGGCCCCCGCCGGGTCAGCTCAGCCGGTAGCCCTCGGACGCCGAGAACAGGTGCACCTGGGACGGGTCGACGTGCAATTTCACCAGGTCACCCTTGCGGGGCGGGTTCCGCCAGTCGGCGCGGGCCACCAACTGCTGGGTCTCCCCGTTGACGGTGCTGCGGCCGTAGATGTAGGCGTCGGATCCGAGTTCCTCCACCACCGCGACCTCCATCGGGATGCCGGTGGTCGACAGTTCCAGGTGTTCGGGGCGGATCCCGACGACGACCTCGCGTTCGTCGGTATCCGCGCGCAGCTGCCGGGGCAGCGGAATGGTCGCGTCGCCGAGCAGGACCCCGTCGGGGGTGATCGGCAACGTGAAGAGGTTCATCGACGGTGATCCCATGAAGCCGGCGACGAACACGTTGGCCGGCCTGTTGTAGAGGTCGCGGGGCGACGCGCACTGCTGCAGCACCCCGTCCTTCAGCACCGCCACCCGGTCGCCCATCGTCATGGCCTCGACCTGGTCGTGTGTCACGTACACCATCGTCGTCTCGAGGCGACGCTGCAGCTGCGCGATCTGGGTGCGCGTCTGCACGCGGAGCTTGGCGTCGAGGTTGGACAGCGGCTCGTCCATCAGGAACACCTGCGGCTGCCGGACGATGGCACGTCCCATCGCGACACGCTGCCGCTGACCGCCGGACAGCGCCTTCGGCTTGCGGTCCAGGTACGGCTCGAGGTCGAGGAGTTTCGCCGTCTCCTCGACGCGCTTGCGGATGTCGTCCTTCGCGGCGCCGGCGAGCTTGAGCGCGAAACCCATGTTCTCGGCCACCGACATGTGCGGGTACAGCGCATAGTTCTGGAACACCATCGCGATGTCGCGTTCCTTGGGTTCCTGGGTGGTGACGTCGCGGTCGCCGATGAGGATCCGGCCGCTGTGGACGTCCTCGAGCCCGGCCAGCATCCGCAGCGACGTCGACTTGCCGCAGCCGGACGGGCCGACGAGGACCAGGAACTCACCGTCCTCGATCTTCAGGTCGAGCGTGTCGACGGCCGGTTTGTCCGAGCCGGGGAACAGGCAGGTGGCACCGTCATAGGTCACTGTGGCCATGAACGTCGAAGTCCCTTCTACCCGGCGCCGCGCACAGGTGCGTGAAAATGTACCTGTTGACGCACTTTCTCACTCACCGCTGGGTCGGTGGATGATCGGCTCGCGCAACCGCCGTCAGGCCTCCGCGCGCCGCCACCGCTGCCGATTCGGCCGAATTACGCTCGGTCCGAATCATGTTGGCGGCATTCATGTACAGGTTTCTCCACAGCTGGGGATGGATGTGTCGATGAATCGGGGCGGTGAATACCGTGTGAACACCACGAGTCGCCGGCGCAACCGCAGCGAGACCTCCTGCCGCATGGGGCGCTTCGCGCCCGTGCGCCTTTTTGGTTGCCCTAGCTACCAGAACGGCGCACGGGTGGCGGAGCCGCCTCGAACCGGTCCGGGCTGTCCACGACACCCGCGCTGCAGGCGGTCAGGCGGGGTTCGGCGCTGGTCGTGCGAACCCGGACCAGGTCGGTCCCGGCCGGGTGCCGGACCAGGACGTCGGTGTCGCCGTCCGGCCGCGGGGTCGCCGACAGCGGGATCACGTCGTCGAGTCCGAGCAGCGACCGCTCGACCCGGACGGTGTGCTCGGCGAACTGCAGCACCGGGTCGTCGGTGCACCGGCCGCGGTAGTGTTCGAGCACCACGCGTCCGTGATCATGTTCGGCGACAATGTGTTCCGCCGCCTCCGCGGTGACCCGGCCGTAGTAGATGCCCGACGGCAGGCACACCATGGTCGCGGCGAATCGGTCGCCGCCGACGTGCGTCGATTCCCACACCCGTCCGTCGCGGTGGCCGAGGCCGGTGACGACGGGGCGTCCGAACGACGCGCAGCACGCGTCCTTCTTGCCGTGAGTGCAGACGAGAAACAGCGATTCGGTGGGGTCGAGACGTTCCCCCACTCCGGGTGACAGGTCGAGGTCGAGGTCGAGTAGCTCCCGGTCGTCACGCACCAGCAGTCGCTCCGCCCAGCCGTCGGCTCGTCCGGGACGCACGAGGTAGACATGACGTCCGGCGGCGACGTCGCGGCGCTCCCGGGTGCGGATCAGCACCGGACGCACCCCCGCGTCGGCGCACCGGGCGGCGAGTGCGTCGCCGAGGACCGGGTCGAGCCGACTCTGCCGGAGCCGGTCGCGTCCCCAGGGTCCGGGTTGCTCGATCAGCAGCCAGCCGCGCACCCGGGGCGCGGTGCCGCACAGCGGCTCTTGGAGTGACCGGGAGAGCGCCGCGCAGGCCGGTGGCGTCCACCCCTCGGGCGACATCGTCGTCTGCACGCTCACGCAACAGACTGTATAAGGTTAGGTTCACCTATCTTCTACCCCCTTCGAGATCGAGGTCCAGGATGCGTTCTGCCACGTGCTCCCCGAATGTCAACGACGTCCAATGGCAGGAGATCGTCGATGCCCTCACGCGACGAGAATTCGGAGCCGGGCTGGGAGCAGCCGCACTGGCCGCGCTCACCGCCGCCTGCGCGCGACCCGACGCGGCAACGGGCAGCGACAGCGGCGCCCAGCGCACCGTCACCCACGCCATGGGCACGACGACGGTGAGCAACCGGCCGAGTCGCATCGTCGCCCTCGACAGCCTGCCCATCGACACCGTCGTCACGCTTGGGAAGACCCCGGTAGGCGCTGCTCAGGCCGGTTCCGCCGACGCGCTGCCCGCCTACCTGGGCGGCGGACTGGACAGCACCACCGTCGTCGGGTCGATCGCCGAACCGAACCTCGAGGCGATCGCCGCGCTGCAGCCCGACCTCATCCTCAGCAGCAAGCAGCGGCACGGCGACCTGTACGACGCGCTGTCCGCGATCGCGCCGACCGTCTTCTCCGTGTCGCCGGCGGTCGACTGGCAGGGGACGCTGCGGTTGTTCGCCGAGGCCATGGGTGAGACGGACGCAGCCGAGCAGAAGCTGTCGGCGTTCCATGCCCGCGCCGCCGCGTTGACCGAAACCAGCCGGGGCCGCACCGCGCACGTCATCCGCGTGATGGACGACGGCCTGCGCCTGCACGGGCCCGGCACGTTCTCCGGTTCCGTGCTGACCGCGGCCGGCTACACCATCACCGGGCAGCCGTGGGACGCGAAGAACGACATGTCCGAGATCTCGCTCGAGAACGTCGCCCAGATCGACTCCGACATCGCGTTCGTCGCCAACACGTCCGCACCGGGTGAACTGGGGATCGACCCCGTACTCATCGGGCAGATGGGGCCGTCACGACGCGACGGCGTCCGCCAGACCGACTACCGGGTGTGGATCACCGGCATCGGCCTCACTGGCGCAAACCTGATCCTCGACGACCTCGAGCGACTGTAGGCGGCTCCGCCGCCCGTGCGCCTTTCTGGTAGCGCCGACGACCAGAAAGGCGCACGGGGGCTAGCCTGCCTGGGTGAGTTCCGACAAGATGCTGACCCGCATCGGTGGGCTCCTCCGGCAGGCGGAATCCACCGACAACCCGCACGAGGGCGAGGCCTTCATGGCCGCCGCCCAGCGCCTCGCCACCGCCTCCTCGATCGACCTCGCCGTGGCGCGCGCCCACGCGGCAGGCCGGGAGAAGCGCGCCACTCCCACGCAGCGGCTGATCACGATCGGTGAACCGGGCAAGAAGGGCCTCCGCACGTACGCGCAGCTGTTCCTGGTGATCGCCGCCGCCAACGACGTCCAGTGCGACATCGCCCAGACGTCGGCCGTCATCTACGCGTACGGGTTCGCCGGCGACATCGACGTCTGCGAAGCCCTGTACGCGAGCCTGCTGATCCAGATGGTCCGGGCATCCGACTCCTACATCAGGTCGGGCGAGTACCGCAGCGAGACGACGGTGCGGACGCAGGTCGAGAAGCGTGGACGCCGCCGCGTCGCGACACGGGTGCGACGGCCCGTCGCCGGCGTGACCGCCCGGTTGAACTTCCAGCTCGCCTACGCCGCGCGGATCGGCCAGCGCCTCGCCGACGCCAAGCAGGAGGCCGAGGAGCAGGCGGTGTCCGTGCCGGAGTCCTCGGCGGAGACGGCACTGGTCCTACGCGACAAGCAGCTCGAGCTGAAGGACTACTACTCGGAGAACTCGCAGGCCCGCGGCACGTGGCGAGGAGGACGGGCATCCGCCGGACATTCGTCGAGCGCCCGCAGAGCCGGCGACCGCGCCGCCCGGACCGCCCGCCTGAGCAACTCACCCGAACTGTCGACCGCCCGCAAGCAGATCCCGTCGTGAAGCGACCCCGCGACACTCAGCGGACCGCCGTGTACGACGCGGAAGCCCTCGTGCGCACCATGTTCGACCGCGCCGACGAGCGCGGGCTGCGCGTCGTCGACGTTCTGGGGTCGCAGGTGACGCTGCCGGTGGAACGCAAGTTCGCGTCGATCGATTCGGTGCAGGATTACGTGGACCGGGTGCTCGCCCTGAACTGGGTGCGGTCGACGTGGACGCGGGCGGCCACCCCGGTTCACGTCCGCGCGCGGTCGGGCAACAAGGCCGCCCACTACGAAAGCGATTGCGCGACAATCGCAGTACCCGAGCATCGGAACGGCAACGCCTGGGCGTTCCGCGAACTGGTGGTGCTCCACGAGGTCGCCCATCACCTCGATCCGTCCGACCCCGACTACCCGACGGTCGCCCCGCACGGACCGGAGTACGTGGACCGCTACCTCACCCTGGTCGGGGAGATCATCGGCCCCGAGGCGGCATTCGTCCTGCGCACCATGCTCCTCGCGGGCGGGGTGCGGCTGAACTGAGGTGCCTCAGGCGCGGGGGCGCAGCCGAACGAAACGGATTTCACGGCCCGCCGCCCGGAAGTCCGCCGCGCTGCCGTCGACGTCGAAGCCCATGCCTTTGGCGATCCGCAGTCCGAGTTTCGGATGCTCCGCCGCGTAATGCGCCATGAAGTCCGCACCGGTCTCGGAATCGAGGAATTCGGCTGTCACCGAGAGTCGCCGGAGGCCCACCTGAATCTTCGCGCTCGGTTGTGCACGCAGGTTCCGGTACCAATCGGACTTGGGACCGAACCCGGCGGCCAGCACGTACCCGTCGCCGACGGCGTCGTGGTTGACCACCTCGAGCACGACCTGCCGCCGGACGCCGGTCTTGCGCCCCACGTGTTCGAGGAGCAGGAATCGGCCACCGAGGAGAAAGCCGAGGTGGACGCGGTAGAGGTAGATCGGCGCGCGGAAGAACGTCCGCCGGATCCCGGTCGGCGGGTCAGGCCTCTGCGTGACCTTCACACACCCAGTCTTCCACGTCCACCGTGTGGTCGGGCGGTGATGCGTCCTCATCCGTTTCGGAGTCAATGGGCGGAAGACGCGCCGACAACCGGGTGAATGTACCGCTTGGCGTATCTGGGGCGCCGGACGGTACATTCGCCCGCTCAAATCGCCCGCTCGGCGGGTTCGTTGTGCGCCCGACCGTCGCGCGAGCACTATGGATCGGGAAGGCCCAACGTCTACTCCGAGGAGCCACGAATGACTCGTCCAGTTCGCATCGGTGTCCAGCTTCAGCCGCAGCACGCGCCCGACTACGGGCTGATCCGCGACGCGGTGCTGCGGGCCGAGGACGCCGGCGTCGACATCGTCTTCAACTGGGACCACTTCTATCCGCTGTACGGCGATCCGGCCGGCGCCCACTTCGAGTGCTGGACGATGCTCGGGGCGTTCGCCGAGCAGACGGAGCGAGTGGAGATCGGTGCGCTCGTCACGTGTGCCGGCTACCGGAACCCGGATCTGCTCGCCGACATGGCCCGGACCGTCGACCACATCAGCGGCGGACGGCTGATCCTGGGCATCGGCTCGGGCTGGTTCGAGCGCGACTACGACGAGTACGGCTACGAATTCGGCACCGCGGGGTCGCGGCTGAACCTGCTCGCCGAGTACCTTCCGCGGATCACCGCCCGGTTCGCCAAGCTGGAACCCGCACCCACCCGGCACATTCCGATCCTCATCGGCGGCGGCGGCGAGAAGAAGACGCTGCCGCTGGTCGGGCAGTACGGCGACATCTGGCACAGCTTCAGCGACATGGACACGTACAAACGTAAGTCGGGGATCCTCGCCGGGTACGCACGGGATGCCGGACGCAGCCCCGACAGCATCCAGCACTCCACGTCGTGGCCGGGTGTCGACGACGCGGCAGCCCATGTCGACGCCGGCGTCACCCTGTTCACCGTGGGCGTGGGTGGTCCCGACTACGACCTCGGCACTCTGAAGGAGGCCATCGCGTGGCGTGACGAGAACACCCCGCCGCCGCTGTCGGGCCTGGCATAGGCGCTTCGCACCCGTGCGCCTTTCTGGTTGTTCTGGCTACCAAAAAGGCGCACGGGCGGCGGAGCCGCCTACAGCCGTTCGAGGACCATCGCCATGCCCTGTCCGCCTCCGACGCACATGGTTTCGAGGCCGAACTGCTTGTCGTGGGTGGTCAGGTTGTTGAGCAGGGTCGCGGTGATGCGGGCACCGGTCATGCCGAACGGGTGACCGAGGGCGATCGCGCCGCCGGAGACGTTCAGCTTGTCCTCGTCGATGTTCAGCTCCCGCGCCGACCCGATCACCTGCACGGCGAACGCCTCGTTGATCTCGACGAGGTCGATGTCGGAGATGCCCAGTCCCGCGATCGCGAGGGCCCGCTTGGACGCCTCGATCGGGCCGAGACCCATGATCTCCGGCGACAGCCCGGACACCCCGGTGGACACGATCCGGGCCAGCGGGGGCAGCCCCAGCTCCTTGGCCTTGGTGTCGGACATGATCACCAGAGCGGCGGCGCCGTCGTTGAGCGGGCACGCGTTGCCGGCGGTCACGGTCCCATCCGGACGGAACACCGGCTTGAGCTGGCTGACGGCCTCGTAGGTGGTGCCGGCGCGGGGGCCGTCGTCGGTGGACACGACGGTGCCGTCGGGCAGGGTCACCGGGGTGATCTCCCGCTCGAAGAAGCCGGCGCCTATGGCCTCCTCGGCGCGGTTCTGCGAGCGCACCGCCCACCGGTCCTGCTCCTCGCGGGTGATGCCGGTGATCTGCGCGACGTTCTCCGCGGTCTGGCCCATCGCGATGTAGGTGTCGGGGACCAGGCCCTCCTCACGCGGGTCGACCCACTGCTGGCCGCCCTGGGCCAGCTTCTCGGTGCGGGTCTGCGCGTCGGCGTACAGCGGGTTCTGGGTGTCGGGCAGCGAGTCGGAGTTGCCCGCGGTGAACCGGGACACGGTCTCGACACCGGCGGAGATGAACACGTCGCCCTCACCGGCCTTGATCGCGTGCAGTGCCATGCGGGTGGTCTGCAGCGACGACGAACAGTACCGGGTGATGGTGGTGCCGGGGATGAAGTCGTAGCCGAGCTGGACCGCGACGTTGCGGCCCATGTTGAAACCCTGCTCGCCGCCGGGCAGGCCGCAGCCCAGGATCAGGTCGTTGATGTCGGTGGGGTCGAGCGCGGGCACCTTGTCGAGTGCCGCCTGGACCATCTGCGCGGCGAGGTCGTCGGGGCGCATGCCCTTGAGCGATCCCTTCATGGCGCGACCGATCGGGGAACGGGCGATGGAAACGATGACGGCCTCGGGCATGAGTAACTCCTACCGATTGACGTGGTGGACGGCAGTCGGTGCGGACCTGCAGCCCCTCAGTTCTAAGCATGTGCTTATTTTCTAAGCGTTTGCATATATTGACCACGCCCGCGGCACGGTGTCAACCCCCGGACGGTCGCGATTGTGCTCAACCGACAACGAACCGCCCGAACTCGAGCCCCCGAGGCCGTTTCTTGCACGAAAACCCCTCGATAGTGTTGTGGATCACACCACAACGAAAGGGCGGACGAAATCGTGTCGCACATCGGGTATTTCGCTTGGGACCTCGCCACACAGCGTGCTGACGCGCCGTGCCTGCGCGACGACCGACTCGAACTGACGTACCGCCAGTTCGCGGAGCGGGTCGACGCCTTCGCCGCACAGTTGTCCGAGAACGGTGTCGGACGTGGCGACGTCGTCGCGATCATGCTGCCGAACCGGGCGGAACTGCTCATCGCCCTGATGGCCTCCTGGCGGATCGGTGCGGCCGCCACCCCGGTCAATCCCACATTCACCGCAAGCGAGGCGGAGTACCAGATCGACGACGCCACAGCGGTTCTCGTCGTCAACGAGGGACCTGACGCACCGACCGGTGGCCGTCCGGCGATCGCCGTCGGCGACATGGCGACCACCCCCGACCCCGCCTGGGCACCCGGCATCACCGCCAGCGGAGACGACCTCGCCCTGCTGATCTACACGTCCGGGTCGACCGGACGCCCCAAGGGCGTGATGCTCACCCACGACAACCTGCAATTCATGAGCTCCTCGATGGTGCAGCATTTCTCGCTGACCGCCGACGACCACTGCCTCCTGATCCTCCCGCTGTTCCACGTCAACGCGATCTGCGTCAGCTTCCTGACCCCGATGCTCGCCGGCGGTCAGCTGAGCGTCACCGGGCGCTTCTCACCGGCCCGGTTCTTCGACGACGTCGCCCGCCTGCGGCCGACGTACTTCTCCGCGGTCCCGACCATCTACGCGCTTCTGGTCTCTCAGGAAACCGTCGGCGACACCTCCTCGCTGCGGTTCGCGGTCTGCGGGGCCGCCCCGATCTCCAAGGAACTTCTCGACCACGCCGAGCAGCGTTTCGGGCTCGTCATCGTCGAGGGCTACGGGCTGACGGAGGGCACGTGCGCGTCCGCGTGCAATCCGCCTGCCGGCGTTCGCAAGCTGGGCACCGTCGGCCCCGCGCTGCCGGGTCAGACCATCGCGATCGTCGACGAGTCCGGGGCACCGGTGCCTGCGGGGACGGTCGGCGAGGTGGTGATCCGGGGCGCGAACGTGATGCGCGGCTACCTCGGCCGCCCCGAGGAAACGGAACGCACCGTCGTCGACGGCTGGTTGCACACCGGCGACGTCGGCCGACTCGACGACGACGGCTACCTCACCCTCGTCGACCGCATCAAGGACATGATCATCCGCGGCGGGGAGAACATCTACCCCAAGGAGATCGAGAACGCTCTCGCCACCCACGACGACGTCCTCGAGGCGGCCGTGATCGGAGCCCCGCACGACGTGTACGGCGAGGTGCCGGTCGCATACGTGGTCACGTACCCGGACACCGCCGTCACCCACGAAGTCCTGGCCGAGCACCTGAGTAGCCGGCTCACGAAAGTCAAACTGCCGGTGGCCATTCACATCGTCGACGCGCTGCCCCGCAACCCTGTCGGCAAGATCGACAAGCCGGGACTGCGGAGTCGCCACCGGCCTGCCGCCGTCAGCTGATCCAGTAACACCCCACACCTCGGGACGCACCCGAGGCGATGCCCCCTACCCTCAGGAGCCTCCCATGGGATTCAAGACCGGGAACTTCCCCGAAGTCGACCCCGCCACCTTCCTCGATCTTCCGTTCCGCGACCGCCTGCGCGCCATGTCGACCCATTGGGTCGACTACGGCTTCGGAACCCCGAAGATGGTGCACACCATCTACATTCTGAAACTGCTCGTCCTCTACCTCGGCATCGGACTGTCGCTCGCGACATTCACGTCCGGCCTGAACGTCCTCGACGTCGGCGCCTGGTGGAACCAGCCGATCGTCTACCAGAAACTGATCCTGTGGACGGTGCTGCTCGAATCGGTGGGTCTCGCCGGTTCGTGGGGTCCGCTCGCCGGGCACTTCAAGCCGATGACCGGCGGCATCCTGTACTGGCTGCGCCCCGGGACCATCCGGCTCCCACCGTGGCCGGGCAAGGTGCCGTTCACCTCGGGCGACACCCGCACCGTCGGCGACGTCCTGATCTACGCGGCGTTACTGCTCAACATCATTGTGGCGCTGATACTTCCGGGAGTACACACGTCGTCGATCGACGCGGCCATCACCGACAACTCCGGACTCGTCCGCCCCGCGGTGCTGTTTCCCCTGATCGCGCTGCTGGTGCTGATCGGTCTGCGCGACAAGGTCATCTTCATCGCGGCTCGCAGCGAGCAGTACCTGCCCGCGATCGTCTTCTTCGGGGTCCTGCCGTTCGTCGACATGATCATCGCGCTGAAGCTGCTGATCGTCTCGGTGTGGGTCGGGGCGGGCGTCTCCAAGCTCGGGCACCACTTCTCGATGGTGGTGCCGCCGATGCTGAGCAACACCCCGTGGATGCCGTTCAAGAAGATCAAGCGCGCGCACTACCGCAACTTCCCCGAGGACCTGCGGCCGTCGATCGTCGCCGGTGGTGTCGCCCATGTGCTCGGGACGGTCGTGGAGGTGGTGACCCCGCTGGTGCTGCTGTTCTCCACCAACCGCACGCTGACGCTGCTCGCAGTCGCGCTGATGGTCGCGTTCCACCTGTTCATCCTGTCCACGTTCCCGCTGGCGGTGCCGCTCGAGTGGAACCTGCTGTTCGCCTACGCGTCGATCTTCCTGTTCCTCGGATTTCCCGCCTGGGACGGGTACGGCGTGGCCGACATGTCCTCGGTGTGGCTGACCGCGGTGATCGTCGCCGCCCTGGTGTTCTTCCCGATCCTCGGCAACCTGCGCCCCGACCTCGTCTCGTTCCTGCCGTCGATGCGTCAGTACGCCGGCAACTGGGCGTCCGCCACCTGGGCCTTCGCACCGGGCGCCGAGGAGAAGCTCGACGAGCACATCATCCGTCCCACCAAGAACACGCGCACCCAGCTGCTCGCCACCTACCCGCCGGAGGTCGCGGACGTGGTGATGCACCAACTGCTCGGCTGGCGGTCGATGCACAGCCAGGGGCGGGCGTTGTTCTCGCTGATGATGCGCCACCTCGGCGACGACATCGACACCTACTCGCTGCGCGAGGCGGAGTTCAGCTGCAACTCGCTGGTGGCATTCAACTTCGGTGACGGTCACCTGCACAACGAGTTCCTGATTGCGGCACTCCAGCGGCGCTGCAACTTCGCTCCTGGCGAGTTCGTCGTCGCGTGGATCGAATCGCAGCCCATCCACAGGGGCACTCAGCAGTACAAGGTGATCGACGCCGCCCTCGGCGTCATCGAGCGGGGAACCTACAAGGTGTCCGACGCTATCAACGAGCAGCCGTGGCTGCCGAACGGTCCCATTCCGTTCGACGTGCAGTGGACACTGGAAGGAGACGGCTCGAACGTGCGGACGCGGGAGGCGAGGATGCAGGAGACAGATCTGGTGGTGCGGCCGTGACCACCGCAGTCGTGGTCGGCAGCGGGCCCAACGGGCTCGCCGCCGCGGTCCACCTCGCCCGGCACGGCGTCGACGTCCAGGTCCTCGAGGCCGCCGACACCATCGGCGGCGGCACCCGCTCCGGCGAACTCACCGTCCCGGGACTGCTGCACGACGAGTGCTCGGCGTTCCACCCGATGGGTGCCGGGTCGCCGTATCTGCAGACCCTCGACCTCGGCCGGTACGGGTTGACGTGGAAGTGGCCGGAGATCGACTGCGCCCACCCCCTCGACTCCGGTGAGGCGGGGTTGCTGCACCGGTCGATCGCGGCCACCGCCGCCGGACTCGGCGAGGACGGCGCGCGCTGGCAGCGCATGTTCGGCGGACTCGCCGACGGATTCGACGACCTGGCCGCCGACCTCATGCGTCCGATCGCGAACGTGCCCCGGCACCCGCTTCGGCTCGCCAGCTTCGGACCCCGGGCCCTGCTGCCGGCCGCGGTGACGGCCCGCTGGTGGCGCACCGACAAGGCCCGCGCACTGTTCGGCGGCGCCGCCGCGCACGCCTACTACCGCCTCGACCGGCCCGCGACGTCCGCGGTCGGGATGATGATCGTCGCCGCCGGGCACCGCTACGGCTGGCCGGTCGCCGAGGGCGGGTCGCAGTCGATCACCGGCGCACTCGCCGCCCTGCTCACCGACCGGGGCGGCAAGATCACCACCGGTGTCCACGTCCGCGATTGGAACGAACTTCCGCCCGCCGACGTCGTCCTGCTGGACGTCGCGCCGTCCGCCGCGCTCGGCATCCTGGGCGCTCGCCTGCCCGACCGGGTGGCCCGTGCGTACCGGCGGTTCAAGCACGCGCCCGCCGCCTTCAAGGTCGACTTCGCCATCCAGGGCGGGGTGCCGTGGGCCGATCCCGAATGTGGACGCGCCGGGACCGTCCACCTGGGTGGCAGCTTCGCCGAGATCGCGGCCGCCGAACGCGACGTCGCTGCGGGCCGGATGCCGGGGCGGCCGTTCGTCCTCCTCGGTCAGCAATACCTCGCCGATCGCAGTCGTTCGAACGGCGATCTGCATCCGCTGTACGCGTACGCCCATGTCCCGCACGGCTACACAGGCGACGCGACGGAGGCGATCACCGCGCAGATCGAACGGTTCGCCCCTGGCTTCCGGGACCGCGTCGTCGCCACGGTGAGTAGCGGACCGGCGCGTCTGGCCGCGTCGAATCCCAATTACGTCGGCGGCGACATCATCGGCGGAGCCAACACCGAAACCCAGGTAGTGCTGCGGCCGCGCATCGCCCTCGACCCGTACAGCACCGGGATCCCCGGCACGTACCTGTGTTCGGCATCGACGCCGCCCGGCGCCGGGGCACACGGCATGTGTGGGTACAACGCGGCGCAATCGGCCCTGCGCTATCTGCGGAAGGGCGGAGGGGACGTGCTGTGAGCAGTCCCGCCCCCGGCGACCGCGGCGCCGGTGCCAGGCGCCGCATGGCGCGGGTGCCCGCGATGGCGGAAGCCGAGGTCCTCGACATCGTCGCCGGTATCGCCCGGAAACTCGATGTGCGGCAAGCGGAGATCACCCGCTCGATGAGCGCGCTGCTCGCGCACGAGATCGACCAACTCGACGAAGACCCGCAACTCGTCGAACTGCTCGAGGCGAGCGTGAACGGCAACGTCTCGACGATCGTGCACGTCCTCGCCAACGACATTCCCGTCGATCACCTGCAGCCCACCACCGCCGCCGTGGAGTACGCGCTGCGGCTGGCCCAACGCGACGTGTCGTCGAACTCGCTGGTCCGCGCGTACCACATGGGCCAGGACGACCTGATCAAGATCTGCTACGACGAGGTCAGCTCCCTCCAATTGTCCGGACCGCTGACCCTCGCTGTGCTCAAACACATTTCGGAGGTCGTGTACAGCTACATCGACTGGATCACGCTGTACGTGTTCGACGCCTACGAGCAGGAACGACGGCGCTGGCTGGGTGCCCGCGGCAACGTCCACTCGTCGACCATCCACACCCTCCTCACCGGAACGGGCGACGACGGGTCCGCATTCGAGACCGAAACGCACTACCGGCTCGAGCAGACGCACGTCGCGATGATCCTGTGGTCCACCGGTCCCGACACCGAGGCGAGCCTCAACACCCTCGACCACTACGTGCGGGACCTCGCCCGCCACCTCGCCACCGACTCAGCACCCATCGTCACCGCCATCGACCGCCGAACCCTGTGGGCCTGGCTCCCTTTCGGCCGCCGGAAGCCCGTCCTCGACACCACCGAACTCGCCGCAACCCTGCCCGCGAACCCGGGAATCCGGACCGCGATCGGACTGCCCGCGACCGGGATCGCGGGATTCCGGCGGTCACACGAACAGGCCCGCGCCGCCTACTCCGTCGCCACCGTGCCCAACACCCAGGCCCGGCCGATCGTCGGCTTCGGCGACCGCGGCGTCGCCGTCGTCTCCCTCCTCGCCGAGAACCTGGACTCCACCCGAGCCTGGGTGTGGGAGGTCCTCGGCCCGCTCGCGGAGAACACCGACCAGGCCGCGACACTGCGGACCACGCTCAGCACCTACTTCGCGACCGGCGAAAGCCACCTCCACACCGCCCAGCAGATGAACCTGCACCGCAACACCGTCAAATACCGCATCACCAAAGCCCTCGGCGAGCCCGCCACCGGCACCCACAGCAAGCTGGATCTCGCTCTCGCCTTGCAGGTGTGCGAGTTCCTGGGTCCGACGGTGCTGAAGTAGGCCCTCCGGGCTTGTGCGCCTTTCTGGTTGTTCCAGCTACCAAAAAGGCGCACGGGCGGCAGAGCCGCCTACGCCCGGTCGAGGATGGACCCGAGATCGGCGGAGGGGGAGAGCGTGCCGTACTCGTGCGTGCGGTCGGGGCCGAGGCGGGCGTCGACGAATGCGTCCGCTACCGAAGCAGGGGAGAACCGAACCAGCAGCGACGCCTGCAGTGCGAGGGCCATCGATTCGACGACGGTGCGGGCGCGCAACTGTGCGCGGGCCGGGTCCTCGGTGGCGAGTTCGCCGAGCTGACGACGGACCCGGTCGAGGTGCTCGTCGAGCACCGCGTTGCTGCCGCGGGCCAGGTTCACCTCGGCGTCGAATGCGGCGACGCTGTCGGGTTCGCGGGTCATCGCGCGCAGGACGTCGAGGGCGATGACGTTGCCAGACCCCTCCCACACGGCCATGACGGGCTGCTCCCGGTAGCGGCGGGCGAGCGGGAAGTCCTCGGTGTAACCGTTGCCGCCCAGGCATTCCAGCGCCTCGTAGGCGTGCTGCGGGCCGCGCTTGCAGATCCAGTACTTCGCGACCGCGGTCGCGAGCCGGCGGAAGCTGCGTTCCTGCTCGTTCGCGTCGTCGTCGTGTGCCCGGGCGAGGCGCAGCGCGGTGACGGTGGCCGCCTCCGACTCCAGCGCCAGGTCGGCCAGCACCGACGTCATGGCCGGCTGATCGGCCAGGACCTTCCCGAACGCCGAGCGGTGGCGGGCGTGCCACACTGCCTCGGCGACGGACTGCCGCATGCCCGCGGTGCTGCCGAGCACGCAGTCGAGGCGGGTGCGCGCGACCATCTCGATGATGGTGCGGACGCCGCGTCCCGGTTCACCGACCATGACGCCGACGGTGCCGTCGAGTTCGATCTCGGACGACGCGTTGGACTTGTTGCCCAGCTTGTTCTTCAGCCGCTGGATGCGGAAGACGTTGCGGGTGCCGTCCGGGAGGATGCGGGGCAGCAGGAAGCACGAGAGGCCGTCGCCGCCCGCGCCTTCCGCCTGCGCGAGCACGAGGAACGCGTCGGACATCGGCGCGGAGCAGAACCACTTGTGTCCGGTCAGCAGGTAGTCGGCGCCGGGACCGCCGCGTCCGGCGGGTGTCGCGACGGTGGTGTTGGCCCGGACGTCGGAGCCACCCTGCTTCTCCGTCATGGACATGCCGAAGATCGCGGACGCCTTGCCGGGTGCGTCGAGTTCGGGGGTGTAGCTGCGGGACAGCGCGCGCGGCTTCCAGATCGCGGCGACGTCGGGTTGCAGGTCGAGGGAGGGGATGACGGCGTTGGTCATCGAGATCGGGCAGGAGTGTCCGGGTTCGATCTGCGCGAACATCATGAACGCCGCTGCGCGAGCGACATTCGCACCGGGCTTCGGGTCGGCCCACGCCGACGTGTGCGCCCCGTGCGCGACGGCCGCGGAGATGATCCGGTGGTACGCGGGGTGGTATTCGACCTCGTCGATTCGGTTGCCCCAGCGGTCGAACGTCTTCAGTTCGGGGATGATCGTGTTGGCGAGTTCGGCGTCGTGCTGGAACGTGGCGCTGCCAACGAGTGCGCCGATGTCGGTGAGTTCGCCGGTGGCCCAGTCGGCGTCGTGGCGGCGCACGCCCTCGGCCAGCACCGTGTCGAGGGTGAACTCGTTGACGTCGGTGCGGGGCACCGACTGGTTGAGCACGGTGTGCGTCCGGTGGGGTGCGGGATGGGTGATATTCGTTTCGGAAAAAGTAGTCATGACAGTGTCTTTCGTGAGTCAGCTCGCGGAGCGGATCAGGTGCTTCTGGATCTTGCCGGTGGGGGTGCGGGGCAACACGGTGGCGAACACGTAGTCGCGGGGAATCTTGTAGCGCGCCAGCTTGTCCGACAGGTAGTCGCGGATGTCGTCGGCACCCACGACGTCCGGTTCACGCCACACGACGTGCGCGACGACGGTCTCGCCCCACTCGGGGTGCGGCCGGCCCACCACCGCGACATCCACGACGTCGGGATGGCCGGAGATGGCGTCCTCCACCTCCTTGGAATAGACGTTCTCGCCGCCGGTGATGATCATGTCTTTCGCCCGGTCGACGATGAAGAGGTAGCCGTCGTCGTCCTGGCGTGCGAGATCGCCTGTGCGGTACCAGCCGCCGTCGGCGAACGCGGCTGCGGTGGCGTCGGGATCGTCGAGGTAGCCCTGCATCACGGTCTCGGTGCGCAGCCAGATCTCGCCGATCTCCCCGGCGGGCACGTCGATGCCGTCGGGGCCGGCCAGGCGCATGTCGACGCCGGCGAGCGCCGCCCGGCCGATCGAGCCGGCCTTCGCGAGCTGTTCCTCCGGGTAGAGGACGGCCCCCACGGGACCGGTCTCCGTCATCCCGTACACCTGGTAGAAGCGGGTGGTCCGGTACGACTCGACGAGTCGGCGCGCCACATCGGCGCCGATAGGTCCGCCGCCGTAGAGCCAGGCCCGGACGCTGGACAGGTCGTAGTCGGCGAAGTTTCGTACCGCATTCAGCGCCGTGGTGTAGATGACCGGCGGCCCGAAGCACAGCGTGATGCGTTGCTGCTGTACCGCTTCCAGGAAGTGGACGGGATGGTATTCGCGGACGAGCACGACGGTGCCGCCCATGTACAGCGTCGCCATCAGCCAGTTGTTGAGCGGCGACGCGTGCCAGATCGGGACGGCCATCAGCAGTCGCTCGTCGCGGGTGATCGACAGACCGAGGGCTGCCGTGGTCGCCACGAGCACGACGTTGCGATGACTGTGCACGCAACCCTTGGGCGCGCCGGTGGTGCCGGACGTGTAGAGGATTTCCGCGGGGTCGTTCTCGTCCGGCTCGATGCCGTCGATGCCGTCCAGGTCCGCGATCGCGTCGTCGAAGAAGGCGTGGCCCTCCACGGCGGTGTCGGTGGACAGCAGCTGCACCGGCGTCTCGAGTCGCTCGATGACGGGTGCGAGGTCGCCGTCGAAGACGCATACCTTCACCTGCGCGTGCCGCAGGATGTAGTCGACCTCGGGTGCCTGCATCTTGTGGTTGACCGGCACCACCACCGCGCCGATGCGCCAGGCGCCGAGCATCGCGTAGACGAAGCCGGGGGTGTTGAAACACATCAGAGCGACGCGGTCGCCGTGCCCGACCCCCAGTTTCCGTAGCAGGGCGGCGGCGTGGCGGCTGCCGTCCTGCACGGAACCATACGTATGGTCGCGACCCTGAAAATGGAGAAAGGCCTTGTCGGGCGTCTTCCGGACGTTGCTGTCGAATACGCGAACGATGTTCATCGCGCTCCTTGGAGGAGAGAAGGTCAGTCGATGGAGGTGTTGCGGACGGTCTCGGGGATCTGCAGGTTCGCGAAGATGACGGCGACGGCCTCCTCGAGCGAGTAGCCGAAGCTCTCACCGGTGGCGGTCTTCTGGATCACGAGGCCGAAGATCGCCGACCAGAACGCCTTCGATTCGACGTCGATGCCGGCGCGCAGTTTCCAGCCGGTGCGTATCAGGGTGCGGATCAGCGCGTCCTCGCCCGAGGAGTGCAGGGTGCGGAGGGTGTCGGTGATGAGGTCGCGCAGTTCGCCGCGGCGTCCCGTCATCAGCATCGCCGAGGTGAAGAGTTCGACGCTGGGCGCGCCGGGCCCGAGCAGGGAGCCGACGAGCTTCTCCGTGTAGTCGCCGACGGTCTCCGCGGTGGCCGCATCGTCCTCGGCCCGTTTGCCGGCACGCAGGACGGCAGCGCACGCGACCTCGACAAAGAGCCGCTCCTTGGAACCGTAGTAATAGGTCACCTGGTTGGGGTGGGCCCCCGCGGCGGCGCAGATCTGCGTGATGGGGACGCCCTCGCCGTGCTCGAGAAAGAGTTCGGTGGCGGCGGTGAACAGGGCGTCGCGGGTCTGGCGACCGGACTCCCTAGTGGCACGCGCTGCTCGGCCCGTCTGCGACACCATGACTGCCTCCCGCTTGTTTGTATGACAAACAATAACTCGACTTTGTTTGTATGACAAACAAGGAGAGTGACGGGCGTCGCCCCGCACGTCCTCCGACCCCGGAAATACCGACCGCCAGGGTTACGCTGCTCACCATGTTTTCTTCCGTCGGAGCGAAGATCCGAGTGGTGGTGGCGCTACTGCTCACCGCCCTGCTGGCGCTGACCCTGTCGTCGTGTTCGAGTGACGGGGAGACGTCGGGGGCGGCACCGCAGGATCTGTGTTCGCCACCCGGCGTGGGCGCGGCCACTGCCGCCCCGACCAATCTCGCCGCCTCCGGCGCCGCGGCCGAGGACCGCTACACGACACCGTCGACCACCCCGATCGACCAGATCGACGCGTCGAAACTGAACCTCATCACCCCCGGCGTGCTCACCGTCGGCACGCTGTCCGACGCACCGCCGAGCATCTGCGTGAACTCGGAGAACGAGTTCACGGGCTACGACAACGAACTGCTGAAGGCCGTCGCCGACAAGCTGGGCCTGCGCGTCGACTTCGTCGGCACCGAGTTCGCCGGACTACTCGCCCAGGTCGCCGGACGCCGCTTCGACGTCGGATCCTCGTCCATCACGACAACGGACGAGCGCCGCAACACCGTCGGCTTCACCAACGGCTACGACTTCGGCTACTTCTCCCTCGTCGTGCCCAACGGCGGTCCGATCCAGGGCTTCGACGACCTGACCGCGACCACTCGGATCGGTGTCGTCCAGGGCACCGTCCAGGACGACTACGTCGTGAACACGCTGAAGCTGAACCCGGTGAAGTTCCCCGACTACGCCACCGCGTACGCGAACCTGAAGTCCGGGCAGATCGACGCCTGGGTGGCGCCGTCGCAGCAGGCCGAGGGCGCCATCGCGCCGGGCGATCCCACGTCGATCGTCGAGAACACCTTCAGCGTCAACAACTTCGTGGGCTGGGCCGTCAACAAGGAGAACCAGCCGCTCATCGACGCCCTCAACTCCGGGCTCGACGCCGTCATCGCAGACGGCACCTGGGCGCAGCTGTACTCCGACTGGGTGCCCCGCGAACTGCCCGAGGGCTGGAAGCCCGGCAGCAAGGCGGCACCGGTGCCCGACCTGCCGGACTTCGCCGCGCTGGCCGCCCAGAACTCGCAGAACACGACCGAAACCCCGGTCGCGGAACCCAAGTCGACACTCCAGCAGCTGAAAGACACGTTCTTCAACTGGGACCTCTACACGCGGGCGTTCCCGGATCTGCTCAAGACCGGTCTGCCGAACACGCTGATCCTGGCGTTGGCGTCGGGCATCGTCGGCACCGTCCTCGGCATGCTGCTCGCGATGGCAGGCATCTCCCGCACCCGCTGGCTCCGCTGGCCCGCCCGCGTCTACACGGACGTGTTCCGCGGGCTGCCCGCCGTCGTCATCATCCTCATCGTCGGTCTCGGCGCCGGACCCATCGTCAAGGGACTCACCGGCAACAACCCGTACTGGCTCGGTGCGGCCGCGCTGTCACTGCTCGCGTCCGCCTACATCGGTGAGATCTTCCGGTCCGGCATCCAGAGCGTCGAACCCGGACAACTCGAGGCGTCCCGGGCGCTCGGTTTCAGCTACCGGAAGTCGATGACGCTCGTCGTCGTTCCGCAGGGTGTGCGACGGGTGCTGCCTGCGCTGATGAACCAGTTCATCTCCCTGATCAAGGACTCGTCGCTGATCTACTTCCTCGGCCTGCTCGTCAGCCAGCGGGAACTGTTCGCCGTCGGCCGCGACCTCAACGCGCAGACCGGCAACCTGTCGCCGCTCGTCGCCGCCGGCCTGTTCTACCTGGCGATGACGATTCCGCTGACCCACCTCGTCAACTACATCGACAACCGCCTGCGCACCGGCCGCGCCGACACGTCCGGCACGCTCGACCCGGTGGAACAGTCCATCGTCGTGGAAAGGGGATAAGGCGATGGCCGTCTCTCTCACTGGCACCGACCTGCACCTCGCGTTCGGCACCAACAAGGTGCTCCGCGGCGTCGACCTCCACGTCGACGCCGGCGACACCGTCACCGTGATCGGACCGTCCGGCTCCGGAAAGTCCACCCTGCTGCGGGTCCTCAACCGGCTGCACGAACCCGATCAGGGCGACGTCCTGCTCGACGGGAAGTCGGTGCTGAAGGACAACCCGGACAAGCTGCGGCAGCGCATCGGCATGGTGTTCCAGCACTTCAACCTGTTCCCGCACAAGACCGTCGTCGACAACATCGCCCTCGGGCCCCGCAAGCTCAAGGGGATGTCCAAGGACGAGGCGCGGTCGCTGGCGCTCGAACAGCTCGAACTCGTCGGGCTCGCCAACAAGGCCGACTCGCGGCCCGGGAACCTGTCGGGCGGGCAGCAGCAGCGCGTCGCGATCGCCCGCGCCCTGGCGATGAAGCCCGAGGTGATGTTCTTCGACGAGGCCACCTCGGCACTCGACCCCGAACTGGTGAAGGGTGTCCTCGCGCTGATGGCCGACCTCGCCAAGGGCGGCATGACGATGGTCGTCGTCACCCACGAGATGGGCTTCGCCCGCGAGGTGTCCGACACGGTGCTGTTCATGGACCACGGCGCCGTCGTCGAGACCGGGAAGCCGGACCAGCTGTTCGACAAGCCCGAAACCGAACGGCTGCAGCAGTTCCTGTCCCAGGTACTGTAGGCCGCTCCGCGGCCTGTGCGCCTTTTTGGTAGCTGGAACAACCAGAAAGGCGCACGGGCGCGAAGCGCCTACCGCGTCATCGCCCGGATCCGCCTGGCCGCGACGGAGATCAGCGCCAGTGTGGGTTCGGTGGCGACCTCCGACTCGATTTCCGTCAGCAGTGCCCGCGCGCGGGCGAGCCGGGCGGCGTTGTGCTGTTCCCACTGGTCCACCTTGTCGGCCGCGTCATCGCCGGGTTCGCTCACGGACAGCGCGTCGAGGGTGATGGCGCGCAGCGAGCTGTAGAGGTCGTCGCGCAGGGCGAGACGTGCAAGGGCGTGCCACCGGTCCAGCCGGGGGAGCGCCGTGACGGCGGTCAGCGCGGTGTTGATGTGCAGGTGCGCCGACAGCGCGAAGTACAGTTCGGCGACGTCCTCGGGGCGGTGCTGTGAGATCTCCGCGATGTCCACGATGTCGAGGAGGCAGTACGTGTGCAGCAGGTCCGCCACGTCCGCGGCGAGCCCGGCCTCCGCCCCGCGCGATGTGAGGGCCTCGGTGCGCCGCTCCACCGCGGTGATCTCGTCGCCGCGCAGCCATTCCCGGACCCGCGGGCCGAGGTCGCGGACGACCGGCCGGTAGCGGGCGATGGTGGCCTCGAGCGGCAGCGGTTGCGGCCGGTGCGTGGTCAGCCACCGCGACGCGCGGTCGATCAGTCGCTGGGTCTGCACCGTCAGCGCGTTCGTCCCGGCCGTCGGCGTCGCGTCGGCCGCCGCCCGGATCCGCTCGAAAGTCGCTCCGAGGTCGAAGATCTCGGTGACCGCGGTGAAGGCGTTCACCGCCTCCGCGGAGTCGGCGCCCGTTTCCTCCCGCAGCCGGAAGGCGTACGTCATCCCCGCTCGGTCGACCATGTCGTTGACGACCGACGTCGTGACGATCTCCCGGCGCAGCGGATGCGCGGCGACCGTGTGCGCGAACTCCCGGCCGAGGCGCGGCGGGAAGTAGTTGTGCAGCCGGCCGGCGTAGACACCGTTGTCGGGGAGGGTCGTGCCCGACACTTCGCTCTTGATGAAACGCTTGACCTGCGCGGTGAGCTGCGCCAGCTCCGGGCTCGTCAGTCCCTTCTGCTCACGTTCGAGTGCACCGAACTGCGCGGACGTCGGGAGCACGTCGATCGCGCGGTCCACGTGGCCGCGCCGTTCCAGGTCGTCGACCATGCGGGAGTGGAAGCTGACGAGAGTGCCGGCCTGTGCCCGGTTCAGGCTCATCATCTCGTTCTGGCTGCGGTTGTCGGCGAGGACGAGCCTGCTGACGTCGTCGGTCATGTCGGACAGCAACTCTCGCCGGTCCTGCGCGGCGAGGGTGTTGTCGGCGGTGGCGCCTGCCAGGGCGATCTTGATGTTGACCTCGTGGTCCGAGCAGTCGACGCCGGCCGAGTTGTCGAGCGCGTCGGTGTTCACGCGACCGCCGTTGCGCGCGTATTCGATCCGCCCGAGCTGGGTCAGGCCGAGGTTGCCGCCTTCGCCGACCACCCGGACGCGCAGTTGGGTCGCGTCGAGCCGGACCGCGTCGTTCGACTTGTCGCCGACGTCGGCGTGGCTCTCCGTCGTCGCCTTCACGTACGTGCCGACCCCGCCGTTCCACAGCAGGTCCGCGGGCGCACCGAGGACGGCACGCACGAGTTCGACGGTGGTGAGGACCGGATCGTCGTCGATCCCGAGAACGCGCCGGGCCTGCGGTGTCAGCCGAACGGACTTCGCCGACCGGTCGACGATCATCGCGCCGTCGCTGAGGACCGCCTTGTCGTAGTCCTTCCAGCTCGACCTGCCGAGCCCGAAGAGCCGTGCCCGCTCGTCCCACGACCGCTGCGGGTCGGGATCGGGGTCGATGAAGACGTGCCGATGGTCGAATGCCGCGAGCAGGCGGATGTGGGGGCTGAGCAGCATCCCGTTTCCGAAGACGTCGCCGCTCATGTCGCCGATGCCGACGACGGTGAAGTCGTCGGTGCGGGTGTCGACGCCCATCTCGCGGAAGTGCTGCATGACGCTTTCCCACGCACCGCGGGCGGTGATGCCCATCGCCTTGTGGTCGTAACCGACGGAACCGCCGGACGCGAATCCGTCGCCGAGCCAGTACCCGCGCTCGAGTGCGATCGCGTTGGCGACGTCCGAGAATGCCGCTGTCCCTTTGTCTGCGGCGACCACGAGGTACGTGTCGTCGCCGTCGCGCCGGACGATGCCCTCCGGCGCGATCACCTGCCGGGTCGTGATGTCGAGGTTGTCCGTCATGTCGAGGAGGCTCGAGATGAATTCGCGGTAGCAGGAGATGCCCGCCGAGTACATCGCCTCCCGGTCGGCGGCGGCGTCGCCGGTCGGCACGGGCGGGTTCTTGACGACGAAGCCGCCTTTCGCTCCCGCGGGGACGATGACGGCGTTCTTGACCGCCTGCGCTTTGACGAGTCCGAGGATCTCGGTGCGGAAGTCGTCGCGGCGATCCGACCACCGGATGCCGCCGCGGGCGACGTCGTCGAATCGCAGGTGCACGCCCTCCATCCGGGGCGAGTACACGTAAGCCTCGTATTTCGGTCGGGGCAGCGGCAATTCGTCGATCGACGAGGAGTCGAACTTGAATGCGAGAGCGCGCGCGGCCCGACGGTCTTCGGCGTAGTACGTCGTCCGGGTGGTGGCGCGGATCAGCGAGAGCAGTGCCCGCAGAATCCGGTCGGCGTCGATCCCGGCGACGGCGTCGATCGCGTCGACGGTGCGGCCCTCGAGCGCGTCTTCCGCGGCGGCGTCGCGTTCGATGCCCGGGTCGAGGCGGAGCGCGTGGAACTCGACGAGGAGTTTCGTGATTGCACTGTTGCTCAGCAGGACTCGTTCGACGTTGCTGCGGCTGTACGGAAGCCCGGCCTGACGCAGGTAGGCGGCGTACGCGCGGAGGACGGTCACCTGACGCCACCCGAGCCCGGCGTGCAGGACGAGCGCGTTGAACCCGTCGACCTCGGTCTCACCCGTCCACGCGGCCCGGAACGCGTCCGCGATCCGGCTGTCCCGGGTCACCCCGTGACCGTCCGTCACGGCGACCAGATCGACGGTGAGGTCGTAGATCCAGGCACGGTGCCCGTCCGGGCGGGTCAGCGCGGCCGGTCGTTCGTCGAGCGCGTTGACGCCGAGGCTGGACAGGATCGGCAGAACCTCGTTGAGCGGCGCGGGTTTCCCGACCGCATAGATCTTGAGGTTCTCGTACGGCGCGGACGCCTCGGTGGTGGTGAACGTCAGCGCCACACTGTCGACGTCGAGGCGCTCCACCTCGGCGACGTCGCGGATCGCCTGTGCCGGATCGGTTTCAGTGGCGTAGCTGATCGGCAGCGCGGACGCGTAGTGGCGCGCGACCGCGGTGCCCTGACGGTGCGGTTCCCGGAGCAGCGTGCTGCGCCACAGCTCGTGGGACCAGGGGGTGTCGAGTTCCGTGCCGATGCTGTTCATGACGATGGGGTGATCTCCTGTAGTGGGATCGGAGCGAGGCCGATCACGCAGTGGTGAAGCGAATCAGTTGACCGGGTCGAGCCTGGGCGATCCGGTCGATGTCCTCGTCCGCGACGACGCCGATGACGGGATACCCGCCCGAGATGGGATGGTCCGCGAGGAACACGACGGGCTGCCCGCTCGGCGGAACCTGGATGGAGCCGAGCGCGACACCTTCGGTGGGGAGTTCGGCCTCGGACGTCCGCACCAGTGCCGGCGAGTCGCCGTGCCGGTTCAGGCGCGCCCCGATGCGATCGGTGTCCGGGGACACGGCCCACACCCCCGTGGTCAACGCTTCGGGGTTGGTGAACCAGTCGTCGCGGGGGCCGTCGATGACCCGCACCGATAGCGTTCCCGCGTCCATCGGGGGGACGGGCGCGACGTCGACGTTCGGGAAGTTCGTCGCCGCGGTCCCGACGGGCAGAACATCGTTGGGTTTCAACGCTTCCGGACCGATTCCGGATAGGGTGTCGGTGCTGCGGGAGCCGAGCACGTCCGGCACCGCGACGCCACCGCGGACGCCGACGTAGCTGCGCAGGCCGACCTGCGCGTACTGCAGGCGCAGCGTCTGTCCCGGCTGCATCACGATGACGCTCGCGTGCCCCATCGGGATTCCGTCGAGCAGCGCCGTCGCGGGTGCACCGGTGACGGCGACGATGGTCACCTGCGGCGCCCGGAGGGCGAGGCCGCCCATCAACACCTCGATGCACGCGCTGTTCTCGTCGTTCCCGACCAGCCGATTGGCCAGCTTCGCGGACCCGCGGTCGGCGGCGCCGGACACGCCCACACCCGAACTCAGGTAGCCGGGGCGGCCCAGATCCTGGATCAGGCTGAGCGGACCCGTTTCGAGTACTTCGAGTTCACTCACAGTGTTTCCTCGTCGACGAATCGGACGCGACGCCCCGGCTGCAGCAGCGCCGGAGGGTTCGCGTCGAGGTTCCACATCGGGGAGTCCGTCGTTCCGATGATCTGCCACCCGCCGGGTGAAGACCGGGGATACACCGCGCCGTAGCCACCCGCGAGGGCCACGGACCCGGCGGGCACCACGGTGCGGGACTGGGCCCGCCGTGGCACGGTGAGCCGATCGTCGCCGCAACTCAGGTAGGCGAAACCCGGTGCGAATCCGATGAACACACAGCGCCAGGTGGCCGCCGTGTGGGCAGCGATCACGTCCTCCCGGCTCACCCGCAGATGGCCGGCGACGTCGGCGAGATCGGCGCCGTCGTAGCGGACCGGGATGGTGACCGGCTCGGATTCGGATGCGCGGCTGTCCTCGTGGACCTCGAGGTCGACGGTCATCGTCCGCAGCGCGCGGCGCACCTCGTCGAGGTCGGTCCGCGGTGTCGTGGTCACGAGCACCGTCCGCGCCGCGGGAAGCACGTCCTCCACACCCGGGACCGGGGTGCGGCGGAGGCGTTCGGTCAGCGACACCACGAACGGTTCCGACTCCAGTTCGACGAGGAGGGCCCGGTTGCCCGCCGGAAGGATTCGAGTGCCGGCGCTCGGGGTGGTCATGCGAAGGCCCCGAGCGTGACGTCGGCACTCTCCAGGGCGTGCCGGACCTGGCGGGCCGTGCGCACGGATCCGGGCGAGTCACCGTGCACGCAGATGCTGTGCACCGACACCGCGACGTCGTCACCGTCGATCGACTCCACCGTTCCGCTCGACACCATGCGCACGGCCTGGGCGGCGGCGACGTCGGGATCGTCGATGACGGCGCCGGTCACCGAGCGCGGGGTCAACGTGCCCGCGGCGGTGTAGCGGCGGTCGGCGAAACCCTCGGCGACGAATTCGATGCCGTGGGTTTCCGCCGCGCGCTGCAACTGCGAGCCGGGTGGGCCCATCAGCGCGAGCGGTTCGGTGAACCGGTCGATGGCCGACGCGATCGCCTCGGCCCGCCCACAGTCGAGCGCGGCGGAATTGTAGAGCGCACCATGCGGTTTGACGTACGACACACGGGACCCGGCGGCACGTGCGAACCCGGCGAGCGCGCCGATCTGGTACAGCGTCTCGTCGCGCAGATCCGCCGGCGACACCGAAAGTTCCCGACGGCCGAATCCGGCGAGATCCCGGAAACCCACGTGCGCACCGATCGCGACGTTGCGCTCGGCCGCACCCTCGCAGGCCCGGCGGATGATCATCGGATCCCCCGCGTGAAAACCGCACGCGATGTTCGCGCTGGTGACGATGTCGAGGAGGGCCTCGTCGTCCGCCAGGGTCCACTGCCCGAAACCCTCACCGAGGTCGCAGTTCAGATCAACGCGCATCGGGAACCTCCAGGACGTACTCGCTGTCCGGGGTGTCGGTGATCAGCATGTACCCGGGCGCATGGGTGATCGCGAACGGCAACCGGGACGCCATCGCCGCCGCCTGCGGGGTCACCCCGCAGGCCCAGAACACCGGCACGTCACCGGGCTCGAAATTCACCGGATCACCGAAGTCGGGGGCCGCGACATCGGCGATGCCGAGTTCCGCGGGATCGCCGATGTGCACGGGCCCACCGTGGACGGCAGGCATCCGCGCCGAGATCGACGCGGCGAGGGCCACCTGATGTTCGGGAACGGGTCGCATCGACACCACCATCGGTCCGCTCATCCGGCCTGCGGGCCTGCACTCACGGTTGGTCACGTACATCGGGACGTTGCTGCCCTGCTCGACGTGCCGCAGCGGGACCCCGGCAGCGGCCACCGGGTGCTCGAACGTGAAGCTGCACCCGATGTGGAAGGCCACGAGGTCGTCCCGCCACAACCCCGACACGTCCGCGGTCTCGTCGGCCAGTTCGCCGTCCTTCCACACCCGGTACAGCGGCAGGTCCGTGGTGATGTCGGCGCCGGGGGCGAGCATCGTCTTGCGGGAGCCGACGTCGCCGACGTCGAGGACGGGGCACGGCTTGGGGTTCCGCTGCGTGAACAGCAGGACATCGTAGGCCCAGTCCTCCGGTACGGCGATGAGATTCGTCTGGGCGAATCCGGGCGCCAGACCGGCGGTCGGGGTGACGCGTCCCGAACGGAACGCGGAGCGGAGGTCGGCCGGTGAGTCAGTCAAGTTGGATCCCGCGGGTCTCGGGGAGGAAGAACAGGGCGAAGACGGCGATGGCGTATCCGAGCGCACCGAAGATCATCGCGCCGCCGATACCCAGCTGGGTGGCCGCCAGGAAACCGACGACCGCCGGGAACACGGCGCCGACCGCGCGGCCGAAGTTGTACGTGAAGCCCTGGCCCGTGCCGCGGGACTGCGTCGGGTACAGCTCGGACAGGAACGATCCGAATCCACTGAAGATCGCCGACGTGCAGAAGCCGAGGGGGAAGCCCAGGATGAGGATCAACATGTTCGCGCCCTCGGGCACCTGGGTGTAGCCCACCATGAAGACGGCCGACAGTGCCGCGAACAGCTGCATGGTCCGCTTGCGTCCCAGCTTGTCGGTGAGGATGCCGCCGCTGACGTAGCCGAGGAACGCACCCGAGATCAGGATGGCGAGGTAGCCGCCGGTGCCGACGACGTCGAGTCCGCGCGAGGTCTTCAGGAATGTGGGCAGCCAGGACGCCAGCGTGTAGTAGCCGCCCTGCACGCCGGTGGCGAGCAGCGACGCGAGCACGGTGGTCTTGAGCAGTCCGCCGCGGAAGATCGCGGCGAACGAGCCGGTCTCCTTGCCGGCGGACTCACGACGTTTCGTGACGACCTCGGGATCCTTCAGATTCCGGCGAACCCAGATGATGAGGAACGCGGGCAGGACACCGGTGAAGAACAGCACTCGCCACGCGACGTCGGGATCGAACAGCTGGAAGACGACCGTGTAGACGATCACCGCCAGCGCCCAGCC
The DNA here is from genome assembly GCF_012396235.1 of Rhodococcus opacus. GTDB lineage: Bacteria > Actinomycetota > Actinomycetes > Mycobacteriales > Mycobacteriaceae > Rhodococcus_F > Rhodococcus_F opacus. Next base: position 115,954 of record NZ_JAAXPA010000015.1, on the reverse strand, counting down.
CACTGCCCACGCGCTCTGGACGAACGCCACGGCCCGGCCCCGGTACTCGGCCCGGGCGTATTCGGCCACGAGAATCGCACCCGCCGCCCACTCGCCGCCGAAGCCGAGGCCCTGGAAGGCGCGGAAGACGAGCAGCGTCTCGAAGTTCTGCGCGAAGCCGCACAGCACCGTGAAGATCGTGTACGTCGCGACCGTGACCTGCAGGGTGCGGACCCGGCCGATCTTGTCGACGAGGATGCCGGCGAGGGCACCGCCGAGCGCGGACACGACCAGCGTCACCGTCGTCAGCAGGCCAGCCTGTCCGGTGGTGAGGCCGAAGTAGGCGGCGATGGCCGCGAGGCCGAGCGGGAGGACCTGAAAGTCGTAGGAGTCGAGTCCGTACCCGCCGAACGCGCCGATGAAGGCTCTCTTTCCCTTCGGCCCGAGGGTGCGGAACCAGTCGAAGGGGCGCGCCTGCGCGACCTCGGTCTGTGTATCTGTGGTCATGGCACCTCGCCTGAAGAAGGGATGTAACTGCCGGAAGAAACGGTGTAACTCCCATCACGGTACAAATCGTTCAACGATCCTGCAATACCCTGAGAGGATCGTTTAACATGGAATTCATCGCGGAACCGAGCTCACAACTATGATTGCGGTCGAGATCAAAACCTGAGGAGTGGACTTGACCAGCTCGAATGCCCTTCGCGGCGATGCGCATTCCCGCCTGGCCGCTCACCGCGGCCTGCTCGAACGCACCAGCAGGACCACCCGGGTGGCCGGCATTCTGCGGGACGCGATCATCGACGGAACGTTCCGACCAGGGGCGCGTCTCTCCGAACCCGACATCTGCGCCGCCCTCGACGTCTCCCGCAACACGGTGCGCGAGGCCTTCCAGATCCTGATCGAAGACCGACTGGTCGCGCACGAACTCAACCGCGGCGTCTTCGTCCGCGTGCCCACGGCCGAGGACATCACCGAGCTGTACATCTGCCGCCGCGTCGTCGAATGCGCGGGCGTCAACGGATTCGACCCCGCCACAGGCGACCTGTCGCGCGTGGCCGAGGCCCTGGACCTGGCCGACGAGCGGTACGCCGTCGAGGACTGGACCGGAGTCGGCACCGCGGACATCCACTTCCACAGCGCCCTCGCGAGCCTCAACAACAGCAATCGCATCGACGAACTCATGCGCAGCGTGTGGAACGAGGCGCGACTCGTCTTCCACGTCATGGACGACGCCCACCGATTCCACGGCCCGTACCTCACCCGCAATCACGAGATCTACGACGCACTGGTCGCGGGCAACACCGAAGCCGCAGGTCAGCTACTCAAGACCTACCTCGAAGACGCCGAGGCGCAGATCCTGGGGGCGTACCGCCCCGTGAGCGGTTGACGAGTCCAGAGACTCCTCAACCACGCACGGGCGCGAAGCGCGAGAGCTGCGGTGAGGCTGCGAGGACACGCTTGACCAACGATGCTGCGGCGCTGACCTGCGCCTGATCGATGCCGGTTTCCACATCATGACTGTGAAAATGCGCGACCAGCTCCTCGGTCGCGAGGTTGCCGTGTGCGCCCGGCGCGAAGGGGCACCCGCCGTATCCGCCGACCGCGCTGTCGAAGTGTGCGATCCCCAGATGGCGTGCCGCCTGCAGGGCGGTGGTGAGCGCTTGGCCGTCGGCGTTGTGCAGATGCAGTCCGATGGTGATGTCGGGCAGTGCTTCGCACACGGCGCCCACCGCGGTGAGCACGTGCTCGGTGGTGGCGGTGCCCAGGGTGTCGGCCAGCCCCAGGGCGCGTATCCCCATGGCTGCGAACTGTTCGGCGACCTCTACCAACCGGGTGGGTGAGACGGTTCCCTCGAACGGGCAGACGAATGCGGTGGATATCCCGCCGAGGAACCGTTGCTCCGGGTAGCGGGCCACCGCCTGGGACAGGTCCTCGAGGGCCTGTGCAGCAGACTTGCCGGCGTTCGCTCGGCTGTGTGCGGAACTGGCCGATGCCGCGATGTGCACGACGTCGACTCCGGCTGCCACTGCACGGTGGACCCCGGTGGCGTTCAGTGCCAACGCGCTGACCTGTGTGGTGGCGCGGTAGGGCTGCAACCGGGCGATGAGTGCGTCGGCGTCGGCCATCTGAGGAACGCGGGTGGGCGAGACGAAGGACACGGCTTCGATCTGCCGGACTCCGGCTGCCACCAGCGCGTCGGCGATGGTGAGTTTGTCGTCGGTGGCGACGAGGACGTTCTCGTCCTGTAGACCGTCGCGCAGGACGACGTCGGTGATGGTGACGGGCATGCGAGAACCTTCTCGAGAGGGCAGGGGGTCAGAGCGAGGTGGGAACGACGATCAGGGCCCAGGCCACCAGCGGGGCGAGGAGCACGACCAGGCCGCAGTAGGCCAGGACGCTGCGCTGGAACCGTTGACGGTCTTCGACGTCGGCCTCGGCCACCACGATGGATCCGTTCGTGGCGAAGGGGCTGACGTCGACGACGGTGGAGGCGAAGGCCAGCGCGATGATGAATCCCAGCGCGCCGAGTTCCCCGGCGGCGAGCATGGGTGCGGCCAGCGGCAGCGCGATGCCCAGGGTGCCGATCGAGGAGCCGACCGCGGAGATGATCGCGGCGGCGTACAGCAGGATCAGCGCGGCGGCGAGAGGGGAGCCGAGGTGGGTGGCGGCGTCGCCGAGGAAGTCGAGGGTGCCGTTTTGTTTGAGCACCGTCATGTAGGTGAGCATGCCGCACACCAGCACGACGGCCGGCCACGCCACCTTGTCTTCGATCCGGGGCATCTTCTTCGGGGCCATCAGCAGCAGGACCGTGCTGATACAGATCGAGCTGACTCCGACGTCGACGTTGAAGGCCACCGAACCTACTGCCAGGAGCAGGATTCCGATGAGCGTCGCGACCCGTTCCCGGTTGAACGGGGTGTGGCCGATGACGTCGACGTCGGGCAGGACGGCGGTCGCGGAGGCGGTGCCAGATCCCGGGCTGGGATGGGGGCGGGTCGGTGCGCCTGCGCTGGCGCCGGTGATCTCGTCACGGTCTTCGGGCAGCTCGTGGAGCAGGTCGCGGCCGTAGATGGCGAACAGTACGGCGAGGAACAGGGTGTTCAGTGCGAAGGGAACGATGAACAGCAGCATCGGGTTCGCCTCGTACCCGGCGGATTTGATCAATCCGTTGACGAAGGCACCGTAGATCGTGATGGGCGAGAACGCGCATCCCAGAGCGCCGTGGTTGATGGCCATGCCCATCAGCAGGGGGTTGATCTTCTTTTTCCCGGCCAGCCGCATGGCGATGGGGGCGAGCATGCCTGCCGCCATCGGTGATCCCAGGGCCATCAGCGCGCCGGAGAGCAGGAACATCATCCACACCAGCGCCCAGCGCCGTCCGTGGACCAGGCGTAGGGCCGATTCGACGATGATGTTGATGGTGCCGTTGGCCTTGGCGATGGCGAACAGCAGGGTGATGCCGGCGACGATCAGGAAGATGTCACCGGGAAATGCGTCGACGATGTCGTCGATCGGGATCCCCGACACCCATCCGCCGACGAGGAAGGCGCCGGCGAAGGCGAGGATGCCCATGTTGATCGGCACCTTGGTGGCGATGGTGAAGATCAGTACGAGGGCGAGGATGGAGATGGCGTAGACCATGGGACCGTGTTCTTTCCGTGCGGGGCAAACGGGAAAGGTGCGGCTGCACCAGGGAGCAGAGGGGCGGCGGAAGCCCGCGGGTCAGATGACGCCTGCCGTGCGCAGTGCGTTCAGGCGCTCGGGCGTCAGGCCCAGCATCCGGCCCAGTACCGGCTCGGTGTCGGCACCGAGATCAGGCCCCAACCATCCGACTTTCGTTGCCTGGCCGTCGAACTGAGGTACCACGCCGGGGAAGCGCACCTCCTCGGACGAGCCGTCTTCGACGTCGACCTTGAACGGCTGGATCATCCCGCGGGCCAGATAGTGCTCGTCGGAGACGATGCGGGCAGCGTCGTAGACGTCGCTTGCCGGGACACCGGCGTCGGACAGTTCGGTGACCACGTCTCTCGTGGATCTGGTCGTCGTCCATGCCACGATCGCCTCGTCGAGAACGTCTTCCCGTAGGTAGCGTTTGGTGCCGTCGACCAGGTCGGGATCACTCGCCAGGTCCGGGCGGCCGACGGCGTTCATCAGCCTGGCGAAGACTCCGCTGGCGTTCCCGGCGATCAGAACCGAGCCGTCGGCACACGGGTAGGAGCCGCTGGGCACCACACCGGGAAGATTGCCGGCGGTGCGCTCGCGCACCATGGCATAGGCGTCGAAGTCAGCGGTCAGCGACTCCATCGCCATGAAGACCGATTCGTAGAGTGCGACGTCGGCGACCTTGGGTCGCGGGTGGTCGCCGCCGCGGGCTTTGGCCAGAAGCATCATCAACGCGCTGACCGCGCCGTAGAGACCGGCGAGGGTGTCGCCCAGCGGTGCTGCCGGACGCACCGGCTCACGGTCGGGATAGCCGGTCACATACCGCAACCCACCGAACGCCTCAGCGACGCCACCGAAGCCGGCGCGCTGCGCATAGGGGCCGTTCTGGCCGTAGCCGGAGATCCGGACCAGGGCGATGTCCGGGTTGGCTGCCTGTAACTGTTCGGGTCCGATGTTCCAGCGTTCGAGTGTGCCGGGGCGAAAGTTCTCGATCACGACATCGACGTTGGTGGCCAGGTCGAGCACCAGCTGCTGCCCCTCGGCGCTCTTCAAATCGAGCGTCACCGATCGTTTGTTGCGGGCGATGGTGCGATACATCATCGAGGTGGTGCCCCTGCTGCGACGCCAACCGCGCAGCTCGTCACCACCGTCGGGACGTTCGATCTTGATGACCTCGGCGCCGAAATCAGCCAGCAGCCGAGTCGCGAAGGGCGCTGCGATGAAGTTGCCCAGTTCCAGGACAGTGATGCCGTCGAGCGGACCTGTGGTGGCGTTGTTCATGACGCTCCGATTCCTGTCGGCGATGCGATCAACCTTCGTGATGACCCATTATTTGGGTCATTGTGGCCCGAATAATGGGGCAACCATAGTGCTCCGGGTCACAGAGCGCAACGATGCATGCCGGCCGGCACAGGTCGAGACGACAAGAAGAGACGCACCCGCCGCGGCGAGCCGGCGTCCGGGTCAGGAGTCGAGAAGTGACTTTTCGATGCGATGAGCGGCGTCGATGGCCGAGGGACCGAGGCGGGGGCCGGGATCGTCACCGAGCCGGTGCAGTGGGCCCGACACGCATACCGACGCGACGATCTCGCCGTGTACTCGTACCGGTGCACTGACCGAGCCGAGGCCGGGAACCCGCTCGGAGAGCGTCTGCCACCAGCCGCGGCGTCGCGCGACGGGGTCGTTGTCGAAATCGCCGGCCAGCACGTGACCGCTCGACCCTTCCGCCAGCGGAAATGTGGTGCCGACCGGCATGGTGGCCCGTAGTTCGTTCGACGATTCGACACTGGCGGCGCACAAGCGCAGGTCACCGCGCCGGACCCACAACTGCGAGGACTCACCGGTGCCCTCGCTCAGCTCCCGAAGCACCGGCATGGCGATATCAGTCATCCCCGCCGCAGTGAAGCGATACCCGAGCCAGTATCGGCCCTCGGCATCTCGCCGCAGGTAGCCATAGTGCGCGAGCTCGGCCACGAGACGTTGGGTGGTCGACTTCGACAAGCCGACAGTGCGCGCAAGCTCGCTGGTGATCATCGGTCGTAACTCGACGGCGTCGATGATGGCGAATGCGCGCGACAAGACACCGACCGTCTTGCGCTGCTCGTCCGCCATGGCCCGATTCTCCCCACGAAACCACGCCCGCGAACTGCATGGTGTTGCCGCTTGTGTCACACGATCCTAGCTTCGAGCACCAGCGACACGACGGATCACTGGTCTGGTCACCTCTCCAACTCGGCGGCGGTGCCGATGCTGTACTCGCCCAATCGCCGCCCGCCTCTACACGTCACCCACGCACGGGTGCGAAACGCCCGTAGAAGCCCTCGATGTGCTCCCGTACCAGGCCGGCGGCCTCGGCGCCGTGTCCGTCACGAAGGGCGGCGACGATGCCGCGGTGCTCGCAGCGGAGGTGGGTCGCGACCGCAGGCCAGTCGTCGAGGAGCGGAACGGCCTGCATGACGTAGCCGTGAATGGAGTCGCGGAGCGAAACCATCATCGCCTCGACGAGGACGTTGCCCGCGAGTCCGGCCATCGCGACGTGCAGGTCGGCGTCGAGCCGGTGGAACGCCTCGGGTGAGAGCCCCTCGTCGTCCATTGCGTCGAGCAGTGTGTCGATGGCCGAGAAGTCGAGGTCGCGGGCCTGCCCGGCGGCTTCCTGCACCGCCCACGACTCGAGCAGCGTTCGCGTCTGGACCACGTCGCGGATGGGCAGCGTGCGCGTCGCCATGTGCAGTCGGAGGGCCGCGCCGATGGATGCGGCCGGGTCGGCGGCCACGATCGCGCCTGCGTCCGGTCCGGACCCGACGGCGGTGCGGACGATGCCCATCGCCTCGAGCACGCGCATGGCCTCGCGGACGGACGAGCGTCCGACGCCGAGTTCCTCCGCGAGTGCGCGTTCGGCCGGCAGGCGACCGCCGACGGTGAGTTTGCCGGCCGCCAGATCCTGCTCGATGCGGTGCAGGACGACCTCGTGTGTGCGCACGATCAAAGTTTACCTGGTGTGGTCTGACCACAGTGCGCTACTGTGGTCAGACCACAGCCCAGCCCGGTTGGAGTACCCGATGAGAATCGCCCTGTTCGCCACGTGCCTGGCGGATGCCCTGTTCCCCGAATCCGCTGAGTCGACGGTCCGTCTCCTCGAGCGGCTCGGCCACGAGGTCGTGTTCCCGCCGAAGCAGACGTGCTGCGGGCAGATGCACGTCAATACCGGCTACCAGGCCGAGGCGCTGCCGCTCGTCCGTCACCACGTGGAGGCGTTCGAGAGCGGACCGTCCTGGGACGTCGCGGTGGCGCCGTCCGGTTCCTGCGTCGGATCCGTCCGGCACCAGCATGCGATGGTCGCCCGCCGGTACGGCGACGAATCGCTCGCGACGCGCGCCGAGGAGGTCGCGTCCCGGACGTACGAGCTGTCGGAACTGCTCGTCGACGTCCTCGGTGTCACCGACGTCGGCGCCTACTACCCCCACCGGGTGACGTACCACCCGACGTGCCATTCGCTGCGGATGCTGCGCGTCGCCGACAAGCCGCTGCAGCTGCTTCGCGCGGTGCGGGGGATGACGCTGATCGAGCTCCCCGCGGCCGAATCCTGTTGCGGTTTCGGCGGAACGTTCGCGCTGAAGAACTCCGAGACGTCGACCGCGATGCTCGCCGACAAGATGGGCAACGTCCTGAGCACGGGCGCCGAGGTGTGCAGCGCCGGCGACTCGTCCTGTCTGATGCACATCGGCGGCGGACTGTCCCGGCTGCGCAGCGGGGTCCGAACCGTCCATCTCGCCGAGATCCTGGCGAGCACCGAGAAGATCGGGAGCAACGCATGACCACGTTCCTCGGCTCACCCACCTTCCATGCGGGCACCGGAAACATCCGGGGCACAGAATCTTTCCCCGACGCGGCGCGGAAATCACTCGCGGACACCCAGCTGCGCGCCAATCTCGGCGCGGCCACCACCACCATCCGCAACAAGCGCATCGCCGCGGTCGCCGAGGTCGACGACTGGGAGGAACTGCGCCGGGCGGGCAGCGCCCTGAAGGCGGACGTGATGGCGCGGCTCCCCGAACTGCTCGTGCAGTTCGAGGAGAACGTCACCGCCCGCGGCGGCACCGTCCACTGGGCGCGCGACTCGGAGGAGGCGAACCGGATCATCACCGACCTCGTGCGGGCCACCGGCTCGGACGAGGTCGTGAAGGTCAAGTCGATGGCCACTCAGGAGACGGGCCTCAACGAGCACCTCGAGGAGAACGGGATCGCGGCGATCGAAACCGACCTCGCCGAACTCATCGTCCAACTCGGCGAGGACAAGCCGAGCCACATCCTCGTTCCCGCCATCCACCGCAACCGTGCCGAGATCCGCGAGATCTTCCTGAAATCGATGCCCGGCATCGACAAGGACATCACCGACGACCCGCGGGCGCTGGCGATGGCCGCGCGGGCGCATCTTCGGCGAAAGTTCCTCTCCGCGAAGGTGGCGATCAGCGGCGCGAACTTCGGGGTCGCGGAAACCGGGACCCTCGCGGTGGTGGAGTCGGAGGGCAACGGGCGGATGTGCCTCACCCTCCCCGACACCCTCATCACCCTCATGGGCATCGAGAAACTGGTCCCGACGTTCACCGACCTGGAGGTGTTCATGCAACTGCTGCCGCGGTCGTCCACCGCCGAGCGGATGAACCCGTACACCTCCATGTGGACCGGGGTGCATCCCGGCGACGGCCCGCAGAACTTCCACGTCGTCCTCCTCGACAACGGTCGCACCAACGTGCTCGCCGACGAGGTCGGGCGTTCGGCGCTCCACTGCATCCGCTGCAGCGCCTGCCTGAACGTGTGCCCCGTCTACGAGCGGGCGGGCGGTCACGCGTACGGGTCGGTGTACCCCGGCCCGATCGGCGCGATCCTCAGCCCGCAACTCACCGGGACCACCGGTCACGACGACCCGAATGCCTCGCTGCCGTTCGCGTCGACGCTGTGCGGCGCCTGCTTCGATGCCTGCCCGGTGCGCATCGACATCCCCAGCATCCTGGTGCACCTGCGCGCGGAACAGGTCGACTCCGAGCGGCACGGACTTCCGGGCGGCCAGGACCTCGCGATGAAGGCCGCGGGCTTCGTGATGGGGTCGGAGAAGCGGTTCGCCGCCGCCGAGACGGCGTCCAAGATCGGCCGGGTGCTGGGCGGCAAGAAGGGGCGCATCACGTCGCTGCCGTACCCGGGGTCGAAGTGGACCGCGAGCCGCGACCTCCCCTCACCGCCGAAGGAGACCTTCCGACAATGGTGGGCCCGCACTCACGAGGACACGACACGATGACCGCACGCGAAGAGATCCTGACCCGGATCCGGTCGGCGCTCGCCGAAGCGCCCGCCCCCGAACCCGTTCCCCGCGACTACCACCGGCAGCCCGCGTCGGGACCCGGGGACGTCGAGTTCTTCGCCCACACCGTCGACGACTACCGCGCGCAGGTCCACCGCGCCGAGGAGGGGACGGTCGCCGAGGTCGTCACCGGGCTGATCGCGGAGGGGGCGCGCGCCGTCGTCCCGCCGGACCTGCCGCTGTCGTGGCGGCCGCGACGTGACGTCGTCGTCGACGGGGAACCCGCCGAACTGTCGACGCTCGAACTCGACGCGCTCGACGTGGTCGTCACCGGCTGCACCCTCGGGATCGCCGCCACCGGGACGATCGTGCTCGACGGCGGCGCCGGTCAGGGGCGGCGGGCGCTGACCCTGGTCCCGGATCACCACATCTGCATCGTGCGCACCGATCAGATCGTCGACACCGTGCCGCAGGCCTTCCAGACCCTCGACGCGACCAAGCCGCTGACGTTCATCAGCGGTCCCAGCGCCACCAGCGACATCGAACTCAACCGCGTCGAGGGCGTCCACGGTCCGCGGACGCTGGACGTCGTCATCGTGCGCTGACGCGCCTGTGCGTGGCCCGCGAGTGCAGAGACTCGTCAACCACTCACGGGGCGCGGAGCGCCCTCGCGGCCAGATCGGCGGTGGCGCGGACGATCTCCGCGCCGCCGAACATCACGTCGTCGTTGTGTCCCGCCCCGGCCAGCACGACCGTTTCCACCGGGCCGAGCGCCGCATCGGCCACGCGTGCACTCTGCTCCGGTGGGACGACGATGTCGGCGGTGCCGTAGACGACGGTGGTGGGCACATCGATGCGTGCGACGTACTCCGCGACGGGGAATCGATCGCGCAGCAGCAGCCGGACCGGCAGGAACGGGTAGTGCGCTGCGCCGACGGACGCGAGGTCGACGAACGGCGACCGGAGCAGCAGGCCCGCCGGTGGATGCTCGGTGGCGAGTTCGGTGACGACGCCGGTGCCGAGGCTTTCCCCGAAGTAGAGCAGCCGCTCCGCCGGCACGCGACGCTCGTCGACAAGGTATCGGCGGGCCGCCCGGACGTCGAGTGCCAGCCCGTCCTCGCTGGGGTGACCGGGGTTGCCGCCGTACCCGCGGTAGTCGAAGAGCAGCGAGGCGAAACCGGCGGCGGCGAGGTCCGACGCCAGCAGCGCCCGGTCGGCCCTGTTGCCGGCGTTCCCGGCGGCCACGAGCACGGTCATCAGCGGATCCCCGCTCGCGGGTGGGACGTACCAGGCGCCGAGTTCGAGGCCGTCCGACGTGGTCAGCGTGACGTCCTCGGCCCCGGCGATCAGCCGGTCCGCGGGCGGCACCGGGGAGGGGTCGGGGTAATAGATCAGTCGTCGCTGCAACACCCACACGGCGGCGACCAGCAGAGCCACGACGACGAACGCCCCCACGCCGACGCGGATCATTGCCGAATCGGTGTTCCGGCCCACTCCAGCAACTCGGCGACGGGCAGGGTGTTGATCACGTCCGACGGCTCGACTCCGCGTTCGGCGGCGCGCTCGCAGGCGTAGCCCTGCCAGGCGAGCTGACCGGTGGTGTGCGCGTCGGTGTCGATGGAGAACTTGCACCCGCTGTTCAGCGCGAGGTCGATCAGGCGTCCCGGCGGGTCGCGGCGCTCGGGGCGGGAGTTGATCTCGACCGCGGTGCCGTACTCGCGGCACGCCTCGAATACCCGTTCCGCGTCGAACTTCGATTCGGGCCGCGGCCCCCGCGCACCCTCGACGAGCCGGCCGGTGCAGTGCCCGAGGACGTCGACGTGCGGGGACTTCACGGCCTGCAGCATCCGCTTGGTCGTCGTCGCCCGGTCGGTGTCCAGGTGCGAGTGCACGCTGGCCACCACGATGTCCAGGTCGGCGAGCAGGTCGTCGTCCTGGTCGAGGGAGCCGTCTACGAGGATGTCGACCTCGATGCCGGTCAGCACGCGGAACGGCGCGAGCTCCGCGTTCAGTTCGGCGACGACGCTCAGCTGGGAGAGCAGCTGCTCCGACGACATCCCGTTCGCGACCGTCAGTCGCGGCGAGTGATCGGTGATCGCGCAGTACTCGTGGCCCAGGGCGGCCGCGCGGCGCATCATCTCCCGGATCGGGCACCGGCCGTCCGACCAGTCGGAATGGGTGTGCAGGTCGCCGCGGAGCGCGTCGAGCAGCTCCGTGCCGCCGAGGCCGATCGGCTCGGCCGCATTGCGCAGGTACGTCAGGTACAGCGGCACCGACTCGGCGCACTCACGGATGATCGCCGCGGCCTCGGACCCGATGTCGGGCGGCGACACCCAGCCGCGCTCCTCCAGATCGGCCAGCGCGTCCTCGTCCGCGTACGTCAGCACGTCGGCCGCCCGCCGGAATGCGGCGATCCTCGGTGCCTCGTCACGCGAGCGCTCGAGCCAGAACGCAATTTCCCGCAGCGCTTCGACGGGGTCCATCTTTCAATGGTGCACGGCTGCCGGGCTGCTGGCTAGGAGCAATTTCTGCCAGAACTTAGGCTCCCCTCGTTGTCCACACGTTCATACAAATGTTCCCTTCGTCTCGCTTACGACTTCTACGGTGCCGGAGTTGTCCACATTCGAATCGGGAGCCACGGTGAGCTTGAAACCCCTCGCACTGTTCGTCAATCACGACGGAGTGTCCTCGCGCGCGTCCGTCACCTGTCAGTACAAGTGCGGAAACGCGTGCTCCCACGACGTGCCCAACACCTCGCACGGCGAGTACTTCCGTGACATCGCCCGTACCGCGCTGTCGCGGCGCGGGATGCTGCGCGGGACGGGGATGGCCGTCCTCGCCGTCGGCGCGGGCAGTGCGCTGGTGGCCTGCTCGGACGACTCCGGCAGCGGAAGCGTCTCCGGCACGGGCGGTTCTGACGGTTCCGCGCCCGCCGGGACGAACTTCGACGCCGTCGCCCCCAACACCGAGGACGCCCTCGTCGTCCCCGAAGGGTACGAGCAGGCCGTGGTGATCCGCTGGGGCGACCCGGTGCTGCCCGGGGCTCCCGCGTTCGACTTCGACAACCAGACGGCGCAGGCGCAGGCGCAGCAGTTCGGGTTCAACAACGACTTCGCCGGACTCCTGCCTGTCGAGGGCCAGCCGAACACCTTCCTGCTGGTGGTCAACCACGAGTACACCACCGAGCCGTTCATGTTCAAGGGCTACGACGCCGAGAACCCGTCACCGGAGCAGTTCCAGACCGCGCTCGCCGCCCACGGACTGTCCGTGGTGCAGGTGAAGGGCGAATCCGCCTCGGGCACGCTCACTCCCGACTTCGGACCGTACAACCGGCGCATCACGGCGACGACGGAATTCGTCGTCACCGGTCCCGCCGCGGGCAGCGACTTCCTGAAGACGTCCGCGGACCCGACGGGCACGAAGGTGCTCGGCACACTGAACAACTGTTCGGGTGGCGTGACACCGTGGGGAACGGTGCTGTCGGGGGAGGAGAACTTCAACCAGTACTTCGCGAACGCCGAACTGGTCACCGATCCGGCCGTTGCCGCACGGCTGAAGCGGTACGGCGTGGAAGGCGCTGCGTCCGAGCGCAAGTGGGAACGGTTCGACAAGCGTTTCGACCTCATACAGGAGCCGAACGAGGTCAACCGCTTCGGCTACGTCGTCGAGGTCGACCCGTGGGACGCGGCGTCCGCACCCGTCAAGCACACGGCACTGGGCCGGTTCAAGCACGAGGCCGCCACCATCCACGTCACCGACGACGGCACCGTCGTGGCGTACAGCGGCGACGACGAGCGCTTCGACTACATGTACAAGTTCGTCTCCAGCCGCAAGGTGATGGACGGCAGGAGTCAGGCCGCCGTGCGCCACAACATGACGCTGCTCGACGCGGGCACACTGTACGTCGCGAAGTTCAGCGGCAACTCGGCGGACGAGATCGACGGGTCGGGTGCGCTGCCGGCGAGCGGCACGTTCGACGGCACCGGCGAGTGGATCCCGCTGCTGCGCACCGGTGAGGACGGCCGGGGTGAGTCGCTCATCGACGGCATGAGCGCCGAAGAGGTGGCGGTGTTCACCCGTCAGGCCGGCGACAAGGTCGGTGCCACCAAGATGGACCGTCCCGAGGACTTCGAACCCAGCCCGACGACCGGCAAGGTGTACGTGGCGCTGACCAACAACACCAAGCGCGGCGTCGACGGGGCGGCAGCGGCCGACGAGGCCAACCCGCGGAACAACAACAAGAACGGCCAGGTCCTCGAACTCACCGACGACCACGCCGGCACCGCGTTCACGTGGAACCTGCTGCTCGTCTGCGGTGACCCGCAGGAGGCCGACACCTACTTCGGCGGCTTCGACAAGGAGAGCGTCAGCCCGATCTCCTGCCCCGACAACCTGGCGTTCGATCCGCACGGCAACCTGTGGATCTCCACCGACGGCAACGCGCTGAAGTCCAACGACGGCCTGTTCAGCGTCGTCCTCGAGGGCCCGAACCGGGGGGAGACCAAGCAGTTCCTCACCGTGCCCAAGGGCGCCGAGACGTGCGGTCCGATCGTCGGCGACGAGCGGGTCACGGTGTGCGTGCAGCACCCGGGGGAACTGGACGACGCCAGCGCCGACAACCCGGCGTCGCACTGGCCCGACGGCGGCGACGCGCAGCCGCGTCCCGCCGTCGTGGCGGTGTGGAAGTCGGGCGGCCGGATCGGCGTCTGACCCCAGGTGAGTGGCAAAGTGTGCCCCAGCACGCTTTGCCACTCACATGGCGGGGGTGGGCGGACGCCCGAGCAGCGACTCGAGCAGCGCGCAGCCCGCGAGGAACCCGTACCGATCGTAGAACTCGAACATCGCGGCCAACCGGGCGCGACCGTCGTCCGTCAGGTTCCGCCCGTGCCGCGACATCCATTCGTCGACGGACACCTGGTTCACCGACACCGGCCCTCCCGACCGGTCGCACAGATCCCGGACGCTGAGGGCCTCCGGGCCGCCGAGTTCGTAGGTGGCGCCGTGGTGGATGTCCGCGCCCTCGGCGAGGATGCGGGCCGCCACCTCCGCGACGTCCGCGAGTGCGACGAACGAGAACGCCGCGTCGGGACTGTAGGGCAGTTCGACGGTGGTCGCCGTGCCCGCCAGCACGGCCGCGAAATTCTCGGCGTAGGCGCACGGCTGCAGGACGGTCCACCGGAGCCCGCCGAACGTCCGGAGCGCGTCCTCGCACCGCGCCTTGTCGACGTGGTGGGGCATGAGCGGGGTGTACGGCCAGGCCACGGAGTGGTAGACGAGATGCTCGACGCCCACCGACGCTGCGGCGCCCATCGCGTTCCGCAGCAGCGCCGGCTCGTCGGGGTGCACGTTGGGGGCGATGAAGTACACGCCGCGGCAACCCGACAGCGCCTCGTCCAGTCCCGTACCCGTTTCGAGGTCGACGGCGAAGTCGCCGGGACGCCGGGCGGTGTGCACCACCCGGCGTACGTCGGCGAGCCCCTCGAGCGCCGCCACGACGGCGGCTCCGGTCTTCCCCGCGGCGCCGATGACGGCGATCTCGGCGCCGCGGGAGAGTGACTCGGTCATCGGATCACCGGTCGATGAAGTCGAACTCGGCGAATTTCGCACCGCCGGAGAGGCGTTCGTAGCCGGGACCGCGGTCGAAGAACGGCTCGTCCAGACCGCGGTCCGCGCGCATCTGCTCGCGCAGCGCCTCGGTGGCGTCGACGTCGGCGACCGGTTCCCCGGTCGCCGACGCGAGCACCACACCGTAGTCGACGCGTGCGCCCTCCGCGGACACCTTGCCCCACAGCACGTCCCGGACGACTTCCTCGATCGGACGGTCGAGCGGGTCGCCCCAGCCGCCGCCACCGGTGGTGCGGATGCGCACCACTTCGCCGGCCTTGATCGGTTCGGCGTCGGTCAGCGCGTCGAACTCGCGCTCGTTCGGGCCGCCCGGGTCGAGGACCACCGAGAAGGGGCGTCCGGCCTTGCCGCCCTTGACTCCCCAGCAGGAGAGGATCGAGCGGTCGGCGATGGACATGAAGTTCGCGTCCTTGAGCATCCGGATGTGCTTCTCGTAGCCGAGGCCGCCGCGGTAGCGTCCGGCGCCGCCGGAGTCCTTCGCCAGGCCGAGCTTCTCGACGATGAACGGGAACCGGCTCTCGGTGAATTCGGTCGGCAGGTTCCGTGAGTCGGGGACGACGTGGATGGTGTCCTCACCGTCCGCGTAGTGCCTGCCGCCGGACCCGCCGCCGAGCACCTCCCGCATCAGGTACGAGTGCCCGTCGAAGTCCTCGCCGTACACCCCCGTGTAGCGGATGGTCTCCTGGTCGGCGGGCATGTTCCCGTCGACGGCCTTGGCGACGACGCCGGCGAGCACGCCGAGCAGCCGCAGGATCACGAACGTCCGGGCGTTGGTGGGCGCCGGGAAGATCGGGGTGATCAGTGTGCCCTTCTCCGGGAACTTCATCTCGATCAACGGCACGACACCCTCGTTGACGTCGAGTTCCGCCATCCGCTCGGGACTGTCGGCGAGGTTGCGGAGGATCGGCGCGAGCCACTTGATGAGGAAGTTGCCGTCGGCGTAGTCACCGCAGTGGTTGATGGGACCCTTGGCCTGCGGGCCGGTGCCGTTGAAATCGAGGATGAGGCGTTCGCCGCCCTCGTCCTCGGGGCCGGTCTTGGTGAGCGTGATCCGCTGCCGGTGCAGCATGGGCTCGTCGACGCCGTCGTGTTCGGCGTAGTCCTCCCACGTGTACTCCCCCTTGGGGATTTTGCTGAGGATCTCCCGCCGGTACGTCTCGGTGGTCGCGTCCATCATCGCGTCGAAGCAGGCCTCGACGGTGTCGCAGCCGTACCGCTCGAACAGCTCGGTGAGGCGACGGGCGCCCATGAGGCACGCCGAGCACTCGGCGTCGAGGTCGGCGGCCAACGCGTCGGGCATCCGCGAGTTGCGGGTCATGATGCGCAGCGCCGCCTCGTTGGGCACCCCCTGATCCCACAGCTTGATCGGCGGGACCATCAGGCCCTCCTCGTACACCGTGGTCGCACCCGAGGGCATCGATCCCGGGCAGCAGCCGCCGATGTCGTCGTGGTGGCCGAACGCCTGCACGAACGCGACGACGGACGGTTCCGTATCGCCCGGCCGGGTGGCGAACACCGGGACGGTGACGCAGAGGTCGGGGAGGTGGCCGATGCCGCCTTCGGACAGGTAGACGTCGTTGTGGAAGTAGACGTCGCCGGGCTTCATCGTGTCGAGTGGGAAGTCCCGCGCCACCGGATGCACCAGCGCCGAATACGAACGGCCCGTGAGCTTCCGGAGGTTGCGGTCGTGGATGCCGGCACGGAAGTCGTGCGCGTCGCGGATCATGGGGGAGCGGGAGGTCCGCGAGATCGACGTCTCGACCTCCATCTCGACGCTGGCGAGGTAGCCGGCGACGATCTCCACCAGCACCGGGTCGGGCGTCGTTCCGTCGACCGGTGTCAGCCGGTAGGGCTTGACCGCCTGCACTGCAACGGGTTCGGTGGTGACGGTCATCGGTTCGCTCCGTTCGAGTCGGCGATCTTGGTGATGCGGATGTTTCCGAAGGTGTCGATCCGCGCCTGGAAACCGGGGTGCACGGGGATGGTGGAGCTGAATTCCTCGATCACCGCGGGACCTTCGAGGACGTCGCCGGCGCCGAGCCGGGCCCGGTCGTAGACCTGGGTGGTGACCCACTCGTCGAAGTACGCCGGACGGGTGCCGGTCACGGCGGATTCGGCTCCGGTCCCCGCCGCGATCTCGTTCAGCGTGGGGCGCTTGATCGGGCCGATGCCGCTGACGCGCAGGTTGACCCACTCGACGTGCTGGTGCGGGTCGCCGCGGAAGTCGTAGCCGTACAGCTCCTGGTGTGCCTGGTGGAACCGTTCGGCGGCCTCGTCCATCAACTCCTGCGTGACGGGACCTTCACCGACGGGCACCCGGACCTCGAAGGCCTGGCCGAGGTAGCGCAGGTCCGCCGAGCGCGCGTACTTGCGCTCCGCCTCGCCGAAGCCTTCGTCGGCGAGTGCGCGTTCCGCCTCGGCGGCGAGCGCGTCCAGCCCGGACTGCAGTTCCTCGATCTCCAACCGGTCGTGCCTGCAGACGTGGGTCTGCACGTAGTCGTTGCGGACGTCGACCGTGAGCAGACCGAATGCGGACACGTTGCCCGGGTTCAACGGAACGAGGACGTCCTTGAGCCCGAGGATGTCGACGAGCCGGCAGGCGAGCAGCGAACCGGATCCGCCGAACGTCACCAGCGTGAAGTCGCGGACGTCGAGACCGCGCTTGACCGTGATCTGCCGCAGCGCGTTGGCCTGGTTCCACGCCGAGACCTCGAGGATGCCGGTGGCGCACGCCTCGAAGTCGAGCTTCAGCTGGTGGGCGAGCTGCTCGACGCCCTTGCGGGCCAGTTCGGTGTCGAGGGGAATCTCGCCGCCGAGCAGGTGGGGTGGGATCCGGCCGAGCAGCACGTGGGCGTCGGTGATCGTCGGCTCACTGCCGCCCTTGCCGTAGCAGAGCGGGCCGGGGTCGGCGCCCGCCGACTGCGGTCCGACACGGAGCGTGCCCTCAGGGGTCTGCCAGGCGATGGAGCCACCGCCGGCGCCGACGGTGACGACGTCGATCATCGGGATCTTCGACGGGTACGCCCCCACCCGGCCCTCGGTGGTGAGCGCGGGTTCACCGCGGACCACGACGGTGACGTCGGTCGACGTTCCGCCGCCGTCGCACGTGAGGACCTGCTCGACACCCGCGACACTCGCGATGAGCGCCGCACCGAGCGCGCCGGCCGCGGGGCCGGACAGCACCGTCGTGATCGGCTGGTGCACGACCTCCTTGGCGGAGAGCACGCCACCGTTCGACTTCATCACGTAGAACGGGATGTCACGGGCTTCGCCCTCGTCGGAGGAGAACTCGCGCAGCCGGTTCGCGATATTGTTCACGTAGTTGCGGATGTTCGGCTTCACGGCCGCGTCGACCAGCGTGGTGATGGACCGCTCGTATTCGCGGTACTCGCGCAGCACCTGGCTGGAGATGCTCACCGTGGCCTCGGGGTATTCCTCGAGCAGAAGATCCCGGACGCGGTTCTCGTGGCTCGGGTTTGCGTACGAGTGCATGAGGCACACGCCGATGGTGCGGATGCCCCGCTCGGCGAAGAACCGGGCCGCTTTGCGGACGTCGTCCTCGACGAGGGGGCGGATCTCGCTGCCGTCGAACGCCAGCCGGCCGCCGATGGTGCGGACGCGGTCGGCGGGGACGATGCGGTCGGGCTTGACCCAGAAGTAGGAGTTGCCGTAGCCGTCGGGGACGGACTGGCGGGCGATCTCGAGGACGTGCTCGTAGCCCTCGGTGGTGATGAACCCGAGGTTCTCGACCTTGCCTTCGAGGAGCTTGTTGGTGGCGACGGTGGTGCCGTGGCTGACGGCACCGATCGCGTCGCCGGTCTCGCCGAGCTTGGCGAGCACCTTCTCGATTCCGGTGAGGAATCCCTGCGCCGGGTCGGCAGGCGTCGAGGGTGTCTTGGTGGTGACGACGGCTCCGGACTCCTCGTCCACAGCCACGACGTCGGTGAATGTTCCGCCGGTGTCGATACCGACCCGAATCTTTCTGGATTCCACGATTCCTCCTGGGCTCGTCTCGCGTACAGCAATTGCACCGCGTCCGCCGCCCGGTTTCTTTGTCACATATCGCCGAACTCACCGGTCCTCGTTCGGCGCTGCCCGCGACCGGAGGCCCCGGACAGACGACAGCACCCCGAACCGGACGGTTCGGGGTGCTGTGTGACGAGGTGTTCGCGACGCTACTTCGAGCAGGTGCCCCGCACGAGGATGCCGCCGACGAGAACACCGGCGAGGGCGATGCCCGCGCCGAGTGCGGCCGACGCGAGAACGGTTGCCGTGGAGGTGCCCTCGGGCACCCGCACCCGCGCTGCGGCCGCCGCGGGAACCGGGGCCGCCCCCGCGACGCCGGCGACCGCCGGAACCTCGCCCGGCGCCGCCGCGACCTCGGCCGCCGGGATGCCGTTGGCGATCACGCCGTCGATGCCCTTGAAGAACACCCCGGCCATCTTCTTCGCGACGCCGGTGATCATCCGCTGCCCGACGCCGCCGACCATGCCGCCGACGACGGCGTCCGCGTCGTAGCTGAGCAGGGTGCCGCCGTCGCGTTCCTCGAGCCGCACCGTCACGTCGGCCTTGACGGTGCCGGGGGCACCGGCTCCCGATGCCGTCATCACGAACGACTCGGGCCGATTCTGCTGCGACAGAATCACTTCGCCGTCATAGGTGCCCTTGATGGACGCGACACCCGCCGTGATGGACAACTTGTAATGGTTGTCGCTGAGCTGCTCGAGGGCCTGCACCCCGGGGATGGTCGCCGCGAGGACCCGTCCGTCCTGCAGATTGTCGTACACGGCCTCCGGTGGGGCCGTCAGTAGGGCGGTGCCGGCGATTCTCATTCGTTCTCCTTGCTCTGTGACGACGCGTGCGCGAGGCGAAGCTCGAACAACTCTGACGGGGATATCGGCATGGAGGTGATCGGGATGCCTTCGGCGTCCTCGATCGCTGCCGCGATGACGGCGGACGTCGGGATCACGCCCGCCTCGCCTGCGCCCTTCATCCCGAGGGGATTGAGGCCGGACGGGGTGACGGTGTGGTCCATCTCGAGCGAGTCGGGCATCTCGGTGACGAACGGCATCAGGAAATCCATGTACGACGCGTTGAGCATCTGGCCGTGCTCGTCGTAGACGATCTTCTCGTACAGCGCGCCGCCGACACCCTGCGCGACGGCGCCCATGACCTGGCCCTCGACGATCCGCGGGTTGATGACGTTGCCGCAGTCGTGGATCACGGCGTACCGCCGCACGTGGATCTCCGCCGTCACCGGATCGGTTTCGACGATCGCCGCGTGCACGCCGGATGCGAACGTCGACGTCGGCGGCGAGTAGTAGCCGGTTGCCTCGAGCCCGGGTTGTTCGCCCTCCCGGACCGGCGGAATCGTCATGTCCGTGTCGGCTTTCGCGAATCCGGTGGCCTGCCTCGACGCGTCGTCGAACGCGTAGCGCAGCGGGTTCGACAGCACGGCGACCACACCCAGCGAGATGGACGTGCCCTCGGCGCCGGGCAGCGTGCCGATCTTGCACACGTGCCCACCGCGCAGTTCCAGTTCGGCGGGATCGAGGTTCAGCGCCTCACCGGCGATCGTGCGGGCCTTCTCCGCCACCATCTGCGCGGCCACGTGGAACGCCGAACCCGACATCACGGCGCCGCGGGACGCGAACGTGCCGACGGCATAGCCGAATCGGCGGGTGTCGCCGGTGACGATCTCCACGTCGGTGACCGGCACGCCGAGATCGTCCGCGACGATCTGCGCGAACGCCGTCTGATGGCCCTGACCCTGGGTCGTCAGACCCGTTGCGGCCTTGACCTTCCCGGACGTCTCGACGAGAACGTGGGCGCCCTCGTACGGTCCCGGCCCGGTGCCCTCCACGTAGGCGCCGATCCCGATGCCCACGGCCCGGCCTTCCGCCGTGGCCTGCTTCTTGTACTCGGCGAACCCGTCCCAGTCGATGAGCTTCTTCAGCTTGTCGATCCCGGCCTGGTAGTTGCCCGTGTCGTAGATCAGCGGGCGGCCGTCCTGGAACGTGAGGTGGAAGTCGTACGGCATCTCCTCGGGCCGGATGAAGTTGTGTTCGCGGACCTCGATGACGTCCTTGCCGAGATATTTCGCGATCGCGTCCATCGCCCGTTCCATCGCGAACACGGCCTGCGGGCGGCCGGCGCCGCGGTAGGGCGTGACGATGACCGTGTTCGTGTACAGCGAGTACGCGTCCACCCGGAACGATTTCGGCTTGTACGGCCCGAGCACCTGCGTCGACGTGTTCAGCATGACGATGATGCCGTACGGCAGGTAGGCGCCGTTGTCGTGCCAGAACGTGAAGTCGAACGCGAGGAGTGTGCCGTCGTCGTCGAATCCGACCGTCACTTCCTGGATCTGGCCGCGCTCGTGCGCGCTCGACACGAAGTGCTCGCGCCGGTCCTCGACCCATTTGACCTCGCTCGAGATGCCCGCCGTCCCGAGCCGCCGCGCGGCCCAGGTGACCATGACCTCCTCCGGCCACGGGTGCACGATCTTGACGCCGAAGCCGCCACCGACGTCGGGTGCGATGCAGTGGACCTTGTTGTGCGCCATCTTCAGTCGTGCCGCGATCGCCGCACGGGCCGACGTGGACGTCTGCGTGGACGTCCAGAACGTGAGCGCCTGCTCGTCGGTGTCCCAGCGCGCGTAGACGCCCTTGCCCTCCATCGGCATCGACGCCGACCGCTCGATCTCGAGGTTCAGGGTCAGCCGGTGCGGTGCGTTCGCCAGTTCCGCGTCCACGTCGCCGAATCCGTGCTGCAGGTGCGCCGCGACGTTGTCGGGGACGTCCGCGTGCACCGCGTTGTCCGCCTGCCGCGCCACGTCGATGCCCACGACCGGTGGGAGCATCTCGTACGTGACGTCGATCTTGGCGCACGCGTCCTCGGCGATGTACCGGTTGTCGGCGACCACCATCGCGATCGCCTCACCGACATGGTTGACCTCGTCCTTGGCGAGCGGATACCCGTTGCGCGGGGCGGTGATCGCCGGATGCGGGATCAGGAGGGGCAGGTTCTCCGCCATCTCCGGGGAGTCGTCCACGAGGTCGTCGTACGTGTAGATCGCGTGCACACCGGGCAGATCGAGCGCAGCATCGATGTCGATCCCCGTGATGCGGGCATGCGCGTGCGGTGACCGGACGAACGCGGCGATGAGCGCGTTGTGGCCCAGATCGTCGAGGTAGCGGCCGTTGCCGGACAGGAGCCGGGCGTCCTCCGTGCGGGGAATCGGCTTGCCGAACAACTTCTCCGACGCGGCGGGCGCGTCGGCACCCTTGGTGGGCGCGGGCTCGGTGCGGGGTTTCGTGACGCTCATGCTCGCCCTGCCCTTCCACCGACCGGGTTGGTCGTGCCGCGGACCTTCGGATCGAGTGAGGCCCGCGACGACTCGTCGTCCTGGCCGAGCGGGAACTCGCCCGAACGTTCGCGCTTGATCTCCGCGGCACGCAGCACGGCCGCCCTGATGTTCTGGTATCCGGTGCACCGGCAGAGGTTTCCCGCGATCGCGTCGGTGGCCTCCTCGCGGGTGGGCGAGTCGTTCTCCTCGAGGAACGCGGCGATGGTGGTGACGAAGCCGGGAGTGCAGAATCCGCATTGCAGGCCGTGGCAGTCGATGAACGCCTGCTGCACCGGATGCAGGGTGCCGTCGGGCTCGACGAGACCCTCGACGGTGGTGACCGCCCTGCCCTCGAGGCTCGCCGCGAGCACCAGACAGGACCGCACGGGTTTGCCGTCGAGCAGCACGGTGCATGCGCCGCAGACCCCGTGCTCGCAGCCGACGTGTGTCCCCGTCTGGCGCAGATGGTGCCGGATCGCGTCGGACGCGAGCGTGCGCGACGGCAGCACCACCGTCTGCGTCACCGCGTTGAGCGTGAACGTCACCGCGACGTGCTGTTCGCCCGTCTCCTCCTGCAGTTCGGCGAGTTGCTCGTCGATGCTGCCCGTTGCCTTTGCCATGGTCACCTTCCTCCCGCCGACGCGTGCACGGCGGCACCGTCGAGCACTGCATCCTGCGCGGCCGCGAACCCGACCCGGGCGGTCAGCGCCGCCACCAGCTGCGACCGGTACCGCGCGGTGGCGTGAATGTCGGGCTCGGTGTCGATCCGCTCCCGCGCGAACTCGGACAGATTCCGCCACAACGGGTCCCGGTCGTCCGTCGCGGACGCACCCCGCAGCACATCCGTGTAGTCGACGACCTCACCGAGTTCGCCGGCCGACACGTACGTCATCCGGGCCTCCGCGACCGCACCGCCTTCGACCCGCACCTGCGCCGCGACCCCGACGAGCGCGTAGTCGCCGTGCCTGCGGGCGATCTCGTCGATCGCCGTCCCGACACCGGGCTCGGCGGCCGGGACGGTGACGCTCGTGGCGATCTCGTCCGCCTCGAGCGTGGTTTCGAGCGGCCCGGCGAACAGGTCGGTCGAGCGGATCTCCCGGACCCCGCGCACCGAACGCACGCTGACCGAGCCACCGAGCAGCGCGAGCACGGCCGGCATCTCGGCGGACGGGTCGGCGTGGACGATCGAGCCGACCGTCGTGCCGCGGTTGCGGATGGTCGGGTGTGCGACGAGACGCAGCCCGCGGCCGATCAGCGGCTGCACCTGCGCGGCACCGCGGTCGGCCTCGAGCACCGAGTGGGTGGCCAGTGCGTCGAACGTGACACCGAGCTCACGTGACGACGACACCGCGTCCAGCCGGGGGATGGATCCGATGTCGACGAGGTGCGCCGGCGCGGCCAGCCGCATGGACAGCAACGGGATCAGCGACTGCCCGCCCGCGAGCACCTTTCCCTCGTGAGCCACGTCCGCGAGGATCTGACAGGCCTCGTCGATCGACCGAGGTCGGTGATAAGTCAGTGGCGACGGTTTCATTCCTCAGATCCTGCCCGTATCGTACGCTCGACGTTTCGTGAACTAGTGACAAAACTCACGTCCCACCGATGGCAGATCACGTGAGCTGACCGACCCGATCGGGGGCCGTTCCGTCGTCCGCGGTCGGCTTCGGGGTGTGACCGCCTGCCCCCACGTGGTCGGCGTCCTTCGGGGCGATGACGCGGCACAGGTGGTACATCCCGATCACCACGATCGTGCCGAGCGCGATGCCGCTGAGGGAGAAGCTGTCCGTGAACGTCAGCTCCGTGTCACCGATCGCGATGATCAGGCCGGCGGCGATGGGCATCAGGTTGAGCGGGTTGCCGAAGTCGACGCCGTTCTCCTTCCAGATCTTCGCGCCGAGCAGGCCGATGATCCCGTAGAGCACCACCGTGATTCCGCCGAGCACACCGCCGGGGGTCGCGGAGATGACGGCACCGAACTTGGGGGAGAACCCCAGTAGCATCGCAATGACGCCCGCCGCGGCGTACGCGGCCGTCGAATACACCTTCGTCGCGGCCATGACGCCGATGTTCTCGGCGTACGTGGTCGTCGGGGATCCGCCGACGCTGGTCGCGATGGTGGTGGCCAGGCCGTCGCCGATCAGGGCGCGTCCCATCATCGGGTCGAGGTCGGTCTTGGTGATCTCGGCGACGGCCTTGACGTGTCCGGCGTTCTCCGCGATCAGGGCGATCACACCGGGCAGCACGAGGACGATGAACGTGAGACTGAACGACGGCGCGTGGATGCCCACGATGCCGTTCGCCTCGTCGGAGAACGGCGGCAGCCCGATCCACGACGCCGAGGAGACTCCGTCCCAGTTGACGCGGAAGTGTTCGGTGACCCCGCCGGCGACCGGGTCGTACGACGTGATCATGCCGGTCGTCAGGTCGAGCACCCACGACAGCACGTATCCGAAGAGCAGCGTCAGGAAGATCGCGACCCGCCCGAGGAACCCGCGGAGCGCGACGCTCGCCACCACCAGCACCACCATCACCGTCAACGCGACCCACTGGTCCTGCGGCCAGTAGGTTCCGGCCACGACCGGGGCCAGGTTGAACCCGATCAACATGACGACGGCGCCGGTGACCACGGGCGGCAGGATCTTGAACACCACCCCGCCGCCGAGGAAGTGGATCAGCACGCCGATCCCGGCGAGCACGAGACCCGACACCAGGATCGCCCCCGTCACCTGCGCGGAGGTGCCGCCCTGGGCGCGGATGGCGGCGATGCCGCCGACGAACGCGGCCGACGTCCCCAGGTAGCTGGGAATCCGACCCTTGACGACCAGCAGGAAGAAGAGGGTGCAGAAACCCGACAACATTACGGCCAGTTGAGGATTGAGACCCATGATGATCGGGAAGACGAACGTGGCCCCGAACATCGAGACCACGTGCTGGCCGCCGAGCCCGATCGTGCGACCCCAGCTGAGCCGTTCGCTCGGAGCCACGACCTCCCCGGGCGCGATGGTCTTGCCATCTCCGTGCAGTGTCCAGATAGGCATAGGGGGACCTTTCAGACAGGTGACGGTGCAGGGGTGCCGGCGGCCAGCTTCGATGATGTGCCGCATGTCACAGTTGCACCTCGATAGGAGGGAAACGTTATTACAGCGTCAGCCACCCGGCGTGAGAAGAATCTGCCAGTGCGTGCCCGGCGAAATTGGCAACTTTAGGAATTGATGCCGCGCATCGCCATGATCTTGAGGGCGAGCGACAGGTCGAGGCGCAATTCGGGGTGATCGGTGAACGACCCGAGCATCTTCTCCAGCTTCACCACCCGGTACCGCAGGGTGTTGTAGTGAAAGTGGAGTTGACGTGCGGTTTCGGCGATGTTGATGTTGGTGGCGAGCAGCACCTCGAGGGTGCGCCGCATGTCCTGCGCCTCGGGTGTGTCGGCGGTCAGTTCGCGGAGGGTCTCGGAGGCGAACGACTCGAGTTCCCGGTCGTCCTCGACGAGGCTCAGCAGCCGGTAGACGCCGAGGTCGTCGAAATGCGTCACGGCCCAGGCGCCGGTGATCTGCCGTCCCACCTTCAGCGCGGTTCGGGCCTGGCCGTAGAGGGCCGGGATGCCGTCCACCGAATCCGTCGGCCGGGACACCCCCACCCCGAAGGGCCTGCGCCCACCGCCGCCGTCGCCGCGCACGTACGCGACCAGTTCGTGGACCAGGTTCATCGTGTCGGTGCCGACACCCATCAGGATCACCGTCTCCGTCGCCAGTGCGGTGACGGCGGCGCCCGTGTCCCGGCCCGCGACGGCGCTCGTGAATGCCCGCGCCTGCCGCTCGACAAGCGGCATCCGGGTGGGCATCGACGGCTCGTCCTCACCGACCGGATCGGGTTCGATCACCACGACGACCACGGGACGGTCCAGGTCCCAGCCGAACGTCTTGGCGTGCGCGACGACGTGCTCGTGTTCGCCGCCGCGGCCGAGCAGCAGGTCCCGCACGAAGTTCGCGCGGTGCTTCTCCTCCACCGAGGACACGACGAGTTCGCGGGCGACCACCAGGGCGCACACCGCCGCAGCCTGCTCGACGAGATACAGGTCTTCGCTGCGCAGCGGGTGCCCGGTGCTGAAGTGCACCAACCGCCCGTGATCGATGCCGTTGGCCGAAATCGCTGACACTGCGATGAACTCGTGACCCAGCCGGTGCAGACCGAGCCCGCCCTCCGTCGAATCGGTGCGGACCCGGCCGGTGGAGTCGAGCGCCGCACTCGACGCCAGCCGGTTCAGCTCGGACTCGTCCCCGGCACGGCACAGCTGACGTCCGTCGGGTGTCGTGATCAGCACGGCCCCGCCCAGTTCACCGTGGACGGCGACGGCGAGTTCGGCGAATCCACCGCCGGCCATCACGACGTCGACGAGCACTCTCCGCAACCGGTCCGCCTCGAACACGGCGTCGACCTGCCGGGCCGACAACTCCGCGAGCGCACCCGCCAGCGGGTGTGCCTGCGAGTACAGGTCCTCGACCACGACGACGGGAAGCCCGAGTTCGTCGGCCGCGTCGGACATCTCGGCCGGCAGCGTCGCGGTGGGGTCGTCGAGCCGGACGGCGAGCCCGGAGACGCCCCGCCTGTCGAGCCGGGCGAGAAACGCGTCGATCGGCTCGACCAGCCGGCCGAGAACCGCGGACGTGGTGAGCAGCAACTGTCCGGTCCGGAGCCACGGTCCGATGTCCGGCACCGCCATCACGGCGACGTTCGACACCTCACGCGAGGTGCCGGTCGCGCCGGCGACCAGGGTCGGGGAGACGAGGAGATCGGACACCAGCACGTCGGCGAACGATTGCGGCGCAACGCCCGGACCAGGCCCGTCGCCGGTGTCGGCGGCTGCGCGGAATCCGGGAGCGGAACTACCGACATCCCTCGTCGTCACTGCAACACCCTGCTCACCTGATACGACACTCGCCCCGGACGGCGCGAAAGTGTGACCTTAAGTCGCGACCCGAATACCCGTCAAACGATGGTCACGCGGTGCACTCGAGCGGACGGCCGGTCCCGGCCGGCGCATCACGGTGAATCGGACCGCTCAGCTGCTGGAGCCCCCGCCCCGACGTGCCCCGGGTCGTCTTCATCATCTCGGCGAGGATCGACACCGCGGTCTCCTCCGGGGTGCGGGCACCCAGGTCGAGGCCGATCGGTGAATGCAGCCGCGCCAGCTCCGCCGCGGTCGTCCCTTGTTCGCGCAGCAAGGAGACCCGGCGTTCGTGCGTGGCCCGGCTGCCCATCGCGCCGATGTACGCGGCGTCCGATCGGAGGGCCAGGCCCAGCAGCGGGATGTCGAATTTCTCGTCGTGGGTGAGCACCGCGAGGACCGTCCGGTGGTCGACCGGCGCGGTCTCGAGGAACCGGTGCGGCCACATCACGACGACGTCGTCGGCGTCCGGGAACCGGGCGCGCGTCGCGAACACGGCGCGGGCGTCGATCACCGTGACGTGGTAGCCGGCGAATGCGCCCAGCGAGCACATGGCCGCGGCGAAGTCGATGGCCCCGAAGATGTACATCCGCGGTGGGGGCGCGAAGATCTCGACCATGCACACCGTCTCGGACTGCAGTTGATATACCAGCGACTCACCGGCGTCGAGACGACGGCGGACATCCTCGACACCGGTCTCGGGCAGGTCGAGGTCGCCCGCGAGTGCGTCCCCGGTGATCACGCTGCGCCGGGTCCGTGAACCGTCACCGGTCTCCGTCACGACGGCGATCGACTCACCGCCACGGATCCTTCGGGCCACGTCCGCGAAGTCCGGGAAGTCGCTGCTCCCGATGCGCTGAACGAAAACCTCGATGGTGCCGCCGCACGTGAGACCGACACCGATCGCGTCGTCGTCCGCGACGCAGAACACTTCCGTCCGGCTGCGCCCGTCGGCCAGCACGTCCCGCGCCGTCTCGTACAGCGCGCTCTCGACACACCCACCGGACACACTTCCGAGCACCTCACCGGATTCCGACACGGCCATCGCCGCGCCCGGTGCCCGCGGAGACGATTTCCAGGTGCGCACCACCGTGGCGAGGACGAAATTCTCGCCGCGGTCGAACCACGCTTCCAAGCCCGTCAGGATGTCGCGCATCGTCTCGTACTCCTCGGGTGATTCGTCGGGAACCTCACGCTAACCGGTGGCGACCGGCGGCCGCGGCACACAATGCGCCGAAATCCCCAGCGGCCGCTTGTGCATTCTCGCCATCGCTATCGTTCGGCGTCTCCGCAATTCTCGGACGGTCCCCCTTCCTTCACAGAGAACCGAGGATCCACCATGAATCAGTTGCTCAACGGGATCCGGGTCCTCGACCTCACGCGGGCCCTCGCCGGTCCGCTGTGCACGGCACTGCTGTCGGATTTCGGCGCCGACATCATCAAGGTCGAGGCCCGTTCCGGTGGCGACAGTTCCCGGCAGTGGCCGCCGTTCGACGGCAGCGACAGCCTGTACTTCGCGTCCGTCAACCGCGGCAAACGCTCCGTCGCACTCGACATGCGCAGCGAGCAGGGCCGGAAACTGCTGCGCCGCATGGCCGTCGACGTGGACGTCATCGTGGAGAATTTCCGTCCCGGCGTCCTCGCGGACATGGGACTCGACCAGGAGTCGCTCGCCGAGGACAATCCCGGGGTGATCGTCATGAGTGTCAGCGGTTTCGGCCCGACCGGACCCGAGCAGTTCTCACCGGGTCTCGATCAGGTGGCGCAGGGCATGTCGGGTCTGATGTCGGTGACCGGCGCCGGCGACCACACGCCGATGCGCGTCGGCGTCCCGATCATCGACACGGTGTCCGGTATCTATGCGGCGCTGGGCATCACGGCGGCACTCGTGTCCCGGGGCAATGACGGCGCCGGCCATCACGTGCAGACGTCGCTGCTCGAATCGGCCCTGTCGATCATGTCGTTCCAGGCGCAGAACTACCTGAGCACCGGACGCGTCGCGGAACCGAACGGAAACACACATCCCACCATCACGCCGTACGGCACGTTCGACACGGCCGATTTCCCCATCATCATCGCGACCGGCTCGGACCGGCACTGGGTGTCGCTGTGCCAGGTTCTCGGGGATCCCGAACTCGCCGACCGGCCCGAATACCGCACCGGCCAATCACGACTCGCACACCGCGATCGGCTCACCAAGGAACTTCTCGAACTGCTGTCGGTGCGGCCGGCCGCCGAATGGGTGACGTCGATTCGCGCGGCGGGCATCCCGTGCGGTCCCGTCCACACGATCGATCAGGCCTTCGCCGACCCCCAGGTGCAGGCGCTGAAGATGGTGCAGCCGGTAACCGCGCCGGACGGCGGTGAAGTGCCACTGGTCCGGGGTCCGTTCTGGGTGGACGCCGAGACCCTGCCGATCCGGAATGCGCCGCCGATGGTGCTGGGGCAGGACACGGCCGAGGTGCTCGGTGAATTCGGGCTGAGCGACGAAGACATCGAGGGCCTCCGGCGCGACCGGGTGATCTGACACCCGCGTCGGCCGTGGTCGCCTCACAACCGGGCGGCCACGGCCAACGCCACGTGCTCGCACCACGGCCGCGCGACGACCTGCACGCCGATCGGCAACCCGGACCGGGTGATTCCCACCGGAACGACGACGGACGGCAGACCCGTCACGCTGATCGCGCGGCAACTCGCCAGGGCCTGAGACCACGTGAGCGACTGCCCACCGACGTCGAACACTTCGTCGCCGAGCGGCGGCGCCGGGATCGAGGCGACGGGAAGGACGAGGACGTCGCCCATCTCGCCGAGCAGTCGGTGCACGAGTTGCGCTCGCTGCGCCCACAGACGCTCGACCAGGCGCCGGTCCACGTCCCGCGCGGCGGCGAGCATCGTGGCGATGTTGTTTCCGAAGTCTGTGCCGAGTTCGGTGATGTCGGTGTGGGTTTCGACCGCACGCAACCTGCCGAACAGATCGGAGCCCTCCGACAGCGCCCCGCCCTCGTACGGGCGGGCACCGAGATGTCGGGCAGCACCGGCAGCGGCCGCGGCGATCTCCTCGCCGACGGGCACGGTGCCCTCACCGGGCGCCCACGTGATGTCGAGGCGTGAGAGGTCCACCGAAGCCGGGTCCGTCCAGTGATACTGCCGGGACGAGAGCACCCGCAGCACGAGCGCCGCGTCGTCCAGGGTCCGCGCCATCGGACCGATCGTCTGCAGCGTGCCGTGCATGGTCGCCGGATTGGTCAGCACGTGATCGCCCGACGGGACGCCGGGATACTGTCCGTCGGGGTCCACCCTGCCGATCGTCGGGCGCACCGAGCGCAGCCCCGTGCAGTGGGCGGGCCAGCGCACCGAGCCGCCGAAGTCGGTGCCGAGACCGACCACGCTCATCCCGGACGCGACCGCCGCCGCCTCGCCGCCGCTCGACCCACCAGGTGAGCGGGGAACACCGTCGGGCCGGAGCGGATTCACCGTGTACCCGAACAGGTCGTTGTGGGTGAGCCCGCTGGCCCCGAACTCCGGGGTGTTCGTCTTCCCGACGAGAATCGCGCCGGCCGCCCTCATCGCGGCCACCGCGGGCGCGTCGACACGCGGCACGTTGTGCTCGAGCGCGCGCGACCCCGCCGTCGTCCGGACACCCGCGGTCGCGATCAGGTCCTTCACGGTGAACGGGACCCCGGCCAGCGGACCGACGTCCTCCCCTCGGCCGATCCGGGTGTCGAGGTCGTCGGCGGCCCGGATCGCCTGATCCTCGGCGACGGTGACGACGGCGTTCAGCTCCGGGTTCCGGGCCTTGATGTGCGCCAGGTGGTCGTCGAGCACCTGACTCGCGGAGACTTCCCGGTTCGTCACCGCGCGGGCGATCGTCCGCGCGTCCGAGCCGACCCAGCTGCCGTCGTTACCCCACACATGTCCTCCTCGGCTCGTGCTCAGGGGTCGACGCTAGACATCCCCACACCCGCCGCACACGGCCAGTGTGCACAGGAATGCGTCGCCCGAGCTGTGAAGAGTTGATACTTCGCCGCGCTACGGGCTCTGGGAGGATCAGGTGATGCTCTCGCCCTGGGTCCGCCTCGCCGCCGCGCTGTTCGCGGTCAGCTGGGGTGCCAACCAGTTCGCCCCGATGCAGCTCGTCTACCGCGAACATCTCGGTCTCGGAAACGGCGCCTTCACCGCGATGCTCGCGTCGTACGTCGTCGGGCTGGTGCCCGCCCTGCTGTACTTCGGCCGCGTGTCCGACCGGTTCGGCCGGCGCGCGGTGATCCGCCCGATGATCCCCGTGGGCATCGTCTCCTCGCTCGTGCTCATCGCGGGCGCCGCCGTCCCCGACCTGCTCTATCTGGGCCGGGTGCTGGCCGGACTCGCCTCCGGCATGGCGTTCGGCGCCGGAACCGCCTGGATGAAGGAACTCAGCTCCACCGCGCCCGCCGGGGCGGGTGCACGCCGCGCCGCCGTGTCGTTGTCCGCGGGATTCGGCTGCGGGGCCCTGTTCGCCGGCGTGATCGCGCAGTGGCTCCCCGCCCCCGAACTGCTCCCGTACCTGGTGCACGTCGCGTTGATGGTCGGTGCCCTGGCGCTGGTGTGGGCTGTGCCCGACGTGCGGGTCCGCGCCACCGACCTCACCGCCAAACCCCTGTCGGTGCTGGCGACACCCCAGTTCCGGTGGGGCATCGCCCCCTGGGCGCCGTGGGTGTTCGGTGTGGCGACCGTGTCGTTCGCGATCCTTCCGCCGCTCGTCTCCGAGTCGCTGCGCTCCACGTCGGTGGCGTTCACCGGGCTCATCGCGGCGCTGACCCTGATCACCGGGGCGGTGATCCAGCCGTGGGCCAAACGGTGGTCGCAGCAGGACGACGCCGCCGCCGGGGTCCGGGTCGGCATCGCCCTCGGGGTGCTGGGCTTCGGCGCCGCGACCGTGGTCGCATACACGGACGGTGCGCTGTCCGTCGCCGCGATCGTCGTCGCGGCGTTCCTCCTCGGATCCTGCTACGGCATCCTGCTCGGTTCCGGTCTCGCGTCCGTCGAAAAATTGGCACCCGCAGACGAACTCGCGCAGACCGTCGCGGTGTTCTACTGCCTGATCTACATCGGCTTCGCAGTCCCGTTCGTCATCTCACTCCTCGCCCCGCACCTCGGCTACGCCACCTGCTTCGTGGGGGCGGCACTGCTGATGCTGCTGTCCGTGGCAGTGGGCCGGAGGGTGAAGGACCGGCACCTCACCTGGGGAGGGTCCTACCGTTCGGTCGCGCCGCACTCGCCGCACGCGGGCACCAGCGCCTCACTGCGCGGCCGTGGCGCACCGGCCCGCGACCGCACCGGGAGCAGCGGCGGCCACGGCCAGTGCTGGCCGAGGCGGCCCCGGGCGCGCAGGAAGCCGAGGCCGAGCACGAGCCCGAAGATCAGGTGCCCGACCAGCGACAACGTGATCGTCGTCGGCGTGAGCGGAAACATGTCGTGCTGTCCGTGCGGCGACAGGGCGACCGTTCCGATGAGCCCGACCCACACCGGGAACACCGCGAAGGTGACGAACGCGAGGAGGACGACACGGCGCGACCGATGCTGGAGGCCGAGTGCGAGGGCGATGAGGAAGAAGGCGATTCCGATGCCGCCGCCGTCGCCGAGGTACCGCCACAGGTAGCCGACGATCGCGCCGGTCCGGGTGTCGGTTCCCGAGTGCAGCCACGTACCCATTTTCGGAATGAAGTCGCCCCACATCCCGAGCAGATACACGGTGTCGAGGCGGAAGACGTCGTAGGCCAGACACGCGAACATCCCCCAGCCGAGGCCATGGCCGACGATGCGGTCGATCGGGTGCGGAGCGAACACGCACAACACGGCGAGGGTGGCGGCGAGCGGAATGATCACCAGCGCACCGGTGGCATTCATCGGCACGACGCCGAACACCTGCGCCGAGATCGCGAGCAGTGGTAGGGAAGCGAGCAACAGGTACAGGCCGATCCGGGCGAAGGCCCAGTGGTGCCGGACCTCTTTGTGGACGGATTCGACAGCGGGCATGGCGGCGCCCGGCGGATCGTGTTCGTGAACGTCGGGGACGGTGGTGCCGAGGATGCGGGGCATAGCGGGGTTCCTTTCGGTCGAGGGCCGTCTCTCTCCGAGTGGTCAGCTTTCGAGATCCCCAGCGTCCGTCGAGTACCCGGCATGCGAATAGTCCCCCGAGGGGTGGCGAAAGCCACCCCTGCACACACCGTGTGCGCCCCGTCAGTAGGCGCGCCCGAAGATCACCCGCCTGCCGTACGCCGACGCCGCGCCACATTGCACGCACACACCTGTCTCCGGCTCGCCGCCGAGGGGAACACATCGCGGGGTGGCAGCGGCGAGGGACTTGATCTCCTCCTCGCACGCGGCGATCCCGCAGTGCAGTGCCAGTGCCCACCCCGTCGAGACCGCGTCCGCGAAACCGTCCCAGTTGTCGACGGTCCGAGTGTGGCTGTCGCGGAACGCGGTCGCACGAGCGAGAAGGAAGGCCTGAAAGTCGTCCAGGACCCCGGGCATGGTCTCGGGCAGGGAGTCGATCGGCACGGACTGCTTGCCGTCGTCGCCGAGCCGTTTCACCATCATCACCGTGCCGGCCTCCAGATCTCGCGGCCCGAGCTCGAGCCGGACCGGGACGCCGCGCAACTCCCACTCGTTGTATTTGAACCCCGGGGTGAGCTGGGGGCGGGCATCGACATGGGTCCGCACCCCAACCGACCGCAGGCGGCGGGCAAGCTCGTCGGCCGCTTCCTCGACCGCAACGTTGCCGCCACGGGTGATCGGCACGATCACCACCTGGTGGGGCGCCAACCGCGGCGGGAGCACCAGGCCCTTGTCGTCGCCGTGAGTCATGACGATGCCACCGATCATCCGGGTGCTCATACCCCACGATGTGGTGTGACACAACTCCTCTCGTCCCGACTCGCTGGTGAAACGGATGTCGAAAGCCGACGCGAACTTGCTGCCCAGGTAATGCGAGGTGCCGGACTGCAACGCACGGCCGTCACGCATCATGCCCTCGATCGTGTACGTCGCCACGGCACCCGCGAACCGTTCACCGGGCGTCTTCTCGCCCGGAACGACCGGGATCGCGGCCAACTCACGTGCCACCTCACGATAGATGTCGAGCGCCAGCATCGTCTCACGGCGGGCGGCAGCCTCGTCGACGTGCGCGGTGTGGCCCTCCTGCCACAGAAATTCTGTGGTGCGCAGAAACATTCGCGGACGCAACTCCCACCGAACCACGTTCGCCCACTGGTTCAACAGCAGCGGCAGGTCGCGGTGCGAGCTGATCCACTTGGCCATCATCTCGCCGATGATCGTCTCCGACGTCGGCCGCACCACCAGCGGTTCTTCGAGTTCCTTCCCGCCGGCATGGGTGACCACCGCCAGTTCCGGGGAAAACCCTTCGACGTGTTCGGCTTCCCGGCCCAGATAGCTTTCCGGAATCAGCAACGGGAAGTACGCATTCTCGTGACCGGTGTCCTTGATGCGGCGGTCGAGTTCGGACTGCAACAGTTCCCACAGCCGGTACCCGTACGGTCGGATCACCATGGTGCCCTTGGCCGGACCTCGATCCACAAGGCCGGCCTTGAACACCACCTCGTTGTACCAGGCAGCGAAGTCCTCACTCTGGGCTGTCACACCGCGCTCATCCCGTGCCATGCCAGCACAGACTACTCGGGCGGATCAGCCGTTTCACCGTCCGCGGCCGAGTCCGATCGCAAGATGCCCGGAGTACTTCGCCGAGATTCCGGTCGGCGTCGTCCAGTGGTCACCGCGCGCGGGCTGGATCGACCCCTCGCTTGCCCCGGCGGCCGTGATCTGCGCAAAACCACCAACCAAAGGCGCCCGGGAGGTGGATGCTTGCTTCGTGAACGTGCACGTTTGATTTCTGCTCCGCACCCAGGCAGCCCATATGCGCGGCCGCCGCACTCGAAGGAGTCACACCATGTTGGATTCATTCTGGGACCTGTTCTGGTACACGCTGATGGTGTTCGCGTTCGTCGCCTACCTGATGATCCTGTTTCAGGTCCTCGGTGATCTGTTCCGCGACCGCGGCATGTCCGGTCTCGGCAAGACGCTGTGGATCATTTTCCTGATCGTGCTGCCGTACCTGAGTGTGTTCGTCTACCTCATCGCCCGGGGCCGCGGCATGGCGGAGCGGCACCTCGAGGCGCAGAGCGCGGCGAAGCAGGCGACCGACCATTACATCAGGGAGGTGGCCGGGAAGTCGGCTGCCGAACAGATCGCCGACGCGAAAGCACTGCTCGACGCCGGCACCATCACCCAGGCCGAGTTCGACACCCTCAAGGCAAAGGCGCTCACCTGACACGCGCGGCGCAAAACGGCAGGCAGGCGACGATCCGGTGCGGCGAGAACCGGTGCCCGTCGGGGCTGTCGCAGACAGGGTCGGCTCTGCTTGAATTGATGTATGTGCCGGTGGATGGCGTACTCGGGTGAGCCGATCCTCGCGGAAGACCTGCTGTTCCGCCCTAAACATTCGCTGATCGATCAGAGTCTGCACTCGCGTCTCGGAGCGACGACCACGAATGGTGACGGGTTCGGGGTCGGCTGGTACGGCGAAGGCACCGAACCGGCGGTGTACAAGAGCATCGAACCGGCCTGGAACGACAGCAATCTGCGGGAGATCACCAGGCAGGTGCGAACGCCGATGCTGCTCGCCCACGTGCGGGCCTCGACCGGGACGCCGGTGCAACGCAGCAACTGTCACCCGTTCCGGCACGGGCAGTGGTTGTGGATGCACAACGGCGCGCTGCGCGGTTTCCACGAGATCAGACGCGAGTTGGTGATGGCCGTCGACCCGGCCCTGTTTCCCGACATCGAGGGGTCCACGGACTCCGAAACCTTGTTCTTCCTCGCCCTGACGTTCGGTCTCGTCGACGACCCCTTCGATGCCGTTGCGCGCGCGGTCGGCTTCGTCGAAGATGTGGGCCGCACGCACGGGGTCGAGGATCCGGTGCAGATGACCGTCGCGACCACCGACGGTGCATCGCTGTGGATCTTCCGCTATTCGAGTGAGCGGCAGTCGAGGTCACTGTTCTTCTCCACCGGCATCGCGAAGCTGCGCGCCCTGCACCCGGAGGTCGAGGTACTGCACCACCTGGGCGAGGAGACCCGTTTCGTGGTCTCCGAGCCACTCCGCGACCTCGAAGGTGCGTGGAACGAAGTGCCGGAATCCTCGGCCGGGGTGGTCCGGCCCGGCGACGACGAAATCCGGCCGTTCGAACCGATCGCACCGACCTGAGTTCGCGCAGCGCCGAGACGACCACCTGATTGCACGATATCCGTTGAGCCGACCGACCGACATCGACAATGGCGCCTCCGAGTTTTGCGTGGCCGGTGCCCCGCCGGGTTCTTTGTTCTCTAGGTAGGTCGCCCCCACACATGAGACACTCGGTGTTGCGGGATGGACGTTGCGATCGCGTCTACCCCATTCCCACCCGGGCCCGAGGACCTGGGC
Organism: Rhodococcus opacus; assembly: GCF_012396235.1. Classification (GTDB taxonomy): domain Bacteria; phylum Actinomycetota; class Actinomycetes; order Mycobacteriales; family Mycobacteriaceae; genus Rhodococcus_F; species Rhodococcus_F opacus. The sequence goes on along the minus strand of NZ_JAAXPA010000015.1, from coordinate 79,617 downwards.
GGGTGTGCGCCCAGGAGGTGGCCGTGACGTCTTGGGTAGCTCGCCGTGGATTGCCGCCCTACACGACAGCCGGGACGGTGGGTCTGCGATGACCGAAGGACCGACGACCAGCGATCCCTCCGAGAAAGCAGTGGGCCCTTCCCGCCTGCTCGGACTCCTGCTGGCGATGGCGATGTTCGTGCTCGTCGTCGACACATCGCTGATGAACGTGTCGATCTCGTCGGTGGTTCGCGACCTCGACACGACCGTCAGCGGCGTCCAGGCGGCGATTGCGCTCGAGGCGCTGGTATCTGCCGCATTCATCCTGATCGGTGGCAAGGTCGGCGATCTCATCGGACGCAAACGGGCGTACGTGCTGGGTCTGCTCGGCTACGCAGTCGGTGCGTCGGCGATGGCGCTCGCGCAGAGCCTGACGGCGATCATCATCTTCTGGGCCGTACTCGGTGGAATCGGCGCGTCACTTCTGCTGCCCGCCATGCAGTCCCTCATCCACGGCAATTTCGAAGGAGCGGCCCAAAAGAAGGTCTACGCCCTGGTCGGGGCGGCGGCCGCGATCGCCGCCGCCGTCGGACCGCTGCTCGGCGGTTTCATCACCACCTACCTCTCGTGGCGCGTCGGGTTCGTGCTCGAGGTCGTCATCATCGCGGTCGTGCTCTCCGGCATCAAACTGGTCCGCGATGTGCCGTACACGGGACCCCGGGTGATCGACCTGGTGGGGGCGGCCCTCTCCGTTCTGGGCATGGGCGGGATCGTGCTCGGAATCCTGGTATGGCAGGAGGGCGGCGAATCCGTCGGTGCGCTCCTGATACTCGGTGCGATCGCGATGGCCGGACTGACGTACTGGCTCGTGCGGCGCAAACGTCAGGGGAAACCGACACTGCTGGACCCGGATCTGTTCCACTCCAAGGTCTTCCGACTGGGCATCACCGGGCAGATGCTCCAGCAGATCGCCCTGGGCGGCACGATGATCGCGCTGCCGATCTACCTGCAGATGGTGCTCGAATACAACGCGATGCAGGCGGGATTGTCCCTCGCACCCCTCTCGCTCAGCATGTTCGCAGTGGCGGTGCTCGCGGGCAAGAAGGCGGGCGACCGACGCCCGAGCAGCATCATCCGCTGGGGATTCGTGCTTCTGACGATCGGGATCGCGGCGCTGATCCCGATCGTGCCGCGGGCCGAGTTCGGCTGGGGCCTGGTGATCCCGTTGGTGATCGCCGGATCCGGGTTGGGGTTGCTGGTGTCCCAGCTCAACAACTACACACTGGCACCGATCGAGGAAGAGCGGATCAGCGAGGCCGCCAGTGTCAATTCCGCGGCAGGATCGTTCGGGCTCTCGTTCGGGCTGGCGTTCGCCGGCGCCATCATGCTGGCAACGCTGTCCCTCACCTTCACCTCGATGGCGGAATCGAGCACCGTGCTCCCGCCGGCAGAGCAGCAGCAGGTGGCGCAGGTGCTCGAGGACGATGCCGAAGTCATGAGCAACACCCAGCTCGAACAGCTGCTCGTGGACCAACCCCCGGAGATTCAGGACGAGATCATCCGCATCAACACCGACGCACGACCGCTCGCCCTGCAAATCGCTTTGCTCATCCCCATCCTCGCCGGTCTCATCGGGCTGTTCAACTCGTTCCGCATGAGGCGCATACCGGAGCCCGCAGCACCGCCTTCCGGCCAAGGGCCAGCGGGGGACTGACTCGCATCTCCCCACCTGGACAGATTCTCGCCGCCGCAGGCTTCGCCGCTCCCTGACAGGAGAACAAGAGGATCACCGTCGGTCTCGGTGTCGGGTGCTCATCGGCTCAGGTCCAGGAGCTGCTCGAAGAAACCACCGATTCCCCGGGCACGATTGACGAGGTGGATCTCGAGGATCCAGTGGCACGGCCGACCGGCAGCATCGAGCCGACGCATCGGCCCGGCTGATCCCGGCTTGATGTAGGAGTCGGTCTTGTGACCGGCGATCTTCTCGTGCGGGAACTCGCCGACCAAATGCCCGGCGATCGAGGAACCGAACTCCCATCCACTCTGTCGGGCAAGGTCGACGACATGGGCATAGAGCTCCGCCCCGGTGACGTCGGGATGTGCATGAAAGTAATCGCGGCCGCGCTGCCACACCGGCTCGAGAGCGTCGCGGAGTGCGATCTTGGCGGGGTCGTCACCGAGGACGTAGGTGCGACCGAAGTCCGCTTCCCACGCCTCGAAGATCGGGCCGAAGTCGAGGAAGGTGATGGCGTCGGCGAAGAGACGCGTTCCCGTTCGGAGACAGCGGAGGAAGGCACGAGAACCGATCCTAGTCGGCACCCAGAATTGCCAGCACCGTTGACACCGATCGTCTTGCCTGGTCAAGCCGGACGATCCAGCGCTGTCCACTTGGCTCGGACCTGGTGCAGACTGTCTGAGATCACGCTCGCCGGACCGGCGGGACCAGGAGTGGAGGAGCCAGTGACCGCAGCGCATGCCGTGTCGATCGCGGTGACCTTCACCTGGCTGGGGATGGTTGTCGCCATCTCGTTCCTCGAAGCGCCGCTGAAGTTCCGCGCACCCGGGGTGACGGTGCGGCTCGGGCTGGGGATCGGCCGGCTCGTGTTCCGTGCTCTGAACATCACCGAGATGGTGTGGGCGGCACTGCTCATTGTCGGACTCCTCATAGACGGACCACCTGCCCGGGTGGTGGTGGCAGGAGCGACGGCCGTCGCGGCGCTCCTGGTGCAACTGGTCGGTGTCCGACCCCGGTTGTCGCGACGATCCGACCGCGTCCTCGCCGGTGAAGACGTCCCCCGTTCTCACGCGCACTACGTCTATATCGGCCTGGAAGTGGTCAAGGTCGGTGCGTTACTGGTGACCGGAATCTTGTTGCTCGGCGTCTGAGGCGGCGACCTCCCGATAGCTACAGCTGGCGTATCCACCCGACTGGGATGACCGCGCGCCGCATGTACTGAGCATGCGCGTTCCAGGATTATCGTCCTGCGTGCTCACTTTGGTTCGTGTTCAATGACATTCGCCTGCTAGGGAGGCGCGTGCCACGGCCGGTTCTTGCGCACCTTGCTCCGGACGTCCGGGCTGCGGCGACAAGATTGATCGACTACATCTTGGCGTGCCGAGAACCTGCGCGGGGTCGTACCCCACAGTCCCGTCGAGTCCACAGCGTGCCTCCACAACCGACCACGGTGGCCGAATGCTCACCTCCCGTGGACTTCCCGGTTGCCAGATCATTTCTGGCCGGCAGCGGCCGGAGCTTCCCCGCTGTCGGTATCAACCAGAGAGGTGTAGGCCACGATGTTGGACAGGTAGCTACGGGCGTCCGCGTCGTACTCTCCCCCACAGGTGACCAGTTGCAGCGTTTCATCACCGTGCGAGCCGTAAACCTCCTCGGCCGGGAACTCCGTCTTCGGATACGTCTCCACCTTGGTGACCGCGAAATGAGCGATGGTGCCGTCGGCCAAGCTCACCTCGATCGAGTCTCCCGCCTCGAGGTCTTTCAATCGGTAGAACACCGCCGGACCCTCATAGGAATCGACGTGCCCCAGGATCACTGCCGAACCCAGCTGGCCCGGAGCCGGCCCGAACTTGTACCACCCCGGCTTGTCGAAATCGGTGGGCACTTCGACTGTTTCGTCGGGATTGAGTCCAAGAGTGATGAGTGTTTCGTCCACCCCCAGCGCGGGGATCCGCAGCGCGACCGGTGCCGGGCCGGACGCCCCGTCGGAGGGTGCCGGCACGGTGTCGGTGACGGATGGCTGTCCGAGCTGGGGATCTCCCGACTCCTGATAGCTGCGCAAGGCGAGGACAGCGGTCGCGATGAGTATCAGGACCGCTGCCACCACCCACCAGCGTTTCACTCTGCCCATCGCCCCCTCGGGCCCTGGCCACTCGGGGCCCGGGACGGGGTCCGACCACTCGGGGCTCGGGCCGCTCATCGCTGCCTCCTGCGCAGTCGCGCCCCCTGGCCTGCCGCTATGCCCGGTCCGGCCAGAGCAAGCACTGCAAGGGATCGGAGAAGCACGCTGTCACGGGAGTGTGGAGTGGTGCCGCCGGCCCCCGTTTCCGGATGCCCCTTGGGGATGATGTATCCGTTGCCGCCAGGGCCGCCCTTGCCTCCGCCGCCGGGTCCGCCTGGTCCGCCTTGTTCGCCGGGTCCGCCTTGTTCGCCGGGTCCGCCCTGCTCACCCGGGCCACCTTGTTCGCCGGGTCCGCCCTGTTCACCAGGTCCACCAGGACCGCCGGGGGGAGCGGGGGGAGCGGGCGGAGCCGGAGGAGCCGGAGGAGCCGGAGGAGCCGGAGGAGCCGGAGGAGCCGGAGGAGCCGGAGGAGCCGGAGGAGCCGGAGGAGCCGGAGGGCCGGGGGGTGCCGGAGGGCCGGGGGGTGCCGGCGGGCCGGGAGGGCCGGGGACACCGGGGATGCCGGGGATGCCGGGGATGCCGGGGATGCCTCCGCCGGGGGGGATCGGAATGGGGATGGGGATCGGAATGGGAATCGGAATGATGGGACCGTTGGTGACGGTCGTAGTGGTGGTCGGCGGTGCCGTGGTCGTGGTTGTCGTGGTCGGCGGTGCCGTGGTCGTAGTTGTCGTGGTCGGCGGCGGTGTCGTCGTGGACGTCGGCGGCACCGTGCCGCAGTTGGGTCGGGTGATGGTGTTGGTGTCCAGAGTGACTGCGCCGTTACGTGCCAATACGCGTCCGTTCACGGTGGTGCCGGTCTGCACCGAGATCGAGGTCAACGCCATGATGGTTCCGACGAAGGTGGTGTTGGTCCCCAGGGTCGCTGAGCTACCCACCTGCCAGAACACGTTGCAAGGTGAGGCTCCGTTGATGAGAGCGACCGTGCTGTTCGACGCGGTGATCAACGTGGATCCGGCCTGAAAAATGAACACCGAGTTGGGATCACCCTGCGCATCGAGGGTGACGGTGCCGGTCAGTCCCATCGGGCCGGCCGTGTTGTAGGTGCCGTCCACCAGAGTCAGGCCACCGAGATCGGGGGGCGCCGCGGTGGCGGGCGTCCGTCCTGCCGCATCGTTGTATGCCGTCGTCAGGTCGGATTGAGCCTGCAGCGCAACGGCATCGGCAACGTGTTGCGTGCCGTTGATCACCGTCCCCGGCGGAAAACCGGTGACCGCGCTGCCCGGACTGACACCCAGGTCCCCGGAGATGATCGAAGGGCCGGTGTTGGTGACCGTTTGGCCCGCCAATATCGCGAAGGAGGTGGCTGTCCCCAGTCCGACCGGAGGATGAGCCGCTGACGCGACTCCACCGAAGACGATCACAGCCGCGGCGGTCGCCATGGCCGCCCCCGCAACAAACCAGCGACGCCGAGAACGCGCCTGGATCGAAGTATGCACCGATGTCACGAATTTCCCCTCACCGTGGAGCGGTTGATGGCAGGAATCATTCGCAAACCACCCGGTATGTGTCAACGACCGGCGCGGTGTGTCGGTTATCAATTAATTTACTCCCGAATGGCGAATCCGCGCTTTGCGGGAATTCGTCGATTTAGAACTGTAGGCCGAAGAGGCGTGACCGCCGCCGTCACGGCGGAAAGTAATTGTTCTTCACAAGAACCAGAAGCACGCGCCTGAGCAGGAGAACCCCGAATCATGCCTGGCAGTGCGCGTTTTGCATTCGGTTGGACGTACAGCAAGGTGCGCTTTTTCATGTTGGCTGGACGTACAGCAAGGTTCGTTAATTTATACTGGTTGGACGTTCGATAAGTATGATTGAAATATTGTTACCAAGCTACATTGCATGCCATTTCATACCGGCGGTACGGTACTCGGCGACAAACAATTACAGGGACGGTAATTCCTCGCGTTTTTCGGACCGATGTCACCATTCTCGTATTTGTCTATTTTTCTGGTACCAATTTACATTGCGATCACTCGTGCTATCTTTCAATGTGTCAGCTTCAAGTTCCGTCCGCTCTGGTCGTAAATGTGGGCAACAGAATTTTTCCGATACTTCGCGTAACGCTCAACATGTGCCTGCAAAGTCAGCCCTCCCGGACTGAACACGCGAGGGTGCGGCACCGAGGCCGCCGATCTCGTCGAACAGCTACCTCATCGGTACGTCAAGGAGATGAAGATGGGCAACGAGCACTCCGCAGGAGCATGCGACACCGTTCTGCAGATCGCGGTGCCGGATTGTGATTCGGATCCGCTCTTACCGAGGACTACAGCCGAGGCCGCTCCAGTCTCCGTCGGTGCAACGAAACTCCCGCAGTTCTCCGCGCGCGTGGACCCGGAGTTGCTGCGGCGGGTGAAGATCGAAGTCGCCACCCGCGGGACGACTTTGCAGGCGGCGACGGCCGAAGCATTCAGGCTGTGGCTGTCGTCGAAGTAGCCCCGACCGGGACGTCCGATCTCGCCTCCGGCCCCGAGCCGCACAGATTTCATCGGCACGGATCGTCTCGACGCCGGCAGGGCAATCTCGAGTATTTTCGAGCCCCGGCGATCGTGCACTGTTGCTCGGCGGCACCGCCAATGGGACACCGGGAGTGACGCCACAACACGCTGGCCGCTGGAGCCGCAGCTGACGCTACGGTCCGACTGGGCACACCGTGACGTGGGACACGGTGGCGGTCCGGATTCGTCTCGTCGAGAGGATCGAACGCATACGATCCGGGAATGCAAAGGCTTCCCGCTGATGTTCGCCGTGGACAGCTCATCGAGGCGGCGCTCGCGGTCACCGCGCAACAGGGTGTCGCTGCGCTGACCATCCGTAATGTGGCCGAGGCCGCCGGGGTGTCGCTCGGGGTGGTGCACTACCACTTCGAGCACAAGGAAGAACTTCTCACCGAGATGGGGCAGTGCCTGATCCTCGAGATCAGTGAGGCGATGCGCCTGGCCTTCAGTCAGCTGGTCGGTCCTCTGGAACTGCGCGGTATTGCGGGTCTTCGGGAACTCCTGGGGGCCGGAATTCGCGGTCTGTGGCCGATCATCGAAGCCAGTCCCGACCATCAGTTGCTGACCTACGAGATCACCGCGCAAGCCCTGCGCCAACGCGGGGCCGGCAATGACTCCGCCGGAGCAATCGCGACCCACCAGTACCGCACCATGGACACCGAGGCCGTCGCGTTCCTCGACCTATGTGCACACCGGGCCGGCGTCACCTGGAGCACTCCGGTCGACCAGATCGCACGCTTCGCCCTGGCTGCGCTCGACGGAGTGGTACTGCGCTGGCTCGTCGACCGTGACAGCGGCGCCGCCCTCACCGCACTCGACGACCTGGTCCAGATCATCGCCAGGAAGGCCCGCCAGGATTGCTCACCTGATCACCATCTCGAAACAGCAGGCGACCCCTCATAACCGGACGGCAACCGCTGAGCCGTCGAATTCGGATACGTCGCGCGGGGGGTTCAATTCTGCTTCCTCGCAGCCGGACCGGGTTCCCCGTGAGAGCAGTCAGACCACGACGAGCAGCTGCCGTGCATCTGCGGGTGCACCAGCCCGAATGAGACCCCTCGACTGTGCGCCCGGGCGCACGGTGAGCCCCCGTGGCTCTGCCACGCTGTTCGCGAGGGTTCACCGCCGCCTCGACGAAGCAAGGAAGCGTCGTGCGTTCCTGAAACGCTCGCCGTGCCAGGATCGGTAGGTGATCGCGACCCGGCACAAAGCGAAGACAAGTGCCGACGCAGTGGATGCCCCGTCGGCACGTGTCGAAGCCTCTTCAGAGTGTCTCGAGCTCTGCTTCCCTGTCGGCAACAGGGGTGCCGGAGGTGTGCCGGTGCGCGAGGTACAGGGCCAGGCCGGTGAATACCAGTCCGCCGATCATGTTGCCGAGCACGGTAGGGATTTCGTTCCAGATCAGGTAGTCGAGGAGTGTGAAGTCGCCACCGAGCAGCAGGCCTGAGGGGAACAGGAACATGTTGACGACGGAATGTTCGAATGCCATCGCGAAGAACAGCATGACGGGCATCCACATCGCGATCACTTTGCCGGGGACGTCGGTGGCGATCATCGCCCCGGCAACCCCGGTGGAGACCATTTAGTTGCACAGCACGCCGCGGACGAAGAGCGTCAACATGCCCGAGGCACCGTACTCGGCGTAACCGAGTGTGCGCGACTCGCCGATATGTCCGATGGCCTCGCCGATCTGGTTGGGGTCGGCCGCAAATCCGTAGGTGAAGACGATCGCCATCATCACAGCGACGGTGAATGCACCGAGGAAGTTGCCGAGGAACACCAGACCCCAGTTCCGGAGAACCCCGAATCCGGTCACTCCCGGCCGCTTGTCGAACCAGGCCATCGGGGCGAGCACGAATACACCGGTGAGGAGGTCGTAGCCGAGCAGATACAGAATGCAGAACCCGACCGGAAAGAGCAACGCACCAATGAGCGGTTGACCTGTCTGCACGCCGACCGTGACCGCGAACACCGCGCCGAGTGCGAGTATCGCACCGCCCATGTAGGCGCGAATCACGGTGTCGCGTGTGGATATCAACACCTTGGACGCACCGGCGTCGATCATCGCCGTGACCAGGTCGGGTGGTTTGACGTAGGACAACGTGGCTCTCCTTGCGGGACAGTGCCGAACCGGATGATTCGGCCTTTCGAGCGACCGTAGGAAGCACGCGTTACCGCTCGAACCCGACGATGGTCCGGGCAGTAACGATCCGCTCACGGGGACCGGGACACATGTGTGATGAACCAGGCTCGAAGGCGCACTGCCGGTGGCCCTGCATCACGCCGACGCAGCGTGCCGTAGGAGAACGACAGGACCGCATTGTCGGTCTCTATGTCGGGTGTGCTCACCGGCGCAGATCCAGGAGCTGCTCGAAAAGCCCACCGATCCCTCGGTCCCGGTCGACGAGAGTGGTAGAGCTCCACCCCGGTGACGTCGGGATGTGTATGAAAGTAGTTGCAGCCGCGCTCCCACATCGACTCGAGAGCGTCGCAGAGGGCAACCTTGGCGGGGTCGTCACCGAGGACATCGGTGCAACCGAAGTCCGCTGGTCGGTGCGTTACTGATGACCGGGATCTTGTTGCTCGGCGCCTGAGGCGGCGACCTGGGACGGAGACCTCCCGATAGCCACAGCGGGCGACTCTGCTGGACCGGGGCTGGTCGCCTGCCGTAGGCGCCGAGCCTGCGCGTTCCAGGATTATCGTCACGCGTGCTCACTTTGGTTTGTGTGCAATGTCATTCGCGTAGATGACATTGAACAGCCGGGACACACGGCATGCCGGCGCTGCGCGGACACGCGGCGACGAAATGTTTGCCAGGTGGTGTCCGCGACTGAAACGAACCGATTAGTATCCGCAGTTGATGCGACGGACGTCGGTAGTCGGCTCAGGCTCTGTCCGGCCGCGCAGCGTTGGTGCGGTTTCGGGTCGAATGAGGGTGGTTTCTGGTGGAGTTTCCGATGCTGTCCAAGGGACAGAACTTGTCGCTGCCCGCTGAGGTGGAGCAGATCGATGTGGTGCTCGGGTGGACCGAGTCGGAGGTCGAGATCGATGCGTCGGCTTTGCTGCTGAACTCCGGCGGCAAGGTTCGCTCCGACGACGATTTCGTGTTCTACAACCAGCCCGAGTCGACGGACGGGTCGATCCGGTTCCTGGGTACGAGCGGCACCGAGGAAGGTGCGCAGGCGCGGATCGCGATCGACCTGTCCACTGTGCCGGAGGACGTGCACACCGTGGCCCTGGTCGGCAGTGTCGCCGACGGCAGGTTCGGTGATCTCGGAAAGCTCGCTCTGCGTGTCGTCGATGGGGCCGGGTACACGTTGGCGGAGTACGTCACCGCCGATGCCACGACCGAGTCGGCGTTCGTGTTCGGCGAGGTGTACCGCCGCAATGCCGAGTGGAAGATCCGGGCGGTCGGGCAGGGCTGGGAGTCCGGACTGGCAGGTTTGGCGACGGATTTCGGTGTCGACATCGACGACGAGCCGGAACCGGAACCCACAGGTACCCCCGATACCTCGTCCGACCTTGCCGAACCCGCCGTGCCGGCGTCGCACGGGTCCGCCGGCGACGGCCCGCAACTGGTGCCCGAACTGCCCACCACACCCATCACACCGGCGACACAGAGGAAGGCGAGAACCCGGGGCGTCCGCACCGCCAAGCGGGTGGTGCGCAAGTCGAAGCCGGTCGAATTCACCCTCGCCGAACAGGACACGTGGCAGCCGGCGCGGTTGTTCTCGGTCATCGGGGTCGGGACCGGGGAGGAACAGGAGCGGCGCGCTACCTCGGCGCTGATCGCCACCATGCAGGCCGTGCGCCCCTTCGCACGCGCGGTGTGCGCCCGGATGGGGGCCCCGGTCGGTGTCTTCGAAGGCTATGTCGAGGTCGCGTACGAGCGGGGTGAGACGAAGGTGGTCCCCGACGCGGTGCTGAAGGTCTCCCGCGGCACCAGGGTGTGGACCGGCCTGCTCGAGGTCAAGACCGGCAACGGCAAGCTCGAGAAGGAGCAACTCGAGAACTATCTCGATGTGGCGCGGAAGAAGAAGTACGACGTGGTGGTCAGCCTGTCGAACGACGTTCCCGCCAGTGCCGGGGAGTTGCCGGTGGAGGTCGACCGTCGCAAGCTTGCCAAGGTCGCGCTGCGCCATTTGTCGTGGGCGGAGGTGGCGCACGAGGCACGGATGTTGCTCTCGCACGGCGGTATCGACGATGCCCTGCAGGCCTGGATCCTGGCCGAGTTCCTGCGCTACCTCGATCACCCCCGCTCCGGGGCGGCCGAGTTCGTCGACATGGGCCGGCACTGGGTGACCGTCCGCGACGCGGTCACCGCCGGCACCCTCCGCGGAGGCGACCAGAAAGCCACCGCCGTGGCCGACACCTGGGTGTCCCTCTCACGTCATCTCGCGCTGCGGCTGACCGCCGAACTCGGTGTCACCGTCAAACACATCCTGCCCCGCCGTCACGGCAGCGACCCGGCAGCCCGCAATGCGGCGGTAGCCGAAAGGTTGGCGACCGACGGGGTGTTCGAAGCCGTGCTGCGGATCCCGGAAACGGCCGGGGATTTGGTGGTGATCGCGGATGTGCGGACCAACAAGATCCGCTGCCGCACCACCGTGGAGGCACCGAACGAGGGAACCTCCGGTCGCCGGCTGTCGTGGCTACTCAAGCAACTCAAGGACGTACCCGGCGACGTTCAGGTCGAAGCGGTGTTCTCCGAGCGGGGCAACGAAGCCTGCGAGCACCTCGACACGGTGCGAGCGGACCCGAAGGTACTGACCACTGGGCGATCCGGAGACATCGTCTCCTTCTCCCTCGAACAAACCTTCCCGATGGGCGGCCGGCGGTCGGGCACCGCGGCGAGCTTCATCACCAGCGTGACGTCATCGACCGACGAGTTCTACGGCACAGTGGTTCAACAACTGCGGGAATGGGTTCCGGCCGCGCCGAAACAGAATGAACCGCCGAGGTCCGACACCGCACAATCCGAAGGCGAGTAAGTGGATCGAGTCGGTGCCAGTGTTAGACAGCCATTCGCACGGCGTTCCCGGGTTGCTGGCTTAGAGTCCTCGAACGCGTATCTGCTGCTCAGGCTTGCCCACGCGGAAGGTCCCAGTCGGCTGGACGATCATCCGAGGATGAGCGGGAGTTTCGTCGCCAGCTCACCCAGTTGGTCCTTCTCCGCGTCGGTCGGGGCTCGTCGTCCGGTGCCGACCAGTAGTGCGTCTTTGTCGGAGAACGAGGCGGGGAAGGCGGTCCCGGCGATCTTCTCCAGCAAGTCGCGGGACCGGGCGAGGCCGTCTGCGGGCGGTTCCGCCGCACCCCGGAGGTGGGCGATCAGGTCGAGGTGGTGCAGCGTCGACTCCAGGACATACGCGGAGAGGTAGTCGCGTGCGGTAAGGACCTCGTCGCGGGTGCTGACCCGCAGGTCCGGGACGACGAGTTCGCCGGCGCGGCCGGCAGCGGAGCCGACGTCGTCGAAGTGGTATTTGAGCAGCCGTGGCTCCTGGTACGCGGCGGCCAGTCGGACGATCAGCGCGTCGAGCGGGTCGTCGCCGGTCGGGGGTGTGTCGGCGAGGTCCCAGTAGGTCACGGCGTCGCGCGTCGGTTCCGTGTCGGCGGGGGTCACGAGGGTGATCAGGACGTCCTGCGCGTCGATGATCAGGTGGCACACCAGATCCCGCACGAGCCAGCCGCTACAGCCGGACGGCTGTGCGAAGTCCTCGTCCGGAAGTTCGGCGACCGTTGTGAGCAGCGCCGACCACGAGCGTGAGAAAAGATCCACATCGGCACGGTAGTGCGGGCGTACCGTCGATGGCATGACCGAGGAGAACCAGGTTGCGCCGTGGGACGACATCTACCGAGGCGACGCGGAGGTATTTACGGGACCGGTGCCGTGGAACATCGGTGAGCCGCAACCCGAGATCGCCGGGCTGATCGCGGAGGGCAAGTTCCGCAGCGACGTGCTGGACGCGGGCTGCGGGCATGCCGAGACGTCCCTCCACCTGGCGGCGCAGGGGTACACGGTGGTCGGTCTGGACCTGTCGCCGACGGCCATCGCGGTGGCTCAGGCGGCCGCCGCCGATCGTGGACTGACGACGGCCACGTATCAGGTGGCGGACATCAGTTCGTTCACCGGTTTCGACGGCCGGTTCTCCACGATCGTCGACAGCACCCTGTTCCATTCCCTTCCCGTCGACCGGCGGCGGGACTACCTGCGCGCGGTCGCTCGGGCGGCCGCGCCCGGCGCGTCCTACTACATCCTGGTGTTCGCGAAGGGCGCCTTCCCCGAGGGCGAAGGACCGAACCCTGTGACCGACGACGAGCTGCGCGAGGCGGTCGCCGAGTTCTGGACCATCGACGACATTCGCCCGGCTTTCATCCACGCGCTGCTCGGCCCGGAGCAGGCCGCGAACTGGGAACACGACGAGAAGGGGCGGTCCATGCTCCCAGCGTGGCTGCTGTCGGCTCACCTCGACTGATCGCCCGGCGGAAACCCCTACCCGACAGAACTATTCGTACCGGACGGGCGCAGGAGGAATTCTCCGGCAAGTTGGATGGCTTCGCGTTTGGTGTACCCGGGGTGGTCCGCGACGATGAAGTGGCGGCCGATCGCAAGTCCGAACATGAGGGTGCTGCGTGCCTCGATTTCGTCGGGGTCGGTGACGAAGGTGCCGAACATCTTTCGCAGAAAGTTCATCCGCTCGTTGTCGATGGCGTGCAGGCGCGTCGCGACGGACCGGTCGTGGTGGGCCCAGGCCCGGATCGCGAGATCGATCCGTTGAAAGTCCTCCGAGTAGGTCAGTTGCCCCACGCGCCGGATTCTGTCGGCGGGGGTGCCGCCTTCGGCATCGGCCTGGGCGATAACGGCTTTGGTGCAACGGCGTTCCCACTCGTCGAGCAATTCGGTGAGCAATGCGGGACGGCCGTCGAAGTAGCCGTAGAACCCGCCCTTCGTCACGCCAAGTTCGGCGGCGAGAGTCTCGACTCGGACGGCGTCGGGCCCTCCTCGTGCGAGGGCGTCGAGGCCCGCCTCGATCCTGCGGGCTCGTGTCGTGCGGGCGACGGCGGGAATCGGGCCACCTACATCGAGCAGCCCTGGCGTATCCACGAATTCACGAGAGACTTCGCCGTCGAGGACGTGTGGTCGTTCCGCACTCCCGGAGCCGGGCCCGACGACTTCCCGACGATGCTCGCAGCGATGCGGGCCGCGGGAGGACCAGCGAAGCAGCCCCGGCTGGTGAGGTTCCTGTTCGCTGCTCGATGGAAACTCGGGGCACTCTTCGGCTGGGACAATCCGTCAACTGGTGTCGGTGAGCGGGTTGCCTCGCTCCGCGACCGCCTGCCCAGCGACCTCCGCGCCGCTCCGCGCGGCCCGGACGACGAAGGCATGCCCCTCACAGCGGTGTACGAGCTCGACACGGAGTCCGCCCGCGAGCTGGCGAACAAGACCGTGCACACCGTGATGCATCTCGGCTGGGCGAGAGGAGCGAACGGCGATTACGAACTGCAGATGACCGTTCTCGTCAAACCCAACGGATGGTTCGGGCGGCTCTACATGACCGCCATCGCGCCTTTCCGGTACCTCATCGTGTACCCGGCCCTGACCCGGCAATGGGAACGAGCCTGGCGCGACCGCCACCATGCCGAGGAAAGGTAAGGAGGCTTGCGACCTCAGCGGCTCACCGCGGTTTCCCGCTCGACGCGCGACAGCTTCTCGGGGTTGCGCACGATGTAGAGCCCGGTGATCTTGCCGTCGTCCATCCGCACCGCCACGACGTCGTCGATCTCCCCGTCCAGCCGGACGATCAGCGCGGGGGAGCCATTCATCTGCACCGGCTCGACCGACACCGTGCCGTCGATCCGGGGCAGGCCGGCCGCCAGCAGGCGACCCACCTTGTCGGCCCCCACGATGGGCCGCAGCACGGCCTGCTTGACTCCGCCACCGTCACCCAGGAGGACGACGTCCGGTGCGAGCAGGTCGAGCAGGCTCTGCAGATCGCCCGTCTCGAGCGCCCGCTGGAACGCCTCGAGTGCGTCTCGGGACTCGGCCGGGGATACGACGCCGCGCGGCCGGCGCGCCGCCACATGGGCCCGCGCCCGGTGCGCGATCTGGCGGACGGCGTCCGGGCTCTTGCCGACGGCGTCCGCGATCTCGCCGTACTCGAGAGCGAACACCTCGCGCAGCACGAACACGGCCCGCTCGGTCGGCGCGAGCGTCTCCAGCACCAGCAACATCGCCATCGAGACGCTGTCGGCCAACTCGACATCCTCGGCCACGTCGGGCGCGGTCAGCAGCGGCTCGGGCAACCAGGGACCGACATAGGACTCCTTGCGCCTGCTGAGTGTCCGCAGCCGGACGAGCGCCTGGCGAGTGGTGATCCGGACGAGGTACGCACGCTGATTGCGGACCGTGTCGAGATCGACGCCCGCCCACCGCAGCCAGGTCTCCTGGAGGATGTCTTCCGCGTCGGCGGCCGATCCGAGCATCTCGTAGGCAACGGTGAACAGCAGGTTGCGGTGGGCGACGAACGCCTCGGTGGCGGGATCCGAACGATCGTCCTGGCTCCCGCCGCGATCGTCGGGTGTGGTCTGCGACGTGCCGGCCATGGGTGGCTCCTTCTCACTCTCGACTGTGTCACACACCAGACACCGGGCCCCGCCGTTTTGTGACACCAGATGGCAGCCGACCCGTGTTGGCCGCTGCCAAATTACGTGACTTCGAAGTCGCGGCGTGAGCGATTGTCACAAGGATCGGGTCGCCGGCATCTCATGTTCGTCCAGAGCAACACAACACACGAGTGAGGACGAAGTCATGGACGCCCGATTCAACCTGTTCGACAACGAGATCGCCATGAAGTTCGGCAAGCGGTTCGCCAATGCCGCCCTGGTGATCGACCAATCGCCGCTGCCGAAGGCCACCCAGCACCTGGTCGAGATCCGGGCCAGCCAGATCAACGGCTGCGGCTTCTGCACCGACATGCACACCAAGGACGCCACGGCCGCCGGCGAAACCCCGGTCCGGCTCAACCTCGTCGCGGCCTGGCGTGAGGCCACCGTGTTCAGCGAGGCCGAGCGGGCCGCGCTGGCGCTCAGCGAGGAAGGCACCCGGCTCGCCGACGCCCACGACGGCGTGTCCGACGAGACCTGGGCCCAGGTGCGCAAGCACTACGACGACGACCAGGTCGCCGCACTGGTCTCCCTGGTCGCCCTGATCAACGCCGCCAACCGGATCAACGTGATCGTGCGCAACCCGGCAGGTTCCTACGAGCCCGGCATGTTCGCCAACATGACGAGCTGACCGGCAGACGACAGCCCCCTGACAACGAGTACTTGACCCTGACACAGTGACAAGGACTCGAATGGTCGACGAAGGAGGTGGTTGTCGTGAACACAACCAACCACGGTGGGCCGAATGCCCACCTCGTCGACGCTCTGGCCGCAGCCGACCCGTCGGGTCGGCTGCGGGCGGCGCTCACTGCAGGCACGCACCCCGATCCCCGTCTCACGGACACTCTCGTCGATCGGTGTGCCGTCGAACCGGATTTCTTCGTCCGCGACATGCTGACCTGGGCGTTGTGCCGCCTGCCGAGCGAGCTCACGGTGCCGCGACTGGTCCGAGAGCTCGGGGCCGACTCCGCGCAGGCCCGCAGTCAGTCGCTGCACACCCTGTCCAAGATCGGGGACCGGCTCGCCTGGCCCGCGGTGTCGGCACTGCTGCACGACGAGCACGACGAGGTCGCGCGCAGTGCGTGGCGGGCGGCCGTGGCACTCGTGCCGCCCGGCAACGAGGCTGCACTCGCGGCCGATCTGGCGATCGAACTCGGACGGGGTGACCAGCACCTGCAGCTCAGTCTGAGCCGTGCGCTGGTGGGACTCGGGGACGCTGTCCTCCCGGTCCTCGACGCGGCCGGGACCAGTCCCGACCCGCACATTCGTGCGCACGCGGATGCGACGAGGCGACTCTGCCACGATCCCGACAGTGGGTTCACCCTCGCGGTCGAGACGGCGAAGCGCGTCGCGGTCGCCGGTCCGGACACGTAGCAGGAGGAGATGGGATGTTGATCGGTGAGGTCTCCCGGCGGTGTGGTGTCAGCACACGGATGTTGCGGCACTACGACACGTTGGGGCTGGTGAAGCCCACGGGCCGCACGTCCGGCGGCTACCGCGAGTACTCCGCCGACGACATCCGACGGCTCTTCCACGTCGAGAGCCTCAGGACCTTGGGGCTGTCGTTGAACGAGGCCAAGCGGGCACTGGACGAGCCCGATTTCGCACCGGCCGACCTGGTGGGAGACCTCATCCGACACACGCGCCGGCGGATCGCTGCCGAGGAGGAACTGCTCGGCAAACTCGAACGCGTCGACGCCGCCTCGCCGGCGGAGTGGGAGGATGTCCTGCGCATCGTCGGTCTGCTGCGTGCGCTCGAGTCGGAATCCGCGGCCCGTCGTCAACAAGCGATCCTGTCTCAGGACGGAACTGCGGCGCTGCCCGTCGAAGCGCTGGTCGAGGCCATTCTGTCGGAGGACGACCCGAATGTGGCCGGAGCGCTGCAGTGGTCGTTGGCGCGGGTCGCCGGCCCGGGACTCGAGGTTCTGGCCGACGGTCTCGACGCGCAGGATGCCGACGTCCGGCGTCGCGCCACCGCCGCGATAGCGGCAATCCACACCGCGGAGGCAACGGCACATCTGAGACGAGCACTCGATGATCCAGAGGTTGCGGTCCGCGGGTACGCGGCACTCGCTCTCGGCTCTCGCGGAAACGTCGACGCGATCCCCTCCCTGATCGAGTTGGTCGTCGAGGGGCGGCGCGATGTCGAGGCTGCCGAAGTGCTGGGCCTGCTGACGACGGTCTCGGCCTCGGCCGACGCCATCGTCGAGGTCATGCAAGACACGCTCGACAACACCGAGGACGCGCCCACGCGGTTGCGGATCACGCAGGCCCTTGCCGAGATTCCCGGCACCGCGGCGCGGCGGGCACTCGACCGGCTGGCCCACGACGGCGACCGGACGATCGCGTCCACCGCGGCCGCGATCCTGAACACGCTGGACCGCGGACGAAGCCGGCGCCGCCGATCGGGCATCGGGACGGGAGTGATGGTGGACGAGACACGGTCACCCAAAGTTACTGGAGCATGACAGCATTCGTAGCCGACCCCGAGTCGGTGACGGTCCGTGGCGGTGACCGAATTTTCCCAGCCCCATTGCGGCCTTTGACCGATTGACGGCCATCCGTTGCGGGTAGTCGGGTTCGGGGTTGGTTCGCACCGGACTGCCGATCCGGGGTACGCCGGGCGGCCGGCTCCGGGCGCTCGGCGTCGACCGATGACGGCCGATGCGGGTGAAGGGAGTCGACGATGATGACCCGACTGCAAATCGCGGCAGCGGTGGTCGTGGGCTATTGGCTGGGCCGAGGGCACCGGAAGAAACTGGGACTGCTGCTCGCGGCGGCGGGTGCCGGCCGCCTCGCCGGCGGACCCCAGGAAATGGTGGACCGGGCCTCGAAACTGCTGCAAACCTCGCCCGAATTCGCCGAGCTCAGTGAATCGGTGCGTGGCCAACTCCTCGACGCCGTGAAAGTGGCGGCCATGACCGCCGCCACCGCCCGAGTCGACGCACTCAACAATCGGCTGCTCTCCGGCAGCGATGCGGTCCTGGAGACCGCCGAAGACCTGGTCGAGGACACCGCGGATATGGCCGGAGACGTCACCGACGACACCGTGGACACGGTGGACGAAGCCGCCGACGACACAGTGGACACGGTGGACGAAGCCGCCGATGACACCGCGGGCAGAATGCACAAGCTCGTCGACGACACCGTGGGTGTGGTGGGCGCGCTGGGACGCAGGAAACGACCGAAGAAGACACCGCCGCCGGACGACGTCGACGACGAGACGGCAGAGGAGGCCGAGGAACGACCGGCGCGGCGACCGCCCCGCAAGCGGAGCACCCCGGCGAAAACCTCCGGTAGTCGAAAGCGAGGAGCACAGCGATGACCACAGCAGGTGGCGGCCCGAGTTCCAGCAGCCTCGCCGATGTCATCGACACCATCTTGGACAAGGGCCTGGTCATCGACGCCTACGTGCGGGTCTCGCTGGTCGGTATCGAACTGCTCACCATCGACGCCCGCGTCGTTGTCGCCAGTGTGGATACCTACCTGCGCTTCGCCGAGGCGGTGAACCGACTGGAGATCGGCAGCGAACCGAAGGGCCTGACCGACCTCGTTTCCGATGTGAAGGGCAGCGGCAGCACGAAGTCCAAGACCAAGGGCGCGCTCGAGGCCGTGGGGGAGACGCTCGGTGACCTGCTCGGCGGATCGGAAGCCGAACGCGAACCCGAGCCGCGCCGGAGGCGAAAGTGATCGGACGCTGACGTGGCCGCGCCGGCGCTCAGGCTGATTACATATTGCTGTTCCCGATAGGAGACGCCCACAGCCGGGTACGTTCGTGGCATGGGTGACGAGGCAATCGACCCCGAAGTGGCTTATGAAGCCCTGTCCGCCGGCGCACGCCTCGCTCTGCTGCGAAACCCCGAAGGCATCATGCCGCCGCAATTCATCGGGCAGGTGATGGCCGTATGCGGGGACGCGTGCGTCGCGGGGATCAGTGGTGGAGTTGATTCGGTACCGCAGATGGCGGTTCTCCAAGGGCCACTCTCCGAATACCTCTCCCAGTGCAGGTATGTGCTGGATGCGTGGTGGAACTCCCTGACGCCGCGACTCCGGGCGGTCATCAGGTGTCGCGAGGCGGTACCCGAATCGCTGACACTGCAATTACCCCAACACACGCCCTGGACCGCGGTGTCCACGCCGTGTTCTCACCTGTTGGTGCGGGACTATCTCGAATTGCAGGCAACGGGACTCGAACTGATGTAGGCGGTCACTCGGGGATCTTCTCTCCGGAAATTTCGCCTGGTTCGTATTCGTCGTGGCGGCGTAGCCAACTCATGAAGGGGTCGTCGCCGCGGCGAGGTTGCGGTTCCCAGTCCTCCTGACGGCCGCGGGCAGTGAGGTCGAGCCAGTGATAGGTGCCGAGGAGGATCTCGGTGGAGCGCGCGTAACCGGAGTAGGTGTGGAAGATGCGCTCACCCTGACGGAGGAAAGCACTGACGCCGTGCTCTTCGCCGCACCAGCCTTTCCACGCGGGGTCCGACTGCACGAGTTCGGCCTCGTCCTTGTAGTTGTATTCGACCGGTGCAACCGACGCGTCGAGGGTGACGTGGAAGTCATAGTTGAAGTCGCTGCCGTGCGAGGAGTACCAGGGGAAGGTCCAGCCCATTCGCTGTCGGTACTGCTCGAGTTTGTTCAGCGGTGCGCGTGACACGGCCGCGAACGAGGTGTCCCGGGCGTAGAGGTGCCGGAGGTTGCCGACGTTGTCCATCGTGAACGAGCAGGAGGGGCATCCCTCGTCGGCGTCGGGTTCGAACATGAAGTGGTAGATCAGGAGTTGGCCGCGGCCGTCGAACAGGTCGGCGAATCCGGTCCTGCCGTCGGGGCCGTCGAATGCGTAATTCTCGGTGATCTCGACCATCGGCAGCGCGCGCCTGGCGGCGTTGACCCGATCGCGGTGGCGGGTCAGCTCCTTCTCCTGTGCGAGTAACTCGCGGCGCGCGATGAGCCATTCCTCGCGGGTGGTGACCTGCGGATCGGACGCTGTCATCGTTCGTCTCCTCTCGAAGGGCACCTGCAATCGTCGCAGGCGACTCTCGGCGGTGGCTACCACCGAGACCGGGAACGACTGATTCGCGGTTCGGCTCCTCGTGCAGGATGCGAAGCTGAGTTGGTGAGTAGCGCTCTCCATCCTGCGGTGGAACCGTACGAAGCCGGGTTTCTCGACGTTTCCGACGGCCATTCCCTGTATTGGGAGACCACCGGAAATCCCACGGGGACGCCGGTGCTGTATCTGCACGGAGGGCCGGGATCTGGATGCACTCCCGTCGCACGACGCTTCTTCGACCCGAATGCTTTTCGCGCGGTGCTGTTCGACCAACGCGGATGCGGGCGCAGCCGCCCGCTTGCCGCCGGCCCCGACACCGACCTATCGACCAACACGACAGCACATTTGATGGAGGACATCGAACGCCTGCGTAAGCGTCTGGGGATCAGGCGTTGGGTCGTGGCCGGGGTGTCCTGGGGTGTGACCCTGAGTTTGGTCTACGCCCAACGACATCCCGAGCGTGTCCTCGCGATGGCGCTCGGAGCGATCACGTCCGGATCCCGAACCGAGATCGACTGGATCACCCGTGACATGGGTCGGATCTTCCCCAGGGAGTGGGAGGAATTCATCGCTCCCGTGCCGGTCGGCGGACGGCACGGGGATCTGGTGGCCGCGTATGCGCGCCTCCTCGCCGACCCCGACGCGGCAGTGCGCGAGGAGGCGGCGAGGAGGTGGTGTGCGTGGGAGGACACCCACGTTTCGTTGATGCCGGGATGGACTCCGAGCCCCCGATACGAGGACGCAACGTTCCGGATGATCTTCGCCAGGTTGGTGACGCACTACTGGAGCCACGAGTGCTTCCTCGTCCCGAACCAGATACTGGACGGAATGAGCCGTCTGGCAGGTATCCCGGCAGTTCTGGTCCACGGCCGCTTCGATGTTTCGGGACCGTTGGACACGGCCTGGAAGCTCTCGCGGGCCTGGCCGGAAAGTCGACTCGTCGTGGTTGACGATGCCGGCCACGGTGGAGGTGGGTTCAGCTCCGCGCTGGTGGCCGCCTTGGACTCCTTAAGCCGGCCATGATCGCGGCCTCAGAGAGCGTCGGTCCACGTCACGTACTCGTGAGGATGACGAGTTGCTGGGTCGCCCGGGTCATGGCGACGTAGCGGTCGACGGCCCCTTCGATCCCCGTGCCGAAGGTGTCCGGGTCGACGAGGACGACCAGGTCGAATTCGAGCCCCTTCGACAGCTCCGGGGTCAGCGACCGGACGCGGGATGTTACCCGGAACGTCGGATCGCCTATGACGCAGGCGATCCCGTCGGAGTTCGAGTCGAGCCAGGTGTCGAGGATCGAGTGCAGATCGGAAGCAGATCCGTGTACGACGAAGATGTCGTTGCTGCGGATGGAGGTCGGCACGTTGGCGTCCGGGAGGACGGCTCGGATGACCGGCTCGGCTTCCGCCATGACCTCTTTCGGCGTCCGGTAGTTGACGGTCAGCGAGGCCAGTTCGATCCGGTCGAGCCCGATCCGCTCGAGCCGTTCCTGCCACGACTCCGTGAATCCGTGCCGGGCCTGGGCCCGGTCGCCGACGATGGTGAAGCTCCGAGACGGGCAGCGCAGCAACAGCATCTGCCACTCGGCGTCCGTCAGCTCCTGCGCTTCGTCCACGACGACGTGCGCGAACGTGCGGTCGAGCAGGTCGGGGTCGGTGCTGGACATCGCAGCTTCGTCCACCAGCATTTCCTGCAGGTCCTTCTGCCGCAGCTGCGTCATCAGACTTTCGCCGTCGTCGTAGGCATCCGCTGCGATGAGGTCGTCGATGACCTTGGACCGCTGCTCGCGTTCGGCGGCGACGACGGCGTCGTGGCGACGCCGGCGTCGTGATTCCTCCGGGTCGCCGAGCCGCTGCCGTGCTGCGTCGAGGAGTGGCAGGTCGGACACCGTCCAGCGCTGGGCGTCCGGGCGTTGCAGCTTCCGAATGTCGTCGGGGCTGAGCCAGGGAGCGCACTTGCGCAGGTAGGCGGGCACCGACCACAGGTCGGCGACGAGGTCGGCCGCCTCGATCAGGGTCCACGCGTTGTCGAGGGTCGTGCGTAATTCGTCGTTCTGCTGCAACGATTTCCGGAGCTGGGCCACCGGAATGTCACCGTCGTACTTGTCGATCAGGATCGTGAGCAGCAGCTCCCAGATCTGCTCGCGCGCCTCGTTGTGCGGAGTACCGGGTTCCGGCGCTTCGAATGCCTCGGCCCAGTCGTCGGCGCTCAGCCAGATGTCGGACCACTCGGTCGCGACCGTCATGCCCTCGGTGGGCGGCTCCTCGTAGAACGCGACCGCCGCGTCGATGGCCTTCACCAGATCCACGGACGACTTCAGGCGGGCCACGTCGGGGTCGGTTTCGACCTTCGCGGTGGCGCCCTCGGCGACGAGGTCCCGCAGGGTGCAGAGCTGCACTCCCTCCTCTCCGAGGCTGGGCAGGACATCGGCGACGTAGGCCAGGTAGGGCTCGTGCGGACCGACGAACAGCACGCCGTGACGGAGTCGGGGGTCGGAGTAGAGCAGGTACGCAGCGCGGTGCAGCGCGACGACGGTCTTGCCCGTACCCGGGCCGCCGTCGACGACGAGGGCGCCACGCGATCCCGCGCGGATGATGGCGTCCTGGTCGGCCTGGATGGTGCCGAGCACGTCCCGCATCCGGGCCGACCGGTTGGTGCCCAGGCTGGCGATGAACGCGGACTGGTCGTCGAGCGCTGCGTTCCCCGCGAACCCGTCCGGGGTGAACACCTCGTCCCAGTAGTCGCTGATGCGGCCGCGGGTCCAGCGATACCTGCGCCGGCGGGCCAGGCCCATCGGATTGCCGTGGGTCGCACCGAAGAACGGCTCGGCCACGGGGGAGCGCCAGTCGACGAGCAGCTGATTGCCCGCCCGGTCCATCAGGCCGAGTCGTCCGATGTACACGGGCTCGGGGTTGTCCGCGCTGACGAAGTGCCCGAGGCACAGGTCCAACCCGTAGCGGCGCAGGGCACGCAACTCGGCGTTCAGCCGGTGGACCATCATGTCCCGCTCCATCGCCTCCTGGCCCAGCCGGCGGGGCGCCTTGCGTTCGGTGTCGATGCGGTGGTCGAGGTCGGCAATCGACTGCTCGAGGCTTTCTGCGATGGCCGCGAAATGCAGCTCGTCGTCGGCGATCAGCGTCGGGTCGGCCTTGGGTGCGAGGTGGTCGGGAAGGTCGAACGCGTTGGTAGTCAGATTTTTCATGTCATCAGCTCCGATCTGCGGTTCGGGCGATCGTGTCGAGCAGCAACGTCGCGGCGACGGCCGCCCCGTCGGTACGGATCGTGCCCGCCACGGCAGCCGCTCGTGCTCCGGTCTCGGGGGTCAGGGCCGCCGTGAGCGCGGTCGTCAGGGACTCGACGGTCGGAACCGGACCGTCGTGCGCCGCGCCGATGCCCAAGTCGGCCACCCGGCCGGCCCAGTACGGCTGGTCCGCCGCCTGCGGCACCACCACCTGAGGTGCGCCGGCCCGGGTCGCCGTCGTCGTCGTCCCCGCGCCGCCGTGGTGCACGACGGCGGCCACCCGGCCGAATAATGCCTGCTGGTTGACCTCGCCGACGACGAAGCAGTCGTCCAGATCGTCGATCAGGGCCAGATCGGCCCAGCCGCGCCCGACGAGTGCGCGGCGGCCCTGCGCGCGGATCGCCTCGATGGCCACCTGGGCGGCGTCCGTCGCCGCGTGCAAGGGCATGCTGCCGAAACCCACGAACACCGGTGGTGTGCCTGCGTCCAGGAACGCCACCACGTCGGCCGGGAGTGGGCGGTCGTCGGCCAGGATCCACGCGCCGGTCTGCACGACGTCGAGGTCCGGCGTCTCCTGCCACGGGTCCAGGGTCGGGTCCGTCGCAAGCCACGGCCGGTCGCCGATGACGTAGTCGCGAACGTTGTCCACCGGGGGCAGGCCGATCGACGCCCGGTTGGTGTCGAGCGCCTCACCGAACAGCGCATCGATGCTCTGAGCGTCCAGGTCCCACAGCATCCGGTTGTCCGCCACGTCCGGCGGGAACGCCCGGCCCGGGTACGCCAGCGGCCGCCGATGCGGCGACGGCAGGGTGAGCTGCTGGAACGTCACGGACACGGAACGGATGCCCAGCTTCTCGGCGACCGACAGCGCTCCGGCCGCGGCCGGCATCGCGCCGGTCGCCACCAACGCGTCGCATCCCTCGGCGGCCGCGGTGACCGCCTCGAACTGGCCGGCGATCAACTCGGCCGCGCGCCGGGGCAGGTCCGCCGCCGACGGCGCCGCCGTCGTCAGCGCGCGCGCCGACCGGCCGACGGGCACCATCGGCACACCGACCCCGGCCAGCCGCTGCGCGAAGTCCTCGTCCGGCGGCGCGCACACCCGCACCTCCGCGCCGAGTTCCCGCAACCGCACCACGAGACCCACCAACGGTTCGACATCCCCACGTGACCCGTACGTCGACAACAACACACGCAATTCGCGACCCCCATTTCCGCAGGTTCTGGCTTCGGCCGGTAATTGTGCGGCACCACCCGGGCCTTGCCGCAAGCCCCCCGGTGCGCTATAAATTGAAAGTGGAAAGGGGTTGGTACTCCTCTCCACTTCCTCGTCCGATCCGGACACATTCCCAGACATCGTCGGCGCGTCGTGGATCGAATGCGTTCGCACACAGTCCAGCTCGCCGATCACGGTAACGCGGCCCGGCCGCAGGGGATGCCGGGATAGACTTCTCGGCACACGCCGCTGGTACGCCCTGGCCTGCCGTCTGCCCTCTCGGGACCAGCCCCTCGCCGGGCGCGCCGTGGTGCGGCGCGCGAATCATGTTGCGTCTCAACACTCACGAGGCCGCGGCGATGTCCACGCTCGTCACACTCACGTCGCTCGACAACCGAGAACCTGCATTGCCGGCATGCGAACGAATAGGGGTTGACGAGATGCGGCAGATCGTCGAGTTGATCCTCGACGGCACACGCCGGATGCTGAAGGCGCAGGACATCGGGTTGGACGTGACAACGGCAGCCGAGGACTACCTCGCCGCGGAAGGTACGAACCCGAGTTCGGTTCCCGGCCGGCTTGTCGATCGGCGTCGGGAGCGCCGCAGGTGACGGCGCGGCGCCTTCCGGAGAGGGGTAGGCATTGCACGTGCCTCTCCCGACTTCCGCCATCCCGAGAGTGGCCGCCGGCGGTGGTGGTCGGTGTCGCTGCGGGTATTCTCGGCGGCGTGTCGACCACAGCCGCGTTGGGGTCTCTCATCGGTATCGCCGCCGCGGCCGCCGTGTTCGTCGTATCCGGTTGGGCAGTGTTGTGGCCGATGGATGCGGCGGCAACTCGCCGCAACGTGGGACGCGAGGATTTCCGTCCGATAGTCGACGAATTGGTCGTGGTGACAGCGGCTTCAGGAGGTCTCGGAGCAATCATCGCACTGCAGGTGGCGGCGGATCCTCGGCGGGAACCCCGCACGCCGCCGTGGCCCTGATCGGGGTCTTCCTGGCGTGGGCTGCCCTACATCTGATGTATGCGGCTCGATACGCCTTCCTCTACGACGAGGAATCAGGTCCTGAAACAACGACGGGCGGTATCGATTTCAACTCCACTGCCCCGCCCGCGTTTCGCGACTTCTTCTACTTCAGTTACAACCTCGGGATGACCTACCAGGTATCCGATACCGACGTCTCGAGCCCGGAGATTCGGGCCGTGGCGCTCCGGCATTGCCTGTTGTCCTATGTTTTCGGTCCAGTCATCCTCGCGACGACGATCAACCTGGTCGCCGGGATCCTCACCAGGTGAGGATCCGGATTCGCTCGCGGATCCGACTGACCGACAGCCGCACGAGTAAGGCCGCCGTGTATCGAATCGCGATGCACGAGACACGATCGACGGCACGGGTTCACGCAGCGGTGCTGGTCGCGCTGGTGCTGCCGGCCTCGGGCCCGGCTGTGCCTTGGGTGGACGGTGCGGATCGCGTCGCCATCGGCGTTCTGTTCTTCCTCTACGGCGTGCGCATCGCACCGCTGGATGCGATCGCCGGACTGACGCACTGGCGCCTGCACCTGACCGTGCTGTCCTTCACCTTCGTGGTCTTCCCGCTCAGCGGATTGGCACTGCGACTGCTCCCGAGCTCTGTGCTGGATCCCAGCTTGTACCGCCGGACTGCTGTTCACGTGCCTCGTTCCCTCGACCGTCCAAGCGTTGATCGGATTCACCGCGGTTTCCGGAGGGAACGTTCCCGGTGCCATCGCCAGCGCATCCGCATCCAACCTCTTCGGCATGTTCCTGACGCCCGCGCTCGCGTTCACGATGATGTCGACTTCAGGACAGATGGGTGCGCCCGGTGCCGCCGCACTGGGAATCGGATTGCAACTGTTCCTGCCGTTCGTGCTGGGTCAGATCCTCCGCCGGTTGATCGGCGACTGGGTGGCACGCCACGGTTCCGCACTGAGGTACGTCGGCCGCGAATCCGTCTTGCTCATCGTGTATTCGGCATTCTCGGCGGGCGAACGTGACGGAGTATGGCACTCGGCCCCGTCCACCGCGTTACTCCGACTGGTCCTGCTGTCCACGATGCTCGTGACGGCCATCCTCTGGCTCACGCGATTCACCGCCGACCTGATGCGGTTCGAACGCGCAGACGTGCGGGCCATCCAGTTCTGCGGAACGAAGAAGGCTCTCGTGACCGGGCTGCCGATGGCGGCTGTCCTGTTCGCCGGGCAGCCCGTCGGGCAGATCATCCTGCCGCTGATGGTGTTTCATCAGGTTCAGCTCACGATGTGTGCATGGCTGGCGAATCGATACCGGCACCGTGTCGCGTGATGCCCGCACACCGACCGACGGTGGCGGATTTCGGGGCTCGCGAGAACCGAGCATCCTGCCTGTTCCCCGGTGTTAATGTTGATCTACTCGGCCCCACCGAAAGGTGCACCTCGATGAGAAGATTCACTCGAAGAGTCGGTGGAACCATTGTGGCGCTGACGCTCACCGCCGCCGCGTTCGTCGTGTCACCGCCACCGGTGTACGGATTCGCCGAGGATATTTGCTACACCGAGGACGGTGCGCCACCGCACAACTGCGCTCCGCTGCCACCTGAATGCCTACTCGACGATCCCAACTCGCCGATCTGCGGCGCCGAGGCGTTCCTCCGTTACGGGTTCACGTTGCGCCGCCCGCTCGGCGGACGGAGTCTCGTGCATTCGGATTCGACGTATATCATCGCCCGCACCGTCGGCTTCTCCGAGCAGGATGCCTACTGGATCGCGGCGTACGACGAAGCGACCGACCTCGGCACGTTCGCCCCACGCGACATCTTCGGCCGACTCGTCCCCGACGCCGGCGCATTGACCACCAAGGACATCAGCGGACTGGTGCGCACCCACTTCGCCACCGGCGGGTTCCTCTTCCACTTCCTGCCCACGATGCGCGGACCGGCGGATCCCCTGCCCAACGGCTTGCAACCGGATGTCGACGATCCACGGCACGAGGTCATGCTCACGCACCTACGGAATTGGGCCCTGGCCGGGCCGGGAAGTGGCGCACCGTTGTGCACGGGAGGTTTCACGAACCCCTCGGAGGACGGCGACTATGCCACGGGTGCAACGTGTTACGGCGATGCGAATCCCGTGCAGATCAACGGCACCTACAGCCTGGAGACTCCGGCCGCCATCCCGTTCACCAACATGACCGGGCAGCAGGTCATCTCCGATACGGTCCTCTCGTCACAGTTCGACTCCTGGATCGGCGAGAATTCCTGGAATGCACGGACCGGCATCTACATTCACGCACTCGGCGATCGCATCTCGCACCATGTCTGCACCGACGCCGGCACGATCACTCCGCCGGGACCGGCCGGGCCGGACTTTCGGATCGATCTGAACCAGCCCACCTGCGACCAGGGTCCACATGCCGTCCGCCACGAATACGAGACGGGCGTGGATTTCGCCGGGCTCGACCCGGAAGACCGGACCACCGAGGCGGCCCTGTCGATGGTGTACGACGAACTCGTCAACTTCGCGCGGGTGCGCGGAACGCTGGACGAGCGCGCCACGACGCCGACGACCAAGAATGCACTCCTGACCGACGGCCTCGTGCCGGCGCTCGAGATTCGGGAGCCGGTCGAGCGGTTGAACGCCGTCACCGACGTCGGCTGCCGAGTCGGCGTCCCGGCGTTCCCCGGAAATCCGGTGTGCCGGGATTGATCGTGCCCGTCGGCGTCAGCTGCCGAAGGGGGATGCGCTGTTGGAGTACCGCGCGAAGTCGCCCTGCGCCCCGCTGTAGACGTTGAGGTCGACGTCGCCGTTGACTCCGGGGATGCGACCGGTGCTGGTGTACTGCCAGAACGTCCAGTTGCTCCAGCCGCCGGGGAGGGGGCCGGGCGTGTTCTGACCGTTGTAGTCGGCGATCCACAGCGGGTATCCGGCGAACTCGTTGGTGTTCGCCATCGCCGTCCGCCAGAAGTTCGGGTACGTGTAGATGATCGGCTGACGTCCGGTGAGCGATTGGACCGTGTTGAGGTAGCGGTGCGTCCAGTCGATCAACGCGGCGGGCGGCAGCCCACCGGATTGCTCGAGGTCGAGGACCGGAGGCATGTCACCCGGACCGTTGATTCCCAGCACCACCGTCGAGTAGAACGCGGCCTGCGCTTCCGGCGACTGGGTGGGGTCGGCGTAGTGGTACGCGCCGCGGGCAACGCCGGCCACGCGCATGGCGAGGCAGTCCTGGACGAAGAACGGATTGACGTAGTTGAGACTCTCGGTGGCCTTGACCATCGAAAAGTCGTGGCCGGCGTTGCGGACGGCGAACCAGTCGATCGGTGACCCGCCCGGGTGTTGCCACGAGGCCACGTCCGGACCTCTGACAGGTTCGGCGGCGGCATGCCCCGGCACCGCGGCCGCGAGCGCACCGGCGAGCAGTAGTGGTGCGATCTTGGAGAACCTTCGGACCTTCACCCCGATAGCCATGCGCCCGAGGGTAACGTCTTCCCGCTGCCCGCACGTGGCAACGGACGTCACTTCGTCACGAACGCCGCCTGCCGGAGCGCCTCGCCGCGCGCAGCCCGGCCCGGGGCCGACGACGCGTTGATCGCGAGCACCGACAGCAACTCGTACGCGACGTGCGCTGCCGCGATGCCGGTGATCTCGGCGTGGTCGTAGGCGGGTGCCACCTCCACGATGTCGGCGCCGACCACGTTCAGGCCGACGAGTCCGCGCAGCGTGTTCAGCAACTCGCGGGACGTCATGCCGCCCGCCTCGGGTGTTCCGGTGCCCGGCGCGTGCGCGGGATCGAGGACGTCGATGTCCACGGACACGTAGACCGGTCCGCCGTCGAGCCGTCGACGCATCCGTTCGACGATGCTGGCGACGCCGTCCACCTCGTAGTCGTCGGAGCGGATGACCTGGAAACCGAGAACGGCGTCGTCCTCGAGGTCCTTCTTGCTGTACAGCGGGCCACGGATGCCGATGTGCTGCGAACGCTCGAGGTCGATGAGCCCCTCCTCGCTGGCCCGCCGGAACGGGGTGCCGTGTGTGTAGGGGGCGCCGAAGTAGGTGTCCCACGTGTCGAGGTGCGCGTCGAAGTGCAGCACGGCGATGGGACCGTGATCGCGGGCGAGGGAACGCAGGATCGGCAGGGCGATGGTGTGGTCGCCGCCGAGCGTCAGCACGGTCGAGCCGTCCTTGCGCAGGTCGGTGACGGCGCCGTCGACGGTGGCGAGGGCCTCCTGGATGTCGAACGGGTTGACGCCGATGTCGCCGAAGTCGGCGACCTGCTGCGCCGCGAAGGGGTGCACGTCGAGTGCGGGGTTGTACGGACGCAGGAGCTTCGACGCGGCGCGGATGTGGCCGGGGCCGAAGCGTGCGCCCGGACGGTAGCTCACGCCGGAGTCGAACGGGACGCCCATCACGGTGACGTCGGCGCGGGACACCTCGTCGAGCCGGGGGAGGCGGGCGAACGTGCTGGGTTCGGCGTAGCGCGGCGTGCGGGTGGCGTCGACGGGGCCCTGGATGCGGGTCGCGTCGACGGGGCCCTGGATGCGGGTCGCGTCGATGGGGCCCTGGATGTCGTCTGTACTCATCGGAATCCTTCGGTGTGTGCCGGAGACGTGGCGTCGTCGTATCGTTTCCTTGGAACGCATTCTTGTCAACACCTGTTTCCTATACGAGACACAACGAAGGATCGATGCATGGCGAACGAGCTCGCAACCGAAGGTGCGTCGGGCGTCGACGAGCCCAGGATCGGCCCCCGGCTCAAGGCGGCCCGGCGGGCCCAGCGCCTCACCCTCGACGACCTCGCCGCGAGCTGCGGCATCACCAAGGGCTACCTGTCGAAGATCGAACGGGACCACGCGAGCGCATCCGTCGCCACGCTGGTGCGGATCTGCGCCGCTCTGAACATTCCCGTCGGGTCGCTGTTCGAGAGCTCCGCCGCAGGTGAGGTGGTACGCGCCGACAACTACCCGCCGATCAGTTTCGGCGGGGAGCGCATGGCCGAGTTCCTGCTGACACCGTTCGGCGAGCGCCGCATCCAGTCGCTCCTGAGCCGGATCGAACCCGGCGGCGGGAGCGGCTCGGAAACGTACGAACTGCCGGTCGACGTCGCCTTCGTCTACGTCGTCTCGGGCCGGATCCGCATTTCCTTCAACGGTCCGGGGGCCGGGGAGGACGTGTCGCTCGCGACCGGGGACGCGTTCACCTTCTCGCCCCAGTTGCCGCACAGCTTCCGCGCGCTCGGCGACGACACCGCGACCGTTCTGTGGATTCTGGCCCCCGCACTTCCGGACGACGTCCGGCCCACCGCCCGCTAGGAAACCGTCAGGCGGTTTAGGAAACATGTGTTGACAGTCACGGCTCGCCCGTTCATTGTTGTCCACATCACTCCACCGCTCAGGAGCTCAACGTTGGACATCACCAAGATTTCTCCGCGCCCGCCGGGACTGGCCGGCGCACTCCGCGCCCGCAAATCGGTCGAGGCGATCGTGGCGCGCAACGACCAGGAACCCGGTCACGGCCTCAAGCGGTCGATGGGCCTGGTGCACCTCACCGCACTGAGCATCGGTGCGTCGCTGGGAACGGGCATCTTCGTCATCCTCGGCGAGGCGACACCCAAGGCCGGCCCCGCCGTCGTCCTCGCCTTCGTGCTCGCGGCGTTCACCGCCCTCTTCTCCGCTCTCTCCTACGCGGAACTGGCAGGCAGCATCCCCGTCTCCGGTAGCTCCTACTCGTACACCTACGCGACGATGGGCGAACTCTTCGCGTGGATCTGCGGCTGGTGCCTGATGCTCGAGTACGGCGTGTCGGTCGCGGCCGTCGCCGTCGGCTGGGGCGAGTACATCAACGAACTACTCCACGGCATGTTCGGCATCGCACTACCCGCCGCGATCAGCGAATCACCGGGCGCGGGCGGCATCGTCAACGTGCCCGCCATCGTCATCGTGCTCGTCGCGGTGGCACTGCTGACTCGGGGAGCGTCCGAGAGCGCCCTGGTGAACACGGTCATGGTCGCACTGAAGATCCTCGTGCTCGTGTTCTTCTGCGCTGTCGCGTTCACCGCGTTCCGCGCCGGAAACTTCACGCCGTTCATCCCCCTCGGCGCGGCAGGCGTGACCGCCGCGGCATCCCAGGTGTTCTTCGCCTACATCGGGTTCGACGCCGCCTCGACCGCAGGCGACGAGGCGAAGAACGCGAAACGCGATCTTCCCCGCGCGATCATCCTCTCGCTCCTGATCGTCACGATCCTCTACTGCCTGGTCGCGATCGCCGCCGTCGGCGCGATGCCCTGGCAGGACATCGCGGGTGAGGGCGCCGCACTCGCGACCATCCTGAATGCCGCGACCACCAGCACCTGGCCCGCCATCCTCCTGTCGGCGGGCGCGGTGATCGCCATCGCCAGCGTCGTCCTCGCGGTGATGTACGGGCAGACCCGGATCCTGTACGCGATGTCGCTCGACGGTCTCGTTCCGCGGGTCTTCTCCCGCGTCAACCCGCGCACCCGGGTGCCCGTCGTCAACATCGTGGTCGTCGGCGGTGTCGTCTCCGCGCTCGCGGGATTCGTGCCGCTGGGCGAACTGGCCGACGCGACGAGCATCGGCTCGCTGTTCGCGTTCATGCTCGTCAACATCGCCGTGATCATCCTGCGCCGCCGCCATCCCGACCTGCACCGCAGCTTCCGGACCCCGCTCTTCCCGCTGATGCCGGTCCTCGGCGTCGTGTTCTGCGCGCTGCTGCTGTTCGGTCTCGGCGTCTCGACGTGGGTGGCGTTCGCTCTGTGGATGGCAGTCGGGCTCGCGATCTACTTCGCCTACGGAGTCCGCAAGTCCGAACTCCGCAACAGCCCGGAAACGGTGACGGCACCATGAGGGCAGCGCTGTTCCAAGGTCCCGAACTCTCCTTCGACGTCGCCGCGAACCTCTCCGCTATCGCGTCGGCCGCGCAGACGGCGGCGGCGTCCGGGGCATCGATCCTGGTCTGCCCGGAGATGGCGGCCACCGGCTACAACATCGGATCCCTGATCGCGGAGCGGGCCGAACCCGCCGACGGACCGATCGCGGCACGGATCGCAGAGATCGCACGCGAGTCCGGGATCGCCGTCGTCTACGGATACCCCGAGGCCGACGGGGGCGTCGTCTACAACAGCGTGCAGGTGTTCGACCCGTCCG
This sequence comes from Rhodococcus opacus, assembly GCF_012396235.1. GTDB lineage: Bacteria > Actinomycetota > Actinomycetes > Mycobacteriales > Mycobacteriaceae > Rhodococcus_F > Rhodococcus_F opacus. Next base: position 46,924 of record NZ_JAAXPA010000015.1, on the reverse strand, counting down.
GGACGTCGCTCGCGAACTACCGCAAGACCCACCTGTTCGGCGAGCTCGACCGGTCGCACTTCGCCGCCGGCGACGAACTGGTGGTCCAGTTCGACCACGCCGGAATCCGGTGCGGACTCCTGATCTGCTACGACGTCGAGTTCCCGGAAGCCGTTCGCGCGCATGCCGACCGGGGAACACAGTGGCTCGTCGTCCCCACCGGCCTGATGAGCCCGTACGAATTCATCGCGGAGAGCGTCGTCCCGACCCGTGCGTACGAGAGTCAGCTGTTCGTCACGTACGTCAACCGGTGCGGCACCGAGGCCGACCTCGACTACTGCGGGTCCAGTTGTGCGATCGCGCCCGACGGCACCGAACTCGCCCGCGCAGGCCGCCACGAGGAGCTGGCGATCGTCGACCTCGAACTCGACGTCCTCCACCGTTCCCGCCGTGAGAACACCCATCTCGACGACCGACGCGTCGACCTCTACCCCTTCATGCAGGAGAAGACTTCATGACGATCCCCGTCACCCCGGACAGCACCGCCGCGGACACCGATCCCCGGCCGCTCACCATGTTCGGTCCCGACTTCCCGTTCGCCTACGACGACTACATCGCGCACCGCTCGGGTCTCGGCGCGGTGCCCGCCGATCGCCACGGCACCGAGGTGGCGGTCATCGGCGGCGGACTGTCGGGGATGGTCACGGCGTACGAGCTGATGAAGCTCGGCCTGAAACCGATTGTCTACGAGGCCGATCAGATCGGTGGCCGGATGCGGTCGCAGCCGTTCGACGGGCACCCCGAGGTGGTCGCCGAGATGGGCGCGATGCGGTTCCCACCGTCGTCGACCACCCTGTTCCATTACCTCGACGCCATGGGACTGCGGACCGAGGCGTTCCCGAACCCGCTCGCCGACAGCACCCCCAGCACGGTCATCGACCTCAAGGGCGAAAGCTACTACGCGCAGCACCTCGACGACCTGCCGCCCGTGTTCCGGGAGGTGTCGGATGCGTGGCAGCGCACGCTCGAGGATCACGCCGAGCTGATTCCGCTCCAGCAAGCGATCCGCGACCGTGACACCGCCGAACTCAAGCGCATCTGGAACGACCTGGTGGTCCGGCTGGACGATCAGACGTTCTACGGTTTCCTCGCCTCGTCCAAGCACTTCGCGTCGTTCCGGCATCGGGAAGTGTTCGGGCAGGTTGGTTTCGGAACGGGCGGCTGGGACACCGACTTCCCCAACTCGATCCTCGAGATCCTGCGCGTCGTCATCACCGCCGCCGACGACCACCACCGCGGCATCGTCGGCGGGTCGCAGCAGCTGCCCCTGCGGCTGTGGACCGACACCCCGTCGGGGATGGCGCACTGGCCGGACGGCACGTCGGTGCGCGCGCTGAACGGCGGAGCCACCCGTCCCCGCGTCACCGAGGTCCGGAGGACCGCACCACACCAGGTGACGGTCACCGACTCGTCCGGGGAGATCCGCACGTACCCGGCCGCGGTCTTCACTGCGCAGAGCTGGATGCTGCTCAACAACATTCACTGCGACGACGACCTGTTCCCGATCGACCACTGGACCGCGATCGAGCGCACCCACTACATGGGGTCGACGAAGGTGTTCGCCCTCGTGGATCGTCCGTTCTGGAAGGACAAGGATCCGGTCACCGGCCGCGACCTCGTCAGCATGACCCTGACGGACCGGATGAGCCGCGGCACCTACCTCCTCGACCACGGCGACGACAAGCCCGGTCTGATCTGCCTGTCCTACACGTGGTCCGACGATTCGCTCAAGCTGCTGCCGCTCGACGCGACGGAGCGGATGAACCTCATGATCAAGTCGCTCGAGGAGATCTACCCGGGAGTCGACTTCCGCAGTCACATCATCTCGACTCCGGTCACGCTGTCCTGGGAGACCGAACGCGACTTCATGGGTGCGTTCAAGGCGAACCTCCCCGGCCACTACCGGTACCAGGAACGGCTGTTCAGCCATTTCGTCCAGGACGAACTCGACCCGCGGCATCGCGGTATCTTCCTTGCCGGCGACGACATCTCGTGGACCGCGGGCTGGGCGGAGGGCGCCGTGCAGACCGCGCTCAACGCCGTCTGGGGCGTGATGCACCATCTGGGCGGCGCCACCCCGGCCGACAACCCCGGCCCGGGCGACCGGTACGCCGAACTCGGCCCGATCCGGCTCTGCGACTAGCGCCCGTGAGTACTTATTAACGTCCCGCGGTTAATAAGTACTCACGGGAGCGTCAGCCCAACCAGTCCAGGACCGCGGCGGCCGTCCACGACTGCTGCATGCTGCCGAGGGGCTGACCGGTGAACGGTTCGTAGTATTCGGCGAAGCTGCCGTCGCTCGCCTGCCGCAGCCCCTCGGACCGCAGCAGGTGGGCGCGCTCGGCCCACCCGCGCCGGGCGAACGCCCAGGAGAACAGCCACGTCATCACCGGCCACACCGGACCGCGCCAGTACTCGCGCGGGCGGAAGTCGCCCGACACCGGCGACGTCGACGGCGGCACGGCGTACCGGAGGTCGGGGTGGCCGCAGAATTTCGGTCCCTCGAACGTACGGAGCAGGGCGCGTTCGGCGTCACGGCTCAGGCCGCCGCACAGCAGGGGAGAGAACATCGCGAGGGTTTCGGTGGAAATCCACCGGCCGCTGCGCAGATCGAAATCGCGGGCCGCCCCGGACCGTTGGTCGGTGGTCGTGAGGACGCCCTGCCGGAACCGGGCCGCCCACCCGTGCAGTTCCCGGACGTCGGAGTTCGGCATCGAATGTTCCTCGCCGATGGTCGCGAGCACCTCGCACGCCATCGAGAACACGGCGCTGACGAACACGTCCTCCACCGCGAAGCTCATGGCGGTGGCCAGTTCCGCGTCGTCGTAGCGGACGGTCTTCATCTCCTCGAGCAGCCACAGGTAGCGGTCGTATTCGCCGTTGGACGGCCGCTGTCCGGTGTCGGCGACGTGGGACAGATCCTCGCGCAGATATGTGGGCATCACCCCGGCCACGACGTTGGCGTACGAGTGGTCCCAGCGCGGCGAGTTGTCCATGCCGGACTCCCAGCCGTGGTACAGCGCGATCCGGCCGTTGCCGTCGAGGTCGCGGGCGTTGGCCAGCCAGCGGTGCCAGCGCACGAGGTCGGGCCAGCGCCGGTCGAGGAACTCCTCGGCGACGGCGCGGGTGCTGCGACCGTGCCTGCGCGAGTGGTCGAGGATGCGCTGCACCGCGATGGCGTGCACGGGCGGCTGGGTGATCCCCGACGTCTGCGTGCCGCTCGGCGCGTGCGCCGCGAGGGTCCCGCACTCCCAGCGCCCGGGGCCGGGGAAGTATCCGTCGACGCCGTTCGCGAACACGATGTGCGGGATCATCCCGTTCTTCCACTGCGCCGAGAGCAGGGTGTCGAGTTCGACGACGGCCCGCTCCACGCTCAAGGGCGCCAGGCCGACCGCGACGAACGCCGCGTCCCAACTCCACATGTGCGGGTACAGGCGCGGCGCGGCACTCGTCATCGTGCCGAGGTCGTTGCCGCGAAGCAGGTACGCGGCACGTGCCGCGAGCTGTGTCGGGGTGAATCCGCGGTCCGCCATTGCACCATTCTGCTGCGGGCCGGCCCACATCGCTCGTCGGACGGGTTCAGCCGGCGAATCCGCAGAGGGTCAACGTCGGACGCGAGTTGCGCAGCGGCCGCAGTTCCGACACCTTGCGGAGCAGGGTCGACCCCCACAGGCCCCGGCCGAGAGGCAGCGTCACCTCACGGGTGAACGCAAGGTCCGGCACCTGTCCGGGCAGGTCCGCTGCATCGCCGGCGGAGAGGTGGAACGGCATCGGCGGGACGGAGTAGTCGCCGTGAATTCGCATTCCTTTCTGCGTCTTGCGGCTCAACCATTTCGGTACCGAGTCGAACATCATCCGGCCGCTGGGGAAACGCCGGGCGCAGTCGCCGATCAGGGACAGCGACTCGTCGGCGGGCAGATACATCAGCAGGCCCTCCGCCGACACGAACACGGCCCGGCCGGTGTCGACGTGGTCCATCCACGAGCGGTCCAGCGCGGACACCGCGAGTGTGGTGACGTTCGGCTCGTCCGGCAGCAGTTGCCTGCGTAGCGCGACCACCTCGGGCAGGTCGATCGACACCCACCGGACGTCGGGATCACCGATCCGCCGGTAGCTGGTCTGCAATCCTTCACCGAGAGCGACGACCGTTCCGCCGGGGTGATCGGCGAGGAACGCCCGTATCTCGTCGTCGAAGGCCCGAGCGCGCAGAGCGTGGGATTGGCTCGGCTTCCCGAAGTTCTCGTACGGATAGTCGAGGGTCTCGTAGAGCGTCACGGCGAGCGGGTCGACCAGCGTGCCGTCGGGACGCGACGCCTCGACGGCACGGTTACGGAGGGTCCACATCATCGTCGCGGGAACACCGGTCAGGGTGGTCGCGTCCACCCGTTTCCGGTTATCGTCAGCCACGCGGCACCGGCTCTGCCACTTCGAGCTTGGAGTGCTTGCGCGAGTAGACGAAGTACACGATCAGGCCGAGGATCAGCCAGATCCCGAACCGCAGCCAGGTCTCCCACGGCAGCGACAGGATGAGCCAGCCGGAGAACACGACGCCGATGATCGGGATGACCGGCATGAACGGAAGCGTGAACGTGCGGGGGACCTCCGGGCGGGTCCGCCGGAGCACCGCGACCGCGATGCAGACGACGATGAACGCCGACAGGATTCCGATGTTGGTGAGTTCCGCGACGGTGTTGATCGGGAAGAACCCGGCCAGCAGCAGCGAACCGATCCCCACGATCCACGTCACCCGCGTCGGCACCTTGCGCACGGGGTGCGTCTTCGCGAACCATTCCGGGAGCAGGCCGTCCCGGCTCATCGCGTACCACACACGGGTCACGCCGAGCATGAAGGTGAGCACGACGGTGATGATGCCGACGATGGCCCCGACCGCGATGATGTTCGCGACCCCGGGCATGCCGACCGACTCGAACGCGGTGGAGAAGCCGCTCTCGGGGCTGATCTCGGTGTACTTCTGCATTCCGGTCAGCACGAGGGTGACCAGGACGTACAGCGTCATCGCGATGCCGAGGGAATACAGGATTGCCTTCGGCAGGTGCTTGGTGGCGTCCTTCGATTCCTCGGCGGCGGTGCTCATCGCGTCGTATCCGAACACCGCGAAGAACACGGTGGCCGCGCCGGTGAAGACGGCGGCGGTGCCGAACGGGAAGTAGGGGGTGTAGTTGGCGCTGTCGATGTGGAAGACGCCCAGCGCGATGATGAGAACGACCAACGCGGCCTTGATCGCCACCGCGATCGTCTCGAATCGACCGACACTGCGGATTCCGCGCGAGAGCACCCAGGCGGTGCCGAGGCAGAACAGGGCCGCGAAGACGTCGAACACGTGCCCGTCACCGGTGCCCAGCGCGCCCATCATCCAGTCGGGCAGGCTGATGCCGACCTGGTCGAGCAGGAACCGGAAGCACCCGGACACGCCGATCGCGACGACGGCCGCCACCGCGATGTATTCGAGCAGCAGGTCCCAGCCGATGAACCAGCCGACGATCTCGCCGAGCGCCACGTAGCCGTAGGTGTAGGCCGATCCGGCCTTGGGGATCATTCCGGCGAACTCGGCGTAACACAGTGCGGCCGCGGCACTGGCGACACCCGCGATCAGGAAGGAGATCAGCACGGCCGGACCGGTGACGGAATGCGCGACCGTTTGTCCATCGACATTGCCGGGCTCCGTTTCCCAGTGGGGTGAGATGCGGTATCTCACTCAATCACCTTCCCTGGCCCACGTGGGCGAGGAACACGGACTCGGTGGTCGCCGTCACCCTTGCGCAAATACGGTAGGGGGGTATGGTAGTTCTCAGACACGACATCGATACCCCGAAGAGAGGCAGACCCGTGAGCACCTCGAGCGTCACCGTCACCGGCATGACCTGCAACCACTGCGTGTCCTCGGTTACCGAGGAGATCAGCGCACTCCCCGGCGTCACCTCCGTGAACGTCGATCTGGCCACCGGCAAGGTCGTCATCGACAGCACCACCGACCTCGATCCGAGCGCCGTCGCGGGCGCCGTCGAAGAAGCCGGATATTCCGTCGCCGGCTGAGCCGGGCACTCGAACACGCCGGTCGAGCCGGCCACTCCACCACAGGAGCCCCATCATGAACGCAACCGGCAAGTTCGCCGGATTCACCGTCGGCCTCGTCGTGATCTTCGGCGCCGCGCTCGCTCTCGGGTCGGTTGCCGGTCCGGACGTCGCCGAGCCCGCCACACACACGGCCGAGGACGACGGCCACGGAGCGGGAGGCCACGACGCCGCCGCCGACCCGACCCCGGGCGGACTGACGCCCACCGCCGACGGCTACACCCTCGAACTCGCATCCGACCAGGTCACCGCCGGTGCCGCGGTCCCGGTGCAGTTCCGGATCACGAACCCCTCGGGGGTACCCGTGACGGACTACACCGTGGAGCACGAGAAACTGCTGCACCTGATCGTCGTCCGCCGGGACCTCGCCGGGTTCCAGCACGTCCACCCGACGCTCGACGCGACCGGAACGTGGAGCGTCCCCCTCGACCTCGCCCGCGGCGGCGACTACCGCGTGTTCGCGGACTTCACCCCGGCAGGCGGCGAAGGCGTCACCCTGGGCACGGACCTGCGCGTCGCGGGCACCTACGACCCGCAGGAACTGCCGGCTCCGGCACCGACCGCCACCGTGGACGGGTACACCGTCACCCTCGGCGGCGCGCTGCGACCGGGAGAGACGTCGAACGTGACCCTCTCGGTGAGCCGCGACGGACAGCCCGTCACCGATCTGCAGCCCTACCTCGGCGCATACGGTCACCTGGTGGCGCTGCGCACCACCGACCTCGGATACCTGCACGTGCACCCGGACGGACATCCCGGCGACGGCGTCACCGCGGCGGGACCCGGGATCGACTTCGCCGTCACCGCACCCAGCGCGGGCGATTACCGGCTGTTCCTGGACTTCCAGCACGCCGGCGCCGTCCACACCGCGGAATTCACGGCCACCGCCGGACCGGAGGACAAGTGATGACCCGCTCGACCGACATTGCTGCACCACCCGATTCCCAGATCGAACTGGCCATCGGCGGAATGACCTGCGCGTCGTGCGCCAACCGCATCGAACGCAAGCTGAACAAACTGGACGGCGTCACCGCGACCGTCAACTACGCGACGGAGAAGGCCCGCGTCCATTACGACGCCGCCGACGTCTCGCCCGAAGACCTCGTCGCCACGGTCGAGCAGGCCGGGTACACGGCGCGACTGCCCGAGGTGAAGCCCCCGGCCCCGGAGGAAGAGGACCCGGCGGCGGAACTGCGGCAGCGGCTTCTCGTGTCGGCGGTGCTGACGGTTCCCGTCATCGCGATGGCGATGATCCCGGCGCTGCAATTCACGAACTGGCAGTGGCTCTCGCTCACCCTCGCGGCCCCGGTCGTGGTCTGGGGTGCGTGGCCGTTCCACAAGGCTGCCTGGACGAACCTGCGGCACGGCACTGCGACCATGGACACCCTGGTGTCGATGGGCACGCTGGCCGCGTTCGGCTGGTCGCTGTACGCCCTGTTCTGGGGCACCGCCGGTATGCCGGGCATGACGCACCCGTTCGAGCTCACGATCGCGCGGGTCGACGGCACCGGCAACATCTATCTGGAGGCCGCCGCCGGCGTCACCACGTTCATCCTCGCCGGCCGTTTCTTCGAGGCCCGCGCCAAACGCCGGGCGGGAGCGGCACTGCGGGCGCTGCTCGAACTGGGTGCCAAAGAGGTTTCGGTGCTGCGTGACGGCACCGAACAGCTGATCGGCATCGACCAGCTCGAGGTCGGCGACCTGTTCGTGGTCCGTCCGGGCGAGAAGATCGCCACCGACGGCGTCGTCGTCGAAGGTTCGTCGGCGGTGGACGCGTCGATGCTGACCGGTGAATCCGTGCCGGTCGAGGTGTCGCCGGACACCGAGGTGGCGGGTGCGACGGTCAACGTTGGCGGCCGAATCGTGGTTCGCGCCAGCCGGATCGGAGCCGACACGCAGCTCGCGCAGATGGCGTGGATGGTCGAGGACGCGCAGACCGGCAAGGCCGAGGTGCAACGCCTGGCCGACCGAATCTCCGGCATCTTCGTCCCGATCGTGATCGCGTTGTCGGTCGCGACCCTCGGTTTCTGGATCGGCACCGGCGGTTCGGTCGCCGCCGCGTTCACCGCCGCGGTCGCCGTCCTGATCATCGCGTGCCCGTGTGCGCTCGGACTCGCCACCCCGACCGCCCTCATGGTGGGCACGGGACGCGGGGCCCAGCTGGGCATCCTGATCAAGGGGCCCGAAGTTCTGGAATCGACGCGGCGGGTCGACACCGTGGTCGTCGACAAGACCGGCACCGTCACTACCGGCACGATGTCGCTGCACGACGTGGTCGCCGCGGACGGCCAGGACGCGGAGCAGGTTCTGCGGTTCGCGGGCGCCCTCGAGGACGCGTCCGAGCATCCCATCGCACGGGCGATCACCCGCGCGGCACGGGACCGGTTGACGACGCTGCCCGACGTCGAACAGTTCACCAACCTCGCCGGACTCGGCGTCCAGGGCATGATCGACGGACACGCGGTGGTAATCGGCCGCGCGAAACTGCTCCGCGACTGGTCGCTGCAGCTCACCACGGAACTCCAGCGCGCCGTCGACGCGGCGGAGTCGGAGGGCAAGACCGCCGTCGGGATCGGCTGGGACGGCCAGGCGCGCGGCGTGCTCGTGGTCGCCGACACCGTGAAGCCGACGTCGCGCGAGGCGGTGGCGCAGTTCCGCGAGCTGGGTCTCACCCCGATCATGCTCACCGGCGACAACACGTCCGCGGCCCGGGCGATCGCCGCCCAGGTCGGCATCGGCGACGTCGTCGCCGAGGTGCTGCCCCAGGACAAGGTCGACGTGATCAAGCGTCTGCAGGCCGAGGGCAAGGTCGTCGCGATGGTCGGCGACGGGGTCAACGACGCCGCCGCCCTCGCTCAGGCCGACCTCGGTCTCGCCATGGGAACCGGCACGGACGTGGCCATCGAGGCCAGCGACCTCACGCTGGTACGCGGCGACCTCCGGGCCGCGGCCGACGCGATCCGGTTGTCGCGCAAGACGTTGAGCACGATCAAGGGCAACCTGTTCTGGGCCTTCGCCTACAACGTCGCGGCGTTGCCACTGGCGGCGGCGGGCCTGCTCAACCCCATGCTGGCCGGTGCCGCCATGGCATTCTCATCGGTGTTCGTCGTGAGCAACAGCCTGCGACTGCGCCGCTTCCAGCCCCTGACCACTCCCACCCGAGGGGAATCACAATGACCGAGCAACCGACCACCGACCACGACCACGCGGCCGGCCACGGATACATCAGCGCCAAGGACGACTACCTCAAGCGCCTGCGCCGCATCGAAGGCCAGGCGCGGGGCCTCCAGCGGATGGTCGAGGACGAGAAGTACTGCATCGACATCCTCACCCAGGTCTCCGCGATGACCAAGGCGCTGCAGGCCGTGGCGCTGGGGCTGCTCGAAGACCACATCAGCCACTGCGTCGTCGACGCTGCCGTCGCCGGCGGCACCGAGGCCGACGCGAAGATCAAGGAAGCCACCGACGCCATCGCACGACTGGTGCGTTCCTGAAACCAGACCACGAGAGCAGCTTCCGAGGGAGCAGGCATGTCTCACGATCATCAGCAGCAGGAAGTGGAACAGGTCCGGAACACCGGACACGCCGGGCACGACGCACACGGTGACCACGCGGATCGGCACGCCGGTCACGGGGCGCACGGTGAGGTGTTCCGACAGAAATTCTGGATCAGCCTCGCGCTGTCGGTGCCGGTGGTGGTGTTCAGCCACATGTTCGCCGACCTCCTCGGCTACACCGTCCCCGACTTCCCCGGTGCGTCGTGGATTCCGCCGGTGGTCGGCACCGCGATCTTCTTCTACGGCGGCGCACCGTTCCTCACCGGCGCGTGGAGTGAGCTGAAGTCGCGGCGGCCCGGCATGATGCTGCTGATCGGCATGGCGATCACGGTCGCGTTCCTCGCGTCGTGGGTGACGACCCTGCAGATCGGCGGATTCAACCTCGACTTCTGGTGGGAGCTGGCGCTTCTCATCGTCATCATGCTGCTCGGACACTGGTTGGAGATGCGGGCGCTGGGGTCGGCGTCCGGTGCCCTCGACGCGCTCGCCGCGCTGCTTCCCGACACCGCCGACAGGGTCACCGACGACGGCGTCACCGAAGTGCCCGTCTCCGAACTCGCCACCGGCGACCTCGTGCTGGTGCGGGCCGGAGGCCGCATCCCCGCCGACGGCACCGTCGAGGACGGCCGTGCGGAGGTCGACGAATCGATGATCACCGGCGAGTCCAATCCCGTCCCACGGTCGGTCGGCGACACCGTGGTCGCCGGCACCGTCGCCACCGACAGCGCGCTGCGCATCCAGGTAGGCGCCGTGGGGGAGGACACCGCCCTCGCCGGCATCCAGCGACTGGTCGCCGACGCGCAGTCGTCCTCGTCCCGGGCCCAGGCCCTCGCCGACCGCGCCGCGGCGTTCCTGTTCTACTTCGCCTCGATCGCAGGGCTTCTCACGTTCGTGGTGTGGTCGCTGCTCGGCAACGTGGACGAGGCCGTGGTGCGGACCGTCACCGTTCTGGTGATCGCCTGCCCGCACGCCCTCGGCCTGGCGATACCCCTCGTGATCGCCATTTCCACCGAGCGTGCTGCGAAGGCCGGTGTCCTGGTGAAGGACCGGCTAGCCCTCGAACGCATGCGCAACGTCGACGTCGTCCTGTTCGACAAGACCGGCACCCTGACCCAGGGCAGGCACGCCGTCACCGGGGTGGTCACCACCGCGGGTGTCACCGAAACCGAACTGCTCGCGCTCGCCGCCGCCGTGGAGGCCGACAGCGAGCACCCGGTCGCGCGGGCCATCGTCGCCGAGGCGGCCGCGAACGTGCCCGCGGACGAGCGGCGCACCGCATCCGACTTCCGGTCGCTGCCCGGACGCGGGGTGCGCGCGAACGTCGGAGGCGTGGAAGTGGCCGTCGGCGGACCGGCGATGCTCGCCGAACTGAACGTGACGGTTCCCGGTGACGTTGCGGCGCAGACGAAACGGTGGGTCGAGCGCGGCGCCTCCGTCCTCCACGTGGTCCGCGACGGGCGGGTGCTCGGCGCGGTGGCGCTCGAGGACGCCGTCCGAGAGGAGTCGCGGCAGGCGATCGACGCCCTGCACGAGCGCGGTGTGAAGGTCGCGATGATCACCGGAGACGCTCGTCAGGTGGCCGACGCCGTCGCCGCCGATCTCGGCATCGACGAAGCGTTCGCCGACGTGCTCCCGGAGAACAAGGACGCCGAGGTGGCCGCACTCCAGGCGCGCGGTCACCGGGTGGCGATGGTCGGTGACGGCGTCAACGACGCGCCCGCACTCGCCCGCGCGGACGTCGGCGTCGCGATCGGCGCCGGCACGGACGTCGCCATCGAATCGGCCGGTGTCGTCCTCGCCGCCGACGACCCCCGCGCCGTCCTCTCGATCATCGACCTGTCGCAGGCGAGCTACCGCAAGATGTGGCAGAACCTGGTGTGGGCCACCGGATACAACGTCATTGCCGTCCCCTTGGCCGCCGGCGTCCTCGCGTTCGCCGGGGTCGCGATCTCGCCCGCGGTCGCGGCGATCCTGATGTCCGTTTCCACCATCGTCGTCGCCCTCAACGCGCAGCTGCTGCGGCGACTCGATCTGGATCCGGAACGGCTGAGCCGGAACTGACCGCAGCCTGCCTCGACCTTGCCGGATCATGCCCCCTGGTGCGCGGCGATCCGCCCGTCGTCGATCGCCTTCCGTAGCGCTGTGGGGTCGCGTTCGTTCTGGTCGGCATAGGTCTCGGCGAACGCAGTGAGCGCCTTCTCGCAATCGTCGTCCGAATCGAGGTACCCGCCGATGGCGAACCGGTCTCCGGCGCGGGCATGCGCATATGCGAGCGCCCTGGCACACAGTCGCCCGTAGAGGGCCATGGTGTCGGGATTCATAGCTTCGATGAGGCGGATCGCCAGCCGAGGAGGATGTCGCCGGCCACCTGCATCAGCCGTTGCCCGGTCACGACGCGTTCGCCCTGGTTCGTGAAGGCCGGGCCGTCCAGGTATTCGGCGAGAACCGACGGTTGCGCCTCCTTGGCCTGCAGGAACAGCGGGTCGCCACCGGGGCCGCGGAGCAGGATGATCCAGGCCCCGGTGCCGACACTGCCCACCCCGACGACTTTCCGTGCCGTCAGCACGTACTCGAATCGGTCGAACAGGACACGTCGGGCGGGCTGCAGGCTGTCGCGGGCCCGGGATTTGTCGAGCGTCTTCCGCACCCGTTTGCGGGTCGAGGAGTCCAGGACGTCGCGGTACTCGTCCAACTGAGCGGCGGCATCGATGTGGGAGTACCAGGCCGCGAGCCCGCCGCGCTCGGCCTGGTAGGTCATGGTTTCGCGTTATTCGTCACCGCAAGCACGGGTGGTTTTCGGTATTCACTGCCGCCGAAGTCCGGGTTGACAGTCGCGATGGAGGGTGGTTATCTAGGTCACAGATCGCGTGGTAGATCGATCTACCACATTCTTACGAAGCCGGATCACCTCCACATCTCGGGAGCTCCGGCTCAGCACAGCGAGGCGGCCGGAGGTCGTGCTCGGAAGGTAGGAGCACTCAATGAGGATCCGGCTGATAGCCGCCCTGGGCGTCATTGTCGCCCTGGTCCTGGGCCTGTCCGCGTGTGGACTGTCCTCGGGACCGAACTCGGTGGCCCTGACCATCTACACCTCACGGCCGAAGGTCATCGCCCAGCAGGTCGTCGACGCCTTCGAGGCCGCCCATCCGGAGTACAAGGGGCGGGTGCAGATGCTCACGCTCGGTGCCAGCGAGGTCTTGCAACGTGTCCGCGCCGAGAAGAACCGCCCGCAGGCGGACATCTGGTGGGGCGGAACCTCCCAGCAGTTCGGGCAGGGCGTCGACGCCGGTCTACTCACCCCGCCGCCGGCGGAGGTAATCGACCGGGTTCCCGAGCAGTACCGCGGGGCGGACAATCTGTGGCTCGGTGAGATGCGGATGGCCGAGGTCATCTTCTACAACAATACGATGCTCACCCCCGAGCAGGCGCCGAAAGACTGGGGTGACCTGGTCGAACCCGACATGCAGGGGAAGATCTTGCTCCGTGACGTCGCCGCGTCCGGCACGATGCGCAGCATCTTCTCGGCTTTGATCGGCCGTGCCGCGGCCGAGACCAGCGCACCTGATGCCGGCTACGACTTCCTGCGGGCGCTGGACCGCAACACCAAGGACTATCCGGCCAACCCGAGCGATCTTTACCTGCGCATCCAACGGCAGGAGGCCCCGGTCAGTATCTGGAATCTGCAGGACATCCTCGTCCAGCGCAGCAAGGGCGCTCCGTTCACTCCGGTCATGCCCGCCTCTGGCGCCCCTGTTCTGCTCGATGGGGTCGGCAAGATCAAGGACGGACCGCACGGGGAGACCGCCGACACCTTCCTGGACTTCCTCCTCCAACCGACCACTCAGCAGATGTTGGCGGACAAGTCCTTTCAACTTCCGACCGTGCCGCTCGAGCAGCCTCCGTCCTGGCTGGCCGAGGTCGGACTCAACGAGATGCCGGTCGACTGGCACACGATCAACGAATTCGAAGCCGGATGGATGGACTACTGGGTCCAGAACATCAAGAACCGCAGCTGAACTCGACCCCGTACCCCACCTCTTTTCACTGGAGCATTCGCCGTGATACCGATCAAACTCGACGACATTCACAAGAACTACGGCACAACCACGACCATCCAGATGGACACCACCATCGCCGCCGGTGAGCTGTTCACCCTCCTGGGCCCCTCCGGCTGTGGGAAGTCGACGCTGCTGCGGATCATCGCCGGCTTCGTTCCCCCGACCAGCGGCCGGGTGCTTTTCGGGGACAAAGACGTCACCACCATGCCGCCGAACAAGCGGGACACCGGCATGGTGTTCCAGAACTATGCGCTGTTTCCGCACATGAGCGTCGCCGAGAACGTCGCGTACGGTCTCAAGGCCCGCAAGATCGACAAGACCGGCCGCGGTCGGCGTATCACCGACGCCCTCGCGCAGGTCGGTCTCGCCGGGTACGAGGACCGCCGCATCGAGCAACTCTCCGGTGGACAGCAGCAACGCGTCGCCCTGGCCCGCGCGGTCGTGATCTCGCCGTCGGTGCTGCTGCTGGACGAGCCCTTGTCGAACCTGGACGCCAAGCTGCGGGAGGAGACCCGCACCCAGATCCGCCGCGTGCAGACCGACGCGGGAATCACCTCGATCTACGTCACCCATGATCAGGCCGAGGCGATGGCCATGAGTGACCGGATCGCGGTCCTCGACGCCGGCCGGGTCCACCAGATTGCCTCCCCACAGACGATTTACCACCGCCCCGCAACGGAATTCGTTGCCCGCTTCATCGGCCGAAGCAACGTCTCCGCAGTGGTGGTGCTCGCGGTCGATGCCGACTCCGCCCGGGTGGGCCTCGCGGACGGAACCGAATTGACCGCGCCGTTGCCGGACTTCGGGCCCGTCACTGCCGGGGACCGGCTCGCGGTGTCGCTGCGCCCGGAGAACCTCGACTTCGTCGCCCCCGAGCACGGACTGTTCAAGGGCCACATCACCGAGGTCGAATTTACCGGCGCCACCAGCACCTACACGGTGGCCTCCGGGGACCAGACCCTGCATGTCACCACCGCGGACCGCGTGGACCGACCCCAGGTCGGCGACAACGTCTGCGTCGGCGTGACCTCCGGGCAGCCCTGGCTGGTGCAGTCATGAGCACCCCCGCCGCGATCGATCAACCTCCGCTGCCCCACACCGCCGCCGCGTCCGCACCGCCTCGTCCACCCCGCAGGTCACTGCGGTCGAGACTGCCCGGGAGTTCCTCGGACCGGTTCGTCTACGTCCTCGCCGCCCCGGTGCTGGCGATCCTGGCGTTCTTCGTCGTCATCCCGATGGCCTACACCGCGATCACCAGCACCGGCGGTGACGGTGCCGCCGACAACTACGGCACCTTCCTCTCCGGCGCGTCCGGCACCGCGCTGATGCTGTCGGTCGGGATCTCCGTCGCGTCGGTCCTCGGGTGCGGCCTGGTCGGGTCGGCGCTGGCGATCCTGCTCAACCGCTTCGACTTTCCCGGCCGCTGGGTCCTCGAGACGGTGGCGATCCTGCCGATGGCGCTGCCACCGCTGATCGGTGCCGTCTCGTTCGTGCTCCTCTACAGCGAGACCGGGATCGTCCCCCGGGCGCTGTCCCAGTGGTTCGGTGTCGACCCCGCGACGGTGTCGGTCAGCGGCGTCGGCGGCGTGTTGCTCGTGCACGTGTTCACCATGTACCCGTTCTTCTACCTCCCCGTCGCCGCCGGGCTTGCCGGCATGGACTCCTCGCTCGAGTCCGCCGCCTACAACCTGGGCGCGAGCCGGTCGCGGGTATGGCGGACGGTGCTGCTGCCGATGCTCACCCCCGCCCTGGTCTCCGGTGCCCTGCTGACGTTCATGATCTCGATGGCCTCGTTCACCGCCCCGCAGCTCTACAACGTGCAGACCCTGACCATGCAGATCGTCTCGACCAAGACCGTCGGCAACCAGGAACTCGCGGCCGCGCAGGCCACCGTCCTGGCAATGGTCTCGATCCTGTTCCTGATCGGCATGAAGTGGTACCAGGGCCGGCGCACCCACCGCAGCCTTTCCAAGGGAATTCAGCGTGACCGCACCGTCAGTGCCGGGCCGATCCGGATCGTCGCCGGAATCGGGACCACGGTCCTGACCGTGCTGCTGATGGCACCGGTGCTGACCATCGTCCTGGTCTCGTTCTCGGTCGACAGCTCGTGGACCACCCAGGTCATCCCGCCGACCTACACCCTCGGCAACTACACCACCCTGTTCACCGACCCGGCCAGCCTGCTCCCGATCTCGGTCAGTGTGCAGATGAGCTTCCTCGCCACGATCGGCGCCATCACCATCGGTGCCTGCGCCTCCTACGTCGTCGCCCGCTGGCGCGGGCCCGGCCGCAACACCGTCGACATCATGGTCATGCTGCCCTGGGCGCTGCCCGGAACGGTCATCGGCGTCAACCTCGTCAACGCCTTCAACGAACCCCAGCCCAGCAACCTCGGATTGTCCCTGGTCGGAACCCTGTGGATCCTGCCGATCGCCTACTTCGTCCGCTTCGTGCCGCTGGTGTTCCGGTCCACCAACGCCGCCCTCGACACCATCGACCCCTCCCTCGAGGAGGCCGCCCGCAACCTCGGCGCCGGCCCACTGTCCGTGCTGCGCACCATCACCATCCCGCTGGTGTCGAAGGGCATCCTCGCCGGAGCCCTGCTCGCCTTCGTCGACGGCGTCGGCGAATACGTGGCCTCGGTGGTGATCTACCCGGCCAGCTACCCGCCGCTGTCGGTGGAGATCTACAACCGCATCTACTCCTCCGAATTCGGCACCGCCGCCGCCTACGGAACGCTGCAGATCGCCCTCATCCTGGCCGTGCTCATCATCAACAGCCGCCTGCAGGGCGACCGGCGCGGCCGCCGCGGCAAAGCCGCCGCCGTCGCCGCACCCGCGGTGCCCACCACCTGAACGAGAAGGCGACACCGATCATGAAGAAACGCTTCACCTCCGCGCGAGTGCCCGGCACCGGCATGGAGCAGCTGTTCTCCACACCCGCACGCTGGCAGGCCTGGCTCGACGTCGAGGCTGCCCTCGCGAGGGCCCAGGCCGACCTCGGGCTCATCCCGGCCGACGCCGGGAAGGCCATCACCCGGGCCTGCGATCTCGACAGACTGGACTCAGACCGGATCAACGGTGAGATCGACCGGACCAGCCACCCCTTGATGCCCCTGATCGTCGAACTGGGTAGAGCGGCCGACCAATACGGCGGTTGGGTGCACTGGGGAGCCACCACCCAGAACATCACCCAAACCGGGGACACCCTGCTGTTGCGGCGCGCCCACACGATCATTCGCGGCCAGATCACCGACATCCTCACCGTGCTCGCCGAGCTCACCGAACGCGGGGCGGAGATGATCATGGCCGGCCGCACCCACGGCCAGCACGCCGTCCCCATCACCTTCGGATTCAAGACCGCCGGGTGGATCGACGAATACGTCCGGCACCTCGACCGTCTCGATCAGATCAGCCCGCGCCTGTTCGTCGCCCTCCTCGGCGGCGCCGCCGGCACCTCCGCCTCCCTCGGTGAGGATCCCGACACCCTGCAACGGGCCGTGGCCACCAACCTGGGCCTGACCCCAATGGCGGTGCCCTCGCGCAGCATCAGCGACCACTTCGCGGAGTTCGTCACCGTCCTCGGCCTGATCGCCACGACCAGCGGCAAAATCGGCCGCGAAATCTACCAACTCATGAAGACCGAATACCACGAGGTCGAAGAACCCGTCCCCGCCGGAACCGTCGGCAGTTCGACAATGCCCCACAAACGCAATCCGCAACTGTGCCAGGACATCATCGGGATGACCTCCGAGATAAGGGCACTCGTGCCGTTGGCCCTCGAATCGGCAATCAGCGAACATGACGCGGACAACGCACCCTCCGCCCTCTTCGACGTCGAGCAACACGCGTGCGAACTGACCGCGGAAACGTTGTCGCGCATCCACCTGATCGTCTCCGGTCTCCAACTCGATCCGCGACGGATGCGCAGCAACCTCGACCTGTCCGGCGGAATGATCGCCTCCGAGGCCATCATGCTGCGCCTCGGCGAAACCATCGGCCGTCAACTCGCACACGAAGTCGTCTACGACGCCGCGCAGACCGCGAGCACCACCGCGACCTCGTTCACCGACGCACTCGCCGTCGATCCCCGCGTGACCTCCCAACTCGACACCGACACCATCAAGAATCTTCTGCAGCCCGACTCCCACCTAGGATTAGCTCCCGCGATCGCTCACCACCAAGCGATCCGCGCCCGTGAGATCGTGGTTTCACGAGGCGAGAATTGACCGGAGGTAGAACCGATGCCCGCGACCGACGACCGCCCCAAACCGGCGACACTGCTCGACGTCGCCGAGCGCGCCGGCGTGTCGCGGGCCACCGCCTCGCTGGTCCTGCGCGGAACCGGGCGGGTCTCCCAACCCACCCGTGACCGCGTCCTCCAGGCGATGACCGACCTCGGCTACATCTACAACCGCGGCGCCGCGTCACTACGGACCCGGGACAACAACGTCATCGGGGTACTGGTCACCACCGTGACGAACCCGTTCTTCGCCGAAGTCATCATCGGCCTCGAAGAACGCCTGGGCGAACTCGGCTATGTCTGCCTGATCGCCAACACCCTCAACGACACCACCCGACAAGACCAACTGATCACCTTCCTCCAGGAAACCAGCGTCGCCGGCGTCGTCATGGTGCCCGCCTTCGGCACCGAACCCGCCGCCATCGACACCCTCACCGCCCGCGACCGGCCCCTGCTTTTCCTCACCCGCCGCATCGGCGACACCGGCAACCTCTACATCGGTACCGACGACATCACCGGCGGCCGCCTCGCCACCGACCACCTGATCTGGCACGGCTGCAACACCATCACCTACCTCGGCGGCCGGGAAGACGCCATCGCCCGCCACGACCGCATCCACGGTGTCCGCGAATCCGCCGCCAACCACGGCTACGCCCCGGACTCGTTGTCCTTCATCGCCTCGCCCACCAACGCCCGAGGTGGACTCGCCGCGGCTCGCGAACTCCTGCAATCCGGTACACCGATCGACGGCATCATCTGCCACAGCGACACCGTCGCCCTCGGCGCCTACCGAGCCTTCCACGACGCCGGACTAGCCGGCACCGTCAAGGTTGTCAGCTTCGACAACGTCGACAACGCCGAACTTATCGAACCACCCCTGACCACCCTTTCCTCGAACCCCCGACAACTCGGCCGCACCGCCGCCCAACAGATCTACGACGAACTCAACGACGAAGAAGGCGCCGACACCACTCTCGTCGAACCCGAACTGATCATCCGGCGCTCCTGCGGATGCCACTCCCCCCGGCCCATGGCGAACCCCTAGACGACCGGCAACAGCTGGAAAATGGTGAACAGCCGCGGCTCGGGATCGTCGAAATACATCGTATTAGGCGCCGCAATCGCTGGTACTGGATCAGGACCCACTCGTTCATCACCGCTCTATGCCTGAAAATCCGGCTGAGAAAGGCGAATTCGATCGGCCAGGCGCTTCGAACTATGTCGAAAAACCTCGACGTGGGTATTTCGACGCAAGTTGATCGGCTATGCCAGAATTTCAGCGCAGACCAGAACCCCGACCATCAGGTCGATGCGTTACGCCGCGCCGGGGTGGCTGCGGAAAACATCCACGTCGACCACGCGGGAGGGACGAAAGCGTCACGGCCCGAACTCGTTCTGGTGCTGAAGCGATTTCGTGGAGGCGACGTCCTGGTGATCACTCGGTTGGATCGGCTCGGGCGGTCGATGCTGCACTTGATCACGCTTGGCACCGATCTGCGTGAGCGGGGCATCGGACTGAATGTGCTCGAGCAGGAGATCGACACTGCCACTGCCGAGTGCCGCGCGATGTTCGGGATGCGCGGCCCGGGCAAGGGCGGTACCGGCACGCTGTCGGGCAACGGCGACAAGGTCGGATCGACAAGACCGTGCCGGTGTACTTCTCCACCGACGACACTTCGACGTCCGCAAGGACTGGGGCACCCCCATCTCGCCCACCTACGACCCCCCGTTCACCCTTCCACGGAAACCTCCGCGCGAACAGCTGCTGCGACGACTCGATCTGGATCCGGAGCAGCTGGCACGGAGGTGATCACGGCGACGACGGGTTCGGTGATTCGGTGCAGCGCAGAGACCAGTTCGTCGACCGTGTCGGTGACCGCCGCGATGTAGGCGTCGGGGCGGATGACCCACACCTCGCCGGGCTTCGCGTCCACCGCGGCGGTGAGGACGCCGGTGCTGTCGATCTCCGACAGCCGGACGAGGCGGATCGGTGTGTGCACCGCTGCAAGGGCCGCGCTTCGGATCTCGTCGACGTCCACACCGTCACCCACGAGGAGCAAGATTCCGTGCCGGGCGATGTCGCGGAGCCGGGTACCGGCACTACCGCTCAGCGTCACCGGGGTGTCGGGCACGAGGATTCCCGGCGCCGCGGCCGGGGTGCAGCCACGCTCGGGGCGCCCGGCGAACAGCCGTTCCGGATCGATTGTGGTCAAGGGTGATTCGACGTACCAGAACGGCTCGGCGAGGCGACCGCTGTCGACCTGCGCCCGGGCCTGCGGGTCGGTGACCGCCGCGGTGAGCACGTCGCACCGGTGCCGGTGCTGGTCCTCGGACTGCGGGACGAGGAAATCCATCGTCGCCGTGGTGACCGCGATGTTCTCGACGGCCGCCGCGTGCCGCTCGGTGTGATACGTCTCGAGCAGCGACTCGTCGGCCCAGCCGCGCAGGACGAATGCGAGCTTCCACGCCGCGTTCTCGGCGTCGGCGACACCAGAATTCAGGCCGCGTGCCCCGAACGGCGACACGATATGCGCGGCGTCGCCGGCCAGCAGCACCCGGTCGACGCGCATCCGATTCGCGACCCGGGAGTGGAAGCGGTACACCGATTTCCACACGATCCGGTAGTCGGTGTCGCCGATGATCTTCCGGATCCGCGCGTCCAGTGCACCCGACTTCTCCTCGGCCTCGAGGTCGTACTCGCCGGGCACCTGCCAGTCGATGCGGAACGTCGAGTCCGGGCACGGGTGGATGAGCACCTGCCTGCCCGGGTTCCACTCCGGGTCGAAGTAGAAGCGGCGTTCGTCGGCCCAGCCCGGGATGTCGGCGGCGATGTCGCAGATCAGGAACTTGTCGTCGAACGAGCGACCGTCGAACGTGACACCCAGTTGCCGCCGGATCGCGCTGCCCCGCGACCCCACGGCCACCACCGCGAAGTCCGAGGTGACGGTCTCCTCGCCGGAGCCGGTGCGGCAGGTGATGGTCACGCCGGTCTCGTTCTGATCCACCGACGTGGCCTCGTATCCCCACCGGACGTCGATCGACGACGTGGCCGCGATCCGCTCGTCGAGCAGTTCCTCGGTCCGCGCCTGGGAGATGTTGACGAACGGCGGGAACGACGAGATGCCGCGGTCGACGAACGTCTGCGCGAACAGTTCGTGGTCGCGGTGGAACGTGCGGGCGCACCCCCACGTCACGCCCTCGTCGGCCAGCTGCCTGCCGACGCCGATCGCGTCCCACACCTCGAGGACGTCCCGCTGCTGGCAGATGGCCTTCGATCCGATCGGGTCGCGTTCGGCCCGTGCGTCGAGCAACGTGACCGGGATGCCCCAGCGTGCCAGCAGCAACGCCGTCGTCTGCCCCACCGGGCCGTTGCCCACGACGGTGACCGTGCCGCCGCGGGTGTGTCGTCTTCCCATGATCCTCGCCTTGTCAGTGGTGAAACGGTGACGGACTTCAGCCCTGCAACTGGTCCCAGACCTCGCGGTCACGCTCGGCGGTCCAGATGACGGGCCGTTCGATGCCCGACAGCTCGTCCCACACGCGGGAGACGTCGAACGGGAGGCAGTGTTCGAAGATCGGCCAGTGCCCGTACTGCTCGTTCAGTGCGGCGTGGGTGGCTTCGAACGCTTCCTTCAGGGTGCCGCCGCGCTGCTGCACCGCCCCGACCTCGGCCAGCATGACCTCGATGAAGTGGCGGGTCTGCTCGATGGCGGCGTCGACGGCCTCCCGCCCGTGGGAGACGGCGCCGCGTCCGCCGATGAGGACCTCCGCGCCGAGCGCCTTGATCCGGTCGAGGGTGCCGGTGGACCAGTCGCGGTGGAAGGCGTCGCCGGTGTAGAGCGCGGCCTGCGCCTCGACGAGGTCGCCGGCGAAGAGGATCTTCTGCTTCGGCAGCCACGCGGTGATGTCGCCTTCGGTGTGTCCGCGGCCGAAGTGCTGGAGCACGAGGTCGCCGCGGCCGCCGCCGAGGTCGATGGTGAGCTTGTCGGCGAACGTCAGGGTGGGCCAGGTCAGCCCGGGCACGGAGTCGGCGGCCTTGGCCAGGCGCGGCATGCGTCCGAATTCGCTTGCCCAGTCTTCCTTTCCACGCTCTTCGATGAGGGCGCGGGTGGTCTCGTGCGACACGATGGTCTCGGCGTCGAACGCGGACGCGCCGAGCACGCGGACGGCATGGTAGTGCGAGAGCACCAGGTACCGGACCGGCTTGTCGGTGTGCTCGCGCAGCTTGCGCAACCAGTCCTGGGCGGCCACCGGGGTGGCGAGCGCCTCGAAGCAGACGACGAAGTCCTCGCCCTCGATGGCACCGATGTTGGGATCCCCCTCGGCGGTGAGGGCGTACACGCCGTCGGCGAGGACCTCGAGGGTCTGCTCCTTCTCACCGAGGTCGGCCGACGAAGCGAAGCTTGTGGGGCTCATGCGATCCACCTAACTAATCAAAGGTTTGATTGATGGTGGCCACAGTAACCCGGATCACAAAATAATGAAAGCCTTGATCAAAAATTGGCCTGGGCACCCCGCGACCCGGCCGACCGAGCGGGACGCTGGTTCGATCTGACGTAACGAGCGTCCCGTTCGTCGCGAGGCATGAGCGTCGCGCCACGACGGAGGGTGAACACGCATGGAGCGGCCCGAGCCCTGTCGATACGCGGACGGGCGAGTGTCCGGATCGTCGACGGGGTGACCGAGGAATACCTCGCCAGCGCCAGGAAGACGATGGACGCCGAGTCGGCGGCCCAGGAGCTGGTCGAGCGGACCGGGGGATGACGGTGTGGCGCGGTTATCCTGCCGCGGGCAGGTGAGTGCAGGTCAATGGAGGGTGGGCCGGTAGATGAGTTCTTGGATGTGACCGTCGAGCGTCCGGTTCTCGAGCAGCTCCAGGTCGAAGTCGGCCCCACCCCGGAAGATCGGGTCCAGCCCGGTCTGAGCGGTGATGACAGGGAAGAGCGTCACCTGCAAGCGATCCACCAGGCCGGCGGCCATCAGCGCCCGATTCATCGACAGGCTGCCGTGCGAGCGCAACGGCACCTCGGACTCCTCCTTGAGCCTGGCTACGACGTCGACGGCGTCACCGCTCACGACGGTCGCGTCCGGCCAGTCGAGGGGTCCTTCCAGTGTCGTCGACACCACCGTTGCCGGCAGGCTCCTCATCCGAGTGACCCATGGATCGCGCACGTCGGACTCCTCGGTGCTCGCGGCCAGCATCTGCGCGAACACCCGATACGTGTTGGCTCCGAAGACCATCCGCTGCTCCGCGCCGTACAGGTCGAGACGATGGTCGAGCAACTCGGGGCCTTGCTTGCCCCAGTAGCCGGTCCAGTCGCCGCCGGCGGCGCCGTAGCCGTCGAGGCTGGAAAAGACGTCGAAGGTGTAGGTCGCGGTCATGTCGTTCTCCTCGAGTGCGGTGTCGATCGGTGTAGGTACAGACTGGGCACCACCGCGAAACTCATCGGCGCCGGATTGACCACAGCGTTGTGCTGGCCTACGACGCGTGGTCGCAACAGAAGTGCCGCGACCTTCGTGCCGGCTCGCCGCCTCGCCCGTGGAAGGCGAGGCGGCGAGATGGCCCTGTGCGGTGAACCGACAGGCTCACGCCTTGATGAGGTCGTCAATCTGGCCGATCGCCTGCGAGGCACCCTCCACCACGCCCATGTCGAGCACCTGCTGGAGGCCTTCGGCGGTTGCGTAGGTGCTGACGTAGGTGGCGATGGTGCTGCCGTCCTTGTCCTGGAAGGAGAACTCGTTGGTGGACACTGGCATCGATTCGATCGGCGTGAAATCCGCGTCGGCGAATCCGTCGGTGAAGGTGAAGCCGGTCGGCTCGTCGACGGAGATGATGTTCCAGTAACCCGCATGCTTGTCGCCCTCGGGACCGGTCATGTAGTAGGTGACCCGCCCGCCGGGGGCGAACTCATGGTCGACCACTGTCGCCGGGTACGTCGGTGGACCCCAGATCTTTTCGAGCTGACGAGGATCGGCATAGATCTGCCAGATCCGCGCTCGGGGGGCGGCGAACTCGGCAGTGATGGTCAGGGTCAGTGCATCGATGTCGTGGCTGACATGGGTGACAGGCATCGTTCATTCCTTCCGTTGGGGTTGCGTTGCGATCAATTCGTCGATGCGTGCGATACGCCCACGCCAGACCTGTTCCAGCTCGGCCAGCATGGACGACACTGCGCGGACTGCTTCCACATCGCCCGTGGCGAGTTGTTCACGGCCGCTGCGTCGTTTGACGAGTAGGCCGGACTTCTGGAGGACGGCGACGTGCTTCTGTACCGCAGCGAAACTCATGTCGTAATTCGCTGCCAGTGCCGAGACGGAATGCTCGCCGGCCAGCACGCGACGCATGATGTCGCGCCTCGTTCGGTCGGACAGCGCGTGGAACAGGGCATCGGCCTGATCCTCATCTGTTTCTGACACACCCAGAACATACAACCGATTGGTTGTATGTGCAAGACTGCTTCAACTTTCGGATGCGAGTGGGTGCCCTCAGCAGTCGAACACCGACCAGCAGATGTCGTTCCGCAACCGCTGGTCGTCGAGTACGAGCTCGCGAATCGCCTCAGGGAGCTGGTCACGCTGCCACCTGCACTCACGTCGTCCGGCGGCCTCGCCCTCACCCTCCGGCGCGGCAGCGCGTGCGGCTTTGATCGCATAGGCGGCAGCACCGAGTTCGTGCGCTGCGACATGCGCGACGGCTCCGGCCTGCCCGGCAGCGTATGCAGCGTGCCGTGCCGCTCCGCGCAGGTCCCTGGCCGCGCCCATCGCATGGCCGCCCGCCGCGCGGGCCTGCATCATCTTGACCTCGCCACGCACCCACGCGCGGGCACGCTCGATCGCCTCACGCGGTCGTGTGTCCTCCGGCCGAGCCGACTCGAACAGGTTGAGGACGTGCTCCGCGCACAATGCCGCCCATAGGGCCAGAAGCTGATGATCCGAGTCGGTGAGCGTCCCACCGCGCCGAATCGTGACGAAGCGAGGGTCTCGGACCTTCGGGAGGATCATGGCTAGAACTTCTATCACTTGCATCCGGCCACAGCACCCGAGGGCTGCGCATGCCACCCGCCTCGGATCTGAATCCTGTGTGCGGGCAGCGCTGGTCGAGCTGGAAAATTGTTACCCGGTTTGCCGGAGGCCGGTGTGGGCAAGGCAGATGTCGGCGAGCTCGTCGAGCGACAGGGGAAGCACCCGGGCGAGGGCCGCGACAGTCGTGAATGCGGGTGTCGCCATCCGCCCGGTCTCGATCTTCCGAAGAGTCTCCGGAGAGATCCCGGCCTCCTGCGCGACCTCGGCGAGGGTGCGATCACCCCGCGCCTGCCGTAGCTGATGACCGAGGCGCTTGCCTGCGGCCAGCTGTTCCGGGGTCAGAGGGAGACGCACCATGCGAGCAGTCTAACCCTGCAGCGGTATGAAAATCCCAGCCCGCGGTCTAGAGTGGTATTTTAATACCGAGTTTGCACGTACGAAGAGGAGTAGTTGGTGCTGGAACTGAAAACACCCCGCGAGGTCGCTGCGATGGACGTCACCGGCACATTCATCGCCGAGTTGCTCGACGATCTCGAACACCGCGCCGAACCGGGCGTGAATCTGCTCGAGCTCGAAGACCGAGCCCGCCAGTTGATCGCCCAGCGCGGCGCCACGTCGTGCTACTGGGACTATGCGCCGTCATTCGGGCGCGGACCGTTCCGCAACGTCATCTGCCTGTCGGTCAACGACGCGGTACTACACGGCCTGCCGCACGACAACGTGCTGCAGGACGGGGACCTGCTGAGCATGGACATCGCAGTGTCCATCGACGGGTGGGTCGCCGATTGTGCCCGCAGCATCCTCGTCGGCAATCCACGACCCGAGGACGCGCGCCTCATCGAAGCCACCGAAAAGGCCCTGGCAGCCGGAATCGCCGCCGCGTTACCCGGCAACCGACTGGGCGATGTGTCTGCGGCGATCGGCGCGGTCGCCGCCGAGTACGGGTACCCGGTCAACACCGAGTTCGGTGGTCACGGGCTCGGGCGGACCATGCACGAAGATCCGCACGTATCGAACACAGGACGTGCGGGCCGAGGACTCACACTGCGCCCGGGGCTGACCCTCGCCCTCGAACCGTGGTTCGCCGCCGGCACGGACAAGATCGTCTACGACCCCGACGGGTGGACCATCCGCTCGGCGGATGGATCGCGCACCTCGCACAGTGAACACACCATCGCGATCACCGACGGCGCGCCGCTCGTGTTGACGCGCCGGGAACAGGTCGCTGCAACTGCACTGTGATTGTCAGGCCCCCGGACGACGGCCCCCGCCGAACGAACGGGACGCTCATTCGATCTGACGCGACGAGCGTCCCGTTCGTCGCGGCGGGGGAGGCGACGGGGGCGAAGGGGGTGGGTAGCGGTATCACCCCGCGAGCAGGACCCCGACCAGGGCGATCGACGCGACCCAGACGGTGGAGATGCCTGCGAGCACGAAGGGTCGTGCGCCGACCTTCTTGATCGTGGCGATCTGAACGCCGGCGCCGAGGGCGAACATCGCGGCGGTGAGGAGGGCGGTCTGCACGATCTTGGCCTCGGCGAGCAGGCCCGTGGGCAGCAGGCCGGACGACCGCAGGCCGACGCAGGCGAGGAAGGCGAGGACGAAGAGCGGGACGAGCGGCGGCCGCTTCACGTCGGCGTCGGTGCCGGCGAGCCTGCGCTGGCGCACGCTGAGGACGGCCATGACCGGGGCGAGCATGAGGACGCGGGCGAGTTTGACCACCGCGGCCACGCCCAATGCGGCACCACCGATCGCGCCGCCCGCGGCGACCACCTGGGCGACCTCGTGGATGGATCCGCCCGCCCACAGGCCGGCGTCGGTGTCGGAGAGTCCCAGCGCCCGCGACAGCAGTGGGATCGCCGGGATCATGAGCGTGCCGAAGATGACGACGAGCGCGACCGCGGTGATCACCTCTTCCTCGTCGGCGTCCACGACACCGTCCACCGCCGCCACCGCGGCCGCGCCGCAGATCGAGAATCCGCAGGCGATGAGCAGCCGCTGAGTCCAGCTGAGGCCGAGCAGCTTGCCCGCGAACATCGTTCCCACGATGCCCAGACAGACGATCGACACCACCACGACGATGACGCCCCAGCCCAGTCCGAGGATGTCGCTCAGCATCAACTGGAGTCCGAGGAGGGCAATCCCCACCCGCAGCAGCTTCTTGGCGGAGAACTGCAGGCCGGGGCGCAGGCGTTCGGGCAGGTGCACGACGTTCGACAGCACGGCGCCGAGCACGATGGCGATGAGCAGCGGGCTCACCGTCGGAAGGAACCGGCCGACACCCATGGCGACGGCGGTGGCGACGGCGCACAGCGCCAGACCCGGCAGGAGAGTGGCCGTGGCGGTCTGCAGTCGCGGCAGCGTTGCCGGGCTCTCGACGCGCTGTTCCTCGGACTTCTCGCTCAGTTGACTACTCATGGATCCACGGTCCGTCACCGCGGCCGTCTCCGGTAGCCGTCATCTCGACATGAACACATATCAGTGTGATATGTCTTGCGCCAGGGTCATATACTCGATGCATGTCCCGCAGATGGCCCGAGTTCCCCGTTCTCGAGTTGCTCGTCGGCGTCGACGACCACGGAAGCCTCAGTGCTGCCGCCAGACTCGCCGGAATGGCGCAGCCGAATGCCAGTCGCGCCATCAAGCAACTCGAGCGTCAGTTCGGCATGACGCTGCTGCAGCGCAGCCCGACGGGCTCGATACTGACACCGCAGGGAACCGTGATCGCGCACTGGGCGCGCCGGGTGCTCTCCGATACGCGCCGGCTGCTCGACGTGGCCGAGGGACTGCGCGCGGAACGCGCCGCCGAGTTGACGGTGGGTGCCAGCATGACGGTCGCGGAACACCTGATGCCAGGATGGCTGGGGCAGTTTCGCCGCTTGCACTCCGACGTGACCATTCACCTGCAGGTGCACAACTCGACTCAGGTGTTCGAGCGGATCAACAGCAGGATCTGCGACGTCGGGTTCGTCGAATCGCCGACGGTGCCGCGACCGTTGAAGAGTCTCACGGTGGCGCGTGACCGGTTGGTCGTCGTCGTTCATCCCATCCACCCGTGGGCCCGGCGACGGAAGGCGCTGACCGTCGCCGAGTTGGCGCTGACACCGCTCTTGGTCCGCGAGCCGGGATCCGGCACGCGAACCACCCTCGACGTGGCATTACAGGAATACGACCGGGCGGCACCACTTCTCGAGCTGGGCAGCGCCGCCGCAATTCGCACCAGCGTGCTGGCCGGAGTCGGCCCCGCGGTGATGAGTACCCTCGCGGTGGCGGAGCAGGTCGGCGCCGGAGAACTGAAGGTGATCGACGTCGACGGCCTCGAGCTCGACAGGGTGCTGCGCGCCGTGTGGCGGGGCGCGCGTCAGCTCGACGGTCCCGCGGGAGAACTGGTGCGTCTGGTCCGACGGGTCGGTGCCGAGCCCTGAGCGGCCGTCATCCGAGAAGGCAGGTCGCCGCACCGGCCGCGATCACCAGCACGATGACCGCGGAACGAAACACCCCCGGCGGAAGTCGGCGGGCGATCGCCAGCCCGGTGACGTTGCCGATCAGCGCGGCGATGACGAACACCGGGAGGCGCGGCCAGAACATCGACTCCGTGATCTCGTCGTGGAACCACAGGACAGCGAGAGCCATGACGTTCGCGACGATGAAATAGCCTGCGAGATCGGCGATGAAAGCCATCGGTGGCAACCGCGCGCGCATCAACAACAGGACCGGTGGCGGTCCGTTGAGCGATGTCGTCGTTCCGAGGTAGCCACCCACGGAACCGGTGAGGAGGTGCGCAGTCGTGGACGGCGCACGCGTGACTTCCGCCCGGTTGGGGAACGCCATCGCGAGCCCGCACAGCATCACCACAACTCCCGCTGCGGGCTTCAGATACTGCTCCGGCAGCAGACCGAGGGTGACCGCGCCCAGCCAGGCGCCGGGCAGACTGCCACCACCGAGCAGCGCCACCCGTCCCCACGTGATGTGTTCTCGCAACTGGTACGCGGCGCCGATCCGCGTGATCAGGCCCGCCACCAGATTGACGAATACCACTTCGGGAACGGCGAATCCGACCATCAGCATCACCGGTGTCGCGATCAGTGCCGTCCCGAACCCGGTGGCGCCGCCGATGACGGACGCGATGCCGATGCACAGGGCACCGATGAGGAGCATCGTCATCGCGACTCCCTTCTCGATCCGGCGGCACGTTCCCGTGCAGGTGTGAAGTTCAGGTGGCCAGGGATTGGACTGCGCTCACCAGAGCCATCAGTTCGATGTCGCTGCCGGTGCATCCTCGGGACAGGTCGTTCCACGGTGCGGCCAAGCCTTGCAGGATGGGACCCAAGGCTATTGCACCCCCGAGCCGCTGGGCAATTTTGTACCCGATGTTGCCGGCATCGAGATTGGGGAAAACCAGCACATTGGCCCGGCCGGCGACCCGCGAACCGGGCGCCTTGGACGCGCCGATCTCGGCGACCAGCGCGGCATCGAATTGCAGGTCACCGTCCACATGCAATTGCGGGTCCCGGACGCGCACCAGGTCCGCGGCCTCGCGGACCTTCGCCACTCGCGGGTGGCTGGCGCTGCCCTGGGTGCTGAACGACAGCATCGCCGCGATCGGAGTCTGCTCGGTGAGCTGGAAGTGGGTGGCGCTGGCAGCCAGCGCGATGTCGACCAGTTCCTCGACCGTGGGGTCGGGTACGACGGCGCAGTCGGAGAACGTCAACTGTCTGCCGTCCGACAGCAACATCAGAAACGAGCTCGACAGGATGCTCGAACCCGGCGCGAGACCGACGATGCGCAGCCCGGCCCGCAGCACGTCGGACGTCGGCCTGCTCGCGCCCGCGACGCAGGCGTCGACCACTCCGGCGCGCAGTGCCGCCGCGGCGAGGCACACCGGGTCGGACAGCGCCGACTCGATCCGGTCGGGGTATTTGGCGAATCCCGATTCGACGGCGTCGCGGATCGCGGGGTCGGCAGCCGCCTCGGCGAGGTCGACGACGAGTTCCTCGGCCAGGGGGATATCCGCGGCCTCGGCGATGCGCCGGATGACGTCCCGCCGCCCGAACAGCCGCGGGGAAACGACACATTTGTGGTGCAGATGGTGGGCGGCACGGATCGCGCGTTCGTCTTCTCCGTCCGCGAGACCGACGACGCGATTCGCCCCACGCAACGTGGCGATCCAGTGGTCGATCATCGACGAATCATTCAGTCGTACAACGTCGGTGGGTGGTACAGCGGTGACGCCCGGGGCCATGGCCTCGCTCTCCCATCACTACGAAGAGGGGTGGCGGTCGTCGATCGCGACGACCGCCACCCGCTGGAAATCGGGGAACGTATCGTTCCCTACGGCTGGATTGCCTTTTCGATGTCGGTGAGCATGCTGTCGATTCCGTGGAGCAGTTCCGAGAGCACCTCGTCGTCGGCGACGAGTGGCGGCGAGATCATCAGCATCGTGGCACCGCGGTCGTCGCCGCGGAGGATCACCTTGGTGCGGGCGAACGCCTCCGGCAGCACCTTGCGCAACACCGTCAGCGACTCCTGCTCGGTGAACTCCCGGCCGCTGTCGCTGTCGGCCATCAATTCGATCGCGTAGAAGAAGCCGGTGCCGCGCACGTCCTTGACGCAGCGGTGCGAGCTCATCAGCGAGTCGAGTGCCGACCGCAACTTCGGGCCGCGCGCGGAGACGTTGCCCAGCACGTTCTCGTCGCGCATCGCGGTGATGTTCGCGACCGCCACCGCAGTCGACACCGGGTGTCCGCCCCACGTCGCGCCGTGCGTGAACACGCCGCCCTTGGGTGAGTCGTAGAGCTCGCGAACCAGCTGCTCACGCACGATCAGGCCGCCGAGCGGCGCGTATCCGGACGTGGAGCCCTTCGCGAACGTGATCATGTCGGGAACCACACCGGTGAGCCCGTGCCCGAACCAGTGTCCGAGGCGGCCGAACGAGCAGATCACCTCGTCGGAGACCAGCAGGATCCCGTGCTTGTCGCACAGCGCGCGCAGCGCGGCCCAGTATCCGTCCGGCGGGACGAGGGCGCCGCGCCCGTTCTGAACCGGCTCGGCGAACACGGCGGCGATGGTCTCGGCGCCCTCTTCCTCGATGACGGCTTCGATCGCGGCGATGCAGTCGAGCTCGTTCGCCGGGCCGCAGTCGCCGAGGTAACCGAGGGTGTTGGGTACGGAGCGGACCCCGGGCAGCAGCGGTCCGAACGGATCTTTGATCTTGGGCAGCTGTGTCACCGAGAGGGCGCCGAGAGTGGTTCCGTGATACGCCATCTCGCGGCTGATGATCTTGGTGCGCTGCGGGTTGCCCTGGCTGCGGTGGTACTGCCGGGCGAATTTGACGGCCGTCTCCACGGCCTCGGAACCCGAGTTGACGAAGAAGGTCGTCCCGAGATCACCGGGCGCCAGGTCGGCGATGAGCGCGGACGCCTCGATCGCGGGAATGTGGGCGCTGCCCCAGTTGGAGGCGTACGCCAGCGTCCCGATCTGCTCGCTCGCCGCCTTGGCGATGTCGTCGCGGCCGTGACCGATGTTCACGCAGAACAGGCCTGCCAGACCGTCGAGGAAACGGTCCCCCTCGGTGTCGATCAGATAGCTTCCCTCGCCACGAACGAACACCGGGAAGTCGCTTTCCCAGGTGTCCTTGCGGGTGAAATGAGGTCCGAGGTGCCGGCGGGCCCGTGCTCGCAATTCGGTGACGTCCACGACCATCTCCTTCGTTGTCGAATGGCTGTGATCCACAACATACCGACGGGGCAGACCGCAGGTCAGGGCCAGAAGAGCGGTATTCGATGGGTCCAGTCTGGTCCCCGTAGACGGCGCTCAACTGGTCCTTCTGGTCCCATGCCAGAGTGATCCAGACTTCGGTATCGCTCGGGCACCACGACATGTGGTCGGAGCGGCGAACAGCCCCAGCTAACGGAGGTCTCAGATGAGGATCGGTATCCCCAAGGAAGTCAAGAACCACGAGTACCGGGTGGCGGCCACTCCCGCCGGTGTCCACGAAATGGTCGCCCACGGGCACGACGTGTTCGTGGAACGCGGTGCGGGGGAAGGCTCGTCGATCGGTGACGACGCCTACGGTGCCGCCGGCGCGAAGATCCTCGACTCCGCCGACGCGGTGTGGCAGAGCGCGGAACTGCTGCTCAAGGTCAAAGAGCCCATCGCCGAGGAATACCACCGGATGCGTTCGGACCTCACGTTGTTCACCTACCTGCACCTCGCTGCGGGTGAAGAGTGCACCCGGGCACTGCTCGCCGCCGGCACCAATTCCGTTGCGTACGAGACCGTTCAGCTTCCCGACGGTTCGCTGCCCCTGCTGTTCCCGATGAGTGAGGTCGCCGGCCGGCTCGCACCGCTCGTCGGTGCGCAGGCACTCATGCGAC
This sequence comes from Rhodococcus opacus, assembly GCF_012396235.1. Classification (GTDB taxonomy): domain Bacteria; phylum Actinomycetota; class Actinomycetes; order Mycobacteriales; family Mycobacteriaceae; genus Rhodococcus_F; species Rhodococcus_F opacus. The sequence continues at coordinate 14,536 of NZ_JAAXPA010000015.1, read as the reverse complement.
CGGAGGGTGGCCGCGGCGTACTGATCGGCGGCGTGTCCGGTGTGTTGCCGGCTCGCGTCGTCGTGATCGGTGCGGGTGTATCGGGCATGAACGCCGTCGCCGTCGCCGCAGGCACCTGGGCCGACGTCGTCCTGTTCGACAAGAACGTCGACAAGTTGCGCGCTGCCGACCGGATGTACCAGGGCCGGATCCGCACCCTCGCCGCGAACTCCTACTCGATCGAGCAGGAAGTCATGCAGGCCGACCTCGTCATCGGTGCCGTGCTCGTCCCGGGCGCCAAGGCACCGAAGATCATCTCGAACTCGCTGGTCTCACGGATGAAGCCGGGCAGCGTCCTCGTCGACATCGCGATCGACCAGGGCGGTTGCTTCGAGGATTCGCGTCCCACCACCCACGCGGAGCCCACGTTCAAGGTTCACGACTCGGTGTTCTACTGCGTGGCGAACATGCCGGGAGCGGTGCCCCACACGTCGACGTACGCACTCACCAACGTGACCTTGCCGTACACCCTGCAGATCGCCGAGAAGGGCCTCGCCCGCGCGGCCAGGGAGAATGCCGCACTCCGCGCCGGTGTCAGCACCGTCGCCGGGCGCCTGACGAACGATGCCGTCGGTGAGGCACTCGGGATCGAGTCGGTCAGCGTCGACGACGCGCTCAACCTGGTTTGATTTCGCCGCCGGCCCGGCATACTGAGAAGTGCTCGTTCGAGAACTGCTCGGCGTGCCGGGTCGGCCTACCTCTGGCCACTCTTGGATCCACAGGAGGCGATGCGTGCCGAGAACACTGATCGAGGTCGACCGCAATTCCGCCGAACCGCTCTACCGCCAGGTTCGACGGGCGATCGAGCACGGCATCGCCAACGGGCTGTTCGATCCACGACACCGCCTTCCGAGTTCGCGTGAACTCGCCGTCGATCTCGCGATCTCCCGGAACACGATCAACCTGGCGTATCAGGAACTGATCGCCGAGGGACTCGTTCAAAGCCACCAGCGCTCGGGCATGTTCGTGAATCCCGACATGATCGAGACGCTCGCAACGGACGCCCGCGCGACCATCCCGCGCATCGACTGGTCGTCCCGCATCCGGCGCTACCCCGACGCCGACGTCCCGCACATCGAGAAGAACGTCGACTGGCACAGCTACCCGTACCCGTTCCTGGCCGGGCAGATCGACATCCGCAGCTTCCCCGCCCGCGCGTGGGTGCGCTGTCTCCGCGACGCGCTATACCAACCCCACGCCTACGCGAGCCTCCAGGACAGCGTCGGTGCGGACGACCCGATGCTGATCGACATGATCCGCCAGCATCTGCTGCCCTCGCGCGGCATCGAGGCGAGTGCGGACGAAGTTCTGGTGACGGTCGGTTCCCAGCAGGGCCTGGATCTCGTCGGCCGGGTGCTGCTCGGACCCGAGGATCGGGTTGCCATCGAAAACCCCGGCTATCTCGATGCGCGACACATCTTCCTGCGCACGGGCGCCCAGGTGTACGGCATCGACGTCGACGATCGCGGCCTGCGCCCGCCGGAGACTCTCCGCGGCACGGACCTGATGTATCTGACACCGAGCCATCACCATCCGACCAACGCGACGCTCGGCATCGACCGTCGTCAGCGTCTGTTGCAGCTCGCCGCGGAGTCCGGCACCGTGATCGTGGAGGACGACTACGACAGCGAGTTCCGCTACCACGGCAGCCCCAGCCCGGCGCTCAAGGCGCTCGACTCGAGCGGCGACGCCGTGTACCTCGGTACGTTCTCGAAGTTCCTGGCCCCCGGTCTGCGTCTGGGCTACCTCGTCGGACCTGCCGACCTGGTGCGCGAACTGCGGAAGGCCCGACGGTACGTGCTCCGTCATCCCCCGGGTCACCAGCAACGGGCCCTTGCCATGCTCATCGACAGCGGGGAGTACCACCGCGCGCTGCGCCATCACCGCACCCAGATGAAACACAAATGGGAGCGTCTGTGTGCGGCCGTCGACAAATATCTCCCGTGGCCGCAGGAACCCTATCCGCCCGGTGGCGTCAGCTTGTGGATGACCGGCCCGGAGAACCTCGACTGCCGGGTACTCGTGCGCGAGGCGGAAGCCCGCGGTGTGCTCATCGAACGGGGCGACATCTTCTTCACGCAGCCGGTCCCGCCCCGCAACCACTTCCGCATCGGCTACGGGGCGATCCCACTGCGCTCCATCGAAGAAGGCATCGCCCTCCTCGGCCAGGCGTGCCAGGCGAGTTTCCGCCGGTAGCGGGAACCCGCCCTCGCCTGATCGGCGGGGGCGGGTTCCGGTTCCGTTTCAGCTGTTCGGGTCAGCGCATGTCCGCCGACTCTCCGTCGATCATGACCATTGTGGGGCGGGGTATTTCGGTGGTGCCGTTCGCGAGATCCCCGAGGCTGCCGTCGAGCGCCACCAGGTCCGCACGACGGCCGGCCGTCAAGGTGCCGACACGGGTCTCGTCGTGGACCAGGTACGCGCTGTCGATGGTCATGGCCCGGATCGCGCGATCCACTCCGATCCGCTGGTTTCCGCCGAGCACCGTGCCGCCCCTCGTCATCCTGGTGACCGCGGTCCTGATGGTCGCCAGCGGATCCATCGGAGTGATCGGGCAGTCCGAATGCAGTCCGAATCGCAGCCCCAGCTCGTCGGCGCAGGCGAGGGGATCCATTTCGGCGGCACGCTCGGCACCGAGGAACCGGTCGCGGTGGCGGTCGCCCCAGTAGAAGACGTGGTTGACGAAGAAACTCACCCCGAGTTCGGCTTCCCGGATCGCGGCGAGGTCGCTCGGTGCGCTCACCTGGCAGTGTTCGATGCGGTGCCGTCCCACCCGGCCGTCGGTGGCTTGTGCCCTCCGCAGCGAGGTGATCGCGGCACCGACCGCCGCGTCGCCGTTGGCGTGCACGGCGACCTGGCCACCCGCACGATGCACCTGCAGGATCATCTCGTCGAGCTGCGCCTGAGGGTAGAGCAGGTCGCCGTGATGGCTGGGGTCGCATGCGTACGGCGTGCGGAGTGCGGCGGACAGCCCCTGGATCGATCCGTCGGCCCAGAACTTCGCGCCGCCCAGCCGGAAGCGTGCGCCGGCCGCGGGTGCGTGCTCGAACGTGACTCCCCGGTCGTCGAGGGCCTCGAGCGCCAGGTCACCGCGCAGGAACCCGACGACGTGCACCGGCAGCTCACCCGACGCGTCCAGCGAGCGGTAGGCGGTCAGCTCCTGCTCGCCGGCCGAGAGACCCACCCCGAGATCGTGGATCGTGGTGATACCCCGCGACCGCGCCGACAGCAGGCTGCGAAGCAAGGCGCCGTTGACCTCCTGCTCGGTCAACGCGGGAACCGCCGCGGTGAGCCTCGCCACCGCATCGATTTCCCACGCCATCCCGGTCAGTCGACCGTCGGCGCCGCGAGGGAAGAGCGGGTCGTCCACCGGCACCGTGGATTCGTCGATGCCTGCGGCCGCGAGTGCGGCGGTGTTGGCGACGGCGAAGTGCCCGCAGATGTGCAGGACGATGACCGGACGATCGGTACTGACGGCGTCGAGATCCGTCCGGGTCGGATGCCGCTCCTCGGCGATCTGGGTGTCGTCGTAACCCCACCCCCTGATCCATCCGCTGCCGGTGGCCGCGGCACGCAGCGCCTGCTGGATGTCGGCGATCGACCGGCACGGTGGTGTCCGGCAGTCCGCCCAGCCGTCGGTGAGGCCGGCGTAGGTGGGGTGGATGTGCGATTCGATGAGACCCGGGATCACCGTGGCCCCGGGCAGGTCGAGGCGGCGGGCGCCGACTCCGGCGCGATCCGCCATGTCCTTCCTGGTGCCGGTGGCGATCACGTCGGCTCCGTCGACAACCAGCGCCTCGACCGTCGGCGACGACGGGTCCTGGGTGTGGATCGAATCGGCGGTGAGCAGTGTCCGGGACATCAGGCACCCACTTCGCTGCGTGCGGCCACGGATCCCGCGGCGGTGCCGGACGTTCGGCCGTCGGCGCGAAGGCCGCGGACGGGATCGGTGGGTGGCCAGAACACCCGCGTCGACACCACGAAGAGGATGTTGAGGACCAGGGCGGCCGCGCCGAGATTGACACCGTGCTCGGCGAGCCAGGCGGACACCGGGCCGTGCTTGTCGAGATACAGCCACAGCACCACGACGTCGCCGAGCACCACGCCCATGGCGAGGGCAGCGGGTCGCAGTTTCCATCCGAAGACCATCGTCGCGAAGACCACCGCGGCCTGGGTGACGCCGTAGTACGCCGTGTTGACCAGGGTGAGCAGGAGCTGAGGTGTCGCGAGGGTGAGCAGGAGCGAGATCCCGAGGTACGCCACGACGACTCCACGCACCCAGACCCGTTGGCGGGATTCCGGGATCCCGGGAATGATGTTGCGCGACACGATCGCGCCGATTCCGAGGGCCGCCCCGCACAGGACCACGATCGCGCAGAGGGCCGCGCCGCCTGCGACGACGCCGGTCAGCCAGTCGGGCAACAGTTGTCGCGACAACTGCAGGAGCACCTGGTCGGATTCCGTGCCCTCGAGCTTCGTGGGCAGCAGCGTGATCGCCCCGAAGGCGGCAGCGACGAGGAACGGGTACATGAGCATGTACAGCGGATTGAACTTGGCGACCCGCTTGATCGTCGCCTCGGACTTCGCCGCGAGCACGGCCTGCACGATGATCGGGAAGATGAAGAACCCGACCGATTGGAACACGATCGTCGTCAGGACGAACGTCAGTGACGACCCGGTGACCGTGGAGTGTGAGGCCGAGCCGCCACCACTGGCTGCCGCCGCGGCGAACAGTTTTTCGGTGCCACCCGTCTCGATCACCGCCGCGAGTCCGATCAGGACGGCGCCGAGCAACAGGGCGGTGTCCTTGACGTACGACACGAACGCGGGGGCGCGCACCCCGGACAACATGAGGAACAGCAGCGCAAGGGCTGCGCCGGCGAAGACCGCGACGGTTGGGTCGATGGAGATACCCAGACCGGTCAGCGCGATCTGCAGTCCGGCGAGCTGAAGCTGGCCCCACGGGATGAGGAATACGACCGAAGCGATGGCGATCGTCAATTCCAGCCCACGCGACCGGAAGTGGCGCCCGGCCACATCGGGCAGGGTCATGGCGCCGTATCTCTTGCCCGCGCGCCAGAGATAGGGCGCGAAGAAGTATCCGATCGGGTAGGCCAGCAGGATGTACCCGATGAACCAGACGCCGTAGCTCGCCCCGTGCGCGTACACGCCGCCGGGGAAACCGATCAGGGTGCCGATGCTGTACGCCTCGCCCGCTCCCAGGATGAAGACCAGCAGCGGACCGAACGACCGGCCCCCCACCAGGTAGTCGGAGATCTCCTTCTTGCTGCCGCGCCGCGACAGCACGCCTGCCCCGAGGGCGAGGACGAGCACGAGGGTGAAGAAGGCCGCGGTCATGACTGGTCTCCCGTCCGAGCGCTCGTAGCGGCCGATTCGGCGCGCTCGGCGGCTTCGAAGTCCTTGCGGTCGAATAGCTTCCAGGCGAGATGGAGGCACAGCGAGGTGAGCGGCATCCACAGGAACAACCACGCGAACAGGATGGGGACTCCGAAGACCGTGGCCGTGGATCCGGCCAGGGCGACGATGCCGCCCAGAACCCCGGCGAACGGGACACCTATCGCGAGTAAGGCGCTTTTTGCCTCGTTGGACATGATTGTTTTGTCTCCTATTCCGACTGCGTCCACCGGCGTCGCGGGTTGGGTCCGGTGCCGGTCGACGTGCACTCTGGCACTAGTGTGGGCTGAATCACTCCCCTCGGGCCATGGGCGAATCCCGGAAAACGTCGCGGCGGTTCGTGAATTTCACGGGAGTGCGGAAAACGAGGGAGAGGGTGCCCGAGTCCGTGGGTGAAGACACGATCCAACGGCTGTGCCGGCAGGTCTCGGAGGAGATCGAATCGGTAACCGACCGAGCAGTGGGTCAGATCCGCGCCGAGTTGCAGTCGTACGCCGCCGTACCGATCGACGAGCAGCGCGGATACATCAGGCGGCAGCTCGCTGCGACGTTGCGCGCCCTCGCGGAGAGCGAGCCTCTCGCCGACGACGTCCTCGAGCGTTCGCGTCAGCTCGGGCGGCGCCGGGCAATGCAGGGATTGCCACTGTCCGACGTCATCGAGACGTACCACATCGCGTCCCGCGAATTGTGGAACACGATGGTGGCCACAGCCGCCGAGCCGACAACCGACCTGCTGCGCGCAGGCGGCATGATGTGGGACCTCGTCCATACCGCCACCAGCGCGGTCGCCGTCGGACACACCGACGCGACCCGAAGCGAACAGGCCATCCGCGCGGGGGTGCGATACCGGTTCTTCGAGGCCCTCGCGAGGTCGGTCGACGGCGACCACCGCGATGTGCGCGAGCTGGCAGAGGCGCTGGGTTTCACCGCGCAGCACGAGTTCCAAGCGGTGTGCATCGCCGCGGAGGAGTGGTCGGAAGCGCAGCTCGAACGGCTGCAACGCACCCTGGACACGATCCCGGGCACCACTCAATGCAGCGGGCACGACACCGTCATCATCGCCCTGAGCCAGCGCGCACCGGTCGACGCCATCATCCGCGAGGTCCGGCTCGGTCACCCGGGCACCACGGTCGGAGTCGGATTGGGCCGCCCCGGCCTGGCCGGCGCGGCGATGAGCATCACGGACGCGCGCCGGGTCCTGCATCTGGCCTCGCCTACCGGTGAGGTGGTCCGTTTCGCCGACGAGTGGGTTGCCGCCACCCTGGCGGATCATCGCGACGAGCTCGCCACGCTGCTGGAGCCGGGTGTCGCCGTCGCCGCGGACCATCCGCACCTCGTCGAGGCGGTATTGGCGTTCGCCCGCAACGAGTTCTCCATCAGCGCGGCCGGACGGGACATCCACCTGCACGCGAACTCGATCACCTACCGGCTCGACCGCTGGCAACAGCTGACCGGCTGGGATCCCCGGACTCTCGACGGCCTGCAGCGGTCGGTGTCGAGTCTGAGACTGTTCCAGCGTGATTCGCGCGATTCGAGTTCCCGGGAAACGCGGTCAGCGCAACGCCACCTGCACGAGGACGGCGGCGCCGAGGAAGCCGAGTAGCCACAGCACCCGTTGACGGACCTGCTGGGCGGTGGTGCGGTCGAACAGCCATTTCCCCGCGGCGGCGCCGAACATGCAGAGCGGCGTGAACAGGACGATCTGCGCGAGGACGGGCACGGTGAGGAGACCACCGGCGGCCGACCCCGCGGCGCCGAACGCGTCGATGACGAGGAAGAACACGACGAGCGAGGCGCGTCCGGCCGCCACGTGGGTGGACGCGGAGAAGTACATCAGGACGGCGGGCGGGCCACCGAGCGCGAAGCCGCCGTTGAGGAGACCGGACGCCACACCCGTCACCGTGGTCACCCCGGGGCCGGGCAGCGACTGTCGGTCGGGGACGGCGGCCATGGCGACGGCGGAGCCGATGATCGCGACACCCAGCAGCACGCGCACCAGGTCACCGGACAGCTGCGTGAGCGCCCACATCCCCAGCGGCATACCGATCAGGGTGCCGGCGAACAACCAGCGCAACGACTTCCAGTGCACCTGCCGCCACACCTGGGGCAGCATCGCCGCGCTCGCGACGACCTCGAGGACGAACACGGTTGGGATCACCGACGTCGGCGGGAGCAGGACGACGAGTCCCGCGACCCACACCATCGCGCCACCGAAACCACCGAAACCGCGGACGACACCGCCGGCCACCACGACGCCGAGCGCGAAGAGGAGGGCAGGCAACGACAGATCCCACACCGTTGCCGCCATACCCTGTTGCACCGCTTTCGTTCGCCGTTGTCTCCGTCAGAAGTGTGGGGGGTAGCGGCGGTGAAGCGACAGGTCCAGACGACGTCGAATCGTCGGTACCAGGACGGCACGGGACGTGGCCCCCGGCGTCTGCGCCGGGGGCCACGTGCTCGCAGGGAGCGGACTACACGTAGTCCTTGTACTTGTCGAGCAGGCGAACCGGCTTCGACAGCGCGTCGCGGCGGAAGGGGTCGCCGAGTTCGCGGGTGCACATGATCTCGATGACCGTCGTCTTGCCCTCGTTCATCTGTGCGGCGACCGCGCGCTGCAGTGCGGGACCGACCTCCTCGAGCTTGTCCACGACGATGCCCTCGGCGCCCATCGCCTGCGCGATCCCGGCGAAGGACTCGCTCTCGAGCTCACCGGCGACGAAGCGGCGGTTGTAGAAGTCGACCTGGTTCTTCTTCTCCGCACCCCACTGCCGGTTGTGGAAGACGACGGCGGTGACCGGGATGTCGTGCCGGACAGCCGTCATGATCTCGCCCAGGCTCATGCCCCAGGCGCCGTCACCTGCGTAGGCGATGGCGGGCCGTTCCGGTGCCGCCGCCTTCGCGCCGATGACGGTCGGCAGCGCGTAACCGCAGTTGCCGAAGCTCATCGGGGCGAGGAAGCTGCGCGGCTTCTCGAACCGCAGGTAGCTGTTGGCGACGGAGTTGATGTTGCCGATGTCCGTGGACACCATCACGTCTTCCGGCATCGCCTTCTCCAGCTCGCGCAGCACCTGACGCGGGTGCAGCCAGTTGCCCTCCTCGCCTTCCTGTTCGGCGATCATGTCGAGGCTGAACGGATCGCGCTCATGCGTCCATTCGTCGAGTTCCTTCTCCCACGCGGCCTTCTCGGCGTCGATCTTCTCGCCGCGTGCCGCGCGGTTGGCGTCGCAGACGAGGGCCTTGCCCTCGAGCCGCTCGGTGAGCGCGACGGCAGCGGGCTTCGCGTCGCCGCAGATTCCGACGGAGATCTTCTTGACCAGACCGAGCATCTTGTGGTCGGCGTCGATCTGGATGATCTTGGCATTCTTCGGCCAGTAATCCATGCCGTGCTGCGGGAGCGTTCCGAAGGGGCCGAGGCGAGTACCGAGGGCGAGCACCACGTCCGCCTGGCTGATCAGCTTCATCGCGGCCTTGGATCCCTGGTAGCCGAGCGGTCCGGTCCACAGCGGGTGGCTGGCGGGGAACGAGTCGTTGTGCAGGTAGCTGTTGACGACGGGGGCGCCGAGACGCTCGGCGAGTGCCTTGCACTCCTCGACACCGTCGGCCATCACCACGCCGCCGCCGGACACGATGACCGGGAACTCGGCCTGCGCCAGCAGTTCCGCCGCCTCGTTCAGGCTCGTCTCGCCACCGGGACCGCGGTCGAGGCGGGTGGGCTGCGGGATCTCCGTCTCGATCTCACCGTAGAAGTAGTCGCGCGGAATGTTGAGCTGCGTCGGGCCCATCTCGGACATCGCGCGGTCGAAACAGCGGCCGGTGAACTCGGCCATGCGCTTCGGGTTGTTGACGTGCCCCTGGTACTTCGTGAACTCCTGGAACATCGGCAGCTGGTTGGCTTCCTGGAAGCCGCCCAGGCCCGTTCCCATGGTGCCGGCCTCGGGAGTGACGATGACGACGGGGCTGTGCGCCCAGAACGCGGCGGCAATCGCGGTGACGCAGTTGCTGATACCCGGACCGTTCTGCCCGATCACCATGCCGTGCCGCCCACTGACCCGGGCATACCCGTCGGCCATGTGTCCCGCGCCCTGCTCGTGCACGACCGGGACGAGCCGAATCCCGGCGGGAGCGAAGATGTCCATCGCATCCATAAAGGCGGATCCCATGATGCCGAACATGTCGGTGACGCCGTTGGCGACCATCGTCTCGACGAACGCCTCCGACGGTGTCATCTTCTGTACACCGGAGACAGCGGTGCGATCGGCACCGTTCTTCTTCTTGCTCATGTGTGATCCTCCTTCAGGGGCGCGCCGGAACCGGCAGAGAATGTCAAAAATCGGAACGTTTCGTTCGTGATTTTGTGATCTGGAACGACAGTAGGCCACGTCACACACTTCGTCAATGAATGTTCCTAAAACTGGAACGAGATGTATGATTTTTCGATACACGATGCGAATGCGTCGCCGTTTCGGCCAAGGAGGAACCGTGGGTGAGATTCACCGGATCGACGAGTCGAACGGACACCCGACTACGGAGCTACCCGGAGACACACCGACGCTCCGCCTGTTCGCACTGCTCGAGATGATCGCCTCCAAGGACCAGCTGTTCACGTTGCAGGGGCTCGTCGAGGAGACGGGCATGGCCAAGCCGACCCTGCACCGCATGCTCCAGCAACTCGAGGGCGCCGGACTCCTCACCCGGCAGAACAACGGCAGGCATTACGGCACCGGCGTGCGCCTGCGACGCTTCGCCGAAAATCTGCTGCTCAACGACACCCACCACGGCGCACGACACGCCATCCTCCGGAACCTCGTCGCGGAACTCGGCGAGAGCTGCAACGTGACCACCCTGTCGGGTAGCGAAGTGGTGTATCTCGACCGCGTGGAAACCTCCGAGCCCCTTCGCTTTACACTCCATGCGGGATCGCGGGTGCCCGCGCACTGCTCGGCCAGCGGCAAGATGATCCTGTCGCAGCTCAGCCCTGCCCAGCGACGGCGACTTCTCGCGCGAATGCCGCTCGAGAGGTACACCACCAAGACGGTCACCGACGTCGAGCTGATCGAGACCGAACTCAAGCAGGTCCGCCGTGACGGTTACGCCATCGACGACGAAGAGTTCCTTCCCGGCCTCGTGTGCGCTGCGGTACTCGTCCCCTGTGCCACAGGCAATTCCAACCTCTGCATCGCAGTCCAGGCCCCGGTCATGCGACTCACCCCCGACAAGGCGCTCAAGCTTCTGCCCGCGTTGCGGCGGGCGGCCGACGCCATCGGTGAGATCGAGAACGAGGTCACGGACGACGGTTCGCCAGACCTGAACTGAAGGAGGGCGCATGCCCGAAATGACCACTGCGGCACCCAGCCACGTGCTGTCCGCACGCGAGCTGTTCGGACTCGACACCGACCTGACGGTGCGCGCCTTCCGCGAACCCGTCGACCACGTCCCCGACATCGACCCCGCGTACCGGTTCGATCACGCGGTGACGACGGCCCTGCTCGCCGGGTTCGGCCGCAACCGCCGGGTGATGGTGCAGGGTCTGCACGGCACCGGCAAGTCCACGCACATCGAGCAGGTCGCGGCGCGTCTCAACTGGCCGTGTGTGCGGGTCAACCTCGACGGGCATCTCAGCCGGCTGGACCTGATAGGCCGGGACGCGGTGGTCCTGCGAGACGGTAAGCAGGTCACCGAATTCCAGGAAGGAATCCTGCCCTGGGCACTGCAGCGACCCGTTGCCCTCATCCTCGACGAGTACGACGCCGGCCGCCCCGATGTCATGTTCGTGATCCAGCGTCTCCTCGAACGCGACGGGAAACTCACCCTCCTCGACCAGAACAGGGTCCTGACTCCGCATCCGGCCTTCCGGTTGTTCGCCACGGCCAACACCGTCGGCCTGGGCAATCTCAACGGGTTGTATCACGGCGTGCAGCGGCTCAATCACGCGCAGATCGATCGCTGGAACATCGTCGCGACGCTCGATCACCTGCCCGCGGAACAGGAAATCGAGATCGTGTCCGCGCGGGTGCCGTCACTGAGCCGGGACCTGATCGGGTCGATGGTGGCCGTGGCCAACCTGACCCGGAGCGGTTTTCGAGTCGGCGACCTGTCGACGCTGATGTCGCCGCGCACGGTGATCACCTGGGCCGAGAACATCGAGATCTTCCACGACCCGGCACTGGCATTCCGGTTGTCGTTCGTCAACAAGTGCGACGAGGCCGAGCGGCCCGTCGTCGCCGAGTACTTCCAGCGATGCTTCGATTCGGAACTGGAGCGGTCGGCGATGCTCGCGACGAGCACGGCCTGAGCGGGCAGTCATGACAGAACTGCCCGAGCGCCCCGCGTCGGTCCGCCGTCAGCAGGAGGTGCACGAACTCTGTGCCGGCACGATCCGTGCCCTCGCGGGGCAGAGTGAGTTGCACTTTCGCGGACCGGAACTCCACCGCGGACATCGGCGCGTGCCGATGCCCGCCCCGCATCTGCACCCGTCCTTCGACGGCGCCGACTTCGCGTCCTTCCGCGGCGCGGCGGACGGCATGGCGTCGCGTCTCCTCCACACCGACCCCGTCCTGCATCGCAGCCTGTGCCCGGACGGCACCGCGGATCGCCTGATCTTCGAGATCCTGGAACAGTTCCGCGTCGAATCGCTGGCCGCCGACGCGTGGGGTGGCTTGCGCGCCAACCTCTCCCACCGCTTCACGCAGTGGTCACAGGACTACGCGGCGTCCGGGCTGACCGAGACCGTGCACGGGATGCTGCTGTTCACGGTGACGCAGATGTGCCGGGCCCGGATCACCGCCGAGCCGATACCCGAGGCCACCGAGGACCTGATCGAATCGACCCGATTCGCTCTCGCCTCCGTTCTCGGCGGCCACCTCCCGTGGCTGCGTCGAACCCGTCTCTCGCAAAACGACTTCGGGGTCCACGCACAGGCAGTCGCCGAGCTGATCGGCCGTCACCTGGAGTCTCCGGTCGACACGGACGTCTCGGCCGACGACCGGAGCGCCGGCCGGGCGGCGTTCTCCCTCCTGTTCGACTTCGAACCCGACGACGACGAGGCCGTCCGGACCGCGGAGTCGGGGCGCAGTCGCGCGCTGGGGGAGGACGGAGACGGGTACCGCGTGTTCACCCGCGCCTACGACGAGACACGACAGATCGCGTCCCTCGTCCGGCCCGAACTGCTGCAGGAGTACCGCCGGCGGCTCGACCTCGGCATCGACCTGCAGCACCTCAACGTCCGGAAGCTCGGACGGCAACTGAAGGCCCTGCTCTCGAAACCGGTCACCGACGGATGGGAAGGCGGCCGGGAAGAGGGATACCTCGACGGTCGCCGGCTCGCCCAGCTCGTCACCTCGCCCACCGATCGCAGACTCTTCCGGGCCGAACGCACCGAGCCGCAGACCGACACGACCGTGACCTTCCTCATCGACTGCTCCGGTTCGATGAAGGAGTTCGGCGAACCGGTTGCGGTCCTGGTCGACGTGTTCGCCCGGGCACTCGAACTGGCCGACGCCCGCTGCGAGATTCTGGGTTTCACGACCGCCGCTTGGAACGGGGGTCGGGCCCGCCGAGACTGGCTCCGGTCCGGCCGTCCGCGCAACCCGGGACGCCTCAACGAGGTCCGGCAGCTGGTGTTCAAGGACGCCGAGACTTCTTGGCGCCGAGCCCGTCCCGCGATCGCGGGACTGCTGAAGAACGACCTGTTCAAAGAGGGCGTCGACGGTGAGGCCGTCGACTGGGCGTGCTCCCGGATGCGGGGCACCCAGGGCCGGAGGCTCCTGTTCGTGATCTCGGACGGAAGCCCCCTGGACGGCGCCACCGCGCTGGCCAACGACGAGTTCTACCTGGACCACCACCTGCAGGACGTGGTCGAGCGACACGAGGACGAGCGGGCCGTCGAGGTGTACGGACTGGGAGTCGGGCTGGATCTGAGCCCGTACTACGACCGCTGCCGGACGCTCGATCTGTCGTGCGGTACCAACAGCGACGTCATTGCCGACGTGCTGTCGATGATCGCCCACTGACAGCATCACCTGCCAGTGGCTCAACAGTGAGGAGTCACACCCATGACCGAACACGGGGTTTCCCTGGTCACCTTGGACATTGCCGGAACGAGCGTCGACGAAGGCGGCGCCGTGTACGTCGCGTTACGCGACACCGTCGAGAAGCACCTCGACGAACCGATTCCGGACGATCGGTTCGACCGGTGGAAGGGCACGGGCAAGCGGCAGGCCATCGAGGGACTGCTGCGGGAGAGCGGCGTGCCGGTCGAGAAGGATGTTTTGGACGCCGTCGAATCCGATTTCACCGCAATGCTTCTGGCTGCGTACCGCAAGACGCCGCCCACCGCACTGCCCGGGGTTCACGACGCCTTCGGTGCGTTGCGGCAGCGCGGCATCAAGATCGTTCTCCAGACCGGCTATTCACGCCAGATCGCGGAACCGCTGCTGGAGCAGGTCGGGTGGGAGATCGGACGGGACATCGACGGTGTGATCACGAGCGACCAGGTGCGGATGAGCAGGCCGTCGCCCTATCTCATCTTCCGCGCCATGGAACTCGCCGGAGTGCAGAGCGTCGACGAGGTGCTGGTGGGTGGTGACACCCCGAACGATCTCCGGGCCGGGACGAATGCCGGGGCGCGCTACGTGGTGGGTGTTCTGACCGGCGCCCACGACGCGGCGGCGCTGCGTCCGGAGCCCCACACGCACATCCTGGAGAGCGCGGCGAAGCTTCCCGACCTGCTGGCCTGAACGACGACTGTGGGCCGGTTCTGCTGCACGACAGCAGAACCGGCCCACAGTGGTTTCGGAGGAGCGGGATTACCTACGTCACCAGCCGCGTTCGGCGAGCCGGTGCGGGACCGGGATGTCGTCGACGTTGATCCCGACCATCGCCTCACCCAACCCGCGGGAGACCTTCGCCAGCACGTCCGGGTCGTCGAAGAACGTGGTCGCCTTCACGATCGCCGCGGCCCGCTCCGCCGGATTACCGGACTTGAAGATGCCCGACCCGACGAACACACCCTCCGCACCGAGCTGCATCATCATCGCCGCATCCGCCGGGGTGGCGATGCCACCGGCAGTGAACATCGTCACCG
>NZ_JAAXPA010000014.1 GCF_012396235.1 Rhodococcus opacus | reverse complement strand
CGCGGGCGGTGAGCTTGCCCTTGGCGTGGACCTTCTCGACCGCGGCGTCACCGCTGGGGTGCTGCGCTTCGGCCTGACGATTACGCAGGTCGGCGAGCTTTCCCGCCGTCGTGTGAATATCGGGCGTACTCGCCGACTCCGCCGCGCTCGGCTCCTGAACAGTGGTCATGACAGGTCAGCTTAACGAGAGCCGGCGAACTTCTGCCAAGGGAGGTGGTCACGCGGCGGGTTGCCCGGACCCGGCTACTGACCAGTACCTTTTCCTGCTCGTCCTAGGCTGTGGTGATGTGGACCGACCTGAACCGACCTCCTCTCAACGCCGACAATCTGCGGGCGGCGCTCGTCCGCGGTGACGACGACAGCGACACCCGCAGGTTCTGGGCGCGGCTCGACGTGGTGCAGGAGACCGGGTCCACCAACGCCGATCTCCTCGCGCGGGCCGCGGCGTCGACCTGCGACCGGCACGTGCTGCTCGCCGAATTCCAGGGCAGCGGCCGGGGCCGCCACTCCCGCGCCTGGGTGAGTCCGCCGCAGGCGCAGATCGCGGTCTCCGTGTTGCTGACGATGCCGGGGATGAGCGTCCAGGACATGGGGTGGCTGCCCCTGCTGACCGGTGTGGCCGTCGTCGACGCGCTCCGCGCCGCCGCCAAGGTTCCCGCGGAACTCAAGTGGCCCAACGATGTGCTCATCGACGGCCGCAAGGTCGCCGGCATCCTCGCCGAGGTGTCCGCCACGGCACCGGATCCGGCGGTGGTCGTCGGGATCGGTCTCAACGTGAGCCTCACGAGAGACGAACTGCCCGTCGAGCATGCGACGTCGCTCGTCCTCGAGGGCGCCGAGGTCAGTGACCGCGACACCCTCGTGCGGGCGGTGCTGCGCGCCATCGCCGATCGCTGGCAGCAATGGCACGACTCCGACTGGGACGTCACGGAACTCGCCGAGGCCTACCGTGCCCGCTGCGGCACGCTCGGCCAGCGAGTGCGCGCCGAACTACCCGGCGGGCGTGAACTGATCGGCATCGCGACGGACGTCGACGCGGAGGGCCGGGTCGTGATCGCCCCCGACGGCCAGCCCGGCACGATCGCCGTCGCCGCAGGTGACATCACACATTTACGCCCGGTGCGCACCGAGTAGTGCCACACTGTGGTACATGAGTACCTCGATTCCGGAGTCCTCCGTCACCGCAGCCCGGCGCACGCTGACCGGCCTCACGGTGGTGCTCGGTCTGCTCACCCTGGGTCTCGGCATCGCGGTGCTCGTCTGGCCGCACGTGACGCTCACGGTGCTGGCCGTCCTGATCGCCATCCAGTTCTTCGGCTTCGGGATCGTCCAGATCATCCGGGCGTTCGCCGACGTCGAGGCCGGGGGAGCCGCACGGACCCTCGTGGGCGTATCCGGCGCCCTGGCAATACTTCTGGCGTTCCTCGTGCTGAGGAGCCCCCTCCAGACCGTCGTGATCGTCGCGCTCGTCGTCGGTGCGTGGTGGGTGTTCCGGGGTGTCCTCGAAATCGTGGAAGGCGCCTCGGGTTCGGTCGCGGATCGCGGGCTGACCATCGTGCTCGGCGTGATCAGCGTCGTCGCCGGGGGCTTCGTGCTCCTGCAGCCCGAACTGTCGCTCGAGGTGTTCGTGATCGTGGTCGGAGTGTGGATGGTGCTGTACGGCATCATCATCGTCATCACCCCGATAGTGCTCAGCCGCATGCGGTAGAGGCACACTCTTCGCATGGGATATCCGGAGGACGCCCTCGCCGAGGACGAGGAACTGCTGCTTCACCGTCATCCACACTGGAAGATGCTGCTGCTCCCCGCCGTCACTTTTCTGTTGGCAACGGCCGTGGCGGGTTTCGCGGCGGGCTTCGCCGAGAACAAACTGGACGGCTCCGCGCTGAACATCGTGCTCGTCGTCGTCCTCGCGGTGTGGCTGGGCCTCGTCGTATGGCGCTGTGTCGCGCCGTTTCTCAGCTGGAAATTCACCCACTTCATCGTCACCGATCGTCGAGTCCTCATCCGCCAGGGTGTGATGACGCACACCGGGATCGACATTCCGATGGGGCGCATCAGCAACGTCCAGTTCCGGCACGGCCTCCTGGACCGGATGCTCCGCACCGGAACGCTGGTCATCGTGTCGTCCTCCGACGATCCACTGGAATTCGACGACATCCCCGACGTCCAGCGCGTCCACTCGCTGCTCTATCACCAGGTGTTCGACGCGATGGATCTCCACCGCGAACGGGAGCGAGACGACCCGCGCGGCGACGCCGACACCGGCAAAGGTTGGTAACCGGTCACAGCCGTCCCGGCACCTCCGTACGCTGTGGAGGTGACTGCTGTATTGCTTGCCGAAGATGACGAAGCCATCGCTGCCCCGCTGTCGCGGGCACTGGGCCGGGAGGGATACGACGTCACCATAGAGCAGACCGGCCCGGCAGCGCTGGAGCAGGCGCTCGACGGAGCGTACGACCTGTTGATCCTGGACCTCGGACTCCCCGGGATGGACGGGCTCGAGGTGTGCAGGCAAGTGCGCGCCCACAGTTCGGAACTGGCGGTGCTCATGCTCACCGCGCGCACCGACGAGGTCGACTTCGTCGTCGGGCTCGACGCGGGCGCCGACGACTACGTGGGCAAGCCGTTCCGGTTGGCGGAACTGATGGCGCGGGTGCGCGCCCTGCTGCGCCGCCGCGGCGGCGGCGAGGATTCCGTCGTCGAGGTCGGCGGGATCCGGCTCGAACCGGCGGCCCGGAGGGTGCTCGTGAACGGAACCGAGATCGCCCTCGCCAACAAGGAGTACGAGCTTCTGCGGGTACTGCTCGAACATGCGGGACAGGTGGTGTCCCGCGACACCATCCTCGCGGAGGTGTGGGGCGACGTGGAACTGCGCGGCTCGAAGACACTCGACATGCACATGTCGTGGCTTCGCCGGAAGATCGGTGACGAGGGCCCCGCCGCCGAGCGTCGCATCGCGACGGTTCGCGGCGTCGGTTTCCGCATCAACACCGACTAGGCGGGGTAGTGCGCCGCAGAATTCTCCAGTCGATCCTCGCAGTCGTGATCCTGACGGCGCTGCTGCTCGGTGTGCCGCTCATCTACACGGCGTGGTTGTGGGTCGAAGATTTCAATCGGAGTGATCTTCAGGTCCGGCTCGATCGGATGGCGACGGAGATCATTACCCAGGAGGGCATCAACGGCGTCGTCGAGGGCGATCTCGACACGAACTCGCTGCGTCTGCTGACGCCCGCCGGGGGCCGCCTGGTGGTGGTCTATCCGACCACCGACGACGGCGCCGCGCGGGTGGACATCGGCGAATCGTCCGTGCCGTCGCCTCTCGTGGAATCTCTCGCCATGGGCACGTCCGGTTCGCTCCGCCTCGAGGTGCCGTCCGACGAGATGCGCACCCAGCAACGACAGGCGGTCGGTGCCGTCGCGCTGCTGGTGCTCGTGTCCATCGCCGCAGGCACCGTGGTCGCCTACGTCACGGCGAAGCGGCTCGCCGATCCGCTGCGGGACGTCGCCAACCGGGCGGCCCGGCTCGCGGAGGGTGACTTCCGGCCCGACGTGCGACGTCACGGCATCCCCGAACTCGACCGTGTCTCCGACGTCCTGGACTCCGCGACCGTCGAGATCGCGGGCCGGCTGCAGCGCGAACACGCGCTCGTCGCGGACGTCTCCCATCAGCTCCGCAGCCGCCTCACAGCTGTCCGTCTCCGGCTCGACGAGCTGTCCGTGCACTCGGATCCCGCGGTCGTGGTCGAGGCCGACGAGGCGATGGCGCAGGTGGACCGTCTGACCGTCGCGATCGACGAACTGGTCCGCTCCTCACGCAGCAACGGCACCGAGACCCACGTGTCGGTGATCCGGGAGCTCAGCGTGGTCATCGCGGACTGGAAGCGGCCGTTCGAAGACGCGGACCGCGAGCTGGTGCTGCGCGGAGACACGAACGTGATGGCGTCGACCACCGGTTCCCGGCTCCGCGAGGCCGTCGCGGTGCTCGTCGACAACGCGCTCATGCACGGGGCGGGGACGTGCACCGTCGCGGTGCGCCTGATCCAGGGGCAGAATCTCAGGACGCCCGGCGAGGAGACGTCGCCGCGCGAGACCATGGTGTGCGTCGAGGTGTCGGACGAGGGGGTCGGGGTCAGCAACGACCTCGCGCCACACATCTTCGACCGCGGCTTCTCGGGGGCCGGTTCGACCGGTGTGGGCTTGGCGCTGGCCCGTGCACTCATCGAGGCGGACGGCGGCCGGCTGGAACTGCAGCGTCGCCGTCCGGCCCTGTTCGCGATCTTCGTTCCCCTCGCGCGCGAACACGTGCCGACGCGGGTCACCGGGATCCGGGAACCGCGCTGACGATCAGGAGTGGCCGAACTCTTCCTCGACGGCCTCGTCGGCGAGGTCCGGATCAATGATGTGCACGTTCTCGTCGGGGAAGGCGAACCGGCGGAGTGCCCAGAAACGGAACACCATCTGCAGCAGGTTTCCGATGATGTAGTTGAGCACGAAGTCGACGACCACCAGCGTGGTCAGGTTCTCCTGGCTGGCACGGATGTCGAACACGTTGTTGGCGATCCACAGGGGCGCGGCGGCGAGGAGCACGCCGATCCCGCTGATCGTGAAAAACAGCAGGGCCTCGTGGTGTCGTTCACGCCCACCACGGTTCTTGAACGACCATTCGCGGTTGAGAATGTAACTCAGGACGGTCGCGAGAATTCCCGACAGAACTTTTGCGACTACGGGCTTCTCTTCGAGGATCGTCAGGCTCAGCGAATAGAAGATCGCGAGGTCGAAGATCATGGTGGTGCCGCCCACAATCGCGAACTTGATCAGTTCGTGATGCCGCAACGCGAGAGCCCGAAAAGGCTGGGGAACGCGTGCTAGGACGCCGTCGACAAATGACACAACGGATGAGTTTACGAAAGTCCGACCGAATACCACCAATTGGCGGCGAGATCATCAGGAGAATCACAGAAACTGCGGTCCGGCACCTCGGCGGCGGAACCTCGCGCCGGACGTGACAAACTAGTGACCCGTGACCGGCAACTCTGACTCCACACCGCGTCCCACGACACCCCGCGATCTGACCGCCGGGCAACCCGTCGTGACGATGATCGGTGGCGGCCAACTCGCGCGGATGACCCACCAGGCCGCGATTGCGCTCGGCCAGACCCTGCGGGTGCTCTCCGGCACCGCCGACGAACCCGCGGCGCAGGTGAGCCCCGATGTCGTCCTCGGCAGCCACACCGACCTCGACGCGCTCCGCAGGGCCGCGGTCGGGTCGCACGCGCTGACCTTCGACCACGAGCACGTGCCGACCGAGCATCTCGACATCCTGGTCGCCGAGGGTGTCAACGTGCAACCGCCGCCGACCGCGCTCATCTACGCGCAGGACAAGCTGGCGATGCGCCGCAAGCTCGCGGAACTCGGCGCACCCGTTCCGGCGTACGCCGAGGTGACCTGGGCCGAGGACGTCGTCAAGTTCGGCGCTGAACACGGATGGCCGGTCGTGATCAAGGCCGTCCGCGGCGGATACGACGGTCGCGGCGTGTGGATCACCGACGATTCCGACGAAGCCGAGCGCATCGTCACTCAGCAACTCGACAAGGGTGTCTCCCTCATCGTCGAGGAGAAGGTCGAGATGCGGCGTGAGCTGTCCGCGATGGTGGCGCGGTCGCCGTTCGGGCAGGGCGCCACGTGGCCCGTCGTGGAGACGGTGCAACGCCACGGGCAGTGCGCCGTCGTCCTTGCCCCCGCCCCCGCACTGCCCGACTCGGTCGCCGAGGCTGCCGAGGAACTGGCGCTCCGCATCGCTTCCGAACTCGGTGTGGTCGGCGCGATGGCCGTCGAACTTTTCGAAACCACCGACGGCGCGCTCGTCGTCAACGAACTCGCGATGCGCCCGCACAACTCCGGCCACTGGACCATGGACGGTGCCCGCACCTCCCAGTTCGAGCAGCACCTGCGCGCTGTCCTCGACTACCCGCTCGGCGACACCGCACCGCTCGCGCCGATCACGGTGATGGCGAACGTGCTCGGTGCGCCGACCGCCCCCGAGATGAGCATGGACGAACGCGTCCACCACCTCTTCGCCCGGATGCCCGACGCGAAGATTCACCTGTACGGCAAGGGTGAACGTGAGGACCGGAAGATCGGCCACGTGAACATCGTCGGCGGACCCGGCTCGATCGACGACCCCGAATACGTGGCGCGGGTGCGCGAGCGCGCCGAGCGCGCCGCGCACTGGCTCTCGCACGCTGAATGGACCGACGGATGGGATGTACACGGTGAGTGACACGGCAGCACGGCAGGGCGCACAGGTCGGGCTCATCATGGGCAGCGACTCCGACTGGCCCACCATGGAGGCCGCCGCGGAGGCGCTCGCCGAGTTCGGTGTGCGCTTCGAGGTCGGTGTCGTCTCCGCGCACCGCACACCGCAGCGCATGCTCGACTACGCGAAGGACGCGGCCGGCCGTGGCATCCAGGTGATCATCGCCGGCGCCGGGGGCGCCGCCCACCTACCGGGCATGGTCGCGTCGGCCACCCCACTGCCCGTCATCGGTGTGCCCGTCCCGCTGAAATACCTCGACGGCATGGACTCGCTGCTCTCGATCGTGCAGATGCCCGCAGGCGTCCCCGTCGCGACCGTGTCCATCGGTGGCGCCCGCAACGCCGGTCTGCTCGCCGTCCGCATCCTCGGCGCCTCCGACCCCGCCCTGCAGCAGCAGATGGTCGCGTTCCAGGACGGGCTCGAGAAGATGGTCCTGGACAAGGACAAGGCACTGCGCGACAAGCTGCTGGGCTGAGTATCCTGCGCCCGTGAAACGCAGCCGCGGTGTGCCGATGATCCGCGCGTCGCGGGGGAACCCCCAGTCCGCGGCGATCACACGGCTCGCGTTGGCGTATGCCCGGCTGTGGGGCGCCCGCATCACGTTCGACGCCGAGTTCGGCATCTTCGTGTGCAGCCGGATGCGGGGTGGGTACGCGCGCAGCGGGACGACGATCGGCGGCGCATTTCTCACCGGCCGGGATCCGGCGAGAGCACTCGTGCGACACGAAGCGGTCCACGCCGACCAGTGGGCTGCGTACGGGTGGACCTTCGCGCTGCGGTACCTGTTCGAGGAGTTGCGGCACCGCGGTTCCCGGAACAGGTTCGAGATCGCCGCGGGCCTCGCGGACGGCGGCTACCGGGAGAGCTGACGGGTGATCTTCTCGGTGTCCACGCGCCTCGACCGGGCTGCGTCGTCGGCGTTGGTGACCTGCACGAGTGACGCTCCGGCCGCGAAGACGGCCACCAGACCGTCGATCAGGGCGTCGGGGGAGTCCCACGCCTCTTCGGACAGCACCCGGTCGGTACCGGTGATCCCCTGCGATTCGGCGGAGGCGAGCGCTGCGGCGAGAACGTCGTCGACGCTCTTGCCCGCCAGTGCGGGTCCGGCGACCGTCGGCCGGAACTGGTCGCCGTGGACGCGCACGGACGTGGCGTAGTCGGTGATGCCGACGGGGAGGTCGGGGACGGGCCTGCCGAATGCGTCCAGCGACAGCGCCGCTACCTCGGGTACGTCCTCGACGTCGCCCAGGTGCTGGGCCGAGACGAGTGCGATCTCGGCGTCCGCATCGGCTTCGAGGACGACTTCGGCGCCTGCCCACCATGCGCCGAGCAGAACCGCGGCGGTCTGCCAGTGCGCGGGAAGGAGCACCGCGACGCGGGCGCCGGGCTCGACGCCGAATTCGTCACGCAGCAGGTTGGCGGTCTTGGCCGCCCAGTTGGCGAGGGTGAGGGCCGAGAGTTCGACCCGTTCGCCGGTGGCGTCGTCGTAGAACGTGACGCGGGGTCCGGCCGGGTCGTTCTTCAGGATGGGGTCGAGCAGGGCGTCGGTCAGCGTGCGGGACGCATGGTTCATGGACACGATCCGTCTCTCGTTTTCTAGTTCACACAACGCGGGCCCGACGAGCCGGCATCGATGGGCGGGCCGGGCGGTGCCGGGGTGGGTGTCGTCCCGGCTGTGGACGCGGGCTCGAGGCCTGTCTCCGACGACTCGGATGACGTGGTGGTGCTGGTTGTCTCGGCGGACGTCGGGCCCTGGTAGTCACTCGACAGCACCACCCGCACCGAGCCTTCGGGCAGTGTCGCGTCGGTGTCGGTGGGGAGTCCGCCGAGTGCTGCGGCGACCGCCTTGGCGCTGTCGTCGTCCGCGGAGTGCGCGAAGACGGTGGTCTCGCTCACCGACGCGCCCGTGTAGTTGCCGACCTCACCCTGGCCGTAGCCGAGCGACGTCAGGGCGTCGGCGACGCCGTTCGCGAGGCCCCCGACGTCGCTGGCATTCGCGACGTCGACGGTGACGGTCGAGGCGTCGATCTTCGGGGTCTCGGACGTGGTGGGGTCTTCCGAGTCGGTGGGTTCCTCGCCGACGAGACCGGCCACGTACTTCTTCACGTCCTTCGGCTTGACCTCGACGATGGACTCGCCGTAGTCGGTCATGCCGTTGAGATCCGCGACCGGAATCGTCTCGAACTGCACCTTGCCGCCGGCGAGGTCCTGCAGTTGGGTGGCGAATTCGATGATGTCCCAGTCGTCGTCGAGCACGACCGAGCGTTGCACGGCGCCGCTGAGTTCGTTCAGTTTGCCCGGGTCGCTGAGAGTCTTCGCGGACAGCACCTTGCCGACGAGCGAGGCCATGAACACCTGCTGACGCACGATGCGGTCGAGGTCGCCGCGCGGGAGGTCGTGGCGCTGACGCACGAAGCTCAGTGCGTCCGCCCCCTTCAGGGTCTGCTCACCGGCGGGGAAGTGCGCGCCGGACATGTCCTCGTCCACCGGTTCGTTGAGGCAGACGTCGACGCCGCCGACGGCGTTGGTGAGGAGGACGAATCCGAGCAGTCCGACCTCGGCGTAGTGGTCGACGGTGATCCCGGTGAGATCGGCCACCGATTGGATGAGCGCCTCACGGCCGGCCTTCGTCGACTCCTCCTCGGCTTCCTTGTCGGTGGCTCCGTCCTCGACGAGTCGGAGCCGCTCGGTCTCCTTGGTTGCGCCGTACGCGGCGTTGATCTTCGACATGCCGATGCCCGGCACGTCGACGTAGGAGTCGCGGGGGATCGAGATGGCGGTGGCGGAGCTTCCGTCGTTGGGAACGCGGATGAGGACGATGGTGTCGGTGTTGGACGCCACTTCTTCGCCGGCCCGCAGCGAGTCGAGTTCGTCCTGGGACAGGGGGTTGCCGTGGGCGTCGGTGCGGCTGTCGGTTCCGACCATGAGGATGTCGACGGCGCCGTCGGCGCTTCCGCCGAGTCCCAGACCGCCCGCGGTTGCCAGATTGTTGCGCAGCGAGTCGATGCTCCGCCAGGCGAATCCCGTCACGACGAGGGCGAGCACCGACAGCACCGCCACAGCGATGTGAATCGGCCGCCGAGCCGTGCTCGGGGGTGCGTCTGGTGCGGGTTGCTCGTGTGACACGGAAACCAGGCTACTGGTCGACGCGCCGGGAGCAGGGAGGCGTCGATCGGCGTGCCAGACTGACCCCCGTGACGAACATCCTTGTGACCGGCGCCCGGGGACAGCTGGGCGGGCACCTTCTTCGGCGAGCCGAGGCGACCGGAATCCCGGCCCGGGGTGTGGGGTCGGACGAGCTCGACATCACCGACGCCGACGCGGTGAATGCGCAGGTCGAGGGTGGATCGGTGGTGATCAACTGTGCCGCGTACACGGCGGTCGACGCTGCGGAGTCGGATGAGGACACCGCCTTGGCGGTGAACGAGCTGGGGCCTGCCAACCTGGCGGCGGCGTGCGCCCGGGTGGGTGCCCGGCTGATCCACGTCTCCACCGACTACGTCTTTGCCGGGCAGGGGGACACGCCGTACGAGGTGGACGCCCCGACCGGTCCGGCGACTGCCTACGGACGCACCAAGCTCGCCGGCGAACGCGCCGTCCACGCAGCGCTTCCGTCCGCCCATGTCGTGCGCACCGCATGGGTCTACACCGGGGTCGGCTCCGACTTCGTCTCCACCATGCTCCGGCTCGAGCGCGAACGTGACACGGTCGACGTCGTGGACGATCAGGTGGGCTCGCCCACATTCGCCGGTGACCTGGCCGGCGCGCTGCTCGAACTCGCCGGTCGCAGCGACGTCGACGCGCCGGTGCTGCACGCCACCAATTCGGGCCGGGCGAGTTGGTTCGACCTCGCGCGCGCCGTGTTCGAGGAAGCAGGCGCGGACCCGCAGCGAGTGCGGCCGTGCACGAGTGCCCAGTTCGTGCGGCCCGCCCCTCGACCGGCGTTCTCGGTGCTGTCCGGTCGCGCCTGGGCCGACGCCGGGCTGACCCCGTTGCGGCCGTGGCGAGACGCGTTGCATGCCGCCCTGCATGCAGCGGTGTGAGGCGGACCCTCTCTCAACGGCTACGCTTGCCCGCGTGAGTTCGAAGCTGGCCGTGGTGACGGTGACCTTTTCGCCAGGTGAGCATCTGGAGCAATTCCTGGGCACTCTCGCCGAGGCGACGAAAGAAGATCCGCAGGTCGTGATGGCCGACAACGGATCGACGGACGGCGCCCCCGAGGCCGCGGACGCGGCGCACGACCACGTGCGCCTGCTGCGCACCGGCGGGAACATCGGCTACGGCGGTGCCATCAACAGGGCTGTGGCGGAGATCGACGACGAGATCGAATTCGTCGTCATCGCCAATCCGGATGTTCGCTGGGCGCCCGGATCGATCGACGTTCTTCTCGCGGCCGCCGAGCGCTGGCCGCGAGCGGGGGCGCTCGGACCTCTCGTTCTGGAACCCGACGGGAGCATCTACCCGTCGGCGCGCCAGGTGCCCGACCTCGTGTCGGGGGCAGGGCACGCGATTCTGGGCACCGTGTGGCCGTCCAACCCGTGGACTGCCGGCTACCGCCAGGAGAACGAGACGGTCAGCGAGCGGTCGGTCGGATGGTTGTCCGGTTCGTGCCTGCTGATGCGGCGAGCGGCGTTCGACTCGATCAACGGCTTCGATTCCCGCTACTTCATGTACATGGAGGACGTCGACCTCGGCGACCGTCTGGGCAAGGCCGGGTGGCTCAACGTGTACGTGCCCTCCGCCGAGGTCACCCACGCAAAGGGGCACGCCGCGGGCAAGCATCCGGAACTGATGCTGCCCGCTCACCATCAGAGCGCGTACCGGTTCCAGGCCGATCGTCATCCCCACTGGTGGCAGGCGCCGCTGCGGTGGGCACTTCGGGGAGGATTGGCAGTGCGGTCGAAGATCGCCGTGGCTGCCGCAGTCCGGGAACGACGCACGAACCAGAACGAGGGGGGAACGACTCATGGCAATTGAGAAGGCGACCGATGCAGTGGTGCTGGTCGGCGGTAAGGGAACGAGGCTTCGCCCGCTGACGTTGTCGGCGCCCAAGCCCATGCTGCCCACGGCGGGTCTGCCGTTCCTCCAGCATCTGCTCGCACGGATCGGCGCGGCCGGGATCAAGCACGTGGTCCTCGGCACATCCTTCAAGGCGGAGGTCTTCGAGGAGTACTTCGGCGACGGCTCGAAGCTGGGACTCGAGATCGACTACGTCACCGAGACCGAGCCGCTCGGCACCGGTGGCGGCATCCGCAACGTTCTGCCGAAGCTGCGTGGTGACCACGCCATGGTCTTCAACGGCGACGTCCTCGGCGGCACCGACCTGGGCGCGATCCTCGACACCCACCGGAACCGGGACGCCGACGTCACCCTGCACCTCGTGCGGGTGGGGGATCCGCGGGCGTTCGGCTGCGTGCCGACCGACGCGGACGGCCGGGTGACCGCGTTCCTCGAGAAGACGCAGGACCCGCCGACCGACCAGATCAACGCCGGCTGTTACGTCTTCAAGCGCGAGATCATCGAACGGATCCCCGAGGGACGC
Organism: Rhodococcus opacus; assembly: GCF_012396235.1. Lineage (GTDB taxonomy): Bacteria > Actinomycetota > Actinomycetes > Mycobacteriales > Mycobacteriaceae > Rhodococcus_F > Rhodococcus_F opacus. Next base: position 181,432 of record NZ_JAAXPA010000014.1, on the reverse strand, counting down.
GCGGTGTCGGTGGAGCGCGAGGTGTTCCCGTCGCTGCTGGCCGAGGACGCCCGCGTCTACGGACACGTCGACTCCTCGTACTGGCGCGATATGGGCACCCCCGAGGACTTCGTGCGCGGTTCCGCGGACCTGGTGCGCGGCATCGCACCGTCACCTGCGCTCGACGGGCCCCGCGGCGAATCGCTCGTCCACCCGGGCGCGGGTGTCGCCCCGGGTGCACTACTGATCGGCGGAACCGTCGTCGGTCGCGGCGCCGAGGTGGGTGCGGGCGCACGACTCGACGGCGCGGTGCTGTTCGACGGCGCCGTGGTCGAGGCCGGAGCGACCGTCGAACGGTCCATCATCGGTTTCGGCGCACGCATCGGGCCGCGGGCTCTGGTGCGTGACGCGGTGATCGGTGACGGAGCCGACATCGGCGCCCGATGCGAACTCCTGCGCGGCGCCCGGGTGTGGCCGGGCGTGACGTTGCCCGACGGCGGGGTCCGGTTCAGCACGGACGTGTGATAGGTGAAGTGATGCACGACTTCACGCGCTACGTGGCGCTCGGCGACTCCTTCACGGAGGGGGTCGGCGACCCGGACCCGAGGCATCCCAACGGATTACGCGGCTGGGCCGATCGGGTGGCCGAGCAACTCGCGGCGCGGTCGGCACATTTCGGCTACGCCAACCTCGCGATCCGGGGCAGGCTGCTCGGCCCGATCGTGGACGAGCAGGTCGACGCCGCGGTGGCACTCGAACCCGATCTGGTGACGGTCTACGCCGGCGGCAACGACCTGATGCGGCCCAAACTCGACATCGACGCGATGGTCGCGCAGTACGACACCGGCATCGCGAAGCTCGCGGCCACCGGCGCGCGGGTGCTGATGTTCACGGCGTACGACGCCGGTTGGTCGCCGGTGTTCGGGAAACTTCGTGGGCGCCTGGCGATCTACAACGAACTCGTGCGCGAGGTGGCCGATCGGCACGGCGCGGCGCTCGTCGACTTCTGGCGGTTCGACGAATACGACGATGCGCGGATGTGGGACTGGGACCGGCTGCACATGTCCGTCGCCGGTCACGAGAACATGGCCCTGCGGGTGCTGGAGGTTCTCGGCACCCCGCACGACATCGCGCCGCCCGATCTCGGTCCGGCGCCCGCTCTGGCGAAATCGGAGCAGCGCCGAGCGGATCTGCTGTGGACCAAGGACTTTCTCGTTCCGTGGATCGGCCGACGTGTCCGTGGCACGTCCTCGGGTGACGGGATCGCGGCGAAGCGCCCGACGCTGGAACCGCTCCGCTAGCGCAGTCCGGCCAGGTGCACGAGCTGGTCGATCGTGGACTTCTCCGCGTTCGGCGGCAGTGCGTCCACCGGCCACCAGCGGAGATCCGTGGATTCGGAGCTGCGCACGATGTGGGCGTCGGGACGCGCGCGGACGAGGAACCGGAGATCCAGGTGCCGGGTGGGTTGTCCGAGTGAGCACGTGATCGGGTGGGTGTGCGCCGACAGCAGGTCGGGATCGATGCGGAGGTCGGGAATTCCCGATTCCTCGCACGCCTCCCGCAGCGCGGCGTCGACGACGGTCTCGTCGGAAGGCTCGCAGTGACCGCCCAATTGGATCCACCGGCCGACCCGGGGATGCAGGGTCAGAAGCACGTGACATCCTCCCTCGTCCAGGACGAGGGACGACGCCGTGATGTGTCCGGGTGCGTGCTCACGCAGGCACCCGAGCGGCGCCGACGCGAGGAACGCGAGCATGGTGTGGCGCAACGATTCGTCGTTCTCGTCGAGCGTTTTCCAGCCCTCGAGCGCGGCGGTCGCGGTGCGGTGTAGTGATTCGGCGCTCATTGCGCGTGGGTCATCTCTCGATCAGGGCGTCGCCGGGGTCGGCGGCGTGTCGGGGGGTGAGTGGTTCGAGGGGGTGGCCGACGGCGACCGCTCCGAGGGGTTGCCAGTCGGCGGGGAGGTCGAGGGTGCTGCGGACGATGTCGGCGGCGAAGATCGTCGACCCGATCCAGCAGCTGCCGATTCCCTTGGTGGCCAACGACACCAGCAGCCCCTGCACCGCGGCGCCGACCGCGACGGTGAACATCGTCGTCTCCGCCGCCTGCCGGCGCTTGTCGGGGTAGGTGTGGGCGCCGTCGGGGACGCAGAACGGGATGATCACCTCCGGTGCGTCGAACAAAATGTTGCCGCGGGCCACCCGCGCCGCCACCGCGTCCGCGCTCATCCCGTCGGATGTCAGGTCGGTGCGCCATTGCTCCCGCATCCGGGTCAGCAGGGCGTCTCGGACGGTGCGGGTGCGGACCCACACGAACCGGACCGGGCGGGTGTGGTGCGGTGCGGGCGCGGTCAGGGCGTCCGCGATCGACGCCCGCACCGCATCCGGATCGACCGGGTCGGTCGAGAACTGGCGGACCGAGCGGCGCAGCAGCAACGCCTCGGCCCGGCCCAGCTCGACCGATTCGGCGGTGCCGAGCCAGAACAGGTCCTCGGCGCCACGCCGGATCAGATCCTGTGCCCGCGAACCGTCGTCGGCCAGATCCAGACCACGCACGACCGCGACCGGTACCCCGCCGAGTTTGCCCTTCACGAGATCGCCCGCCGCGGCGATCTCGTCGGCGACCGCCACCTCCGTCACCACCAGTTCGTTGCCCTGACTGTCGCGGGACCCGGCGTACCCGTGCAACACCGGCAGCCCGGCCGCGCCGATCGCGGCGTCGATCTGGCCGTTGCGCCACGCCCGGCCCATGGTGTCGGTGACCACCACCGCCACCCGCACCCCGAGCGCCACCTCGATCGCGTCGCGCAGGGTGCGGGCGCTGGCATCGGGATCCTCCGGCAGCAACGCCAGTTCGGAGCCCGCCACGTTCGAGCCGTCGATGCCCGAGGCGGCCTGCACGATCCCGAGCCGGTTCTCGGTGATCAGGGTCCGGCCCTTGCGGGCCACGATCCGGACCGCTTCCTGCTCGACCAGCCGCCGCCGGGCGGCATCGCGTTCCTCCGGGTCGGTCGGCGAGGACACGATCCGGCCCTCGACCTTCGAGAACACCTTGCTGGTGACCACCAGCACGTCCCCTTCGGCGAGCCACGGCGCGGCCGCAACGATCGCCGCCGCCAGGTCGTCGCCGGGCCGGAACTCGGGCAGACCGATCACCGGGCGGATCTCGAGCGCACCGCCCGGGGCGTGATCGAGCCGGGCGGAACCGGTGGCGTCGCTCACAGCGCCACCCCCGCCACGTCCAGCGCCGCCCGCACCATCGCGGCGGTGGCGTCGGGGTCGGACATGATCAGCGGCACCCGGGCCACCTCCACCCCGGGAACCTCGGCGGTGTCGGTGTCGTGGACAAGCCAGCCGTCGAGGATCCCGGTCCCGCTCCGGGCCCCGTACCAGCGGCCGATCGCCTCCGCGGAGGTGTCGACGCCGATCACGTCGAGGCATTCGTCGGCCATGCCGCGCAACGGTTTTCCGCCGACGATCGGCGAGATCCCGACCACCTTCGCCGCGGTGGTGCGCAACGCACCGCGGATCCCCGGCACCGCCAGGATCGCCCCCACACTGACCACGGGATTCGACGGTGCCAGCAGCACGATGTCGGCCGTCTCGATCGCCTCGAGCACCCCCGGCGCCGGGGCGGCCTGCTCGGCGCCGATGTGCGCGAAGCTGTGCGTCGGGACCTGGGCGCGGTACCGCACCCACCACTCCTGGAAGTGGATCGCCCGCTGCTCCCCGTCCTCGGGATCGGTGATCACGACGTGAGTTTCACTACGATCGTCGGTCACCGGCAGCAGCGTCACACCCGGCTGCCACCGGTTGCACAACGCCTCGGTCACCGCCGACAACGGATACCCCGTCCGCAGCATCTGCGTGCGGATCAGGTGCGTGGCGATGTCCCGGTCACCGAGCCCGAACCAATCCGGTTTCGCACCATAGGCGGCGAGTTCGGCCTTGGCGTTCCAGGTTTCACCGGCATGCCCCCACCCACGCTCGGTGTCGATGCCGTCGCCGAGGGTGTACATGCAGGTGTCCAGGTCCGGGCAGATCCGTAGTCCGTGCATCCACACGTCGTCGCCGACATTGACGACAGCGGTGATGGAATGGCCGGAATCGGCGCCCGCACGACCGGGCGCATCGGCCCCGAGCAACCTCCGCACACCTTGCAGGAACCGGGCCCCGCCCACCCCGCCAACCAATACAGTCACGTTCACGGTGCAAGCCTAGGCGGTGGCCGACCGCCTCCTGTGAGCTGCTTCCCCGAAGCGAATCGAGAGCGCGAAATAGTAATCGACTTTCGACGGTTAGCTTGACCGCGACACGCTGGGCGTGTCTAATCACAAATATGTCATTCCGACGTTGTGGGCGTGGAATCACTTGCAGCGGGGATCAATTCGAACGGTTGTTCGAACGGGTGGCAGGGGTGTTCGGTTCGGGGTACATGATCGATCGAAATTTTCTGCGCTATCACAGGTGAGGAGGCGGAACGATGCCCAATGAGCAGATCGAGTCGGAGACTCGCTGGAGCACAGTAAGCGACGAACCGCAGACCAATTCCGAAGCAGGCGCAGCGGACGGCGTCTGTGTTCAAGAAGTCTGTGTGCAAGAAGGCAGTGTGAAAGAAATTCCTGTGCCGGAACTCGTCGCACAGGAAGTCGAGACGACGGGCCCCCGCCCGGCGTTGAGTCTGGTGACCGGTTTCGACGAACTGTTCGAGACCATCGAGGACCAGTGGCAGGAACGCGCGCTCTGTGCGCAGACCGACCCGGAGGCCTTCTTCCCTGAAAAGGGAGGCTCCACCAGGGAAGCGAAGCGCATCTGCCTGGGCTGCGAGGTGCGGGACGAGTGCCTCGACTACGCACTGGCCAATGACGAGCGGTTCGGTATCTGGGGTGGCCTGTCGGAGCGTGAGCGCCGGCGCCTGAAGCGGGGGATCGTCTAGTTCAGTCTTCGTCGCCCGGCAGATCCGGGTCGATGACCTCGGGTTCGACTCCGAGGTAAGTACTCACCTGCTGTACGAGCACGTCGTGCACCAGGTCGGTGAGGTCGTCCGGGTCCTTGGCGCGCTGTTCGAGCGGTCGTCGGAACAGGACGACTCGCGCCCGCGTCGTGGATCCGTGCCGGTCGATGCCGGCCGGGATCAGTCGGGACAGTGGCACGGGCCCGTCCGCCACGACCTCGGCGGGCCAGTTGACCGAATCCGGGTCGAGCGCATGAATCTTCGGGACCTCGTCGACAGCGATGTCCAGCTTCGTCAGGCGTTCGCGCCAGCGCGCGTCGATCGGCGCGAATGCCTCGAGCACCACCAGATCGAACTTCTCTGCGCGGCTCCGTCGTGCCGGCGCGTCCGGAGGGAAGACGGACCCGCGGATTCCCCGTCCCCGTCGGTCGACGGATCGGGTGGTCACGGGACGCCTGCGTCGTGCTCTGGACATGGTGTGGACATTACGACAGCCGCACACTCTCGGTGTGTCCGAGTAGGTGTCGGGCCCTCGTGGGGCTAGGCTTCCTAGCTGTGAGATCTCTGCGTCGATGCTGCCGCCCCGGGTGCAAGAACCCCGCTGTCGCGACGCTCACGTACGTCTACTCCGACTCCACCGCCGTCGTCGGCCCGCTTGCCACGGTCGACGAGCCGCACTCGTGGGATCTGTGCGAAACGCACGCGTCGAGGATCACCGCACCCAAGGGCTGGGAACTGGTTCGGTACGAGGGTGGGTTCTCGTCGAGCACCCCGGACGAGGACGACCTGACCGCGCTGGCGGAGGCCGTGCGGGAGGCGGGCCTCGGCGATCGCGGGCGGTCCGAACGGGCCCTGTCCACCGAGGATCGCGCGGAGACCGGCACCCAGCCCAGCCCGGCGCGCACCGGTCGTCGCGGCCACCTGCGGGTACTTCCCGACCCTTCCAACTGACGTCCAGCCTGTTTCCGGGCCTGCGGTCCGCGGCGTGCCGTGTCCGCGACGGGCAGGCATTAGGCTTGCGCCAGCACTGGTGCTCGTAAAGGAGAAACAAGAAGTGGCGCGATCAGCCGAGTCCGTACATGCCGTGATCAAGGCTTACGACGTGCGGGGTGTCGTCGGTGAACACATCGACTCCGCGTTCGTGCAGGACGTGGGTGGCGCATTCGCACGACTCGTTCGCGAGGACAGCGCCACGAAGGTCGTGATCGGCTACGACATGCGCGCGTCTTCCCCCGATCTGGCCCGCGCGTTCGCCGACGGCGTCACCGCCCAGGGTCTGGACGTCGTCCTCATCGGACTCGCGTCCACCGATCAGCTGTATTTCGCTTCGGGGCTGTTCGACTGCCCGGGTGCGATGTTCACGGCGAGCCACAACCCGGCGAAATACAACGGCATCAAGCTGTGCCGCGCAGGCGCGAAGCCGGTGGGGCAGGAGACGGGCCTCGCCACCATTGCAGCCGAGGTCGTCGACGGGGTTCCCGCGTTCGACGGTGCTCCCGGCACGGTGTCCGAGGAGGACGTGCTCGAGCAGTACGCGAGTTTCGTCCGCGGACTGGTGAACCTCTCCGACCTCCGCCCGCTGACGGTGGCCGTCGACGCGGGCAACGGCATGGGCGGGCACACCGTCCCCGCCGTGTTCGAGCCGATGCCGGTGAAGCTGGAACCGCTGTACTTCGAACTCGACGGCACGTTCCCGAATCACGAGGCGAACCCGCTCGACCCGGCGAACCTCGTGGACCTGCAGCGGTACGTCCGTGAGACCGGGGCCGACATCGGTCTGGCCTTCGACGGCGACGCCGACCGCTGCTTCGTGGTCGACGAACTCGGCAACCCGGTGTCGCCGTCCGCCGTCACGGCCCTGGTCGCCGAGCGGGAGCTGGCCAAGGAGCCCGGCGCGACCGTCATCCACAACCTCATCACGTCCCGCGCGGTGCCGGAGCTGGTGACCGAGCTGGGCGGACACCCGGTCCGCACCCGGGTGGGGCATTCGTTCATCAAGCAGCAGATGGCCGAGACGCGCGCGATCTTCGGCGGCGAGCACTCCGCGCACTACTACTTCCGCGACTTCTGGGGCGCCGACTCCGGCATGCTCGCCGGACTGCACGTCCTCGCGGCACTGGGGGAGCAGGATCGTCCGCTGTCCGAACTGATGGCGAAGTACGAGCGGTACGCGGCGTCGGGCGAGATCAACTCGACCGTCGCGGACGCCGCCGAACGGACCGCCGCGGTGCTGTCGGAGTTCGCCGAGCGCACCGCGGACGTGGATCGGCTCGACGGTGTCACGGTCGCACTGGCGGACGGCGCGTGGTTCAACTTGCGGGCCTCCAACACCGAACCGCTCCTGCGACTCAACGTGGAGGCGGCGACGGCGGCCGAGGTAGATGCACTCGTTACCGAGATACTGGGCATCGTCCGAGCCTGACTGCCATAGTTGGAAGTACAGGTTCTGCTCGTGCTGCGAATGTGGCTTGCACCGATGAAGAAAGGGGGTGCGGTGTCATGACAGCGCCGACGCCCCTGGTCGATCTGGACGACGGGGACGCACTGGTTGCGGCGGACACCGAGGGTGTGTTGCGATCCGCCGCCATGGGGGGTGCCCAGATCCGGGCGACCCGGTCCGCGGTCGAGGAGGGGGCTCTCGAACGACTGCAGGGGCTGCGTCCGCGCAGCGTGGTGGTGGTGACCGGTGCGGGGCGTGCCAGTCGCGGCGCGGCGATCCTGACGGCGGTCCTCGCCGAACGGATCGGTTTCCCGCTGGTGCGCGCCACCCGGACCCCCGTGTGGGTGGGCCCGCTCGACGTGGTCGTGGTGGCCGGCGACGACGCAGGCGACCCACGACTCGTGCAGGCCATCGATGCGGCGGTGCGCCGCGGCGCCGAAGTGGTGGTGGCGGCACCGGACGAGGGACCCTTGCAGGCCGCGGCGGCCGGACGCGTCGTCATGTTCGCGCCGCGGGTCCGGGCACTCACCCGGCACGGTCTGCTGCGGTACTTCGCCGTTCTGCTGGCCGTCCTCCGGGTGGTCGGTTCGGAACGCTGGGGTGACGAGGTTCCCGACCTCGAGCAGATCGCCGACGCCGTCGACGGTGAGGCGCTGCGCGACAGGCCGAACAGCGAGGTGTTCCACAATCCCGCGAAATCGTTGGCCTCCCGCATGCAGGGACGCCGAATCGTGCTCACGGGCGATACGGAGAGCACGGTGGAACTGGCCCGGCACGGCGCCGAGGCGCTGCTGCACGCGGGCCGGGTGGTGACCGCGTCGGAGCTTCCGGACGTTCTGAGCGCGGCGGGCACGTTCCGTGTCGACCAGGCGCTCTCGGCGCACGACTCGATATTCCACGATCCCGAGTTGGACGGTCCACCGTCGGCGAGCCCGGTGCGCACGTTCGTGCTGTCGGCAGACGCCGATCGGATGCTCGTCGAACGCAGGATCGCCGCCCTGGGCGACGTCGATCTCGTCCTCGCGTCCTCGGACGAGGGTCAGGTTCCGTCGCAGCGTCCCGAGCTGGAACAGGCGGCGGTTCTCGTCGGCAGGCTCGACATGACTGCCGCGTACCTCCAATTGATCGGCGGTATCTAGTGCACCGACTCGAAGGTGCGCTCCGGTCCTACGCGTGGGGATCGCGCACAGCCATCGCACAGCTGCGTGGACTTCCGGTTCCCACGGCGCATCCGGAGGCGGAACTGTGGTTGGGCGCGCACCCGGGTGATCCCGCCCGCGTCCTCACCGAGGAGGGGCCCCGGTCCCTTCTGGACCTGGTGCACTCGGAACCCGAACGCCAGCTCGGCAAGCGGAGTGTGGAGACGTTCGGAGAACGTCTCCCGTTCCTGCTGAAGTTGCTCGCGTCGGAGGAACCACTGTCGTTGCAGGCCCATCCGAGCGCCGAGCAGGCGTGGGAGGGGTTCGCCCGGGAGAACGAGGCGGGAATACCCCTCGAATCCTCGGTGCGCAACTACAAGGACGCCAGCCACAAACCCGAACTCGTCGTGGCCCTCAGCCGGTTCCACGCGCTCGCCGGTTTCCGGGACCCTCAGCGGACGGTCAAACTGCTCGAGGCGATCGCGGTTCCGGAGCTGCAGCCCTACGCCGGCCTGATCGCCGGGCAACCCGACTCGGACGGTCTCCGCGCGTTGTTCACCACATGGATCACGTTGCCGCAGCCGGTGCTCGGCGCGCTGATGCCGAGAGTGCTCGACGGATGCGTCGCCTATCTGTCGAACACCAAGGACGGTGAGTTCGCGGCGGAGATCCGCACCGCCCTCGAATTGAGTGAGGTGTACCCGGGGGATGCGGGGGTGCTGGCCGCGCTCCTCCTGAACCGGGTCACCCTCGAACCAGGGCAGGGCCTGTACCTCGACGCGGGCAACCTCCACGCCTACCTGCACGGGATGGCCGTCGAGATCATGGCCAACTCCGACAACGTGCTGCGCGGGGGACTCACGCCCAAGCACGTGGACGTTCCGGAGTTGCTGCGCGTCCTCGACTTCGACACCGTCGACATTCCGATACTGGAAGCGGAAGAACGCCCGGGCCGTGGCGAATTCGTGTACTCCACACCGGCGCCGGAATTCGTCCTCGCGCGGATCGATCTGTCGCCGGACGGCCCCACGGAGCACCGGCTCGACTCGGAGGGGCCGCACATTCTGCTGTGCACCTCGGGTTCGGTGGAGTTGCGGTGCGGAACCGTTGCCCTCGACCTGTCCCAGGGCAACGCCGTCTGGATCGCGGCCGAGGACCCCGAAGTCGTGGTGACCGCGGGCACCGAGTCTGCCCAGTTGTTCAGTGCGAGGGTCGGCCCGCCGATCGCGTAGCCTGTGACCCGCCCTGCGATCCGAGAAGGGCTCCGCGGCCCGTCGTGAGGGTCGTGTGCGACCGAGAGGAGAAGTCAGTTGTCGGCTCATGGGGGAAAGAAGGCGATTCTCGCCGCGCTCGGCGCCAATGCCGGTATCGCGGTAGCCAAGTTCGCCGGCTTCCTGATCACCGGCTCGTCGTCCATGCTGGCGGAATCCGTGCACTCGGTGGCCGACACCTCCAACCAGGGCCTGCTCCTGCTCGGCCAGAAGAAGGCCGAACGCGCCGCCGACGATCTGCACCAGTTCGGTTACGGGCGTAGCCGCTACTTCTACTCGTTCGTCGTCGCGCTCGTGTTGTTCAGCCTCGGTTCGCTGTTCGCGATCTACGAGGGCATCCACAAGATCCAGCACCCCGAGGAACTCACGTCGCCCCTCGTGGCGGTGGTCATCCTGGTGATCGCCATCGGGCTCGAGACGTTCAGCTTCCTCACCGCCGTGCGGGAGTCGCGTCCCCTCAAGGGGAAGGCGAGCTGGTGGGGATTCATTCGCACGTCGCGCAGCCCGGAGCTTCCCGTCGTGCTGCTCGAGGACACCGGCGCACTGGTCGGTCTGGTCCTCGCTCTCGGTGGTGTCGGACTGACGATGCTCACCGGCGATCCGGTGTGGGACGGTGTCGGCACCCTCTGCATCGGCGCCCTGCTCGGAATCATCGCGATCATCCTCATCGTCGAGATGCAGAGCCTGCTGATCGGTGAGGGAGCCACCGCAGACGAGGAGGCGCGGATTCTCGCCGCCCTCGTCGACGGTGAGAAGATCGAGCGCGTCATCCACTGCAAGACGCAGTACCTCGGACCCGAGGAAATCCTCGTGGCCGCGAAAGTGGCCGTGGCCGCCGGATCGGACATCAGCGCCGTCGCCGAAGCCATCGACGAGGCCGAGGCGCGAGTGCGCGGCGCAGTCCCCGCGGCTCGCCGCATCTACATCGAACCCGATCTGTTCCGGGCAACCGAAGGCATAGGCTGAACGGCAACTTTCGATTGAGGAGGCTGATGTGGCCATCCAGGACAAAGGCAGCGGAGAACCGCACCTGAGCGGCAGGCCGACCGGATTGTTCCGCACCAAGTCGATCGAGCAGTCGATCCGAGACACGGACGAACCGGAAACCAAGCTCCGCAAGGATCTGACGGCGTGGGACCTGACCGTCTTCGGTGTCGCCGTCGTCATCGGCGCCGGCATCTTCACGCTCACCGCGCGCACCGCAGGCAACGTCGCCGGTCCGTCCGTGTCGGCGGCGTTCGTGATCGCCGCCATCGCGTGCGGGCTCGCCGCGCTCTGCTACGCCGAGTTCGCCTCGACCGTTCCGGTCGCGGGCAGCGCGTACACGTTCTCGTACGCGACGTTCGGTGAACTGATCGCGTGGATCATCGGCTGGGACCTCATCCTCGAATTCGCGCTCGCCGCGTCGGTCGTGGCGAAGGGCTGGTCGCTCTATCTCGGTGAGGTGATCGGCAACCACACACCGGTGGCGCAGCTCGGCTCGGTCACGTTCGACTGGGGTGCGGTACTCATCGTCGCGATCATCACCGTCGTGCTGGCGACGGGCACCAAGCTGTCGTCGCGGGTCTCACTCGTAATCACCTCGATCAAGGTGGCCGTGGTGCTCGTCGTGGTGGTGGTCGGCGCGTTCTACATCGACACCGACAACTACTCCCCGTACATTCCCCCGTCCGAGGCGGGCAGCACGGGCGAGGGCATCCACCAGTCCCTGTTCTCCTACGTCACGGGTGCCGGCGGCAGCACGTTCGGCTGGTACGGCCTGCTGGCGGCGGCGAGCCTGGTGTTCTTCGCGTTCATCGGTTTCGACATCGTCGCCACCACCGCCGAGGAGACGAAGGATCCGCAGAAGGCGTTGCCCCGCGGAATTCTGGGATCGCTGCTGATCGTGACGATCCTGTACGTGGCGGTGACGCTGGTGCTCACCGGCATGGTCGACTACCACGAATTGGCCGGGGACAGTTCCAATCTGGCCACGGCGTTCGGCATCCACGGGGTCACGTGGGCGAAGAACCTGATCTCGTTCGGTGCGCTCGCCGGTCTCACCACCGTGGTGATGGTGCTGATGCTCGGGCAGACCCGGGTTCTGTTCGCCATGTGCCGGGACGGACTGATGCCGAGGCGCCTGGCGCCGACCGGCAAGCACGGCACACCCGTTCGGATCACCATGCTCGTCGGTGTCGTGGTGGCCGTGCTCGCGGGCATCTTCCCGATCGGCACCCTCGAGGAAATGGTCAACATCGGAACGCTGTTCGCGTTCGTCCTCGTGTCGGTCGGCGTGATCGTGCTGCGCCGGACGCGACCGGACCTGCCCCGCGGATTCCGTGTCCCACTGGTTCCGTGGGTGCCTGTCCTCGCCGTCCTCGCCTGCCTGTGGCTGATGGTGAATCTGTCGGTCGAGACGTGGATCCGGTTCATCGTGTGGATGGCGCTCGGCGTGATCATCTACTTCGCCTACAGCCGCCGCCATTCGATGATGGAGAGAAGAAGTCGCGGCGAGGTCTGACACGCAACGGGATTCGACGGCCGGGGGTCGGAGCGGCAGTACCGGGCGAGTACCCCGGAGGCGGCGGGCACTAATGTCTTCGCCATGACTTCGTCGCGTGTCCGGGTGCCCTATCAGGAGGCTGCGCGGCTGCTGCTGCGTCAGTCGGTGCTCGATGCGATGCGGGATCTCCTGTTCGAGAAGGACTGGTCGGACATCACGATGTCGGATGTCGCGGCCGGCGCCGGGGTGAGCAGGCAGACGCTCTACAACGAGTTCAAGTCGCGGCAGGGGCTGGCGGAGGCGTACGCCCTCCGGTTGGCCGACGAACTGGTCGACGCGGTCGACGAGGCGCTGGCGGCGAACGTCGGGGAAGGCCGCGCCGCGCTGCTTTCCGGATTCACCGCGTTCTTCGCAGCCAGCCTGTCCGACCCGCTCGTGCAGTCACTTCTGCGTGGCGAGACCAAGCCCGATCTGCTGCGTCTGATCACGACCGAGAGCGCGCCGATCATCGAGCGGGCGTCGACGCGGCTCGCCGACGTCTTCCAGCGGGGCTGGGTGCGGGCGAACCCGTCGGACGCGGGGATTCTCAGCCGCGCCATCGTGCGCCTCGCTATGAGTTACATCTCGATGCCACCCGAATCCGAGGCCAACGTCGCCGAGGATCTGGGTGCTCTTCTGGGGCCTTTCGTGGACGAGGCGGTCGACGGGGCCGATCGGGAGTGACCGCCCCGCGGCGGAGCCTCACGTGAGTGTGACCCTCGGGACGCAGTACCGATAGCCTTGACCGAAACAGCAGTCAACCAGGAGAGGCAGATGACGACCTCAGTTTCAACCATGCCCGTGGCCGAGAGCCGAAACGGGATCGATTTCAAGGTGGCGGACCTTTCGCTCGCCGAGTTCGGCCGCAAGGAGATCCGGCTCGCCGAGCACGAGATGCCGGGACTGATGGCGCTTCGCCGCGAGTACGCAGAGGTGCTGCCGCTCAAGGGTGCTCGCATTTCCGGTTCGCTGCACATGACCATCCAGACGGCCGTCCTCATCGAGACGCTCACCGCACTGGGCGCCGAGGTCCGCTGGGCCTCGTGCAACATCTTCTCGACGCAGGATCACGCCGCCGCCGCGATCGTCGTCGGCCCGCACGGCACGCCCGAGGAGCCGCAGGGCACCCCGGTCTTCGCGTGGAAGGGCGAGACGCTCGAGGAGTACTGGTGGGCCGCCGAGAAGATGCTCACCTGGCCGGACGCCGACAAGCCCGCGAACATGATCCTCGACGACGGCGGCGACGCCACGATGCTCGTCCTCAAGGGCGCGCAGTTCGAGAAGGCCGGCGTCGTGCCGCCCACCGACGACGAGCAGGATTCCGACGAGTACAAGGTGTTCCTCGCCCTGCTGCGTCAGTCCCTCGACGCGGACAAGACCAAGTGGACCACGGTTGCGGAGTCGGTCCAGGGCGTCACCGAGGAGACCACGACCGGTGTCCTGCGTCTCTACCAGGTCGCGGCCGCCGGGGAACTCACGTTCCCGGCCATCAACGTCAACGACTCGGTCACCAAGAGCAAGTTCGACAACAAGTACGGCACCCGGCACTCGCTGCTCGACGGCATCAACCGCGGCACCGACGTCCTGATCGGCGGCAAGGCCGCGCTCGTCTGCGGTTACGGCGACGTCGGCAAGGGTTGTGCGGAGGCTCTGCGCGGACAGGGTGCCCGCGTCGCGGTCACCGAGGTCGACCCCATCAACGCTCTCCAGGCGCTGATGGACGGCTTCGAGGTGAAGACGGTCGAGCAGGCCATCGGCTGGGCCGACATCGTCATCACGTCCACGGGCAACAAGGACATCATCACGTTCGAGCACATGAAGCAGATGAAGCACCAGGCCATCCTGGGCAACATCGGCCACTTCGACAACGAGATCGACATGGCCGGCCTCGAGCGGTCCGGCGACGTCACCCGCATCAACATCAAGCCGCAGGTGGACGAGTTCCGGTTCAACGACGGCCACTCGATCATCGTGCTGTCCGAGGGTCGCCTGCTGAACCTCGGCAACGCCACCGGCCACCCCTCGTTCGTGATGAGCAACAGCTTCTCCAACCAGGTGATCGCGCAGATCGAACTGTGGACGAAGCCGGAGGAGTACGACAACGAGGTGTACCGCCTCCCGAAGCACCTCGACGAGAAGGTCGCGAAGATCCACGTCGAAGCGCTCGGTGGCACGCTCACCAAGCTCACGAAGGAGCAGGCCGAGTACATCGGCGTCGACGTCGAGGGCCCGTTCAAGCCCGAGCACTACCGGTACTAGAGGCCGCGGCGTCCCCCGGTCCGTCGCGCACGGGCCGGGGGATAGCCTTCTTCCTCGTGGGAAAACTGATTGCGCTGGAAGGCCTGGACGGCGCGGGCAAGCGAACACTCGTCGGCGCAGTGGTGACACGCCTCATCGAGCAGGGTCTGACGGTCGGCACCCTCGACTTTCCGCGGTACGGCAGGTCCGTGCACGCCGATCTGGCGTCCGAGGCCCTCAAGGGCGCGCACGGTGACCTCAGCGACTCCGTGCACGCGATGGCGGTGATGTTCGCGCTGGACCGGTCCGGTGCCGTCGGGGAGCTGTCGGCGCTGCTCGCCGAACACGACCTGGTGATTCTCGACCGCTACGTGGCGTCCAACGCCGCGTATGGTGCGGCCCGGTTGCATCAGGGGGCGGACGGGGAGTTCGTCGGCTGGGTGGGGAACCTCGAATTCGAGCGGCTGGGGCTGCCCCGGCCCGACCTGCAGCTGTATCTGGACGTTCCCGTGGCACTCGCCGAGCAACGCGCCCGCGGCCGCGAATCGGCGGATGCGAGCCGGTCGCTGGACGCCTACGAACGCGACCGTGGACTGCAGGAACGCACCGGCGAGGTGTACCGGGAGCTGGCCGGGAAGGACTGGATTTCGCCGTGGTGGGTGCTCACCCCGGACACCGATCCGGTCACGCTCGCCGAAAACCTGGCACTCTTGAGTGACGACACGGCACGCCGTGACGAGAAAGAACACGGCACGCCGTAACGGCGAACGGGCTGTTACGGCCTCCGAAGATGCAACGATAGGGACATGAAGCCAAGGATTCTGGTTGTCGACGACGACACTGCGCTCGCGGAGATGCTCACGATCGTCCTCCGCGGCGAAGGATTCGATCCGTATGTGGTGGGGGACGGGACCCAGGCGCTCACCGCCGTCCGGGAGACACGCCCGGACCTGGTGCTGCTCGACCTGATGCTGCCCGGCATGAACGGCATCGACGTGTGCCGGGTCCTGCGCGCCGACTCCGGTGTCCCCATCGTGATGCTGACCGCGAAGACGGACACCGTCGACGTGGTCCTCGGATTGGAATCCGGCGCGGACGACTACATCATGAAGCCGTTCAAGCCGAAGGAGCTGGTGGCGCGGGTCCGGGCACGGCTTCGCCGGACCGAGGACGAGCCGGCCGAATTGCTCAGCATCGCCGACATCGTCATCGACGTCCCCGCCCACAAGGTGAGCCGGGGCGAAGAACTGATCTCCCTCACCCCCCTCGAGTTCGACCTCCTGGTGGCTCTGGCGCGCAAACCGCGACAGGTGTTCACCCGTGAGGTCCTGCTCGAGCAGGTGTGGGGTTACCGACATGCAGCCGACACCCGACTGGTCAACGTGCACGTTCAGCGTCTGCGGGCCAAGGTCGAGACTGATCCCGAGAATCCCGAAGTGGTTTTGACGGTCAGGGGGGTCGGCTACAAGGCCGGACCGCCGTGACAGGTGTTTCCCGATGGCGGCGTCGTGTCAACCGACGCGTTTCGCCGATCCTTCGGTGGGGTCACTCACTGAGCAATACCCTCGCGCACACATGGCGTCGTTCGCTGCAGCTGAGGGTCGTCGTCTCGACGTTGACGTTGTCGCTCATCGTCATCGTCGTGCTCGGCGTCGTGCTGACGAGCCAGATCACCGACCGTCTGCTCGAAACGAAGATCAACGCGGCGACCGAGGAGATGGACCGTGCCCGCAGCACGGTCGAGGGGCAGCTGGCGGGGGCGGACGACAGTAGTTCGCCCACCACTCAGCTCGACGGTGCCCGGGCTGCGCTGACGAACCGGGAGCCCGACGCCGGTCAGGCGTCGGGGTCGGCGGGAACGTTCGATCCTGTGCTCATCGTGCCCGGTGACGGCCCCCGCGCCCCGACGTCCAGCGGCCCGGCGGACCAGATTCCGGAATCACTGCGGGCGTTCGTCCAGGCCGGTCAGGTGGCCTACCAGTTCGCCACGGTCAACGATCCCGAAGGCTATTCGGGGCCGGCGCTGATCGTCGGGAGCCCGACCGCATCCGCGATCTCCACGCTCGAGTTGTACCTGGTGTTCCCGCTGGCCAGTGAGGACCGCAGTCTGTCGCTGGTCCGCGGCACGCTGCTGGTGGGTGGTGCGGTGCTCGCCGTGCTGCTCGCGGCCATCGCGCTCCTCGTCGCCCGGCAGGTGGTTCTGCCGATCCGGTCGGCGTCCCGGATCGCGGTGCGCTTCGCCGACGGCCGGCTGAAGGAACGCATGCCCGTGCGCGGCGAGGACGACATGGCCCGGCTGGCGATGTCGTTCAACGAGATGGCGGAGAGCCTGTCCAAGCAGATCACCCAGCTCGAGGAGTTCGGAAATCTTCAGAAGAGATTCACCTCCGACGTGAGCCACGAGCTGCGGACACCGCTGACGACGGTGCGCATGGCGGCCGATCTCATCCACGACGGCAGCGACGATCTCGACCCTGTGCTCCGGCGGTCGTCGGAGTTGCTGGTCGCCGAACTCGACCGGTTCGAGGGGCTGCTGGCCGACCTCCTCGAGATCAGCAGGCACGACGCCGGTGTCGCGGAACTGGCCGCCGAGCAACTCGACGTCCGGATGTGTGCGCGTGCGGCGGTCTCGACGGTCCGTCACCTCGCGCGCGAGAGCGGGACCGAACTGATCGTGGACCTGCCCGATCAGGCAGTCATGGCCGAGGTGGACCCGCGTCGCGTGGAACGCATTCTGCGGAACCTGCTCGCGAACGCGATCGATCACGGAGAAGGCAAACCGGTGCTGCTGCGCCTGCGCGCCGACGACAGCGCTGCGGCGTTCATCGTGCGCGACCAGGGCGTGGGTCTGCGGCCGGGCGAGGAGAAGCTGGTGTTCAACAGGTTCTGGCGGTCCGACCCGTCGCGGGTGCGGCGGTCGGGCGGTACCGGCCTCGGACTCGCGATCAGTGTGGAGGACGCGAATCTCCACGACGGCAGGCTCGAGGCGTGGGGCGAACCCGGCCAAGGCGCCTGCTTCCGGTTGACGCTGCCGCGGGTGCGGGGCCGCAAGGTCGTGTCGAGCCCGCTGCCGCTGAAACCGGGAACCGCGAAATACGTTCAGGGTCAGCCTGTCCCGGGCGACACCACGTTGCCGGTGCGCAACGAGAGCCCGGAGACGGTGGCCGACGAATCCCGCACGGTTCCCAAGAAGCGCGAGCGCGCGCACGTCGGTGACCGAGACGGTTCGCACCTTCCGGAGCAGGACCTGTGACGCCCCGGCGGCGATCCGCCCTGCTGTCGCGGTCGGTATGCGGAGCGATCGTCCTCGCGGTGCTCGTGACGGTCAGCGGGTGCGCGAGCCTCCCGGATTCCTCCACACCGCAGGCGATCGGCACGATCAACCGTGACTCGCCCGGATCGAGCGTCGCGGCCCCCGCGCCGGGGCGTGAACCCGACCTGCTGCTCCGCGACTTCTTCAAGGCCAGTACCGATCCGTCCAACCGGCACCTCGCGGCCCGTCAATTCCTCACCCCCGGTGTGACCGGCAGGTGGGACGACGCGGCCAGCGCGACCATCGTCGACAAGGTCGACGTCCTCCCGGAGACGCGGTCCGCCGACAAGGCGACGTACACGATCCGCGCCAACAAGGTGGGGCAGCTCGAGCCCGGCGGACTGTACGTGGCGGAGGAGGGCAGCTTCGAGACGAAGATCAGCCTCGAGCTACTCGACGGGGAGTGGCGGATCTCCGAGCTCCCCGCCGGCGTGATCCTGGACCGGGCACAGTTCCTGAACACCTATCAGCGCAAATCGCTGTACTTCCTCGATCCGGCCGGGACGACGGTCGTGCCGGATCCGCGCTGGGTGTCGGGCGCCCAGGACCAGATGGCGTCGCAGTTGATCGGCTTGCTGATCGACGGGCCGAAGGCCGCCCTGGCCCCGGCCGTGCGCAACGAGCTCGGCGACGGCGTGTCGGTGCGGGGCCCGATCACGAAGGCCGACGGCGGCACCGCGCAGGTGGGGGTGGGGCTCGGCGGCATCCGGATCGATTTCGCCGGCGTGCCGCCCATGGACGCGCAGGCGAAGCAGCTGTTCGCGGCGCAGGTGATCTGGACGCTGGCCAACGCGGAGATCTCGGGCCCCTATGTGCTGCTCGCCGACGGCGAGCCCTTCGACGAGCGGTTCCCGAACGGGTGGACCACCGCCGACGTCGCGTCGATGAATCCGTTCGCGACCTCGAGCGCCACCGTGGGGCTGCACGCGCTGCGCGAGGGGTCGATGGTGAGCGTCACCGAGACCGGGGTCACCCCGGTGCCCGGGTACTTCGGTTCGGCCCGCAACATGCGTTCGCTCGCGCTGTCGCAGGACGGAAAGCTGGTCGCCGCGGTCGCGGACACGGGGCGTCCCGCCCCGGAACCCGCGAGTTCGCTGATGGTCGGCGCGTACGAGGACGGTGCCGCGTCGGTGCTCGAAGGCGGCGCGATCACCCGCCCGACATGGGCACCCGACAATTCGGCGATCTGGGCAGCGGTCAACGGCAACACGGTGATTCGGGTGTTGCGCGAGCCCGGCACCGGCCGGACGTCGGTGGTCAACGTCGACGCCGGCGCCGTCACCGCGCTGGGTGCCACGATCACCGAGTTGCGGCTGTCCCGCGACGGGGTGCGCGCGGCACTGATCGTCGACGGCAAGGTCTACCTCGCGATCGTCACCCAGATGCCGGGTGGTGAGTACGCTTTGACGAATCCCCGTGCGGTCGCGATCGGTCTGGGCAGCCCGGCGCTGTCCCTGGACTGGAGCACGAGCGACACGATCGTCGTCGCGCGCGCGGCCTCGGACATCCCGGTGGTGCAGGTGGCCGTCGACGGATCACGGATGGACGCGCTGCCGAGCCGTAATCTGACCGCGCCGGTGGTGGCCGTGGACGCGTCGACGACCACGGAGTTCGTCGCCGACTCCCGGGCGGTGTTCCAGTTGAACAACAACGATCCGGCGGGCGACCGGTACTGGCGGGAGGTTCCCGGGTTGACGGGTGTCAAGGCGATCCCGGTCCTGCCGGGCTGAGGCTGTCGGTGCGGTCGCCGATACTGCCCGCATGCGCGCCCTGCCCGGCCTCCGGAGCCTGCTCGACCTGATCCTGCCCGCCGAATGCGGCGGGTGCGGCGTGCCGGGCACGCAGTGGTGTGCCCGCTGCGCCACGGAGCTGGCCGACGATCCCGTGCTGCTCCGGCCCCGCGTGGATCCCGGGGTCGGGGTGTGGGCACTCGGACCGTACTCGGGTGCCCGCCGTCGCGCCGTGATCGCCGCGAAGGAACGCGGGCGGCGTGATCTCGCCGCGCCCCTCGGATCCGCCGTCGCGGGCGCCCTGGGCCGTCTGCAGCAGTGGCGAGAACTCGACCCGCCGGACGTCGCCCCGGTGGTTCTGGTGCCGGCTCCGACGCGTCCCCGGGCCGCCCGTGCACGCGGTGGCGACCCCGTCACCCGGATCGCCGTCGCCGCGGTGGGAGGCAGACGCGTGTGTCCCGCGCTCGTGATGCGACGCGCCGTGCGCGATTCGGTCGGATTGAGCGCAGATCAACGTCGAGTAAACCTCGAGGGTGGCGTCCGGTTGACCCGCAGCGGTCAAGTATTCGCGCGGCATCTCGCGTCGGAACCGGCTGCACTGCAACGCATCTCGGTGGTACTGCTGGACGACGTGTCGACCACCGGGGCGACCGCCGCCGAGTCGGTCCGGGTGCTGTCGCGAGTGGGTATCCGAGTGAGCGCGGTGGTCGTCGTGGCGGGTGTCAGATGAAATTCTGCCGAACAGTGGCACTCGCGCGCGTTACGTACTAGCGTCGCGGACACACCCGAAAACACAGGTAGGAGGTGGAACTTCGAACCTGGTGCCGGGCGGACCCCCTTCCGGCATTGCTCAAACTCGCCGCCGCCCATCAAGGGGCGGGGCCGTAATCGGGAGGTACGAGTGACGACCCCTTCGCAAGCCTCGGTTTTCGTCGACGACCGCACAACGGATGCACAAGAGAAGACGGATACCCCCAACGCCGAGATCGTCGTCAAGGGACGCAACGTCGAGGTACCCGACCACTTCCGCGTGTACGTCTCCGAGAAGCTGTCGCGCCTCGAGCGCTTCGATCCCTCCATATTCCTGTTCGATGTCGAACTTCACCACGAACCCAATCGACGCCAGAGGAAGAACTGCCAGCGCGTCGAGATCACTGCCCGAGGCAAGGGGCCGGTAGCCCGAGCCGAGGCATCCGCCGACAGCTTCTATGCAGCATTCGAGTCGGTGACCGCCAAGCTCGAGAGCAGGCTCCGCCGCACCAAGGATCGCAAAAAGGTCCACTACGGGGAAAAGACCCCGGTGTCGGTGGCGGAGGCCACCGCCGCACTCGCCGAGGACGACAGTCTCGGCATCAGTCCCGACATCTCCCTGGACGGTCAGATGCCGGACGAGCACACACCGGGTCATGTCGTGCGTACCAAGGAACACAAGGCCGCGCCGATGACCGTCGACGATGCTTTGTACGAGATGGAGCTGGTAGGACACGATTTCTTCCTGTTCCACGACAAGGAGTCGGACAAGGCGACCGTCGTCTACCGGCGGCACGCGTTCGACTACGGATTGATCCGTCTGGCGTGATGAACTCCCGTTCCGCCTGACGATCCGAGCGGTCGGTCTACTCGTCCGATCGCGGAAGCGCCTACCATGGAATCCGGCCGGGGTTCTCGGACCTCCGGCCGGATTTTGTGTGTCACCCATCCACTGCCGAAGATTGAGGACGAACAAGACTGTGCCGTCGCTGTCGCTATCGAAGCTGCTCCGTGTTGGTGAAGGTCGCATGGTCAAGCGGCTCAAGCACATCGCCGACCACGTTTCCTCGCTGTCGCCCGAGGTCGAAGACCTGACCGACGAGCAACTCCGCGCGAAGACCGAGGAGTTCCGCGCCCGCTACCGCGACGGCGAGACGCTCGATGAGCTGCTGCCCGAGGCGTTCGCGGTCGCCCGCGAGGCGTCCTGGCGCGTGATCGACCAGCGGCACTTCCACGTGCAGATCATGGGCGGCGCCGCCCTCCACTTCGGCAACATCGCCGAGATGAAGACGGGTGAGGGCAAGACCCTGACCTGCGTGTTGCCCGCGTACCTCAATGCGATCGCCGGCGACGGCGTGCACGTCGTCACGGTCAACGACTACCTCGCCAAGCGCGACTCCGAGTGGATGGGCCGCGTCCACCGCTTCCTCGGCCTCGACACCAGCGTGATCCTGTCCGGCATGTCGCCGGCCGAGCGTCGCGCAGCCTATGCGGCCGACATCACATACGGCACCAACAACGAGTTCGGGTTCGACTACCTGCGCGACAACATGACGCACTCCCTGGACGATCTCGTCCAGCGCGGTCACAGCTTCGCCGTCGTCGACGAAGTCGACTCCATCCTCATCGACGAGGCCCGAACCCCCCTCATCATCTCCGGCCCCGCCGACGCCTCGAGCAAGTGGTACGCGGAATTCGCGCGCATCGCGCCCCTGCTCAAGCGTGACGTGCACTACGAGGTCGACATCCGCAAGCGCACCATCGGCGTCCACGAGGCCGGCGTCGAGCTCGTCGAGGACCAGCTCGGCATCGACAACCTGTACGAGGCCGCCAACTCGCCGCTCGTGAGCTACCTGAACAACGCCATCAAGGCCAAGGAGCTCTACACGAAGGACAAGGACTACATCGTCCGCGACGGCGAAGTGATCATCGTCGACGAGTTCACCGGCCGCGTCCTCGTCGGCCGCCGCTACAACGAGGGCATGCACCAGGCGATCGAGGCCAAGGAGAAGGTCGAGATCAAGGCCGAGAACCAGACCCTCGCCACGATCACGCTCCAGAACTACTTCCGTCTCTACGACAAGCTGTCGGGCATGACGGGTACGGCCGAGACCGAGGCCGCCGAGCTGCACCAGATCTACAACCTCGGCGTCATCCCGATCCCCACCAACCGGCCGATGGTCCGCGTCGACAACGGCGACCTGATCTACAAGACCGAGGAAGCCAAGTTCGACGCCGTCGTCGACGACGTGGTGGAGCGGCACGAGAAGGGCCAGCCCGTTCTGATCGGCACCACCAGCGTCGAGCGGTCCGAGTACCTGTCGAAGCAGTTCACCAAGCGCGGCGTGGCACACAACGTGCTGAACGCGAAGTTCCACGAGCAGGAAGCCCAGATCATCGCCGAGGCCGGCAGGTCGGGCGCCGTCACCGTGGCGACCAACATGGCCGGTCGTGGTACCGACGTCGTGCTCGGCGGCAACCCCGACATCATCGCGGACATCGCGCTCCGCAAGCAGGGACTCGACCCCGTCCACACGCCCGACGACTACGAGGCGGCGTGGGACGACGTCCTCGACCAGGTCAAGGCCGAGGTGAAAGCCGACGCGGACAAGGTTCGGGAGGCGGGCGGACTGTACGTCCTCGGCACCGAGCGGCACGAATCCCGGCGTATCGACAACCAGTTGCGCGGCCGCTCCGGCCGTCAGGGCGATCCGGGTGAGTCGCGGTTCTACCTGTCGCTCGGCGACGAGTTGATGCGACGGTTCAACGGCGCGGCCCTCGAGTCGATCATGACCCGGCTCAACCTGCCCGACGACGTTCCCATCGAGGCGAAGATGGTCTCGAAGGCCATCAAGAGCGCCCAGACGCAGGTCGAGCAGCAGAACTTCGAGATCCGCAAGAACGTCCTCAAGTACGACGAGGTGATGAACCAGCAGCGCACGGTCATCTACAACGAGCGCCGCCAGATCCTCGAAGGCAAGGACATGGAGGGCCAGGTCGAGAAGATGATCACCGACGTGGTCACCGCCTACGTCGACGGTGCCACCGCCGAGGGATACGTCGAGGACTGGGATCTCGAACAACTGTGGACGGCCCTCAAGACGCTGTACCCGGTCGGCCTCGACTACAAGGAACTGGTCGGCGACGGCGACGACGGTGAGACCAACGACATCACCGCCGACGAGCTGCGCGAGACCCTGCTGAAGGACGCACACGACGCCTACGCCCGGCGCGAGGCCGAGATCGACGGCGTCGCCGGCGAGGGATCGATGCGCGAACTGGAGCGTCGCGTCCTGCTGAGCGTGCTCGACCGCAAGTGGCGCGAACACCTCTACGAGATGGACTACCTCAAGGAGGGCATCGGCCTGCGGGCGATGGCCCAGCGTGATCCGCTCGTCGAGTACCAGCGCGAAGGTTTCGACATGTTCGGCGGCATGCTCGAGGGTCTGAAGGAGGAGTCGGTCGGATTCCTGTTCAACCTTCAGGTCGAGGCGGCCGCCCCGACGGCGGCACAGGCCCCGGGCGTGAGCGTCACCGCGGCTTCCGCAGCGGCGACGGCGTCGGCCTCGCCCGCTCCGGCACCGCCGCGGCCACTGCCCACCCAGGAGGCGGCGCAGCAGGCGCAGGGCACGGCGGCACCGTCCGCCCTCCGTGCGAAGGGCCTGGACGACGGCGAGCCCCGCGGGCTCACGTACTCCGGGCCTGCCGAGGACGGCAACGCCCAGCTCAGCCGCCGCGGAGCCGCCGAATCGGACGATGCCGCCGACGCCGGAACCCGTCGTCAGCGGCGTGAGGCCGCGCGGTCGCAGTCGAAGAGCAAGAAGGCCCCGCGGACCAAGCGCAAGCGCTGACCGCAGACGAAGACGATCAGCCGATCACCAGCGAGGTGACGGTCCAGCCCGTGTCGGACTGCTGTTCGACACGGGCTGCGATCACGAAGATCCGCGGTCCCCGGCCGTAGGTGCCGAAGGCCTCGAACGCGCACGGCTCCACCGCGCGCAGGTGCACGCGGACGAGCGTCGCGACACCGAGTCGCCGGGCGGGCGACTCCGACAGCGCGAGCGTGCGCACGACGTCGACGAGCGACGGCGTCACCAGCGGCCGCAATTGCCGTACGTTGCGGCGCCGATCCAGCACTTCGAGGACGAGCCGGAACGCCTGCTCCGTGAACCGCTGGACGTCCGGTGAGGGAAGAGGCAGCGTTCCCGGCTGTGTCGCGGCGGTGCGTGGCGACGCCCCCGAGTGGGGCGACGAGCGGTGCCTGCCGCGCCCGGACGCGTGCCGTTCGCCCGACGGCGCCGCCGAACGCCCCGGCAGAGGCGGTGCGGGAACGTCACCGGCCGCCGGCTCGAAGTGCGGCACCCGTGACAGGAACGTGTAGGACTCACTCATTTCTTACCCCCCGGTTTCGGCATGAGACGGCCGTCGTAGCGGTCATACTCGCACGGATCCCGTCGTCGTGTCGCCGAACCGGGGAGCGGACCCTAGGGTGGGGACGTGCGGGGATTGATATTGGACTTCGGAGGAGTTCTCGCGGGTCCCGGTTCGGACATGGACGGCCTGTCGTCCGTCCTCGCCGGTGCCCGGACTCGTGGGGTGCGGACCGCGATCCTCAGCAACGATCCCGGTGGTCCCGGCGCGCAGTGGCTGCGGGAACTCGGTGACGGCCGGCTGGTCGATCAGGTCGTGCTGTCCGGGGATGTCGGTGTCGCCAAACCTGATCCGCGGATCTACCGGCTGACGGCCGACGCGCTCGGTCTGGCCCCGGGGGACTGTATCTTCGTCGACGACCTGTCGGTCAATGTCCGGGGTGCGGTGGCCGTCGGGATGGTGGGTATCCACCACGTCGACGGCGGCGCCACCGCGGACGAGATAGCGATACTTCTCGAGGTCGATCGAGATGGGATGCAAGGGGGACAGGCGCCGACATGGTGACGAGACTGACTACGCAGGACGCGTCGTTCTATTTTCTCGAGGCGAGCAGTACGCCGATGCACGTGGGTTCGCTCGCGATCTTCCGCAAGCCGCGAAACGGGTTGTCCTACGAGGAATTACTGAGCCTCGTCGAGGAACGACTGAGTCTGGTCCCGCGCTACCGGCAGAAGGTGCGGGAGGTGGCGCTGGGACTGTCGCGGCCGGTCTGGGTGGACGACCAGGACTTCGACATCGAGTACCACGTCCGGCGGTCGGCGCTGCCGAAGCCCGGATCGGATGCCCAGTTGCACGATCTGGTCGCACGGCTCACGTCCCGGCCGCTCGACAACACGCGACCGCTGTGGGAGATGTACCTGGTGGAGGGGTTGTCGAACAATCGCTTCGCCATCTTCACGAAGTCCCATTCGTCGCTGGTCGACGGTGAGACGGCGCTCGAGATCGGTCAGGTGATCCTCGACCCGGCGAAGACCCGGCGTCCCATGGCCGAGGAGCTGTGGATGCCGAGCCCCGCCCCCAGTGAGTCCACACTGATCGCCGGGGCGCTGGCGGAGATGGTGGCGCGGCCGGGCGAAGGGCTGGCGGCGCTGCGGATGACGTTGGGTGACATGGCGTCCGCGCTCGGTGAGACCGTGCGCGCCGTCGGCAAGGTCGCCGCCGTCGTGCGCACCGCCACGCAGGTGGCGCCGGCGAGTCCGCTGAACGCGACCATTTCACGCAATCGGCGCTTCGCGGTGGTCAAGACCGAGCTGGGTGACTACCGGAAGATCCGCGCGCAGTACGGGTGCGAGGTCAACGACGTCATCCTCGCCGTCGTGTCGGGTGCGATGCGGTATTGGCTGCTCTCCCGCGGCGAGCCGGTGGCCGAGTCGACCACGGTCCGGGCCATGGTCCCGATGTCCGTGTACGCGACGGACCCCGAGACCGACGACGAGGAGTCACGCCGCGGCGAATGGGCGGATCCGCGAAGCATGGTGTCGTCGTTCCTCATCGACCTGCCGGTCGGGGAACCGAATGCCGTGGTGCGGCTGTCGCACGTGGCGCACGCCATGGAGGCGCACGCCAAGCAGAGCCAGAGGGTCACCGCGGAGACCCTGGTGCGGTTGTCGGGATTCGCGCCCGCCACGCTGCACGCGATGAGTGCCCGTGTCGCGAGCAGCTTCTCGCAGCGGATGTTCAACCTGATGATCACCAACGCGCCGGGACCGCAGCTGCCGCTGTACGTCGGGGGAGCGCGGATGCTCGAGATGTATCCGGTGTCGCCGCTGCTGAAAAACCAGACTTTGAGCATCGGCCTGACGTCCTACGACGGCAACGTCTACTACGGTTTGAATGCAGACCGTGACGCCATGGCCGACGTGGACGTGGTGGCGGCGCTGCTGTACGAATCTCTCGAGGAGTTGTTGGATGCCAGTCGGTGAGAAGTCCGCGGTGCGAATGACGGGTGACGCATGACGAGGGTGTACGTTCCCGCGACGATCGAGATCCTCCAGCGGCTCGTCGCCGACCGGGAGTTCGATCCGATGAGCCGTACCGCCTTCGCCGTCACCCCCACGCTCCGCGAGGCGTACTCGTCGGGCGACGACGAGGAACTGGCCGAGGTCGCGATGGCCGAGGCCGCCCGCGCCTCGCTGCGACTGATCGCGGGCCGGGTGGGGGAGAGCGGAAGCGACGGGGTTCGCTTCCGTCGCGCCGTGGTCGCCGCGGACGTGGACGAGGTGACGCCGCGGCCGGATCTCGACGACGCCGTGGTCCGGTTGCCCGGTCCGGTGACGATCGGCACGGTCGCGTCGGTGCACGTGGATCTCGCGGAGGCGGAGCCGGACATCGAACGGGCCGTGTCGGCGATCGACGAGGCGGATCTCGGGGACCCCGACGCCGAGTTCGTTCTCGGTGACGCGGAGGATCATGTCCTGGCGTGGTACGCCACTCAGGAGCTTCCGTTCCTTCTCGAACTGCTCTGACCGGTACGTCCTCTTACCTTGGGGTAACCTACGGTACCGTAACTTGATAACCTACGGTAGCGTAGGTCATGACGGAAAAGGTGGAGGTCGGATGGGTCTGAAGGATTGGATCGAGGCGCCCGCAGCAGCGGTTGTGCCCGCCAAGCGGTCCAAGCTCAATTGGTTGCGAGGTGCGGCGGCACGGCTCACGACGCCGTTGCTGCCCGACGACTACCTGCATCTCGCCAACCCACTGTGGTCGGCTCGCGAACTGCGCGGACAGATCATGGAGGTGCGCGCGGAGACCGCGGACTCGGCCACGATCGTCATCAAGCCGGGCTGGGGATTCGACTTCGACTACGAGCCCGGCCAGTACATCGGCATCGGTCTGCACATCGACGGACGCTGGCACTGGCGCTCGTACTCCCTCACCTCGCCGCCGAACTGGGACGACAAGCTCATCTCCATCGCCGTCAAGGCGATGCCCGAGGGGTTCCTGTCGAGTCACCTCGTCAACGGTGTGCCCTCGGGGACGATCGTGCGGCTCGCGACCCCCACGGGCAACTTCGCGCTGCCCGACCCGCCGCCGCAGCGGATCCTGTTCCTCACCGCGGGCAGCGGCATCACTCCCGTCATGGCGATGCTGCGCACGATGAACCGGCGCGGTCAGCTCCCCGACGTCTTCCACGTCCACTCGGCCCCCACCGACGCCGACGTGATGTTCGCCGACGAGCTCACCCGGCTCCACGAGGAGCACGACGACTTCCGGTGCAAGATCCAGCTCACCCGCAGCCAGGGCAAGTTCGCGTTGTCCTCGCTCGACGAGGTGTGTCCCGACTGGCGCGAACGGCAGACGTGGGCGTGCGGACCGCTGCCGATGCTCGACGAGATCGAGACGCTGTGGCGTGACGAGGGCATCGAGGACAAGTTGCACCTCGAGCGGTTCGCCGTCTCCCGCGCGGACACGTCCGGCGAGGGCGGGACCGTCACGTTCGCCAAGGCCGACAAGACCGTGACGATCGACGGTGCCACCACTCTCCTCGAGGCGGGTGAGCAGGTCGGGGCACTGATGCCGTTCGGCTGCCGGATGGGTATCTGCCAGACCTGTGTCGTGCCGATCCTCGCCGGGCACGCCATCGACCTGAGGTCCGGCAAGCAGCACGCCGAAGGTGACCGAGTCCAGACTTGTATCTCCGCGGCGGCAGGGGACTGCACGCTCGACGCGTGAGCGTGGGCGTGTTGTTCACCTGACTCCGCTATTCTCGGACTCTCACCAGACGGAGGAGCACGGTGGCGATCACCGACATCAAAGAGTTCGCGCATCTGACCGAAGCGGACATCGAATCGCTCGGGCGTGAGTTGGATGCGATCCGGCTCGACGTGGAGGATTCGCGCGGCGTTCGCGACGCCCGCTACATCCGCCGGGCCATCAGGGCGCAACGGCTGCTGGAGCTCGGTGGCCGGCTTGCGTTGTTCGGAAGCCGCTACCGCCCGGCCTGGCTCGCGGGCACCGCGATGCTGTCCCTCTCGAAGATCATCGAGAACATGGAACTCGGCCACAACGTGATGCACGGCCAGTGGGACTGGATGAACGATCCGGAGATCCACTCCATGTCGTGGGAGTGGGATCAGACGGGCCCCTCGGAGCATTGGAAGCGGGCGCACAACTACTCCCACCACACGTTCACCAACATCGTGGGAATGGATTCCGATGTGGGGTTCGGCATCCTCCGGATGACCCGCGACGAGGAGTGGCGGCCGATCAATCTGCTGCAGCCGTTCGCCAACATCATCCTGGCCGCCACGTTCGAGTGGGGGATCGCGCTCCACGACCTCACCTTCGCGGCCGAGCTCGAGGGTGCGGAGAAGGGTCAGCTCAATTCCCAGGCCAACAAGGATTTCGGTCGCAAGATCTTCCGTCAGGTCGGCAAGGACTTCCTGCTGTTCCCGGTGCTCGCGGGGCCGGCGTGGAAGTCGACGCTGACGGCCAACGCCACCGCCAATCTCGTGCGGAATCTGTGGGCCTATGTGGTGATCTTCTGCGGGCACTTCCCGGACGGTGCCGAGAAGTTCACGGTGGACGAGTACGAGAACGAGACCCGGCACGAGTGGTATCTCCGGCAGATGCTCGGCAGTGCCAATTTCGATTCCGGCAAGGTCATGGGTTTCATGAGCGGCAATCTCAGCTACCAGATCGAGCATCACCTGTTCCCGGACCTGCCGAGCAACCGGTACCCGGAGATCGCCGTGAAGGTGCGGGCGCTGTGCGAGAAGTACGACCTGCCGTACACCACGGGTTCGCTCGCCAAGCAGTACCTGCTGGCTCTGCGCACGATCCACAAGCTCGCCCTGCCCGACCGGTTCCTGCGGGCGACGGCGGACGACGCCCCGGAGACGTCCTCGGAACGCAAGTTCCGCGACGCCCGTGATGCGGGTGCCGCCATGGTCGAGACGTTGCGCACGGATCCCGTCACGGGGCAGCGGCGGGGTCTGCTGTCGGCGTTGCGCGCCCGCGCGGAGGCCAAGATTCCTCGACGTCGACGGTGATTTCACTCACACCTACACTCAGGTAACCTACGGTGTCGTAACTTACGGTACGGTAGGTCGAGTCAGCGCCTTTCGGGTGTGAACTGTCGACCCAGCCAGGAGGAGGTCCCCCATGGCGATTGCAGACGTCAAGGAATACGCACATCTCACCGAAGCCGACATCGAGTCGCTCGGACGCGAGCTCGATGCGATCCGGCGCGATATCGAAGAGTCCCGCGGGGAGCGTGACGCGCGGTACGTGCGAAACACGATCAGACTGCAGCGTTCCCTCGAAATCGGTGGCCGAGCCGTCCTCTTCGCGAGCAAGCGGCGTCCCGCCTGGCTGGCGGGTACGGCCATGCTGTCTCTCTCGAAGATCATCGAGAACATGGAACTCGGCCACAACGTCATGCACGGCCAGTGGGACTGGATGAACGATCCCGAGATCCACTCCACCTCGTGGGAGTGGGACGTGACGGGACCGTCCGCTCACTGGAAGCAGACGCACAACTACATTCACCACAAGTACACCAACGTCCTCGGCATGGACGACGACGTGGGGTACGGACTGCTGCGCGTCACGCGTGACCAGCGGTGGAAGCCGTTCAACACCGGCAATCTCCTGTACAACACGCTGCTCGCGCTGTTCTTCGAGTACGGAATCGCGGCGCAGCATCTCGAACTCGGCAAGGTCGCCAAGGGGCGCGTGCCGAGCGAGGAGACCCAGCGCAAGCTCCGTGAGGTCGGCGAGAAGGTCGGCAAGCAGATCCTCAAGGACTATGTCGTGCACCCCGCGGTCACGGGTCCCGCGTGGAAGAGCACGCTCACCGCAAACATCGCCGCGAACATGATCCGCAACGTGTGGACCAACGCGATCATCTTCTGTGGACACTTCCCGGACGGCGCCGAGAAGTTCACCAAGGCGGACATCGACAAGGAAACGCCGGCCGAATGGTACCTGCGGCAGATGCTCGGTAGCGCGAACATCGAGGGTGGCAAGCTGATGGACTTCATGTCCGGCAATCTCAGCTACCAGATCGAGCACCACCTGTTCCCCGACCTGCCCAGCAACCGCTACTCGGAGATTGCCGTGCGGGTGCGGGAACTGTGCGACAAGTACGACCTGCCGTACACGACCGGGCCCTTCCTCGTGCAGTACGCGAAGTCGTGGCGCACCATCGCCAAGCTGTCGTTGCCGAACAAGTACCTCAAGGCGACCGCGGACGACGCGCCGGAGACGGCGTCGGAGCGCAAGTTCGGTGGAAACACCACGGCGACAATCGATCCCGTAACCGGTCGCCGTCAGGGATTGAGTACCGCGATCAAGCGCACCCGCAAGCGCCGCGGTCTTCGCGCGCTGCTGTCCCGCTAGAAAGTACCGCTATCGACGCGGTTCGTCCCTCACCAGGCTTCGTTGGACGCGATGGCCGTGAGGAGGTGACGGACCGCGTCGACGCGTTTGGCGGCCTTGCCCTCCAGCCGGTCGAGCGCGCATTCCGGGTCTGCGGGCGGGCCGAGGTGGGTGCACCCCCTCGGGCAGTCCTCGATGGCCGCGGCCAGATCGGAGAACGCGGCCACCACGTTCTCCGGGGAAATGTGGGCCAGTCCGAACGACCGGATGCCGGGGGTGTCGATCGCCCAGCCGCCCGTCGGAAGCGGCAGCGCCACCGATTGCGTGGACGTATGCCTGCCCTTGCCGACGCCGGAGACCACGCCGACGGCCCGGTCGGCGTCGGGCACGAGGCGGTTGACGAGAGTCGACTTCCCGACCCCCGAGTGGCCGATCAGCGCGGTGAGCCGGCCCGACAGCATCGACAAGACCTCGTCGACCGGATCGTCGCGACCGGCCACGACGACGGGGACGTCGAGGTCGGCGAACGCGCTCGCGAACTCCTCGGGCGGCTCGAGATCGCTCTTCGTGAGGCACACGATGGGACTCAATCCGCCCGCGTACGCGGCGACGAGCGCACGTTCGACGAATCCCGTCCGGGGCGGCGGGTCGGCGAGCGCCACGACGATCAGCAGCTGCTGGGCGTTGGCCACGACGATCCGCTCGTACGGATCGGTGTCGTCGGCGGTGCGTCGCAGCACCGTGGAGCGTTCGGCGACCCGCACGATCCGCGCCAGGGTGTCGGGCTTGCCGGACAGATCACCGACGACACTCACCTCGTCGCCGACCACGATGGGGGTGCGGCCCAGTTCCCGGGCGCGCATGGTGACGAGGGGACGCTCGGGGTCGCCGCCCAGCACGCAACCCCACCGGCCGCGGTCGACCGAGACGACCATCGCCGACTCCGCGGCGAGGTGCTCCGGCCGGGTCTTCGTGCGCGGGCGCGTTCCTCGGCCCGGGCGTACCCGGACGTCGGACTCGTCGTACTGCCTGCGACTCAGAAGCTCGCCTTCCGTTCGGTGCCCGCGGCCGCGGACAGCATTGTGGCCCACAGGTTCTCGAAACCGGGCAGGGTCTTGGCCGTGGTGCCGACGTCCTCGATCTCGATGCCGTCGACCCGCAGCCCGACGATGGCGCCCGCGGTCGCCATCCGGTGGTCGGCGTAGGAGTGCCACGTCCCACCGTGCAGGTCCGCCGGGACGATCGTGAGGCCGTCCTCGGTCTCGGTGACGTTCCCGCCCAGCGAGTTGATCTCGTGTGCGAGCGCGGCCAGCCGGTCGGTCTCGTGACCGCGCAGGTGCGCGATGCCCCGCAGGTGCGACGGGCCGTCCGCGAGTGCGGCGAGCGCCGCCACGGTCGGGGTGAGTTCGCCCACGTCGTGCAGGTCGATGTCGATGCCGGTCAGCTGCTGCGGACCACGGACGGTGAGGTTCGCGCCGTCCAGCCGGACGTCCGCGCCCATCGCCAGGAGGATTTCCCGGATCGCGTCGCCTGGTTGCGTCGTCCTGCTCGGCCACAGGGGAACGGTCACCTCACCGCCGGTGACGGCGGCGGCGGCCAGGAAGGCGGTGGCATTCGACAGATCGGGCTCGATCGCCCGGTCGACGGCCCGGACGACACCGGGGCTCACCCGCCACGTGTCGGCCTCCCCGCCCGTCGCCGGGGTCGTGACCTCGACACCCGACTCGCGCAGCATCTCGACCGTCATGTCGATGTGCGGCATGGACGGGACCGTCTTGCCGTCGTGATGGACCGTGACACCCTCGTCGAACGCGGCCGCCGACAGCAGCAGCCCGGAGACGAACTGTGACGAGCCGGACGCGTCGATGGTGACCCGTCCACCGCGCAGCGAGCCCGCACCGCGGACCGTGAACGGGAGGGAATCGCCGTCGATGTCCGCGCCGAGACCGCGCAGCGCATCCAGGATCGTGTCGAGGGGCCGGGTGCGCGCCTGCTCGTCCCCGTCGAAGTGAACCGTTCCGCTCGCGAGCGCCGCGACCGGCGGAAGGAACCGCATGACGGTGCCCGCCAGTCCGCAGTCGACCGCACCGCCCCGGAGTCGTCCGGGGGTGACCCGCAGCGTCGTGTCGGCGCCGACCGTCTCGATGCTGATGCCGAGCGTGCGGAGCGCGCCGATCATGAGGTCGGTGTCCCGGCTGCGCAGTGCCCCGGTGAGGGTGGACGGACCGTCCGCGAGTGCGGCGAGGATCAGCGCGCGATTGGTGATCGACTTCGATCCGGGGAGGGCGACCGTCGCGACGACGGGCGCTTCGGCACGGGGGGCGTTCCACAGGCTCAGGCTCACGGTCTCCATCTTCGCCTATCGGGCGGGTCGCGGGGCGGGGTGGGCGGCGTGTCGCGGGTGTCGGTGGTTCGTGCCACTCTGGTGGGCATGTGCGGCAGGTATGCGACCACTGCGAATCCGGCGACACTCGCGGCCGACCTCGATGCGATCAACGAGGCGGGCGAGGAGGAGAGTCCGCCCGACTACAACGTGGCGCCCACCACGCAGGTCCTGACGGTCGTCGACCGCCACGACGCCCGGCGGATCCGGCGGATGCGGTGGGGGCTCGTGCCGTCGTGGACGAAGGAGCTCGGCAAGGGGCCGGTGCTGTTCAACGCGCGAGCGGATTCGGTCGACAACAAACCGGCCTTCCGGAACGCGTTCAAGTACAAGCGCTGCCTCGTTCCGATGGACGGCTGGTACGAGTGGCAGACCGAGGTCGATGCGGCGGCCGCCGGGAAGAAGTCGGGCAAGGCGAAGAAGATCCCGTACTACATGTCGCCGGAGGACGGCTCGCGCCTGTACATGGCCGGGCTGTGGTCGGTCTGGCACGATCCCGCGGTCGCGGAGTCGCCCCCGGTTCTGAGCTGCAGCATCATCACGGTCGACTCAGCCGCCCAACTCGAGAACGTGCACGACCGGATGCCGCTGGTGATGCCCCGCGACCGCTGGACCGCATGGCTCGATCCCGAGCATCCCGCGTCGACGGATCTGCTCGAGGTGTCACCCGACGCCATCGCCGATATCACCGTCCGGCGGGTGTCCACGCTGGTGAACAGTGTGAAGAACAACGGACCGGAACTCCTCGACCCGGACGCGGCCGGTCGTGACGAGGCACAGGTGGGGGAGCAGATCAGCCTGCTGTGACCGCCGCGGTGACGGCGCCGCTGAGCCGCACCAGGTCGGCGGGCGCGAGTTCGATCTCGAGTCCGCGCCTGCCGGCGCTGCACAGCACCCGGTCCCAGTCGAGAGCCGACGCGTCGACGACCGTCGGGAGTGCCTTGCGCTGGCCGAGCGGTGAGATGCCGCCGAAGACGTACCCGGTGGAGCGCTCCGCCTCGGTGCGTTCCGCCATCACGGCCTTGCCCGCGCCCAGCGCCGCGGCCGCCGCCTTCAGCGACAGTTTCTCCGGCACCGGCACGACCGCCACCGCCAGCTTGCCGGTGTCGAGTTTGATCACCAGCGTCTTGAAGACCTGGTGGGCGGTGACGCCGACCGTCTCGCCCAGGGCGTCGACGGCCTCCGAACCGTACGATTCCGCCCGCGCATCGTGCGCGTAGCTGTGCACGTTGTGGTCGATGCGGTGTTCGACGAGCAGCTTCGTCGCGGGAGTGGCAGTTCCGGCCATGGACAGACACTCTGCCACGCGGTCGGGAACACAGCGGACGCGAGGCGTGTTGGTACCTGCAGAAGAACAGTGCATCGAAGGGAGTGGTCCGTATCGTGATGTCCTCGGTGATGGAGCCCACGTCGCGTTTGCAGTTGGCGGTAACGTTGACGCCCACGGCGACCGAAGGGATCAGCGTGCAGGAACATGACCGTCCGACGGCAGACCAGGCCGAGCCACAGGACGAGTTGATCGCGCGTTTCGAAAGGGATGCGCTCCCACTTCTGGATCAGCTGTACGGCGCTGCTCTGAGGATGACCAGGAACCCGGCGGACGCCGAGGACCTCGTGCAGGAAACGTACGTGAAGGCCTACACGGCGTTCCGTTCGTTCCGCGAGGGCACCAACCTCAAGGCATGGCTGTACCGGATTCTCACGAACACGTACATCAACTCGTACCGCAAGAAGCAGCGCCAGCCCGCGCAGTACCCCACCGACGAGATCACCGACTGGCAGCTGGCGGCGACGGCGGAACATTCGTCGACCGGTCTGCGGTCCGCCGAGGTCGAGGCCCTGGACGCGCTCCCCGACGACGACATCAAGGAAGCACTCCAGGCCCTGCCGGAGGAGTTCCGGATGGCCGTCTACTACGCCGACGTCGAGGGATTCCCCTACAAGGAGATCGCCGAGATCATGGGCACCCCGATCGGGACCGTGATGTCGCGACTGCACCGCGGGCGCAAGCAGCTCCGGGGTCTGCTCGCCGATGTCGCACGCGAACGTGGATTCAACCGTGGGGGCACCGACGAGGTGCCCGGCGACAGTGTAGTGAGCACGGAGCAGGAGGTTTCTCGGTGAGCGAGCAGGACGAATTCGAGCAGCTCGACTGCTCCGCCGTCATCGCGGACGTCTGGCTGATGCTGGACCGTGAATGCGACGAGGCGTCGAGGGCGCGGCTGCAGAGGCACCTCGACGAGTGCGGGTCGTGCCTCGAGGCGTACGGGATCGAGGAGAAGGTGAAGAGCCTCGTGAACCGCAAGTGCGGTGGGGAGCACGCGCCGGAAAGTCTGCGTCAGAGGCTCTCCATCGAGTTGCGGCGGACAATCCTGATCACGAACACCGAACCAGACGCATAACTCGTCAGAACAGCAATCAGGGGCCGGAAAGCATCGCTGCTTTCCGGCCCCTGGTGCGTTCTACGGCGCGTCAGGCGTTGGGACGCTTGCCGTGGTTTGCGGCGTTGCCCTTGCGACTGCGCTTCTTACGACCACGCTTACCCACGAGTAGATCTCCCTTCTTTTCACCACAGTCTTCCACGTGTGGTTGGGTGTCCTTGCAACAGGGCTTTCTCGACACCCGGGAGTGAAGGATCACAATGGCAGAAGACGTGCGCGCCGAAATGGTTTCGACGGTGTATCAGGTTGTGGTGAGCGCGGGTGACGAGGTGAAGGAGGGTGACACCCTCGTCATCCTGGAGTCGATGAAGATGGAGATCCCCGTCATCGCCGAAGAGCCCGGCACGGTCACCTCCGTGGACGTCAAGGTCGGCGACGTGATCCAGCAGGGCGATCTGATCGCTGTCATCTCCTGAGCTGACACCCACCGACGATGTCCACACTGAGTGACCTGCTCGCCGAACACACCGACCTGCCCGGCGAGGCCGTCGATCATCTCCAGCGCGTCGTCGGTGAATGGCAGTTGCTCGCCGACCTCTCCTTTGCGGACGTTCTGCTCTGGGTCGGAACGGATTCCGCGGCCACCAACCCCACCGGCACCGTGATCTGCGTCGCGCACTGCAGACCCACCACCGCGTCGACCGCGTTCCCGGAGGACGTCGTCGGGACCGTCGTGTCGGAGTCGGAACACCCGCAGGTGCTGCAGGCGCTGCTCGAGGGCCGCGTCGTGCGCCCCGAGGACGGCGGCGGGCACGAGGGTCTGCCGCCGCGCGGAGAGGCGGTCCCGGTGCGGTGGAACGGCGAGGTGA
This sequence comes from Rhodococcus opacus, assembly GCF_012396235.1. Taxonomy (GTDB): domain Bacteria; phylum Actinomycetota; class Actinomycetes; order Mycobacteriales; family Mycobacteriaceae; genus Rhodococcus_F; species Rhodococcus_F opacus. The sequence goes on along the minus strand of NZ_JAAXPA010000014.1, from coordinate 144,710 downwards.
TCGCGGTCCTGAGCCGGGACACCAACCTGTCGCACCAGCGGGCGCAGAGCCCGCTCGAGGTCGCGTATCTCGACTGCGCCGAGGATCTGTGCCAGATGATCAGCGACGGCACCTTCCCGATCCGGGAGGCCCGGTCGGACACCAACTCGAGTCCCCGTGCCGGCGACGGCTTCATCCGTCTCGACACCGACGGCAGCGTGGTCTACGCGAGTCCCAATGCGCTGTCGGCCTACCACCGGATGGGTCTGAGCTCGGACCTGATCGGTCAGAACCTCGCCGCCACCACGCGCTCGCTCGTGACGGACCCGTTCGAGTCGCAGGAGGTCGCCGGGTACATCCGCGACACCATCGCCGACAAGCCGGGTCGTCGCATGGAGATCGAAGCCAGGGGAGCGACCGTGCTGCTCCGGGCGCTGGTCCTCAAACCCGGCGGGAAGCGGGTGGGCGCCGCTGTCGTCGTGCGGGACGTCACCGAGGTGAAGAGGCGGGATCGCGCCCTGCTCAGCAAGGACGCGACGATCCGCGAGATCCATCACCGGGTGAAGAACAATCTGCAGACCGTGGCGGCGCTCCTGCGACTGCAGGCCCGGCGCACCAACAACGAGGAAGCCCGGCAGGCGCTGAGCGAATCGGTGCGCCGCGTCACCTCGATCGCCCTGGTGCACGACACACTGTCGATGTCGGTGGACGAGGAAGTGAACCTCGACGAGGTCGTCGACCGCCTCGTGCCGATCCTGTCGGACGTGGCGACGGTGAGCACGCCGATCAAGGTCCGCCGGGAGGGTAGCTTCGGCGTGTTCTCCGCGGAGCGGGCCACGCCACTGGTGATGGTGCTGACCGAACTCGTGCAGAACGCGATCGAGCACGCCTTCGAACCCGGCGCGCCGGGGACGGTCACCATGAGGGCCGAACGCTCCGCGCGGTGGCTGGACGTCGTGATCCACGACGACGGCAGGGGATTACCACCCGGTTTCAGCCTCGAGCGGTCCGACCGTCTCGGTCTGCAGATCGTCCGGACCCTGGTGGCCGCCGAGCTGAACGGTTCCCTCGGGCTGCATCCCGGGGCGGACGGTGGCACGGATGCCGTGTTACGCGTACCGCTGGGCCGTCGTGGGCCCCGGTACTGACCGGCGGGCAAGCAAAAGGCCCGGCACCATGTGGTGCCGGGCCCGTCTCCTTCTGAAGTGTCAGACGGTGGTGCGGGCACGCGTCCGAGCGTTGCGGCGCTTGAGTGCGCGTCGCTCGTCTTCGCTCATGCCGCCCCACACACCGGCGTCCTGGCCCGACTCGAGTGCCCACGAGAGGCATTCGGCGGTCACCGGGCAGCGGTTGCAGACAACCTTGGCATCAGCAATCTGCGCGAGGGCCGGACCGCTGTTGCCCACAGGGAAGAACAACTCGGGGTCTTCGTCGCGACAGATTGCCTTGTGGCGCCAGTCCATCCTTCTGCTCCTTAACTGGGTGCGAAATGCACCGTTTCGTCTTCATGAGTTCATGTGTGCGTAGAGAATGTTTCCGCACTGTTGCTTGTGAATGCTTTCACGAACTGGCGGGATGTCAATAGAAAACCGCCGCACCGTGGGGGAGCTCACGTACTTAGGCTGCCCTTCGAGGCGCGCCGTCCTTTGTACCTCGTGCAGGCACTTCCCGCTAGGTGAAAACGGGGATTCTCGAGAATTGCTCAGGGTCGCGCCGGGGCGACCACATCCAGCGCCTCGGGCACCGACACGAACTCGACGACATTGCGCAGTCCGATGTAGTCGCCGTCCATCTGCAGTCCGATGGGCTCCGACGCGGAGATCCGCACGGACGGCACGTCGTCGACCCGGACCAGCTTCTTCGCCTTCGGACGGGTTCCGGGAGTCAGCAGCTGGCGGGCCACCCGCAGCGTGGTGAGGATCGCGGTGGACCGCATCGCGAAGACACCGAGGCCCGTGTCGTAGGTGGTGTCGGGATTCGTGTGCACTTCCCGCTTGTTCAGATACGTCCAGGGACTCGCGTTCGACACGAATGCGTAGTGGACACCCTCGACCGGGTCGTGATCGGGAACCTCGACGGTGAGCGTCGGCTCCGCATATTTCGACCGGAAGAACACGCGCACCGCCGCGCGGACATATTGCGCCGGTGTGGCCGGGCGCCCGTTCTTGCGGTGCATGTCGACCGCCTCACACACCTGGGCGTCCCAGCCGAGGCCGGCGTTGAACGTGAACCAGCGGTTGTCGCAGTGCGCGAGCCCGATCCTGCGCCGCTGCCTGCGGGCGAGCAGATCGATGAGCTGGTTGGTGGCGTCCACCGGGTCCGGCGCGATGCCGAGCGAGCGGGCGAACACGTTCGCCGACCCGCCGGGGACGACGGCGATCGGGGGAATCGGCCCCACCGTCACCGCGCTCATCGACTTCGGTACCGGGGTGCCGAGCAGTCCGTTTACCACCTCGTTCACGGTGCCGTCGCCGCCGTGGACGATGATCAGACCCATCCCGTCCACGCAGGCCTGCTGCGCCAGTTCGGCGGCGTGGCCGCGGTGTGCCGTGTGCGCGACCGTCAACCGCACCCGGCTCGACAGTGCATGGGCGAGGAGATCACGCCCGGCCGGGGTCGTCGATGTGGCATTGGGGTTGACGATCAGCAGCGCGCGCACGGGGCCCAAGCCTAGCGGGGGCGGCACGTGTCACCGTCCGAGGCCGCCGGCGACGGGGTGTTCTAGGCTGGCCGACGTGCCGAAGCCGTCTCTCAGCAAGTCCACGCCCACCACGGTCCGCGCGGCGGGCGCCCTGGTGTCGCTCGAGGGCGCGGTGGCGGTCGGCGTCGCCGTGGTGCTGGTGATCCGGGGACTCCTCGGGCACGACCAGAGCGTCAGCAGTGGATACGGCACCGCGGCCTGGTTCGCGATTCTCGGCGGCGCGGTGTTCGCCGCCGGGCTCGCCCTGATCTTCGGCCGGCGCTGGGGGCGGGCGATCGCGATCGTCGCCCAACTCCTCCTGCTACCGGTGGCGTGGTCGCTGCTCACCGATTCGCACCAGCCGTTCTTCGGTGTGCTGCTCGGAGTCGTGGTCGTGGCGGCCCTCGGGTGCCTGTTCAGCAGTCCCACGTCGAAGTGGATGGCTGCCGAGTACGGCCAGGAGGCCGACGCCGACAACCCGTCGGACCGCTAACTCACCTCGGACGCGAGGCGGGCGAGCGGATCCCCGGTGAGCCGATACGTGGTCCATTCGTCCTGCGGGTGCGCGTCCAGCGACTCGTAGAACGCGATCGACGGCTTGTTCCAGTTGACCACCGACCACGACAGTCGCGTGTAGCCGTTGTCGACGCACTCCTTCGCGAGTGTGGCGAGCAGGGCCTTGCCGTGCCCGGAACCGCGCTCCGACGGGCTGACGAACAAGTCCTCGAGGTAGATGCCGTGCGTTCCGTCCCAGGTGGAGAAATTCCGGAACCACACCGCGATCCCGACGACCCGGTCGTCGTCGTTCGCCGCGACGTGGGCGAAGGTCGACGGCTGCGGACCGAACAGGGCGTCGTCGATCTGGTCGGCGGTGACGGTGCACTCGTCACGGGCCCGCTGGTGTTCGGCGAGTTCGTAGATCATCGCGGTGATCGCAGAGACGTCCTCGGGTACTGCGCGTCTGATCATCGGGCACCTTCCTCGCTCGTGACGTTGTGGCTGACCACCTGTTGTGCCCCGTGCTCGAAGCCGAGGACGGAGTACGCACCCGGCGACATCGCGAACCGGCGTCCCTCGCTGATCGGAAGCTCCGCCCAGCGGGCGATGAGCGCGCGCGAGAAGTGTCCGTGCCCGACGAGGATCACGTCACGGTCCACGAGTTGCGAATGCGCGACGGACAGGACGAGGTCGCACCGGGTGTGCACCTGCTCGGCCTGCTCACCGCGAGGGCACGGGTGCGTCCACACGGTCCAGTCCGGCACCTGCTGCCTGATCTCGGGGGTCGTCATGCCCTCGTAGATCCCGTAATCCCATTCGGCGAGCGCGTCCCAGGTGCGCTGAATCTTCAATCCCGCCAGCTCCGCCGTCTCCCGGGCGCGTTGCCGCGGACTGACGATGACGAGGGGGTCGCGCAGTTCGAGGGCGTCCATCGCCGGACCTATCCGCCGCGCCTGGGCTTCACCCAGTTCGGTGAGGTGGACGTCGGTTCGACCGGTGTGTTTACCCCAACGGGCCCATTCCGTTTCGCCGTGTCGGAGGAGGACGATCCGACGGCCGCGCGGCGAATCACTGGGTGGCATCCATCCATCATGGCAGTCAATCTGCGTGTATGGCTCGCCTCCGGGGACGAAGTAGGTAAGGATCGAGCCGTGACAACGGTTCTTGCAGTGGCAAATCAGAAGGGTGGGGTCGCGAAGACCACCACGGTCGCTTCTCTCGGCGCAGCCCTCGTGGGGCTGGGCCAGAAGGTTCTGGTGGTGGATCTCGACCCGCAGGGATGCCTGACGTTCTCCCTCGGGCACAACCCGGACCGCCTGGACGCCTCCGTCCACGAGGTGCTGACAGGTGATCTGGCGGCGCAGGAGGCCGTGATCGACACCGAGGACGGTGTCGCTCTCCTGCCTGCGACGATCGACCTCGCGGGTGCGGAAGCGTTGCTGCTCATGCGTCCCGGTCGCGAGTTCGCCCTCAAGCGCGCTCTGGCGCCGCTGCTGGACGACTACGACACGATCATCATCGACTGCCCGCCGTCTCTCGGTGTGCTCACGCTCAACGGGCTCACGGCGGCGCAGTCGGTACTGGTGCCCCTGCAGTGTGAGACGCTCGCCCACCGCGGTGTGGGGCAGTTGCTGCGGACGGTCACCGAGGTACAGCAGATCACCAACCCCGACCTGGTGCTGCTCGGAGCACTGCCGACGCTGTACGACGCACGCACGACGCACAGCCGGGACGTGCTCTCCGACGTGTCCGACCGCTACAACCTGCCGGTTCTCGCTCCGCCGATCCCGCGGACGGTGCGATTTGCGGAGGCCACGGCGTCGGGTGCCACCGTGCTGGCGGGGCGCAAGAACAAGGGTGCCCAGGCGTACCGGGACCTGGCCGAGAATCTCGCCAAGCACTGGGCGGGATCCGAGCTCGCTACGTTTTCGCCTGGAAGTGCCGAGTAAGTTCTTCCGGCGTCGGATTCCACGCGGCGGGCCAATCCTGTTGGCGTAACTGGGCGTCCGTGCCCCCGTCGGCGAAGACGACGCTGCCGCAGAACAGTGTCGAGCCCGGTCCGAGCAGGAACTCGACGAGCGCGGCGATCTCGTCCGGACGTCCGCGCCTGCCCAGCGGCACCGGATAGAAGTCCAGCGCCTTCGCCAGTTCGGGGTCGAGGTCGTCGCCGCTGGTCATCGGCGTGTCGATCATTCCCGGCGCGATCGCGTTGAGTCGTATGCCGTTGCCGATCCACTCCGGCCGTACCGCTTCACGCCGAATCCACCAGGCCAGCGCGAGCTTGGACGCCGGGTACGCAGGGATGGCGGTCACCTGGTCGCCGATGCGCACCGCCTCCGTCTCGTCGCCGTCGAGGCACGCGGTCACCAGATTCTCGGGAATCCCCGGCTGCGTGGTGGTGCTGCTCGACGAGATCACCACCACCGAGGCGCCGCCCGCGCGCTCGAGGGCGGGCTTCAGGGCCGTCACGAGTTCCACGGCCCCGAAGTAGTTGACCGCGACGAGCCTGCCGCCCGGGACGTGCGACAGCGAGCCGAGTCCGGCGCAGCAGACGAGACCGTCCACGACTCCGCCGCTCGCCTCGGACACGGCGTCGGCCGCCGCGGTTCGTCCGCCGGGGGTCGACAGGTCGGCGGTCACGTCGGTGTGTGCGAGGTCGACTCCGATGACGGTATGACCGCCGGACTCGAGCGTGCGGCGGCTCGCCGCCCCGATGCCCGAGGCGGCGCCGGTGATCACGTAGGTTGCCATGCCGTGAATTAGAACACGTTACAGATCGCGGTGGTGCGGACTTCGGACTCCGATTCACGCGTGCCGGAATCCGCGTCGGCGTAGTGGGCGCGCAGTCCCGTGACGCCGGGCGCCCGGTCCTCGTGCAGCACGAACCGGGCGTCGTAGTCGCCGCCGTTCTGGGAGCGGAAAGGCAACGGCGCGTCGGTGAACAGGCCGGACAGGCGATCGATCAACCGGGCCGCGACACCCGGATAGTGCTCGGCGGGCAACCGGTCCGCGCTGTCGATCAGAACCGGGGGCACCACCGACATCCCCGTGTACCAGAAGATTCCGTGGTGGATCGGGAACAGGAGTTCGTCCATCTGGCCGTTGATCCCACGCGGGCCCGCACTGTCGGCGCTGCCACCGAAACTGACGACCGTCATCGCGCGCTTGCCGGCCAGGGTGCCGTCGCCGTACCGCCGGGTGGAGCCGTCCTCGCTGCGCAGTCCGTAGCCGTAACCCTCGACGAAGACCCGGTCGAACCAGCCCTTGAGGATCGCGGGCATGCCGTACCACCACAGCGGGAACTGCACGATCACCGCGTCGGCCCACGCGAGCTTGCGCTGCTCGGCGCGGATGTCGGGGGCCAGGGTGCCCTCGGTCAGGGCCCGGCCCGACCGCGCGCCGACGAGGAGGCGGTGGTGGGGGTCGTGTCCGAAATCGCCAGCCGTCACCACCGGGTTCCATCGCATCTCGTACAGGTCCGATGTCCGGATGTCGTGGCCGGCACCGCGCAGGGCCGCGAGGGCGTCGCCGCGGAGGGCCGCGTTCAGGGACTTCGGCTCGGGATGTGCCGATACCCACAGGATCTTCATGGTTCACCTTCCGCTCGGTCGTCCTGACCCTCCGATCATGGACGCGGGGCTGCGGTCGCGACAGTGGCCGATGAGACGATATGTGAAATAATCGGGCCATGTCCGAATCGAGAGGCGGGCGGACCGGGCGCCGTCATCGCGTGGTCGTGTTCGTGCGCGACGGTCTGCTCCCGATCGAGTTCGGGATCGTCCACCGACTGTTCGGTGAGGCGCGGTCGCGGGACGGCGAGCCGCTGTACGAGGTCCTCACGTGCGCCCTCACCCCCGGCGAGGTCCGGACCGACACCGACGTGACGCTCTCGGTCGAGCACGGTCCGGCGCTGCTCGGCACGGCCGACACCGTCGTGATCCCGGCATCCGATCAGGACTACGACCCTCCGGAGGGCGGACGCCTGCCCCGTCGCCTCGCGGACGCCCTCGCGCACATTCGCCCGGACACGCGGGTGGCATCGATCTGCACGGGCTCGTTCGTCCTCGCGGCGGCCGGCCTGCTCGAGAAACGGCGTGCCACGACGCACTGGAAGTCGGCGGACGCGTTCCGGCGGCTGTACCCCGACGTGCACCTGGACCCCGGCGTGCTCTACACACACGACGGCAGCGTGCTCACCGCCGCCGGCGTCGCATCCGGAATCGATCTGTGCCTGTACATGATTCGTCTCGACCACGGTGCGTCGGTGGCCAACGAGGTGGCACGGGGAACGGTCGTGCCCCCTCATCGCAGCGGCGGTCAGGCGCAGTTCATCACCGAGCCCGTCCCGGAGGCCGACGGTGCGTCCACGGCGCGAGCGCGGGCCCGGGCGCTGTCGCATCTCGATCAACCGCTGTCGCTGCGGGAGCTGGCCGCGTGGGAGTCGATGAGCGTGCGCACGTTCACCCGGCGATTCCGGGCCGAGACCGGGATGTCGCCGACTCAGTGGATTCTCGAACAGCGGATCATCCGTGCCCGCGAACTGCTGGAGAACACCGACCTGCCGGTGGACGGCGTGGCCGCGGCTGCGGGATTCGGCACCGCGACGTCGCTGCGACAGCTCCTCTCGCGCACGGTCGGCGTCTCGCCGTCCGCATACCGCGCCACTTTCCGTTGACGGCATGCTCATTCGTCCAAGTGCGGGGGGAGTGCACGGCGCTAACGTCGGGGCCATGACAGTCTCGGATACGCCTCGAAGCAACACCCTGACGATGCGGGCGCAGCCGCTCCTCGCCGTCGACGACGTCGAACGCGCAGGCGAGTGGTACCGGAAGGTCCTGGACGCGCGCAGCGGCCACGGCGGACGGGACTACGAGCAACTCCTCGTCGACGGGCACATGATCCTGCAACTGCACCGGCTCGACGAGGGCCACCACCACGGCACCCTCGGCGACCCTGCGCTCCCGCGGGGAAATGGGGTGGCGATCTGGTTCGAGACCCCCGACTTCGACGGCACCGTCGCGCGGGTGCGGGAGGTAGGTGCCGACGTGGTCACGGACGTGCACGTCAATCCCAATGCGGGACATCGCGAGATCTGGATCCGCGACCTCGACGGCTATCTGGTGGTGTTCGCCGAACCCGGGTGAGGGGCGACCTCAGCGCAGCGCCACGACATCATCGCCGCGTTGCTCGAGCACGATGTCGCCGGCCACCGTCGTGATGATCGGCCCCGCCGCGGCGTCACGCGTCACCGGGATCGTGCGAAGCAACGCGCCGGTCGACAGGTCGAGCACGGCGATGCCGGATTCCACCGGGACCAGCAGGTTTCCGGCCATCACAGCTCCCGGGCCGAGAGCGCCGGGGAAGATCCAGCGCGGTGCGAGATCGGATGCGCCGAGCGACACCACGTCCGTACCGGTCCACCAGGTGACCACCGAACTGCTCGTCGACGTGACGGGATCCGGTCCGACCCGTTGGGAGAGCGCGTATTCGGACACGGCGTTGCCGGTGCCGTCGAACAGGCCGATCCGCGGTCCGTACGACGTGCCCGCGGGGAGGTAGACGGCCGTGGTCTCGCCCGACACCCCGAGGATGCGCGCACCCTCGACACCGGCATCCACCCCCGCCAGGACGCTCGACCCGTACTCCTCGGGCTCCTGATTGTCCTTCGGCGACGGGTTCATGACCGTCAGACGATCGGCCACCTCGCCGGGGCAGCGCTCGAGAACGGACAGCCTGCTGCTGCTCGAACCGACGTCGATCAGCGTGCATCCGGCGCGTGGCTGTTTCTTGGGATTCACGGGCGCGTCCACCCGTCCGTATTCGACGGTGCGGACGAGGTCGGAGCGCCACAATTCCAGCCTGCGGTCGCCGAGGGACGCCACATACGTTCCGTCGGCCTTCAACGTCACCTCGGAATCGGCGTCGCTGCTCCGCTGCGCCAGGCGCTCGCCGGTACCACCGTCGAGTTCGGTGACCTGGGAGCAACCGCGGTCGTCGCGGTAGACGGCCACGACCTTCTCCCACGACGCCGTCACACCGCACAGGTCGAGATCACGCTCGTACCGCCACAGCTCGGTACCCGACATCCGGTCCCGTCCCACGACGTCCCCGCCGTCCGCGGTGACGACCGCACCACCGACGGCGAGGGGTGCGGTGGTGGCGGAACTGGCGGAATCCCAGATCGGGTTCAGCGTCTCCGGAACCGTCAGGGCTGTGACGAGCGCAGGCGGCGGTTCGGCGGCGGTGACCGAGGTGGTGCCCCGGGCATCGCTGCGGAACCACACCACGGTGAGGGCGACCACGACCGCAACGGCGATTGCGGCAGCGACGACGAGATCGGCGCGCGAGCGCCGCTCAGGTGCCAGCACGGTGGCTGTTTACTCCGCGTTCGTCGCGGCGGCGCCGACCTTCGTGGTCCGGCGGCGACGACGCCGGCGGGGCTTGGAGGCACCCTCGCCGTCGGTGTCCCCGCTCGAAGCGGCGGATTCGGGTGCCGTCGGCTCCGGCGACACGGACTTGGGTCCCACGGAGTCCGCGGGGCGGCCACCACGGGTGCGGCGGCGGGTGCGGGTGCGGGCCGGACGCTCCGTGCGCTCGGCCTTCTCGCCCCGCTCGGAATCGGTGTTCTCGCTCTGCTCCGTGCCCGTCTTCTCACTCGGCTCGGATGCGACCTTCTCCACCCGGGGGCGCTTGATCGTGCCGGTCGCGCCGGCCGGGATCGACAGCTCCTCGAACAGGTGCGGGGAGCTGGAGTACGTCTCCGCGGGATCGGGGATGCCGAGGTCGAGAGCCTTGTCGATGAGCTGCCAGCGGGGGATGTCGTCCCAGTCCACCAGCGTCACGGCGATGCCGGTGCGGCCCGCCCGGCCGGTGCGGCCGATCCGGTGGACGTACGTCTTCTCGTCCTCCGGGCACTGGTAGTTGATCACGTGGGTGACGTCGTCGATGTCGATACCGCGGGCCGCGACGTCCGTTGCGACCAGCACGTCGATCTTGCCCGTGCGGAACGCCTTCAGCGCCTTCTCGCGAGCGACCTGATTGAGGTCGCCGTGGACCGAGCCGACGGAGAAACCGCGCTCGGCGAGATCGTCGGCGACCTTCTGGGCGGTGCGCTTGGTGCGGGTGAAGATCATCGTCGCACCGCGGCCGTCGGCCTGCAGCACGCGGGCCACCATCTCCGCCTTGTCGAGTGCGTGCGCCCGGTAGATGTGCTGGCTGGTCCGGTCGTGCACCGCCGAGTCGTCGGCCTGCTCGGCGCGGATGTGCGTCGGCTGGGTGAGGAACGTGCGGGCGAGCGTGATGATCGGACCCGGCATGGTCGCCGAGAACAGCATCGTCTGCCGCTTGTCCGGCACCATTCCGAGGATGCGCTCGATGTCGGGCAGGAAGCCCAGGTCGAGCATCTCGTCGGCCTCGTCGAGGACGAGGACCTCGACCTTGCCCAGGATCAGATGACCCTGGTTGGCGAGGTCGAGCAAACGGCCCGGGGTGCCCACGACGACGTCGGCGCCCTTCTGGAGCGTCGCGATCTGCGTCTCGTAGGGGCGGCCACCGTAGATGGCGAGGACCTCGAGCTTGTTCTTCTCGCCCTTCAGGTACTTCGCGGCGCCCTCGAGGTCCTTCGTGACCTGGATGCACAGCTCGCGGGTGGGGACGATGACCAGCGCGCGGGGAGTGCCGTCGAGTGCGGCCGTCCCGGTGGTGCCACTGGAGATGCGGTGGAGAAGCGGGACGCCGAAACCGAACGTCTTGCCCATGCCCGTGCGGGCCTGACCGATCAGGTCGTCGCCGGCGAGGGCGAGGGGGAGCGTCAGCTCCTGGATTGCGAACGTGCGCTCGATGCCGATCTCGTCGAGAGCGCGGACGATCTCGTCACGAACTCCGAGCTCGGCGAAGGTGGGGGCGACGTGCGTGGAGTCGAGTTGCGCCGACAGCGTGGTCTCGGTTGCGTCGTCTTCATGGTCGACAGTGATCTTGCTCAGGGGACTGGCCTTCCTCGTAGCTGCACGCACGCACGAGGTAAGGGCCAGGCCGCTGGTCGGCCCGATTTCCCAGTCGACGCTCGTCGATGTCCTCTTCCGAGTCGATCCTGCCTCTGCCTCAGCGCAGAAATCGAAGATTTCGGCGAGGCGCGGCTGGGACCGTCGATCAGGTGCGCGCACATTATCGGTGGGAACCGCTGATCGGATCGTGATCGATCATCACTCAAACCGCGTTCTCCGTGGAGGCGAACGTGGTGACGAGCGGTTGCCCATGATCATTGTAGCCGGAGAACGCCCCAGAACCGGTTACGCATGGCAAACATCACTGGCTGACACACTAGGCTGTGGCGCCATGGAGCCCAACACGCCTGCATCCTCTGATTCCACCATTCCCGCTGATCACCCCGGCGTCAGTGAACTCTTCGCGGTCCTCGCGTACGGCGAGATCTCCGCGTTCTACCGGCTGTCCGAGGACGCGCAGATGGCGCGGACCCTGCAGGGCAAAGTGGCGCTCGCCAGCATGGCGGCCGCCGAGATGGGCCACTTCGAGATGCTCGAGAAGGCGCTGACCGCGCGTGGGTTCGACATCTTCGAGGCGATGGATCCGTTCGTCCGCGCCCTGGACAACTACCACGCGTCCACCACCCCGTCGACGTGGCTCGAGGCACTGGTGAAGGCGTACGTCGGTGACGGGATCGCCGCCGACTTCTACCGCGAGATCGGGCACTCGCTGCCCGCCGAGGTCTCGCGGACGGTCGAGGAGGTGCTTTCGCAGACCGGCCACTCGGAATTCGTCGTCCACGAGGTGCAGCAGGCGATCAAGGCCAGCAACCGCGACAAGGACCGCCTCATGCTGTGGGGCAGGCGACTGCTCGGCGAGGCCATCACCCAGGCACAGTTCGTCCTGGCGCAGCGGGAGGCGCTGACCGAACTCGTCATCTCCGCGTCCGGCGACCTCAACGGTGTCGTCGCGCTCTTCGATCGCATGCAGGAGATGCACGCCGAACGCATGGCCGTGCTCGGGCTCGTGTGAGGTGTGACGGCATGTTCGCTCAGGGCACAGCCCGCAGACGCGCACCGGCGGCGGCCGCTGCATTAGCCTTGCCAGGACAGCTGATGTTTCTCGGAGAGTTCGGAGGTTGACCGTGGAGGTCAAGATCGGTGTAATCGACAGCCCGCGTGAGCTCATCGTCAGCAGCGAGCAGACCCCGGACGAGGTCGAGACATTGGTCTCGGACGCCCTCACCGGTGGCGACGGGATCCTGTCTCTGCAGGACGACAAGGGACGCAAGTACCTCGTGCAGTCCAGCAAGATCGCCTACGTGGAGATCGGCCCGTCCGATATCCGCAAGGTCGGATTCGCGCCGACCAAGTGAACACACGAGAAAGGGCCCGCAGTCGACTCGACTGCGGGCCCTTTCTCGTGCACGGTGCTAGCGCTGTTCGGGATGCAGCGGCACGCGGGACAGACCGCCCCACGCGAGCGTGACCGTCGTGTCGACCGCTTCTTCCTTCGGGATCGGGCGCGCCGCCTCGAGCCAGTACCGCGCGGTGAACTGGCTGGCGCCGACCAGGCCGACAGCGAGGATGCGGGCGCGGTAGGGGTCGAGACCGGAGTCGTGGCTGACGAGGTCGAACACGGCGTCGACGCACGCCTCGGTGGCCTGCTCGACGCGGCTCTGCACCTGCGGTTCACCCATGAGGTCCGACTCGAACACGAGCCGGAATCCCTGCGAGTCGTTGTCGACGAAGTCGAAGAACGCCTGCACCGCGGCGCGGACACGCTGCTTGTTGTCCGTGGTCGAGCGCAGTGCCTGCCGGACGCCGGAGATCAGGCTGTCGACATAGCTCTGCAGCACCGCCACGTACAGCTCGAGCTTGCCGGGGAAGTGCTGGTAGAGGACGGGCTTGCTCACACCGGCGCACTCGGCGATCTCGTCCATACCGGCAGCGTGGTATCCGCGTGTGACGAAGACCTCGCTGGCTGCGGCGAGTAGCTGCAGTCGCCGGGCGTCGCGGGGGAGTCGCGTGCTGCGACGGGCCCCGGTGCCCTTTCCGGGGGTGGCATCGCGATCGGAGTTCGTCCGATCCGCGAGTTCAGTCATAGCGCTTCCAATCTGCACAAGTATTCCGCGTCACATTCTGTGTAACTGTGTGAACGATACCCGCGCGTAGTGAACCGTTCATGGTGGACTCGCTGGACTCGCCCGGTCAAGCATATTGCCTGACCGGTAACTGGGACCAGGTAGGGGGCGGGGGCGCCAGGTGATCCGGGTAGCCGCGACGTTGCGGATCGCATCCGCGTGACACGCCGAATGACCTGCGGACGGTGCGCTGGGACGAGGCGGTGCCGGACTGTGAGATTCTGGGCTGCGTGACTGACCGAGGAGGACCGCGTGTTCGCGGCCGGGCTCCCCAGAGCTCCGAGGACGGGGAGCGACGATCGCGCAGCATCGACCAGCGTGACGTCCGTCCCCGCGCTTCGCAGTCGGCACCGAAGGCGCAGTCGCATCAACCGCTCCGCGCGCAATGGGACCCGACCAGCCGCGACGTCGGCAGGCCCCGGAACCCGCGCCCCGAGCGGCAGGCGAGGAAGCAGAGTCGCATCGGCCGGTTCGTCTCCACCTACGGTTGGCGGGCCTACGCGATCCCGATCCTGCTGGTGGTCACGGTTCTCGTCGTGGTCGACGCGGTCCGGGACACCGGCGGTGGCAGCGAGACGACGGCCGAGACCGACACCCCCGGATTCGGCACCCTGTCCCGGGACACCGACGGTTCGAGCGTCATCGGGATCCCGCCGGAGGCCGACGGTAACTTCGCCGCCGAACTTCCCGCGGGCGCGCTGCCCGAGGGAGGTCCGTTCACGGCGGTCGGCGCTGGCACCTGGCACGTGGTTCCTGGAAGCGGGACCAAGGTCGGGCAGGGCACCGAACGCGAATTCACGTACAGCGTCGAGATCGAGGACGGGGTCGACACGTCCGGATTCGGCGGCGACGAGTCGTTCGGGCGGATGGTCGACCAGACGCTGTCGAATCCGAAGAGCTGGACGAAGGACCCGCGGTTCGCGTTCCGCCGCGTCGACCAGGGCGACCCCGACTTCCGGGTGTCGCTGACGTCGCAGATGACCATCCGCGAGGCGTGCGGCTACGACATCCAGCTGGAGGTGTCCTGCTACAACCCCGGAATCGATCGCGTCGTCCTCAACGAGCCGCGCTGGGTGCGCGGTGCCATCGCGTTCCAGGGCGACATCGGGTCGTACCGGCAGTACCAGATCAATCACGAGGTCGGGCACGCCATCGGCTACCAGGACCACCAGCCGTGCGAGACCGAAGGCGGCCTCGCGCCGGTGATGATGCAGCAGACGTTCGGGACGGCCAACAACGACATCGCGCAACTCGACCCCGAGGGAATCGTCCCGATGAACGGTCTGACCTGCCATTTCAATCCGTGGCCGTTCCCGAGGGCGTGAGCCGGGCCCGCCCCGCGCGACTGCCGGCGGGAGGGGAAGAATGGACCCCGTCGGAACGTTGAAGTCAATGCTGTCCGACACATCGGAAGCTGTCGCGCAATCGTCAGGAGTGGACCGTGTCGCTTGACCGTTCTGTGAAGACCACCGAGGCACTGCCGCCACTGGTGGAACCGGACGCCGAACTTTCCCGCGACGAGGTGGCGCGGTACAGCAGGCACCTGATCATCCCGGACGTCGGCATGGCGGGGCAGAAGCGTTTGAAGAACGCGAAGGTCCTCGTCATCGGCGCGGGCGGCCTCGGCTCACCCGCTTTGCTCTATCTTGCGGCGGCCGGTGTCGGGACACTCGGCATCGTCGAGTTCGACGAGGTCGACATGTCGAATCTGCAGCGACAGGTGATCCATGGCCGGTCCGACGTGGGCCGTCCCAAGGCCGAGAGTGCGCGCGACTCGATCCGTGAGATCAACGACAACGTCGACGTCCGGTTGCACGAGTTCCGGCTCGAGCCCGACAACGCCGTCGAATTGTTCGAGCAGTACGACCTGATCCTCGACGGCACCGACAACTTCGCCACCCGGTACCTCGTCAACGATGCCGCCGTCCTCGCGCACAAGCCGTACGTGTGGGGCTCGATCTACCGATTCGAGGGCCAGGCGTCCGTGTTCTGGGAGGACGCGCCGAACGGTCGCGGACTCAACTATCGCGACCTGTACCCGGAGGCGCCCCCGCCGGGCATGGTCCCGTCGTGCGCCGAGGGCGGGGTGCTGGGTGTGCTCTGCGCGTCGATCGGTTCGATCATGGCCACCGAGGCGGTCAAGTTGATCACCGGCATCGGGGAGTCGCTGCTCGGGCGACTGATGGTCTACGACGCACTCGACATGACCTACCGCACCATCACACTGCGCCGGGATCCGGCGCGGACCCCCGTCACCGAACTGATCGACTACGACGCGTTCTGCGGCGTGGTGTCCGACGAGGGGCAGGCGGCGGCGGCCGGTTCGACCATCACGGCCACGGAGCTGCGCGATCTCCTCGACTCCGGCAAGGACATCGAACTGATCGACGTGCGCGAGCCGGTCGAGTGGGACATCGTGCACCTGCCCGGTGCGGTGCTGATCCCGAAGGACCGCATCCTGTCGGGCGAGGCGCTGTCGGAGCTTCCGCAGAACAAGCCGATCGTGCTGCACTGCAAGACCGGGGTCCGGTCGGCGGAGGCGCTGGCCGCGCTGAAGAAGGCCGGCTTCTCCGACGCCACGCATCTGCAGGGCGGCGTGATCGCGTGGGCGAAACAGGTCGACACCAGCCTGCCTGTCTACTGACCTTCGTCGTGGCGTGATTGCCCGTCCCCGGGCCAGCGCGCCTTGCGCTGTCCCCGGCCCACCCGGCGGTAGCGTTGAGTCCGTGAGCACAGGCCAACCCCCTCAACACGTGTGCTCCACGTTCGGCCTCCGGGAAGTCGAGCCCATCCCACTCGGTGCGGACTGGGACGGCGGGTGGCTCTGTGGAGACGTAGTCCTGTCAGCCGTCGCCGACCACGCGCGCGCCGCGTGGTCCGCCAAGGTCCGCGAGACGCTCGAGGTGGACGGGGTGCGGCTTGCGCGTCCCGTGCGGTCCACCGATGGCAGGTATGTGGTGTCCGGGTGGCGCGCCGACACGTTCATCGAGGGCACACCCGAGCCGCGTCACGACGAGGTCGTGTCGATGTCGGGGCGGCTCCACGCCGCGACCTCGCAGCTCGACCGTCCCCGGTTCCTCGTCCAACCCCCGGTCGCGCCGTGGGCGGAGGTCGACGTGTTCGTGGCGGCGGACCGGGCCGCCTGGGAGAAGATCCCGCTGCGCAGCGCGAAGGGTGCCGAACAGCTCGAGACGCCGTCCCCCGACGGTCGCAAGAGCCTGGAACTGATCACCGGGCTCGCGACGCTGCGCAAGCCCGTCACCAGCCCGGACCAGTTGGTGCACGGGGACCTGTTCGGTACCGTCCTGTTCGCCGGTGCCCTCGCGCCCGGGATCACCGACATCACCCCGTACTGGCGTCCCGCGTCGTGGGCGGCGGCGGTGGCCGTGGTGGATGCGATTTCCTGGGGTGGAGCCGACGAGGCCCTCATCGGCCGTTGGGAAGATCTGCCCGAATGGCCGCAGATGCTTCTGCGTGCGGTGCTGTTCAGGCTCGCCGTCCACGTGCTGCACCCCCGCTCGACCGCAGAAGCGTTTCCCGGACTCGCCCGCACGGCCGACGTGGTGCGCCTCCTCCTCTAGGTGAGTAGCTCCGCGAACAGATCGCGGGCGGCCGTGGTCGCGGCGGACTCGTCCCCGTCGATCACCGCCCGGATCAGACGCCCGTGCTCGTCGTGGAACCCCGCGCCGGTCGCGTGCACGTGCCGGTCGACGGTCTGGGCGATCGAGGGCAGTAGCGAGTCGTAGAACTCCAGATACACGGCGTTGTGACTCGCTTCGACGATCGCGCGGTGCAGGCTGATGTCCGCCGCGACGGCGGCCTCCGTGTCGGATTCGGCCCAGCACCGGGAGCGTTCGTCGAGGAGGTTCTGCAGGCGAGCGACGTCGTCCGGGGTGCGGCGCCGGGCGGCGAGGGCGGCGGCGGTGACGTCGAGCGCCTGCCGCAGTTCCGTGACGTCGCGCTCGTGCGCGCCGGCGAAGTACTTGCCGAGTGTGCCCCCGACGTCGGAGGTGGCGACGACGTACGTGCCGGATCCCTGCCGCCGTTCGAGCAGCCCGGTGTGGACGAGCGCCTGCACTGCCTCGCGGACGGTGTTGCGTCCGGTTCCAGTGAGGTCGGACAGCGCGGTCTCGGTGGGGATCCTCTCGCCGACCGCCCACCGACCACTGCAGATCTCGTCGCGCAGCTGCTCGGTGACCTGTGAGATCAGACTCGAACGGCGCACGGGTTTTCCAAAGGTCATCCTGTCATCCTATGATTTATCTCGTGACTCTTCTACGCGGCCGCCTCCTCGTCTTCTGTGCGATCGCCATGTCTGCCCTCGTGCTGAGGCTGGCGGTCACCTCGTTCACCCCGCTGGCCTCGCAGATCCGGGAGGACATCGGGTTCTCACCGACCGTCGTCGGGGTGTTCGGGATGGTGCCGACGGCCATGTTCGCGCTGTTCGGACTGGGAACGCCGCTCATCGCCAAGCGGTGGGGCCTGGAACGGACCGCCCTCGTCGCGATGCTGATGGCCGCGGTCGGCATGCTCACGAGAGCCCTGATGAGCGACACCTGGTCGTTGCTGGCACTGTCGGCGCTCGCGCTGGCCGGCATGGGCATCGGCAACGTGGTGATTCCGCCGCTCGTCAAGCGTTACTTCTCCGACCGGCTGGCCGTGATGAGCTCGGTGTACATCGTCGGCGTGCAGATCGGCACCATCGCGCCCGCCTTCGTGGCCGTCCCGCTCGCCGAGGCCTTCGGCTGGCGGTTCTCGATCGGCGTCTGGGCGCTCCTCGGCTTCGCCGCGGCGGTCCCGTGGATTTTCCTTCTCACCCGCGAACGACGTCGCGCCGTGGTCGTGACCGCGCAACCGCCCGCGGATGTGCCGGCCGACCGTCCCCACGGGAAGGCCTGGCGATCGCCCGTCGGCTGGGGAATGGCCGGCATGTTCGGGATGACGTCGATGATCACGTACTCGATGTTCACCTGGATCCCCGACATCCTGTCCGACGCCGGCGCGAGCGAGGCGTTCGGGGGAGCCATGGTCGGTCTGTTCTCGTTCATGGGTCTCGTCGCGGCGTTCGGGGCCCCCACGCTGTGTGCCCGGATGCGCAACCCGTTCCCGATCGTGATCGGGTGTGCGGTCTGTTACCTCGTGGCCTTCAGTGGACTGCTGCTCGCCCCGATGAGCGCGCCGATCCTGTGGATCGTGCTGCTCGGGCTCGGGCCCAGCACGTTCCCGATGTCGCTGACGCTGATCAATCTCCGCACGCGCAGCCACATCGGCTCGGCGACGCTGTCCGGTTTCACCCAGGGAGTGGGTTACGCCGTCGCGTGCCTCGGGCCGTTACTGTTCGGGGTGTTCCACGATGCCTCCGGCGGGTGGACCCTGTCGTTCGGATTCTTGACGTTCGGTGTGGTGATCCTCCTCATCGCAGCGTTCCAGGCGTGCAAGCCGCGCATGCTCGAGGACAGCTGGCACGTCGATTCCGAGCCTGAGGACGCTCTTCGACACGCCTAGGAAACATGCAGGAAACCTCACATCAGCCTGGCTGAAAAGTGAGGATCAGTTGACGTTGTGGTCACCGACCGCAGCACCGCCGCAACACCGGTTTTCTACCTTTGGGTCTCCCACACAACGAGGAGGCCCGGGTGAAGAAGCACTACATCGAGCACTGGGACGCGGAAGACGTCGACGCCTGGGAGGCGGGCGGCAAGGACATCGCCAAGCGGAACCTGATCTGGTCGGTGGTCGCTGAGCACGTCGGCTTCTCCGTCTGGTCGATCTGGTCCGTCATGGTGCTGTTCATGCCGACCGACATCTACGGGATCGACGCGGCGGGCAAGTTCTTCCTCGTCGCGGTCCCGACCCTCGTCGGCTCGATTCTGCGCATCCCGTACACGGTGGCGACGGCCCGATTCGGCGGCCGCAACTGGACCGTCTTCAGTGCCCTCGTCCTGCTCGTGCCGACGCTGTTCACCCTGTACCTGATGATGAACCCCGGCGCGTCCTACACGACGTTCATCCTCGTGGCCGCACTCGCCGGCGTCGGCGGCGGCAACTTCGCCTCGTCGATGACCAACATCAACGCGTTCTACCCGCAGCGACTCAAGGGCTGGGCACTCGGCCTCAACGCCGGCGGCGGCAACATCGGCGTCCCGATGATCCAGGTGATCGGCCTGCTCGTGATCGCCACCCTGGGTAACACGGAGCCCTGGATCGTCTGCGCCGTCTACCTCGTCTTCATCGCCGTCGCCGCGGTCGGCGCCGCCCTGTTCATGGACAACCTCGGCAACCAGAAGTCCGATCTCCGGTCGATGGCCAAGGCGCTGAAGTTCTCCGACTCGTGGGTCATCAGCTTCCTCTACATCGGCACGTTCGGATCGTTCATCGGCTTCAGCTTCGCGTTCGGCCAGGTCCTGCAGATCAACTTCCTCGCCGGTGGCGCCACCCCCGCCGCGGCCGCGCTGCACGCCGCGCAGATCGCCTTCATCGGACCGCTGCTCGGCTCCATCGCGCGGCCGATGGGCGGCAAGCTCGCCGACCGCATCGGCGGCGGCAAGATCACGCTCTACACGTTCGTCGCCATGGCGCTCGCCGCCGCAGTGCTGGTCACCGCCGGCACCGTCGACGACGGGACGCCCGGCGCGGCCACGGCCGGAGTGCTGGTGGCGTTCGTGTTCGGCTTCATCACCCTCATCCTGCTGTCGGGCATCGGCAACGGCTCGGTCTACAAGATGATTCCGTCGATCTTCGAGGCCAAGGCGCAGGGACTCGAGGGACTGAGCCGGGACGCCAAGGCGGCGTGGTCGCGCGCGATGTCCGGCGCCCTCATCGGGTTCGCGGGCGCCATCGGCGGCCTCGGCGGCGTCGGCATCAACCTGGTGCTGCGCGCGTCCTACGGCGGCACCGCGAAGTCCGCGACCATGGCGTTCTGGGTGTTCCTCGCCTTCTACATCGCCTGCATCTTCGTCACCTGGTTCGTCTTCCTGCGCCGCCCGTCCGTCACTCGTGGGCTCACCGTCTCCGACGGCGACGACGAAAAGGTGTCGGTCTCGGCGTGACCTCACGCAGTACCGCATGAACTCGAGTAATTAAGCTAGAAGGAGCGACGGCATGAGCCGCAAGTCAGCAGTGGTCATCGGGCACGGAATGGTCGGACATCGATTCGTCGAGGCGTTGCGTGCGCGCGACGAGTCGGACGACTGGTCGGTGACGGTGCTCTGCGAGGAGCCCCTCCCCGCGTACGACCGGGTGGGACTGTCCTCCTATGTGGGGGCGTGGGACCCCAAGGAGCTTGCGCTCGCGGGTAACGACTACCCGGACGACGCTCTCGTCGATCTCCGGATCGGCCGCCGGGCCGCGACCATCGATCGGGAGTCCCGCAAGGTCACCACCGATTCGGGTGAGGTCGTCGCGTACGACGCTCTCGTGATGGCCACCGGTTCGTACCCGTTCGTGCCGCCGATCCCCGGGCACGACCGGCCGGAGTGCTTCGTCTACCGCACGCTCGACGACCTCGACGGCATCCGGAAGCGTGCCGACGCGGCCGGACCCGGCGCCGTCGGTGTCGTCGTCGGCGGTGGCCTGCTCGGACTCGAGGCCGCGAACGCCCTCAAGTTGATGGGCATGACACCGCACGTCGTCGAGTTCGCGCCCCGGCTGATGCCGCTGCAGGTGGACGAGGGCGGCGGAGCGCTGCTCGCCAACCTGGTCACCGACCTGGGTCTCACCGTCCACACGGGTGTCGGCACCGCGGGCATCACCGAGGGTCCGGACGGGATCAGCGTCGAACTGTCCGACGGTTCGGTGATCGAGGCCGCGCTGCTGGTGTTCTCCGCGGGTGTGCGGCCGCAGGACCAGCTGGCCCGCGACGCCGGACTCGAGGTCGGCGAGCGGGGCGGGATCATCACGGACCTCGGCTGCCGCACGTCGGACGAGAACATCTACGCGGTCGGCGAGTGCGCCGCGGTGGAGGGACGGTGCTACGGCCTCGTCGCTCCCGGTTACACCACCGCGGAGATCGTCGCGGACCGGTTGCTGGGCGGAGCGGCGGAGTTCCCGGGCGCGGACCTGTCCACCAAGCTCAAGCTGATGGGTGTGGACGTCGCCAGCTTCGGCGACGCGCACGCTCAGACGCCCGGAGCCCTGGAGGTGGTCCTGAGCGACGCCGCCAAGGGCACCTACGCCAAGCTGGTCGTGTCCGACGACGCGAAGACGCTGCTCGGCGGCATCCTCGTCGGCGACGCCTCCGCGTATGCGTCGCTGCGCCCGCTCGTCGGACGTGAGCTGCCGGGCGATCCGGCCTCGCTGATCTCGCCGGCGGGGGAGAAGCCCGGCGCCGGGTCCCTGCCCGACGACGCCGAGGTGTGCTCCTGCAACGGCGTCACCAAGGGTTCGATCTGCGGGGCCATCGCCGACGGTGCCTGCGACATCGCGCAAGTCAAGAGCTGCACCAACGCGGGAACGACGTGCGGCGGCTGCCTGCCGACCATCAAGCAGCTCCTCGCGTCGTCCGGCGTGGTGATGTCCAAGGCGCTGTGCGAGCACTTCGAGCAGTCCCGCGCCGAGCTGTTCGAGATCGTGCAGGCCACCGACACGCGCACGTTCTCCGCGCTGATCTCGAAGTACGGGAAGGGTTCGGGCTGCGACATCTGCAAGCCCGTCGTCGCATCAATCCTCGCGTCCACCGACTCGGACCACATCCTGCACCGCAACCAGGCGGGTCTGCAGGACACGAACGACCACTTCCTGGCCAACATCCAGAAGAACGGCACCTACTCCGTGGTGCCGCGGATGCCCGGCGGCGAATGCACCCCCGAACAGCTCATCGTCATCGGCGAGGTGGCCCGCGACTTCGGCCTCTACACGAAGGTCACCGGCGGTCAGCGCATCGACCTGTTCGGCGCCCGCGTCGAGCAGCTGCCCGCGATCTGGAAGCGTCTCGTCGACGCGGGCATGGAGTCCGGTCAGGCCTACGGCAAGTCGCTGCGCACCGTGAAGAGCTGTGTCGGATCCACCTGGTGCCGATACGGCGTGCAGGACTCCGTCGGTATGGCGGTCGACCTGGAGAACCGGTACCGCGGCCTGCGGTCCCCGCACAAGATCAAGTTCGGTGTCTCGGGCTGCGCCCGCGAATGCGCCGAGGCGCGCGGCAAGGACGTCGGCGTCATCGCCACCGAAAACGGCTGGAACCTGTACGTCGGCGGCAACGGCGGCCAGTCTCCGAAGCACGCCCAGTTGCTCGCCGGTGGGCTCGACGACGAGACCCTGGTCCGGTACATCGACCGGTACCTCATGTTCTACATCCGCACCGCGGATCGTCTCCAGCGCACCGCGCCGTGGGTCGATTCCCTCGAAGGCGGGCTCGACCACCTCAAGGCCGTGGTGTGCGAGGACAGTCTGGGCATCGCCGCCGATCTGGAGGCTGCCATGGCCAAGCACGTTCTGGGATACAAGGACGAGTGGGCGGGCGTGCTCGAGGACCCGGAGAAGCTGTCGCGGTTCGTGTCGTTCGTCAACGCGCCCGAGGAGGCCGATCCGACCGTCTCGTTCGACGACACGGGCGTCCGGAAGGTCCCGGTGTTGATGGGAATGCCGAAATTCGCAGCTTCTACATCGGAGTAATCCCCGCTTAACGCTGCGGAAACACCGACCCCGAACGATGTATCCAAGCACGGATACACACCAGCCCGAAGGAGGACTGTGATGACCGTCGTCGACATGAACGTGCACAGTGCCAGTGGAACCAGGCGTGAAAGCGTCCAGTCAGGCCGTCTCGAATGGACGTCCGCGTGCCCGCTCAGCCAGCTGATTCCCGGTCTCGGGGTGGCGGTGCTGCTGCGGGGCGGGGAGCAGGTGGCACTGTTTCTCCTCGAGGACGGATCACTGCGCGCCGTGGGCAACATCGACCCGTTCGGGCGCGCGGCCGTGATGTCCCGCGGCCTCGTGGGTGACCGGGCCGGCGAGCCCACCGTGGCGTCGCCGCTGCTCAAGCAGGTGTTCTCGCTGGTCGACGGACGCTGCCTCGACGACGAGTCGGTGCGGCTGCCCGTGTACGACGTGCGGGTGTGGGCCGGCGTCGTCCAGGTTCACAGCACGAACGCGTGAACGACGACACGCCGCTGTGCGGGTTCACGATCGGAATCACGGCGTCCCGGCGTGCGGAAGAGTTCGCCACGCTGCTGACGCGGCGCGGTGCCACCGTGGTGCACGCCCCGGCCATCCGCATCATCCCGCTGGCCGACGACACGGAACTCGAGCGCGTCACGCGCCAGATCATCGACAACCCGCCGGAGATCGTCGTCGCGACGACGGGGATCGGCTTCCGCGGCTGGATGGAGGCCGCGGACGGCTGGGGCGAAGCGGAGGAGCTGGGCCGGGCACTGGCCGCGAGCCGCCTGCTGGCCCGCGGACCCAAGGCGAAGGGCGCGATCCGGGCCGCGGACCTGCGGGAAGAGTGGTCACCCGCCTCGGAGTCGTCGGCGGAGGTGCTTGATCACCTGCTCGGTGAGGGCGTCGAAGGCAAGCGCATCGCGGTCCAGTTGCACGGTGCCACCACGGAATGGGAGCCGGTCGCGGACTTCTGCGAGGTGCTCCGCTGTGCGGGCGCCGACGTGATCGCCGTCCCGGTCTACCGGTGGACGCCGCTCGAGGACCAGGCCCCGATGGACCGGATGATCGAACTGATCGCCTCCGGCGGGCTCGACGCGGTCAGCTTCACCAGCGCACCGGCGGTGGCCTCGCTGCTGACCCGCGCCAAGGAGACCGGAATGATCGAGATGGTGCTGCACTCGTTCCGGCACCGAGTTCTCGCGGCCTGCGTGGGACCGGTGACCGCGGGACCGCTGCGCGAACTCGAGGTGCCGACGACGATGCCGGCGCGCTCGCGGCTGGGGGCACTCGCCCGGCACATCGCCGACGAGCTGCCCAGGCGGGCGAACAAGATCCAGACCGCCGGGCACGAATTGAGCATCCGGGGCGGCTGCGTGGTCGTCGACGGCGAGGTGCGGCAGCTGCCCCCCGCTGCGATGTCGCTGATGCGTACGCTCGGCGCCCGGCCCGGCCGGGTCGTCCCCCGGGACGAACTGCTGGCGGCACTGCCCGGTGGCGGCGGCGACACCCACGCCGTCGAGACGGCGGTGGCCAGGCTGCGGGCGTCCCTGGGTGCACCGAAAGCCGTCCAGACGGTGGTCAAGCGGGGATACCGCCTCGCTCTCGACCCCGTCGACTGCGTCGATTCACGTGAGGAGGGACAGCAATGAACGAGACAGCACTGGTACTGGTGGCACACGGCACGCGGAGTCCCCGGGGCGTGGAGATGATCGCCGCGCTCGCCGACGCCGTCGCCGAGCAGGTCGGACCCACCCGGGTCTCCTTCGTGGACGTTCTCGGGCCGTCGCCGGCCGAGGTGCTCCGCGACATCACCGGGCCCGCCGTCGTGGTCCCGGCGTTCCTTGCGTCGGGCTACCACGTCCACACCGATGTTCCGCGGGAAGTCGCGGACAGCGGTCACCCCTCGGTGGCCGTGACCCGGGCGCTGGGACCGGACCCCGTTCTCGCCGAGGTCCTGCTGCGGCGCCTCGTCGACGCGGGCTGGCGGCCCGGCGACGCGGTCGTGCTCGCCGCGGCCGGCTCGTCCGACCCGCGGGCCCTGCGCGACGTCCGGCGCGCCGCGGCGCTGTTGTCGGAACTCGTGGCGTCGCGGGTCCGGATCGGCTACGTGGCGACGGCGCAGCCGCGCGTCCCCGACGTGGTGGTCGGATTGCGTGCGGACGGCGAGAAGCGCGTGTTCGTCGCGTCGTATCTCCTGGCCCACGGACTGTTCCACGCGCGTCTCGCTGATGCCGGTGCGGACGGAGTGGCCGAGCCGCTCGGTGTCGATCCGGCCATCGTCGGCCTCGTGGCGGAGCGCTACCGCAGCGGAATTCCGGCCGCACAGCGCACCCTGTCGTTCCAGCGCTGACCCGTCAGCGCGGGAGCGGCACCAGCTCTGCCAGATCCCCGTCGGCCGCGCCCGCCGGGACCAGCGCCAGCGCTTCGCGGTCGATGAGGCCCGCGAGATGCGCGGTCCGGACTCCGGGGTCGACGCGCCACGTGCCGTCCGGTTGCGGGACGGCGGGCAGGATCCGGGTGGCGTCGCCACTGACCTCGGACGCATTCGCGATACGCGCCAGCTGACGCGGTGCCGGAGTGCGACCCGTGAGTGCGGCCGCGATGGACGGAACCGTGGTCAGGAGCGTCGCGACCGCGGCGTACGGGTTTCCGGGCAGCCCGAGCACCACCCGTCCGTCGGGCAAAAGGGCGGTCACCTGCGAACCGCCGGGGCGGCACCGCACCCTCCCCACCACGATCCGGGCCTCCGCCCGGTCGAGCGCCGCACGCAACTGGTCGGCCGCGCCGCCGCCGGTCGCCCCGACGATCACGATCAGGTCGGGCCGGCGGACTTCCCGGAACAGTTCGTCGAAGCTGTCGGACGTGTCCCGTAGGTGCGTGTCCGCGACCGTCCGGATGCCGCACCACAAGAGGAACTGGGGGAGAACGGGTCCCAGAGCGTCCCGCGTCTGCCCTCGTCGCAGCGGACCTTCCCGCCGGATCTCGTCTCCCGTCACCACCACGTGCGCGCGGACGGGGCCGCGGACCCCCGCGGTGGTCACCTCCGCGCTCGCGGCGGCGGAGACGAGTGCGGGCGTGACGGCCGTGCCCTCCACGGCGAGCCGGTACCCCTCGTGCCAGTCCTCGCCGCGTCGTCGCGCGTCGTCGCGCACGGGGGCGTCCTGGCTGCGGGACAGTCGCGGTCCCTCGGAAGTGTCTGTCGCCACGGCGAATTCGTCCCGCACGACGGCGGTGGCGCCGCTGGGGAGGTGCGCACCCGTTGCGATCCGGGCCGCCTCGCCCTCCGCCAGCTCGAGTTCCTCGGAGCTTCCCGCGTACCGGATGTCACCGCGCAGCAGCCACGGACCGTCGCCCGCGACGGCGTATCCGTCCATGGCGGAGACGGCGATGCGCGGCAGAGCCTCGGCGGCGAGCAGCGGCTCGGCGAGGGTGGCGCCGAGCGACGTGCCGAGCGCCGCGGACCGCGGTGGGAGCGGGGGGACCGCGGTCAGGATCGCGTCCCTGGCCTCGGCGATCGTGACCGGCGCCGCCGCGGCCCTGCTCCGGGCCCGCTCGACGTCCGCCGGTGTGTCGCAGTCGGTGACCCCGCGGAAGAGGACCGTGTCGAACGTGTCCGGAACGAGCGCCTTCATGGGCTGATTGACCGCCGACCCGAGCGAGCGCACGCGCTCGGTCAACGCACCGACGCGCCACGCGGACAACAGGAACTGCAGGCGGCCCGACTCGTCGACCGCGAACACGGTGTCGGCGTCCTGCACGGCGGCGGCGAGGGCCTCCACCATCGCGGGTTCCGCGAACGGCAGGTCCGACGCGAGCAGTATCACCCGGTCTCCCGGTTCGGCGTCGAGGACCGCCAGTCCGGCGGCCACCCCCGCGACCGGCCCGGCGCCCGGTGGCGTCTCCTGCGTCTGGAGCACCGTCGAATCGAGGTCGGCGCGCCGTGGTCCCACGACCACGATGCGTTCACAGTCGTCGACGGCGTCGAGCGCGGTGTCGAGCATCCGGCGTCCGCCGACCACCACGGCCGGCTTGTCGACGCCGCCCATCCGAGTGGCTCGTCCACCGGCGAGGACGATCGCGTGAACGGGTGCGGCAGAGTTCATTCCCTCATGCTGCCGCACATCCTCAGTCGCTGTGCAGGTGGCTGCGCGGGGGTCCGGCGAGCCCGGACCGTCCGCCGTGCGCCGTGCTGACGCAGAGCCAGGCCACCGACGCCAGGCTGAGGGTCAAGAGGATTCCAATTACCAGCATGTATCGATTGTCGGTGCAAAGTGGACCGCGATTTCCAGTCCTCTGTGGGAAAGTGGCCTGTATGAGTGTGGAACCAGTCCGAACCGTCTCGGCAGCCGAGTTGGCGGTGCTGCTCGGTGCGGCGCCCACCGGCGGGCAACCGCTGTACCGCGGGCTCGCCGACGCCCTCCGCGAGAAGGTCGCCGACGGATCGATGGCCGTGGGAGTCCGGCTGCCCGCCGAACGGGCCCTTGCGGAGGAACTCCGGCTCAGCCGGGTGACCGTCAGTGCCGCGTATCGGGAACTGCGCGAGGCCGGTTGGGCGTCGGCGCGACACGGATCGGGCACATTCGTGGCGATGCCGTCGGGTCCGCCGGCGTGGGGGAGCATGGTGGGTGCGCCGGTGGACGGTGTCGTCGACCTCGTCAACGCCGCGCCGGCCGCCGCCCCCGAACTCAGGGAGGCCTATCTGGACGCCGTCGACGAGCTGCCCCGTTTCATGCCCCAGCACGGATACCACCCCGGCGGGCTGGCGACGCTCCGCGCGGCGATAGCAGGCCATTACACGAGCCGGGGTCGCCCGACCACCGCGGACCAGATCCTCGTCACCGGCGGCGCGGGCGATGCCACCGAAGTGGTGTTCGAGGCTCTGGTCGAGGCGGGCGACCGGGTCCTGGTCGAACATCCGACCTATCCCGGCGCGGTCGAGTCAGTGCAGGCCGCCGGCGGCAGGCCTGTTCCGGTGCCGATCGATGCGACCGACCCGGACGCGTTCGTCGCCGAGACGGACCGGGCTGCGCGGCAGAGCGCCCCGACGGTGGCGTACCTGATGCCGGACTTCTCCAATCCGTCGGGAGCCAGGGCGACTCCCGACGGCAGGCGGCGGCTGGCCGCGACCCTGGCCCGCCACGGCGTGGTGACCGTCGTCGACGAGGTGGCGGCGGAACTCGTGCTGGACGGCTCGGACGACCTCGAGCCGTTCGGCGTCCCGGTCCCGGAATCGGCGACCGTGGCGATCGGCAGCCTCAGCAAGACCGTGTGGGGAGGTATCCGCGTCGGCTGGGTGCGCGCCGAGGCCGCCCGCACCGCGCAGATGGCCAAGATCATGGCGCGCAGGCAATTGTCGGTCTCGGTGCTGGATCAGCTTGCTGCCGTGCGCTTGTTCGCCTGGCACGACCGTCTGGTCGCGCAGCGCCGCCGTGACCTCCTGGTGCAGCGGGACGCGCTCGCGGCGGCCGTCGACGAGCAGTTGCCCGGGTGGGACTACGTGCTGCCCGCCGGGGGTCTGTCCCTGTGGTGCACGCTCCCCGGCGGAACGAGTTCGACGGAACTCGGCGCTGCAGCACGGTCGAGGGGGTTGCTGCTGGCTCCCGGGCCCCGATTCGGCACCGGCCATCTTTTCGACGACCACCAGCGGTTACCCTTCACGCGGCCGGTGTCCGAGCTGACTGCGGCCGTGAATATCCTTGCCACCCTGGTCGTGTCCGGCGACGCCTCGATGTCCGCGACACCGACGCTCGTCGTGTGACGTGCGGGTGTTCGACGGCGAAAGTACCTGTGAATCGAAGTATCGGTCAGAGACCACTTCGGTACCGGGAAAGCGGCTGATCTTTATCGACGCTCTGGCATAGTGATGCCGTCGACCCGCTCGCTGAATTGTGGGGTATGTCATGGGTTCGTTGTTCCGCAGATCCTTCGGCACCGCTGTACTCGGCTCGGTCCTCGCGCTGACTGCCGCCCTCGTGGGCGCAGGTACCTCCGCGGCACAACCACCATTGCTGGTGCCCCCCTTGCTGTCCCCACCCGCCGCCGACGCCATCTTCCCCGTCGCCGACCCGGACCCCTTCTACATCCAGCCCGCGGACGTCGCCGACCATGCTCCGGGCGAAGTCCTGAAGATCCGCCAGCTGCCGCCGTCGTACTACTTCCCCGGTAGCGCGATGTGGGAGCTGCTGTTCCGGACCACCGACTCCGAGGGCAAGCCGATCGCGGCGAACACCACGTACGTGCTGCCCCCGAACCACGTCCCGGACGGCCCGCTGGTGTCGTACCAGCACATCATCAATTCGCTCGGCAACAAGTGCAAGATCGTCACCGAGCTCTACACCACCGACCCCCTGCACCAGATCCGCGAGGCCGCCGGACTCAACATCGCACTCGCGCGCGGGTGGGCAGTGGCGCTGCCCGACCATCTGGGACCGAGGATGGCGTACGGCGCGGCGAAGCTCGGTGGCCAGATCACCCTCGACGGCATCCGCGCCGTCCAGCGAGTCCCCGAACTGCAGGTGCAGAACAGCAAGGTCGGACTGGGCGGATATTCCGGCGGCGGCATGGCCACGGCCTGGGCGGCGGCGCTGGCACCGAGCTACGCCCCCGAACTGAACATCGTCGGCGCCGCCGAGGGCGGAACCCCGATGAACCTGGTGAAGATGGCGGAGGCCCTGGGCACCAACCCGCACCCCGCGTTCGGTCTCGCGATGGCCGCCGCGCTGGGGCTGGAGCGCGAATACCCGGACCGCATCGACGTCAGCGGCCAGCTCAACGATCAGGGCCGCTGGATGAAGCAGATGATCGGCAACGGATGCACCAACGAGATCATGCTGTTCGGAATCGGGCGCAGCGCATCACAGATGACCGACAACAAGAACTTCATGGACGATCCGGAAGCGTGGAAGGTGATGGAGGAGAACAGCCTGGAGCTGTATCCGGGCGTGCCCACCACGCCGATCTTCGAATGGCACAGCCCGACGGACGCACTGATCCCGGTCGATTCGATCGACACCACCCTGCGGCGGTACTGCGACGCGGGCACTCCGGTGCAGACTCTGCTCACTCCGACCCCCGACCACCTGTCGGCGGCGGCGCTGGGGCTGCCGCAGGGGCTGGACTGGATGGACGCCCGGTTCCGCGGTGATCCCGCGCCGAGCACGTGCTGAGGCGGGCGGGGCGTCAGCCGGACTGATCGAACCGGTGCCGGGCCGCCGCGAGATCCACGCGGCCGTCCCGGATGGGAACACCCTCGAGTTCGAGCTTCGCGATCTGCCGGTGCGCGAGATGCGGCGCCGGTCGTCCCGACGCGCCCAGCACCCGGTGCCAGGGGAGATCGGCGGAGTCGGTGCGCATGATCCAGCCGACCGTCCGCGCACTGGACAGCCCTGCCGCCGAGGCGATGTCGCCGTACGTGGCCACCCGTCCGGGCGGAATCGACGCGACCAGTGCGCGGACCGCCTCGACCTGTTCCTCCGTCGTCGCGACCATCACGCGACCATCAGAGGAGCGTGCGGACGAGCTCGGCGA
This sequence comes from Rhodococcus opacus, assembly GCF_012396235.1. Taxonomy (GTDB): domain Bacteria; phylum Actinomycetota; class Actinomycetes; order Mycobacteriales; family Mycobacteriaceae; genus Rhodococcus_F; species Rhodococcus_F opacus. Next base: position 114,300 of record NZ_JAAXPA010000014.1, on the reverse strand, counting down.
CATCGTCGGGCCGGGCCTGCGGCACCATGTGATCGCAGTCGAGGTCGACGGCGGTCAGGTTGTCGCCCAGATGGTCGGTGAGAGCCTTGCGGAATTCGGGTGTGACATACGGCGGCTGCACCTTCGACGCCTGCACGAGGACGGTCGGCAGGTGCGCGGGCGGCAGGACGGCCTCGCGTGCGAGTTCGCCCCACGCCGTGACGACGGCGGGGGTGGACAGCCGCCAGTTGACCCGGCCGTTCGCCAGCGGCACCAGGTGTTCGGCGATCTCGTTCTCGAGGACGTCGCGGGCCACTTCACCCCACGAGCCGTGCACCTTCTCGGATCGAGCCTCCGCGATGTCGGTGTAGTCGGGGGACGAGATGGTGAGATCCGCCACCGACTGCATCACCTCGGGATCGAGCCCGATCGCGGGATCGAGCAACACGAGTCCCCGGACGCGGTCGGGGACGGCGCGCGACAGGTGCAGTGCCAGGGCGCACCCGAACGAGTGGCCCACCACCAGGACGGGTCCCCGCGCATACGCGTCGAGTGTGTCGACGAGGCTCGCGACGTGGGCTTCGAGGTTCCACGGCGGCGCCCACGTGGAACGGCCGTGCCCGAGCAGGTCCGGGGAGATCCAGCGGGCGTCCGGCAGCTGGTCGGTGGCCAGTGCCTCCCACCGTCTGCCGTGACCGGTGAGTCCGTGCAGGGCGAGGATCTCCGTGCCGTCCTCGGCGCCGAACAGGTACGTATTCAGTGCTGACACGTGACCCATGATGCCGGATCGGGTCGCCGCACGAGATGTCGGACCGTTCTGGTGGAATGCCACCCATGACGGAATCGGCGGTGCGCACCAGGACGTCGGTTCCCCGTGCCCGGCTCGTGCACCGTCAGAACCCGGTCCGCGAGGCCCGGGTGTGGGACGACGCCACGCAGCGGGTCCTCACCGCGCCGCCCCTCGGAATGGGCTGGAATCCCTGGCAGGTGCTCGGCGGCCCGGGAACGGGCAAGACGTCGCTTCTCGTGGACGTCGCGGTCGACCGGATCGCCGGTGGCGAAGACCCGGAGTCGGTGCTGGTGCTGACGCAGTCGAAGCGAGCGGCCGGCCGGGTGCGCGAAGAGGTCACCGCCGCGCTCATCGGCCACGACGAACACCACGGCCCCCGTGCCACGCGTGAACCGCTCGTACGCACCGTCCACTCCTACGCCTTCGCGGTGCTGAGGCTGCAGGCCGCCGCCCACGGAAACCCGCCCCCGCGCCTCATCACCGGCGCCGAGCAGGACGCCGTGCTGCGCGAGATGCTGCACGGCGACATCGCGGACGGCGGCGAGATGTGGCCCGAACGTCTGCGTCCCGCACTGGCACTGGGCGGCTTCGCCGTCGAACTGCGCGACCTCATGCTGCGCTCGAGCGAGCGCGGCCTCGGCCCCGAAGACCTGATCAAACTGGGTCGGCGGCACACCCGTCCCGAGTGGGTGGCGGCGGGAATGTTCGCCGCCCGGTACGAGCACGGCATGCTGCTACGCGGAGCCGTCGGTGTCGAGGCCCCCGAGGCCACCGCGCCTGCGCTGGACGCCGCCGAACTGATCGGTGCGGCCCTCACCGCGTTCGCCACCGACCCGGACCTGCTGCGCACGGAGCGGGCCCGGGTGCGGCACCTGCTCGTCGACGACGCTCAGCACCTCGATCCGCAGGCCGCGGAACTCGTCCGGCTCGTCGGCACCGGTACCCGCACCACGGTCGTCGCCGGCGACCCGGACCAGTCGATCTACGGCTTCCGCGGGGCCGACCCGACATTCCTCGCCGAACTGGCCGACAAGGGTGATCCCCGGCAGGTGTTGCTGCCGGTCAACTTTCGCAGTACGGCGGAGGTCGCGACCACGGCAGCCCGGATCACGTCCCGGCTTCCGGGGCATCTGCCGCATCGGATCTGGAGCCCGGCGCGGGACGGCGGACGGACGTCGGTCCGGGTCCTGAGCACGGCGGCGAAGGAGGCTGCGCTCATCGCCGACACCCTGCGTCGCGCCCACCTCCTCGACGAGGTGCCGTGGTCGGAGATGGCGGTGATCGTGCGCTCGGTGCCGCGCGCCCTGGCGCCGCTGCGTCGTGCCCTGCTGGGTGCAGGTGTGCCCGTCACCACCGCGGCGTCCGAGTTGCCGCTGGCCCGTCAGCACGGGGTGTCGGGACTGATGCTGGTGCTGCGGGCACTGTCGGGGCAGGAATTCACGGGCGAGGACGCACTCGCCCTGCTCGCCGGCCCCGTCGGCGGCGCAGAACCCGTGGCGCTCCGGCGTCTTCGCCGGGGACTGCGGCGCGCCGAGCTGGCGTCCGGCGGCGACCGCGACTCGGCCGAGCTCCTCCGTCTCGTGCTGGTGGGCGAGACCGACAGCACCCGCAGGGTCACGGCCAAGCTGACCGACGTCGAAGCGGCATCCCTGAACCGGGTGCTGTCCGTGCTGCGCAAGGCGAAGGTGCCCCTGGACCGTGGGCGCGGCATCGAGGACGTGCTGTGGGCGGCATGGCAGGCCACCGGACTCGAACGCCGCTGGTCGGCGGCTTCCGCCCGCGGAGGTCCGATCGGGGCACAGGCCGACCGCGACCTCGACGCCGTGGTCGCCCTGTTCGACGCCGCGGCGAGTTACGTCGACCGCCTCCCGCGTGCACAGCTCGCCGGGTTCGTCGACTACCTCACCGGGCAAGCCATTCCCACCACGCGGAACGTCTCCGCCGTCCCGGTCGATGCCGTCTCGGTGCTCAGCGCCCACTCGGCTGCCGGCCGCGAATGGGACGTCGTCGCGGTCGCGGGTGTGCAGGAAGGGCTGTGGCCGAGCCTGCGGGCGCGCGGCAGCCTACTCGGCACCGAGGCGCTGATCGACCTGACCGCCGGAGTGTCCGACGGCAGCGAGACGGCCGCCGACCGGATGTCGCGCACCGCACCGCTCCTCGCCGAGGAACGCAGGCTGTTCCTGGTGGCGTGCAGCCGGGCGAGGCGGAGCCTGCTCGTCACCGCGGTCGACTCGGCCAGCGGCGACGCCGATCTCGTTCACTCCCGTTTCGTCGACGAGTTGCTCGCCGGAGACCAGGATTCGGACGTCGAGGAGACGGTCGTGCAGGCGGAGGATCCGGCGACCCGGGTCCTGGCCCTGCCTGCCCTCGTCGCCGAATTGCGCAGCGTGGTCTGCGATCCGGACGTCGCGGAATCCGATCCCGCCCGGCAGGACCGCGCGGCGCGGCAACTCGCCCGGCTCGCCGACGCCGGAGTGCGCGGCGCACACCCGGACCAGTGGTACGGCACCGCCGAACCGAGCACCGGCGTGGCGTTGTGGAACGAGGAGGACGGACCGGTGTCGTTGTCGCCGTCCACCATCGACCTGCTCAACACGTGCCCGTTGCGGTGGCTGCTCGAACGCCACGGCGGGACGGACGGCGACAACACCCACGCCATCGCCGGAACGCTCGTGCACACGCTGGTGCAGGCGCTCGCCGGCCGCATCCCGCCCGATCAGGTGGAACGCGCACTGGAGAACGCCTGGGATTCGATCGATCTGGGATCTCAGTGGTACTCGCGGCGTGAACTCGACCGCACCCGGGACATGCTCGCCACGTTCACCGCCTGGCTCGGGAACACCCGATCCGAACTCACCGAGGTCGGTGTCGAGGTGGCAGTCGACGGTGTCCTGGAACCGCAGGAAGAGGGTTCCCCGACGATCCGGTTGCGGGGGCGGATCGACCGGCTCGAACGCGATGCCGAGGGCAGGCCCGTCATCGTCGACGTGAAGACCGCCCGCGCACCGGTCACCAAGGACGACGCCCAGCAGCACGCCCAGCTGGCGGCGTACCAGGTGGCGGCGGCGACCGGCGCGATCGACGGGGAGCCGGCGTCGAAACCCGGTGGGGCGCGGCTGGTCTTCGTCGCCAAACCGCACAAGAAGGAAGGCGCCACCCAGCGGGTGCAGGCACCGCTGTCGGACGAGGACCTCGAGACGTGGCTCGCGGTGATCCACGCGGCAGCGGCGGCCACCAAGGGGCCGGGGTTCCTCGCCCGCGTCAACGACGGTTGCCGGCACTGCCCGGTGCGCACGAGTTGCCCCGCGCACGACGAGGGACGGCAGGTGACGTCGGAATGACCATCCGTATCGACCCGGTGGAACTCGCCATCGGCCTGGGGCAGCATCCACCCACCCCGGAGCAGGCCGCCGTCATCGCGGCCCCCCTCGGCCCGACCCTCGTCGTCGCGGGGGCGGGCGCGGGCAAGACCGAGACGATGGCGGCCCGCGTCGTGTGGCTGGTGGCCAACGGTGTCGTCGACCCCGAGGCGGTGCTGGGGCTGACGTTCACCCGGAAGGCGGCGCAGCAGCTGACCGCCCGGATCAGGAAACGCCTTGCCCGGCTGGCGGGTTCGGACCTGCTCCGCAGGGTCGACCCGAGCGGCGACCTGCGGTCGCGGATCCTCGCGGGCGAACCGGAAGTCAGCACCTACCACTCCTACGCCGGGCGACTGCTGTCCGAGCACGGGCTCCTGCTGCCCATCGAACCCTCGGCGACGCTCCTGTCGGAGACGGAACTGTGGCAGCTGGCGCACCGGGTGGTCAGCTCCTGGGACGGCGACCTCGACACCGACCGGAATCCGGCGTCGGTCACCGAAGCCGTACTCGCGTTGTCCGGGCAGCTGGCCGAGCACCTCGTCGAACCGGACGATCTGCGAGAGGCGCACACCGAGCTCGACAAGCTCGTCCACACCCTGCCCGCCGGACCGCGACAGCGCGGCGGCCCCGGCAAGGAACTGCTCGACATCCTCGACACCCAGCACCGGCGGGTGGATCTCCTTCCCCTGGTGCAGCGTCTCGCGGACACGCTGCGCCGCGAAGGTGCGCTCGACTTCGGCAGCCAGATGTCGCTCGCGGCACGCGTCGCCGCGGACCACCCCGAAGTCGGACTCGCCGAGCGCACCCGCTTCCGGGTGGTGCTGCTCGACGAGTACCAGGACACGGGACACTCGCAGCGGGTGCTGCTGTCGTCCCTGTTCGGCGGCGGTCTCGACGGTGAACTCGCGCTCACCGCGGTGGGCGACCCCATGCAGTCGATCTACGGCTGGCGGGGTGCCTCGGCGGCCAACCTGCCCCGCTTCGCAACGGACTTCCCGCTGACGAACGGAGATCCGGCGCCGACCCTGGAACTGCTCACGAGCTGGCGCAACCCGCCGGAGGCACTGGCGCTGGCCAACATGGCGTCGGCGTCCCTGCGTGAGCGGGGCGTGTCGGTCAGCACTCTGCGGGCGCGACCGCAGGCCGTCCCGGGTGATGTGCGGCTGGCCCTCACCGGTGACGTCGTGCAGGAACGCGAATGGGTGGCCGACCGCATCGCCGAACAGTACGCGGACGCCACGAGCCGGGGCGAGGACCCGCCGACCGCCGCGGTGCTGATCCGCCGCAACGCCGACGCCGCACCGATCGCGGAGGTGCTGCGGTCCCGGGGTCTGCCGGTCGAAGTGGTCGGTCTCGGTGGACTGCTCCACACCCCCGAGGTGGCCGACGTGATCGCGATGCTCCGGGTGGTCGCCGACCCGATGGCGGGCAGTGCCGCCGTGCGAATGCTGACCGGGGCGAGATGGCAGATCGGGGCCGCCGACCTGACGGCGCTGTCGCGGCGAGCCTCCGAACTGGCCATCGGAACCGGCTACGGCACCACCGGCGCCGTCACCGATTCGTCCGCTCTGGCCGACGCCGTCGGCGAGGCGCTGCCCGGTGAGCACGCGGAGCAGGCCGGCCTGGCGGATGCACTGGCGGATCCCGGTCCCGCCGAACGCTATTCGCAGGTCGGTTACGCACGGATCACCGCCGTCGCGGCGGAGTTGGCGTCTCTGCGTGAGCGGATCGGGCAGCCACTCACCGAGCTGGTGGCCGAGGTCGAACGGGTGTTGGGTATCGGCATCGAAGCACAGGCCCGGACGCGTCGGTCGGCGCGGGGGAGTGCGGGCCGCGAACATCTCGACGCCTTCGCCGACGTCGTCGCCGGGTACGCGAGCCGCACGTCGGCCACCGTCACCGGACTGCTCGCCTTTCTGTCGGCCGCGGAATCGGTCGAAAAGGGTTTGGCTCCGGGCGAAGTCGAGGTGGACCCGCACCGCGTCCAGGTGCTGACGGTGCACTCGGCCAAGGGGCTGGAGTGGGAAGTGGTGGCGGTACCGCACCTGACGGCCGGCGTCTTTCCCTCGCGGACGGCGTCCGGGTCCTGGCTCGGTGCCGTCGGTGAACTGCCGCCCTCGCTGCGCGGAGACCGTGCGCGGCCGGGGGAGTCGGCCGACGGCGTGCCCGTTCTCGAGCTCGAGAACCTGTACGACCGGAAAGACCTCGAGGAGGCCGTGAAGGCGCACAAGGCGGCGCTGGCGGCCCGCAAACTCGACGAGGACCGCAGGCTGTTCTACGTCGCACTCACCCGCACCGAACGGGTGCTGTTCGCGTCGGGTCACCACTGGGCAGAATCCGGAACGGAGCCCAAGGGTCCGTCGGAGTTCCTCACCGAACTGCGCGACACGGTGACCGACGAGGAGCACGAGGGAATCGGGATCGTCGACATCTGGGCGCCCGCACCCGAACCCGACGAGCAGAACCCGCTGACCAGTACCCCCAAGTCGGCTGCGTGGCCGCGGGATCCGCTCGGGCTCCGACGGGAGTCGGTCGAGCGCGGCGCGGCGTTGGTCGTGGCGGCGCTGAAGAGTGCAGGCGAGACGGCACCGGCAGGCGGGGACGACGATCCCGAGAACTGGGCAGCCGACGTCGACGCCCTTCTCGCCGAGCGGGAGGCGCGGGCGAACGCCCGCACCGAGGTGGTGTTACCCGGTCAGTTGTCGGTGAGCCAGCTCGTCGAACTCGAAGCCGACCCGGACGCCCTGGCCGCCCGGCTGAGGCGTCCGCTGCCGTACCCGCCGAATCCGCTCGCGCGGCGCGGTACCGCGTTCCACGCCTGGGTGGAGCGCCGCTTCGGGGCCACCCGGCTGCTCGACCTCGACGAGCTACCCGGTGCCGCCGACACCGGCGCGGGCCCCGACACCGACCTCGCGACCCTGCAGGACGCGTTCCTGCGCTCGCCCTGGGCCGACCGCAACCCGACCGAGGTCGAGGTGCCGTTCGAGACGTCGGTGGCGGGGACGGTGCTGCGCGGCCGGATCGACGCGGTGTTCACCGATCCCGACGGCGGGTGGACGGTGATCGACTGGAAGACCGGCGCCGAGCCGAGCGCGGCCAACGAGAAGGCCGTCGTGATGCAGCTGGCCGCGTACCGGCTGGCGTGGGCCGAACTGATGGACGTTCCGATCGAGCGGGTGCGCGCCGCCTTCCACTACGTGCGGACCGGACGGACGATCGCGCCGGATCACCTGCCCGACGCCGACGCGCTCGCCCGTCTGCTCCGTTCCGCCGGTTCTCCCGCCGACGAGATCAGGCCCGACGCCGAGCCTTCAGTGACTCGGTGACCAACGGGATCTGCAACGGAAGACGCAGCAGCGCACCGGCTTTCTGCACGTTCGTCGTCTTGGAGCTCTTCACCCAGTCCACTGCCATGTTGACGTTGGCGGGGAAGACGGCGACGAACAGGAGAGCAGCGAGGCCGCCACCGAGCCGGCGGGTTCGCGGCACGGCGAGCGCCGTGCCGATGGCGAGCTCGGCGACCCCCGACACGTACGTGTAGGTCCGGGCATCGCCCGGAAGCTGGGTGGGGACCGTGGAGTCGAAGAACTTGGGGGCGACGAAGTGCATCGTGCCCGCGCCGAGCAGAAGCGCGGCAAGGCGGAGTGCGGGCTTCTGGCTCGGTCGTGGTGTGTGGCTCTCTCGTTGCATGACGTGAGCTTGCCCGAACAACTCGGTTCGCGACAACGAGGCTCCGACGTGTCACCGATGGGGCAATCGGGGTTAGGCTGCCAGCCGATGTCGGAGTTCAGTGCAACGTGGAGACGAACATATGGCCGGTAGGCTGCGTGAGAGATTGAGCAGGTCGGACACCCTGACCGACCGGCCCGACTTCGCGTTGGTGGGTGTACTCCGGATTCCGGAGCTGCAGACCAGTCCGGCGCGGGCGATCTACCGTCGCGTGGGTATCGCCTTGGCGGCGTTGGCGTTGGCGGTTCTCATCGTGTACATCGACCGGGCGGGCTACCGCGACGTGCAGGACAACGAATTGTCGCTGCTCGACTGCATCTACTACGCGACGGTGTCGTTGTCGACGACGGGCTACGGCGACATCACGCCGTTCACACCGTCCGCGAGGCTCGTCAACGTTCTCCTGATCACGCCTCTTCGAATCTTCTTCCTCATCGTCCTGGTCGGTACGACTCTCTCCGCGCTCACGCAGAGCTCCCGGCAGGCGTTCAAAATTCAGCGTTGGAGGCAGCACGTGCGCAATCACACCGTGGTGATCGGCTACGGAACCAAGGGACGCACCGCGATCGACGCGATGCTCGGCGACGACGTTCCGCCGTCGGAGATCGTGGTGGTCGACACCGACCACGCGGTGCTCGACTCGGCGGCCAGCAAGGGCCTCGTCACGGTCCACGGGTCCGCCACCAAATCGGACGTGCTGCGGTTGGCGGGCGCGCAGAACGCGTCGGCGATCATCGTCGCGGCCAACCGTGACGACACCGCGGTGCTGGTGACGCTGACGGCCCGCGAGATCGCACCGAAGGCGAAGATCGTCGCGGCGATCCGCGAATCCGAGAACACGCATCTGCTCCGGCAGTCCGGCGCTGATTCGGTCGTCGTGTCCTCAGAGACCGCCGGCCGGCTCCTCGGCATAGCCACGAAGACGCCGAGCGTCGTCGAGATGATGGAGGACCTCCTGACTCCGGAGGCCGGTTTCGCGATCGCGGAACGCCCCGTGGAGCGGGACGAGATCGGCGGCTCCCCGCGTCACCTCGCGGACATCGTGCTCGGTGTGGTGCGGGAAGGGCGGTTGATCCGGGTCGGCTCGCCGGAGGTCGATTCGATCGAGGAGAACGACCGACTGCTGTACATCCGTCGGGTCGCCAACTGATCGGCAGTATTGTCGACGGCGTGACTGCATTCCGGCTGAACGACACCCCGCTCCTGTCCCGCTCCGCCGTGGGGCGGGCCGAGGAATTGCGTTCGGACACGGACGCACTGCGAGCGGGCTGGCGGGATGCGCTGCTACTGCGCGTCAATCACCGCGGACAGGTGCGGGTGGGCGACAACGGGCTGGTGTTCGCGGACGCCACCGAACTCGGCCCCGAACCGCAACGGGGGGCGGTCTTCCTCGGCATCCGCAAGGATCGGCACGTGTGGGCGGTGCGGGTGCAGGCGCTGACCGGCGAGCTGGCCGATCTCCGGATGCTGGGCGGGACGCTGGACGACGCGGACGCCGGGGTACTCACCGGGGCGCTCGCGATGCTCAACTGGCACGACAGCGCAGGCTTCAGTGCGCTCGACGGCGCGCCGTCGGAGCCGACGATGTCGGGATGGTCGCGGATCTCGACGAGCACCGGGCACGAGGAATTTCCCCGCACCGATCCGGCGGTCATCTGCCTCGTGCACGACGGCGGAGATCGCGTCCTGCTGGCCCGGCAGCCCACGTGGCCGGCGCGGCGGTTCTCGATCCTGGCCGGATTCGTCGAGGCCGGTGAATCGCTCGAAACGTGCGTCGTCCGGGAGATCAAGGAAGAAGTGGGTGTCGACGTCCGTGAGGTGCGCTACCTCGGCAGCCAGCCGTGGCCGTTTCCCCGTTCGGTGATGATCGGGTTCGCGGCCGTCGGCGATCCCGACGCCCCGCTGACGTTCGCGGACGGCGAGATCGCCGAGGCCCGGTGGTTCACTCGGGACGAGGTGCGCACGGCACTCGAACTCGGCGACTGGGCGTCGGACACCGACGCCCCGCTGCTGCTCCCCGGCTCGATTTCCATCGCTCGCGGGATCATCGAGTCCTGGGCGGGAGCAGCGACGGAATCCTAGACGCCGAGGAGTTTCTTGACCTGCGACAACGACGGGTTGGTCGCGGTGCTGCCGTCGGCGAACTTGACGGTGGGGACGACGTGGTTGCCGCCGTTGACGCTGCCGACGAACTCCGCCGATGCCGGATCGTCCTCGATGTCGATCTCCACGTAGCCGATGCCGGATTCGTCCAGCTGCGTCTTCAGGCGCCGGCAGTAGCCGCACCAGGTGGTGGAGTAGATGGTCAGGGCGTGGGTGTCGGTAGCAGTCACGGCGGATATAACACCACGACTCCGTCGTGTGTTCCCACTGCGGTGTTCGTCCGCTTCGCGCCGTGTCGGTCGCCCCTGTCATGATGGACGCCATGTCAGCAGCCGGCGCAGCAGAGGTGACGAGTACCGGTCTCGATCCCGAACAGTCCGCAGCGGTACTCGCTCCCCGGGGTCCGGTGTGTGTGCTGGCGGGGGCCGGAACGGGGAAGACCCGGACCATCACCCGGCGTATCGCGCACCTCGTGGCCAGTGGGCACGTCGCCGCGGGGCAGGTGCTGGCGGTGACGTTCACGGCTCGCGCGGCAGGCGAGATGCGCGGCCGGCTGCGCAGCCTGGGGATCGGCGACGGGGGAGCGCAGGTTCAGGCGCGCACGTTCCACGCCGCTGCGCTGCGGCAGCTGAGGTACTTCTGGCCGCAGGTGATCGGCGACACAGAGTGGCGGCTGCTGGACCGCAAGTTCGCGGTCGTGTCGTCCGCCGCCGGACGGGTCGGACTGTCCACCAGCACGGAGAGCGTCCGCGACCTGGCGAGCGAGATCGAATGGGCCAAGGCGTCGCTGATCGCGCCGGAGGACTACCCGCGCGCGGTGGCGAAGTTACGCCGGGAGGCGCCGGTCGACGCCGCGAAGGTCGCCGAGGTGTATCACGGCTACGAGCAGCTCAAGGCCCGCGGCCAGGACGGGATGCTCCTCGATTTCGACGATCTCCTGCTCCACACGGCGGCGGCACTCGAGGAGCATTCGGCTGTCGCCGAGGAGTTTCGCGACCGGTACCGGTGCTTCGTCGTGGACGAGTACCAGGACGTCACTCCGCTGCAGCAGCGGGTCCTCGACGCCTGGCTCGGGGAGCGGGACGACCTCACCGTCGTCGGCGACGCCAACCAGACCATCTACTCGTTCACCGGCGCCACACCCAACTACCTGCTCGACTTCTCGCGCCGGTTCCCGGAGGCCACCGTCGTCCGCCTCGAGCGCGACTACCGTTCCACTCCCGAGGTCGTGTCTATGGCGAACCGCGTGATCGGAGCGGCCCGCGGCAGGATCGCGGGCACCCGCCTGCAGCTGATCGGGCAACGCGACTCCGGGCCGGAGCCGAGTTTCGTCGAGTTCGACGACGAGCCGGCCGAGGCCGCCGGGGTGGCGCGCACGATCAAGCGGCTCATCGCGTCCGGCACTCCGGCCGCGGAGATCGCGGTCCTGTACCGGATCAACGCCCAGTCCGAGGTACATGAGCAGGCGCTGACGAAACTCGACATCCCGTATCAGGTCCGGGGCGGTGAGGGATTCTTCACGCGCACCGAGGTGCGCCAGGCCGTCGCGGCGCTGCGCCAGGCCGCAGGTCGCGACGACCTGCCGGATGCGGTCGGCGCCGACCTGGTCACGCTCGTCCGCGCCGTCCTCGCTCCGCTGGGGCTGACCGACGCGGAACCGGCGGGTGCGCAGGCTCGCGAACGGTGGTCGTCGCTGTCGGCGCTGGTCGCGCTCACCGAGGAACAGCTGACCCAGGATCCGGAGTTGACCCTCGACGCGCTGTTGCGCGAACTGAGTCTGCGGGCCGAGGCGCGGCATCCACCCGTCGTGCAGGGTGTGACACTCGCGTCCCTGCACGCCGCCAAGGGGCTCGAGTGGGACGCCGTGTTCCTCGTCGGGCTCACCGACGGAACGCTGCCCATCCAGCACGTGCTCGGCGACTCCAACTCGGCACCGGACGAGGCGGCCGTCGAGGAGGAGCGCCGGTTGCTGTACGTCGGCGTGACCCGCGCCCGGGAGCACCTGCAGATGTCGTGGGCACTGTCCCGGAACGAGGGGGGCCGCAAGTCGCGGCGCCGTTCGCGGTTCCTGCACGGACTCATCCCCGAAGATTCACCTGCCTCGCGGATCGCGGCGCCCGTCAAGAGCAACAAGAAGCGTCCACGGTGCCGGCTGTGCGGAAAACAGCTGATCGGGACGACCGCGACCATGCTCGGTCGTTGCGAGGGCTGCCCGTCCAATGTCGACGTGGAGCTGCTCGAATCGCTGCGGTCGTGGCGGCTCGAGAAGTCGCGGGAGCTGAAGGTCCCGGCGTACGTGGTGTTCAGCGACAACACGTTGACGGCTCTCGCCGAGCAGCGGCCGCAGGACGATCGCGGGCTCGTCGCGATCCCCGGGATCGGTGCGAAGAAGCTCGAGCAGTTCGGCGAGGACGTCCTCGGTGTGATCAAGGGAAGCGGTAGTCCCTGAACGACTCCCACGCGGCAGGGGGTAGCGCGCATCACTGCAGGTCAAAAATAGGTTGTGCGGTTCTGGAGAATTGCCTACTGTGGTTTCAGTGCGCGGGGAGACCCGTGTGGTTCACATCGGATCGAGAAGAAGTGGAGGTGGCAGTGAAATGACGAAGTTCCAAGCACATGAGACGGCAGTCGCTGCTGCCTCCGCGCTGTTCGGCATGAACGCGGCGGAAACGGCACCGGCGATTGTCTGGTCGGCAGCCCGTCGTCGTCCCGCAGCAGCAGTCGAGTCCGTGTATCGGAGTTGTCGAGGAATTCCTCGGTAGATCAACTCCTACCGTCTTTTCAAGGCCACGGACCCGCATCGCGGACCGTGGCCTTTGTAGTTCGAGCTCTTTTCCCGCTCGCAGCCTCGGCTCTGGTTCGCACCCACTTCATCGAACCGAAGAGATTGACCGTCGCAATGAGAGCAGAGGAGAAGGACGTGTCTACCGTGACATGCCGAGGGGTATCCGAAACCTCAACCGCCACAAGCGGATTTGTTCAGATAGTGTCCGCGCGTGGTGACCTGCCCTGCCGGGTCGATGATCCCGACCTGTGGTTTGCGGACTCTCCCACCGAGCTGGAACAGGCGAAGGCGCTGTGCGCGTCCTGCCCGATCCGCTCCCGCTGCCTCGACGCGGCCCTCGATCGGGGTGAGCCGTGGGGCGTGTGGGGTGGGGAGATCTTCGACCAGGGCGTCGTGATCGCCCGCAAGCGTCCCCGGGGACGTCCGCGCAAGACACAGACTCTGGTCTGTGCGTAGAAACCGGTACGGGGCGGGAGAATTCGGGCGTTCGCCCGGCCACTCACATGAGTGGTCCGGGCGAACGCCCGTTCTGTGTTTACGGGCTCAGACGGTGTCTTCGTCCTCGGGGGCGGGGTCGGCGAAGCCGGGGAGCCACCGCGTGAGGATCTCCATGTACGGCGCGTATGCGTCCAGCTGAGCGCAGATTCCCACCGAGCCGACGAGAACCCGGAAGATCATCAGATACTCCGCCGGCAGATTCAGTGCCCGGGCCGTCCGGAACTGCGCACTGTTGAAGTCGGTCGCGGAACCCGCGGCCTTCTGCAGCCAGGCGCGGGTGAAGTGGAACGATTCGGTGCGGATCGGGTCGGTGACGGGACGCAGGTAGTCCGCGATCTCCTTGTCGGTGACCGTTCGGCCGGGCAGGACGAATCCGTTGGCGTGCAGCAACTCCGTCAGTTCGTCGAACTGCTCGTGGAGCGCCAGCCGGACCATGGACCCGAGCACCGGGGGAAGCCCGTGCGGAAACGGTGCGGCGGCACCGAAATCGATGACACCGAGGCGGCCGTCGCTGTGCAGCATGAAGTTACCCGGATGCGGGTCGCAGTGAAGCAGGCCGACGCGGGTGGGGGAGGCGAAGTGGAACTCCGCGAGCAGTGCACCCGCGGTGTTGCGTTCCTCGGGGGTGCCGTCGGCGATGATGGCCGACAGCGGCTTCGCCGACATCCATTCGGTGACCACGACCTTGGGGGCACTGGCGACCACGTGCGGAATCGCGAACTGCGGATCCCCGTCGTACACCTTGGCGAAGCGGCGCTGATTGTTCGCCTCGATCCGGTAGTCGAGTTCTTCCTCGGTGCGGGCCGTGAACTCGTCGATGACCGGGCGCACGTCGACGCCGGGCATGACTGAGGCGAACAGTCCCGCGAATCGGCCGAGCGTCTTCAGGTCGGCGCGCAGCGCTTCGTCGGCGCCGGGGTACTGAACCTTGACGGCCACGTCGCGACCGTCGGCCCAGACCGCGCGGTGTACCTGGCCGATGCTGGCCGATGCGGTCGGGGTGTCGTCGAACGACTGGAACCGGTCACGCCACTTGGTGCCCAGCTGCTGGTCGAGCATTCTGTGGACGGCCCGCGCGGGCAGGGGAGGCGCCTGCGCCTGCAGCTTGTTCAGCGATTCACGGTAGGGCTCCGCGAACTCCTCGGGGATCGCCGCCTCCATGACGCTGAGCGCCTGCCCGAGTTTCATGGCGCCGCCCTTGAGTTCGCCGAGGACCGCGAACAATTGCTCGGCGGCCTTGGCGCTCAGCTGTGCGTCGATCTCGTCCTTGTCGCCGCCGGTCAGCTTCCGGCCGAAGCCCATCGCAGCACGCCCCGCGATCCCCAACGGGATGCTCGCGAGTTTGGCGGTGCGGGCGGAACTCCTGCGGGGGATGTCGGACACCCCACCATCATGCATCATGACCGAAGGCGGTTCGATTCGCCCGCAGCGGGTGCCAGGTACGTGCAGCTGCAGCTCGCATGCCGCGGCCAGCGCCGGGTCACCAGCCGGTGCGCCCCGAGATCGATCTCGAGCGTCGCGTCGAGGCTGCTGGGCGGCGCGCCTCGCGGCGCGGCCAAGACGGCCTCGAGCTGGCCGAGGGCGACTGCGGCCGTGGCCATGATCACGGCGGGGCTCGCGTGCCCGACCGTCCCGAGGAGCTGAGCGGACAGGTGCGGCCAGTCCTCGTCGTACGCGGCGCGGAGGAGATCGGCGCACCGCAGGCAACTGGTGTTGCCCGGGAGCACGAGAGGGCCGACGACACCGCGGCCGTCACGCAGCCGGACCTGCAGGTGCGGTGTCCCGTTCTGGACCAGATCCGCGACGAGCCGAGGTTCCGCCACCAGATCGTCCGCGAGCACGACGCACAGGGCGTTCCACCGCCGGACGTCGCTGTCGGCGGAATAGCGGAAGGAGCGGGATACCCGGATGCCGCCGTCCGTGAGCCCGGCCGACACCGCATCCGACAGCGGGCCGCGCCCGTGCACGCGGATCGTGATCGTGTCCGCGACGGGGGATGTCCCGGCGACATCGATCAGACCTGCCCGGTCGAGGTCGCCGAGAAGCTTCGACACGTCCGTGGGCGCAATGCCGTACCCGACGGCAGTCCACAGGATGTGCGGCCGCGAGTTCTTGCCGTCGAGCAGTCGGACGACGGCGAGGAGTTGCTCGGTCCGGACCCCGGGAGGCGGGGCGAGTACGAGAGCGCGCTCGGGATCCCAGCCGAACTGCAGGCGCCCGTCGGGGCGGACGAGTACGGCGATCCTGGGATCGAGAGTGACACCGACGTGTCGCGTGGGCTGGATGGTCACACGCTGAGGATCGCAGGCCACGACCCGGCATCAGCGCCGAAAACGCGGGTTGTCCACAGGCCGAAACGTGCTTCGACCTGTGGATTTCCCACTATCGAAAAATTGGTGGGGTCAGAAGGTCAGGACTCGGGGTCGTCGTCCTTGCCGGACTTGCCGCGCTCGGCCTCCTCGGCCCGCTCGCGGGCCTCGGTTGCCTCCAGTTGTGCCATCGGATTGTCGAAATCGCCGCCGTCGCCGCGTCCGAGCACACGTTCGACGAACGCATCCGGGCTGTCGAGATCGGACGAGTCGGGCAGCAGGTCTGGGTGGGCCCATACGCCGTCACGGGCGTCGATGGTCGACTCGGACGTGAGGCGAGTCCACAGCTGCGCGGCCTCCCGGACCTTGCGGGGACGCAGTTCGAGTCCGACGAGCGTCGCGAACGTCTGTTCGGCGGGTCCGCCGGTCGCACGCCTGCGGCGCAGCGTCTCGCTGAGGGCGGCGACGCCGGGGAGTCGGTCGTTCAGTGCCGACGCGACGACGACCTCGACCCAGCCCTCGATGAGGGCGAGCAGTGTCTCTAGTCGCTCGAGGGCCTGCTTCTGCTCGGGTGTGGTCTGGGGTTCGAATGCGCCCTGCTGCAGGATGTTCTCGAGCTGCGACGGATCGGTCAGCGCGGACGGGTCGAGTCCCTTCGCCATGTCCTCGATGGCCGAGAAATCCATCGTGATGCCGCGGGCGTATTCCTCGACGGTGGCGAGGAGACGCTGACGCAGCCACGGGACGTGGCTGTACAGGCGCTGGTAGGCGGCCTCCCGCGCGGCGAGGAACACGAGGATCTCGCGGTCGGGCTGTTCGAGCCCCTTGCTGAACCGCTCCACCGCGGCGGGAAGCAGTGCGCCCGTGCCTGCCGGACCGAGGGGGAGACCGATGTCGGTGGAGGTGAGCACCTCCTTCGACAACTGGCCCAGGGCCTGGCCGAGCTGGGAGCCGAACGCGAGGCCACCCATCTGGCTCATCATGCCGATCATCGGGCCGGCCATCTGCTGCGCTTCCTCGGGCAGCCCCTGCACCCACATGCCGGACACCTTCTCCGCGACCGGGTCGCACAGCCGTTTCCAGGTGTCGAGGGTGTTGTCGAGCCAGTCGTTGGGCGTCCACGCGACGGTCTTCGTCGCGCCCGCCGGCAGCGTCGTCGCGGCGTCGAGCCACAGTTCCGCGAGCCGTGAGGCATCGGCGATCGCCTCGGAGTTGCCCTGGGTGATGGGCGCGACCGACCCCATCTGCTGGCGCGCGAGTTTCTTCGCGATCTCGTAGTTGACCGGGCCGCTATGCTCACCGGACCCCATCGACGTGCCCATCCCGCTCAGCATCTGGCCGAACTGGGTCAGCATCTGGCCGAGGGAGGCCGGGTCGAAGCCCCCGGCGGGGAAACCACCCGCCCCGAAACCGAAGTCGCCGGAACCGCCCGCGTTCTTGTCGCGGTCGGGCCCGTTCTGATCCCCCGTGTTCTTGTCACGATCGGGATCGTCGTCGGGTTTGGAGAAGCCGAAGGGCGGATTGCTCATGACTCAACGGTACAAGGCGCATGGTTCCGTGGCTGTCCACCTCGTCACGCTGACGGCGAACACGCGGACGGCCGACAGTCGTGTCCGCGGGTTCGCGCTCTACGCTGGTCCAGGTGAATCGACGGATCGTGACGCTTCTGGCTGCGCTGGCCCCGATCGTGGTACTCGGAATTCTCGGCACGGTGATCACGGTGCCGTACGTGGCCCTCGGGCCGGGACCCACGTTCAACACACTCGGCGAAGTAGGTGGTGAGGAAGTCGTCGCCATCGAGGGAACGGAGGTCGACGACACCACCGGCCACCTCAACATGACGACGGTCGCGGTGCGCGACGACCTCAACGTGTTCGAAGCGTTCGGATTGTGGGCCAGTGGGCGCCAGGGCATCGTCCCCCGCGAGGAGGTCTACCCGCCGGACAAGTCGAAGGACGAGGTCAAGCAGGAGAACGACGCCGACTTCCAGCAGTCGGAGGACAGCGCGGAACTCGCGGCACTCCACTTCCTGGGCAAGCCGGTCAACCTGCGGATCGCCAAGGTCGGTGAGGACGGCCCCTCCCAGGGACTGCTGCGCGAGGGCGACGTGTTGGTGAGTGTCGACGGAAAGCCGGTGTCGACGGTCGGTGGCGTGCAGGAGGCGGTGGCCGATGTGCCCCCGAACACGGAGGTGCCGATCGTGATCCGGCGCGACGGCGCCGAGACGACGGTGCGGGTGGCGCTCGGCGCACGCCCGGACGACGAGTCCAAGGGCTACCTGGGGATCACTCCCGAGGAGATCCCGGACGTCCCGTTCACGATCGACTTCAACCTCGCCGACGTGGGCGGCCCCTCGGCAGGGCTCATGTTCACCCTCGCCGTGATCGACAAACTCAGCCCGGGCGAACTCAACGGCGGCAAGTTCGTGGCCGGCACCGGCACGATCGACTCCGACGGCGACGTCGGCCCCATCGGCGGCATCAAGTACAAGTTGATCGCCGCGGAGGAGGCGGGCGCCGAGACGTTCCTCGTGCCGGCGAAGAACTGCGACGAGGCACGCCAGGGTGCGCCCGACGGGCTCCGGCTGGTGAAGGTCGAGAACCTCGACGGAGCCGTCGATGCGCTCGAGGCCATCAATACCGGAGCGGACGCGCCGCACTGCTGAGCGGTCAGTCCTCCTCGGTCGCGTCGAGGGTGGCGTACAACGCGCTGATGAGGTTCGGTGCCAGATCGTCGTAGGTGAGTAGTTCGATCCCTGCGTACGGGTCGGCGTCCTCGTCGGGGCGCAACTGCATCAGGCACAACGACGGTCCGTCGCGCAGCACGGCGGCGATCAACCGGGCGGACCGGCGGTCGGGATGCGACTCGGCCGCGGCCCGCGCGGCGTCGTCGGCGGCGTCGCGATCGGACAGCAGGGGGACGAGCGCGTCGTCGAGATCGGACTCCGCCTCGGGCGGCAGAACGACGATCTCCTGAACGAGTGCGCACCCCACCACGGACTCCGGCCAGCTGGTGGTGGCGAGGAATTCGTCGAGTGCGCGCGACCCGCCGTCGATGTCGTCGGGGAACGGATCCTGTTCCACCGGGGTCAATTCCGCGCCGTCGGCGAGTTGGTCGAGCAGGCTCGGTTCGGCGGCCGCGAGCAGTTCGGTCGGGACGAGTGCGAACATCTGGGGCGGCTGATCCCACCCTCCGGCATCGACGAATTCGACCACCTCGCGCACACAGCGGGCGAGGGCGTCCGTCTCTCGGTTCACATTCTCTTCACTCACGAGACCCATCTTCGCACCCCCGGAACAGGACCGACGGCCGCATCTCTCGGTTGTTACGTAGAGTGGGACGAAACGGTCACGCCCGTGCTGTTCGGGTGTGGACGAACGAACGGTGCAGTTGATCGCGGCGCGACAGCGTCGCCGAGTTCTTGGAGTGTGGCACGTGGGCATGCGGCCCCCCGCAGGTTTACCGTCGTTGTCCAAACGCAGCCGAGTGCTGCTGGTGCTGGCGCTTGTCGTCGCTGCCCTGTTGCTGGTGGGCCCTCGGCTCATCAGCACCTACACGGACTGGTTGTGGTTCGGTGAGGTCGGATTCCGTGGTGTGTTCACCACGGTCCTCGTCACCCGTCTGCTCCTCTTCCTCGTAGTCGGGGTCGTGGTCGGCGGAATCGTCTGGCTGGCACTGCTGCTCGCCTACCGTTCGCGGCCGGTGTTCGTCCCGGTGTCGGGTCCCAACGATCCGGTGGCGCGGTACCGGACCACGGTGATGACTCGGCTGCGCTTGTTCGGCCTGGCCATTCCGATCGCGGTGGGACTGCTCGCCGGGCTGATCGCCCAGTCCAGCTGGGTGACGGTGCAGTTGTTCGTCAACGGCGGCGCGTTCGGCGTCGCCGATCCCGAATTCGGCCTCGACGTCGGCTTCTACACGTTCGATCTGCCGTTCTACCGTTTCGTCCTCAACTGGCTGTTCGTCGCGGTTCTGCTGGCGTTCTTCGCGAGCCTGGTGACGCACTACATCTTCGGCGGGCTGAAGCTGGCGGGCCGGGGCGGGGCACTGACCAATGCGGCGCGCGTCCAGTTGGCGGTGCTCGCGGGAACGTTCATTCTTCTCAAGGCCGTCGCGTACTGGTTCGACCGTTACTCGCTGCTGTCGAGCAGCCGCAAGGAACCCACGTTCACCGGTGGTAGCTACACCGACATGAATGCGGTGCTGCAGGCGAAGTTGATCTTGCTGGCCATCGCGGTCATCTGCGCGGGCGCGTTCTTCGCGGCGATCTTCCTCCGCGATCTGCGGATTCCCGCAATGGCGACAGCGCTTCTCGTGCTCTCCTCGATCCTGGTCGGCGCCGTATGGCCGCTCGTGGTCGAGCAGTTCTCGGTGCGTCCCAACGCCGCCGACAAGGAGAGCGCGTACATCGAGCGGAACATCGCCGCCACGCGGCAGGCGTACGGCATCACCGACGACAAGGTCGAGTACCAGGACTATCAGGGGTACGGCACGAAGCCGCCGCGGGACGTGCCCGCCGACGTCATGACCATCGAGAACACGCGACTGCTCGATCCGAACATCCTGTCGCGGACGTTCACCCAGCAGCAGCAGTTGAAGAACTTCTACGGCTTCCCGCCGACGCTCGACATCGACCGGTACGACATCGACGGGCAGTTGCGTGACTACATCGTCGCGGCCCGCGAGTTGTCGTCCAAGAGCCTGACGGGTAACCAGACGGACTGGATCAACAAGCACACCGTCTACACGCACGGCAACGGACTGGTCGCAGCCCCCGCGAATCGGGTGAACGCCGCTGCCGGCGAGTCCGCGGAGGAAGCCGCCAACAGCAACAGCGGTTACCCCGTCTACATGGTCAGCGACATCGCCTCGCAGGAGGCGGGTAATCAGGTCATTCCGGTCGAGCAGCCGCGCATCTACTACGGCGAGGTCATCGCCGACACGGACGCCGACTACGCGATCGTCGGCGGATCCGAGGGTTCGGACCCGCGCGAGTACGACACCGACACCTCGCGCTACACGTACACCGGTTCCGGTGGTGTGCCGATCGGCAACTGGTTCAACCGGCTGGCGTTCGCGGCCAAGTACACCGAGCGCAACATCCTGTTCTCCGGTGCCATCGGTTCGGATTCCAAGATCATCTACAACCGGGACCCGCGGGACCGGGTCACGCACGTCGCCCCGTGGCTGACCGCGGACGGCGACTCGTACCCGGCCGTCGTCGACGGCAAGGTCGTGTGGATCGTGGACGCCTACACCACGTTGCAGGACTACCCGTACGCCCAGCGCAGTTCGCTCGACGGACTCGTCGAGGACAGCATCGACCAGAACACCGGCCGCCTGCTGCCCCGTAAGGAGGTGTCCTACATCCGCAACTCGGTGAAGGCCACCGTCGACGCGTACGACGGCACCGTGAAGCTCTACCAGGTGGACCAGAACGATCCGGTGCTCGATGCGTGGATGGGTGTCTTCCCGGATGCGGTTCAGCCGGCGGATTCGATTCCCGACGAACTGCGTGCGCACTTCCGCTATCCCGAGGACCTGTTCAAGGTGCAGCGCGAGATGCTCGCCAAGTACCACGTGGACGATCCGAAGGAGTTCTTCACCAACAACGCGTTCTGGTCGGTTCCGAGCGATCCCACGATCGACACGAGCGCGAACCAGCCGCCGTACTACGTGCTGGTCGGTGATCCCGAGACCGGGAAACCGTCGTTCAATCTGACCAGTGCGATGGTGGGTTACAGTCGCGAGTTCCTGTCCGCATATCTGTCGGTGAAGTCGGATCCGGAGAATTACGGCAAGTTCACCGTGCTTCAGTTGCCGACGGACACGCAGACCCAGGGTCCGCAGCAGACCCAGAACTCGATGATCTCGGATCCCCGGGTGGCGTCGGAGAGAACCCTGCTCGAGAGATCGAACAAGATTCAGTACGGCAACCTGCTGACCTTGCCGATCGCGGACGGCGGCATCCTCTATGTCGAACCGATGTATACGGAGCGAAGTTCGACGGGCCCGAACACGTCGACGTTCCCGCAGCTGTCCCGAGTGCTGGTGAGCTACCGCGAGCCACCGCCGAGTAACAGTGTGCGTGTCGGGTACGCCCCGACGTTGGCGCAGGCGCTCGACCAGGTGTTCGGCGCCGGCACGGGTTCGGTGGCGACGGCACCCAGTGCGGAAGAAGGGACGCCCCCGGAGACCGGCACCACGCCGCCCGTCGATCAGGGTGCGGCACCGGCGCCCACCGCTCCGGCGACACCGCCGTCCGGCACGGATGTCTCGGCGGCCGTGGCGGAGTTGGACGCATCCCTCGACGCGTTGACGTCGGCGCAGCGCAGCGGTGACTTCGCGGCCTACGGCGCAGCGCTCGCTCGCGTCCAGAAGGCGGTCGCCGCGTACGAGGCGATCCCGAAGTAGCGGCGTCTCGGCCACAACGAGAACGAGGCCCTGTCATCCGAACCGGATGACAGGGCCTCGTCGTATGAGCAAAAGATCAGCGCAGTGCGTCGACCAGCTGCGGGTTGGTGTCCACCAGCTGCTGGAACTGCTGTCCGTAGCCGTTCTGCTCGGCGACCTGACGCGCGGCGTCGAGCGCCTGCTGTGCGGCGGGCTGGACCGGGGCGGGTGCCTGAACCTGAGCCGGAGCGGCGGGGGCTGGGGCCGGGGTGGGCTCCGGGGCGGGGGCCGGAGCCTCGGCGACGTCGCCGCCACCGGTGGACAGGTACTGACCGCACACCGGCCATGCACCCTGGCCCTGGGTCGCGAGAACATTCTCGGCGACGCGGACCTGCTCGGCCTTGCTGGCGTTCGATGCCGAGCCGGTGCCGCCGTTGGCCTCCCAGGTGCTCTGCGAGAACTGCAGGCCGCCGTAGTAGCCGTTTCCGGTGTTGATTCCCCAGTTGCCGCCGCTCTCGCACTGGGCGACGCCGTCCCAGTTGTGGGAAGCGGCGGAGGCGGTGCCGGTGCTCAGTCCGAGCGGGACGGCGACGACGGCTCCGGTGACGGCGATCCAGCCGAGGGCACGCTTGCTGATGCTGTGATTGGTCATGCGGGGTCAATCCTCTCCGCGCTTGCTGGCGTGGCCGGCCTGCGGGCGACGACGTTCGCGTCGTCACGCCGGGCTGCGAGTCTGTGCCGCGTCCCTGCCCCTCGAAGGTTTCGGGGATTCCGAACCCGCGGGGCAGAGCTAGCAGCGGCGGGCCGGCTTTCGCCCGGTTGTTTCGGGCCGAGAGCGACCGTACGGGAGCTTTGCCCGCAGTTCACCTGGCGAAAATGGTGGACAGCTGTCCGGCTGCGACGGCGAATTATCGCTGTCTTTGCAGGTCAGAGTGTCTCGATATCGTTTCGGCGTCTATTCGTTACCCTGCTGTTATGTGGTGGGGATCACCACGATTTTGTGCAGCGGCTCACGTCGAAATGGCAGGAAAACGGGTCCCGGTGGTGTAAGACGAGGACTCGCTATTCAGGAGTGCCCCGCGCGCAGTCGTGCTGCGCGCGGGGCACTTCGAGCAAAGTGCGGATCAGAGGTACTGTCCGCAGACCGGCCAGGCGCCGGGTCCCTGGGTTGCCAGGACGTTCTCGGCGACGCGGATCTGCTCCTCGCGCGATGCGTTGGCCGGCGAGCCGGAGCCGCCGTTCGCTGCCCAGGTGCTGTCGGTGAACTGCAGACCGCCCGAGAAGCCGTTTCCGGTGTCGGCGCCCCAGTTGCCGCTGCTCTCGCACGCTGCGACGGCGTCCCAGTCTCCGGAAGCGGCCGATGCGGTGCCGGTGCTCAGGCCGAGCGGCACTCCGATGACTGCTCCGGTGAGTGCGATTGCGCCCATGGTCCGCTTGACGATGCTGGAATTGGTCATGTGGTTGTTTCCTCTCCGCGCCTGCTGACGAGGTGGTGGTGGTGCGGTAACGGCTGGTGTGCCGACCCGGTGGTCGATCTGTCCTCGTCCCTGCCCCTCGAGGTGTCGGGATTCCGAATCCCGCGGGGGCAGGTCGAGCTGCGGCGGGTCGGCGTTGCCCGGTAGTTTCGGGCTGGCAACGAACGTACGCGGTGATCACGGAATGGTCACGGGTCGATTTTCTGTGACGGGCGTCCAAATGCTGGGACGAACGACCGCTGTTTTCCCAGGTCGTCCCCGAAGTTTCAGGTCTCGGCAGCGTTACAGATTTCGCCCGAAATGTGACGAGCGTCATAACATTCAGGTAACGGATGTGACTCGAGTGGTGCTGAAAGGTTGCTAGTCGGACGCTTTCCGGGCGATTTGCAATCCGTTCGTTCGCTCGTGTAACTTTGTTCATGCAACGCGGGGTGGAGCAGCTCGGTAGCTCGCTGGGCTCATAACCCAGAGGTCGCAGGTTCAAATCCTGTCCCCGCTACCACTGAAGAACCGGCGTCCTGGAATCCAGGACGCCGGTTCTTTTTGTCTGCTCGCCCCCGTCGAGGGCGACCCTCACATCCGCGTCGTTCGTACCAGCAATCCCGCCACATGGGCGCATGCTGCAGCCCGCGCGCCGACCGCGTCACCGGACTCGATGGCGCCGACGATCCGCTCGTGCTCGGTGACGGCCAGCCTCCGATTCAGATCCGCACTCCACATGTCCGACCGGTACAGATGCGATTGCCCGTCCAACCGCAGGAGGGCTACGCTCAGTGGCTTGTTGCGCGCGGTTTCCCGGATGAGGGTGTGGAATTCGAGGTCGAGCCGTGAATCGCGGCGCTGATCGGCGGGACCGTCCAGCAGCTCACGTTGGACTTGCACCATCTTCTTCAACTGCTGCACCGTCTCGTGGGTGGCGGCGGCAGTCGCATGAAATGCGGCCAGTCCGTCGAGCACCTCGCGGACCTCGAAGACGGCGCGGATCGAGTCCGCGTCGAGAGAATCGACCTTGGCGCCCGCATTGCGGGTGTAGACCGCGATGCCCTCGTAGATGAGTTGCTGCACGGCCTCCCGGACAGGGGTACGGCTGACGTTCAGTTTCGCGGCCAGCGCCGGAACGCTGAGTGGCGTACCAGGGGGCAGTTCGCCGGAGAAGATCTGTTCACGAAGAGTGTCGTGAACGGATTCGGTGAGCAGGGCTCGCTCCGTGTGTGTCATCGATCCTTCCGAACCCTTTCCTTGAGGCGGGTCGTGACCTCGCCGCCCGGCCCGGCTCCTGCGTCGACTCTATTCGATCGCCGGCGGGAGGGCGCCCCACCGACTGATGCTGCCAGCGGGTGGACAGGACCCGCGCGGCTTCGCGAAGTGCCGCAGTCGGTTTGACGCCCGCTTCACGCCGGCGACCTTGGCCGCGATGTTCTCCGCGACCGTGATCGGCGGATATCCCGGCACCCCGTCGACGAGAGTCCCGGGAGCGGTTCGATCACGGCGTCGTGGTCTCGGCTCCCACGACGAAGGCTTCGTAGAAGTCGTTCATCCGATTCGCGGATTCCACCCCGAGACTCATGCTCAGGGACTCGGACGCGGGGTCGAGTGCACTGGCCAGCCGGTCGACCGTCGCTCCGGGAATCCGGTGACCGACGATCTGGACGAAGCCGACCTCACGGCAGGCGGTGTCGAGTTCCGCCGCCACACGTGCGCATTCGGCACTGTTGTGGGCGCGGGCTCCCCCGGCGAGATACGGCGTGATGTCGACGGTCGGGGCGGAGAACGGGGAAGTGAGCATGACGGCCTTTCGTGAAGGTGTGCTCAGGATCTGTGGCAGCACGAGTGCCAGCTGCCGACGAGCAGTCGGGACAGGATGCCGAACGCGGAGAACACGGCGACACCGGACGCGATCACGATCGCGGCGACGAGATCCTCGGATTGGAGCCGGCTGCGGAACACGTCGAGAAGCGTGCCGATGCCGGGCTCGCCCTTGGCGAAGAACAGGTCTCCGATGATCGTGCCGACCGCGACGAGGCCGGACGCGGTGCGAATGCCGGTGAGAACGGCGGGCAGTGCCGTCGAAGTTCCAGCTTCACCAGGCGATCTCATCGGGATGCCCGGCCGAGTGTGAACAGGTCGTGGAGGCCGCGGTCGACGGACTGGAGTCCGAAGTGAGTGTTGGTGATGATGGGAAAGGCGGCGATGAGGACGCAACGAGTGTGCGGGCCGTCATTCCGTAACCGAAGCACAGGCCGATCAGCGGGACGCGGGCAGTGACGGCGAGGGCCTCGAGCATAGGGGACAGGTGCTTTCAGTCCAGGAGCGACTGCGTGAGAACGCGATTCGGCGGAGGAAGGAGGAACTGCCGTTCGGGGGAGAGGACGAACCAGCTCACCGCGGACCACAGGGCGAGTGCTCCCGCCGGCGACAGCAGGGAAACTGCAGGCCCGCGGCCATCCTGACCTTCGCGGCCGCCGCGCCGAGGGGCCGCTCGTGGCCGTGACGGCCGGGGTTCGCGCGCTCGCGACGGGAGGACTCGGGCTACATCTACGCGTCCATCGTCTCCGTCCGCGCGGACAAGGTGGAATCGCTGACGCCGTGCCTGCAGAAGCTGGTGCCGATCATCCAGCAGTCCACCGCCGACTACGTCACCACTCCCGAGTCCACCAACGAGGCCATCGTGGATCGTGTCCCAGGACTCCTCGTTCTCGCCTTATACCGAGGGTGAGGCGGAGTTCAGTGCGACACTGCTGAAGGACGAAGGGCTGATCGCGAACGAGGCCGACGGATCGGTCGGATCGGTCGGAACGTACGACATGGCGCGAGTGCAGGGGACGGTCGACGAACTGAAACCGATTCTCGTCGCCGGGGGTGCCGCGATCCCGGATTCGCCGACCGCGGAACAGATCTACACGAACCGGTTCACCGATCCCGGGATCGGGATCAGCTCTCCGTGACGTCCATCTCGATCAGGACGCGACGCAGCAACTTGCCCGTCGCGTTGCGGGGAAGTTCTTCGATGAAGATGACCTCGCGGGGCACCTTGTACCGCGCCAGGTTCGACTTGACGTGGGCCTTCAACTCGTCGGCGTCCTTCGCGGATCGCGGGCCGGGTACCACGAAAGCTCGGAGGCGATGGCCGAATTCGGAGTCCTCGACACCGATCACAGCGGCCTCGAGCACGTCCTCCCGGTCGGCGAGCAGGTTCTCGACCTCGAGAGGGTAGACGTTCTCGCCGCCGGACACGATCATGTCGTCGTCCCGGCCGTCCACGAAGAGGAGGCCGTTGCGGTCGAAGTGGCCGACGTCGCCGGTGGACAGCAGACCGTTGATGCGTTCCTTGTCGCGACCGTCGGTGTATCCGGAGAAGCTGAGACCGCTGGCGACGAAGATCCGTCCGACGGTCTCGGGTTCGGTGATCCGCTGACCCGACTCGTCATAGAGTTCCACGTGGCAGGTGACGGGTGCCCGCCCCGCGGTGCCCGGCGCCAGCGCAAGGTCGGCCGGAGTCGCGACGGTGGCGACGGCGACCTCGGTGGAGCCGTACAGGTTGTGGAGCACGTCGCTGAAAGCGGCGGTGGTGCGTTTGCAGAGGTCGGGGGAGAGGGCGGATCCGGCCGCGAAGATGATCTTCAGGCTCGACGTGTCGTACTTGGCCAGGGTCTCCGGCCCGAGGTCGATGATGCGCTGCAGCATGGTGGGAACGACGACCAGTGTGTCGCAGCGGTGCTTCTCGACCAGGCGGATCGTGTTCTCCGGATCGAACTTGCGATGCATCACCACGGTCTGGCCCAGTGCCAGCGCGAGTGCGAACTGGGAGACTCCGGTCCCGTGGAACGCGGGGGCCGCCATCATCATCGTCTGCCCGCGTCGCAGCGGAACCCGGTCGAGGAACTGGGCCGACGCGAGCGGCGACGTGTGTCCGCGGGGAGCGCCCTTTGGTGTGCCCGTGGTGCCGCTGGTGAGGAGGACGAAACCGCCCTGCGTGGACGGCGCGGGCAGCGAACTGCGGTCTCTGCCCTCCATCACGCCGTCGAGCGTGCGGACCTGGGACGTCGAATCGTCCTCCGCCCAGGAGCGATAGGTGAAGACCTCGTCCGGGAGGGCCTCGGCGACCGCGTGGAACTCGTCGTCGTACACGAACGCCTGAACCTGCTCGCGGGCGGCGACGTCGACGAGTTGGGGCCGGGCGAACCCGGTGTTCATCAGCACCAGCTTGGTGCCGTTCTTGGCGGCGGCGAGCATCGTCAGGACCAGGCCGCGATGATTGCGGCACATGCATCCCATGACGGAACCGGGAGTGATGCCATCGGCCTGCCACGCCCGCACCAGGGCGTTGGACTGCTCCTCGATGTCGGTGTAGGTGAGCGGGCCGCGCTCGTCGATCAGGGCCACCGCATCCAGTCCGGCCTCGGCATTGGCGTGGACGGGCCCGGCGAACGGACCGTACTTCCGCACGGCCAGGATCGATCGGACGCCCTGGTCGACGCGGGGAAAGGGAACGAGGCCTGCGCGGTTCATCACCCGCACAGCTCCCACGGTGTCCGTGATCTTGGTGAGGAAGTGCTGAGCTGGCATGGAGAACCCCTCCGGCTGCAGTGACGGATTTCCCGTCCAGCGTAGATGACGTGAGGGGGCCGGCCGCGCGGTCCGGTGAAGCCGGACGTCCCGCACGAAGAAGCCCCCGCCGCAGGTGAGTGCGGCGGGGGCTGCACCCCTCGATGGAAGTCCCCCTCGAGCTGCTACTTCAGCTCGGCGGACGACTTTCCGAGCAGACGGCGAGCGACGATCAGCTGCTGGATCTGCTGCGTTCCCTCGAAGATGTCGAGGATCTTGGAATCGCGCGCCCACTTCTCGAGCAGCGGGCGCTCCGAGTAGCCCAAGGTGCCGGCGAGTTCGACGGCCTTGAGGGAGATGGCGGTTCCGGTGCGACCGGCCTTCGCTTTCGACATGGATGCTTCGAGAGAGTTCGGCTTCTTGTTGTCCGCCATCCACGTTGCGCGCAGCGCGAGCAGGTAGGCGGCTTCCCAGTCGGCCTCGAGCTGCAGGAACTCGGCGGCGGCCGCGTGCTGGTTGTACGCGGGAGTGTCGTAGGAGATCTCCACACCGGCGTCGGAGAGGATGCTGCGCAGTTCCTCGAGCGCGGCGCGGCCGAGGCCGACCGCCATGCCGGCGACGATCGGACGGGTGTTGTCGAACGTCTGCATGACGCCGGCGAAGCCCTTCTCGACGTTGACCTCCGGCGTGCCGAGCAGGTTGTCCCTGGGGATCCGGCAGTCCTGCAGCAGCAGGACCGCGGTGTCGGACGCCTTGATGCCCAGCTTGTGCTCGAGGCGGGCGACGCTCAGGCCCGGGGCGTCGCGCGGGACGACGAACGACTTGATCGCGGCGCGGCCCTTCGTCTTGTCGACGGTGGCCCACACGACGATGTGCGTGGAGCGCTCGCCGGCCGTGACGAAGATCTTCTCGCCGTTGAGCACGTACTCGTCGCCGTCGAGCACCGCGGTGGTGGTGACGGCGGCGGAGTCGGAACCGAAACCGGGTTCGGTGATGGCCATCGAGGCCCACACCTTGCCGAAACGCTCGAGCTGCTCGTCGGTGGCGACGGCGGCGATGGCCGAGTTGCCGAGGCCCTGGTACGGGATCGCCAGTGTGAGACCCACGTCGCCCCAGCAGGTTTCGATGACGTTCATCAGCGACGACATGTTGCCGCCGTTCACGTTCCCGATGACCTTCGGCTCGTCGCCCCGTCCGAGGGCGGCGCCCGCCGCGCCCTTACCGGAGTCGTTGAGTCCCTCCACCATGGCGGCCATGGTGTCGAGTTCCTTGGGGTAGGCGTGCTCGGCGAGATCGTACTTGCGGGAGATCGGCCGGAAGATTTCCGCGGCGACCTGGTGCGCCTGATTCGCGGAGGCTTTGAGCTTCTTGGGAAGTTCGAGGTTGATCATGACAGTTTCCTTAGTTCGAATCCGGCCGCTCAGATCAGGACGATGCCCTCGGCGACGCCGATGGCGCGCAGATCGCGGTACCAGCGCTCCACGGGATGTTCCTTGGTGTAACCGTGGCCACCGAGCAGCTGAACGCCGTCGAGGCCGATCTGCATGCCCTTCTCGGACGCCAGCTTTCGGGCGAGGGCCGACTCGCGGGCGAAGGAGAGCCCCTGCTCGGCGCGCGAGGCGCCGCGCAACGTCACCAGACGCAGGCCGTCGAGCTCGATGCCGATGTTCGCGACCATGAACGCGACCGCCTGACGGTTGCTGATCGGTTCGCCGAACGCGACCCGCTCGTTGACGTACGGGATCACGTAGTCGAGGACGGCCTGTCCGGTTCCGACCGCGAGCGACGCCCAGCCCAGGCGGGCCAGCCGGATGGCGTCGGCGTATTCGGCCTTCCGCACGTCGGCGTCGGCGTCGCCGAGCAGCCCCGACTCGGGCACGGCGACGTCGGTGAGGTTGAGCCGGCCGAGGCCCGCGGCGCGCAGACCCATGCTCGGGTCCGCCTCGACGACGAGTCCCTTCGTGTCGGCCTCGACGATGAAGAAGGAGGGCTTGCCGTCGAGTTCGGCTGCCACGATGAACAGCTCCGACGAGGCGGCGGCGGGAACGAGGCTCTTGACGCCGTTGAGTTTGTAACCGCTGGGCGAGCGAACCGCCTTGGTCTGCAACGCGAACGGATCGAACAGTGCGCGGGGCTCGTTGACGACCACGGCGGCGTTCGGAACCTGCTCGCCCGTGAACGAGGGCAGGTAGGTCTTCTGCTGGGAGTCGGTGCCCCACTGGGTGAGGGCGACGGCGACGCCGCTCGGCGCGAGGATCGGCAGGGCGAGTCCCATGTCGCCGTAGGCGAGAGCCTCGGCGACGAGGGAGTTGGTGACGGCCCCGCGCTCACTGGCGGCCCCGTCGAGTTCCTCGGGAACATTGATCAGGGTGATGCCGAGTTCGGCGGCGCGCTTCACGAGATCCGCAGGGGCAGCGGCGGCAGCGTCGGCGTCGTGGCCCGCGGGTCGCAGGATCTCGGCCGCGAACTCGCGCACGGTCTCGACGATCATCTGCTGCTCGTCGCTCGGGGTGAGGTCGAAGTAGCCGGCCTTGGCGGTCGGGTTGTCGGGGAGGCGTTTCGGCGCACCGCCGCCGGACACCTTCTGGAACCCGCGGGTCGCGGCGCCGAGCGTCTTGAAGCCGGTCTTCGTGCCTTCGTAGGTCACCCGGTCGATCGTCTGGCGAAGGTTGTACTTCTCGGCCAGATCGGAACCGGTGATCTTGGTCAGCACGCGCATCGCGGCACCCATGGCGTCGCGCTTGACCGGATTCAGTCCGACGGCGGACGTGTCGCGGGGCTTCCGCTTCGCGCTGTCGTTGGGGGCAACAGTGTCTTGCTTGCTCATGATCACCAGCTGTTTCTCGGTGTTCGGGCGTGGACACGATCTATCTTACTCAGCAGTAAGGTGGGTGTCTACTATTGAGTAAGTTCGAGTGCCTGCGACCGTCCGCGGAAGCGTCCCGGCGCCTGTTCGGGGAGGAGGTGGCGGCGAGTCCGCTCACCTAGGGCGACACGATGATCGATATCCCCGGATTCGTCGGCTCCGTCACCGCCGGGTCGAGTCGAGGGGCGGCGCGAGCGAGGGCGAAATCGGCTCGGACCGAGCAGCGGTTCGCCGTAACCACAGGTGGGGTCCAGCGACCAGGCAGGATCCCGAACGTGCCCGCGCGTGCGGTGGGCGTGAAGTAGCGGCCCCGGAATCGTCGACGGTGGACGCGGCCAACCGCGGAATCGGGGAGTCTCGGGGCCGAGGAGGGCGGAGGCGGACTCCTCCGCCGGAGTCCTGTCAGAACCCGCTGTCTGTATTGACTCCGACGTCAGTTCGCGCGCAGACGGGACAGCGCCTCGTCGTGCAGCAGCGTGTTGGTGGCCAGTGCGCTGCCTCCGTGCGGGCCGTCGGCGCCGGCGAGGTTGGTGAAGCGGCCGCCGGCCTCGCGCACCAGGACGTCGAGGGGCGCGAGGTCCCACAGCGACACCTCGGGTTCGGCGGCGATGTCGACGGCGCCCTCGGCGAGCAGGCAGTAGGAGAAGAAGTCACCGAAGCCGCGGACCCGCCACACGTCGTCGGTGAGGGAGAGGAACTGTTCGCGGATGCCCAGTTCCTTCCATCCCGACAGGCTCGAGAACGTGAGGCTGGCCGATCCGAGTCGGTCGACGGCGGAGACGGCGAGGCGAGTGGGCTCCGACCTGTCGAACGTCGACCAGGCGCCCGCGCCCGAAGCGGCCCACCAGCGGCGCGCGAGTGCCGGGGCGCTCACCACGCCGACGGTGGGAACGCCGTCCTCGAGCAACGCGATCAGGGTGGCCCAGATCGGGACGCCGCGGACGAAGTTCTTGGTCCCGTCGATCGGGTCGACCACCCACTGGCGTCCCGTGAACTGAGCGTTGCCGCCGAACTCCTCGCCCAGGACGGCGTCGGCGGGCCGCTCGGCTTCCAGCGTCGCGCGCACTGCCCGTTCCACGGCCAGGTCGGCGTCGGTGACCGGTGTGAGGTCGGGCTTGTCGTCGACCGACAGGTCGAGCGCCCCGAATCGCGCCCTGGTGATCGCGTCCGCTTCGTCGGCGATTCGGAGGGCGAGCTGCAGGTCGGCGTGGAGGTCGGTCACGGTCGCACAGATTACTCGTAGTGCTTATTCGTACCGCGCCGGCGCGAACTCAGTCGATCTTCACTTCGGCGAGTTTTCCGGTGGCGACGTCGAAGACGAACCCGCGAAGGGACGTGGTCGCCGTGATGAACGGGCTGGACTGGATGCGGCGCAGCGACTGCCGGACGTCCTCGTCGAGGTCGGAGAACGCCTCGGCCGACCAGGCCGGCTTGATACCGACCTCGTCCTGGATGGACTTCTTGAAGTCGTCGTCCGTGAACGTGAGCATTCCGCAGTCCGTGTGGTGGATGAGGATGATCTCGGTGGTGCCGAGCAGTCGCTGGCTGATCGCGAGCGACCGGATCTCGTCGTCCGTCACGACACCGCCGGCATTGCGGATGACGTGCGACTCACCCTCCTGGATGCCGAGGGCCCGGTAGACGTCCAGACGCGCGTCCATGCAGGCGAGAACCGCGACGTGCTTGCTCGGGGGGAGGGGGAGTGGCCCGGTGAATCCGGCGGCGTACTCCTCGTTGTTCTTCAGGTACTGGTCGGTCACGGTCATCGTCGACTCCGTCCGGAATGGCGGCACAAACATGTGCGTACTCGTGCATGTAACAAGGAGCGTCCGGGGTGCGCAAGGGTTCGACTCGCCGTGATCGGAAGGGGTGACTTCGGCTGGGAAGCAGGGGTGAGAGGGCCCGCGCGCGCACCCGGTAACCTTGGGAACCGTGCATCCCGACGTATCCGCAGACCTCAGCGAGCTCGACACCACCCTCCGTACCGTCGAATCGGTGCTGGACGTGGAGGAGTTGCGCCGCCGCATCGACGAGCTCGAACACCAGGCCGCCGATCCGGAGCTGTGGAACGACCAGGAGCACGCCCAGCAGGTCACCAGCCAGCTCTCGCATTCGCAGGCCGAACTGCGGCGCGTCGAGGAACTGCGGTCGCGGCTCGACGACATGCCGGTGCTCTACGAACTCGCCGAGGACGAGGGCGCGGAGGCCATCGCGGACGCCGACGCCGAGCGGCACAGCCTGCGCGAGGACATCGCCGCGATGGAAGTCAAGACGATGCTCTCCGGCGAATACGACGAGCGTGACGCGCTGGTCAACATCCGCTCCGGCGCGGGTGGCGTCGACGCCGCCGACTGGGCCGAGATGCTGATGCGCATGTACGTCCGCTGGGCGGAGAAGCACGGCTACGGCGTCGAGGTCTACGACACGTCCTACGCGGAAGAGGCCGGCATCAAGAGCGCGACGTTCGCGGTCAAGGCGCCGTACAGCTACGGAACCCTGTCCGTCGAGATGGGCACGCACCGGCTGGTCCGGATCAGCCCGTTCGACAACCAGGGTCGCCGCCAGACGTCGTTCGCCGAGGTCGAGGTCCTGCCCGTGGTCGAGACCACCGACCACATCGACGTCAACGAGAACGACGTCCGCGTCGACGTGTACCGCTCCTCGGGCCCCGGTGGGCAGTCCGTCAACACCACCGACTCCGCGGTCCGGTTGACGCACATCCCGACCGGCATCGTCGTGACCTGTCAGAACGAGAAGTCGCAGCTACAGAACAAGGTGTCGGCGATGCGCGTTCTGCAGGCCAAGCTGCTCGAGGTCAAGCGCAAGGAGGAGCGTGCCGAGATGGACGCGCTCAAGGGCGACGGCGGCAGTTCCTGGGGCAACCAGATGCGGTCGTACGTGCTGCACCCGTACCAGATGGTCAAGGATCTGCGCACCGAGTACGAGGTCAACAACCCGTCGGCGGTGCTCGACGGTGACATCGACGGATTCCTCGAATCGGGCATCCGCTGGCGGATGCGCGAGAATCAGGCGTCCTAATACCTATGGAAGCGACGGCGGCGATGTTCGCTCCCACCCAGAACCTGCTCGACTGGCTCTCGTCGACGGGGCTTGCGGTGTCGCTCACCGTCCTCGGAGCGATCCTGATGGCGCGATTCGTCAATTGGGGCGGCAGCAAGGTCACCGACCGGATCGACAGCAACTACATGCAGGGCGACGCCCTCGTGCGGTCCGAGGCGACCAAGCACCGGCACTCGGTGGCGCAGGTGATCACCTGGGTGATCATCACCATCATCTACGTCATCGCAACGATGAAGGTGCTGGATCAGCTGAGCCTGCCGATCGGCAGCCTGGTGGCCCCGGCCACCGTGCTCGGTGCGGCGCTCGGTTTCGGCGCGCAGCGCGTGGTGCAGGACATCCTCGCCGGCTTCTTCATCATCACCGAACGGCAGTACGGGTTCGGCGACACGGTGCAGCTCGCGGTGACAGGGTCGTCGGAAGACGCGGAGGGTGTGATCGAGGACGTCACGCTCCGAGTCACCCGGATGCGGAACTCGGACGGTGAGGTCATCACCGTTCCCAACGGCCAGATCGTGAAGGCGATCAACCTGTCCAAGGACTGGGCGCGTGCCGTGATCGACGTTCCCGTCCCGGCGACGTCGGACATCAACCGGGTCAACGAGGTGCTGCACCAGGTCGGTGTCGAGGCCTTCGCGGATCGCGGGCTGAAGAAACTACTGCTCGACGAACCGACGGTGATGGGAGTGGAGAGTCTGACGGTCGACGAGGTCAGCGTTCGCGTCGTGGCGCGAACCCTGCCGGGCAAGCAGTTCCAGGTGGGGCGCGCACTGCGCGTGCGCATCGCCACCGCGATGAGACGGCAGGGGATCACCGTCGAACCGGACCTTCAGACGGTCCGGGCAGCGGAGGGCGAGGGATGACCGACGAACCGCGGCGCGGACTCGACCGGATTCTGCACTCGTCGTTCCTTCCCGCGAAGATCTTCGGCGGACGGGTGCGGACGTCGACGCTGGTGCTGTGCATCCTCTGGGTGGTGCTGTACACGCTGTACACGTACCTGAACCCCGTCGAAGAAGTGGTCCAGGGACCCGTCGCGCCGGCTGTCGTGCCCACCCGGGAAGCGCCCCTTCAGGAGACGACGCTGCCGACATCGGAGATCGAGACGACGACCGAGTCGACGTCGGAGACGGTCACGACCACCGAGGCGACGCCCGAGCCGACCCCGCAGGAGACGGCGCCCACGGGGACCAGCCAGGTGACGTCGACCCCGACGTTGCCGTTCGGGATTCCCAACCCGTTTCCGCCTCCGCCCACGGGCACCCCGCCGACCACGTCTTCCGTCCCGACGACGTCGGCGACACCGCCGAGTGGGCGATGACGTCCGCGCGTTGCTCCATTTGGTCACTGTTCGATAACGTCTAGACTGGCTCCTCGTGATCAGCGTCGAGAATGTGTCGAAGTCGTACAAGACCTCCACGAGGCCCGCCCTGGACAAGGTGAGCGTCGAGGTGGACAAGGGCGAGTTCGTCTTCCTCATCGGCCCGTCGGGCTCGGGAAAGTCGACCTTCATGCGCCTGCTCCTCAAGGAGGAGTCGCCGACGTCGGGTGACATTCACATCGCGGACTTCCACGTCAACAAGCTTTCCGCCCGGCGCGTGCCGAAGCTGCGGCAGAGCATGGGCGTCGTCTTCCAGGACTTCCGGCTCCTGCAGAAGAAGACCGTGTCCGAGAACGTCGCGTTCGCGCTCGAGGTGATCGGGAAGCCGCGCGCGATGATCTCCCGGACCGTGCCCGAAGTGCTCGAAATGGTCGGGTTGTCCGGGAAGGCGGATCGTCTCCCCACCGAACTGTCGGGCGGTGAGCAGCAGCGTGTCGCCATCGCGCGGGCGTTCGTGAACCGGCCGCTGGTGCTGCTGTGCGACGAGCCCACCGGAAACCTGGACCCGGAGACGAGCCAGGACATCATGCTGCTGCTCGAACGGATCAACCGCACCGGAACGACGGTGGTGATGGCCACCCACGACCACCACATCGTCGACTCGATGCGCCGTCGGGTGGTGGAGCTGGACCTCGGCAGAGTGGTGCGCGACGAGGCTCGGGGTGTGTACGGCGTGGGGCGTTAGCCGCCCTCCCTGCACTCCAGCTTCAGTATTGTCCCCAAGTCTCCTACGAAGGACTCTGATTCCCCGATGCGTGCCAGTTTCATTTTCAGTGAGGTCCTGACAGGACTCCGTCGCAACGTCACCATGACCATCGCGATGATCCTCACCACCGCGATCTCGCTCGGCCTGTTCGGCAGCGGGTTGCTGGTGGTGCAGATGGCCGGCAAAACCCAGCAGATCTTCCTGGACCGCGTCGAGGTGCAGATCTTTCTCACCGACGACATCTCCACGTCGGACCCGGGGTGTGAGGGGGAGATCTGCAAGACGCTGCGCACCGAGCTGGAAGAGACGCCGTCGGTGGTGTCGGTGGAGTATCTCAACCGGGACGACGCCGTGAAGGACGCGACGGAGCGGGTGTTCAAGGATCAACCCGAGCTCGCCGCACTCGTCAGCCCCGACAGCTTCCCGGCCTCGTTCAAGGTCAAGCTCAGCGACCCCGAGCGGTTCGGCGTGATCAACGAGAAGTTCGGCACCCGCCCGGGAGTCGAGAGCGTCCTCAACCAGCGCGAGCTGGTGGAGCGGCTCTTCAGCGTCCTCAACGGCGTGCGCAACGCCGCGTTCGCGATCGCGATCGTGCAGGCCGTCGCGGCAATCCTGCTGATCGCGAACATGGTTCAGATCGCGGCGTTCACCCGGCGCACCGAGGTCGGCATCATGAGGCTGGTCGGCGCCACCCGCTGGTACACACAGTTGCCGTTCCTGCTCGAGGCGGTGGTCGCCGCGCTGGTGGGTGCCGTTCTTGCCATCGTGGGCCTGTTCACCGCGAAGAACATGTTCATCGACGACGTGCTCGCGGATGTCTACGAGGCCAACATCGTGGCCCGGATCTCCAACAGTGACGTGCTGTTCGTCTCACCGGTGCTGATCCTCGTGGGCGTCGGAATGGCGGCGGTCACCGCGTACGTGACCCTGCGCTTGTACGTCCGCGAATAATTCGGTTTGCCTCTTCTCCTATGCTGGAGGGTACGAACTGTTCACCTCGGACATCGCGGACTGAAAGGCCCGGAAAGTGAAGGAAAAGGGCCGCAAGGTCATTGCGACCAATCGCAAGGCGCGTCACAACTACACCATCCTCGACGTCTACGAGGCGGGGATCGCCCTCGTCGGTACCGAGGTGAAGAGTCTGCGCGAGGGCAAGGCGTCGCTGGTCGACGCGTTCGCCACCGTCGACGACGGTGAGGTCTGGTTGCGCTCACTGCACATTCCCGAATACACGCAGGGCACGTGGACCAACCACGCGCCGCGCCGTACCCGGAAGTTGCTGCTGCACAAGCGGGAGATCGAACACCTCGTCGGCAAGACGCGGGAGGGAAACCAGACTCTGGTTCCCCTGTCGATGTACTTCTCCGACGGCAAGGTCAAGGTGGAGCTCGCGCTCGCGAAGGGTAAGCAGGACTACGACAAGCGCCAGGATCTGGCCAGGCGGACCGCCGAGCGCGAGGTGACCCGCGAACTCGGCCGCCGAGTCAAGGGCATGCGCTGACGTCCGTCCTGCTCGCGCTCGTGGCCGCGATCGGTTACGGCGTGAGCGATTTCATCGGGGGAGTCGCGTCCCGCAGGGTCGCGGCGCTACGCGTCGTCATCGTGTCGTACCCGCTGTCGCTGCTGATCGTGCTCGTGATCGCCCCGTTCGCCGGGGGCACACTCACCTCGTCGTCCCTCGTCTGGGGCGCCGTGGCGGGAGTGGCCGGTGGTGTAGCGGTCTGGTGGTTCTACCTCGCGCTGGCCTCGGGACCGATGTCGGTGGTGTCGCCGCTGACGGCCGTGCTGGTCGCGGGCATTCCGGTACTGATCGGGCTCGCGTTCGGTGAGCGACCCGGGCCCATCGCGTACATCGGGATCGCCGTGGCCCTCGTCGCCGTCGTCCTCGTCAGCAGGGAATCTCCCGACGAGACCGCGGGAGAGGTCGCCGGGGGCAGGGTGCTGCGCTTCACCCGCACCGTGGCGCTGCTCACCGTCGGATCCGGCGTCGCGTTCGCGCTCTCCTTCGTCTCGCTGCATCAGATCGGTGACGACGGCGGGATGTGGGCGCTCGCCGTGTCCCGTGCCGCGGCGACCGCGGTGGTGTGGCTCGTCGCATTGTCCGCCGGCCACTTCGTGCTGCCGCACGGCGAACCCCTCAAGCTCGCCGTGTACGTGAGTTTCCTCGACGTCCTGGCCAATGCGGCCATGATGTACGCGTTCCAGGGCGGTCTGCTGTCGCTCGTCAGCGTGATCGGATCGCTGTACCCCGCCGCCACCGTTCTGCTGGCGATGGTGATGCTCGGTGAACGGGTGAGCAGAATGCAGCAGGCGGGGATGCTCCTCGCCCTCGCGGCCGTCGGAATGATCGCCGTGGCCAGCTGAAATACGGCCGCCGACACTCGGGAGGAAAACCGGGATGAATCCGGACCGGGTTCGCGTTACACTAGGTGGCCCCGCGAGACTCGTGGGGCACGTACGGGGCTGAACGGTTTCGACTGCGTACGTTGAGGTAGGGGAAGCGTGTCGGTGCAGGCAAGAGACCACCGTAAGCGTCGCTGCAAACATATAAGCGCCGATTCCAATCAGCGCGACTACGCACTCGCTGCCTAAGTAGCGACTGCGTGTCTGTCAGTCCGGGTTCGCCCTCGGCCCGGGTACTGGCATCAGCTAGAGGGCTTTACCGTTCGACTCGGTCGCGGAGTCGAATGGGACAACCAACAGCGACTGGGATCGTCATCCTGGCTTGTTTGCGAGACTGGGAGATCCAAGTAGAGACATAGCAAACTGCACACGGAGAAGCCCTAGCTTTGCTGCGGAGGACCCGGGTTCAATTCCCGGCAGCTCCACCGAGTCCGGGCCGGACACCACCAGGTGTCCGGCCCGGATTTTTTTGTGCCCTGCGAGTTCGAACGGCCCCGCCCCTCAGCCGTGACACGATGTGTGCCGTGTCCCTGACGAAACCGGTGGCCGTGGTCGCCCTGGGCGGTGCGCTCGGTGCGTCCGCGAGATTCCTGCTGGCCGCCCTGTGGCCGGGCATCTGGACCGTCCTTCTGATCAACGTGGTCGGGTCGCTCTTGCTCGGTTACCTCGCCGAGACGGTCGGGCCGGACCGGTTGTGGCGACTGTTCCTCGGAGTCGGCGTCCTCGGCGGCTTCACCACGTTCTCGACGTTCGCGGTCGACGCGGTGCGGGAGGACGCCGTCACAGGGACGCTCTACGTAGTGGCCACCCTGATACCGGCCCTACTCGCGGCGCGGCTGGGGATGCTCGTCGGTCACCGGCACCGGCTGGCGCGACAGGCGGCGGCATGACCGTCCTCCTCGTAGCCCTCGGCGGCGCGCTCGGTGCGACGACGCGGTACCTCACCGGCCGGTACGTCGACTCGTACCGCAGCTTTCCGGTGGCCACCTTCCTGGTGAACGTCGCCGGGTGCCTGATCCTCGGACTGTTGTCGGGGGCGTCGATGTCCGTGCAGACGTTCGCCTTGCTGGGCACGGGTTTCTGCGGCGGACTGACCACGTACTCGACGTTCGCGGTGGAATCGGTGGGATTGCTGCGGATCCGGCGGGCGCTCCCGTCCGTCGTCTACGTGGTCGCGAGTGTGGCGGCCGGACTGGCCGCCGCCTGGCTGGGATTCCGATTGACGTCTTGAGGGCAGACTCCGGTGCGAGGGTGCAGGATGGGTGGGTAGTCGAGTTCGATCCCGATGAGTTTCCAGGAGGTCTCGTGGCGCACGACAGAGCGGGTCAGGTGGCACTGCCGGAGGATCTCGTAGACATCGCGCACCTGGTTACCGCGTACTACAGCGGCGTGCCCGACCCCGAGAATCCCTTGCAGCAGGTGGTGTTCGGGACATCCGGGCACCGCGGGTCGAGCCTGGACAACGCATTCAACGAGGCACACATCCTGGCCACTACCCAGGCCATCGTCGAGTACCGGGCGTCCCAGGGCATCGACGGGCCGCTGTTCGTCGGACGCGACACCCATGCCCTGTCGGAGCCGGCGTGGACGTCGGCTCTCGAAGTGCTGGCCGCGAACGACGTGACTGTGCTGATCGATTCGCGGAACCGGTACACCCCGACCCCCGCGGTCAGTCACGCGATTCTCCGCTACAACCGCAGCGGCCCGGAGTCGCAGGCCGATGGCATCGTCGTGACGCCGTCCCACAACCCACCCCGCGACGGCGGCTTCAAGTACAACCCGCCGCACGGAGGCCCCGCCGGCTCGGAGGCGACGACGATCATCGCCGATCGTGCCAACGAGTTACTCCGCCGGGACCTCTCGGGGGTGCGGAGAACTTCCGCGGAGCGGGCGATCCAGCGGGCCGAGCGGTACGACTTCCTCCGCTTCTACATCGACGACCTGCCGAGCGTCCTCGATCTCGACGCCATCCGGACGGCCGGAGTGCGGATCGGCGCCGACCCGCTGGGCGGAGCGAGCGTCGACTACTGGGGTGCGATCGCCGACACCCATCGACTCGATCTCGAGGTCGTCAACCCGCTCGTCGATGCCACGTGGCGGTTCATGACGCTCGACACCGACGGCAAGATCCGCATGGACTGCTCGTCGCCGGACGCCATGGCGTCGCTGATCGGAGCCCGGGACCGGTTCGACATCTCCACCGGAAACGACGCCGACGCGGACCGGCACGGGATCGTCACTCCCGATGGGGGACTGATGAATCCCAATCACTACCTCGCGGTTGCCATCGACTACCTGTTCTCGCACCGCAGGGGGTGGGGTTCGACAGTGAAGGTGGGCAAGACACTCGTCAGTTCGTCGATGATCGACCGGGTGGTCGGGAGCCTCGGCCGCGAACTGCTGGAGGTGCCGGTGGGTTTCAAGTGGTTCGTCCCCGGACTTCTCGAGGGCTCGCTCGGCTTCGGTGGCGAGGAGAGTGCGGGTGCGTCGTTCCTGCGCCACGACGGCGGGGTGTGGACCACCGACAAGGACGGGATCATCCTGGCCCTGCTCGCCTCGGAGATGACGGCGGTGACCGGCAAGACACCGTCGGTCCGGTACGGGGAACTGGCAGAGCAGTTCGGCAGCCCCGCCTACGCGCGTATCGATGCCCCCGCCACCCGCGAGCAGAAGGCGGTACTGGCGAAGCTGTCGCCCGAGCAGGTGTCGGCCACCGAACTGGCGGGGGAGCCGATCACCGCGACACTGACGAGTGCCCCGGGTAACGGGGCGGCCCTCGGCGGGCTGAAGGTCACCACCGAGTCGGCGTGGTTCGCGGCGCGGCCGTCGGGCACCGAGGACGTCTACAAGATCTACGCCGAATCGTTCAAGGGCCCGGACCATCTCGCGCAGGTGCAGGCGGCGGCCAAGGAACTGGTGGCCGACGTCCTGAAGTAGGTGTTCGGCCGGGGGTAGGTGCCGCCGCCGCTGCGGGGGCACCTACCATCGGATTCAACTATGAACACTCGCGCAGCCGGGCTGCCCGCCGGGCGCAGCCCGCGGCTCCCTTCGGAAATCTGGGTGCTGGTCTCGGCCAGCTTCGTCATCGCACTCGGATTCGGGATCGTCGCACCCGCCCTCCCA
This sequence comes from Rhodococcus opacus, assembly GCF_012396235.1. Lineage (GTDB taxonomy): Bacteria > Actinomycetota > Actinomycetes > Mycobacteriales > Mycobacteriaceae > Rhodococcus_F > Rhodococcus_F opacus. Next base: position 72,778 of record NZ_JAAXPA010000014.1, on the reverse strand, counting down.
CAGTTCGCCCGCAGTTTCGACGTGAGCGTGACGGCGGCGACGGTGGTGATCTCGTCGTTCGCGTTCATGCGCCTGGTCTTCGCCCCGGTCAGCGGCCGGCTCGTGCAGAAACTGGGGGAGCGGCCGGTCTACATCACCGGACTCCTGATCGTCGCCGCCTCGACCGCCGCCTGCGCGGTCGCGGGGGACTACTGGCAGTTGCTCGTCTTCCGCGCGCTCGGGGGCATCGGCTCGACGATGTTCACGGTGTCGGCGATGGGCCTGGTGATCCGCATCGCACCGGTGGACAGCCGCGGTCGAGTATCCGGGCTCTACGCGACGAGCTTCTTGATGGGGTCGATCTCCGGACCCCTCGTCGGCGGGCTGCTCGTCGGATTCGGACTTCGGGTTCCGTTCGTCATCTACGCGATCGCCCTCGTCATCGCGGCCGCGGTCGTCTTCGTGAGTCTGCGCGGTTCGCACCTGACGGCGCCCGACGCCACCGCCGCCGGAGCCGCCATGACGCTCCGGGAGGCTCTCGGGCAGCCCGTCTACCGCGCCGCGCTCGGCTCCAATTTCGCGTTCGGCGGGGTGATCTTCGGCGTGCGGGTCGCGATGGTCCCGCTGTTCGTCGTCGAGGCGCTGCACCGCGACGCCGCCCTCGCCGGCATCGCCCTCACCGTCTTCGCCGTCGGCAATGCACTCGTCCTCATCGTGTCCGGGCGGTTGTCCGACGTCTACGGCCGGAAGCTGTTCGTCCTGCTCGGACTGCTGGTGTGTGGCGCCAGCACCGTCGGGATGGGACTCAGCGAGAACCTGCTGGTATTCCTGGTGCTGTCCGGCATCGCGGGCATCGGATCCGGAGTGATGAGTCCCGCGCAGCAAGCCGCGGTCGCCGACGTCGTGGGCGCGAAGTCCCGGGGTGGTCCCGTGCTGGCGACCTTCCAGATGGTCGCCGACGTCGGCGGAGTCCTCGGCCCGGTCGGAGCGGGTCTGCTCGCCCAGCACCTGTCCTACGCGGTCGCATTCGGCGTCACCGGCGGGGTCATGCTTCTCGCCGCAGTGGGCTGGCTGCTCGTGCCGAACAAGCCGGCGCCCAAGGTGTCGGTCGAGGCGGTCTGACCGACGCCTTCGGTACGCTCGTTCGAGTGTGGATCAAGGTCGTCTCCCTTCTCGCCCGGCTGTCTCTCGCTGCCGTCTGGCTGGTCTCCGGCGCACTCAAAGTCGCCGACCCCGCCCAGACGATCATCGCGGTCCGCGCCTACCAACTGCTTCCCGAGGACCTCGTCCGGCCCGTCGCCAACACGTTGCCGTTCCTCGAGATCGCGCTCGGGCTGCTCCTGCTGATCGGGCTCGCCGTCCGCGCCACGGCCGCGGTGTCCGCCGCGCTCCTGCTCGTGCTCATCGCCGTGATCGTCTCGGTGTGGGCCCGCGGGCTGTCCATCGACTGCGGATGCTTCGGCGGCGGTGGTGCGGCCGACGTGAACGGCTGGGACTACACCAAGGAGATCCTCCGGGATGTGGGCTTCCTCGCACTGGCCGTGTGGCTGATCGTGTTCCCCCGTTCCCTGTTCGCGCTGGGGCTCGGCTCCAGCGCCACATTCTCAGTGACCCCTCAGCAGGCGGTGGCAGAGTAAGCATTCGGTAAATCGATCCGACGTCGAAGGACTGCATCCACGTGAGCTCGAAGAACAAGTACAACCCGCAGCCGGAATCCAGCCGGTCCACCTACATTCTCGGTGGGCTCGCGGTACTGGTCATCGCCGTACTGGTCATCGGTGGTGTGATCTGGCAGAGCAACCGCAGCAAGCCGCGCAACGACGGTTACGGCGGGGTCCAGAACTCCGAGGTCCAGGTGGCGCTGCAGGACGACGGTGTCGTACTTCTCGGCCGCCCCGACGCGGCCACCACGGTCGACCTGTTCGAAGATCCCATGTGCCCGTACTGCGCCGAGCTCGAGAACAAGAACGGCCAGGAACTCGCGCAGGCCATCGACGACGGCAAGGTGGCCGTCCGGTATCACGTCCTGAACTTCCTCGACCAGCTCTCGGCCAGCGGTGACTACTCCACCCGCGCCGTCGCGGCATCCGAGTGCGTCGCAGAAACCGGTGACGCCGTGGCGTATTCGGCGTTCCACGCGGCGCTGTTCTCCCCGTCGAACCAGCCGAAGGAGAACGGCAGCTCCGATCACACCAACGAGGAGCTCGCGCAGATCGCCGGCGACGCCGGAGCGTCCGACGAGGCCGTCCAGTGCATCACCACCGGCGCGAAGGTCGAGCAGGCCCGTACGCACGCCGAGGCGGGCCGTCAGGCCCTCGCCGCGAGCGGCGCTACCGGCACCCCTGCCGTGGTCAAGGACGGCACCGTGATCGATGCACTCTCCAACGAGAACTGGGTGTCGCAGCTGTAGGCGGCTCCGCCACCCGTGCGCCTTTTTGGTAGCTGGAACAACCAGAAAGGCGCACGGGCGCGAAGCGCCTCTGACCAGGCGATTTGTTGGCCCGGTCGGCAATGGTGTAACTTTCTTCGAGCACGGAGGAAGTCATTCCGAGTGCGGAGAACAACCGAATACGGGGCTATGGCGCAGCTGGTAGCGCACCACACTGGCAGTGTGGGGGTCAGGGGTTCGAGTCCCCTTAGCTCCACGTTCGAGAGAAGCCTCTCATCCGCAGACAATGCGGGTGAGAGGCTTTCCTCATTCCTCCCCTTGTCCCGGTGGGACACTGGCGTCATGACATTCACTGTGACGCATCGATCATTCGACCAATTGGCGGAGTTCGCCGTCACCGACTTCGGCGACGACGACAGCTACAGCATCCACGAGTCCGGGGCGCTCGTCATCGTCCGTGCCGCCCGGGAGCTGATCTACGCCCCCGGGAGCTGGTTCCTGGTGGAGCGGGAGGACGGGCAGGAGGACGGTTCGCCCGGTAACTACATGTGACCGACCAGCGCAGCGACGGTACTCGAGGTCGAACTCGTACATATGTTCGATAACCGGGTAGATTCGACGTGTGGCCGCCAGAACCGAAACCGCGCCGGGGCGCTGTCCGAACGGGCACACGCTGGCCGCCAACACGTGCCTGGTGGGGTGGGAGGTGTGTGGGTGCGCGACGTCGAACAACGGTGGGCACCGCACCCATTTCTGTCGGCGGTGCGGCGCGACCGTCCGGACTCCGCCGTGCAGTGGCGCGGCGTCCGGCGACGGTCGGTGAGCGCGCGGCTATCGGATCGGTTGCCTCGCGGCCGTGGGGTTGCCCCAGATCGTGTCGGATTCGTCCTGGAGCACGAGGGCGACCAACCTCTCGGTGCCTGCCGTGAACGTGGACGCCGCGACGCGCACCCAGATCCAGTGGCCTTCCCGGTGGCGGATTCGCAGATGTGCTGTCGCGCTGGTGCTTTCCGTGCCCAGGACCCGGGCGAGCATGGTTCCCCACAGTTCGGCGTCGTCGGGGTGGAACAGCTGCTCGTGCTCGAGGTCTGCGAATTCTTCGGTGTCGTAGCCGATCAGGGCCGCACAGGCGGGGTTGCTGAACACGAGGTTTCGTTCCCGGTCGTGAACGCTGATCGCGTGGGGGATGGACTCCATCAGTGCAGCGAATCCGTCGCTATCCAGTTGTCTCACTGTCCCCCCTCGGGCATCTTCGATGGCGCCCACATAGTACGCCGCGCCTCGGATCTTCGGGCGGTGTCGCAGTTAACGACGAGCAACGTCCGGTAGTGGACCTGATGCTTGGGGATAGGGTGACGGGATGCGGTTCGTCACCATCGTCCAGGCCTCCGCGTTCGTCCCCGTGTGGCTGCGGGTTCTCCTGCTGATGGCGGCAGGCGCGAAAGTGTGGGGGGCCGGCATCTGTTCCGGCTGCCACTTCGGCGGCAAGGACGTCACGATGGGGCTGGGGACGTTCGTCAACCGCGGAGTGCTGTTCGACGGCACCGCGCCCATCACGCTCGGCAGGCAGGTCGCTGTTGGGCACCGGGCCCAATTCATCACGAGCACGCACGAGATCGGTCCGAGCTCCGGCCGGGGCGGGCGGGTGGTCGACCGCCCGATCGTGGTCGGCGACGGATGCTGGATCGGCGCAGGCGCGATCATCCTCCCCGGAGTGACGGTGGGGGACGGATGTGTCATCGGGGCGGGCACGGTGGTCACCCGCGACTGCGAGCCGAACGGGCTCTACGCGGGGTCGCCCGCGCGTCGTGTCCGCGACCTCGACCCGTCGCCGTCCGTCCGCTGAGCGCCGGCCTGGCGTTCGACGGCGACCGCTCGGTTCGCACCGTCGAGAAACCGTGAAATGGTGGCTCTTTCGACAGCGTCGAAGTCGCGGAGGACGGAGGCTGTCCGGTCGATGAGTGGTCCGAAGAACGTCTGGCCGAGATCGACGGCGCGGGGTGTGACGGCGAGCAGCGACCTCCGACGGTCGTCGGCGTCCCGGTCGCGCCGGATCAGGCCGGATTTTTCCATGCGGTCGAGGAGGGCGGTGACCGAGGCGGAGTTGATGCCGAGCTGACCTCCGAGCCATCCGGGTGTGGCGGCGAGGCCCGCCCGGTTGGCGTCGAGGATGCAGATCAGGGCGCGCAGATCGGTGGTGTGCAGTCCGTGCAGTTGCGCGAATTCGGCACCGAGCAGGTTCAGCTCGACTGCGAGTGCGCGCAGCCGGTGCACGGTCTGTGCGCCGTCGTCCGGGTTCACGCCCTGCAATCTACTGCGACTTTTCATTCGATTGTCTAGTATCTCGATCATCGAGGTAATTCGAGGAGGGCTGATGTCGGCAGTCGACGACTTCGTTGCCGCCTACGACGCGCTGCTGGACGACTGGCCGGTGAACGTCACCCCCGTCGACGTCCCCACACCGTTCGGGTCCACCCGGGTCAACGTGTGCGGACCCGCGTCGGGGGCGCCGCTTCTCCTGCTTCCCGGAGGCGGGGCGACGTCGACCGTGTGGATCGCGAACGTCGCGGCGCTCGCCCGCAGTCACCGGGTGCTCGCGGTGGACGTCATGGGCGACGTGGGGCGCAGCGTGAACGACGGTGCACCGCTGCGCACGGCCTTGAACCTGTTCGAGTGGCTGGACGCCGTGCTCGACCATCTCGAGGTGAACGCGTCCGCAGTGGTCGGCCATTCGTACGGCGCCATGATCGCCCTCGCCTACGCGCTGCACGGTTCCCGTCGCGTCGACAGCCTGGTGCTGCTCGACCCGACGTCCTGCTTTGCGGGCACGAGCCCGAGATACCTGCTCCGTGCGGTGCCGGTGCTGATCAGGCCGACGGAGAAGCGGCAGCGGAGCCTGATCGGCTGGGAGACCGCAGGCGCCGGAGTCGACCCCCGGTGGCTCGGCGTCACCGCGCTCGGGACGGCCGCCTTCGGCCGCACCACGCTCGTGGTGCCCCCACGCCCGAAGCGGGACGCGCTGGCGCGGCTGACCGCCCACACGTCGGTGGTGCTGGCCGGGGCGAGCCGGGCGCACGATCCGGGGAGGGTGGCGGCGAACGTTCGCCGGTTGCTCCCGTCAGCCACGGTCACGACGATTCCCGGAGCCACGCATCATGCGCTGCCGATGGCGCCCGCTGCCGTCGTCGACGCGGCGATCCTCTCCGCGGGGGTGGGGCGCTAGGATGGGCGCCCGGTAGATCGTCGAGGTCCCACGGAGGTCGCAGCGTTGGCGAAGAAGCGGATTCCCGTCGTCATCGTCGCCGGATTCCTCGGTTCGGGAAAGACCACCCTGCTCAACCACGTGCTGCGCAACAACCGCGGGGTCCGGGTCGGCGTCATCGTCAACGACTTCGGCGCCGTGAACATCGATTCGATGATGGTGGCCGGTCAGGTCGATTCCATGGTGTCGCTGAGCAACGGCTGCATGTGCTGCGCCGTGGACGTCAGCGACATGGACGAGATGCTGGACCGCCTGGCGCATCCCACGTCGCAGATCGACGTGATCATCGTCGAGGCGAGCGGACTTGCCGAGCCGCGCAACATGATTCGGCTCGTTCTCGGCAGCACCAACCCGCACGTCGTGTACGGCGGTCTGGTCGTGATGGTGGACGGTGAGCAGTTCGAGGACATGTCGGCGCAGCACCCGGACCTCGGCAAGCACGTCACACTCGCCGACCTCGTGATCCTGAACAAGACGGACCGCATCGACGACGGCCGGCGCGCCGCCGTGCAGGCGATGGTCCGCGACTACAACGACCGCGCGCCCGTCCTGACCACCGACCACGGCCGGATCGAGCCCACCCTGTTGTTCGACCGGGAACCCGGGCGTGAACCGGCGGCGGGGGAGCAACTCACCCTCGACCAGCTCCTGCTGGACCAGCACGACCACTGCGAGGACCACGATCACCTCCACTCGTCCTACGAGGCAGTCGATTTCGCCTCGGACGACCCGATCGATCCGCGGCGGCTCGTCGAGTTCCTCGAGAAGCGACCGGTCGGGATCTACCGGATCAAGGGATTCGTGCACTTTGCGGTGCCCGGGCAGTCGCGGAAGTTCGAGGTGCAGACGGTCGGTCCGCACATCAGATTCACGTCGACGCGCTGGGAATCCGGCGAGGAGCGGGCGACCCAGCTGGTGCTCATCGGCGCCGACATCGAGGCCGAGCAGGTGCGGACCCGGCTCGCGGACTGTGTCGTGGCGGAGGGAGAAGAGGCGGACCCCGGCGCGATGCTGGGCGTGCACCGCTATACCGTGACCGCGTGACCGAGTCTGTGTGTAGTCCTGAAACGAATCCCGAGCCCGCGCTGTCCGTGTACGACGCGATCCGTCGTCGCCGTGACGTGCGGGCCGAATTCACCGGGGAGCCGATCGCGGCCGACGTGCTCGACCGCATCCTGGGCGCGGCGCACTGCGCCCCCAGCGTCGGCAACACTCAGCCCTGGGATTTCGTCGTCGTGCGCGACACCGAGACGCTGACCACGTTCGCCGACCACGTGGCGGGCGCGCGGCGGCGTTTCGCGGACTCGCTGCCCGAAGACCGGAAGAAGACGTTCGATCCCATCAAGATCGAAGGGATCTGCGAGAGCGGTATGGGCGTCGTCGTCACCTACGACCGGAGCCGCGGCGGCGAACACATCCTCGGCAGGCACACGGTCGACGACACCGGTCTGTTCTCCGCCGTGCTCGCGATCCAGAATCTGTGGCTCGCCGCGGCCGCCGAGAACGTCGGCGTCGGCTGGGTGTCGTTCTACGACGAGCCCTATCTCACCGAATTGCTGGGAATCCCCGACCCGGTGCGCCCCATCGCCTGGCTGTGCGTGGGGAAGGTTGCCGAGTTCCAGCAGGTGCCGGACCTCGAGCGCTTCGGGTGGCGGGGGCGCCGGCCACTGGCCGACGCCGTCCACCTCGAGAAGTTCTAGCCCTGACGGCGGCGTGAGCCACCGGCGGACGCCGTGCGGGTGCCGCCGCCCGTGGACGCAGCGGCGCGCGGGCGTCCGGCCGCACCCGAGCGGGAGCGACGTGCGCCGCCGCCCTGACCGTGTGCGCGACCGCCCTGGCCGCGTCCACCCTGGGCGCCGCCCGGTCGCTGATTGCGTCCGCCGCCGTTCGACGCCGGTGCCGCCTTGGGGGCGGGAGCGACGTGCGGTGCGATGTCGCCGACCAGGTCGAGCACGTGTGCGGACTCCGCGGTGCTGCGGACGGGGGTCACCTTGATCGCGGCCTTGCGCATGAGCACGGCGAGGTCCTTCCGCTGCTCGGGCAGCACAACCGTCACGACGTCGCCGGCGCTGCCCGCGCGTGCGGTGCGACCGGAACGGTGCAGGTATGCCTTGTGCTCGGCGGGCGGATCGACGTGGACGACCAACTGCACGTCGTCGACGTGGACGCCGCGCGCGGCGACGTCGGTGGCCACCAGCACGCGTGCCTCACCGGCGGAGAACGACGCGAGGTTGCGGTCACGGGCCGCCTGCGACAGGTTGCCGTGCAGGTCGACCGAGGGGATTCCCGCCTCGGTGAGCTGACGGGCCAGCTTGCGGGCCTGGTGCTTGGTGCGCATGAACAGGATCCGGCGTCCGGTTCCGGACGCCAGCCGCTCGACCAGCTTGCGCTTGGCTTCGACGCCGTCGACGTCGAACACGTGGTGCGTCATGGCCGCGACAGGCGAGTTCGCCTCGTCGACCGAGTGCAGGACCTCGTTCTTCAGGAACCGCTTCACCAGCTTGTCGACGCCGTTGTCCAGGGTGGCGGAGAACAGCAGCCGCTGCCCCTGCTGGGGAGTCGCGGTGAGGATGCGGGTGACGACGGGCAGGAAGCCGAGGTCGGCCATGTGATCGGCCTCGTCGAGCACGGTGATCTCGACGGCGTCGAGGCTCACGAACTTCTGCTTCATCAGGTCTTCGAGCCGTCCGGGGCACGCGACGACGATGTCGACGCCGGCCTTGAGAGCGCTCACCTGACGGTTCTGGGAGACACCACCGAAGATCGTGGTGACCCGCAGGTCGTAGGCGGCTGCGAGGGGCTCGAGGGTTGCGGTGATCTGCGTGGCGAGCTCGCGGGTGGGGGCCAGGATCAGGCCCACCGGGCGGCCCGGGCGCCGCTTTCCGCCCGACAGTTCACCCGCGAGGCGGGACACCATCGGGATGGAGAAGGCCAGCGTCTTACCGCTGCCCGTCTTGCCCCGGCCGAGCACGTCGCGGCCCGACAGCGTGTCGGGGAGGGTGTCGACCTGGATGGGGAACGGGGAGGTGATCCCCTTGTCGGCGAGTGCTTTCACCAGTGGTTCACGGACACCGAGCGCGGCGAACGTCGTGTCGGGAGTATGTGTATCAGACAAGTGGTCAGGCCTTTCGGGCACAGGGTTGTGCCCGGAGGGCCGATACGGAAGGTCTCCGTCGGAGCTCGAGCACAGGTTGGCGGCGTTGCCGGTCGGCAAGCTTCTTCGCCGTAAGAAGAGCGGATGCGGTGGTGCACATCCAACAGGATTCGGGTGACCGAACTGAATGCGTTCTACGACGCTGGATGACCGTCGTGGTCACCTAGTGATCGCCACTCTACCCGGTGGCAGCCGAACGGTCCGACCGAGGAGTCACAAACCGACCCATTCCGAGGCCCCGTCGGCGAATTTCTGCCGCTTCCAGATGGGTACCTCGTGCTTGATGCGCTCCACCAGTTCGGCGCACGCGGCGAACGCCTCGGCGCGGTGTGGTGCGGCGACTGCGGCGACCACCGCGAGGTCGCCGACGGTGAGGGATCCGACCCGGTGGATGGCCGCCACGGGCAGTCCGGTGGACGCCGCGACCTCCTCGCAGACGGTACGGAGGAAGCGTTCGGCGTCCGGGTGCGACTGGTATTCGAGGTCCGAAACGGATTGTCCGCCATCGTGATTGCGCACGACTCCGGTGAACACCACGACGGCGCCGTGCTCGGGCCCGGCCACGGCGGCGTCGACGACGGCGGGATCGAGGGGTTGATCCGAGATCTGGGCGAGGATGTCAGGCATCGTGCGCACCTCCGCCGGCGACCTGAGCGAGGAGATGGTCGACGATGGGGTCGAGGACGGACAATCCGTCCTTGACGCCGCCCGGCGAACCGGGGAGATTCACCACGACTGTGCCGTTCGCCACACCCGCGAGTCCGCGGCTCAGCGAGGCGTGCGGGGTGACCTCCGTCCCGCGATTCCGGATGGCGTCGGCCACACCGGGCAGTTCGCGGTCGAGCACCGCGCGGGTGGCCTCCGGGGTCGCATCCGTAGGGGAGACGCCGGTGCCGCCGGTGCTGATGATCAGCGCCGGATTGCCGGACAGTGCGTCGGCGAGGCCGGCCGCGATGTCGGCGTCCGCGTAGACCAGCGGACCCCGGGTGGTGAAGCCACGGTCCTCGAGCCATGCGGCGATCACCGGGCCGGTCGTGTCTTCCCGAGTGCCCTTCGCGCCGCCGGTCGAGGCGACCAGAACGGCCGCGGATCGCGATGTCACCGTGGGGATTCCGGTGCTCTGCTGCTCACGCGTCCAGTGTCCGCGTTTGCCGCCGTCCTTGGTGAGCAACCGGACACCGTCCAGTGTCGCGGCAGGGTCGACGGCTTTCACCATGTCGTGCAACGTCAATCCGGCCACCGCCACGGCGGTGAGGGCCTCCATCTCGACACCCGTCGGGCCCTTCGTCTTCGCGGTGGCCTCGATCGTGATGGCATCGTCGGTGAAACCGAACTCCAGCTTCACCGAGGACAGCGCGAGCTGATGGCACAACGGAATCAGCTCGGACGTCTTCTTCGCCCCCGAGATCCCGGCGATCCTGGCCGTCGCGAGAACGTCCGCCTTGGGTAGATCGTCGGCCCGGACCAGTTCGATCACCGCGGGTGTGGTGACCAATTGCCCCGCGGCCACCGCGATTCGGGTCGTGTCCGCTTTCGCGCTCACATCGACCATGCGGGCGCGGCCCTCACTGTCGAGGTGCGTCAGGTCGCTCATAGGGGTATCACCTTCACGAGTTGGCCGGCGTCGAGCGCGGTGACGTCGGCGGGAACGTCGACGAGGACGTCCGCCCATGCCATCGCGGCGACGAGATGGGAACCGGGGCCGGACACGAGTTCGACTCCGGCATCGGTGCGGCGTGCGCGGAGGAACTGCCGCTTGCCGGGAATGGAGGTGACGGCCGCGGCGAGCGGCAGTTCCTCGGGTTCCGTCGCGGGGAGCCCGGCCGCGCGCCGGATCTCGGGACGCGCGAACACCTCGAACGAGACGAGCGTGCTCACCGGGTTCCCGGGAAAGTTGAGGACGGGCGTGCCGTCCACGACGGCGGTGCCCTGCGGGCCGCCCGGTTGCATCGCGACGTGACCGAACTGTGCGCCGAGCGGTGAGAGCGTCTCCTTGACCACCTCGAAGTCGCCCATCGACACCCCGCCGGAGGTGAGGACGAGATCGGCGGTGGTGGTCGCCTCCGCGAGCAGGGTCCGGAACTCGGCGGGGTCGTCGCCGCTGCGGGTGATCGAGACGACCTCGGCGCCATTGGCCCTGGCGCTCGACGCGAGGGCGATGCCGTTGGAGTCGTAGATCTCGCCGGGGTGCAGTGTGGTCCCGGCGTCCACCAGTTCGGCCCCCGTGGTGATCACGGCGACGCGGGGGCGCGGACGCACCGGGACGCGCTGCAGGCCGACGGCGGCGAGGACGGCGATGTGCCGGGCGGCGAGAACACTGCCTGCGGGCAGCAGGAGCGTGCCCTCCCGGACGTCGCTGCCGCGCTCGCGCACGAATTCGCCCGCGGCGCGCGAGCGTTCGATGCGGACCTGTCCGTCCGTGGCCTCCGTGTCCTCCACCGGGACGACGGCGTCGGCGCCGTCGGGGATCGGGGCCCCGGTCATGATCCGGTAGGCGGTCCCGGGAGTGTGGGTGGTGGCGCCGGCCGGTCCCGCGGCGATCACGCCCAGCACCGGCAGCACAGCCGGCACCGACGTGACGGATGCGGCGTCGATCGCGTACCCGTCCATCTGCGAATTCCGGAACAACGGCAGGTCGACGGGGGAGTGGACGTCGGCGGCGAGGGCGCGCCCGAGTGCCTCGCCGAGCGGAATCTCCTCGGCCGGGCGCTCATGGAGCGTCGCGAGGAGTTCGGCGACGTGCTGGGTGTGCTGCTCCACAGAGCGTGCGGTCACGATGTTCCTCCGGCCATGGTCACCAATCCTAGGCATCCCTCCGAGACGGCGACGAGGGCACCGCGCCGGACAACGGTCACCCCCTCGCGGCATACTGGACAGATGCAGCGAAAGGCAACTCGATGACGGCGGTGGCGATGGGAATCCCGACCGTCCGGTCGTCGGTCTCGCTTGCGGGCAGGCCGGACGTCGACCAGCTGGTCGACCGGTTCGGCCGGGTCGCGCGTGACCTGCGGGTGTCCATCACCGAGAAGTGCTCGCTGCGCTGCACGTATTGCATGCCCGAGGAAGGCCTGCCCGCCATCCCGGCGGAGAACCTCCTCACCGCGGACGAGATCGTCCGGCTCGTCGACATCGCCGTCCACCGGCTCGGTGTGCGCGAGGTGCGGTTCACCGGGGGCGAGCCGCTGATGCGCGTGGATCTCGAGCAGATGATCGCCGGGTGCGCCGAGCGCGCGCCGGGGATCCCGCTCGCGATGACCACCAACGCGGTAGGTCTCGAACACCGCGCGGCCGGGCTCGCCCGGGCCGGACTGACGCGGGTCAACGTCTCCCTCGACTCGGTCGATCGTGAGCACTTCGCGAGACTGACGCGGCGCGACCGGCTGCCGTCGGTGATCGCCGGTATCCGCGCCGCCGCCCGAGCCGGGCTGGCGCCGCTGAAGATCAATGCGGTGCTGATGCCCGAAACGCTCAGTGGAGCGGCCGATCTCCTGGAGTGGTGCCTGAGCGAGGGCGTTGCACTGCGGTTCATCGAGGAGATGCCGCTCGACGCCGATCACGAGTGGGCACGCGAGAACATGGTCGCCGCCGACCGGTTGCTGGCCGTCCTCGGCGAGCGGTTCACCCTCACCGAACACGGGAGGGAAGATCCGTCGGCGCCCGCCGAGGAGTGGCTCGTCGACGGCGGACCGGCCACGGTCGGGATCATCGCGTCCGTCACCCGCTCGTTCTGCTCCGACTGCGACCGCACCCGCCTCACGGCCGAGGGAACGGTACGGTCGTGCCTGTTCAGTGACCAGGAGATCGACCTGCGGGCGGCCCTGCGGTCGGGTGCGGGCGACGAGGAGCTGGCGCAGTTGTGGCGCGGCGCGATGTGGAACAAGTGGGCGGGCCACGGAATCAACGCGGACGGCTTCGCGCCGCCGCAACGCAGCATGGGAGCAATCGGTGGATGACGTGACGGGCATTTCGGTGCGGTACTTCGCGGCCGCCGCCGACGCGGCGGGCTGCACCAAGGAAACGCTCGACCTTCCGGCCGGCGCGGATCTCGGCCAGGTGAAGGCACTTCTCCTCGCCAAGTACGGTCCCGACATGCAGCAGGTGCTGTCAGTCTCCGCCTTCCTGGTGGACTCCGAGCTGACGCGCGATCTGACCCGCACCGCCGGCACGCAGGTGGACGTGCTGCCGCCGTTCGCCGGCGGCTAGCGGGCCGCGTTCACGGAGTCGGCCAGCCACCGGTCGAACGTGATCGTTCCGAACCGATTGTCGGGCACCAGGTTCGACTCGTCCCGAAAGAACTGACCCATCGCGCCGGGAAGAGGCACGTTCACGACGAACCCGTGCGTCCCGGTGGCCTTCTTCCACGCCGCCGTCAGATCGCGGGCGGTGCGAACCTCCGGGCCACCGATCGTGATCGGCTCCTCCGGCGCCGGTTCGGCGGCCAGGGCGGCGTCGACCAGCGCGGTCGCGACGTCTCTGGTGTCGATGGTCTGGAAGCTCGTCTTGGAGAAGGCGGGGATCAACCCGGTCCGGCTCGCCGGCTTCGCGATCATGGGAATGAAGTCGTGGAACTGGGTCGCCCGGACGATCGACGTCTCCATCGCGGCACTCTCGTAGACCCGTTCCTGCTTCCGCTTCGCCCGGTAGTAAGGGAATTCGCTTCGGTCGACGTTGACGATGGAGAGCAGGACGGCGCGTCCGACTCCCGCGCCGTCCGCGGTGGCGAGGAGGTTCTCGGCCCCCTTCTCGAGCACGGCCCGGGTTCCGCGGGTCTTGCCGTCGGTGGTGTCCACCACGACGTCGACACCGTCGAGGGCCTCCGCGAGGCCGTCACCGGTGACGAGATCACCGTGGAAATGGGCGATCTCGCTGCCCGGCGCGCCGCCGTGCCGGGTCAGGACCCGGACGGAGTGACCACGCGCGAGGAACTCCTTGACCACCTGCCGGCCTGCAGTGCCGGTACCGCCCGCGACCAGCGCCTGGACCATCGGGTCACCGCCACCACGTGTCGAGCGGGGTCACCGGGACCGTGCGCTTGTGGCGGGTATTCAGGAACATGGTCTCGAGCTTCTGGGCGACGGCGTCCGGCACGTCCTTGCCCTCGAGGTAGTCGTCGATCTGTGCGTACGTGACGCCGAGCGCTTCCTCGTCGGGGAGGGCGGGGCGATCGTCCTCGAGGTCGGCGGTGGGGACCTTCTTCCACGTGCTCTCCGGTGCGCCGAGTTCGCGCAGGAGTTCGGCGCCCTGACGCTTGGACAACCCGGTCAACGGGGTGACGTCCACGCCGCCGTCGCCGAACTTGGTGAAGAAGCCGGTGATCGCCTCGGCGGCATGGTCGGTGCCGACCACGAGGTATCCGAGCTGGCCGGCGATCGAGTACTGGATCACCATGCGTTCGCGGGCCTTGATGTTTCCGCGGACGAAGTCGCGGAGTTCGCCGCCGTCGCCGATGATGTCGCGCAGCGCCTCGGACGACTCCTTCGCGGTGGCGTCCGCGCCGGGCTTCACGTTGACGACCACCGACCGGTCGGGCTTGATGAAGTCGAGGGCGATCTGCGCGTCGGACTCGTCGGCCTGGGTGCCGTAGGGCAGCCGCACGGCGACGAACTCGGCGTCGTGGCCCTCGTCGCGCAATTCGCTCGCCGCGAGCTGGGCGAGGCGTCCGGTGAGGGTGCTGTCCTGACCGCCGCTGATGCCGAGGACGAATCCCCTGGCCGGGGTCGACAGCAGGTAGTCCTTCAGGAACTGAACACGTTTGCGGATCTCGTCAGCCGCATCGATGGTGGGCTGGGCACCGAGTTCCTCGAGGATCTGCGCACGTAGATTCGCCATGACAGAACTCTAGCGAGTGCCCCTGACGAGTGCAGGGTACGGTTCCGCGCATGAGGAGATCGGGCGTTCTGGTGGTCAGCGCGACCAAGGCGGAGGCGGTGCACGTCCCGTCCGAGTTCGAGGTCCTGATCACCGGGATCGGCAAGGTGAGCGCCGCCGTGGCCGTGGCGTCCGCACTCGCCGACTACCCGCGAACGGACAAACCGCTCGTCGTCAACATCGGCACCGCCGGTGCGTTGCACGAGCACCACAGCGGCCTGTTCACGCCGTCGACCGTGCTCAACCACGACATCAGTGGCGACGCCATCCGGGCGCTCGGGCACGAGGTGGCCGATCTCCTCGCCCTGCCGGACGGTGACGGCTCCGTGCTCGCGACCGGCGACCTGTTCGTGTCCGACGCCGGTGTGCGCGACGTGCTCGCCCGCCGAGCCGACCTCGTCGACATGGAGGGTTTCGCGGTCGCCTATGCCAGCGCTCGCGGCGGCGCCCGGTGCCGGCTGGTCAAGCACGTCAGCGACACGGCCGACGACTCGGCACTGGACTGGCCCGCCCGGATCGATGCGAGCGCCCGGGAACTCGGGCGCTGGCTCGCGGCTCTCTAGCTCGCCCGCAGTGTCAGCCCGATTCCGTCGCTGTTGACCAGCCGCAGCGAGTCCGAATGGACGCTGTAACCGGTCTCCCCGGTCAACGCCGCGAGTACGGCACGCTCGACCTCCGAGACGTCCGGGGGGCACGCCATCCGGGTGGTGGCCCAGGGGCTGAACAAGATCGAACTCTGCTGCACGTCCGCGGTCCCGGTCATGCGGTTGCAGCCGGTGAAGCCGGACGCCGAACCGTCGCCGGCGATCAACAACTGGGGTGCCGTTCTCTCCAGTGCCGCCGTCGTCGTGACCGCGTCCGGGCTGATCAGCGCGGTGACCGTCCAGGTGGTCCCGACGACGGGCCGATCCGGCCGGACGACCTTCTCGTCCGTCAGCGTCACCGAACCGGTGGGCGTGGTGAGGGTGAGCGTGTCGCCGCCGAGGGTCCAGTTCGGCTGCGCGTCGAGCAGCGCCGCCACCCAGGCGTCCGCGCCGGCGGCCTCTCCCGGACACGCCATCAGCGTCATCGCGAGCGGACCTGCCACGATCTTCCCGCCGGACAGGTCGACGTCGGCGCTGCCCTGATTGCATCCGGCCTCGACGGAGAGGCGTCCGGGGTCGGTGAAGCCGAGCACGAGCGGCCCACCGCCGGGAATGGGATCGCCCTCGACGGAGGTGGAGATGTAGGTGCGGCCCGCGGGATCCGGCGGCGTGGTCTGCGCGTCCCCGTCGCAGGCGGTGAGCGAGGCGAACGTCAGGAGGCCGAGAACGGTGGCGGTGGTGCGCATTCCCCGAGGTTAGACAAATTGTCCGGATTCGGGATCAACATCGGGTGACGCGCCGGATCAGGTCCTCCCACGCGTCGCCGAGACGTTCCACGGACATCCCGAGGTCGCGCAGTTCGTGCAGTACCAGCGTGGCCTCGAGCGGTGCGAGCAGGGAACAGGCGAGCAGTTCGTGGTCGCCGTGCACCCCGGCCGCGCGGAGCAGGGACACGACGTGGCGCACGGACACCGCCCGGGCGGGTGCGGCGAAACGGAACTCGAGGGAATTCTCGGCCGCGCGCTGGACCTCACCCTGTACCTCGACGATCGCGATGCGGGCGTGCCCGAAGGCGATCAGCCGGTCGATCGGGTCGGCGCCCGGACCGAGCGGCGGTGGACCGAACATGAAGGACTGCTGGAGTTCCCGTTCGGTGTGGTCGAGGAGTGCGTGCATGAGGCCCGACCGGCTGCCGAACCGGCGGAACACTGTGCCCTTGCCCACACCGGCCTTGCAGGCGACCGCGTCCATCGTGACGGCGTCGACGCCGCGCTCCGCGACCAGCAGCGCGGCCGCGTCGAGCAGAAGACGCCGATTGCGTGCGGCGTCTCCGCGTTCGGGGGGATCGACCCCGATCTGGGGCAGGAGGGGACTGGTCACGCCTCGCATCCTACCGTGACGGGAACATAAGTGGACCGCGGTCCGTTTAGTTGCTATACATGTTCACGAGTCGCCCTACGCACCATCGAAGGATTATTGACATGTCACAGACCAACGTTCTCGTTCTCGTCGGCAGCCTGCGCGCCGCCTCGGTCAACCGTCAGCTCGCCGAGACCGCGATCGCCGTGGCGCCCGAGGGTGCCGAGGTGACCGTGTTCGACGGCCTCGGAGACGTCCCCTTCTACAACGAGGACATCGACGTCGCCGGTTCCATCCCCGCCGTCGAGGCGCTGCGCGACGCCGCCGGCCGGGCCGACGCGCTCCTGCTCCTCACGCCCGAGTACAACGGCACCATCCCCGCCGTCCTCAAGAACGCCATCGACTGGATCTCCCGGCCGTACGGCACCGGTGCCGTGAAGGACAAGCCCGTCGCCGTCATCAGCGCCTCGCCCAGCGGCAACGGTGCCCAGTGGGCGCACGAGGACACCCGCAAGGCCGTCCGCATCGCAGGTGGCAAGGTCCTCGAGGACGTCACCCTCGCCATCGGCGGCACGATCGACAAGTTCGGCGACCGGCACCCGCGCGAGAACGCGGAGGTCGCGCAGCAGGTTGCCGACGTCGTCGCCAGCCTCGTCGACGCCACGAAGCAGCTCGTCGACGCCTGACGATTCCGCTCGCGCGCGGCGCCGCCGTCGCTACAGCCCGGTCCGATCCAGGGCTGCGTCGACGGCGTCGCGCACCGAGTCGAAGTCTTCACCGGCCGCCAGGGCAGAGTCCCTGGCGGCTTCTATCTGTTCGCGCACCGTCTCGTACCGCGCGACCCACTCCTCCTTGTTGTCGCGCCAGTAACCGATGACGTCGTAGCGGTCCGCATGCCAGCGCAGGTCGTGGCGCAACCAGCGTCGCACCGCCCGCGACACCCTTGCCTCGCCCGCGAACCACACGTATCCCGGTGCATCCGGTCGCGGCCAGTCGCGGGCCGCCTCGGCGAGCAGACTGTCGCCGGCGCCGTTTCCGCTCCCGTCCAGCCACGTCACGGTCAGCGCGGCATCGGTGGCGAACTGCTGCCGGTCCTCGGGGGTGGTGACCTCCGCGATCACGTGTACCCGCGCCGAGCCGGGTAGCTCCTCGACGATCCGGCCCACCGCGGGCAGTGCCGTCATGTCGGCGACGAGGAGCTGCCACTCGGTGTCGGCGGGCGGCGCGTACCACCCCGAGGCGGTCGAGAACCCGAGCGTCTCGCCCGGGCGCGCGCCCGCGGCCCAGTGTGCTGCGGTCCCGCCCGCATGGACGGCGAAATCGATGTCCATCTCCTGTGCGTCCGGGTCCCAGCGACGCACGGTGTAGCTGCGTTTCTCTTCGCCGTCGGGCGGAAAGGCGAGGAGCAGGCGCTCGTCCGGCCTTCCGCTGGACTCGAATCGACCGAGATCTCCGCCCGCGAGGGTGATCCTCTGCATGTTCGGCGTCACCCGCCGCGTGCGCGCCACGGGTGCCGACCAGTCGAGGTGGTCCAGGGAGTCGTCGGACATGCGCTCACGGTAGCGGGACGGCCCGGCAGTTACCGGTCGGCAAGCGTGGGGGGCGCGTCGTACGCGACGCCCCGGTGTGCCCGGCCGCAGGCGGCCGGGAAGCGGCGCCTCCGGGTGTGACGAGTACGCCGCTCGGAGGGCGCCGCCGTGGTCCGGCGGAGTCCTCTGCGGCCGGTCCGGACGGTGCTCTCCCGGGGCCTGCGCCGCGGATGCGGGCGTGTCCTCGGAGGTGACGTAAGCTCCCGGAGCCTCCAGTGCACGAGCGCGATGCGAGGGGTGTTCCGCGTCACGCCGAAAATGTGATGTGTGACACGCCGGAGCGAGCACGAAATTTATGGTCCGCGGGATGACGACCTGGGAATTTCATCAATGTGACTCACAACATCTCGGGTTAAGTGTTTCTGTCGGCCACTAGGTGTAGTGTCTTGAGCACTGAGAGACCACAACGAGAACCGACTCGGTGAGCATCTCCATCGGGGGTCACCGCCATCTCGATCAGGGGAAGTCTCAGTGCGCTGAACACACACTTCGTCAGCTCCATTCGGCAGTGGAAAGAGGGACTTCATGAGCATCACCGTCTACACCAAGCCCGCTTGCGTTCAGTGCAATGCCACCTACCGGGCCCTCGACAAGGCGGGTATCGAATACTCCGTCGTCGACATCACCGAAGACCCCGAGGCCCGGGACTACGTCATGGCACTGGGATACCTGCAGGCGCCCGTGATCGTGGCCGGTGACGAGCACTGGTCGGGCTTCCGCCCCGACCGCATCAAGACCCTCTCGGCAAACGCTGCTTGAAGCGAGGCGATCGCACCGCCCGAGGCGGAATTCGATCCGATTCCCGAGCGGCAGTAAACGGTAGTACTAGTCCGGATGGTGGAAACCGATGACATCGCTGGTGTACTTCTCCAGCGCCTCGGAGAACACGCACCGATTCGTCCAGCGGCTCGGGCTGCCTGCGACGCGCATACCCATTCACGACCGCGAGGGCACCTTCGAGGTTCGCGAACCCTACGTGCTGATCGTCCCCACGTATGGCGGGGGAACGACGGCCATGGGCCGCGACACCAGTTACGTCCCGAAGCCGGTCATCCGATTTCTCAACAACACACACAACAGGTCGCTGATCCGAGCAGTGATCGCGGCAGGAAACACCAATTTCGGTGAGTCCTATTGCTTTGCAGGAAACATCATTTCTCAGAAATGCCACGTTCCCTACCTCTACCGCTTCGAACTCATGGGCACAGCCGAGGACGTCGAGCGGGTCAGGGCCGGTCTGGGTGAATTCTGGGATCACTTAGACGACGAGGAGCACGAGAAGTGGCGCCGACCATCACAGACACCATCGACGCGGGGAGCGTAGAGCGCGACGCGCGCGGTGGAGACTCGACGAACGGTCTCGATTACCACGCACTCAACGCAATGCTCAACCTGTACGGCCCCAACGGTGAGATCCAGTTCGACAAGGACGTCGCCGCCGCTCGCCAGTACTTCCTGCAGCACGTCAACCAGAACACCGTCTTCTTCCACAACCTGGACGAGAAACTCGACTACCTCGTGGAGGAGAACTACTACGAGCCCGAGGTCCTCGACCAGTACTCGCGCGCGTTCGTGAAGTCGCTGATCGATCACGCCTACTCGAAGAAGTTCCGCTTCCCGACGTTCCTGGGCGCGTTCAAGTACTACACCTCGTACACGCTGAAGACGTTCGACGGCAAGCGTTACCTGGAGCGATTCGAGGACCGCGTCTGCATGGTCGCCCTCACGCTCGCCGCCGGCGACGAGGAACTGGCGACCAAGCTCGTCGACGAGATCATCGCCGGCCGGTTCCAGCCCGCCACCCCCACGTTCCTCAACTCCGGCAAGAAGCAGCGCGGCGAGCCCGTGTCCTGCTTCCTGCTGCGCATCGAGGACAACATGGAGTCCATCGGCCGCTCCATCAACTCGGCGCTGCAGCTGTCCAAGCGCGGCGGCGGAGTTGCGTTGCTGCTCAGCAATGTTCGCGAGCACGGTGCCCCGATCAAGAAGATCGAGAACCAGAGCTCCGGTGTCATCCCGATCATGAAGCTGCTCGAGGACTCCTTCTCGTACGCCAACCAGCTCGGCGCGCGTCAGGGCGCAGGCGCGGTGTACCTGCACGCGCACCACCCGGACATCTACCGCTTCCTCGACACCAAGCGGGAGAACGCCGACGAGAAGATCCGCATCAAGACGCTGTCGCTGGGTGTGGTCATCCCGGACATCACGTTCGAGCTGGCGAAGAAGAACGAGGACATGTACCTGTTCTCGCCGTACGACGTCGAGCGCATCTACGGTGTCCCGTTCGCGGACGTCAACGTCACCGAGAAGTACTACGAGATGGTCGACGACAAGCGGATCCGCAAGTCGAAGATCAAGGCGCGCGAGTTCTTCCAGACCATCGCCGAGCTGCAGTTCGAGTCGGGCTACCCGTACATCATGTTCGAGGACACGGTGAACCGGGCCAACCCCATCGAGGGCAAGATCACCCACTCCAACCTGTGCTCGGAGATCCTGCAGGTCTCGACGCCGTCAGTGTTCAACGACGACCTCTCGTACAGCGAGGTCGGCAAGGACATCTCCTGCAACCTCGGCTCGCTGAACATCGCGAAGACCATGGACTCGCCCGACTTCGCACGCACCATCGAGGTGTCGATCCGCGCCCTCACCGCGGTGTCCGATCAGACGCACATCTACTCGGTGCCGTCGATCGAGCAGGGCAACAACGACTCCCACGCCATCGGCCTCGGCCAGATGAACCTGCACGGGTACCTGGCCCGTGAGCGGATCTTCTACGGCTCCGACGAGGGCATCGACTTCACGAACATCTACTTCTACACCGTCGTGTTCCACGCGGTGCGGGCGTCCAACCGGATCGCCATCGAGCGGGGCACCCACTTCAAGGGCTTCCCGCAGTCCAAGTACGCGTCCGGCGAGTACTTCGACAAGTACACCGATCAGGTGTGGGAGCCGAAGACGGAGCGGGTGCGGCAGCTGTTCGCCGAGTCCGGTGTGCACATCCCGACGCAGGACGACTGGCGCGAGCTGAAGGCGTCCGTGCAGAAGTACGGCATCTACAACCAGAACCTGCAGGCCGTCCCGCCGACGGGGTCGATCTCGTACATCAACTACTCCACCAGCTCCATCCACCCGGTGGCGTCGAAGATCGAGATCCGCAAGGAAGGCAAGATCGGCCGCGTCTACTACCCGGCGCCCTACCTGACCAACGACAACCTGGAGTACTACCAGGATGCCTACGAGATCGGGTACGAGAAGATCGTCGACACCTATGCCGCGGCGACGCAGCACGTCGACCAGGGGCTGTCGCTGACGCTGTTCTTCAAGGACACCGCCACCACCCGCGACATCAACAAGGCGCAGATCTACGCGTGGCGCAAGGGCATCAAGACGCTGTACTACATCCGGCTGCGTCAGATGGCTCTGGAGGGTACCGAGGTCGAAGGTTGCGTTTCCTGCATGCTGTAGGCGGCTCCGCCGCCCGTGAGTACTTATTAACCGCCGGCGGTTGATAAGTACTCACAGCCGAACGAAGTGAGGAATCAATGGTCAAGCTGGTGAGTCGCGTATCCGCGATCAACTGGAACCGCGTCCAGGACGAGAAGGACGCCGAGGTGTGGGACCGTCTCGTCGGCAACTTCTGGCTGCCCGAAAAGGTGCCGGTGTCCAACGACATCCCGTCGTGGGGGACGCTCACGCCGCAAGAGAAGCAGCTCACGATGCGGGTGTTCACGGGGCTGACGCTCCTCGACACCATTCAGGGCACCGTGGGCGCCGTCAGCCTCATCCCCGACGCCATCACCCCGCACGAAGAGGCGGTGTACACCAACATCGCGTTCATGGAGTCGGTGCACGCCAAGAGCTACAGCTCGATCTTCTCGACACTGTGCTCCACCCGCGACATCGACGACGCCTTCCGCTGGTCCGAGGAGAACCCGAACCTGCAGCGCAAGGCCGAGATCGTCATGGACTACTACCAGGGCGACGAGCCGCTCAAGCGCAAGGTGGCATCCACCCTGCTCGAGAGCTTCCTGTTCTACTCGGGCTTCTATCTGCCGATGTACTGGTCGTCGCGGGCGAAGCTCACCAACACCGCCGACCTCATCCGCCTCATCATCCGCGACGAGGCCGTGCACGGGTACTACATCGGCTACAAGTACCAGAAGGGGCTCGAGCAGCTCACCGAGGCCGAGCGCGACGACCTCAAGAACTACACGTTCGAGTTGCTCTTCGAGCTCTACGACAACGAGGTCGACTACACCCAGGACCTCTACGACGAGGTGGGCCTCACCGAAGACGTCAAGAAGTTCCTGCGGTACAACGCGAACAAGGCGCTGATGAATCTCGGCTACGAGGGTCTGTTCCCCAAGGACGAGACGGACGTCAACCCGGCGATCCTGTCGGCGCTCTCACCCAACGCGGACGAGAACCACGACTTCTTCTCCGGCTCGGGCAGCTCCTACGTCATCGGCAAGGCCGTCAACACCGAAGACGAGGACTGGGACTTCTAGGCCCGCTCGCGACTTCCAGAGCTGTCGCCCAATGTCACACCGGTTAAGTTCGACTGCACCGGTGTGGCATTGGGCGAACTGCGTTCAGCGGCGGAACCACGCCTCGGGCTCGTCCTGCAGCGCCTTGTCGAGCCGCAGCCGCGACGACGGGGTGAGGTCCGGCGGCAGCGCGTCGGGGAAGAACCAGGCGACGTCGTGGTTTTCGTCGTCCGACACGGAAGCCTCCCCGATCAGGTACCGCGCGAGGAAGCACACGTCGAGATACTGCGCGACGTCGCCGTTCGGGTAGGTGATCGGGTCGGTGACGTCGACGCTCGTGATCCGGACCAGTTCCGCGTCGACGCCGGTTTCCTCGCGCACCTCACGCAGGGCGGCGGGTCCGGGTTCCTCCCCGGGTTCGAGGATGCCGGACACGACGGCCCATTTGCCGTTGTCGACGCGCCGGGTCAGCAGCACCCGGCCGTCGGCGTCACGCACGACGACACTCACCCCGGACAGCCACAGCGGCGCAGTGCCGACGTGGCCGCGCAGGGCGGTGACGAACTCGGGGACGGGCACCGGGCCTCCTAGCCGACGTAACCGTTCAGCGTGTTCCGCAGGTCGGTGAGCATCGCGCGCGCGGCGACGACACCGTTTCCGCCCCACACGTCACCCTCGACGGCGAAGACCCGCTTGTCGGAGGCCGCCTCGAGGTCTTCCCAGGCCTCACCGGACATGACGTCCTCCGCGTGCGCGGTGCCCTCCTCGCCGTCCAGGACGGCGTAGATGAGGTCGCCCTCGGCCTGATCGATGTCGGATTCGGAGATCGGTTCGGTGACTGCGCCGTCGAGGTTCTGATACGCGGGTCGCCGCACACCGGCGTCGGTGAGGACCTGGCCGGCGAACGTGGCCGGACCCTCGACCTCCATGCTGTCGGCGCCGAAGCGGACGACGGAGGCCTGCGTCTGCGCGGCATCGATGTCGACGCCGAGTTGCTTCGCGTCCTGCTGGTACAGCTCCAGTGCGGCCGTCGCCGCGTCGGCGCGGCCCAGGGCGTTGCCGGCGAGGAGGAACTGCGCCTTCCAGTACACGGGGTCGGAGCCGACGAACACGGTGGGCGCGATGGGGGAGAGCGCGCCGTCCAGCTGGTCGGACGCCGGACTCGATCCGAGGATCAGGTCCGGGTCCGCCTGCGCGATCTTGTTCACGTCCGGGGCGTCGACGGATCCGACGCTCGGGATCTCGGAGATGCCCGTGCCGAGGTATCCGGGTTGCGGCGAGTCCCCGTCGACGGTCGCCGCGCCGACCACGTTCTCCCACATACCGAGTGCGCACACCGCGTCCAGCGCGGCGCTGTCGAGTACCACGATCCGCTGCGGATCGGACGGAACCTCGCTCTCGCCCTTCGTGTGGACCACCCGGTGCGTCGAGCCGGCCGCGAGTGCGGCGTCGACCGGGGCCGGCTCGGCGCAGGCGGTCGTGGTGTCCCTCTCGATGCCGACCACGCCGGCTCCGGCGATTTGCGTGGTGGTCCGGACGATGGACGCCGCGGGATCGTCGTCGGACGGTTGAGAGCAGCCGGCGACTGCGAGCGCAGCGACGGCGGCGACGAGACCGGTGGACGCGCGGCGGGCGGAAAACCTACGAGGGGACAATTCGGCGACTTCCTGTGTGTGCGGGCGCGTTCAGGTTAGCCGCTGTGCTTGCCCACCCCGAACGTGTCCGACAGGTCGTCGAGGATGAGATGCGCGCCCTGGATGCTGACCGGCGACATCCAGCGGGCGTCGTCGACGTCGATCTTGCGTCCCTTCAGCGTCTGCCACAGCGGGCTCTCCAGGAACGGCTTGGCCGCTTCGGCGCTCTTGCCGGCCGGGTCCTGCCAGGTGCTGACGAAGATGGCGTCGCCCTCCGCCTCGCTGATCAGCTCGGGGCTGATCGCTTGCATGATGTTGTCCGGATCGGCCGGATCGGGGCCCTGGCTCTGCGGACGGGCGAGCCCGGCGTCCGAGAGGACGATCCCGCTGAACGAGGTCGTGCGGTAGAGGCGCGCCGTCGGCTCGCCCGCGAACCGGACGACGGAGATCACCGGATTCGACGCCGTGTCGTTGATCTCCGCGCCGACGGCGGCGGCCCGCTCCTCGTAGGCGCCGATCTTCTGCTCCGCGAGTTCCTCCTTGCCCAGTGCCGTGCCGACGAGCCGGATGTTGTCCTTCCACGTGGGCCCGGTCGTCTCGGTGAAGATGGTCGGCGCGATCGCGGACAGTTGCTCGTAGTTCTTCGCGTCGCGCACTTCGGCGGAGATGATCAGATCGGGTTGCAGCGCGGCGATCTGCTCGAGGCTCGCGTTGCTGACCTTGCCCACCGATTCGGCTTCCGCCGCGAACTCGTCCCGCGAGGAGCCGAGGTAGTCGGGCAGGCCGGGTTCGCGGTAGTCGACGTATCCGACGAGCGGCGCCTCGAGGAGGAGGACGGCGTCGGTGAAGCTGTTGTCGAGTGCCACGATGCGCTGCGGCGCGGCCGGGATCTCGGTGCTGCCGCGGAAGTGGTCGACGGTGCGGGGGAACTGCCCGGTCGACGAGGTGGTGCTGGACGCGGCGGCGGAGTCGTCACTGCTGGAGCAGGACGTGATCGAGAAAGTGGCTGCAGCGGCCAGTGCGACCGCGCCGGCGACGACCCGGCGTCGGGAGAGAACGTTCACATGGTGCTCCTGGTGGAAGTTAGGTGAGCGAAACCTTAGCACCGGGGTTTCGGCGTGTCGGAGCGTCCGGGGTCCGTGTCGACCGGTCGCGTGCGACACGCCGGACCGCGTGACAGTGAGCACTCCCCGGGGCCACAAACCGCAGGTCGCGTGCGCCACAATTTGCTCTGAGTCCGGGTAAGTACGACAGTGGGTAGGACCCAGTCGGAGGCCGCTCAGGGCACGGTCTACGATTCGATGAGCGCAAGCCAGAGACCGTTCGCCTCGCAGCCCGGGGACGGACGCGCATTCAGGAGGATCAGTGACTGCCGTAGCGCCCCAGCCAGTCCCCGCGATAGCTGCAGCCAGGCCTTACCCGCCGCGGCAGGGACCCAAGGGCTCGTTCATCTTCAAAATGATCACGACCACCGATCCCAAGGTGCTCGGAATCATGTACTTGACGACCTCGATCGCGTTCTTCCTCATCGGTGGTCTCATGGCCCTGATGATGCGCGCCGAGCTCGCTGTGCCCGGTATGCAGTTCTTGTCGAACGAACAGTTCAACCAGCTGTTCACGATGCACGGCACGATCATGCTGCTGCTGTACGCGACGCCGATCGTGTTCGGGTTCGCCAACTACATCCTGCCGCTGCAGATCGGCGCCCCCGACGTGGCGTTCCCGCGACTCAACGCGTTCAGCTACTGGCTGTACGTGTTCGGCGCGATCATCACGACCGCCGGCTTCATCACCCCCGGCGGTGCCGCGGACTTCGGCTGGACCGCCTACACGCCCTTGACGAGTGCGCTGCACTCCCCGGGCGTCGGCGCCGACCTCTGGGTCATGGGCCTCGCGGTCGCCGGCCTCGGCACCATCCTCGGTGGTGTCAACATGATCACCACCGTCATCTGCCTGCGTGCCCCCGGCATGACCATGTTCCGCATGCCGATCTTCACGTGGAACATCTTCATCACCAGCATCCTGATTCTGCTGGCGTTCCCGCTGCTGACCGCTGCATTCATGGGCCTGTTCGTGGACCGTCACCTCGGTGGCCACATCTTCGACCCGGCCACCGGCGGTGTGCTGCTGTGGCAGCACCTGTTCTGGTTCTTCGGTCACCCCGAGGTGTACATCATCGCGCTGCCGTTCTTCGGCATCGTCTCGGAGATCTTCCCGGTCTTCAGCCGTAAGCCCGTGTTCGGTTACAGCGGCCTGGTCTACGCGACCCTGGCGATCGCCGCCCTCTCCATCGCGGTGTGGGCTCACCACATGTACGCCACCGGCGCCGTGCTGCTCCCGTACTTCTCGTTCATGACGTTCCTGATCGCCGTCCCGACGGGTGTGAAGATTTTCAACTGGATCGGAACCATGTGGAAGGGGCAGTTGACGTTCGAGTCGCCGATGCTGTTCTCCATCGGCTTCCTCATCACGTTCCTCTTCGGTGGTCTGTCCGGCGTCATCCTCGCGAGCCCGCCCCTGGACTTCCACGTCACGGACACCTACTTCGTGGTCGCCCACTTCCACTACGTGGTCTTCGGCACCGTCGTGTTCGCCACCTACGCCGGCATCTACTTCTGGTTCCCGAAGATGACCGGACGCATGATGGACGAGCGTCTCGGCAAGTGGCACTTCTGGACCACGTTCATCGGCTTCCACGGCACGTTCCTCGTCCAGCACTGGCTGGGTAACGAAGGTATGCCGCGTCGCTACGCCGACTACCTGCCCTCGGACGGCTTCACGTTCCTGAACACCTTCTCGACGATCTTCGCGTTCGTCCTCGGTGCCTCGACGCTGCCGTTCATCTGGAACGTCTTCAAGAGTTACCGGTACGGCGAAGTCGTGACCGTCGACGACCCGTGGGGTTACGGCAATTCGCTCGAGTGGGCCACCAGCTGCCCGCCGCCGCGGCACAACTTCACCGAGCTGCCGCGCATCCGCTCCGAGCGTCCCGCGTTCGAGCTGCACTACCCGCACATGGTCGAGCGGATGAAGGCAGAGGCGCACGTCGGACCGGGCCACGGTGGCAAGCACGCCAGCACCGTGCTCGAGAAGGAACGCCACGAGCCGCTGACCGTCGGCGACGAAGGCGACCCCGGAACCGACACCGGCCGCTGACACATCAGTTTCGGAAAGGCCCCGCCCCCACACCGGGCGGGGCCTTTCAGTTGGCACAATGGGTGCCGGACAAGCCGCGCGAGCAACATGATCGGAGTACATCGGTGGGTGCAGCAGACACCACTGTCCTGGTGACCGTGACGGGCCCCGACCGACCCGGCGTCACCTCGGTGCTCTTCGGGTCGCTCTCCCGCCACGACGTGAGCCTTCTCGACGTGGAGCAGGTGGTGATTCGTGGGCGACTGACCCTCGGTGTCCTGGTGGCCTGCCCCGAGAACGGGGAAGCGCTGCAGGAGGAACTCGAAGAGGCGATGGCCACCGTCGGGATGTCGGTGGACGTCGAGATCGGTGCCGATCCCGGCAGGCAGTCGCTGTCCACCCACGCCGTGGTCGTCCTCGGTAGCCCGGTGTCCGCTCGCGCGCTGCGCTCGGTGGCCCGGGAGATGGCAACCCTCGGGGTCAACATCGACTCGATCCGCGGCGTCGCCGATTACCCGGTGACGGGCCTCGAACTCCTCGTGAGCGCTCCCGGCACGGCGGAGGCGGACAAGAGTCTGCGCACCGTACTGGCAGAAGTGGCCGTGCGCGAGAACGTCGACATCGCGGTCGAACGCGGGGGACTGGCCCGTCGGGCCAAACGGCTCATCGTGTTCGACGTCGACTCGACCCTCGTCCAGGGCGAGGTCATCGAGATGCTCGCCGCGCGGGCGGGCGTCGAGGACGAGGTGCGCGCCGTCACCGAATCGGCGATGCGCGGCGAGATCGACTTCACCGAATCCCTGCACCAGCGGGTCGCAACCCTCGCCGGCCTCGACGCGTCCGTGATCGACGACGTCGCGGAGAACTTGGAACTGACACCGGGCGCCCGCACCACCATCCGGACGCTGCGCAGGCTCGGCTTCCACTGCGGTGTGGTGTCCGGCGGTTTCCGGCAGGTCATCGAGGGCCTGGCCCACGAACTGGAACTGGACTTCGTGCAGGCCAACACGCTCGAGATCGTGGACGGCAAGCTCACCGGCCGGGTGATCGGCGACATCGTCGACCGGGCCGCGAAGGCGACCGCACTGCGCAAGTTCGCCGCTCAGGTCGGCGTCCCGATGGAACAGACGGTGGCGGTCGGCGACGGCGCCAACGACATCGACATGCTCAACGCCGCCGGGCTGGGAATCGCGTTCAACGCCAAGCCCGCTCTGCGCGAGGTCGCGGACACCGCACTGTCGCACCCCTTCCTCGACGCCGTGCTGTTCATCCTCGGGGTCACCCGCGACGAGGTCGAGGCCGCCGACGCGGTGGACGGCGTGGTGCGACGAGTCCCGCTGTCGTGACGGAATCGTGCCGCGGTGCGGTCACCGGGGAGACCGGTGACGACACCCTGTGGGCGGCGCGTCACGCCGTCCTCGCGGCCGGATACGGCGGCCGGCCGGATCCGGACGACCCGGCACAGGTCCTCGCCATGCCGATCGTGGTGCACATTCCGAAGGCCGACCCCCCGCCCCGTAGTGCTCTGCTCGAAGCTGCAGCCACCGCGGCCGTGGCGTTGTGCCTCGACCCCCGCGTCGGCCCCGACGAGACGGGCGCGCCCGGACCGTGGCAGGAGGATTACCTCGCCTGGATCGGGTCCCGGATCCGCAAGGTGACGCGGCGGGCACGGGGAGCCGGGTGGCGTGCGGCGCAGGAGGTCGACGGGATCACCGTCGACGTCGACGGTGCGCAGGCCCGCGCGCTCGTGCCCGTCGCCGTCGGTGCGCTCGATCCCCGCATCCGGAAGTTGCAGATCGGCGGGACCGATCTCGACCACGACGACCCCGGAGAGATCCCGGACGGGGATCCGGTGCTGTGGATCAACTCCGCTCTGGACATGACGGTGGGGAAGGCCGCGGCCCAGGTGGGCCACGCGTCGATGCTGCTCGCCGGTGCGATGACCACCGAGCAGGCCCGCGCGTGGGCGGCCACCGGCTACCGCTGCACCGTGCGGGACGCCGACGTCGGACTGTGGGAAGAGCTGACCATCGAGGTGGTGCGGGGCCGGGCGATCGCAGTGCGCGACGCCGGCTTCACCGAAGTGGCTCCCGGATCGATGACCGTGATCGCCTGCCCCTGAGCGTGGTGGCCGACGCATCGACAGTCCAGTGCCTGCGTCGTGGCTATGGGGTGCGGCAGGATTTCCCGGAACACTGACGGGCATGCTCGCTCGACGCCTGATCGCTCTGTTCGCCGGACTGTGGCTGTACGGCTTCTCGATGGCCATGATGATCACCGCCGGCCTCGGTCTCGACCCCTGGGATGTGTTCCATCAGGGGGTCGCGGATCGCACGCCACTCAGTTTCGGTGTGGTGACCGCGCTGACCGGTGTCGTGGTGCTCGCGCTCTGGATCCCGATCCGCCAGAAACCGGGATTCGGGACGATCGCCAACGTCGTGGTCATTGCCGTCTCGGTGGACACCTCGCTCGCGTTCCTCGAACCCGCCGACTCCCTTCTCGTGCGCATCGTGGTGATGCTCGGTGGCGTGGTCCTCAACGCGCTCGCCACCGTGCTGTACATCGGTGCGGGGATGGGTCCCGGCCCGAGGGACGGTCTCATGACCGGTCTGGTCGCGCGCACCGGGCTGTCGGTGCGGGTGATCCGCACGTCGATCGAGGTGACGGTGCTGGCCACCGGCTGGTTGCTCGGCGGCACCGTGGGGGTGGGCACCGTCGTCTACGCGCTGGGCATCGGCCCGCTCATCCAGCTGATGATGCGCTTCGGTGGCATCTATCCGACCGCACGAAAGACGAGCAGCGTCGGACCGGACAGCGCGATCGTGGAGTCTCCGGAGATCGGGCCGCCCGGCGCGGGTGCGCCGTCGGGGGACGCCGAGTCGAATTCGGCGAGCACCGTGCCGTAGAACCATTCGGGACAGCCCAGGGTGATCACGGTGGGTCCGCCCGAGTGGAAGACGAGAAGCCAGCTGTCGTCGGTGAGCTGGTGCCCGTCTTCGGTGTGGGAGCGGATGTCGGAACCGTCGATCCACGCCTGGAGGGTGCGCCTGGAGTCGTCGTACCACGCGCGGTCGTCCATCTCCGCGCCGTCGGCGCCGAACCACACGAGGTCGGGATGGCCGGTGGGTGTGCGCCTGCCTTCGAAGAATTCCGGCTGGCGCAGCGCGGGGGAGGCGCGTCGGAGGTCGAGGGCCCGGGTGACGAATGCGGTGAGAGTCGTGTCCCCGGTACTCCAGTCGAGTGGCCAGGAGTCTTCACGCGGGGTGTCTTCGGGGACGCAGTACGCGTTGTTGTTGCCGCCGAGGGTGTGACCGAACTCGTCGCCTGCGGTGAACATCGGCGTGCCGGTCGACAGTGCGAGCGTGGCCAGGAGCGCGCGGACGTGCCGGGACCGCGCCTCGATGATCGACGGATCGTCGGTGGGGCCTTCGACGCCGTGGTCGACGGAGTCGTTGTGATCGGCGCCGTCCCGGTTGTCCTCGCCGTTCGCCTCGTTGTGTTTGCGGCGGTACGACACGAGGTCCGCGGCGGTGAAACCGTCGTGCGCGGTCACGAAATTGACGGACGCCCACGGCCGCCGGTTTCCGAACACGTCCTCGGAACCCGCCACCCGGGAGGCGAGATCGCGTACCCCGGTGCCGCCGTTCCAGAACCGTCGAACGGTGTTGCGGTACTTGTCGTTCCATTCCGACCACTGAACGCCGAAGTGCCCGACCCGATATCCGTCCGACGTGGCGTCCCACGGTTCGGCGATCAGTTTGCACCGGGAGAGAACGGGATCCGCCGTGATCGCGGAGAAGATCGAAGCGCGGGAATCGAATCGGCCGCCACCGGGCCGGCCGAGAGCGGACGCGAGGTCGAACCGGAAGCCGTCGACCCCCATCTCGTGCGCCCAGTAGCGCAGGCTGTCGCCGATCATCCGGACGGCGACGGGCGACTGTGCGTCGACGGTGTTCCCGCAGCCGGTGAGATCGATGTCGCGACCGTCGGAGTCGAGGAGGTAGTAGCCGGGGGCGTCGAGGCCGCGCCAGCTGAGGCTGATGCCGTCGACGCCCTGTTCGCAGGTGTGGTTGTACACCACGTCGAGGACGACCTCGATCCCCGCGGCGTGCAGCGCGTCGACCATCGTGTGGAATTCGGTGATCTCCTGACCGGGCACCACCGCATAACCCGGGTGAGGGGCGAAGAACGCCGCGGTGGCGTACCCCCAGTGGTTGCGCATGCCCCGCGAACGCACGGTGGCCTCGGAGATGTACGCCTGGACGGGAAGCAGTTCGACCGCGGTCACCCCGAGACGGACGAGATGACCGACGACGGCGGGTTCCGCGAGACCCAGATACGTTCCGCGGTACTGCGGCGGCACGTCGGGGTGCCGTGCGGTGAACGATCCCACGTGAAGTTCGTAGACAACGGTTTCCTCCCACGGCCTTTCGATCCGCGGTCCGCTCGTGCGGGCGTGGTCGGCCGTCACCACCGACAGAGGGGTGTGGCCCAGGCTGTCGACGCGCGACGGGCCGCCGAACGGGTCGCCGTCGTGGGAGACGAGTGCGTCGTGGTCGCCGAGTTCGCCCGTGATGCCGGTCGCCCACGGATCCAGAAGCAGCTTGGCGGGGTTGAGGCGCACGCCGCGTGCGGGCTCCCAGCGTCCGTGCGCGCGGTAGCCGTAGCGCTGTCCCGCACCGACGCCCTCGACGATGCCGTGCCAGATGCCGTACGTCCGCTGGACCAGGTCGATCCGCGTCTCGTCGCCGTCCTCGGAAATCAGGCACACCTGTACCAGTTCGGCGTCGGGAGCGTGGACCGCGAACTGCGTTCCGGTGCCACGCACATTCGCTCCCAGGGGAAACGGTGATCCGGGCAGCCGCAGACTCGGCGGGAGCGACGACATCTCGCCGGGGTGCGAATCGATGTGAGGCGACACGCAACTGATCCTGCCGTGAATGCTCGGAAGATGTGCGGGAAGATGGGTCCGTGCATGAACCTGATCCTGATCTCCTCATCGAATTCGACGACGTTCTCCTCCGCCGCGGGGGCAACACTCTGGTGGGCCCGGTCACCTGGAAGGTGGAACTCGACGAGCGGTGGGTCGTCCTCGGACCGAACGGGGCAGGGAAGACGTCGTTGCTCCGGATCGCGGCCGCCGAACTGCATCCCACGAGCGGAAGCGCCTACCTTCTCGGCGAGCGGCTCGGCCGCGTCGACATCAACGAACTGCGTCCGCGGATCGGACTGTCCTCCTCGGCGCTCGCCAACCGGGTGCCGTCCGAGGAGATCGTGACCGATCTCGTCGTCTCCGCCGGCTACGCGGTCCTCGGACGCTGGCGTGAGCGCTACGACGACATGGACACCGACCGTGCCGTCGAGATGCTCGAGAGCCTCGGTGCCGAGCACCTCGCCAGACGCACGTACGGCACCCTGTCCGAGGGTGAGCGCAAGCGCGTCCTCATCGCCCGTGCGCTGATGACCGACCCGGAACTACTGCTGCTCGACGAGCCCGCCGCCGGTCTCGACCTAGGTGGGCGCGAGGAACTCGTCGCGCGCCTCACCGATCTCGCCGCCGACCCCGACGCTCCCGCGACGGTCCTCGTCACCCACCACGTCGAGGAGATTCCGCCGGGCTTCACTCATGCACTGCTCCTCAAGGAGGGGGAGGTCGTCTCGCAGGGGCTCCTGGATCAGGTCATCACGGCCGAGAACCTCAGCGAGGCGTTCAGCCAGTCCATCAGCCTGGACAAGGTCGACGGCCGGTTCTTCGCGCGGCGGACCCGCGTCCCCGGCGCGCACCGGCGAGGCTGAGGACCGGCGGTCACACCGGGGGACCGACTGCGACCCGCGTCACCCGGCGGCGTAGGTTCCGAGACATGGTCTCGAAGCAAGAGCAGGCGCCCCGCGACAGTACCGACGTGGCACCCAAGGACGCGTCCACGGTCATCCTCATCCGTGACGCCGCGGCAGATGTCGCGGCGTCCGGTATCGAGGTGTTCCTCCTCCGCCGGGTGAAGGGGATGGCGTTCGCCGGCGGCATGACCGTGTTCCCCGGCGGCGGGGTCGACCCGTCCGACGCCGAAGCCGAGGTCGACTGGGCGGGACCGTCCGTCGACTGGTGGGCCGGGCGGTTCTCCACCGATGCGGCGCGCGCGAAGGCCCTCGTATGTGCGGCGGTGCGTGAGACGTTCGAGGAATGCGGCGTGCTCCTCGCGGGATCGAGCGCGGACACGGTCGTGGCGGACACGTCCCGTTATTCGCAGTCCCGAACACAGCTCGAGAATCGGGAACTGTCGTTCAGCGACTTCCTGAAGCGCGAGAACCTCGTCCTGCGGGCCGACCTGCTGCGGCCCTGGGCCAACTGGATCACCCCGGTCGGCGAGGGCCGCCGCTACGACACGCGTTTCTTCGTCGCCGCCGCACCGCACGGCCAGATCGCGGACGGCGCGACGTCCGAGGCCGAGGAGGTGCAGTGGCAGAGTCCCGCCGCGGCGCTCGCGCACTGGCAGGGCGGCGGAAGCATTCTGCTGCCGCCGACGTGGAGTCAGCTCACGGGGCTCAGCGCGTTCGGTTCGGTCGCGGAGGTGCTGGCCGCGGAGCCGGAGATCCCGGTGATCCTGCCGACTCTGATCACGGACGAGGAGCAGCTCCGCGTCGAGTTCCCGGGGCAGGACGGCTACTACGAAGCCGGTCCGCATCCGTGGGCGTCCCGCGACTGATCGCGATGCGGCGGGCCGCGAAACCGGGTCGGAGGCAGACAAGTAGCCTTTTGCCTCATGGCTGAGTTTGTCACTCTCGAGGTATCCGAAGGCATCGGCACGATCCGGCTGGCGCGCCCCCCGATGAACGCCCTGAACCGCCAGGTTCAGCAGGAGTTGCGGGCAGCGGCGCGGGAGGCGACCGTCAACGCCGACGTGAAGGCCGTCATCGTCTACGGCGGCGAGAAGGTCTTCGCCGCGGGCGCGGACGTGAAGGAAATGTCCGAGATGGACTTCGGGCAGATGTCCGACGTGATCGGCGACCTGCAGTCCGACCTCGCGGCGGTCTCCGAGATCCCGAAGCCCACCGTTGCCGCCATCACGGGGTACGCGCTCGGCGGCGGCCTGGAGGTCGCGCTGTCGGCGGACCGGCGCATCGCGGGCGACAACGCCAAGCTCGGCGTGCCGGAGATCCTGCTCGGCATCATCCCCGGCGGCGGCGGCACTCAGCGTCTCGCCCGGCTGATCGGACCGTCCAAGGCCAAGGATCTACTGTTCACCGGCCGGTTCGTCGACGCCGAGGAGGCTCTCGCGATCGGTCTGGTCGACGAGGTCGTGGCGCCGGACGACGTGTACGAGGCGGCCCGCACGTGGGCGTCGCAGTTCACGAAGGGAGCGGGCCGCGCCCTGGCTGCGGCGAAGGCCGCCGTGGACCGTGGGCTGGACGTCGACCTGGGGACCGGGCTCGCGGTGGAGCGTCAGCTGTTCACCTCGTTGTTCGCCACCCAGGACCGCAAGATCGGGATGGAATCGTTCATCGAGAACGGCCCAGGTAAGGCTCAGTTCACAGGCGAGTAGTCTGGAGCCCGAAACTAGAACCTGTTCACTCTTACCAGCGAGTAGGATTTGCCGCATGACTGCAAGCGCCCATGACGACCCAGCTCCTCATCCGCACGCCACCGCCGAAGAGGTAGAGGCTGCGCTGAAGGACACCAAACTCGCCCAGGTGCTGTACCACGACTGGGAAGCCGAGACGTACGACGAGAAGTGGTCGATCTCGTACGACGAGCGGTGCATCGACTACGCGCGCGGACGTTTCGACGCCGTCGCGGGCGATCAGCCGCTGC
Organism: Rhodococcus opacus; assembly: GCF_012396235.1. Taxonomy (GTDB): domain Bacteria; phylum Actinomycetota; class Actinomycetes; order Mycobacteriales; family Mycobacteriaceae; genus Rhodococcus_F; species Rhodococcus_F opacus. Next base: position 37,528 of record NZ_JAAXPA010000014.1, on the reverse strand, counting down.
CCTACGAGCGGGCGCTCGAACTGGGCTGCGGCACCGGATTCTTCCTCCTCAACCTGATGCAGGGCGGGGTCGCGAAGACCGGTTCGGTCACCGACCTGTCGCCCGGCATGGTGAAGGTCGCCCTCCGCAACGCCGAGGGCCTGGGATTGTCCGTCGACGGCCGCGTCGCCGACGCCGAAACCATCCCGTACGAGGACGGTACGTTCGACCTCGTCGTGGGACACGCTGTCCTGCATCACATCCCGGATGTCGAGCAGTCGCTGCGCGAGGTTCTGCGCGTCCTGAAGCCGGGCGGGCGTTTCGTGTTCGCCGGTGAGCCGACCACGATCGGCAACTTCTACGCCCGCTGGCTGGGTCGCGCGACGTGGGAGGTCACCACCCGGGTCACCAAGTTGCCGTTCCTAGCGGACTGGCGTCGCCCGCAGGCGGAATTGGACGAGTCCTCCCGCGCGGCCGCGCTCGAGGCCGTCGTCGACCTCCACACGTTCGATCCGAGCGACCTCGAGAAGATCGCGAAGTCGGCAGGCGCCGAGCAGGTTCACGCGGCCACCGAGGAATTCGCCGCCGCTCTGCTCGGGTGGCCCGTCCGCACGTTCGAGGCGGCTGTGCCCCCGGAGAAGCTGGGCTGGGGCTGGGGGCGTTTCGCGTTCACCGGATGGAAGACGCTCAGCTGGGTCGACGAGAAGGTTCTCCGGCACGTGGTTCCACGGGGATTCTTCTACAACGTCATGATCACCGGCGTGAAGCCCGGCAACTGAATTGGGCTATGCGTTCACTGCCGGGGACGTGGAGTTCCTGCAGAGCCCGGACGGGGCAGCCGCGCTCGCGGAGGTGGACGGCTTCGCACTGACCACGTCTACGCGCCTGGCCGACATCGGCCGGGCGCGTACGCGTTTCGGCTCACACGTGGCGCTGCTGGTGGAGACCGTGCTGTTGCGGCGGAAGGCGGCCGCCAAACTTCCCGGCACCGAAAACTGGTTCTTCACCGACGACGCCCTGCAACAGGCGACACCACGTGCGGTCGCCGCACACCGTGCGACGCGGCTGAAGGACCGGCACGTCCACGACGTCACGTGCTCCATCGGCGCCGAACTGGACGCGGTGGCCGGGACGGCCGCAACCGTGATCGGCAGCGACCTCGACCCGGTCCGGCTCCTGATGGCGCAGCACAACGTTCCCGGGGCGGCCGTTCTCCGCGCCGACGCGCTCGTCCCGTGCACCCGCGGCACCGTCGTGCTCGCGGATCCGGCGCGACGGTCCGGCGGCAGGCGCACACACGACCCCGCCGCGCTGGAGCCGCCGCTGCCCGATCTGATCGACGCATACCGTGGACGGGATCTCGCGGTGAAGTGCGCCCCCGGACTCGATTTCGACCGGCTCGGCTGGGACGGCGAGGTGGAGGTGGTGTCGCTCGACGGCGGCGTGCGCGAGGCGTGCCTGTGGTCGCCGGGACTGTCCGGAGCCGGTGTCACCCGGCGAGCGAGCGTCCTCGGCTCCGACGGCACCGCGTGGACGGTGACGGACGCCGAGGACGACGACATCCCCGAACGCGCGCCGGGCGAGTGGATCATCGACCCCGACGGCGCCGTCGTGCGTGCGGGCCTGGTGCGGCACTACGCCGCCCGGCACGGGCTGTGGCAGCTGGATCCCCGGATCGCCTATCTCACCGGCGATTCGGTCCCCGACGGCGTGCGGGGCTTCCGCATTCTCGAACAGGTGAAGTATTCGGAGAAGTCGCTGCGGCAGGAGCTGGCGCGGCACGACTGCGGGGTGGCGGAAATCCTCGTGCGCGGCGTCGACGTCGATCCCGCGGTCCTGCGTCCCAAGCTGAAACTGCGCGGAAGTCGTTCGCTCAGTGTGGTGATCACGCGGATCGGCCGAGCCGGCGTCGTCTTCATCTGCGCTTCGCGCCCGTGAGTACTTCTTAACCGCCGGACGTTAATAAGTACTCACGGGTCAGCGGAGGACGAAAAGCTCTCCGAGCAGTGTCGGCGTGAGAACTTCACCCTTCGGCCCGACGGACGTGCCGACCGTGAAGCCCTTCGCCCCGGGCAGGGTGTCCTGGTCGAGGGTTTCGCCGGTCCCGGTGTCGAACGTGAGCATCGCCAGTCCGTCCGTACCCTCGCGGACCACCGCGTAACCGGTGGACCCGGCCGTCTGGGCCGGGACGCCCAGCTGCAGCAGATCCTTCCGCTCCCAGACAAGTTCGGCATGATCGCCCTTGTCCTGCAACGCCAGCAGGTGGCCGTCGAGTCCGCCCGCGGGGATGATCAGACCGTCCGCGGACGTCGACGGGCTGCCGGCGGCGGCATACCCGATGTCGTAACTCCACTTCGGATCGCCGGTCGCGGAATCGATCGCCCACAACGTGCCCCAGTTGTCGTTGGTGTAGACGACGGAGCCGTCGGCCGACAGATCGGGACTGGACGCGCTGCCGCCCGGCAGTGCATCGCTGGACCATTCCTGAGTGATCGCGGGGTTGTCGCCGCCGGAGTACTTCATTGCGACGAGTTCCGCCGCGGGTGCTCCTGGGGCGAAGAACGTGAAGTAGAACTTGCCGGACTCGAGGTCGATGGCCGGCATGTTCGCCACCGGGCAGTCGGGTGCGCCGAAGAAGCAGCCGCTGAGGCCCTTGTCGTCGGGCAGGATGTCGACGGTCGCGCCCTCGGCGACGGACGGCGGCGGGACGAGATCGTACGGCGCCACGACCTTCTGACCGGTCTGCGTGTCCACGACGTTGATCTGGCCGAGCTGGGTGATGAAGAGGAGATTGCCGTCGCCGGTGAACTGCGCCGACAGCGGCGTCCCGACCACCGGTGTGCGCCAACGCAGCTGGCCGTACTCGTTGAACGAGTTGATGGCGCCGTTCTCACCCACGTACACGTTGGCGGCGCCGTCGATGATCGGCGTGGAGGCCACGACACCCGGCGCGAGCTGACGGCACCAGCGTTTGCGGCCGCTGTCCATCTGGTAGGAGAAGAGGTTGCAGCCCTTCTCGGTGCGGGCCGTGATGAAGATCTGGCCGCTGGCGGCCACCGACGCGTAATTCGCCACCGGACCGCCGAGCGGCCGCGACCAGGCGAAGGAGAGTTCGCGGGAACCGGTGACGGGGCTGGTGTCGCTGTTGCGGGCGTCGGCGTGCATGCCGGGCCACCCGCCCGCGGAGAAGATGTCGTCGACCTGCGTTCCGCTGCTGCAGCCGCTGAGGACGACAGCCGAGATCGTCGCCAGCGCCAGTACTGACGAACGTAGGACCCGCCGCATTACTTCTCCTCGTCTTCGATAACGCTCGGCCCAGAGACTATCCCGCCGAGGCTGCGCCGATCGGCACACCCCGATGCCGGTGTCGGAGTCCGGACGCACCCGACCGGGGGCCCGAGCTGTGAACGTAGGCTGACAGGCTATGACGAGCATGTGGGGCGCACCGTTGCGTACGAGGTGGCGAGGATCCCGGCGGAGCGACAGCGAGCAGGCCCGCTTCCTAACACGCGACTCGCTGCGATGGGTGCTGGCGAACAAGGCGTACACGCCGTGGTACCTCGTGCGGTACTACCGGCTCGCGAAGTTCAAGCTGGCCAACCCGCACGTGATCCTGCGCGGCATGGTGTTCCTCGGCAAGCGGGTGGAGATCCATTCGACCCCCGACCTGTCGCGGCTCGAGATCGGCCGCTGGGTGCACATCGGCGACGGCAACGCGATCCGCTGCCACGAGGGTTCGCTGCGCATCGGCGACAAGGTGGTCTTCGGCAAGGACAACGTCGTCAACACGTACCTCGACATCGAGATCGGCGCGTCGACGCTCGTGGCCGACTGGTGCTACATCACCGACTTCGATCACCGCATGGACGATGTGAACGTCCCGATCAAGGATCAGGGCATCGTGAAGGGCCCGGTCCGCATCGGACCCGACACGTGGGTGGCGGCCAAGGTCACGGTTCTCCGCAACACGCGGGTGGGGCGAGGCTGTGTTCTCGGCGCGCATGCCGTCGTCAAGGGTGACATCCCGGACTTCAGCATCGCCGTCGGCTCGCCGGCCAAGCCCGTGAAGAACCGCAAGGCCGAGTGGGAGGCGGGTGCGTCCGAACGCGCGAAGTACATCGCGGCCCTCGAGGACATCGCCCGGAAGAAGGCGGCGCAGGAGAACTGACCGGCGCGGTGGCATAGTCGGCAGCATGACCGCGTCGGGCAGTGAACTCGAGGAGCGCATCCGGGCGCTCCTCGACGCGCGGTCCGCGAATTCGAGCATCTGCCCGTCGGATGTCGCGCGGGCCGTCGCACCGGACGACTGGCGTCCCCTCATGGAGCCGGTGCGGGAGGCCGCCCGGCGCCTGGCCGATGCCGGGGAGGTCGAGGTCACTCAGAAGGGTGCCGTCGTGGATCCGGGATCGGCACGGGGTCCGATCCGGATCCGGCGGGCCCGCGCGGACTGAGGGCCACGTCAGCGACCGGGCAGCGGACGCTCGGGAATCTCCGGCCTCGCCAACGGGTGCCGCACGCGACGCTTGGCGCCCGCGTAGACGTGGACGGTGTCCTCGGCCACCTTGTTCCAGTCGAAATCCGCGGTGAGACGGTCACGGGCGGCCACCGCGCGCTGCTGGGCGCCGGCCGGGTCGTCGAGGACCTCCCGGACCGCGGACGTGAGCCCGGTGACGTCGCCCGGCTGGAACGACATGCCGGTCTCGCCGTCGACGACCGCTTCACCGAGGCCGCCGGCGGTGGACGCCACGAGCGGGGTGCCGGAGGCGGCGGCTTCGAGTGCGATGATGCCGAACGGTTCGTACCGGCTGGGCAGGACGATGGCGTCGGCGCCGTGCAGCCACCCGAGCAGTTCGATGTGGTCGAGGTTGCCGAGGAAGTTCACGGCACGGGCGACGCGATGGGTGCGGGCCTGCTGGTAGAGCCAGGTGAACTGGGTGCCTTCACCGGCGATCGACAGCGTGGTCCCGGGGTGGCTGCGGCGGATGCGGGGGAGCGCGGCGATGGCGTCCTGCACGCCCTTCTCGTATTCGAGGCGGCCGACGAACAGTAGTTTCGGCGGTCCGGACCGTGGCGCGCGCTCGCGGAAGCTCCAGGTGGTGAGGTCGATTCCGTTGCGGATCACCGTGATCGGTGGGAGCTGCGGACCGTAGAGTGTGGTCACTTCGTCCTGCATCGACGCGGAACAGGTAATGAGCGCATCGGATTCGTTGGCCAGCCACCATTCCACCGAATGCACCTGCCGGTTGATCCGGCCGGACACCCAGCCGCTGTGCCGTCCGGCCTCGGTGGCGTGGAGTGTGGAAACCAAAGGGACGTCGTAGAATTCGGCCAACGCGATGGCGGGGTGGGCCACGAGCCAGTCGTGTGCGTGCACCACGTCCGGCTGCCAGCCCTCCCCGACACCGGGCTTGTGCAGGGCGACGCCGGCCCGCACCATCGCGTGCCCCATCGCGAGTGTCCACGCCAGCATGTCCTCGCCGAAGACGAAGTGCGCGGGGTCCTCGGCGACGGCGACGACCAGCACGCCGTCCTCGATGTGGGTGACGGTGGGATGGGTGGAGGCGTCGGTGCCCGACGGCCGCCGCGACAACACCACCACTTCGTGTCCGGCCGCCGCGAGTTCGGTGGCCAGGTGGTGGACGTGGCGGCCGAGACCGCCGACCACGACGGGTGGGTACTCCCACGACACGATCAGGATCTTCACGACGCCCCTCCCTCGGTGCCCGTCAGCCGGTGCTCCCTGCCGGGCAGACGCCGCGCGTCGAGCCCGGGGAACAGGCCGTCGGCGCGATTCCATCCCTCTGCGAGCCGGTTCGCGGCCGCGTCCTTGCCCGCCGACACCGCGGCCGCGATTTCGCGGGTGGCATGTGCGTGCTTGTGTGCCCGGTCGCGGGCATATCCGGCCGCGGAATCCTTGCTGACCATGAACGCCCAGTCGCTCGACACCGTTATGAGTGCCTCCCGCAGTATCTGATCGTTCACGCGGTTCCGGAGCGCGGGACGTCCGGGGGCAGCATTGGTGTCGCGGGTCTTGTCCACGGTGTCGAGGGCGGTCGCGACCACCTCGGAGTTGAGTTGCACCAGGTCCGAGACCTGATCGCCGGCCCATACCCGCCAATCCTTGCCGGATCCCCACGACGATTTCTCGAGCTGGACGGGTTCGCCCACGTAGCCCTGCCGCCGGGCGTCATCGAGGGTGCCGACCCGGATTCCGGCCTCGGGCAGCGCCCGCAGCACCTTCTCGAGCCACTCGGGGCCCTCGTGCCACCAGTGCCCGAACAGTTCCGTGTCGAACGCGGCGACGACGAGCGCGGGCCGTCCGATGCGCTCCGACTCGTCGCGCAGGCGCCTGCGGACGGTGGCGACGAAGTCGGCCACGTGCCGGTCGACCGCGGCCGTAGCCAGGGCGGGGTCGTATGGCGCCTTGTCGGCCGAGTCGACCGTGCGGCCGGTCACCCGGGCCGGTTTGAGGCCGGTGTCGTGGTCGTACGTGTGGAAGTCACGGTAGGCGCCGTGCCCGGGGTAGCCCGACTTCGGCGACCACACCCGGTAACTCACCTGCAGGTCGCGTCCGAACGCGACCACGTCGGACTCACGGACCGGTCTGCCGAGCGACGTGTCGCCGCGCAGGGCGGGACCGTCGACCATGAAATGAGTGACACCCGCCTCGGCGTATCCGGTCTCCATGCCGGGGGTGTACCCGCATTCGGGCCCCCAGATACCTGTCGGCGTGCAGTTCCACCGCGTGGCGGCGTCGGCGAGCCCCTCGCTGAGGGAGAAGGCACGCAACCGCGGGTCGAGCAGCGGCTGGAACGGGTGGGCAAGCGGCCCGCCGAGCAGTTCGAACGCCCCGCGGTCGAGAAGGTCGCGCAGTAGCGGTGAGCCGCCGTGCCGCCAGCGCAGTTCGAAGTCGGCGAGTGCGGCGGCGGACGCGCGGTGCTCGCGGGCACCGAGATCGCGGTGCGCGTCGTCGGGCATGCCTGCCGCCTCGTGTGCGCGGATCTGCCAGTTCCCGAGCCAGTGGTGCATCCCCACCAGACAGTGCGGATCATCGAGCTGAGCTGCGAGAACCGGGGTGATGCCGAGGGTCAGCAGGTGTGAGCGACCCTCGTCGGACAGCCGCCGCAACATCGCGGTGAGAGGGAGGTACGACGCCGCCCACGACTGGTACAGCCACTCCTCGCCCACCGGCCACCGGCCGTGATTGGCGAGCCAGGGCAGGTGGGAGTGCAGGACCAGGCAGAACATACCCGGTTCCGTCGCGTCGCCCGCTCCGGTGCGGTTGTCGGATTCGGTCACCGAACAGGATCCTTCACCGCGACGGCCACCAGGTCGAGGCTGTCGTCGATGTCGCCCTCGTGCAAGGCGAAGTCGTCGAGGGTGATGCCCTCGACGTCGCGGGTCAGTTCGTCGGGCCAGGGTTCGCCGGCGAGTGCGCGGTCGATCTGCGCGCCGATGAACGAGCCGCCGTGCTTCGCGTCGAGGGACTTCAGCCGGTCGCCGTGATGAACGCCGGTCATGAGGGCGACCCTGAATCCGGCCTCCTCGAGCAGTCCGGTCAGCTCGGCCGCGTCGAGTTCGCGGGTGTGGAACGGATTGAGGGGCGTGTCGCGGCCCGGCGAGAACGTGATGCGGTTGGGGGTGCTGACGAGCAGTTCCCCGCCGGGCGTCAGCACCCGGAAGCATTCGCGGAGGAACTGGGCCTGGTCCCACAGGTGTTCGATCACCTGGAAATTGACGACGGTGTCGACGGATTCGTCGTCGAGGGGAAGCTCCGCGAGGTTGCCGTGCAGCATCTCGACGCGGGGGTAGCGCGCACGGACGTGTTCGACCGCGGAGATGTCGTAGTCTAGTCCGGTGACGCTCTGTGCCACGTCGGCAATCATGTTGGCGCCGTAGCCTTCTCCGGATCCGGCCTCGAGTACCCGGCGTCCCGTGCAGCGGGGGAGGAGGTCGCGGTAGACGACCTCGTGCCGCCGGAACCAGTAGTTCTCCTCGGGGATCCCGGGCACGGTCCGCTCGCCCGTGAGGGGCAGCTGCTCGTCGCCGGTCGATGGCAATTGCTCGTGACCGAGCGGGGGCAGTGGTGCGTCCTCGCGGTCGCCGACAAATGATTCGCTCACCGCTGCGAGGTTAGTGCCACCGGCAAGGTCGCTCGTCCAGGTGGTCTACATCACAGGGATGAAATGCGCATTCGGCCGTTATGGTGAACGAGACTTTCACGCAAGTTACCGACCGGTAACTTAACGTGGGGTAATCTGTCGCAGAGCCATCGTGCGACGAAATATCGACAACGAGAGCTCGGCCCACGCGGAGCAACTCACGATAACCACGCAAGAACACACAGGAGGTCGACGAAGACCCATGACGAACATCGTTGTTTTGATCAAGCAGGTCCCCGACACGTGGTCCGAGCGCAAGCTGACCGACGGTGACTACACGCTTGACCGCGAGGCCGCCGATGCAGTGCTCGACGAGATCAACGAGCGCGCCGTCGAAGAAGCGCTCCTGATCAAGGAGGCTCAGGGCGGCGAGGTGACCGTCCTCTCCGCAGGTCCGGACCGTGCCACCGACGCCATCCGCAAGGCCCTGTCCATGGGTGCCGACAAGGCAGTGCACATCAACGACCCGGCCCTCCACGGCTCCGACGCGGTGCAGACCGCGTGGACCCTGGCCGCGGCGCTCGGACAGATCACGTTCGAGAACGAAGAGCCTGCCGACCTGATCATCGCCGGCAACGAGGCCACCGACGGCCGCGTCGGCGCCGTTCCGGCCATCATCGCCGAGTACCTGGGCATCCCGCAGCTCACCCAGCTGCGCAAGCTCACGGTCGCCGACGGCACCGTCACCGGAGAGCGCGAGACCGACGAGGGCGTCTTCGGCCTCGAGGCGAGCCTGCCGGCCATCGTCAGCGTCACCGAGAAGATCAACGAGCCCCGCTTCCCCTCCTTCAAGGGCATCATGGCCGCGAAGAAGAAGGAAGTTCTCGTCTACACGTTGGCCGACCTCGGTGTCGACCCGGAGACCGTCGGCGTCGCCAACGCGGGCACCACCGTCACCGCCTCCACCCCCAAGCCCCCGCGTACCGCTGGTGAGCGCATCGTCGACGAGGGCGACGGCGGCAGCAAGATCGCTGCCTACCTCGTGGGCCAGAAGATCATCTGATCGCGCCCCTCTACAGACCAGCAGACACATACAGGGAGAGTTAGACATGGCAGAAGTACTGGTGCTCGTCGAGCACGCAGAGGGTGCGCTGAAGAAGGTCAGCACCGAACTCATCACCGCCGCTCGCGCGCTCGGTGAGCCGGCCGCAGTGGTCACCGGTCCCGCCGGTACCGCCGACAAGCTGGCCGAGGGCCTCGCCGCCGCAGGCGCGGCCAAGATCTACGTCGCCGAGTCGGACGACATCGACGGCTACCTGGTCACCCCGAAGGTCGACGTGCTCGCGTCGCTCGTCGAGTCGGCCGCGCCGGCTGCGGTCATCACCGCCGCCAGCGTCGAGGGCAAGGAGGTCTCCGGACGTCTTGCTGCCCGCATCGGCTCCGGCCTGCTCGTCGACGTCGTCGACGTGAAGTCCGACGGCAGTGCCGTGCACTCCATCTTCGGTGGCGCATTCACCGTCGACGCCAAGGCCAACGGCGACGTCCCGGTCATCTCGGTCCGCCCGGGTGCCATCGAGGCGAAGCCCGAAGCCGGCGCAGGCGAGAAGGTCTCCGTCGAGGTCCCGGCCCAGGAAGAGGGCGCCGTCAAGATCACCTCGCGTGATCCGATCGTCGGTGGCGACCGCCCCGAGCTCACCGAGGCGACCGTCGTCGTCTCCGGTGGCCGCGGTGTCGGCAGCGCCGACAAGTTCACCGTCGTCGAGGAACTCGCCGACTCGCTGGGTGCCGCTGTCGGTGCCTCGCGTGCCGCGGTCGACTCGGGCTACTACCCGGGACAGTTCCAGGTCGGTCAGACCGGCAAGACGGTCTCACCGCAGCTGTACATCGCGCTCGGCATCTCCGGTGCCATCCAGCACCGCGCCGGTATGCAGACGTCGAAGACCATCGTCGCCGTGAACAAGGACGAGGAAGCCCCGATCTTCGAGATCGCGGACTACGGCATCGTCGGCGACCTGTTCAACGTCGCTCCGCAGCTCACCGACGCAGTCAAGGCCCACAAGGGCTGATTCTCGGCCGACGGCGGCCCCGTTCCCTTACCGGGAGCGGGGCCGCCGTCGTATCTTCCGTCGTTCATCCGGGCTGCATCGACACGACACCCGGGCGATGCCCTCACGCCGCCCCTGCTCGGTAAACCTGCGCCATGACAACTTCGTCAGTTCTCCGCGCACCGAGTGAGACCGCCGATTCTGTTGTAACCGCGCCCCGATACTCCCTGGTCGTCTCGTCCGATCGCGAACACCGCGTTTCCGCCCAGCGGCTGCGCTACCGCGTGTTCGCCTCCGAACCCGGATTCTCCGTCCCCGCGCACGCGGACGCCCTCGACGCCGACCGGTTCGACGACTTCTGTGACCACCTCCTCGTCCGCCACGAGGAGACCGGCGAGTTCGTCGGTTGCTACCGCATGCTCCCGCCCGACGCCGCTGCCCAGGCCGGTGGCTATTACACCGCCACCGAATTCGACATCTCCGCGCTCGACCCCGTCGGCAACCGCATCGTCGAGATGGGCCGGGCGTGCGTCGACCCCGACCACCGCTCCGGTTCGGTGCTGAGCCTGATGTGGGCAGGCATCCTCCACTACCTGCAGCTCACCGGATACGAATGGGTCATGGGATGCGTCTCCGTGCCGATGCGCGAGCATCCGGACGCGGTGGCCGGTTCCAACGTCCGAGGGGTGCGCGACCTGCTGCTCCGCAAGTACGGCAACGACCCGGCCGCGCGGGCCGTGCCCAGGAACCCGGTGCGCGTCGACGGGCGGTCGCTCGACGAGATCGAGCCGCCCGCCCGGCCGACCCTGCCGCCGCTGCTCCGGGGCTACCTGCGCCTCGGCGCCAAGGTGTGCGGTGAGCCCGCGCATGATCCGGAGTTCGGTGTCGCCGATTTCGTCGCACTGCAGGGACTGCACGGCGCCAACGAGCGCTACCTCGAACGCCTGCGTTCGGCATCGGCCACTCTCGAGGCGGGAGCACGAGCATGAGCACGGCGGTGTCCGAGTCGCCCGAGGTGCCCGTGCACTCGTGGATGCCGTCGAGTCCGTGCGGCGCGGGATGTCTGCCCGCGGAGGCGAACGGAGTGTCGATCCCGACCGTGGTCGTTCGCTGGTGCCTCGTCGTGTCGGCACTGGCGACGGCGCCGCTCCTGACCGCGGGATGGCTGCTGCCGCGGTCGTGGCGGACCGGTCTGCAGCGGCGGTACGCAGCGATCCTGTTGCGCTGCGTGGGAATTCGCCTCGTCGTCGTCGATCATCGTGGAAAGCGCCGTCACACCGGCGGGATCCTGGTGGTGGCCGGCCACGTGTCGTGGACCGATGTGCTGGTGCTCAGCGCGCTCGCCCCGGCGAACTTCGTCGCCCGCGGGGATCTGCTGGACTGGCCGGTTCTGGGGTCGCTCGCGCAGCGGATGAGGGTCGTCCCGATCGATCGGCAGAACCTGCGCGCACTCCCGGACACGGTGGCGACGACGGCGGGCAGGCTGCGCGACGGCGAACGAGTCGTGGCGTTCCCGGAGGGCACCACGTGGTGCGGACGGGCGTACGGCGGTTTCCGGCCTGCGCTGTTCCAGGCGGCGATCGACGCGGAATGCCCGGTCCAGCCGATCTCGCTGCGGTACACCGGCCGGGGCGGGGGCCTGACGACCGGGCCGTGCTTCGTCGGCGAGGAGACGATCGGCCAGTCGATCCGGCGCATCATCCGCCAGAAGGGAGTCACCGCGGAGGTCCGGCTGGCGCCGATCGAGTACCCGGGGGACTGCCGCCGCGATCTGGCGACCCGGTGTGAGCGCGCCGCGCGGGGCGACGAACGGATCGATCTCGCAGCGCACGACATCGTCGATCCGCTGCAGGGTGCGGTCGGGACGGCGGCCGTGGGCATCGAGGCGGCGGAGCGTCTCGTCGCCTGAGCTATCCTGGTCACGTCATGACCTCTGCCCGCAGTGCCGATCACCCCGTCTACCTGGACCACGCAGCCACCACTCCCATGGTGCCCGCTGCCGTCCGGGCGATGACCGACATCTTCACGACCGTGGGCAATGCGTCCTCGCTGCACGGTTCCGGACGCGCCGCCCGCCGTCGCATCGAGGAGGCCCGCGAGTCCATCGCCGCCGACCTCGGTGCCAGGCCGTCCGAGGTCATCTTCACCTCCGGCGGCACCGAGAGCGACAATCTCGCGGTCAAGGGCATCTTCTGGGCCCGGCGGGACGCCGACCCCGACCGGGTGCGGATTCTCGCCAGTTCCGTGGAGCACCATGCGGTTCTCGACGCGGTGGAGTGGCTCGAGAAGCACGAGGGTGCCCAGGTCACGTGGCTGCCCGTCGACGAACTGGGCCGGGTGTCCCCGCAGGCGCTGCGCGACGAACTCGCCGTCAACGCGGACGAGACGGCCCTGGTCACGATCATGTGGGCCAACAACGAGGTCGGCACGATCATGCCGATCACCGAACTCGCCGCCGTGGCGGCCGAGTTCGGTGTGCCGATGCACAGCGACGCCGTCCAGGCCGTCACGCACATCCCCGTGGACTTCGCTGCGAGCGGGCTGTCCGCGCTGAGCATCGCCGCGCACAAGGTCGGCGGACCGCAGGGCGTCGGTGCGCTGCTGCTGGGACGGCAGGTGCCGTGTGTGCCGCTGCTGCACGGCGGGGGACACGAGCGCGACCTGCGTTCGGGTACCCCGGACACGGCGGGCGTCGTCGGTATGGCGGCGGCGCTGCGCGACACGACCGCCGACCTCGACTCCCGCGCGACGGAACTGACCGTCCTGCGCGACCGCTTGATCGAGCGTGTCGGCGAGACCGTTCCCGATGCCGTGCTGAACGGGCCGGTGGGCAGCGCGCGGCTGCCGGGCAACGCCCACTTCACGTTCCCCGGCTGCGAGGGCGATTCGCTGCTGATGTTGCTCGACGCCGCCGGGATCGAGTGTTCGACCGGGTCGGCGTGTACCGCCGGAGTTGCTCGTCCGAGCCACGTCCTGACCGCGATGGGCGTGGATTCCGCGACCGCGCGGGGATCGTTGCGTTTCTCGTTCGGGCACACGTCGACGGTCGCGGACGTGGATGCAGTCATCGCGGCACTGCCGCAAGTTGTGGAGCGGGCCCGCGCCGCCGGGCTCGCCGGTGTCGGAGCGCGTGGAGGGGATCGTTGATGCGAGTACTGGCGGCCATGAGTGGCGGTGTGGATTCCGCGGTGGCGGCGGCACGGGCGGTCGCTGCCGGGCACGACGTGGTGGGCGTGCATCTCGCGCTGTCCGCCGAGCCGGGCACGCTGCGGACCGGATCCCGGGGGTGCTGCTCCAAGGAGGACGCCGGTGATGCCCGGCGTGCCGCGGACGTGCTCGGAATCCCGTTCTACGTCTGGGATTTCGCCGACCGCTTCAAGGAAGACGTGATCGACGACTTCGTGGCGTCGTACGCCGCGGGGGAGACCCCCAACCCGTGCCTGCGGTGCAACGAGAAGATCAAGTTCGCGGCGCTCGCGGACCGTGCGATCGCCCTAGGGTTCGACGCGGTGGCCACCGGCCACTACGCGCAACTCGAGAACGGCGTGCTGCGCCGCGCCGTCGACGCGGACAAGGATCAGTCGTACGTGCTCGGTGTGCTCACCGCCGAGCAGTTGTCGCGGGCGATGTTCCCGGTGGGGGACACCCCGAAGGGCCAGATCCGGGAGGAGGCCGCCGAACGCGGCCTCGCCGTGGCGAACAAGCCCGACAGCCACGACATCTGCTTCATCCCGTCCGGCGACACCCGCGCATTCCTCGGTGCCCGCATCGGTGTTCGCCCGGGCAGTGTGGTCGACGCCGATTCGGGTGAGGTGCTCGCGGAACACGAAGGCGTGCACGGTTTCACGATCGGCCAGCGGAAGGGCCTCGGCGTCCAGGGTCCCGCAGCCGACGGGCAACCGCGGTACGTGACGTCCATCGAACCCGACACCGGCACCGTCCGCGTCGGTTCCGCACGCGACCTCGAGGTGCACGCGATCACGGCGGACCGCGCCGTGTGGACGTCCGGGAGCACGCCGACCGGGCCCCTCGAATGCACCGTCCAGGTCCGGGCCCACGGCGGACTCGCCGACGCCGTCGCCGAAGCGGTCGACGGCGGCATCGCCATCTCCCTTCGGGAGCCGCTCACCGGCGTCGCGAAGGGGCAGGCCGTCGTGCTGTACCGGACCGACCCGGCAGGCGACATCGTGCTGGGCAGCGGAACCATCTCGGGTACCGACGCGCGTCCGAACACGCAGTGACGCAGGGTATCTCACTGGCCGGAGCCGTCACCGGCGTCGGCTCGTGGCCGGGCACGGATCCGCGTGAAGCCGCCACGATCGTTCTCGGTGAACTCGGCCGGCTCCCGCACCTCGTCGAGTTGCCCGCCCGCGGGCTCGGCGCCGACATGATCGGCCGCGCCAGCGCTCTGCTCGTGGATCTGCAGCTGGACGTGTCCACGACGGCCTACCGCGTGGTGCAGCGTCGCGGCTCGGTCGCCAAGCGGGCGACCGACCTTCTGAACCAGGATCTCGACGCGCTCGAGGAGGCGTGGGAGAGTGCGGGCCTCGTCGGCGCCGACCACGTGGTGAAGGTGCAGTCGGTGGGTCCACTCACGCTGGCGGCCGAGGTGGAACTCGGCACCGGCCGGCGCGTGCTCACCGATCCCGGCGCGGTGCGCGACTTCGCCGAATCGCTGGGCGAGGGGCTCGCGCGGCACGCCGCGGAAGTCACGCGACGTCTCGGCGCGCAGGTGCTGGTCCAATTCGACGAGCCGCGACTGCCCGCCGTGCTTGCGGGCACACTGTCCGGTCGGTCGCGGCTCGAGACCGTGCGGGCGATGCCGGAACCGGAGGCTCTCGCCGTGCTCGAGGCCGCCCTCGCCGGCTGCGGCGCGGTGACCATGGTGCATTGCTGCTCCGCCGACCTGCCCACCGACCTTCTGCGGCGCAGCAGTGCCCGTGCGGTGGGTCTGGACGTGTCTCAGCTGGCGTCCGCGGACCTGGACGGCATCGGCGAGTTGCTCGACGCGGGCAAGGAGCTCGCACTCGGCCTCGTCCCGACCGACGCTCCCGCGGTGCCTGCCACGTGGCGCGACCTGGCCCGACCTGCGGTGACGCTGATCGACCGGCTCGGATTTCCGCGCACGACGCTGCGGACCCAGGTCGCCGTGACTCCCGCCTGCGGACTCGCGGGCGCAAGCGCGTCCTGGAGCCGGGACGCGCTGAAGTTGTGCGCCGAGGTGAGCAGCGCGTTCACCGACGACCCCGAATCGCTCTGAGTCCGGCGTTCGGCGTCGGCCGGACCGGTTAATCTTCGGTAGTGAGTGAATCGACCGAAGCCCCGACACCGGCCCCCGGACACATTCGGGAGCACTGGAACGAGCTGGCCGAGGAAGTGCGGCAGCACCAGTTCCGCTATTACGTCCGCGACGCGCCCATCATCTCCGACGGAGAGTTCGACGTGCTGCTGGGCGAGCTGAACGACCTCGAGAACCAGTACCCCGACCTGCGGACGCCCGATTCGCCGACACAACTCGTCGGCGGCGGTTTCGCCACCGACTTCGCCTCCGCCGATCATCTCGAGCGGATGCTGAGTCTCGACAACGTCTTCGCCACCGACGAACTGCGCACCTGGATCAGCCGGGTGGAGCAGGAGACCGGCCCCGACCTGCACTACCTGTGCGAGGTGAAGATCGACGGAGTCGCGCTGAACCTGGTCTACGAGAACGGCCGGCTCGTCCGGGCCGCCACGCGAGGCGACGGCCGAACCGGTGAAGAAGTCACTCTGAACGCGCGAACCATCGACGACATCCCGGAAAAGCTCACCGGCACAGACGAATACCCGGTCCCCGCGCTCCTCGAGGTGCGCGGCGAGGTGTTCTTCCGGCTCGAGGACTTCGCGGCACTCAACGCGGCGCTCGTCGAGGAAGGCAAGGCGCCGTTCGCGAATCCCCGGAACTCCGCGGCCGGGTCGCTGCGGCAGAAGAATCCGGCCGTCACGGCCCGCAGGCGCCTCGGAATGATCTGCCACGGACTCGGCCGCAGTGAAGGATTCGAGCCGGTCTCCCAGTACGACGCGTACACGGCACTGGCGGCGTGGGGCCTGCCGGTGTCGACTCACACCGCGCGTGTCACGGGCGCGGACGCCGTCGTGGACCGGGTGCAGTACTGGGGCGAGCACCGGCACGACGTGGAGCACGAGATCGACGGTCTGGTGGTCAAGGTCGACGAGACGTCGCTGCAACGCCGGCTCGGGTCCACGTCCCGGGCGCCGCGCTGGGCGATCGCCTACAAGTACCCGCCGGAAGAGGCCACCACCAAGCTCCTCGACATCCGGGTCAACGTCGGTCGCACCGGCCGAGTCACCCCGTTCGCCTACATGGAACCGGTCACGGTCGCCGGCTCCACCGTCTCACTCGCCACCCTGCACAACGGCTCCGAGGTCAAACGCAAGGGCGTGCTCATCGGCGACACGGTCGTGCTGCGCAAGGCCGGTGACGTCATCCCCGAGGTCCTCGGGCCCGTGGTCGACGCCCGGACGGGCGACGAGTACGAGTTCGTGATGCCCACCCACTGCCCGGAGTGCGACACGCCGCTGGCCCCCGCCAAGGAGGGTGACGCGGACATTCGCTGCCCCAACCAGCAGTACTGCCCCGCGCAGCTCCGGGAACGCGTGTTCCACGTCGCGGGCCGCGGCGCGTTCGACATCGAGGTCCTCGGCTACGAGGCCGCCACGAGCCTGCTCGAGGCCAAGGCGATCGGCGACGAGGGAGACCTGTTCTCGCTCACCGAGGACGATCTGCTCAAGACGTCGCTCTTCCGGACCAAGGCCGGCGGGCTGTCGGCCAACGGCCGCCGGCTGCTCGACAATCTCGATTCCGCCAAGGACAAGCCGCTGTGGCGGGTGCTGGTCGCGCTGTCCATCCGTCATGTCGGTCCCACGGCGGCGCGTGCGCTGGCCGGTGAATTCGGGTCGCTCGAGCGGATCCGGCAGAGCTCCGTCGAGGAACTCGCCGCTGTGGACGGGGTCGGCGGCACCATCGCCGCGGCCGTCGCCGAGTGGTTCGGTGTCGACTGGCACCAGCAGATCGTGGAGAAGTGGTCCGCGGCCGGGGTTCGCATGGAAGACGAACGTGACGAATCGATTCCGCGCAATCTCGAGGGACTGTCGATCGTCGTCACGGGTTCGCTCGAGACGTTCTCGCGCGACCAGGCGAAGGAGGCGATCCTCGTCCGAGGCGGTAAGGCCGCGGGTTCGGTGTCGAAGAAGACGGCATACGTGGTGGTCGGCGAATCGCCGGGTTCGAAGCACGACAAGGCCGTCGAACTCGGAGTGCCGGTCCTCGACGAGGACGGGTTCCGTCGACTGCTGGAGGGCGGACCGGACGCGGTCGCGGATTCCGGAGTGTGATCGGAACCTCACGCCCGCATTTTGGGCGGCGTGAGCAGTCCTGTCATAGTTCTGGACATGATCGAGATTCGGAATGCGACGCCGGACGAGTACGAGGCCGTCAGTGACCTCACGGTGATCGCCTACGTGGGCGGCGGATTCGTCGAGGCGCACGATCCGTACACGAACCGGTTGCGCGACACCGCCGAGCGGGCGGAGAAGGCGGATGTCCGGGTTGCCGTGATGGAGGGCCGGATCGTCGGTTCCGTCACGATCGCGGAACCGGCTTCCCCGTACGCCGACGTCGCGCAGCCGGGTGAACTCGAATTCCGGATGCTCGCCGTGTCACCCGACGCCCGCGGTTCCGGGGTCGGGTCGGCGCTCGTGCGGCACGTGCTGGACACGGCATACGACCGCGGGGACCGCGCGGTCGTGATGTCCACCCAGCCGGACATGGAAGATGCCCGCCGAATCTACGACCGCAACGGTTTCGTGCCTGTGCCCGAACGGAACTGGGTGCCCGTGCCGGGCGTCGAGCTCACCGTCCTGGTCCGCGAGCTCGTCTGAGGCGACCACCACCGGACCTCCCGGCCCGGGACGGTGGTCAGCTCAGAACCGTCGCGATGATGCCGGCGAGGTAACCCAGCCGGGCGATCTCGGACGGACGGAACTCCGGGCCGCCGGGGCGGCCGAGCATCAGCACGCGGCCGGTGGTCCCGAGGGGAGCCGCCGCGAGTGTGGTGTTCATGTCACGCCACACCTGCGGCACCCAGTCGCCCTCGCCGTCGAGCGCCGTGGGCTTCTCCAGCGGCATCCACGGGATCTCGGTGGCATGGGTCTCGGGAGCTCCCGAGCTGCCGACCACCCGGTATGCGCCGTGCGGACCGAGGTCGGCGACCACGGACCAGCCGACCCGGAGCACGCGCGGCGCTCCGTCCACGAGGACCTGCAGTCGATCGTCCGCCGCGGTGGCGACCTGGTCGATGAGCTCGAGCTCACGGTGGGTGTCGAGGATTCCGGCGTACGGCCGGATGGAGTCGACGGTGACGCCGGGCAGGTTCTCGGCCGCCGTGATGAGGGTGTCGGGGAGCGATCCCGGCTCGACATCGACCACGAGGTCGTCGATGGCGAATCCGGCACCCCGTTCCACCACGTCGAGCGACAGAATGTCAGCACCCACCGACCCCAGGGCGACGGCGAGAGAGCCGAGGCTACCGGGACGGTCGGGAAGCTGGACGCGAAGCAGATACGACACGTGCGTCCCTTTCACCACGAGATAGACGCGGGAGTACCTGCGACCCCCGTCGCTCACCATCCTTGCACTTTCGTTCCCGAGTATGCGGTCCCCCCTGCGGCTTCGCCGGGGACGGGACGGGGACTCGCAGGTCGCGCTCGATTCGTGACACTGCGGATACGAATTCGCCTCGTCCGCGAAACACGCCAGCCCAAACATGGGTGCATGAACACCACGGAAACGGGAGTGACGACGTCCGTCTCGCGGCGGGTGGCGGCGGGCCGGGAACAGGAATTCCTGCGCTGGACGGACGCCGGGATGGCGATGGCGGGCACGTTCCCGGGGTTCCTCGGCGGGGGCTGGCTGCGCGCGGCGTCCGATCCCGAGCAGTACCACGTGGTGTACCGGTTCGCGGACGAGGACACTCTCGACGCGTGGACGACGTCGCCCGCCAGGAAGGTGTGGGTGGGCCGGGGGACGGGTCTCGCACAGGACACGGTCACGCACCGGCTGACCGGGGTGGAGGGCTGGTTCGAACCGCAGTCGACGCTGACGCACGCCGTGCGGGTCACGCCGCCACCGCCGCGGTGGAAGCAGGCGGTCACCATCTGGCTCGGCTTCTTCCCGATCTCACTCCTCATCGCGTTGTTCGTCACCCCTCGGCTCACGGCCCTGGACGTCGTGACCCGCACCCTGGTGGCGTCGGTGGTCACGACTCCGGTGATGGTCTTCGTGGTTCTGCCGTTCCTGACGGGCAGGTTGCGGCGCTGGCTGCACGGCTGATCGGGCCACGCTCTAGGCTGGGACCTACTTGTGTACGTCCGAACCGAAAGGGGCCCCGCGGTGCCTGCCATCTCCCGTGACGAGGTCGCGCACCTCGCGCGGCTGTCTCGACTCGCCCTGACCGATGCCGAGCTCGACGAGTTCGCCGGTCAGCTGGACTCGATTCTCAGCCACGTGAAGGTGGTCACCGAGGTGCCCGCCGAGGATGTTCCGCCGATGGCGAACCCGAACGCGGTCACCAACGTGACCCGTCCCGACGTGATCGTTCCCGGCCTGACTCCCGAGCAGGCGCTGTCCGGCGCACCCGCTGTCGAGCAGAATCGCTTCGCCGTCCCGCAGATCCTTGGAGAGGGCGAATGAGCGCCGAACTGACCACCCTCGACGCCTCAGATCTCGCGTCGAAGATCCACAGCCGTGAGGTGTCGTCCGTCGAGGTCACCCAGGCGCATCTCGACCGCATCGCCGCAGTCGACGGGGAACTGAACGCCTTCCTGCACGTGGCAGGCGAGCAGGCCCTCGTGTCGGCGAAGGAAGTGGACAGCAGCCTCGCCGCGGGCAATGCGCCCGCCTCCCCGCTCGCGGGAGTTCCGTTGGCGCTCAAGGACATCTTCACCACCACCGACATGCCCACCACGTGCGCGTCGAGGATTCTCGAAGGCTGGATCGCACCGTACGACGCCACGCTCACGAAGAAACTGCGCGACGCCGGCATCCCGATCCTGGGTAAGACCAACCTCGACGAGTTCGCGATGGGGTCGTCCACCGAGAACTCCGCCTACGGCCCCACCCGCAACCCGTGGGACACCACGCGCATCCCGGGCGGCTCGGGCGGCGGCAGTGCCGCGGCCCTCGCGTCCCGGCAGGCCCCGCTCGCGATCGGCACCGACACCGGCGGCTCGATCCGTCAGCCCGCCGCCGTCACGGCGACGGTCGGCACCAAGCCGACGTACGGCACGGTCTCCCGTTTCGGCCTCGTGGCGTGCGCGTCCTCGCTCGACCAGGGTGGTCCCTGCGGTCGCACGGTCCTCGACACGGCTCTGCTGCACGAGGTCATCGCCGGGCACGACCCGCGCGACTCCACGTCGATCGACGCGCCCGTGCGCCCCGTGGTGGCCGCTGCGCGTGAGGGTGCCGGTGGCAACCTGAAGGGCGTGAAAGTGGGTGTGGTCAAGGAACTGCACTCCGACAGCTACCAGCCCGGGGTCATCTCCTCGTTCGACGCCGCCGTCGCGCAACTCACCGAACTCGGTGCCGAGGTCGTCGAGGTGTCGTGTCCCAACTTCGAGTACGCGCTCGCGTCGTACTACTTGATCCTGCCGAGCGAGGTGTCGTCGAACCTCGCGCGCTTCGACGCGATGCGCTACGGACTGCGCATCGACGAGGGCGACATGAGCGCCGACCAGGTGATGGCCGCGACGCGTGCCGCCGGCTTCGGCCCGGAGGTCAAGCGCCGCATCATGATCGGTACCTACGCGCTGTCCTCCGGCTACTACGACGCCTACTACGGTCAGGCGCTCAAGGTGCGGACGCTCATCGCCAGGGACTTCGAGAAGGCCTACGAGAAGGTGGACGTCCTGGTGTCGCCCACCAGCCCGTTCACCCCGTGGAAGCTGGGCGAGAAGGTCGGCGACCCGCTCGCGATGTACCTCTCGGACCTGTGCACGCTGCCGACCAACCTGGCCGGGCACTGCGCGATGTCGGTTCCGTCGGGACTGTCCGCGGACGACGGTCTGCCGGTGGGACTGCAGATCATGGCTCCCGCACTGGCCGACGAGCGGCTGTACCGCGTCGGTGCCGCGTACGAGGCCGCACGCGGTCCGATCGGCTCGCCGAACTAGGAGCAGTCGGGCAGGGCGGTGCCCTGCTCGCTGCCGTAGCGGTGTCCGTGCCCGGGCGCGAAGTTCAGCGCGGACACCAGGTCGACACTCGTCTGCAGGAACGTGATGCCCGGAATCCATTGGGGTACCGGCGCATCGCGTACTGCGAGCGAGAGGTCGGGTCGGCGCACGATCAGGTCGGGGGACCACCACACCACCGGGTCGGACGTGTTCGCCAGCACCGTCGCCCCGTCCGTCAGGACGGAGCCGGCGGGCGGGCCCGCCCACAGTGCGCCGCAGACACGCTCGCGGAGTTGGTCGGCGTCAGTGAAAAGTGCACTGCCGCCGACGGATCCGAGGCTCTGGCCGTAGACGTAGAGAGCCGGACGCAGGAGGTCGGGCAGGTCGGCGATCCGCTCGGCGACGGCATCGAACAACGCGGCCGCCGATTCGTCTGCGGCGGAACGTCCGAACACGAACGTGATCCAGCTCGGCAGGTACGAGTACTGCATGCCGACGATGGCGACGTCGTCGGCGAAGCGTTCCTCGAATCCTTCGGCGGCGTTCTCGTCGATCCACCCCGAGCCGGTGGGCACGGTGACGACGATGGCGGACCGGGTGAATCCGCCTGCCCGCTCGAGCTCCGATACCGCCAGTGCCGCACGCGATTCGACGTCCGGCGCCGAATCCATCCCCACATATGTGCGGATGCCGGCCGACTGCTCGCCCGCCGCCACGAACCGTCGTCCCTGGCGCCCGAGCGACTCCCAGCTGATCGCGGAGTCCGGGCTGCCGGACAGTTCGGCGGACATCGGTCGGTGCAGGGACACGTCGACGAGCGCGTTGGAGTCGCTGTAGGAACGGGACATCATTCCCCACAACGCGGGTCCGGCGACCAGTTGCAACCCGGTCGCGAGAACGACGGCGGTGGTGGCGCTGCCGATCCAGCCGAGATGGCGGGCGACGGTGCCGACGACGTTGCCGATGCCGGCGAACAGCAGCAACGTCAGCGCTGCCCCGATGATCGCCTGCATCCAGTGGTCCGGCCCGAGGCCCGGCATGCCCATGGCGGCACGCAGTGAATCCTGCCAGTGGTCGGCGAGCACGATCGCCCAGGTCACGACGATCATGGCGCCGATCAGGGCCAGCAGACGGACCGAGTCCCGCGGAGGGTGGTAGCTGCGTGAACGCGTGACGAGGTGCCACAGTCGACGGACGAGGACGACGAAACCGAAACCGAATGCGGCGAGGACACCGGTGAACAGAGCCTGCGTCAGCGCACTCCGGGGGAGCAGTGAGGGAGCGAGAGACGCGAGTGTGACGGCGGTGACGACGATCGTGGAGGAGACGCGGGGGAGAGCGGAGACCGGGATCGTCGTGACCAGTGTGCGGCGCAAGGCATTCGGCTTCGTTCGCGAGCGACTGTGCACCGTGCTCCGTCCGGGACCGGACAGAGCGGTGATGGTCATGCGACGGCTCCGACCGGATGCGGGCGGCGGCGGATCGACCAGGCCGCGCCGGCGAGGAGCGCGACACCGACACCGCCGGCCAGTACGTACGGGAGCCCGGATTCGGTGACCGGTGCCGAATAGCTTTGGCGCCAGCTGTTTCCGGTGACGAAGGTAGCCGCGACGTTCGCCATGACGAAGCACTGCGCCCGTGCCTGCTCGTCGGCGCGGGTGTCGCACGCCGCGTGCATGCGCTGATCCAGCTGCGCGTCGAGGCTCTGCCGCGCCCAGGGACCCAGGTCCTCGCCGGACCGGGACGCGTACCGCAGAAGGTCGTAACCGAGGTCGTGGGCCTTGCACGACGTATCGAACTCGAGTGGCAGCGGCACGGGGGACGAGCAGTCTCCGCCGGGATTGGCGAGCATTCCGTTGATCAGCACCGGCGTGTACCCCATCACGGAAGCGAAGTCCGCGGGAACGGAGTCCTCGGTGAGCTCGGCCGGTGCCGTGAGGGTGTGCACCGCGGCGGAGGCGGCGACGTTCTCGTGCCGGGGCGTGCTCGCCGCGCCGGTGCCTGCGAATCCTGTCGTGGTCAGTAGTGCGGTTGCGGCGCACGCCACCGCGGCCCAAGTCGTTCTCCGTGTCCCCGTCTTTCGCATGACGAGAACGTTATGAATTCGTGTTGCGCAGCCACATCACCCCGGAGTCCGGTTCGATCCCTGGTCTCGTGGTGCGAGGGGGCCCCGATCTCATACTCCGGGGCTACGCCGACATGAGCCCGGGGTATGAGGACACTCCGTGACCACGGTTTCTACTGTCGACAGTGTGAAGACGAAGACGCGCATCCGGAGAGCCGCCGAAGGCCAGTGGCTGAACGTGGCAATCGTCGTGGTCACGGCGATTTTGTTCGCCGTGGCGTGGCCGACCCTGCAGCTGACCCACCAGGTCAGTCCCCCCATCCAACCGTTCGTGGCGGCGCTCGCGACGTTCCCGTTCCTGCTCATCCGCTCGAATCCGGCGCTGGCCTGGGCCGTCTCCGCGGTCTCGGCGCTGGTGATTCCGCGTGTCTTCGCACTGCAGGACGGCTACGACTACCCCTGGCAGGTGGTCCACATCCTGGTGATGCTCGCCCTGCTGGCCGCCGTCAGCATGCGGGCCGCGATTCCGGTCGTGGGTGTGGCATGGATCTCCACCGTCCTGCTGTTCCTCGCCGACACCCCGGGCACCAACGGCCGCGGGTGGGCGGTGGGCCTGACCGCGATCGTCGTCTTCGGCCTGCTGATCCGGTGGCTGGTGCTCTCCCGCCGGCAACTCGCGCAGCAGGAGGAGCTGAGTGAGCTCGAGCGCACTCGCCGGACGGTCCTCGAGGAGAAGGCGCGCATCGCCCGGGACCTGCACGACGTCGTCGCGCACCACATGTCGATGGTCGTGGTGCAGGCGCAGAGCGCGCCGTACCGCATCGCCGACATGTCGGACGAGACGCGGGCCGAGTTCGAGTCGATCGGAGCCGCCGGCCGCGCCGCATTGAACGAGGTGCGCGGACTGCTCGGAGTGCTGCGCAGCGACGGCCAGCTGGCCGAGCACGCGCCCCAGCCGGGGGTTCAGCAGATCAGCGAGCTGCTCGAGGGCAGCCGCAGGGCAGGCATTCCCGTCTCCTGGCACGTCGACGGCGACCCGACGCTCGTGTCGGAGTCGGTCGGGCTCGTGATGTACCGCATCCTGCAGGAATCCCTCGCCAACACGGCCCGCCACGCGGCCGGCGCCGCGGTCGAGGTGAAGATCGCGTACGAGTCGCCGATAGCGTCCGTGTCGATCGTCAACGGGCCGCCGAGGCGGAGCCTCGTCTCCGCCCTGACCAGGCACGAGTCGACCGGCGGCAACGGCATCATCGGCATGCGTGAGCGTGCGCAGGCAGTCGGGGGCGTACTCACCACCCACCTGCACGACAACGGCGGATTCGACGTCCACGCCGAGTTCCCGGTCGCCTCCGCCTAGGCTGGCTGGGTGGCCATCACCGTATTCATCGCCGACGACCAGGCTATGGTCCGGCAGGGCTTCGGAGCCCTGCTCGCCTCACAGCCCGACATCAGTGTCATCGGTGACGCTCCGGACGGGGCCGTGGCGGTGAGCGAGGTCCGGCGTCTGCGACCCGACGTGGTCCTGATGGACGTCCGCATGCCGGAGATGAACGGACTCGACGCGGCCCGCGTCATCCTGTCGGCCGGTTTCGATCCGCCGGTGCGCGTGCTCATGCTCACGACGTTCGACGTCGACGACTACGTGTACGAGGCGCTGAGCATCGGGGCCAGCGGCTTCATGCTCAAGGACGCGCCCGCGGAGGAACTCATCCGCGCGGTGCGGGTGGTCGCGGACGGCGAGGCACTTCTCGCGCCGACCGTCACCCGGCGTCTCATCGCCGACGTGACCAGCCGCCGCAGCACGGCGCGCCGCAAACCGGCCGCGCTGTCGGCGCTGACGCCCCGCGAACGCGAGGTACTCGAACTCATCGCCCGCGGCATGTCCAACACCGAGATCGCGGAGCGCCTGTTCGTCGCCGAGCAGACCGTCAAGACGCACGTCGGCAAGGTGCTGTCCAAGCTGGATCTGCGCGACCGCGCACAGGCAGTGGTCCTGGCGTACGAGAGCGGTCTCGTCACGCCGGGCTGAGTGAACCTGCCGGTCCGAGGTGCCCGAACACGGTTCGAGCGGCAAGATGGGTGATGAGAACCACCATCACCACACGAGACGACGAGGGGTGCTTGGATGCGGATCGGAATGCTCACCGGAGGCGGAGACTGCCCCGGACTGAATGCGGTGATCAGGGCGGTGGTTCGCACCGCCGCCGGCCGATACGGCAGCTCGGTGGTGGGATTCCGTGACGGCTGGCGCGGCCTGCTCGAGGATCGCAAGGTGGTGCTGTCCAATGACGACCGGATCGATCGAATCCTCACCCGGGGCGGCACCATCCTCGGTACCGCGCGGGTCAACCCCGACAAGTTGAAGGCCGGCCTCGACCAGATCCGGCAGACTCTCGACGACAACGGGATCGACGCGCTCATCCCGATCGGCGGGGAGGGCACGCTCACCGCAGCGAGCTGGCTCGCCGAGAGTGGGGTGCCCGTGATCGGGGTTCCGAAGACGATCGACAACGACATCGACTGCACCGACGTGACGTTCGGTTTCGACACCGCTCTGTCCATCGCGACCGATGCGATCGACCGCCTGCACACCACCGCCGAATCCCACCAGCGGGTGATGCTCGTCGAGGTGATGGGCCGGCATGCGGGCTGGATCGCGTTGCACTCCGGGCTCGCGACCGGTGCGCATCTCACTCTCGTTCCCGAGGTCCCGTTCGACGTCGGCGAAGTCTGCTCCCTCGTGAAGAAGCGATTCCAGCGCGGCGATTCGCATTTCATCTGCGTCGTCGCCGAGGGCGCCACTCCGACCCCGGAGTCGATGAGTCTGCGTGAGGGCGGTATCGACGAGTTCGGTCACAAACGATTCACCGGCGTCGCACAGCAGCTCGGCGACGAGATCGTCCGCCGTATCGGCAAGGAGGTGCGGACGACGGTGCTCGGGCACGTGCAGCGGGGCGGCACCCCGACGCCGTACGACCGGGTGCTCGCCACCCGCTTCGGGGTGCACGCCACCGACGCCGTCCACCGCGGTGACTTCGGAAACATGGTGGCCCTGCACGGCACGTCGATCGACCTCGTGCCCCTCCAGGAGGCGACCCGGCGCCTCAAGACGGTGCCGCGGGAGCGGTACGAGGAGGCGGCCGCATTTTTCGGCTGACCGCGTTTTTCGGCGAACCGCCGGACGCATAAACTCTGTGGCATGACTGCTGTCGACGCTCCGGACCTCCTCGACTACGACGAAGTGCTCGCCAAGTACGAGCCTGTTCTCGGCATGGAGGTGCACGTCGAGCTCGGCACCGAAACGAAGATGTTCTGCCCGTGCCCCACCGAGTTCGGCGCCGAGCCGAACACGCAGGTGTGCCCGGTGTGCCTCGGTCTGCCCGGGTCGCTGCCCGTCGTGAACGAGGCGGCGGTCGAGTCCGCGATCCGGATCGGACTGGCACTGAACTGTTCGATCACACCGTGGGGCCGCTTCGCGCGGAAGAACTACTTCTACCCGGATCAGCCGAAGAACTACCAGATCTCCCAGTACGACGAGCCGATCGCCACCGACGGCTACCTCGACGTCGTCCTCGACGACGGCACCACGTGGCGCGTGGAGATCGAGCGTGCGCACATGGAAGAGGACACCGGAAAGTCGCTGCACGTCGGCGGCGCGACCGGGCGCATCCACGGCGCCAGCCACTCGCTGCTCGACTACAACCGCGCCGGGGTCCCGCTCGTCGAGATCGTCACCAAGACCATCAGTGGCGCCGGTGCCCGCGCCCCCGAGGTGGCCCGCGCGTACGTCACCGCGCTCCGCGACCTGCTGAAGTCGCTGAACGTCTCCGACGTCCGCATGGACCAGGGTTCGATGCGCTGCGACGCCAACGTGTCGCTGATGCCGATCGGGGCGACCGAACTCGGCACCCGTACCGAGACGAAGAACGTCAACTCCCTCAAGAGCGTCGAGGTGGCGGTCCGGTACGAGATGCGCCGGCAGGCCGCGGTGCTGGAGGCCGGTGGTGAGGTGATCCAGGAGACCCGGCACTTCCAGGAGGCCGACGGGACCACGTCACCGGGCCGCCGCAAGGAAACCGCCGAGGACTACCGCTACTTCCCGGAGCCCGATCTCGAGCCGGTCGCGCCCAGCGCGGAATGGATCGAGGAGCTGCGTGGCACCCTGCCCGAGCTGCCGTGGGTCCGCCGCGCCCGGATCCAGGCCGACTGGGGTGTCTCCGACGAGGTCATGCGCGACCTCGTCAACGCGGGGGCCCTCGACCTTGTCATCGCCACCGTCGAGGCCGGCGCCTCCCCGGAGGCCGCACGGTCCTGGTGGGTGTCATACCTGGCGCAGCAGGCGAACACCCGCGGCGTGGAACTCGCCGAGCTGCCGATCACGCCGGCTCAGGTCGCGCAGGTGGTCGCGCTGATCGACAGCGGGAAGCTCAACAACAAGGTGGCCCGCCAGGTGGTCGACCACGTCCTCGAGGGTGAGGGCGACCCCGAGCAGGTCGTCGCGAACCATCCCGAGCTGGTCGTCGAACGCGACGACACGAAGCTGAAGGCGGCCGTCGACGAGGCTCTGGCCGCGAACCCCGACATCGCCGAGAAGATTCGCGGCGGCAAGGTCGCGGCCGCGGGCAAGATCGTCGGCGACGTGATGAAGGCCACGCGTGGTCAGGCCGACCCGGCCCGCGTCAAGGAACTGGTCATCGAAGCCTGCGGCTGAACTCCTTCGGCACCAACGGGACGTTCGTTCGGATCAACCGAACGAGCGTCCCGTTCGTTTCGACGGGGGTGGGCCGTCAGTCGAATCCGCCGCCACCGGACGGCAGGGGCATCTTGATCACGCGGTCGTCGTTGGGTCCGGGCTGACCGCCGGTCTTGTTGACCGTGCTCACCCAGATGAGACCGTCGGGTCCGAGTGCGGCGCCGCCGAGTTGGCCGTACCGGTCCTGGACGATGACACCGGGGGCGGTGGTGACGGCTCCCGTGCCGGGGTCGGCAGCGAGTGCGGACATCGCCTTCGCGGTGCTCAGTGACACCGCTACGACGTCACCGGCGGCGACGCAGCCGCCGACGCCGGGCCGCTCCGGCCACGTCCACACCGGAGACGACACCGCTCCGTCGGCGCTGACCCGCAGCAGCCGATCCTCCAGCGGGGTGCGGTCGGTGACCCACACGGCGACACCCGGGTCGACGCACACCCCTCCGGCGGTCCCGATGCCCGACAGCACCACCTGAGGGCGGGGCTGCGCCGGAGTCGGTGCGGGCGACAGGGCGGTGACCTTCAGCAGTTTCCCGGCGAGGGACGCCGGATCGGCGGCCGCGGCGGCGTTGCCCGCGTTGCCGGTCAGGACCATCAGTTCGTCGCCCGAGAATTCGAGCGAACCCGCATTGCCCGCGTCGCCGCGCGGAATCCCGCCGAGAACCTCCTTGGCGGAGTCTCCCGGTGCGATCCGCACCACCCGGTTGTCGGTCGGGGTCGTGACGTATGCGTAGATGAGGTTGTCCTCGACGAAACTCGGCGACAGCGCGATGTCGAGGAGTCCACCGTCGGTGGTGCCGTCGACGTCGACGTGCGCGATCTCCTTGGGGGTCTGCCCCTGAGCGACCTGCAGGATGCGTCCGGTCCGCCGCTCCGCGACCAGGGCGGTGGCCCCGTCGGGGAGGACGACGAGTCCGCCGGTGGTGTCGAGACAGGTGGCGATCACGCTGGGGTCCGGATCCTGGCACGGTCCGAGCGGCCCGCTCGGCGGTGGGGTGGTGGTCGTGGACGGCGGCGGATTCTCCGGCTCCACCTCGGCGCCCGACGCACCCGTCGGCTCGGGTGTGAAGGGTGAGGACGCGGAGTCGTCGAATTTCGCGCACCCGGCGGCGAGGACCGCCGTCACGCACAGCGCGGACATCGCCATCTTGCGGGACGCCGTGCGGCGCCGCCCACCCACCATCATGATGGAGACGTTACGGAAGAGTGCGAGGTCGCCGCCACGCCGGTTCCGCCTACGAGCGATGTCCGGCCGATCGACCTAGGCTTGACGGTGTGACTGACATGCGGAAAGACCCCAGCGAGTCGTCGGACCAGGGTGCTGCGGACCAGAGCGCCTCACCCGGCTACGGCAAGGTCTCGAGCCCTTACGACCTTCCCACCGAGCGCTTTCCGTCGGCCACGCCGACGTCCGGATCCAGGGGGCAGGGCCTGCCGCACACCGACGACGAACTCGACTACGGCGACGCGCGCGGCGCGGGCCTCCCCACCGAGCAGATCCCCGCGTACCGGCAGTCGGGGGCGTCCGACATGCCGGACCAGCCGACGCAGGTGATCGGCGCGGGTTCCGGCGCGTCCCTCGGGGCCACGGCGGGCGATCCGTCGACCGACCGGATCGGCGAGGGCGACGTGAAGATCGGCCGCGGCACCCTTGACCTCGGACTGCTGGCCCTGCGACTCGCGGTCGGCGGAACGGCACTCGTGCACGGTCTGCAGAAGCTGACGGGGATGTGGAACGGTCCGGGACTCGACGGGTTCGAAGAGGTGCTCGTGAACTCGGGTTTCCAGCAGGCGAAACTGCTCGCGATCCTGGGTGCCATCGGTGAGGTCGCGGGCGGTGCGCTGCTGATCCTCGGTCTCGTCACCCCGCTGGCCGCCGCCTCGGTGCTGGCCGTGATGATCAATGCGTGGGCGTTCCGGCAGATCGCGGAACCGGGGCTCGAGTACTTCGCACCCGCAGGCACCGAGTACGAGACGCTGCTGGGTGTGTGCGCCGGCGTGATCATTCTCACTGGGCCGGGGCGTATCTCGCTCGACGGCCGTCGCGGCTGGGCGACGCGCCCGTTCATCGGGTCGTTCGCGGCACTGATCCTGGGTATCGGCGCCGGTGTGTGCGTGTGGATTTTCCTGAACGGCGCCAACCCGCTCATCTGATCATTTCGCACGTTCCACGACTGTGCCGCACTCCCCGGATCGGGAGTGCGGCACAGTCGTTTTCGTCAGATCAGCGCTGGACGAGTTCCGGGATGTTCTCCTCCTCGGGCGGACCGGCCTGTGCGGCCAGCTTCTGTCCGAGGACCGACTTGCGCCGGCCGTAGGCGAGGTACACGACGACGCCGAGGGCCATCCACACGAGGAATCGGATCCAGGTCTCGACCGACAGGTTCAGCATCAGCCACCCGCAGGCCAGAACGGCGAGGATGGGAACCAGCGGGACCAGCGGAACGCGGAATCCGCGGGGCAGGTCGGGACGCGTGCGGCGGAGGATGATGACGCCGATGCAGACGAGGACGAACGCGAAGAGGGTGCCGATGTTCACCATCTCCTCGAGCGTGCCCATCGGGAAGAAGGCGGCGAGGAGTGCGACCACGGCGCCGACGAACAGGGTGATGCGGACGGGGCTGCCGTTCTTGCCGGTCTTGGCGAGACCGCGGGGCACGAGTCCGTCGCGGGACATGGCGAACAGGACGCGGGTCTGGCCGAGCATCATCACCATCACGACGGTGGTGAGGCCCGCGAGCCCGCCGAAGTTGATCGCGGTCTGGGCCCAGGTGATGCCGTGTGCCTCGAAGGCGGTCGCGAGGGTGGCGCTGCTGTCGCCGACGAGCGGGCTACCTGTCTTGAGGTCGGTGTACTTCACCATGCCGGTGAGCACGAGGGTGACGGCGACGTAGAGCACGGTGACGATCGCGAGCGAGCCGAGAATGCCGCGGGGGAGCGCCTTCTGCGGGTTCTTGGTCTCTTCGGCGGTGGTGGCGACGACGTCGAATCCGATGAAGGCGAAGAAGACCAGGCTCGCTGCGGCGAGGAGGCCGTACCAGCCGTAGCTGCTGCCGTCGGCTCCGGAGAGGAAGGAGAAGAGGGTCTGGTGCACACCCTGCGCGGCGCTCTCGTTGCTCTCGGCGGGCGGGATGTACGGGGCGTAGTTCTCCTTCTTGATGTAGAACACGCCGACGGCGATGACGAGGAGGACGACGGCGATCTTGATGGCCGTGATGACGGCGGACACGCGTGAGGACACCTTGGTCCCGATGGCGAGCACGATCGTGATGCCGCCGACGATGATCAGCGAGCCCCAGTCGAAGTCGACGGGACCGAGGTGGGCTGTGGTGGATCCGCTGAACCCGAGGACGTTACCCAGATACAGCGACCAGCCCTTGGAGACGACGGCTGCCGCAAGGGCGAATTCGAGGATGAGGTCCCAGCCGATGATCCAGGCGACGAACTCGCCGAAGGTGGCGTAGGAGAACGTGTACGCACTGCCCGCGACGGGGACGGTGGATGCGAACTCGGCGTAGCAGAGGGCGGCCAGGCCGCAGGCGATGGCGGCGAGGACGAAGGCGAGCGAGATGGACGGCCCGGCGACGTTGCCTGCAGTCCGGGCGGTGAGCGTGAAGATGCCGGCGCCGATCACGACGGCGACACCGAAGACGGTGAGGTCCTTCGCGGTGAGTTCCCTCCGCAGCCGGGTGTCGGGTTCGTCGGTGTCCGCTATCGATTGCTCAACGGATTTCGTTCGCCAAATGCCGACTCCTGGCATGTGTCGCTCCTTGGTTGTATTCCCGATGGCCTCGTGGGCCGGAGATGTTCCGGTGGTGCTGCCGATTGTGATGTAGGTCTCAACGGCCAACTGAGGGAACCACTACTGAGCGCCGTGTGCAAGAAGTCCGGGCTCAACTGATCAATTCGATCAGTAGAACGTGTTCTGGGGTGTTGCCGTCTGAGCGAGTTGATCACCCGTGAGCGCGGTCACATCCGAGGCGGAATCCGTCGTCACACCGACGACGGAAGCCGGGTGCCGCGGCAGGAAGCTCCTGCTGCGGCACCCGGCTTCGTGTCTGTTCGGTGCGCCCGGTGCGGGTGTGTCAGGGGACCTGACGGACCGCGCCCTTGTCGGCGGACGTGGCCAGCGCGGCGTACGCCCGCAGGGCCGTGGTGACGGTGCGTTCGCGGTTCACCGGCTGCCACGGACGCTCGGACGACTCCATCTTCGCCCGGCGCTCGGCGAGCACCGCGTCGTCGACGAGGAGCTTCAGCGTGCGGGTCGCGATGTCGATGAGGATCTGGTCGCCGTCCTCCACCAGGCCGATGGCGCCGCCGCTGGCGGCCTCGGGGGAGATGTGGCCGATGGACAGTCCCGAGGAACCGCCGGAGAATCGGCCGTCGGTGATCAGCGCGCACTTCTTTCCGAGGCCGGAGCCCTTGAGGAATGCGGTGGGGTGCAACATCTCCTGCATGCCCGGGCCGCCTGCGGGACCCTCGTAGCGCACGACGAGGACCTCACCGGGCTGGATCTTCTTGCCGAGGATCACCGACACCGCCTCTTCCTGCGACTCCACGACGCGCGCGGGTCCCTGGAAGTGGAACAGGTCTTCGTCGATGCCCGCCGTCTTGATGACCGCGCCGTCGACGGCGATGTTGCCGCGCAGCACGGCCAGGCCGCCCTCGACCGTGTGCTTGTGCTCGAAGTCGCGGATGCAGCCGTTGGCGGCGTCCGTGTCGAGCGACGACCAACGGTTGTTCGTCGAGAACGGCTCGGTGGTGCGGACGCCGCCGGGCGCGGCGTGGAAGAGTTCGACGGCCTCGTCGGATGCCTTGCCGGACCGGATGTCCCACGTGTCGAGCCACTCGTCGAAGCTTTCGGTGTGCACGGTCGAGACGTCGCTCTCGAGCAGTCCGGCCCGGCGGAGTTCGCCGAGGATGGCGGGGATTCCGCCCGCCCGGTGCACGTCCTCCATGTGGTAGTCCGAGTTGGGCGAGACCTTCGACAGGCACGGCACCTTGCGGCTGATCTCGTCGATCTTGTCGAGGTCGAAGTCGTAGACCTCACCCTCCTGCGCGGCCGCGAGGGTGTGCAGCACCGTGTTGGTGGAGCCGCCCATCGCGACATCCAGCGCCATCGCGTTGCGGAACGCGGCAGGCGTCGCGATGTTGCGGGGGAGGACGGAGTCGTCCTCGTCCCGGTAGTACCGCAGCGCGGCTTCGACGACGGTCGTTCCCGCGCGGGTGAACAGCGCGCGACGGGCCTCGTGGGTGGCCAGTGTGGAACCGTTGCCCGGCAACGCCAGACCGAGCGCCTCGGTGAGGCAGTTCATGGAGTTCGCGGTGAACATGCCCGAGCACGACCCGCACGTCGGGCAGGCGCTGCGCTCGACCTCGGACAGTCCTTCCTCGTCGACCTGGTCGTTGGCGCTCGCCGAGATCGCCGTGATGAGGTCGGTCGGTGCCTGGGCGACACCGTTCACCACCACCGCCTTGCCGGCCTCCATCGGTCCGCCGGACACGAACACCGTGGGAACGTTCAAACGCAGTGCGGCATTGAGCATTCCCGGGGTGATCTTGTCGCAGTTGGAGATGCAGACGAGGGCGTCGGCGGTGTGCGCGTTGACCATGTACTCGACGGAGTCGGCGATGATCTCGCGGCTGGGAAGGGAATACAGCATGCCGCCGTGCCCCATCGCGATTCCGTCGTCGACAGCGATCGTGTGGAACTCGCGAGGTACACCACCGGCGGCGCGGACGGCGTCGGCGACGATGTCGCCGACGTTCTTCAGGTGGACGTGCCCGGGAACGAACTGCGTGTACGAGTTCGCGATCGCGACGATCGGCTTCCCGAAGTCGGAGTCGGTCATTCCGGTGGCGCGCCACAGTGCGCGGGCGCCTGCGGCATTTCGTCCTGCGGTGGTGGTTCGGGACCTCAGCGGGGGCATGAGCGTATTCCTTAGTCAGCGTACGGAAGTACTGACAAACGCTACTCGCGCACTATTCGCCGTCTGTGTCCGGCCGGTTCTTCACCGGCTGCTCGCCGTTCGATTCGGTGTCGGCGTGGTGGGCCGCTTCGTCCGCCGCGGCGGCTGCCGCGTAGGGGTCGGTGATGCGGCCGCCGCTCGCCTGGGCGATATCGGGAAGCCGGTCGAATGTGACGACGGGAAGGGTCACCTCGCCCCCGTCCGTCAGCGTGGCCCGGGCCCAGCCGCGCCCCGGGAAGCGGAATCCCGTGATCTCGGACCACGCCAGCGACCGGCCGCCGAACAGCCGGCGCACCTCGAGTCCGTCGGGCGTGACCGTGGTCCGCACCCGCGCGACCCAGGCCACCGCGACGATCGGGGCGATCACGAGCCAGCCGAAGGCGGCCGGCCAGCCGAAGATTGGGAACGACACGGCGAACAGGAGGAAGGCGCATCCCAGATAGGCCAGGGGAGAAATCCGGATGACCTGCTTGGGTGGGTTCGTCGTGTGGGATGATGATTCTGGTGGCACGGGCTGCTGCGGAGTTGACACCTCTACATCTTCGCACCGCAGCCGATGTATCTCATATTCTGGGACGGCCGACTCACCAAGTTGACTGTTCACTATTAGCGCGCCTACCGTCGAGCGCGTGAAACAGAATGAGTTGCTCGTAATCGGCCGGCGCGTCGTCGCCTGAGTCGATTCCTTCAACTCGCCAGATAACGACGCGCCACCCTCGTACAGCATCAGCTGACGGGGGTTTTTTGTTGCCCGGAGCCAGAATCAGAGGATTTCCCAGTGAGCGCACCAACCGCACGGCCTCAACCCACGCCGCGCAAGTCGGGGGCAGCAAGCCCGACGACCGCGGCCGCCGCGACTCAGACCGGTAGCCGCCGCCAACTCGCCCCCGAGCGGGTCAGCGGCGCCCAGTCCGTGGTCCGAGCCCTCGAGGAGCTCGAGGTCGACACGGTATTCGGCATTCCGGGTGGTGCCGTTCTGCCTGTCTACGACCCGCTCTTCGACTCGAAGAAGGTCCGGCACGTGCTCGTCCGTCACGAGCAGGGTGCAGGCCACGCCGCCACCGGGTACGCCCAGGCGACCGGCAAGGTGGGCGTCTGTATGGCGACGTCCGGTCCCGGTGCGACCAACCTCGTGACGCCGCTCGCCGACGCGCAGATGGACTCCGTTCCGGTCGTGGCCATCACCGGACAGGTCGGCCGCGCGCTCATCGGCACGGACGCGTTCCAGGAAGCCGACATCTCCGGCATCACGATGCCGATCACCAAGCACAACTTCCTCATCACCGACGGCGTCGACATTCCCCGGATCATCGCGGAGGCGTTCTACCTCGCCTCCAGCGGTCGTCCCGGCGCGGTGCTCGTCGACATCCCGAAAGACGTTCTCCAGGCGCAGACCACGTTCTCGTGGCCGCCGGAGATGCGGTTGCCCGGCTACCGTCCCGTCACCAAGCCGCACGGCAAGCAGGTTCGCGAGGCGGCCCGCCTGATCGCCGACGCGAAGCACCCGGTGCTGTACGTCGGTGGCGGCGTCATCAAGTCGGAATCGTCTCCGGAACTGCTCGAACTGGCCGAGCTCACCGGCATCCCGGTGGTCACCACGCTGATGGCGCGCGGCGCGTTCCCGGACAGCCACACGCTGAACTGCGGCATGCCCGGCATGCACGGCACCGTCGCGGCGGTGGCGGCACTGCAGCGCAGCGACCTGCTGATCACGCTCGGCGCGCGTTTCGACGACCGGGTCACCGGTCAGCTCGATTCGTTCGCCCCCGACGCCAAGGTCATCCACGCCGACATCGACCCGGCGGAGATCGGCAAGAACCGGTACGCGGACGTCCCGATCGTGGGCGACTGCAAAGAGGTCATCGTCGAACTGATCGAGGCGATCAAGGCTGACCTGGCCACCGGAACCACGCTGGACCTCACCGAGTGGTGGGCGTACCTCGACGGCATCCGTCGCACGTACCCCCTCAGCTACGACCGTCCCTCCGACGGCGCGCTGTCCCCGGAGTACGTGATCCAGTCGGTCGGCAAGCTCGCCGGTCCCGACGCGATCTACTGCGCCGGCGTCGGCCAGCACCAGATGTGGGCCGCGCAGTTCGTCAACTACGAGAAGCCGCGCACCTGGCTGAACTCCGGCGGTCTCGGCACGATGGGTTACGCCGTCCCCGCCGCGATGGGCGCCAAGATGGGCATGCCCGACACCGAGGTGTGGGCCATCGACGGTGACGGCTGCTTCCAGATGACCAATCAGGAACTCGCCACCTG
Organism: Rhodococcus opacus; assembly: GCF_012396235.1. GTDB lineage: Bacteria > Actinomycetota > Actinomycetes > Mycobacteriales > Mycobacteriaceae > Rhodococcus_F > Rhodococcus_F opacus. Next base: position 1,127 of record NZ_JAAXPA010000014.1, on the reverse strand, counting down.
CGCGCTCGAGGGCATCCCGATCAAGGTTGCGCTCATCAACAACGGAAACCTCGGCATGGTGCGCCAGTGGCAGACACTGTTCTACGACGAGCGCTACTCCAACACCAATCTCGGCACGCACGGCGCGATCCGCATCCCCGACTTCGTGAAGTTGGCGGAGGCGTTGGGCTGCCACGGGATTCGCGTCGAGCGCGAAGAGGACGTCGAGGCGGCGATCCGTGAGGCGCAGGCCATCAACGACAAGCCTGTGGTGATCGACTTCATCGTCGGCGCCGACGCTCAGGTGTGGCCGATGGTCGCGGCGGGCACGAGCAACGACGAGATCATGGCGGCGCGGGGCATCCGCCCGCTGTTCGACGACGACGAGGCGGCCGCCGAGCCGGCCGTCATTCACGAGGCCATGGAGCGCGAGCAGCGTTCGGGCATGGCCGCAGCGGCCGGGGAGGAAGATCAGTGAGTACGAGCCACACCCTCAGTGTTCTCGTCGAGGACAAGCCGGGCGTGCTGGCCAGGGTGGCCGCGCTGTTCTCCCGTCGTGGGTTCAACATCGAGTCGCTCGCCGTCGGTGGCACCGAGCTTCCCGAGATCTCCCGCATGACCATCGTCGTGACTGTCGACGAGTTCCCGCTCGAACAGGTGACCAAGCAGCTCAACAAGCTCATCAACGTCATCAAGATCGTCGAGCAGGACGGTGAGGCCTCCGTCGCCCGCGAGCTGGTGCTCATCAAGGTGCGAGCCGACGCCAGCGTGCGCACGCAGGTGATCGAGACGGTGAATCTGTTCCGCGCCAAGGTGATCGACGTCTCCCCGGAGTCGGTCACGATCGAGGCGACTGGAACGCGATCCAAGCTGGATGCGCTGCTGCGGATGCTCGATCCGTACGGTATCCGGGAGATCGTGCAGTCCGGGGTCGTGGCCGTGGGACGGGGGCCGAAGTCCATCACGGCCACTCGCTAGTACTTTAGATACGCAAATCCAAGAAAGAGGTTGAACTGTGGCAGTCGAGATGTTCTACGACGACGATGCCGATCTGTCGATCATCCAGGGCCGCAAGGTCGCTGTGATCGGTTACGGAAGCCAGGGCCACGCGCACTCGCTGAGCCTGCGCGATTCGGGCGTCGATGTGC
>NZ_JAAXPA010000013.1 GCF_012396235.1 Rhodococcus opacus | reverse complement strand
CGACCGCCCCACCGTGTTCTTCGAACTCATCGAACGCCACGGCTCCCTCGGCTTCGGCATCGGCAACTTCAAAGCCCTCTTCGAAGCCATCGAACGCGAACAAGCCGCCCGCGGAAACTTCTGAGCGGGCGGCAGTGCAGCGGGCGCGAGGCGGCGGGTCCGTTACCCGGGATCAGCGCACCCGCGGGGTCTTCCGCGTGCTCACGGCGATGCGATTCCACGCGTTGATCGTGAGCACCAGCGAGATGAGCTGCGCCAGTTCCTTCTCCTCGAAGTGCTCCTCCGCCTCCTCGTACACCGAGTCGGGGACGAAGCCGTCGGTCAGCACGGTGATCGCCTCGGCGAGCGCGAGCGCGGCACGCTCCTTGTCGGTGTACAGCCCGTGCGCCTCCTCCCACGCGCCCAGCAGGTACAACCTCTGTTCGCTGATGCCGATCTTGCGGGCATCGGCGGTGTGCATGTCGATGCACCACGCACAGTGATTGATCTGGGAGCAACGGGTGAGCACCAGCTCGACCAGCTCCGGGTCGAGGCCTTGCCGTGCCGCGGCGTCGAGGGCGATCATCGCCTTGTAGACGGCGGGGGCCTTGCGGGCGAGGTCGACGCGGGTCTTGCGCTCTGTTGTGGTCATACGACAACAGTAAGCGCGAAATAGCCCATCTCTATGGTTCAATTCGTGCATGGAAACTTGGGCCAATTCGGGTCTGGGCCGCGACCTCCATCTCGACCTCACCGCGTCCGGCGGCGGACGGGCGCCGGGGGTGCGCGCGAACCTGGTTTCCGCTCTGCGCGAGTCGATTCGATCGGGACGGCTCGTCGCAGGCACCACCCTCCCGCCGTCCCGCACCCTGGCCCTCGACCTCGGCCTCGCCCGCAACACCGTCGCCGAGGCGTACGCCGAACTCGTGGCCGAGGGCTGGCTCACCGCCCGGCAGGGGTCGGGGACCCGGGTCGCCGACCGGGCAGGCGAGCCGGCCCGACGTCCGCACACCCGTTCCGCGGCGGCGCCCCGACCGGCGTTGAGCCTGATGCCCGGTTCTCCCGACGTCGGGGAGTTTCCGCGTGCCGCCTGGATGGCGTCGGCCCGCCGGGCGCTCACTGCGGCACCCAACGACGCGTTCGGACCGGGTGATCCGCGGGGACGTCCCGAGCTCCGTCACGCTCTCGCCGAATACCTTTCTCGGGCACGAGGAGTGCGCACCGATCCCGACCACATCGTGGTCAGTGCGAGCTCGGGGCACGGACTGTGGTTGCTCGCCCGCGCCGCGAAGGGGCCGATCGCCGTCGAAGGGTATGGGTTGCACCTTCATCGCGAGCTGCTCGGCGATGCCGGCGTCTCCACCATCCCCCTGCAACTCGACGACCGCGGAGCGCAGCCCCCGGATACGACGGGCAGGCAACTGTCGGCGGCGTTGCTCACCCCGGCCCATCAATTCCCTACCGGCGGGCCGCTCCATCCCGGCAGGAGAACGGCTTTCGTGGAATGGGCACGTGCGACGGGCGCGATCGTGATCGAGGACGATTACGACGGGGAGTTCCGGTACGACCGCCAACCCGTCGGCGCCCTGCAGGGTCTGGCTCCGGACGAGGTGGCATACCTGGGCACCGTGAGCAAGACCCTCTCCCCCGCGATCCGCGTGGGCTGGATGGTGCTGCCGGAACGCCTGATCGACCGTGTTCTGGCAGTCAAGGGCGGATACGAGAGATGGGTCAGCGCGACGGACCAGCTGACCCTGGCCGACTTCATCGAGAGGGGCGCATTCGATCGGCACGTCCGCAGGATGCGCACCCTCTACCGTCGCCGGCGCGACACCCTCGTCGAAACCCTCGCCGCCCGTGCACCACACGTGCACGTCACCGGCATCGCGGCCGGTTTGCACGCCGTACTCGAACTTCCCGACGGGACCGAGGCGGCCACCGTCGACCGGGCCGCGTCCCTCGGTCTCGCGGTGGAGGGTCTACGCACGTTCCGTCATCCCGACGGTCCCGCGGACCGGTCCGACGGACTCGTCGTCGGCTACAGCACGCCGTCGTCCGCGCGTTTCTCGGCCACTCTCGACGCCCTGTGCCGCGCGCTGCCCACTCCGTGAGCAGAATTCCTATGGGACTGGTCGGAATGCGTGTCGTGCGGTTACAGTCTGATCCGTGACCGAATCCGGCGTGATCGACTCAGGTGAGCTGCTGACGCGGCGTCGCCATGTCGATTTCGCACTGGTGTGTACCTCGAGGTGTCCGATCTCCTGATCGGACCCGTCCCGGCGTGACGTTTCGCGCCGGATTCTTCCTGCACACCCTCGTTTTCGAAGGATTCTTACTGTCATGACCACTGCATCCGTTTCGCATCTCGCGTCGGTCATCGGCGCCACCCGCGACGCCGTGTCCGAGGATTCCGCGAACGCTCACGTCGTCTTCCGCGCCTCCGCGCAGGCGCACGACGCCGTCGCGAGCACCGTCACGCTCGGCAAGTACAGCGTCGAGGTGGACGAGCCACCGGCGCTCGGCGGCGACAATTCGGCGGCCAATCCCGTGGAGTACTATCTCGCGTCGCTGCTCTCCTGCCAGGTGGTCACGTACCGCTTCTGGGCCGAGAAGCTCGGTGTCCGCGTCGACGACATCTCGGCGCGGGCGGAGGGCGACCTCGACGTACGCGGGTTCTTCGGCTTCGACGAGGCCGTACGTGCCGGGTTCGGCGAAGTGCGCGTCGTCGTGACGCTGACCGGCCCGGAATCGCGGGAGCGCTACCTCGAACTGCAGGAGGCGGTGGATGCGCACTGCCCCGTCCTCGACCTGACCCGCAATCAGACCCCGGTCCGCACCGTGGTCGAAACACTCACCGGCGACAACTGATTCACCACATCCACCTCACCGAATCTGGAGCACACCACTCGTGACCGAGAGCATCGATCCCACCGTCAACTGGTCGTTCGAGACCAAGCAGATCCACGCCGGGCAGACGTCCGACGCGACCACCAAGGCGCGGGCGCTGCCGATCTACCAGACCACCTCGTACACGTTCGACAGCACCGATCACGCTGCCGCGCTGTTCGGTCTGGCCGAGCCGGGCAACATCTACACCCGCATCATGAACCCCACGCAGGACGCGGTCGAGCAGCGCATCGCGGCCCTCGAGGGCGGCGTCGCCGCACTGCTGCTGTCCTCCGGGCAGGCGGCGGAAACCTTTGCGGTGCTGAACCTCGCGGAGGCAGGTGACCACATCGTCTCCAGCCCGTACCTGTACGGCGGCACCTACAACCTCTTCCACTACACGCTGCCCAAGCTCGGCATCGAGGTGTCGTTCGTCGAGGACCCGGACGACCTCGAGCAGTGGCGCGGCGCCGTCCGCCCGAACACCAAGGCGTTCTACGGTGAGACGATCGCCAACCCGAAGAACCACATCCTGGACATCCCGGGAATCTCGAAGGTCGGCCACGACAACGGGATCCCGCTGATCGTCGACAACACGGTAGCCACGCCGTACCTGCTGCAACCGTTGAAGCACGGCGCGGACATCGTGGTGCACTCGGCCACCAAGTACCTCGGCGGTCACGGTACGGCGATCGCCGGTGTCATCGTCGACGGCGGCACGTTCGACTGGACCCAGGGCCGCCACGTCAACTTCACCACCCCGGACCCGAGCTACCACGGTGTCGTCTTCGCGGACCTCGGCGCCCCGGCCTACGCGCTGAAGGCGCGCGTGCAGCTGCTCCGCGACCTCGGTTCGGCGGTCGCCCCGTTCAACGCGTTCCTCATCGCGCAGGGCATCGAGACCCTCAGCCTGCGCGTGGAGCGGCACGTCGCCAACGCCCAGAAGGTGGCGGAGTTCCTCGAGGCCCGCCCGGAGGTCACGTCCGTGGCGTACGCGGGTCTGCCGTCCTCGCAGTGGCACGAGCGCGCACGGCAGCTCACCCCGAAGGGTCCGGGCGCGATCGTGACGTTCGAACTGGCCGGCGGCATCGACGCGGGCAAGAAGTTCGTCAACGCGCTCACCCTGCACAGCCACGTCGCGAACATCGGAGACGTGCGCTCGCTGGTGATCCACCCGGCGTCCACCACGCACTCGCAGCTGACCCCGGAGGAGCAACTCGCCGCCGGTGTGACTCCCGGACTGGTCCGGCTCGCCGTCGGCATCGAGGGTATCGACGACATCCTCGCCGACCTCGAGACCGGATTCGCCGCAGCCACACTCTGATCCGATGCCGGGAGGCCGGGGCGCGCGCCTCGGCCTCCCGGCGCTTCAGATCATGGCCCGCATCATCCCCTGCGGTTCGCCGCCGAGCTGGGTGAGCGCGCTCGCGTGGTTGGTGGGTCCGGGCACGTGGACCGCGTGCGCCAGACCGGCGTGCGCGTCGCGCCAGAACCGTTGCATCGGAGTCTTGTAGTGCAACGCACCACCGCCGGCGCGCGCGAAGATCTCGTCCACGGCACGCACCGCACGCCAGGCCGCGGCGATCTGGGTGCGGCGTCCGATCGCACGCTCCTCGAATGTGATTTCCTTACCCGCGTCGACCTTGTCGTAGAACCGGTCGGCGGTCTCGATGAGGGAGACCCGCGACGCATTGATTTCGGCGGCGGACTCTCCTATCGCACTGAGCACGTAGGGATCCTCCTTGATCTTCTGGCCCGTGATGGCGACGCGGTCCTTCTGCACCGCGATGTGACAGGCCAGCGCGCCCTCGGTGATGCCGATGACGGCGGCGGTGATGCCGAGCGGGAACATGCACGAGTACGGCATGTTGTACACAGGCTCCGGCCTGCCCGCCTCCTTCTGCGCACGTCCGTCCATCACCTTCGACGCGTTCAACGTCCGGTAGCCCGGGACGAATGCACCGTCGACGATCAGGTCCTTGCTTCCCGTTCCGCGCAGTCCGATGACGTCCCACGTGTCCTCGACGATCTGATAGTCGGTGCGCGGCAGAATCACGTGCAGCGACGAGGGTGGCATCGCGATGCCACCTTCGCCGTCGCCGACCATTGCCCCGAGGAAGGCCCACTGACAGTGGTCGGTGCCGGACGAGAACGACCACCGTCCCTTCAGGACGTATCCGCCGTCGACCGGTGTCGCGACCCCCATCGGCGCATACGGCGACGCCATCCACGTGTCGTTGTCCTCGCCCCAGATCTCCTCCTGCACCTGCGGGTCGGCGAAAGCCAGTTCCCACGGGTGCACGCCGACGATCCCGGTGACCCATCCGCTCGCACCGTCGAGTGCGGCGACTCCCATGACGGTCTCGGCGAACTCGCGGGGGTGGACCTCGTAGCCGCCGTAGAGCTTGGGCTGCAGCAACCGGATCGCGCCGGAGTCTCGCAGGAGGGCTGCGGCGGTGTCGGTGAGCCGGCAATCCGCCTCCGACTGGACGGCCTGCCCGCGAATCTCCTCGGCGACGCCGTCGATTCTGTCGAGAACCTGTCCCATCGGGACTCCCTTCCACCGCGAATAGAACACGTTCTAGTCAATATAGCGCCGAGGTGGCAGTTCCGAGCCGATCCGGCCCCGCGCTTGTAAGTTCGCAATCCCTAAATCTATAGTGCGGAGAGACGAATCAGCAGGTAGATCCGCAGACCACGACCAGGAGCTCCGTGAGCATCGAGGCATCCCGCCCTCTCCTCCCGCGCCGCTCGCCCCGCAAGGGCAGCATCCGAACTGTCGCGCTCCTCGGGCCCGCGTTCGTGGCTGCCATCGCGTACGTCGACCCCGGAAACGTTGCCGCCAACCTCACCGCGGGCGCGAAGTACGGGTACCTGCTCGTCTGGGTGCTCGTGCTCGCCAATGCCATGGCGGTGCTGGTGCAGTACCTGTCCGCGAAACTCGGGCTGGTCACCGGCAAATCACTGCCCGAGATGCTGGGGACCCGCCTGCGGACCGGGAACCGCCGCGCGTTCTGGCTGCAGGCGGAGGCGATGGCGATCGCCACCGACCTCGCCGAGGTGATCGGCGGCGCGATCGCACTCCATCTCCTGTTCGGCGTTCCCCTCTTCGTCGGAGGCCTGATCACGGGCGTCGTGTCGATGGGCATCCTGTCGATCCAGAGCCGCCGCGGACAGCGGACGTTCGAGTTCGTCGTGATGGGACTCCTGACGATCATCACCGTCGGGTTCCTCACCGGGCTCGTGTTCACCGACGTGTCGGGTACGGACGCGCTTGCCGGACTCGTGCCGCGTTTCGAGGGCACCGAGACGGTCCTGCTCGCCGCGAGCATGCTCGGCGCCACCGTGATGCCGCATGCGATCTACCTCCATTCCGCCCTCGCCCGCGACCGGCACGGGAACGACCTGGAAGGCCCCCGCCTCGCGCGACTGCTGCGGGTGACGAAGTGGGACGTGGTCGGTGCGCTGATCGTGGCGGGCGCGGTCAACATCGGCATGCTGCTGCTCGCCGCCTCGGCCCTGCGCGGCATTCCGGGCACCGATTCGATCGACGGCGCGCACGCCGCCATCCAGAGTTCGCTCGGCCCCACCGTCGCCGTCGTCTTCGCCGTCGGACTGCTGGCGTCCGGCCTGGCGTCCACGTCGATCGGCTGCGCCGCCGGCTCCGAGATCATGTACGGCCTGCTGTCGATGCGCATCCCGCTGTTGCTGCGCCGGGTGGTCACCTTGATTCCGGCACTGGTCGTGCTGGCGATCGGCGTCGATCCCACGTTCGCGCTCGTCCTCAGTCAGGTGGTTCTCAGCCTGTGCATCCCGTTCGCGGTGATTCCACTCGTGCGGATGACGTCGAGCCGCGACCTGATGGGCGTCCACCGCAACGCGACGGCCACCACGGTCGCCGCCTGGGTGGCGGCGTCGTTGATCGTCGTGCTCAATGTCTCGCTGCTGTGGCTGACGTTCACGGGTTCGGCCTGATCACTCGTGCCGCGGCGCACCGGACACGACGCGCTCCAGCGCGTGCAGGTCCTCGGACAGCATCCGGAACATCCAGTAGGCCGCCACGAACGCGATGACGCTGCCGACGCACAGGACGCGGAGCGCGACGATCACCCGGGGCAGGTCCTCCGGGGGAATGAACGTGGCTCCCGCGATCCCGAGCAGCGGCACGGCGGCGGCCGCGGCGAGGAAGAACGTGCTGCGGCGCCCCAACCGCTTCAACATCCTGGCGTCGGACGCACTGATCTCGCCGTGCCGCAGAAACACCGGGTAGAGGCAGCGGACGGCGTAGAAGTTCACGAAGAAGAACGGGTAGACCACCGCGATCGCTCCGCACACGAGCTGAGATGCAGTGAAGTGGACGATCGTGTTCCACGGAACCTGACTGCCGCTCACCTCCAACGTGATCGGCACGACGAGGCCGCTGACGATCCACAGACCGAGGCAGAGCAGTGCACACCGCTGGCCGAGCAGCAGGGTGTCCTGGCGCGCCCGGGCGAGCTGGGCGCCGGTGTAGACCCGCCCCCGGCGCAGCCCGCCGGCCACCATCGTCAGGTAGATCACCATCGACACCGTGCCCACGGCTCCGATGAGGAACGCGACCGTGTAGTCGATCCGGGTGATCCGCTCGAAATTCTCCTGCGCGGCGGGCGGCAGCTTGCTGATGATCAGGGTGCTGTTGTGCTGGTAGCTGTAGAGGATCGCCAGCAGATTGGGAACTGCGATGGCCAGGAACATGATCGGGTGCGTCCACCGCCGCATCCGCAGCCGCCAGCTTCCCGGCGGCGGATCGACCAGATCTCGGGCGTGCGCGTCGAGGCAGACGTCGAGCTGCTGGGCGAGTTCGGCACCGGAGGAGAACCGATCCTTCGGTGCCGGCGCCAGCGATTTCAGCAACACTCGCCGCAGCGCGTTCGGACAGTCGGCGGGCAGCGCGTCGGCGGCCGGTTCGTCCGGTCCGCGCCGCCGCGCGAGCATCGCGTCCAGAGTGGTGCGGTCGCCGGGCGGGTGGGAGCGCAGTTCGGCGTCGCTGTCGTCGAAAGGTCTTCTGCCGGTCAGCAACTCCCACAGGACGACCGCGAGCGAATACAGGTCGCTGCGGGTGTCGAGATCACCGGGTGCGCCCGGCCGGTCCGGGTGGATCGCCTCGAGTTGTTCGGGTGACATGTAGGCCAGCGAGCCGCCGAAGTACGCGACCGGACTCGACCCGGCGACGTTGCGGCTGAAACTGATGTTGAAGTCGGCGAGCTTGGGGACGCCCTCCGTCGTCAGCAACACGTTCGCCGGTTTGACGTCGCGGTGCAGGACGCCGTGGCGTCCGGCGTAGTCGAGCGCCTCCGCCAGCCGCCTGCCGAGCCAGGCGACCGTCTCGGGCCAGGTCAGCGTCGCGACCTCTCGGCGCACCCCGGATTCGCTGGGCCGGATCTCGCCTCGACCGAGCAGGGCCCGGTCGATCGCGTCCAGCAGCACGGCGCCGCTGCGCGAGTCCGGTGGCGTCTCACGAACCCGGGCGACCACGTCGAGCAGGGTGCCGCCCGGGACGTACTGCATGTACAGCAGTCTCAGGTCGCGGCCCGCGAGGAGGCGTTGATCGAAGACCCGGACGATGTAGTCGTGGTCGAACTGGGCCAGAGTCTGCGGCTCGGTGCCGTGGTCCAGGGAAATCTTGACGGCGACCATCCGTTGCAGCGACCGCTGCCGGGCCAGGAACACCCGCGCGAACGCACCCCTGCCGAGACCGGTCACGAGATCGAAATCGTCGATCCGCTGGCCGACCTCCAGATCGTCGAGCGTTCCGCCGCTCCCCGGAGACACCGACAGCGTCGTCTCCCCGCGATGGAGCGCCGTGCTGTGGTACTCGCCGGTGCCGAGCAGTTCGTCGAGCTCACCGGCCTGACCCGGAAAATTCTGCGTGTACTCGCTCGCCTCGACCGACTCCCCGCTGCGCCGCCGGATGTGGAACTCCTCGTACAGCAGATCCGGCGGCAACGGCCACCGCCGCAGTTCGGGCAGCTCCTCACAGTATTGGTCGAGCCGCTTCGGGTGGTCGCCGCGCAGCCAGCGGTTCTCCAGGTCGACTTTGACGAGTTCGATGAGCGTGACCCGGCGGAGCGCGGGAGACGCGGGCAGGTAGGCGACCAGATCGGGCGCGGACGACGAGGTTTCCCAGGCACTGGCGAAGCGCGCGACGGCGTCACCGACCGCCGTGTCCGACACCCAGGCCTGCTCGGAAGCGGCCGGTGAACCTCGCCGGGAGGGCATGAAAGCCATGGTAGCTGGCCATACCCGGCCGACTACTGCAGTTCCGACACCGGGGTCGACGGGTCGATGGTGACGCCGATCCGCGCCAGATTGCCGTGCAGCACTTGCCAGATCGACACCTCGAGGAACTCGGCCAGCTCGTCGCTGCCGAGCGCCGACTGCGGGTTGCTCAGCCATCGATTGACGCTGGCATCCACGAGTCCCACCAACCCGAAGGCCAGCGCCTCGGCCAGGTCAGAGTTGCCGGCCACCGTGTCGAGGACAGTCGCGAGCAGACCCGACAGCTGGAGCGCGATCGCGGTCTTCGTTCCGGTGACCACACGTGAGCCGGTCGTCCGCCTGCCCGGCGATCCGGTGCCGAGGAATTGGTGGAGCCGTGGATATTCCACGATCCACCGCAGGTACGTCTCCACGGCGCGGGCGATTGCCTCGCCCACTGTCCCCTCCGGTGTCAACGTGGGCGCGAGGTCCGCCATCAGTCGTTCGATGATGCGCCCGCGTAGCTGCTCGTCGAGGTCACCGCGATCGGTGAAGATCCGGTAGACCACCGATCGCGGGACGTCGGCGCGGTTCGCGATCTGCTGGACGCCCACGTCGGGACCGTCCTCGTTGATGGCGTCCATCGCGGCTTCGAGAATCCGGCTGCGGCGTTCCGCCTTGTGGTCCTCCCAGCGCGTGGCGCGGCCGTCCCCCTGGGGCGACGCGGCGGTTTCCACTTTGTCCGGCATCACGCATACGTTACCCACCCGACTGTTGACTGGACACCTTGTCTCACATACTTTGGTGAGACAAGGTGTCACACACACATTTCTCCGGACTCAGGGAGCCGCAATGGGTAACAGAGTGTTCGTCGTCGGCGTCGGGATGACGAAGTTCGAGAAGCCGGGTGCACGCGAGTGGGACTACCCCGACATGGCGCGTGAGGCCGATGGCAGGGCACTCGAGGACGCCGGGATCGAGTACCGGCTCGTGGAGCAGGCGTACGTCGGATACGTGTACGGCGAGTCGACGTCGGGACAGCGGGCCGTCTACGAACTCGGCCTCACCGGCATTCCCATCGTGAACGTCAACAACAACTGTTCGACGGGGTCGACCGCGCTCTTCCTCGCCACGCAGGCGGTCCGGAGCGGGCAGGTGGACTGCGCACTCGCGCTGGGCTTCGAGAAGATGCAGGCCGGTTCGCTCGGGTCCACGTACGACGACCGGGAACAGCCGATGATGCGCCACCTCCTCGCGCTCGCCGAACTTCAGGAGTTCGCGATGCCGCCGGCCCCCTACATGTTCGGCGCCGCCGGCAAGGAACACATGGAACGGTTCGGGACCACGGCGGAACAGTTCGCCGAGATCGGCGTGAAGAACCACCGCCACTCACAGAACAACCCGTACGCCCAGTTCCAGGTCGAGTACACGCTCGACGAGATCCTCGGCTCGAAGCCGATCTACGGGCCCCTCACCAAACTGCAGTGCTCCCCCACCTCGGACGGCTCCGGTGCCGTCGTCGTCGCGAGCGAGGAGTTCGTCGACAAGCACGACCTCGCCGGGCAGGCCGTGGAGATCGTCGGCCAGTCCATGGTCACCGACCTCCCGAGCACGTTCGAGGATCGGAGTGCGATCAGTCTGGTCGGCGCGGACATGACCCGCACGGCCGCGGCCCGCGTGTACGAACAGGCAGGCATCGGGCCGGACGACATCGACGTCATCGAACTCCACGACTGCTTCTCCACCAACGAACTGCTGACCTACGAGGCGCTCGGCCTGTGCGGCGAGGGCGAGGGCGGCAAACTCGTCGACAACGACGACACCACGTACGGCGGGCGCTGGGTGGTCAACCCGTCCGGCGGACTCATCTCCAAGGGGCATCCCCTCGGCGCCACCGGCCTCGCCCAGTGCAGCGAACTCACCTGGCAACTCCGCGGCACGGCCGACAAGCGCCAGGTCGACGGCGCCGCGGTCGCCCTCCAGCACAACATCGGCCTCGGTGGTGCCGTCGTCGTCACCGCCTACCGCGCACTCTGATCCGTCTCTCTCACAATTCCTTTCACCCCGAACACCAGGAGTACATAATGGCTTCCGTTTCCGTCGCAGCGTCCCTGCCCGCCTCCCCCGACAAGGCGTGGGACGCGCTCTCCAACCTGTCCCGCTGGGAGGAGTGGCTCACCATCCACCAGTCGTGGAAGAGCGAAATCCCCGCCGAGGTGTCACTCGGATCGAAGTTCACCGAGGTCGTCTCCGTGATGGGCATGGCCAACAAGATCGAGTGGACCGTCACCGAGGTGCAGGTGCCCGAGATGGTGAAGATCTCCGGCACCGGCATGGCGGGGGTGACCGTCGAATTCACGCTGAAGGTCGAGCCGGACGGCGCCGGATCCACGGCGATCATCGACGCGAGCTTCACCGGCACGATGATCGTCGGCCCCATCGGCAAGGCCGTCGCCAAGAACGCCAAGGCGGATCTGGAGGCGTCCCTGGCCGGGTTCGCCGACATGGTGGGCTGATCCGCATGACCACCCCCACAGTCGAATTCGACACGAGCGGCCTCGGCGAGTGGACCGATCCGCAACGGTTCGAGGTCACCGCCGAGCGCATCGCCGAATACGCCGCGGCCACCAACGATCCCATCGAACGCCATCTCGCCGGCGACGTCGCGCCACCGGTGTTCGCCGTGGTCCCCGCGTTCACGTCGATGGCACCGGCGGCACTGTCCGTCGCCCCGGTCGAACTGCTCATGAAACTCGTGCACGGGGAGCAGGATTTCCACTTCCACCGTCCGATCCGTCCCGGCGACAACCTCATGGTCCGTGCTAAACCGATCGGATTCGAGGGTCGGGAGAACGGTTCCACCGTCGTCGTCTACGTCGAAACCACCACGGACGACGGTGAACTGGTCAACAAGCAGTGGATGACCGCGTTCTTCCGGAAGGTCGATGCGGGAGCCGGACTCGGCGAGCAGGCACCCGCGCACCGGTTCGACGAGTCCCTGCGCGGACAGGCCCCGGTCGCGTCGATCACCCAGCACATCGACGAGGACCAGACGTTCCGGTACTCGCCCGCCTCCGGTGATCCGATGCCGATCCACCTGGACGACGAGATCGCCCGGATGTCCGGACTTCCCGGAATCATCAACCACGGCCTGTGCACCATGGCGTTCACGTCGTGGGCGGCGCTCACCGAACTCGCCGACGGCCGGGTCGAACGCCTCCGCCGGCTCGCGGTGCGGTTCGCGAAACCCGTCCTGCCCGGCCAGGACATCGCCACGCAGTTCCGGCAGGTCGCCGAGTCCCCGGGCGGGACAACGTCGTACGCCTACGAGACCACCGTCGGCGACGAACTCGTCATCAAGGACGGCCTCGCCGTCATCGCGGACACAGAAGCCTAGGAGTACGCACATGGGAACACTCGACGGACGGGTGGCCATCGTCACCGGCGCCGGACGCGGAATCGGCCGGGAGCACGCACTGCTCTTCGCCCGTGAGGGCGCTGCCGTGGTCGTCAACGACCTCGGCGGTGCGAACGACGGCACCGGCGAGGACGCGGGCCCGGCGCAGCAGGTCGTCGACGAGATCGTCGCCGCGGGCGGCAGGGCAGTCGCGAACACCGACAACGTCGCGTCCTGGGACGGCGCCGAAGGACTCGTCGATCAAGCGGTCAGGGAGTTCGGCCGACTCGACGTCCTCGTCAACAACGCGGGCATCCTGCGGGACGCCTTCATCGCGGGTATGACCGAAAGCCAGTGGGACGCCGTCATCGCCGTGCATCTCAAGGGCCACGCCGCCACCCTGCACCACGCGGCGGCGTACTGGAAGGCGCAGACCAAGGCGGGCGAAACCGTGAACGCGTCCGTGATCAACACCGCGTCGGCGTCGGGCACGTTCATGCCCAACGCGGGCCAGGCCAACTACGGCGCCGCGAAGGCGGGCATCGCCGCACTCACTCTGGTCGCCGCGGACGAGCTCGAGCGCTACGGCGTCCGGGTCAACGCGATCGCGCCGATCGCCCGCACCCGGCTCACGCTGGCCACCCCTGGTATGGGAGCGCTGTTCGCCGAGGAGGTGCCGGAGGGCGAGTTCGACGCGTTCAGCCCCGCCAACATCTCTCCGCTCGTCGCGCGTCTCGCCGACGCGAACTGCAAGATCACCGGCAAGGTGTTCGCCGTGCAGGGCGGGGCCATCTCCGAGCTCGCCGGCTGGCACGACGTCACGACCATCGAGAGCGACGGCCCGTGGACCGTCGCCGACCTCGCCGACCGGCTCGGCTGAAGGGCCGCGACATGGCCAAGAACACGTACGAGCTCGGGCTCGGGCTGACCGAGGAACACCGGGCCCTCGCCGACTCGGTCCGCGCTTTCGCCGAACACACCATCACCTCCGATCATGTCCGGTCCGCGGTCGAGTCCACGAGCGAGGAGAAGTTTCCGCCGTTCTGGGATGCTCTCGTCGGCCAGGACCTGCTGGGACTGCACGTCCCCGAGGACAAGGGCGGTCACGGCGCCGGGCTCCTCACGTTGGCGGTGGCTCTCGAAGCGCTGGGCCAGACGGCCGCCCCGGGTCCGTTCGTCCCGACCGCGCTGTCCGCCGCGCTCGTGGCGGCCGCCGATTCCAAGGTCGGCATCGAGGTGATGCCGGGTCTTCTCGACGGATCACACACCGCCGCAGTCGCGTTGGGCCGCCCACTCGACGTATCGGCGGACGAGGGCGGATACCGCGTCACCGGGGTCGCGGACGCGGTTCTCGGCGGCGAACACGCCGATATCCTGCTACTCCCGATCACCGTCGGCGACGACATTCGCTGGGCCGTCGTCGATTCCGCGGACGTCACCGTCACGGTGCAGGACAGCATCGACGTGCTCCGCGGTTCCGCACGGATCACCGCCGACGCCGTCCACGTGGGCGCCGACCGGATCCTCGACGGTCTGAGCGAGCAGCGCGTCCGGTCCGTCGCCACCGTCGTCCTCGGTGCGGAGGCGATCGGCGTGATGTCCTGGTGCGTGTCCACCGCATCCGAGTACGCGAAGACGCGGGTGCAGTTCGGGCGACCGATCGGCCAGTTCCAGGGCGTCAAGCACAAGTGCGCCCACATGGGCATCGCCCTGGAGAAGGCGCGCGCGGTGCTGTGGGATGCCGCCTCCGCCCTCGACAACGGCGACGACACCGCCGATTTCGCTGCAGACATCGCCGCCGTGGTCGTTCCCGATGCCGCGGTGCAGTGCGCACAGGACTGCATCCAGGTCCACGGCGGCATCGGATTCACCTGGGAGCATGACGCACACCTGTTCTACCGCCGGGCGCTGGCCATCCGGGGGCTCCTCGGCACCCGCGAGGAGCGGGCCACTCGGGTGGCCGACCAGTCCCTCGCAGGCACCGCCCGCACCTCCGAACTGGAACTGCCGGACGAAGCCGAGGCGATCCGGACCGAGGTGCGGGCGGAACTCGCCCCGCTGGTGGGCCTCGACGAGGACGACCAGCTGATCGCACTCGGCGACGGCGGCTGGGTGCAGCCGCACCTGCCGAAACCGTACGGGCGCAGCGCGTCCCCGCTCGAGCAGATCGTCATCGCTCAGGAGATCAAGGCCGCCGGAATCCCGATGCCGCAGCTGCTGATGGGCGGCTGGGCGGTACAGGCGGTCGTGGCCCACGGCACGGACGCGCAGAAGCGGGATCTCGCCGTCCCCACGCTGCGCGGAGATCTCTTGTGGTGCCAGCTGTTCAGCGAACCGGGGGCCGGTTCCGATCTGGCGTCGCTGACCACCAAGGCCGAGAAGGTCGACGGCGGCTGGACGGTGACCGGGCAGAAGATCTGGACCACGGTGGCACAGTTCTCCGATTGGGCGATGCTGATCGCCCGCACCGACCCGTCCAGGCCGAAACACGAGGGCATCACGTACTTCGTGCTGGACATGTCGACGCCGGGGGTCACCGTCCGGCCGCTGCGCGAGATGACCGGCTCGGCCCTGTTCAACGAGGTCTTCCTCGACGACGTGTTCATCCCGGACGAGAACGTGGTCGGGAACGTGAACGACGGCTGGAACGTGGCCCGCACGACCCTCGCGGGCGAGCGGGTGGCCCTGAGCCAGAAGATGGAGGCCTACGCCACCGACAAGGATCTGCTGCAGTTCGCCCGCGGCCGCGACCTCGGCCCGCTGGCACGCTTCCGCGTCGGCGAACTGGTGGCCGAGAGCCAGGCAATCGATCTGATCGGTGCACGGATCGTGCTGAAGCAGCTGTCGGGGGCGGACGTGAGCATCACGTCCAGCGTCGGGAAGCTGCTGGGCATGGGGCTCGGACAGTCGATCGCCGAATTCGTCGTCGCCGAACTGGGGGCGGCGGGCGCCGTGAGCATTCCCGGGGAGCCGAGCGACAAGGCGATGGAGCAGTTGATCGCCGGCCGCGCCACCACTATCTACGGCGGCACCACCGAGGTGCAGCTCAACGTGATCGGGGAACGCATGCTCGGGCTGCCCCGCGACGCGCAGGGGGTGTCGTGACCGGCGGGCCGCTCAGCGGGCTGACCGTCGTCGAGCTCGCGAGCCTCGCGCCCGCCCCGTTCGGCTGCATGATCCTCGCCGACCTCGGCGCGGACGTGATCCGCGTCGAGCGGGCAGGTGACGGCGGCAGCGGGCTGATGGCGCCGTCGGGTGTGCTCGACCGCGGACGACGGTCGATCGCCGTGAACCTGCGGACTCCGGAGGGGCTGGAGGCCGTTCGGACGCTCGTCGAACGCGCCGACATCCTCGTCGAGGGTTTCCGTCCCGGCGTCGCGGAACGCCTGGGCATCGGCCCCGACGACTGCCTGTCCCGCAATCCCGGTCTGATCTACGGGCGCATGACCGGCTGGGGCCAGGACGGTCCCCTCGCACGTCGGGCCGGGCACGACATCAACTACATCGCGCTCGCAGGCGCGCTCGAACCCATCGGGCGTGCCGGGGAGCGGCCGGTGCCGCCGCTGAACCTGTTGGGCGACTTCGGCGGTGGCGGCCTGATGTTGACGATGGGAATCCTGGCCGCGCTGCACGAGCGCTCCCGGTCGGGCCGCGGGCAGGTGGTGGACGCGTCGATGGTCGACGGCGCGGCGCTGCTGACGGCGTTCGTCCACGGCATGAACGCCGCCGGGCTGTGGCAGGAAGGTCGGGGGCGGAACGTCCTCGACGGGGCCGCCGCGTTCTACGACACCTACGAGTGCGCCGACGGTCTGCACGTGGCGGTCGGGTGCGTCGAACCGCACTTCTACGGTGAACTCCTCGAGGTGCTGGGGTTGAGCGGCGAGGATCTGCCGTTGCAGTACGACCTCGATGCGGCGCCGGAACTGAAGAAGCGCCTCGCCGAGGTGTTCGCGACCCGACCGCGGGACGAATGGGCGGCACTGTTCACCGATTCCGACGCGTGCGTGTCGCCCGTCCTGTCGCCGTGGGAGGCGCACGAGCACCCCCACAACAAGGAACGGGAAACGTTCGTCGAGGTGGGTGGCATCCGCCAGCCCGCACCGGCACCGCGCTTCGGCCGCACCCCGGCGCCCGTTCCCCGGCCGGCCCCGCGGCCCGGGCAGGACACCGATGCGATCCTCGCGCAGGCCGGGTACGACGCGGCGGGCATCGAGCAGCTGCGCTCGGCGGGTGCCGTCGAGTAGGTGACGGGGACCTATCCGCGATCGGTGTCCGGCGGGAAGCCACCGGTCGCGATGGGTCCCCACTCGTCGATGGTGATCCGGATCAGGCTCTTGTTCTGCTTCCGCATGGCGTCCCGGTACTCGTCCCAGTCGGGATGTTCGCCGGAGATGCCGCGGAAGTACTCCACCAGCGGCTCGAGTGCGTCGGGCATGTCCAGTACCTCGGCCGTGCCGTCGATCTGCACGTAGGCGCCGTTGAACTCGTCGGAGAGCACGCACATGCTCACGGCGGGGTCGTGTCGCACATTCGCGGCCTTGGCGCGCTGCGGGTACGTGGCGACGACGATCCGGCCTTCCGAGTCGAGTCCCGACGTGACCGGGGAGATCTGCAGCCCGCCGGAGCGCTTCCGGGTGATCAGCACGCTGCGATGGCGCGGACGGACGAAGTCGAGCAACTCTTCCCGTGTGACACGGTCTGCGGTGGCGATGGCCATGGTGCACCTCTCCTCTGCTGCGGTGGTTCTCTCCGGTTCACCATAGGCTCCGCCACAGTCCTCAGACGTCTGAGGACTGTGTTAGCGTCGCCGAATGGCCGGACGTCACACCCTCCGCAGCGGACCGCTGGTTCCCCAGCTCGAGGAACTCCTCACCGCGTGGATCCGCGACGGCAAGTGGACACTCGGCAGTCGCATCCCCAGCGAGGCCGAACTGGCCACCGAACTCGGCGTCGGCCGTTCCTCCGTCCGCGAGGCAGTCCGGCTGCTCGCCCGCGACGGCCTGCTCGACGTGCGGCACGGGGTCGGCACGTTCGTCGCGAAACCACCCACGGGCGGTGCGGGACTCGAGAAGCTGCTGCGCCGCGCCCGCCTGCTCGAGGTGTACGAGGTGCGGCGCGCCCTCGAGATCGAGGCCGCCCGGCTCGCCGCGGAACGCGCACGCCCCGAGGATCTTCGGCGACTGCGAGAGCAGCTGTCGGCCCGGCACGACAGCACCACCGCGTCGACCGCCGTCTTCGTCGCGGCCGACCTCGACTTCCACACCGCGATCCTGGAGATCGCAGGCAACTCGATCCTGTCCGCCCTGTTCGATTCGATCCGGCCGCTCCTCGTCGACGCGCTCGCCGAACTCGTCGACCACGAACCGGGCCGACCCGACACGAGCTGCGCACACGACGACCTGGTTCGCGCGCTGGAAGCAGGCGATGCCGAGGCTGCCGTCGCCGCCACCGCCGCCAATCTCGATCCGACCATGTCGATTCTGCGGAAAGGCGAACATCAGTGACCACCCCGAATTCGGTCGTCAGCACCGACCATGTCGACCTCGTGCGGAGCGGGCGGTATCTGCTCAGCGACATCACCCTCCACATCGAACGCGGACAGCACTGGGTGCTGCTCGGCGCGAACGGTGCGGGCAAGAGCACGCTGCTGAGCATGCTCGGCGCCGTCGCGCACCCCACCCACGGCACCGTCCACGTCCTCGGCCATCAGCTCGGCCGGGTCGACATGCGGGAGTTGCGCGCCCACATCGGGCACGTGAACCCGCGACACCGGATCGACGCGCCACTGACGGTGCGCGACGTCGTGCTCACCGGTCTCACCAACACACCCGAGTTCGTGCCGAGGTGGTCACCGACCGCCGGCCAGGTCGCCCGAGCCGACGAACTCATCGCGTCCCTCGGCATGCAGAAGCACGCGGATGCCCTGTGGCCCAACCTGTCCCAGGGCGAACGCGGACGGGCTCTGATCGCGCGAGCCCTCATGGCCGAGCCGCAACTCCTTCTGCTGGACGAGCCCGCCACCGGCCTGGATCTGGCTGCGCGAGAACAACTTCTCACCGCGCTCGACGAGCTGCGCGTCACGTACCCGAGCCTCGCCAGCATCCTCGTCACCCACCACCTCGAGGAAATCCCGACCACCACCACCCACGCCGTCCTCATCCGCGACGGCCGGGTGATCGCGCAGGGCCCCGTCGCGGACGTCCTCACCACCGACAACATCAGCGAATGCTTCGACCACCCGATCGAGATCACCCGGCAACGCGGCCGGTGGGTCGCGCAGACGCGGGTGCCCGAGGCGGTCGGATAGCCGCCGACGCGGGGCACACTGGTGGTTATGGCACGAGGTGACCACCCTCAGCGCACCCCGTTCTACGGTGTGGTGCTCATCGTCGTCGCACTGGCGGCGGCGATGATCGTCAACCGCACCGCACCCGTCTGGGTGCAGGTGCCGGTCTACGTCCTGGCCGTGCTCGCCGCCATGGCCGGCTTCGTCATGACGTTCCGCGACCTGTCGTGAGTGGGTAGCGCTCACCGCACCACAGCCGCAGGGACATTGGCCGGATTCCGACGCAATTGCCTGTGATTCCGGCACATCCGTCGGTAAACAGCGCGGGGGCGGCTGCCCGCGGTTCCGCCGCGGGGTGGGGGATGCGCACCCTGGGGTGCCTGTCGAAAGGCTCGCGTCCGGCGCAAGCTTGGTCTGACAGCCCAGCTAGACCACCCAATCCACCGGAGGCACCCCATCGTCCACACCGCAACCCGCATCGCGATCGGCGCAACCGCCGCCCTCACGTTCTCCCTCGCAGGAGCCGCAGTGATCGTTCTTGCCGGTGGACACACCGAGGGGGCTCCGACCCCGAGCTCGGAGGGGGCCAACTCGCAGCAGCAGCCCGCTCCGGCGATCGCGCCGGCCCCGAGTCGGATCGTCGTCGCAGACCCCGGCTACTCGGTGAATCCCGAGTATTCGGCGCCAGGCTATTCGGCCGACACCGAAACGGTGGCGCCGGGACCGGGTGTCGTTCCGCCCATCGTGGCAGCACCGCCCATCGTCCGAGCACCGATCGCCCAGCCGCCGGTTGCCCAGGAGCCCATCGCCCAGCCGCCGGTTGCGCAACCGCCCATCGCCCAGCCGCCCGTCGTGGTGGACCCGCCCGTCGTCGTCGATCCGCCCGTCGTCGTCGACCCCGTTCACCCCCCGAAGGGTCCGTTCGAAGGACCGGGCCAGGTCGAGCCGGGCGTTCTCGAACCCGAAACCAATCCATTCCCCGTCGGCGGCGGCCCGAAGCCTGCCCCGCCCGCAGCCCCGCAGTCGCCCGGCGGAGTCGGCCCCGTCGACGGCGGAACCGTCGTCGGTCCCTGATCACCGGAGGAAATCCACACCATGTCCCACACCAAGACCCGCATCGCGATCGGCGGGGGCGCGGCCTTCGTCCTCTCGGTCGTCGGCGCCGCCGGGATCGCCGTCGCCAGCGGCACGGCGTCACCGAACGCAGACGTGAGTGTCTCCGAGCAGCACCCGGACGAGGACACGACGTCCGCACCCCTGCCGGTCTTCACACCCCCGGCGCTGCGCACCCCGACACAGGAACCGCCCGGATCATTCGACACGGCGTCGGCCGGCCCATTCGAACCAGCCCCCTGGCGGTAATTCGAGCGCCGGCGGCTGCTGTCGACCGTCCGATGCCTCGACGAGTGCGTGGACCGGTTCCGGCCACAATGTCTCCACCCGCTCCGCGGCTTCGGCGAACACGGCGGAATCGAGGTCGGTCCGAGACTCCGGGACACCGAAGTAGGGCCACGCCGTGATCATCGACCAGCGTTTCGGCGGCGGGAGCGGCTGCAGAAAGTACGTCTTGTCACCGGTGAGGGGCCCGCCGCGCCCCGCTCCGCCGTGCAGGCCGTCGGTCATCCGGGCGCCGGGAAGGTTGGTGAACACACTGCCGTCCGCGTACTCGACGCCGAACAGAAACGGCCCGCTGCTGTTCGACGACGCGGGTTTGCCGAAGCCGAACATGTCGAGCAGCACCGTGGACTCGGGTCTGCGTGCCTGGATCGTGAATTCGACACCACAGCTGTAGACGTGAACGTCGGTCAGCCACAGCACCAGCGACTCGGTGCGGGCCAGCACGGTGTCGACCGGCACGGAGACGGGGATCTCGTTCTCCGGAGTCGATTGAAATCGGATACCGGTCATCACGAGACCTCCACTTCGACGTCCTCGGGTGTCTTGTCGTCCCTGAGCCCACGCCAGCTGGGGTGCCGCAGTCTCTTCGAGCCGGTCCAATCCATGAATCGCACCTCCGCGACCAGCGTGGGGGTCACCCACACGGCGCCCTTGCGGTCGGCGGTGGGCAGGTCTTCGACGAACGGGCTGGTGTCGGTTTCGAGCGGCCCCAGGGTGGACGCGAGTTCCTGCAGATCCCGTTCGGTGAAGCCGGTTCCGACGCGCCCGATGTAGCGCAGCCCACCGTCCTCGGGGACGCCGAGCAGGACCGACCCGATTCCCGTGGACCGCCCGCCCTGACCCCGGCGCCACCCGCCGATCACCGCTTCCTGTGTGCGCCAGTTCTTCACCTTGATCCAGCTCGACCCCCGCTTGCCCGGCAAGTACACGGACTCGCGGCGTTTGGCCACGACACCTTCCCAGCCCTTGCCGCGGCTCTCGTCCAGAGCGTCCTGCGCGGACCCGTGCAGTTGCGGCGGAACGACCAGGTTGTCCACCTTGGCCGCCAGTGCCTCGAGGACGCGGCGCCGGTCGGTGTACTTCTTGCGTAACAACGACACTCCGTCGAGATACAGCACGTCGAACGCCAGGAAGTGCGGCTCGTTGCCCTGCTGCAGCAGGCCGAAGTTCGCGACACCCCGCTCGTCGAACGCGACGACTTCACCGTCGAGGACCACCTCGTGGTCGCCGAGAGCGTCTGCCATCCAACCCAATCGGGCGTAGTCGAGGGTCTTGTCGTTGCCTGCCCGGCTCGTCAGCTTCAGCTCGCCGCCACTGATCTCGGCGATCACCCTGATCCCGTCCCACTTCCCTTCGAACGCCCACTCGTCGGCGTCCAGTCCGTCGAGGGTGCCGGGGCTCGCGAGCATCGGTGACAGTCCCCGCGGCAATTCGGACGTGTGCGACCCGCCCGGTGTCTGATCCTTCATCAGATGCATCAGCCACTGGTCGCCCTTCGTGCGGATCAGCGCGAACCGGCCGTCCACCTGCCCGCCGTGCAACTGGACGATCACCTCGTCGTCGCGCCACTTCTCGGTGTCGTAGGTGCCCGTGTCCCAGATGGTCATCTCGCCGCCGCCGTATTCGCCCTTCGGGATGGTCCCGGAGAACGTGAGGTATTCGAGCGGGTGATCCTCGGTGTGCACGGCGAGCCGGTTCTCCCCCGTCGTCGTCGGCACGTTCTTCGGCACCGCCCACGACACGAGCACCCCGTCGCGTTCGAGCCGCAGGTCGTAGTGGAGGCGCCGGGCGTGGTGTTCCTGGATGACGAAACTGTTCCCCTCCCCCATCCGCACAGTGTCCGGCATCGGCTCGGGTGTCCGTCCGGGATCACGCTTGCGGCGGTACTCGGCGAGGGCGGCGTCGTCCTCGATCGGCGGGTCGAGTCCGGCGAGCAGGTCGCCGTCCGACTCCCACCGTTCGAGCACTTCCTCGAACCGCAGCTGCCGTAGGTCGGGGTCGTCGAGTTCGTCCCAGCTTCGCGGCGCCGCGACATACGGCTGGGAGCGTCCCCGCAACGAATACGGTGCGATGGTGGTCTTGGACGGATTGTTCTGGCTCCAGTCGACGAACACCTTTCCCGCGCGCACCGCCTTGGCCATGGTGGCGGTGACGAGTTCGGGCCGCAGCTTCTCGAGACCCGTCGCCACTTGTTTCGCGACGGTCGACGCGCCCGAACCGTCCAGCTTCCGGTCGAGCGGCACGTACAGGTGAATACCCTTGCTGCCGCTGGTGACCGGGTACGCGGTCCAGCCGAGGTTCGCGACCAGGTCGCGCACGGCCCGTGCCACCTCCGCGCATTCGGTCAGGCCCACACCGGGACCGGGGTCGAGGTCGAAGACGATCCGGGTGGCGGGCCCCCGATGCGGGCCGTCGAACCGCCACTGCGGGACGTGCAGTTCGAGTGCGGCCTGCTGCCCCGCCCACGCAAGCGCCGCGACCGAGTTCAGGAGCGGATAGTGCACCGACCGATCCGAGTGCTCGAGTGAACGACGCTCCAACCACGCCGGTGCGGAGGCCGCGAGGTTCTTCTCGAAGAACGGCTCGCTGTCCACCCCGTTGGGCCAGCGTTTGCGGGTGGCGGGACGGTCGACGACGTGCGGGAGCATGGCGGGCGCGATCCGCGTGTAGTAGTCGATGACCTCGCCCTTCGTCGTTTCCGATTCCGGGTAGAGGACCTTGCCGAGATTGGTCAGGGACAGGCGATGTCCGTCGACCGTCAGTTGCCGAGTTCCCGCCGTGGCCACGCGCACCTCCCTCCGCCAATACATACATATTGTGCGCCGCGCGGCCGCTTCGCTGGCCGGATCGCTACCCGCCAGGCAAGATGGCGGGGTGCACCGAGGTCCCAAGACAGCCGTCGCCGCCATATCCGCTGCACTGACATTGCTCGCCGGATCCTGCTCCACCGACACAGCGTCGGAGGTCGACGCCCGGGCCGAAGCCTCGACGATTCCCGAAGCGTTCACCAAACTTCCGTCCACCCGCGCGGTCGGCGACTGCGCCCCCGGCAGCGGCGTCACCGCGCAGGACGGCGTGGTCACCATCGCCACCGACAGTCCGTCGTACCAGCCGTGGTTCGTCGACGGTGACCCGTCCAACGGCAAGGGCTACGAGGGCGCCGTCGCCCGGGAAGTGGTCGAGAAGCTGGGATACGGTCCGGACCAGGTGCAATTCGAGACCGTCGCATTCAACGACGCGCTGGCACCCGGCGAGAAGAACTTCGATTTCGCCATTGACCAGTTCACGATCGTCGACACCCGGCGCGAGACGGTCGATTTCAGTTCGCCCTACTACGCCGTCACGCAGTCGGTGCTGGCGCTGAAGAACTCGCCAGCGGCGAGAGCCAAATCGCTCGCCGACCTCGCGCCGTTCCGCCTCGGGGCGCAGGTGGGGTCCACCAGTTTCGACGCCATCACCCAGACCGTGCAGCCCCGCCAGGCACCGGTCAGTTTCACCACCACCGACGACGCCAAGGCCGCCCTGGCCGCGGGCGACATCGACGCGCTGGTGGTCGACATCCCGACCGGATTTCAGATCACCGCCAACGAGGTGAAGGACAGCGTCCTCGTCGGGCAGTTCCCCCGCCCGAACGCCGTCACCGAATTCTTCGGCCTCGTGCTGGAGAAGAACAGTCCGCTCACCGCGTGCGTCTCGGCGGCCGTCGATTCGCTCTACGCCGACGGGACGCTGGACGCCCTTGCCGCCGAGTGGATCACCGACACCGGCGGCGCGCACGTCCTCGATTGATCAGCGGTACAGCTCGACAAACGTCGTCAGGGACTTCTCGATGTCGCCCTTCAGTGCCTTCGCGACACCCGAACCGATTGGCCCGAACAGCGGTGCGCCACCGAGTTCGATGGTGAACGCCACCTCGGACGCGTCACCCTTCGCCTGGACGTCGAGCACCATTCCGAGCTTCACGCCACCCTTGCCGTCACCTTTGAGGACGATGCGGTTCGGGGCGTCGTACTCCTTGATCGTCCACTTCACGCGATTGCGGAGTCCCTTGACCGTGACGACGGAACTGATCTCGGTTCCGGCCGTGAGGGTCTCGGGAAGTTCGCCGCGCCAGCCGTCGTGGACGACGAACCACTTGTCGAAGTCCTGCAGATTCGAGGCATTCTCCCAGGTGTCCTGGGGGCTGAGGGGAACATCGGTCTTGACCGTGAGTTTCGCCATTGGTGCAGCCTAACGGCCTGTGAGTACTTATTAACCGCGGGCGGTTAATAAGTACTCACAGGCCGAAGGCATTAGTGGGAGACGGCCTTCTCCACACCGACACCGGTGAGAGAGCGGACCTCCATCTCGGCCTGCTTGGCGGGATCCTCCGTCTTGCCGCGGCCGATGTAGGTGCCGACGACGCCGAGCACGAACGCCAGCGGGATGGAGACGATGCCCGGGTTGGCGAGCGGGAAGTAGTCGAAGTCGGCGTTGGGGAACATCGACGACGGCTTGCCGGACACGGCCGGGGAGAACGCGATCAGCAGGAGGCAGCTGACCAGGCCGCCGTAGATGCTGAACAGGGCACCGGTCGTGTTGAACTTCTTCCAGAACAGTGAGTACAGCAGCGTCGGCAGGTTGGCCGAGGCGGCCACCGCGAAGGCGAGCGCCACCAGGAACGCGATGTTCTGGCCCATGGCCATGATGCCCAGGACGATCGACACGAGACCGATCACGACGACCGTGATCCGGGAAACCCGCACCTGGGACTCTTCCGACGCGTGTCCGCGCTTGATGACGCTGGCGTAGATGTCGTGGGCGAATGACGCGGACGCCGTGATCGCCAGCCCCGCCACGACCGCGAGGATCGTTGCGAACGCGACCGCGGAGATGATCGCCAGGAAGATGGTGCCGCCCAGTTCGAACGCGAGCAGCGGCGCCGCCGCGTTCTCCTTGCCGGGCGCTGCGAGGATGACGTCGGGGCCGACCATCTTGGCGGCACCGTAGCCGAGGACGAGCGTGAACAGGTAGAACGCGCCGATCAGTCCGATCGCCCAGGTGACCGAGCGGCGGGCTTCCTTGGCGGTGGGGACGGTGTAGAACCGCATCAGCACGTGCGGTAGGCCCGCGGTGCCGAGGACCAGGGCGATGCCGAGCGAGATGAAGTCGAGCTTGCTCATCGAGCTGATGCCGTACTTGGCGCCGGGAGCGAGGATGTCGCGGCCCGCGATCGCCTCGTTCGTCGAACCGGCGACCGTCGCTTGGGCGTCGGCGAGCAGTTGGGAGAAGTTGCCGCGCACCGCGAACAGCACGAGGAAGAACATGATGCCCGCACCGGCGACCAGCAGCACCGCCTTGACCATCTGGACGTAGGTGGTGCCCTTCATGCCGCCGACGAGCACGTACACGATCATCAGCACACCGACGACCGCGACGACGACGCCCTGACCGACCTTGCCGTCGATGTTCAGCAGCAGCGCGACGAGTCCGCCGGCGCCCGCCATCTGCGCGAGCAGGTAGAACAGCGAGACCACCAGCGTGGACAGCGCCGCGGCCATCCGCACGGGACGCTGCTTGAGCCGGAAGCTCAGCACGTCCGCCATCGTGAACCGGCCGGTGTTGCGTAGCAGTTCCGCGACCAGCAGCAGGGCCACCAGCCAGGCGACGAGGAAGCCGACCGAGTACAGGAAGCCGTCGTAGCCGTACACCGCGATGGCGCCGGCGATGCCGAGGAACGACGCGGCCGACAGGTAGTCGCCGGCGATGGCGAAGCCGTTCTGCGGTCCGGAGAACTGACCGCCGCCGGTGTAGAAGTCCGAGGCCTTCTTGGTGGTACGGCTAGCACGGATCACGATGGTCATCGTGATCACGACGAACGCCACGAAGATGGCGATGTTGAGGATCGGGTTGCCGACGTCGGTGCCTGCGGCGAGTGTGGTGATCACTTGAGCGGTCCTTCCAGCTCGTCGCGGATCGCGGCGGAGCGGGGATCGAGTTCCCGGTTGGCGAACTTCACGTACAGCGCGGTGATCACGAACGTGGTCACGAACTGGCCGAGACCGAGGATGATGCCCAGGTTGATGTTGCCGATCACCTTGGTGGCCATGAACTCGGGCGCGTACGTGGCCAGTAGGACGTACGCCGCGTACCAGGCGAGGAAGAACGCCGTCATCGGGAAGACGAAACTACGCAGGCGGTGTCGCAACTCCTGGAACTCCGGGCTCGCCTGCATGTCTACGAAGGCTTGCGCATCAGGGGCGTGCCGCTTCTGCGGTGCGCCCTCACTGAGATCGGCTGTGGTCACTGCAGACTCCTTGGTCGTGTGAAGTGAACTGGTAACCGACGTTAGTGAGAGTTGAGTCACAGAAATAGGTTATGGTGCCTGTCACACGACGAGCTGCCGGACTGTGCGTCGAACGGTCACCCGACCGCGACAAGCGGCTCCGCCGCCCGTGCGCCTTTATGGTTGCGGGAGCTACCAAAAAGGCTCACGGGGAGCGGAGCTCCCGCTCGCGGTCGGAGCCCACCCCGAGCCGCTCGGGGGCGTGCATGCGGGTGAAGATCCGGCTGAGGTCGGCGGGAATCTGACGCTTCGTCGCCTTGCTGACCAGCACCATCGTGACGAAGGCCAGCGGAACGCTGACGGCGGCCGGGTACGCGACCATCGCCGCGGGCCAGCCGTTCCAGACGTCGACGGTGAAGCCGCCGAGCACCGAGATCCCGGCGGCGCAGCCGGCGACGAGCCCGCCTGCGACCATCCCGGCACCCGCCCCGGCGGCGGTCAGTCCACGCCACCAGATGCCGAGCACGAGCAGCGGGCAGAGCGTCGACGCCGCGACCGCGAACACCAGCCCGACCGTGCGCGACAGGTCCAGCGACGTCACCGCCAGCGACAGCACCAGCGGCACCGCCCCGGCCAGGACTGCGGCGATCCGGAAGTCCCGGATCCGCCCGCGCAGGACGTCGGTGCTGAGCACCCCGGCGATGCTGACGAGCAGACCGGACGACGTGGACAGGAACGCCGCGATGGCCCCGGCGGCCACCAGTGCGGCGAGGAGTTGCCCGGCCCACCCGGAGATCACGGAGCCGGGCAGCAGCAGGACCGCGGCGTCGGATGTGCCGGTGATGAGCAGCTGCGGCACGTACAGCCGCGCGAACACCCCGAGCAGCGTCGGGAACAGGTAGAACACTCCGAGCAGCCCGACCACGGCCAGCGACGTCAGCCGCGCGGCCCGCCCGTCGGGGTTGGTGTAGAACCGGACGAGCACGTGTGGCAGCCCGAGCGTGCCGAGGAACGTCGCGAGGATCAGCGAGTACACCTGGTACATCGGGTGGTCGCCGCCGAATCCCCAGCCGGGGGCGATCCAGTCGGAGTTGTCGGCGGGAGCGCCCGCGACCACGGGCACCGGGGCGCCCGCCTCGAGGGTCATCGACGTGCCCTCGCCGAGGTGGTGCTCGCCCGGCTCGAGGAGAACGTCACCGCTCGCCGGGGCCCCGTCGATCGTCCCCGACCCGCCGACGGTCACCGGTTCGGACACCTGCACGACGACGTCGGTGGTGATGTCGACCGTGGTCTGCTCGCTCACGGTGGGTGGTGCGGCGGCGCCCAGCTCGTGGTGGTCGCCGAAGAAGTACACCGACAGCACCAGCGCCGGGATCGCGACCGCGGTGAGTTTCAGCCAGTATTGGAAGGCCTGGACGAATGTGATGGACCGCATGCCGCCGCCCACCACGTTGCCGATGACGATGAGCCCGACGACGACGGCCCCGACCCAGGTCGGCACCCCGAGCAAAATATTCAGAGTCAGCCCTGCGCCCTGGAGTTGCGGGACGAGGTACAGCGCGCAGACGGCGGCGACGACGAGCATCGCGAGGGTGCGGAGCCGGCGGGAGCCGAGCCGGAACTCGGCGAAGTCGGGCACCGTGTACGCGCCGGAGCGTCGCAGCGGTGCGGCGACGAACAGCAGCAGCCCGAGGTAGCCGGCCGTGAACCCGATCGGGTACCAGAGGGCGTCGGCACCGTATTTCGCGATCAGGCCGGCGACACCGAGAAAGGATGCGGCCGAAAGGTACTCGCCGGAGATGGCGGCGGCGTTCCACCCCGGCCCGACGCTGCGGGACGCGACGAGGAAGTCGGAGGTGGTGCGCGCCAACCGCACTCCGTAGATGCCGATGGCCACCGTCGCGACCGCGGCCGCGGCGAGACCGGCCAGGGTCAGCCAGGGAATGGGTTGGTCGGTGGTCACGGGATGCTCAGTCGTCCACCAGGTCGGCGAATTCCTGTTCGTTGCGCTCGGCCTGCCGCACGTAGATCCAGCCGGTGGTCAGGAGCACCGGGTACACGAGCGCCCCGAGCACCACCCACGGCAACCGGATCCCCAGCACCGCCACGTCGGACAACGCCGGGAACAGGAACATCACGAGCGGCACCGCGCACAGCAGGCACGCCGCGAGGAGCGCGAGCCGGATGGCCAGCACGAGCTGGGTGCGCACGAGTCCCCGGATCATCGCGTCCCCGACCGCGGTCTGTTCCTGCACCTCGACCCGGGTGCGGACGATGCGCGCACCGCGGCGCTGGGCGAGGACGACCCGCACCCGCTCCGGCGAACTCATCGCGCGGTCCATGTTTGTTTCGGCGCCCGGACCAGCCGGTCCTTGAGCATCCGGGTGTGCCTGCGGCTGACCGGCAGTTCGACGGGCTGGTGGTCGCCGTGCGCGCGGAGGCACACGACGAGACCGTTGCCGACGGTCCGGATTCCGGTGACCCGCGGCAACGCGACGAGGTACGAGCGGTGGACCCGCAGGAACCCGGCGTCCGCCCAGCGCGTCTCCAGTGCCGAGATGGGGATGCGGACGAGGTGGGAGCCGTCCGCGGTGTGCAGTCGGGCGTAGTCACCGTCCGCTTCGACCCACTCGACGGAGGACCGGTGCACGAGCGTGGTGATGCCGCCGAGTTCGACCGGGATCACCTCGTCGGTGGGGGCGGCCGGTCCCGCGTCGACCCGCCTACGGCGCCCCTCGACGATGCGGCGCACGGACTCCGCCAGCCGCTCCTCGCGCAGGGGTTTGAGGAGATAGTCGACGGCTCCGAGGTCGAATGCGGCGACGGCCCGGTCGTCGTGGGCGGTCACGAACACCACCTGCGGTGGGGACGCGAAGTTCGCGAGGATCCCGGCCAGCTCGAGTCCGTCGAGTCCGGGCATGTTGATGTCGAGGAAGACGGCGTCGATCTCGCCGTCGCGGAGTATGCGCAGCGCCGTGGTGGCATCTCCCGCGGTCCGGATGTCCCCGACCGCGTCCTGGGCGCGCAGCAGGAACGCCAGCTCGTCGAGGGCGGGTTTCTCGTCGTCGACGGCCAGCACGGTCAGGGGTGCATCCGGAGACTTGTCGTCAGTGTGGTTCACAACGACAGCAATCGTCGCACGGACTCTTCCCGTTCACGTCGAGATCCCCCGCCGGAACTTCGGGACGCGCATGCTCACCTTGGTGCCCGCACCGGGCGCGGTCTCCACGACGAGTCCGTAGTCGTTGCCGAACGCGGCGCGCAGGCGGTCGTCGACGTTGGCGAGCCCGACGTGCGCCGCCTCCTTCACCCCCGACGTCTCGGCCACCGAGTCCAGCGACCCCGACCGCAGCAGGTCGGGATCCATGCCGACCCCGTCGTCCTCGACGCTGATCACGCAGTCGGTGCCCTCGTCGGCGGCGACGATGCTGACGGTGCCACCGTCCGGTTTGGCGGCGATTCCGTGCCGCACCGCGTTCTCGACCAGCGGTTGCAGCGCGAGGAACGGCAGCACCACGTTCAGCACCTCCGGCGCCACCTGCAATTTCACCGCGAGGGCGTCGCCGAACCGGGCGCGCTCGAGGGTGAGGTAACGGTCGATGTTGCGCAGTTCGTCCGCCAGCAGGGTGAACTCCCCCGCCGTACGGAACGAGTACCGCGTGAAGTCGGCGAACTCGAGAATCAGTTCCCGGGCGCGATCGGGATCGGTGCGGACGAACGACGCCACCGTGTTCAGCGCGTTGTAGATGAAATGGGGGCTGATCTGCGCGCGCAGCGCCCGGACCTCGGCGCGGTCGAGTCGGGCGCGGGACGCGTCGAGGTCGGCGAGTTCGATCTGGCTGCACGCGTACCGGGCGACCTCCGTGACGGCGCCGAGCATGCCCGGACCAGGGTCTTCCGTGGTGACGATGCCGAGCACCCCGACCACGCCGGTGGCCTCGATGAGCAGGGGCTGGGCGATCAACGCCCGCACCGCGTTGTCGCCCGCGCCCCGGACGAGGCCACCGTAGGCGACGAGCACCCGGCGCTCCCCGTCGACGGCGCGGGCGGCCGCGTCGTGCAGTTGTTCGGTCATGGCCTCGTGCGGTCCGCTCCATGCGAGGAGGTCACCGGCGGCGTCGAACACGCCCAGCGCCTGCGCGCCGGTCAGCTGACGCAGGTGCGGCGCGGCCTCCTCCGCCGACGTCTCGTCGAGTCCCCGCCGCAACGGGCGCGCCGCCAGCGACGCCGTGTGCAGGGTGGTGTGAACGGCCCGTTCGGTGGGGGTCGTCAGCTCGCGCCGGGCGCGCAGCCACACCGCGGTGAACGCGACGACGGGAATGAGGACGAGCAACGCGACGACGGCGACGACGGTTCCCGTCATTCGCCGGCGTCCAGTCGGGCGATCAGGGTCTTCGGGGCGACGGTGCGGTAGGCGTCCTCGACGATGTCGGCGACGTCGTCCCAATCCTGCGGGACGTCGAGATAGACGCCGATCCACCCGCGTCCCCCGACGTACGGCGGGACGAAGAACCTGCCGGGATCACGCTGCACCCAATCCTGCTGCGCTCCCGGCGGAGCCGCCGCCCAGAACGACACCCGGTCGTCGTGGTGACGGTCGGCGAGTGACGCGAACTGCGGACCCTTGCGGACGAACCACGCCGGTTCGCCGTGACTGACCCGTTCCGTCGCCTCGGGCAGGGCGAGGCACAGCGTCCGCAGCCGTTCGAGATCGCCGTTTTTCACGGTGTTCCTCCCTCGGGACACGTGTCGGGTGCGGGCACGCCGGCGAAGCGGTCGGCGATCCACTGCACCGCGCCGGGGACGGAGCGCCCGTCGGCGTGCCCTTCGCCGGGCCGGGAGTCGAACTCGACGACGTCGCCGAGTGCGCACGCGTGGTCGACGGACTGCGAAGTCCATTGCGGCAGAATGAGGTTGTCCCGCTCCCCCACGACGACGAGCATCGGCCCGCCCGCCCCGTTCTTCGGCAGGGCGATGTCCTCGAGCCACCCTCGCATGCGCTCGGCGTCGGCCTCCGTCCGCGGACCCGTGTCGGCCGGGGTGAGTTGGGTTGCCACCGTCCACTTCTCGGGGAGCTTCGCGGCGACGCACGACAGCGTGACGTCGGGAGTGGCGGCGAGCGCGCCGCGCATGTAGTCGTCCGGATTCAGCTCGGGGTGCACCACCTTCAGTCCCTCGAGGAGGTAGGGAAGGAACATCTTCTGCGGCCACGACAGAGGTTCGACGGTCCCGTCGGCGACGATCCCCGACAGATCGGCCGCGGGTGACAGGTTCGCCGAGCCGACGAACTCCAGCCCGTCGCCGTAGTCGTCGGCGTGCTCGGCCGCGGACCACGACGCCTGACCGCCCTGAGAGACCCCGATCGCCGCCCAGCGCGTCGACGCGTCCGGCACCACGTTGCGCGCCGCCCGGACCGCGTCGATCAGGTCGTAGGCGGCGGTGTCGGGTTCGAGGTAAGGATGTGGGCCGTCGGTGCCGAGTCCTTGGTAGTCGGTGACGGTCACGACGTACCCCCGCTGCAGCAGCGGGCGGACGAGGTTCGTCGTGCCCAGCAGGGTCGGCGACGACGAGGGGGCGCACTCGTCGGTGACGCCGGTGGTGCCGTGCCCGACCGTGACGACGGGCCGGCCGCCGTCCGGTGCGGGGCCTGCGGGAGTGAAGACCGTGCCCACGACCTCCGAGCCGCCGCCGTCGACACCGGACGTCGACCGGTAGACGACCCGGGTGGCCGTCGCGCCGAGTGCGGTGATCGCCGGATCGATGTCGGGCACCGCCTCCTGGCTCATCAGTGCGCCACGCTGATCCCCTGTCGGCGCCTGCGGAACGGAAGGGGCGGAGGGTGCGGCCAGCGAGGTGGTGGGAGACGGGCCCGGGGACGCCTCGTCCGTGGCGCAGGCGGTCAGCGCTACGACACCGGCAAGGGCGACCACGGCGGTTCGCACCGGACGCACACCCACCTCGCACCTCATTCGCGACGTCTCCGCACCCGCTCCTCGGCTGCTGCCTCCTCCACATCGAGGCCTTCCAACACGCTACGCATCACCTCGTCGTCGAGCGTGCCCGCGTCGCGGGCGGCGATGATCGCCTCGCGTTGCGCGCGCAGGGCCGCGCGACGGTAGTGGTCGAACAGTGCGCCGGCCCGCTGCTTCTCCGCGGCGTCTTCCGCTTCCTCGGCCTGGAGCCGCGCCCGCATCGACCGCCGCACCCGGTCGAGGATGTCGGTCAGGTCGGCTCGGTCGATTCCCTCCGGCGGGTGTGCGGCGAACTCGACGAGGGCCCGTTCGCCTGCGTCGCGGGAGATCGCGCGGGCCAGCTTCACCTGTTCCTCCTCGCGCTCGCGTTCGCCGGGATCCGCCAGATCGAGTCTCCGGATCAGCAGCGGCATGGTGGCGCCCTGGATCAGCAGCGTGCCGACGGCCACGACGAACGCGATCGCCTGGATCACCTCGCGTCCCGGGAACGGCTGCCCGCTCGCGATGACCACGGGCACACCGGACGCGGCGGCGAGCGTGACGACCCCACGCATTCCCGCCCAGGACACGACGAGGCTCTCCCGCCATCCGAGTTCCACCGAGCCGCCCGGCGCCTCGATCGCCAGCCCGACCCGGCGGCGGAGCCAGTGCAGCAGGATCCACGCCGGCCGTATCGCCATGACCACGAAGAGGACCGCGAAGCCGTAGAAGAAGACGTGGTGCACCGGTAGGCCCTGGTCTCGGACGTCGTCGATGACGAACTTCAGTTGCAGTCCCATGTAGGCGAACACGAACATCTCGAGCAGGAGGTCGACGCTCTCCCACAGCGACCGCTCCTGGATGCGGGTGGCCACGGAGGCGTCGGTGGCCTTGTGCCCCATCAGGAACCCCGCGGCGACCACCGACAGCACACCAGAGGCGTGCACCTCCTCGGCGGCGAGGTACGCGGCGAACGGGAGCATCAGCCCCAGCACCGTTTCCAGCGGGGAATCGTACATGCGGTGACGCACCCACTCGACGATCTTGGCGAGCACCAGTCCGATCAGGACCCCGCCGACCACCTCGTAGCCGAAGAACACCACGGGATGGACCGGGATCTTCGCCCCGACGACGGCGGAGACGGCGACGGTGAACAGGGTCAGCGCGGTGGCGTCGTTGACGAGTCCCTCACCGGTAAGGATCGCGATCACCCGGTTCGGCAGGCCGAGCCTGCGGCCGACCGCGACGGCACTGACCGCGTCCGTCGGCGCGACCACGGCGCCGAGGACCAGGGCCGCGCCGAGCGTGAATTCGGGGACCAGCCAGTTGGAGAAGAAGGCCACCCCGATGGCGGTCGCCAGGACGGTGAAGATCCCCAGCCGGAGAATCGGTGCGAGGTGGCGCCGGAACGTGGCCACCGAGAACTTGAGCGCCGCGGAGTACAGCAGCGGCGGCAGCACCACACCGAGAATGGCCTCCGGGTCCAGTTCGAGGCGCGGCATCCCGGGGATGAACGACGCCGCCGACCCGATCGTCACGAGCACCAGCGGCGCCTGCAGGTCCCGGCGCTTCGCGAAACTCGTCACCGCGATGGCCGCGATGATGACGAGGAGCACGAGGACGCCGTTCACGACACCGATTCTGCCGCGCCTGCCCGCCGTGCGCGGGTCATCTCCGAAGACGCGCGTGGGCCCCGGTCCGAGAACCGGGGCCCACGCGCGTCTGTGTGAGAAGTGTTCACTCCTTCGGAGGAACAGCCTTCTTCGCCGCGTCGGCGGCCTTGTCGATCTTGTCGCTGTACTTGCCGCCGGTCTTGCTGTCCGCGACGTCGGCGGCCTTGTCGATGGCGCCGTGAACCTTGTCCGCGTTCTGCGAAGCGGCTTCCCTCCCCTTGCCCAGCAGGCCCTTCAGTGTGTCGACGAAACTCATCGTTCTTCCTCCTCCGGTGCATGCGCACGCATTCCGACCGAGTTCGATCACTCGCCGTGCACCCAGTCTCACAGCATTGACTCGGCGACGCCAACCGTTCGAATCGTCGCGAGCGGTAATCGCGTCAGTGCACGCCCGGCAGGTCTTCCGGCACCGCGAAGAGGCGGCGATGCTCACCGTGCAGGCGGCCCGTCACCCACCATCCGATTTCGACGAGAACCACTCCCACGAGCCCGCACACGAGAGCGGAGGTCGTGGCGCCGACGTCGGTCGGATCGAGTTTGAAGAACTCCCGCGTGAACGGCAACGCGAACAGGATGAGATATCCCGCTACGGATCCGAAGATCAGCACCAGCTTCCACCACACGTACGGCCGCGCGACCACGGCCAGCACCCACAGCGCGATCATGATGAGGGTGATCAGTGCCGACGTGCCCGCCTGGATCTTCTGCGTCTCCGTCTGATCCGGGCCGGCGTAGACGAGGAGATACGAAATGAACGTCGTGACACCGATGATCACGCCCGACGGCACGGCGAGACGCATCACGCGCGGCACGAAGCCGGAGCGCGCCCGCTCGTTGTTGGGAGCCAGCGACAAGATGAACGCAGGAATGCCGATGGTGAACCAGGCGGCGATCGTCACGTGCCGCGGCAGGAACGGATACGGCACGGGCTCGAAATGGAAGATCTGCGACAGCACACCGGTAATGCCGATGAGGAACGCCAGAAGCACCGAGTACACGGTCTTGGTGAGGAACAGGTTCGCGACGCGTTCGATGTTGCCGATCACCCGGCGGCCCTCACCCACCACGTAGGGCAGGGTGGCGAACTTGTTGTCCAGCAACACGATCTGCGCCACCGCGCGGGTGGCGGGGCTGCCCGAGCCCATCGACACCCCGATGTCGGCGTCCTTGAGGGCCAGCACGTCGTTGACGCCGTCGCCGGTCATCGCGACGGTGTGACCGCGAGACTGCAGGGCCCCCACCATCTCCCGCTTCTGATCGGGGCGCACGCGGCCGAACGTGGTGGACGTTTCCAGGGTCTCGGCGAGGGCGTCGCGGTCGTCGGGCAGTTCGCGGGCGTCGACGGGACGGTCGCCGCCGGGCAGTCCGAGCGATCCGGCCACGGCGCCGACCGACACGGCGTTGTCACCCGAGATGACCTTCACCGTGACGTTCTGGCTCGCGAAGTACTCGAGGGTGCCGCGGGCGTCGGGACGCACCCGCTGCTCCAGGATCACCAGCGCCCGGGGTGTGATCGCACCCGGCGCCGCGGGGTGGTCGACCGGAACGTCGCAACTGCCGAGCAGGAGCACCCGCAGTCCCGAGGACCCCACTTCCTCGGCCTGCCTGGCCATGTCGCTGCCGGGGTCGAGCAGGACGTCCGGCGCACCGAGGACCCAGTTGCCGTGGGTGCCGTACGACTGTCCGCTCCACTTCTCGGCCGAGGAGAACGGCGCCTCCGCGGTGGCGTCACCCCACCCGGGGTCGTCGGGAAACGCCTCCTTGATCGCGAGGACGCTGGCGTTCGGCCGCGGGTCGGACGCCGCCATCGCGGCGAGTGCCGCACGGGACGGTTCGGTGTCGGCGGTGTCGGCGCAACGCAGTTCGGACAGCCGCATGCCGTTCTCGGTGAGCGTTCCGGTCTTGTCTGCGCACACCACGTCGACGCGCGCGAGACCTTCGATGGCGGGCAACTCCTGCACGAGGCACTGCCGCTGACCGAGCCGGACCACCCCGACCGCGAACGCGATCGACGTCATCAGCACCAGTCCCTCCGGCACCATCGGGACCAGCGCGGCCACCATCCCGCTCAGCGCCGGCCGGATCGACTCGCCGCTGGAGAACAACTGGTTGTAGATGATCAGCAGACCGGCCGGAATCATCAGATACGTGATGAATTTCAGGATCTTGTCGATGCCGCTGCGCAACTCCGAGTGCACGAGCGTGAACTTGCTGGCCTCGTCCGCGAGTTTGGCGGCGTACGCGTCGCTTCCGACCTTCGTGGCGCGGTAACAGCCGCTGCCGGACGCGACGAAGCTTCCCGACAGCACCTGCTGGCCGGCGTCCTTGTGCACGGGGTCGGCCTCACCGGTGAGGAGGGATTCGTCGATGTCGAGGGACATCGCCTCGACCACGACACCGTCGACGACGATCTGGTCGCCGGCGCCGAGCTCGATGATGTCGTCGAGCACGACCTCCCGGGGTGCCATCGCGACGGCGGCACCGTCGCGGCGCACCACCGGTTTGGTCTGGCTGACGATCGCGAGCTTGTCGAGGGTCCGCTTGGCCCGCACTTCCTGGATGATGCCGATCCCGCTGTTGGCGATGATCAACAGGCCGAACATGCCGTCGATGATCGAACCGGAGGCCAGCACGATGATCAGGAGGACACCGAGGATCGCGTTGATCCGGGTGAACACGTTGGCGCGGACGATGTCGCGTACCGATCGGCTGGCCCGATCGGGCACGTCGTTGGTCTTGCCTGCCGCCACCCGCTCCGCCACCTGGGCGGCCGTCAACCCCTCCACTGCGACGACTGCAACGCTGTCGGTGCCCGTTTCGTCGTATGCCATGGTCAAAGGCTACGCAACGAGGCTTCGCTCGGAGGGGATGCGCGCCGGACTCAGCCGAGCGCGGACCACCACGGTGTCTGGGCCGCCGGCTTCAACGCGTCGATGCGCTGTCCGGGCATCGGCACGGCCACCGGGGTGCCCTTCTCCTGCGCGGCCGCGAGCAGCCGGACGATCGGCTCGGACCACGAGTGGAACGCGAGATTGAACGTGGCCCAGTGCACCGGCACCAGCAGACCGCGGGTGCCGTCGCCGCCGTTGAGGTCGACGTGGGTCTGCACCGCCTCCTCCGGGTTCATGTGGATGTCGGCCCACCGCGTGTCGTAGGCGCCGACGGGCAGCAGCGTGAGATCGAACGGCCCGTACCGGCGGCCCAGGTCGGCGAACCGCGGCGTGTACCCGCTGTCGCCGCCGAAGAACACCTTCCGGTTCGGTCCGGCGAGCACCCACGACGCCCACTGGGTGGTGTTGCGTACCAGCCCGCGCCCGGAGAAGTGCCGGGCCTCGGTGCACGTGAGCGTGAGTGCGCCGAACGTGGTCGACTCGTCCCAGTCGAGTTCCACGATCCGCTCCTCCGGCACCCGCCACTGCCGCAGGTGCGCACCGAGCCCGACCGGAACGACGAACGGCGCCTTCTGCGTGGCGGCGAGTTGCTGCACGGTGGCCATGTCGAGGTGGTCGTAGTGATCGTGCGAGACGACGATCGCGTCCAGAACGGGCAGGTCGGCCAGCGGGACCGGGGTCGGGTGCATGCGGGACGGACCGAGAATCGCGGACGGCGACACCCGATGACTCCACACCGGGTCGGCCAGCACCCGGAACCCGTCGACCTCGACGAGCACGCTCGAATGGCCGTACCAGGTGACCGCTGCGTCGGCGGCCTCGACGGGCGCGAGGGGTGTCGCGAGCGGGATCGGCCTGCGCGGGCGTCCCGCGCTGCCCCGCGTGATCAGTGCCTTGACGATCCCGGTCTCCGATCCGGGCAGCATCATGCTGCTCGGATCGGTGTTGTGGAATTGCCGGTCGCGGTACCGCGGCGACGTCGCGGCGTACGGGCGCACCTTGGCACGCGACGCACCGATCTGAGACGGAAGCCCCCACGCAGCCCGCGTCAGCCACCCGAGGGCGGCGGTGGCCAAAACAGTCGTCACAGCGTTCATCGCTTTCACCCCGACAACTGTAACCACGCGTGCGGGAAAGGTGCGGCGAGCGGCTACTGACCCCGGAAGACCGGCGGACGCTTCTCGGCGCGTGCCGCGCGCGCTTCCTGCGCGTCGTAGCTCTTCCACGCCGCATGCAACGCCGCGAGCTGCTCGGGCGGCGGCGGGCTCTGGGTGCCGTCGTCGTTGAGCACCATCTTGAGGTGCTGCAGCGACAGCGGCGCCAGGCGCGCGATCGAGTGCGCCCACTGCTGTGCGACGGCGAGGTCGCCGCGCTTGTTGGCGAGGCCGTGCGCGAGTGCCTCGTCCGCACCGACCTCCTCCGCACCGAGCAGGATCGTTCGTGCCGGTCCGCCGCCGATCAGGGCGGCCAGACGGTGCACCGTCCACCGGTCCACGGAGATCCCGAGCTTGGCGGCCGGGATGGCGAAGCGCGCCTCGGGAGCGACCACACGCAGGTCCGCGGCGAGCGCCAGCTGGCTGCCCGCGCCGATCGCGGGGCCGTTGATTGCGGCGATGACGGGGACGGGCACCGAGTCGATGGTGTGCAGCATCTCGAGCAGGGTGTCCGTGAATCCGTCGGCGTACACGTCGCCCGACAGGTCGGCGCCGGCGCAGAACGCGCTGCCCTGCCCTGTGAGGACGATCACCCGCGCGCCGTCGGTGACGGACTTCTCCGTCTCCTCCCGCAGGAGTTCGCAGATCTCGGTGTTCAACGCATTGCGACGGTCGGGGCGTTGCAGTTCGAGGGTGAAGACGTCGCCGTCACGACTCGTCCCGATCATGTCCACTCGCTTTCTTCGTGATTGCTGTCCACTGACGAATTCTCCCCTGCCCACCCGACTGGACGTCTTCAGCCAACCACAGCCGAATCGGCCGGAACACACGAGGCTCTCCGGTAGTTGTGAGGGTGGAGGTGAGGACCGACATGAACAGCGATGTGGACGTGGCCGTGATCGGCGCGGGGCAGGCGGGGCTGTCTGCCGCCTACTATCTGCGCAGGTTCGGGGTGGAACCGGAGTCCGGTTTCGTGGTGCTCGATCACGCCCCGGGGCCCGGCGGCGCGTGGCAGTTCCGGTGGCCGTCATTGACACTGAGCACCGTCAACGGTGTTCACGACCTTCCCGGGCTCGGCTTCGCCGACACGATCGGCGTGTACCCGAACGACCCGGAGGCCGCGCTGGTGCATGCGGCGGCCGCGGTTCCCCAGTACTTCGCTACATACGAGAAACAGTTCGAGTTGCCGGTGCACCGTCCCGTGCACACGCGGGTGGTGTGTGCGCGCGGCGAGCGTCTGCGGATCGAGACCGACCGCGGCGTCGTGTCGGCCCGCGGTCTGATCAACGCGACGGGTACGTGGGAACGCCCGTTCATTCCCCGCTACCCCGGCGCCGAGTCGTTCACCGGCCGCCAGGTGCACACCAAGGACTACGCCTCGGCGCAGGACTTCGCGGGACAGCACGTGCTCGTCGTGGGCGGTGGCATCTCGGCGGTGCAGTTGCTGGACGAGATCTCCCGCGTCACGACCACCACGTGGGTGACGCGCCGCCCACCGGAGTTCCGGGACGAGCCGTTCACGCCCGAGATCGGCCGTGCCGCCGTCGCTCTCGTCGAGGACCGGGTCCGGCGCGGGCTGCCGCCGGGTTCGGTGGTGTCGGTGACGGGACTGCCCGTGACGCCTGCGATCCGCGCCGCCCGCGAACGCGGGGTGCTGGCGCGGCAACCGATGTTCAGTGAGATCACCGCGGACGGGGTCCGGTGGTCGGACGGCCGCGAGCTGAAGGTCGATGTGATCCTGTGGTGCACCGGTTTTCGCAGTTCCCTCGATCACCTCGCGCCGCTGCGGTTGCGCGGGCCGGGCGGCGGGATCACGATGACGGGGCGCCTGGCCACCCAAGTGGCGTCGGATCCGCGGATTCACCTCGTGGGCTACGGCCCGTCGTCGTCGACGATCGGTGCGAACCGGGCGGGGCAGGCCGCGGCCCGCGAACTCACCCGGCACCTCGGCGTGCCGGCCGGATCCGAACGCCCTACCTGATCAGCGAGGCGACGAACGCCGCCTGGTCGGGGCCGGCCTGGTACATGCTGCCGAAGTGACCGCCCGAATACACGCGGTAGTCGAGATCGGTTCCTGCACTGTGCATCTCGGCGACAAGCTTCTCCGTCAGCGGGATCGGCACCGACGCGTCGGTGACCCCCTGGACGAGCAGCAGCGGTCGGTCGTAACCCGCGACCGGGACCTCGAGATATTCGCGCAACGCGTCCTGCAGCGCCGGGACGTCGAGTGCCCG
This sequence comes from Rhodococcus opacus, assembly GCF_012396235.1. GTDB lineage: Bacteria > Actinomycetota > Actinomycetes > Mycobacteriales > Mycobacteriaceae > Rhodococcus_F > Rhodococcus_F opacus. The sequence goes on along the minus strand of NZ_JAAXPA010000013.1, from coordinate 156,873 downwards.
CGACAGCATCTGCGCCACCGACACGTTGCGGGTCATGGCCGCGAACTGCCGGAACGGCACTTCGGGAGCGGCGTCCACGAACTGCTTCCCGACCGGGGTCAGGTAGCTGTCGATGTCCAGTTCGGGATACGCGTCACGGACCCCGGCGATCAGGTACGAGATGTACACGGTGAGACCGGCGAGGCCCTGCGGCGGAAACGACGGACCGCTCCAGTCCGCCACCATCTCGATGTTCGACGGCACCCCGTTCGCGACTGCCCCGCGGTAGTCGAGTTCCGGCGCGTACGTCGTGGCAGCGTGTGCGGCGAACACCGCGGCCTGCCCGCCCTGGGACAGTCCGACCGCCATCCACGTGGCGGAGAGATCGGCATCGATCGCCCTGGCGGCGCGCACGGAGTCCACGACGCTGCGCCCGGCGACCTTCCCGTCGAGGTAGGGCGGCACCCCGGGGGTGCCCAGGCCCACGTAGTCGGTGGCGGCCACGGCGTAACCGAGTTGCAGCCAGCTGCTCACGTAGTCGGAGGATTCCCTGTCGACTCCGGTCACGGACGGTGCGTCGGCGTCGGAGTCCCCGACCGTTCCGTGCGCCCACGCAATGACGGGCCAGCCTCCGGCGGGCGGTGAACCGGGCGGCACGAACACCATCCCGGTGCACGGGGTGATGCCGTGCCGGTCGGTGGTCAGATATGTCATCCGGTAGGCACTGCCGGTTCCGCGGAGCCAGAGTTCCGCCGGCAATTCGGACGAGGCGACGACCGTGCCGGGGCTCGAACCGGCCCGCAACGGAACCGCACCGACAGTTGGTGCCCACAGCACGCTGACCAGTGCGAGCAACGCCACGATGCGCCACCACCTCCGCACCTCTCAACGGTAGCTGCGCGGGGGTGGCGCAGTACTGTGAATCGTCCACCCGCAGGGGACGGGGTGGACGAACGAGACCGGGAGAGCGGAAAACACATGAGCGACGACGGCACGATCCTGACTCCCGGTGACACGTGCTGGCAGGTTGCCCACGCCGATCGTCTCGCGTGCATCGTCGATGCGGCGGACTACTTCCGCCATGCCAAGTCCGCGATGCTGCAGGCTCGCAGGCGCATCATCCTCATCGGCTGGGACTTCGACACGAGGATCAAGTTCGAGCCGGACGAGAAGACGCTCGACGGCCCCAACCAGCTCGGCCGGTTCCTGGCCTGGCTGACGCGGGAACGCCCCGATCTCGACATCTACCTGCTCAAATGGAACATCGGGGCCTTTACCGCGATCGGGCGCGGCATGACGCCGATCTTCGTGGTCAACTGGGTGACCGACCGCCGCCTGCACTTCGAACTCGACGCCGCCCACCCCGTCGGCTCGGCGCACCACCAGAAGATCGTCGTCATCGACGACGCGCTCGCGTTCTGCGGCGGCATCGACATGACCGTGGACCGGTGGGACACCCCGGAACATCGGGACCGCAACCATTACCGGACGCAGCCGAACGGCAAGCGGTACGGGCCGTGGCACGACGCGACAACCGCCGTCGACGGGGACGCGGCGAAGGCCATCGGCGAGCTCGCCCGCACCCGGTGGAAGGCGGCAACGGGGCAGGATCTGGCGCCCGTCGACGAGATCGCGGGGAGGACTCCGTGGCCGGAGGGGCTGAAGCCGGCGATGCGCTCCGTCGACGTGGGCATCGCGCGCACGCTGCCGGAGCTCGCCGATCGGGACGAGGTCCGGGAGATCGAGGCCCTGTATCTGGCTGCGATCGCGGGCGCCGAGCGGACGCTGTACATCGAGAGTCAGTACCTGGCCTCCCGCACCCTCGCCGAGGCGATCGCCGCGCGACTACAGGAACCGGACGGACCGGAGATCGTGCTGGTGCTGCCGCGCAATGCCGACGGCTGGCTCGAGCAGAAGGCCATGGACGGCGCCCGCCGCCGGTTGCTGCACCTGCTCTGGCAGGCCGATACCGGGAACCGGCTGGGCGTCTACTACCCCGTCACGCCGGGCGGTGAGCCGATCTACGTCCACGCCAAGGTGCTGGTGATGGACGACCGGCTCCTGCGCGTGGGTTCGTCCAACCTCAACAACCGGTCGATGGGGTTCGACACCGAGTGTGATCTGGCGGTCGAGGTCACCGCGGACACAGCGAACGGTGAGGAGCTGCGGCAGACCATTCTCGGAATTCGCCGTCAGCTCGTCTGCGAGCACCTCGGTGTCCCGGCCGGGCTGTTCGAGGACACGCTGACCGAGACGTCGTTCCTGGGCACCGTGGAGGCACTGCGCGGCGGCGGCCGGACCCTCGAGAAGTTCGAGCCGGAGACGGTCGAGGACGAAGACAGTCCGCTGGCCGAGAACGAACTGATGGATCCCGAGCGCACACCACCCAGCCTCTGGGAGCGCACCAGCCGGGGCCGGCTGCGGCGCAGGGTGATCCGGCGTCAGAAGGCGGCCGGTTCGGTGCCGTAGATCCGCCGGTAGTCCTTGCGGAATGCCCGACGCCCCAGGATCGACCACGCCATCCTGGCCGCGAAGGGCATCTCCGACAGGAACATTCGACGCTCCTCGGGGGTCGCCCCATGAAGGATGAAGCCGAGGAACACCAGCAGCCGGTCCTTGGGGATCGACGCTCGGCCACGATCGCCAATCTCCTGCCATTCGGCGAGCGTCATGAACTGCTCCGCCATCGGGAGGATCCGCTGCTCCTCCTCGCCGAGGTGCTCGTCGAGCGCGGCGGACAGCGCGGTCAGCGTCTTCGCCAGCGGTTCGCCGTCCACCGCGTCCGCCGTGAACGCGGCACCCTGCGACTGCGCCCGCGACAGCAGCTCGGAGATGCGTTCGTGCTGTTCCTCCATCCGCAGCACCAGCGCCGCGTCGGTGGGCGCGCGGTCGAGCAGCTTCGGCCACAGCAGGTCGTCCTCACTCGTGTGATGGTGGTGCAGGGCGGTGGCGAGTTCCGCGAAGAACGTCACCACCTCCCCGGCCCGGGCGGTGTCGCCGGCGGGAACACCCCGGACGAGTGCGGGCAGCGCGGCGAACTGCCGACGGAAGCAGTCGTGGACCACCACCATCTCGCGGGTGTCGGGGCGGACGGTGTGAGCAGTTGACGTAGTCATGCATTCAGGGTCGGTTCGGCGTCTTGGAGAGGACTTGGAGGCCACTAGTGCTTACGCTTGCTGAACGATGCTGCGTATTCGAGTACTCGGGACGCTCGAGGCGGAGGACGAATCGGGGGCGGTGGACCTCGGCGGCCCCCGCCAGCGCGCCGTGCTCGCGTTGCTGCTCGTCGCGCGCGGCGAGGTGGTGCCGGTGGATCGGCTGATCGACGATCTCTGGCACGGCGCTCCCCCACCGCGGGCTGTCGGCGCGCTTCAGGCCTACATTTCGAACCTGCGCCGGGCGCTGGAGCCGCACCGCGCGCCCCGGGCGGACTCCACCGTCCTGGTGAGCCGGGCCCCGGGTTACGCGCTCACCCTGCCCCCGTCCGGTGTCGACGCGTGGGAGTTCGAGAACCTGATCCGGTCTACCGCCGACACCGGGCGAGCCGATCTCGAGCGCGCACTGAGCCTGTGGCGGGGGCCTGCGTTCGCCGAGGTGGCCGGCGAGCACTGGGCTCTCGCCGAGATCGCCCGGCTCGAGGAACTGCGGGTGGTCGCGCGCGAACGTCTGGTGGCGTCCGCCCTCGCGAGCGGCGATGCGGCCGGCGCCGTGCTCGACGCGCAGACCCTCACCCGGGAACACCCGCTCCGGGAGGAGGGATGGCGGTTGCTCGCTCTGGCCCTGCACCGCAGCGGGAGACAGGCGGACGCCCTGGCCGCGTTACGCGAGGCCCGCGGCCGGCTGGCGAACGAACTCGGCCTCGACCCCGGTCCCGCCCTGACGGAACTCGAACGCCAGATCCTCACCGGCACCGTCCCGGCCGCACCCGCACCCGCCCTCGCCGCCGGGCCCGTCGACACCACCCCGGACCCCTGGTTCCTCGGCCGCAGCGAGGAAATGGCGACCCTGACCGATCTGATGGCCGACCCCGGCACCCCCGTGGTCCTCCTGGGCGGCGACGCCGGATCCGGGAAGTCGTCGCTGCTGCGCCGGTTCCGTCGAACGTTGCACGCCGCCGGGTGGCAGGTGGCGGTGGGTCGCTGCCCCGAAGTGGACGGCGCCCCGCCCGCGTGGGCGTGGGTGGAGATCCTGCGCGCACTGGCCGAGAAAGTCGACCCCGGCACCGAGACGGCCGCGCTGGCACCCCTGCTCTCCGACGACCGTTCGCACGCGGCGCGGCCGGACGCTCCGAGCGGACGGTTCCTGCTGCACCGTGCCGTCGCCGACTACATCGGGACCGTCCGCGAGCACGGTCCTCTCGCCGTCGTCCTCGACGACGTCCACCGCGCCGACGAGGACACCCTGGCGATCCTCGTGCGGCTCGCGCAGCAGCGGTCGCCGATCCTGCTGATCCTCGCGTTCCGCCCGGACGAGGTGGACCCGAACCTGGAGAACTGCTTCGCCGATCTCGCGTCACTGCAGCCGACACGCATCCGCCTGGGCGGACTCGGACCCGAGGATTCGGCCGAGCTGATCCGGCACGTGGCGGGTCGCGACCCCGATCCCGACACCCTCCGCGCACTCGCCGACCGCACCGGCGGAAACCCGTTCTACTTGCAGGAGAGCGCCCGGCTCCTGGCCAGTGAGGGTGAACTGGTGGCCACGTCGGAGGTGCCTGAGGGGGTGCGGGACGTCCTGCGCCGGCGGATCGCCCATCTCCCTGAACTCACCGTGTCCGTTCTCCGGCTGGCCGCGGTCGTGGGCCGCGAATCCGACATCGACGTTCTCACCCGTGCCGCCGAAATCGACGAGGACGCCGTGTTCGACGCACTCGAATCGGGCGTGATCGCCGGACTTCTCGGCGAGCCGCGCGCCGGGACCGTCCGGTTCACGCACGCCCTCGTCCGCGACACGCTCTACTCCGACCTCACCCGGCTGCGCAGGAGCCGCTGGCACGCGCGGGTCGGGACGGCACTCGAGGAGCTGCGGCCGCACGACGTCGCGGCTCTCGCCCACCATTTCACGGAGGCGCTGTCTGCTGCCACCGCGCGGCAGGCACTCGACCACAATGTCGCGGCCGCGGCGCAGGCCGCCGATCGCTACGCCCACGACGCGGAGATCGGCTTCCTCGACAACGCCCTTCGAGCGGCCGACCGGTTGCCGCCGGACGCAGTGGCGTCCGTGGACGAGCGCGTCGAACTCCTCACCGAACTGAGCCGCACGCAACTCGCCGCCGGCAGCGGACTGGCGGGATCCCGTTCGCGGAGGCGGGCTCTCGCGCTCGCCCGGGACGCGGGCCGCACCGACCTGGCGATCCGGGTGCTCGCGTTCGTCGACACCCCGACGCCGTGGATCAATCGGCGATACGGCGAAGTGGACACGGCCGTCGTCGATCAGCTCGAGGCGTTGCTGCGGCACGAGCAACTGGAACCGGCGGTGCGGTGCCGGCTGCTGGTGACACTCGTCCACGAGATCGGGGCGGAGGATCACGAGCGCACCGGTTCCGCGGTCCGGGAGGCCGAGACTCTCGCCCGCGACCTGGACGACCCGGTGCTGCTCGGGCTGGTGCTCTGCGCCGTCCACGCCGGCACCGGCTCCCCGACGAGCACGCTCGGCGACCACGTCATCGGCCACGAGCTGCTCCGGATCGGCGACCGGACGCAGCTTCCCGTGTTCACCATGCTGGGCCACCACCTGCTGGCCGAGATCGCCTCCGGCAACGGTGACATCCCGGCGATCGAACACCACATGGGCATCCAGTCGGAGCTGGCGGACCGGTATCAGTTCCAGCAGGCGCAGGCGACCCGGGAGATGAGCCGCGCGATGGTCGCTCACCTCACCGGCGATCTGGCCGCGGCGGAACGACACTACGGGCGCGGCCACGAGTTGATGACCCGGGCGGGTCTCGACGCCGACAGCGTCTTCGCCCTCGCACAGTTCACGCTCCGGCTGACCGAGGGACGCGCCGGGGAACTGGAGGCGGTGATCGAGACCGTCGACAGTGCCGCGACGGACGTGATCGCCGATCTGCACGCCCTCGCGCTACTCGGCAACGGCAAACCGGACCGGGCGCGTGAGGTCCGGCGTCACCTGCGCCCGGTCCGCCGCGACTTCTTCCACTCCCTGATGATGTCGCTGCGGGGCATCGTCGTCGCGCAGCTGGGTGAACGGGACGAGGCGGCCGCCGTGCACGCGGAGCTGAGCCCGTACAGCGGCCGGATCGGCGGCGGCGACACGGCGGCGTTCGCGGTCGGCCCCGTCGACACGATCCTCGGCGACCTCGAGGTGCTCCTCGACCGGCCCGAGGACGCCCGCACCCACTACGCGGCGGCGCTCGAACTGGCCGAACGTTGCGGCTGCCCGGCCTGGGTGGAGGCCGCGCGCACCCGGGTGACCACCCACCCAAGCGAGTTCCAAGTGGGCCACTAGCCGCCGGGCGCACAGTCGGAGGCGACAGAACCAACCGGCTTTCCTGGAGGCTCCCCCCCATGAGTTCCCTGCTCGCGCGCCTCGGCTCGGCCGCCGCTGCCCACCCCTGGCGGGTGATCGCCACGTGGCTGACGCTGCTCGTCCTGGTGTTCGCCGCCGCGTCCGCGTTCGGTGGCACCAACCACGACGACTACAACGTGCCCGGTCTGCCGTCGCAGCGGGGGACGAATCTGCTGAGTGAACGATTCCCGGAGATGTCGGGAGCGGACGCCCGGGTGGTCGTGCACTCCGACAGCGGTCCGCTCGACCCCGCGGTCCTCACCGATCTCGGCACCAGGCTGGCCGACGTGAACGGTGTGAGCTCCGTGTCGCCGCCCCGCCTGTCCCAGGATTCCGACACGGCCGTGATCAGCCTCAACTACCGCATCCCGGTCACCGACTTCCACGGCAGCGAGGGAGTCGACGCCCTCGACGCCGCGGTGGCCGACACTCAGGCGCAGGGGCTGCAGGTGGAACTGGGTGGGCAGGTGCCGGAGAACATCTCCACGCCGTCGGGCACCGCCGAGGCGGTCGGCATGATCCTGGCGCTGATCATCCTGGTGTTCGCGTTCGGTTCCGTGGTGGCAGCCGGACTGCCCCTGGCAGTCGCACTCGTCGGCGTCGGCATCGGGTCGGGGCTCATCACGATCATGGCCGGGTTCACCAGCATCAGCACCATCGCCCCGACCATCGCCACGATGGTCGGCATCGGCGTCGGGATCGACTACGCGCTGCTGCTCGTCACCCGGTACACGGAGGGACTGCGGGCCGGCATGTCGGTGCGGGACGCCGTCGCGGCCGCCAACTCCACGGCCGGGACGTCGGTGATCTTCGCCGGCACCACCGTCCTCGTCTCCCTCTTCGGGCTGCGACTGTCCGGGCTGCCGATGTACGCGTCGTTCGGCTACGCCACATTCGCGATGGTCGGCATCGTGATGCTCACCTCGGTCACGCTGGTTCCCGCACTGTGCGGGCTGGCGGGCACGCGGGTGCTGGGCAAGCGGTCCCGTGCCCGGGCCGAACGTCGCACGACGTCGCCGCTGACGGAACGGTGGGCGATCCGGGTGAGCCGCCGCCCGTGGCTGTGGGCCCTGACGGCGCTCGGGGTGCTGCTCCTCCTGGCCGCGCCGGTTCTGGGCATGCGGACGTGGCCGCAGGACGCGGGCAGCGCGCCGGCCGCCAACACGATCCGTCAGGCGTACGACCTGATCGACTCCGAGTTCGGGCCCGGCGCCAACGGACCCCTGATGGTCGCGGTCGACCTGAACAAAGTTCCGGCAGCAGAGCTTCCGGCCCTCGCGCGCGAACTGGCAGCCGAACCCGGGGTGGCCTCGGTGACGCCCGTGCTGATGAACGCCGACTCGACGGCCGCGCTGATCTCGGTGCAGCCGACCACCGGCCCCAGCGACCCCCGCAGCACCGAACTGCTGGAGCGGATCCGGTCCGACGCGGCCGACGGCGTCCACGCCACCGGACTCACCGCGACGTTCGCCGACATCTCCGCCCGCCTCGCCGAACGGCTGTGGCTGGTGATCGCGTTCGTCGTCGCACTGTCGGTGGTGCTGCTCACGTTCGTGTTCCGCGCGCCGGTGGTCGCGGTGAAGGCGGCCGTGATGAACCTGCTGTCGGTGGCCGCCGCCTACGGCGTGATGGTGATGGTGTTCCAATGGGGTTGGGGCGCGCAGCTACTCGGACTTCCGCACGCGCTTCCCGTGTCGAGTTGGGTGCCGATCCTGATGTTCACCATCCTGTTCGGACTGTCGATGGACTACGAGGTGTTCCTGCTCTCCCGGATACGTGAGCGCTGGCTCGACACGGGCGACTCGCATCGGAGCGTCGTCGAGGGACTGGCGTCGACGGGCCGGGTGATCACGAGCGCCGCGGCAATCATGGTGGCGGTGTTCGCCGGGTTCGCGCTCGACGGGGACGTGACCGTGAAGATGATGGGCGTCGGCCTCGCGACCGCGGTCCTCATCGACGCGACGATCGTGCGGATGGTGCTGGTGCCTGCCACGATGTACCTGCTGGGCAACGCCAACTGGTGGCGGCCGGGCGGACGCCGGGACGCAAAACCGGACTCGGACGCTACCTCCGCAGGCGTTCCACTTCCGCTTCGAGCGCGATGACGCGCCGGTACAGGGCCTGGATGCTCGCCATGCACACCCCGTTCGCGTCGACCATCGCGATGCGGCGGTCGTTGGAACCGAGACCGAATGCGGTGGCGAAATCCTGTGCCATCGGGCCCAGGTGCCGCACCGATTCGTGATCGAAACCGTAGGTCCAGACGCTGAGCGGCATGTCGACGAGACGTTCGAGCACCTCACCGGCACTGGCGGGCGGCGTCTGGACGGCAACACCGCGTTTGCGGGTCAGGATCGAGTGAAACCACGCCAGCGGGTGGCGGGTCCGGGCCGCTGTTCGCGCCCGGACCCGCCCCCGACGGGTGTCGACCCACATGGAGTCAGTCGGGGAGTTCGCCGACATCGTGCTTGATCGTCGCGTCGCTGAGAAGGAGTCCGACCCCGAGGGCCATGACGCCGATTCCGAGTCCGATTGCGGCTCCGCCGAGTCCGAGCATGATTCCGAGCATGGTGTCTCCTGTTCGTCGCTGGTGTGCGGGATTTCGTGCCCCCGCTTTCTGAACACCTACGACTCTCGCGGCTCCGGCCGTCCGAGATAAGACACCCCAGGGGTGGTGCGAGCACACCCCAGGGCGCGGTGCCGGGCGGCAGAATGGCGGCCATGACGGAATTACCGGAATGGGCCCGAACGCTCGACCTCGCCCCGCACCCCGAAGGCGGCTGGTACCGCGAGACGTGGCGCAGCGACGTCACGATCCCGGAGGAAAGCCTGCCCGGCGACTACCCCGGGCCGAGGGCAGCCGGTACCGCAATCCTGTTCCTCCTCATGCCCGGACAGCAGTCGGAATGGCACAGCGTGCGCAGCGCCGAGATCTGGCTGTACCACCGGGGCAGCCCCCTGCGGCTCGAACTCGGCGGGGACGGGAGCGAACCCGCGGCTCCGGACGCGCAGGTCCTCGGCGCAGACGTCGCGGCGGGCCAGCAACCACAGCTGCTGGTCCCGCCGCGACATTGGCAGCGAGCGAAGCCCGAGGGCGACGAACCGACTCTCGTCAGTTGCGTCGTCACCCCGGGCTTCGACTTCGCGGACTTCCGGCTCTAGGCCCTCCGGGCCCGTGCGCCTTTTTGGTAGCTGCAGCAACCAGAAAGGCGCACGGGCGGCGGAGCCGCCTACGCGCCCAGCGTTGCCGGGTCGGGGCCGATGCGCCCGTCGGCCCGGGTCAGCGAACCGACGGTGTTGATCTCGTCGGGGGTCAACTCGAAGTCGAAGACGTCGAAGTTGGCGGCGATGCGCTCCGGCGTCACCGACTTGGGGATGACCACGTTGCCGATCTGCAGGTGCCAGCGGATGATCACCTGCGCGGTCGTCTTACCGTGCGCTGCAGCGATCTTCGCGATGGACTCGTCCTCGAGGACGGTGCCCTGCCCGAGCGGGCTCCATGCCTCGGTCGCGATGCCCTTGCCGGTGTGGAAGGCGCGCAGGTCGGCCTGGTTGAACCGCGGGTGCAGCTCGACCTGGTTGATCGCGGGCACCTCGCCCGTCTCGGCGATCAGACGGTCGAGGGTCTCCGGGGTGAAGTTGGAGACACCGATCGACCGCGCACGCCCGTCGGCCTTGATCTTCTGAAAGGCCTTGAACGTGTCCACGTAGCGGTCCGCGGACGGGACCGGCCAATGGATGAGGTAGAGGTCGACGTAGTCGAGCCCGAGGCGGTTCAGGCTGTCGTCGAACGCGCGGAGCGTGGAGTCGTACCCCTGGTCGTCGTTCCACAGCTTGGTGGCGACGAACAGCTCGTCACGGGCAATTCCGGAGTCCGCGAGCGCGCGGCCCACTCCGGTTTCGTTCTCGTAGATCTTGGCGGTGTCGATGCTGCGGTACCCGGCCTTCAGCGCTTCGGTGACCGCGGCGTGGCTCTCGTCGTCCGCCACCTGCCACACGCCGAAGCCGAGGGCAGGAATGCTGTTCCCGTCGTTGAGCGTGACCGTAGGTACAGGACTCTGTGCATTGTTGAAACCCATGGGACTGTCCAACCGGGCTCCCGGACCAGATGTTCCCGCCGTCTCAGAATGTGGACTTTCGCGTGTCGTTTCGGTACGACCGGGTAATCCGACGGCATCGGCGTCAGGTGGTGACGCGCCCGGTGGAAGGGGCGGACATGGGCCTCGGATACACATTGGCCTATCGGTTCAAGATCACGCCCTGGGTGAAAGCGGGCCGCGTCTTCGGAAGCCAGATCGAGACGTTGCTCGATCCCTTCGACGCACCACCGGGAGAGGTCCTCGACATCGGATGCGGCACCGGTGACCATGCCATCGAGATGGCCCGGCGGGGGTGGCAGGTGACGGGGATCGACACCGTCCAGCTGGCCCTCGACAAGGCGCGGTCCAAGGCGCGGAAGGCGGGCGTCGACGTGCGTTTCATGCACGCGGACGCCACCGACCTCGAGCACGCCGTCGGCCGGGGGTATCACCTGATCCTGGATGTGGGGTGCTACCACGGGCTCAGCGACCACGACCGGGTCGCATACGCCGAGAACGTCACGACCGTGAGCGAACCGCACGCCACCCTGCTGATGTTCGCGTTCGGGCCGGGGCATCGCGGCCCGCTGCCGCGTGGGGTCTCCCGCTCCGACGTGGAGCGGACGTTCGAGAAGTGGAAACTCGTGTCGGACGTCGACGCGGACACGACCGGTATGCCGGGGCCGCTCAAGAAGGCCGACCCCCGCTGGTTCCGCCTCGTCAAGCGCTGAGTGGATAATCGCCGGGTGACTGCAACACTGCACATCAGCGGACTGTCGGCTTCGCGCGGTGAGCGCACCCTCTTCTCCGGCCTCGACCTGACCGTCGCCCCGGGCGACGTGACCGGCCTCGTGGGGGCGAACGGCGCCGGCAAGTCGACGCTGCTGACGGCCCTGGCCGGGGTCGGCTCGGCGGACGTCGAGGGCAGTATCGTGCTGAGCCCACCCGACGCCGCCGTCGGCTACCTCGCCCAGGAACCCGACCGCATCGTCGGCGAGACGGTGCTCGACTTCCTCGGTCGCAGGACCGGCGTCACCGAGGCCGAGCACACCATGAACGCGGCCGCCGAAACGCTCGGCGAGTCGGAGGAGGATCTCTACTCCCCCGCCCTCGAACGGTGGCTGGCGCTGGGCGGCGCCGACCTCGCCGAGCGCGCGGAGAAGGTCGTGAGCGAACTCGGGCTGGGAGTGTCGCTCGACGCGCACATGACGTCGCTGTCCGGCGGACAGGCCGCGCGCGCCGGATTGGCGTCGCTGCTGCTGTCCCGGTACGACGTACTGCTGCTCGACGAGCCGACCAACGACCTCGACCTCGTGGGGCTCGAGCAGCTCGAACGTTTCGTCGCCGAGAGCCGGGCGGCCGTGGTGGTGGTGAGTCACGATCGAGAATTCTTGGCGCGCACCGTGACCGGCATCGTGGAACTCGACCTCGTACAGCAGCAGATCGCGGTCTACGACGGCAGCTACGACTCGTATCTCGCCGAACGGGAGATCGCGCGCAGGCACGCCCGGGAGGCGTACGAAGAGTACGCCGGGACCCGTTCGGACCTCGAGGACCGCGCACAGATGCAGCGGAACTGGATGGAGCACGGTGTCCGGAACGCGCGTCGCAAGGCGAAGGACAACGACAAGATCGGCAAGGGTCTGCGCACCGAGTCCACCGAGAAGCAGGCCGCGAAGGCCCGGCAGACGCAACGCCGGATCGAGCGGCTCGAGGTGGTCGAGGAACCGCGGAAGGAGTGGGAACTGCGGATGGAGATCGCCGCCGCCCCCCGCAGCGGATCGGTCGTGGCGACGGCGAACGGCGCCACCGTCGCGTGGGGCGGGGACCGCGAGTTCACGTTCGGTCCGGTCACCACTCAGGTGGACTGGGGTGACCGGATCCTCATCACCGGCGCCAACGGTTCCGGCAAGACGACCCTGCTGAAGGTGCTGCTGGGCAAGATCGCCCTGGACGCGGGCACCGCGTCACTCGGTTCGGGTGTGGCGATCGGCGAGATCGATCAGGCCCGCGGCCTGTTCGAGGGCGGCGAGAAGGTGGCCGACGCGTTCGCGGCGCAGATCCCGGACTGGCCGGACGCCGACGTGCGGACACTGCTCGCGAAGTTCGGGCTCAAGGGACACCACGTGCTGCGGCCGGCGGCGTCGCTGTCACCCGGGGAACGCACCCGCGCCGCCCTCGCCCTGCTGCAGGCGCGGGGGGTCAACCTGCTGGTGCTCGACGAGCCCACCAACCACCTGGACCTCCCCGCGATCGAACAGCTCGAGCAGGCCATGGATAACTTCGACGGCACGCTGCTGCTGGTCACCCACGACCGGCGGATGCTGGATTCGACGCGCAGCACCCGCCGGTGGCGAATGGACGGCGGCCGGCTGTCCGAGGAGTAGTCAGTCGCCCTCGGCCATGGGCGGCAACGCCTTGACGAACGGCGGGTCGTAGTCGACCTTGCCCAGCTTCGCCGCGCCGCCGGGGGAACCGAGGTCGTCGAAGAAGTCGGCGTTCGCCTTGGTGTACTCCACCCATTGGTCCGGGACGTCGTCCTCGTAGAAGATCGCCTCGACGGGGCAGACCGGCTCACAGGCGCCGCAGTCGACGCATTCGTCGGGGTGGATGTAGAGCATCCGACCGCCCTCGTAAATGCAGTCGACGGGACATTCTTCGATGCATGCCTTGTCCAGAACGTCGACACAGGGCTCAGCGATGGTGTAGGTCACGTCAGTAATCCTGTCCTTTCCTGCCGTCCCGCGCGAATCGCCTCCACTCTGCCACGCAATTTCCCTGGGTCAACCTGTCATTTTGACGCCCGTTGCCGTTGTACACCATTGACAAACTGTTGGGTTTTCACAACACTTTGTTGCATGAGCCCAGTACGGCGTGGGGACGCCCTCCCCATCTACAACCGCATCGGCGTTCTTCGCGCCGAGCGTGGGATGAGCCGGGCTCAGCTGGCGGGGCTCATCGACGTCAATCCCCAGACCGTCGGCGCGCTCGAACGGGGCGACCACTACCCCAGCCTCGACCTGGCGTTCCGTATCTCGTGGGTGTTCGAACTGCCGGTGGAAGCCATCTTCTCCCGCACCGAGTTCGGACCCCTGTCCACCGAGCTGTACCGCACCGACCGACCGCCGTCCACGACAGGAAACGGGGAGAGTTCCCATGCCTGAGACCAATCTGATCGAGCGGTACCAGGGGTTCCGGACGCGCAGATTCCTCCAGAACGAACGCCGTTACCGGACGTGGCTACCGGCGTGGCGGACACGCAACCGCAGACGAATCCTGGTGGTCGCCCTCGCGGTCACGTTCGTGTTCATGACCGCCGTCGGCATCGTGTGCCATTTCGACATGGTCGTCGGGCCGCTGCTGTGGCTGCCCGCGTGCCTGTTGTTCTTCCCGCTGTGGACGATGCTCCAGATCGTGTCCGGGCGGCAGGGGGACGCTCCGCGCGACGCGCTCGACGAGTGGGAGATCCAGCAACGCAACAGTGCCCGGTCGATCGGGCTCACGGTCACCCAGCTACTGACGCTCGTTCCCGCGCTGTACCTGATCTTCGTCGGCGCGCTGGACGGCGATCACGGCAACGTGCCGTACGCCGCGGGACTGCTCGTCGTCACCGCACTGATGGTCGGGGGGTGCACGCCCGCCATGATCCTCGGCTGGACGCAACCCGATCCCGACCCCGACGACCTCGCTTCGTAGGAACACCCGCACTCCAGAACGGGAAGGACCCATGTCACACACCCTCACGATCGACGGCATCTCCAAACGGTACGGCGAGGTCGTCGCACTCGACGACCTGTCCTTCGAGGTCCGCCCCGGTGAGATCTTCGGTTTCGTCGGCAGCAACGGTGCCGGCAAGACCACCACCATGCGCATCGCGCTGGGCGTCCTGTCCGCCGATTCCGGCGAGGTCCGGCTCGGCGGCAAGCCGGTGGACCTGGATGTGCGGCGCACCATCGGGTACATGCCGGAGGAACGCGGGCTGTACCCGAAGATGAAGGTGGGCAAGCAACTCGAATACCTCGCCGAGCTGCACGGCATTTCCCGCTCGGCGGCGCAGGAGGCGGTCGCCCGCTGGACCGAACGCCTCGGCATCGCGGACCGTGTCGGCGACACCGTCGACGCACTCTCGCTCGGCAATCAGCAACGCGTCCAGCTGGCCGCTGCGCTCGTCCACGATCCGGCGGTGCTGGTTCTCGACGAACCCTTCTCCGGACTCGACCCCGTCGCGGTGGACGTCATGAGCGCCGTGCTGGTGGAGAAGGCGAACACCGGAGTGCCGGTGATCTTCTCGAGCCATCAGCTCGAACTCGTCCAGCGCCTGTGCCACCGCGTCGGCATCATCAGCCACGGCCGGATGCGTGCCGTCGGCACCGTCGACGAACTGCGCGGCCGCGGCAACGCCCAACTCGAAGTCCACGCGCCGGAAGCGCCGGTCGGCTGGGCGCACCATCTCGAGGGCGTCACCACGATCAGTCACCTCGACGGCCGGACCCTGCTGTCGCTCGACACCGGGGTGGACGACCAGCTCATCCTGCACACCGCCCTGAAGACCGGGCCGGTGCACGAATTCTCGCTGCACCGGCCCACCCTGACCGATCTGTTCCGAGAGGTGGTCACGGCATGAGTGCCCCACTGAGCCCCGCCCGCGCGATCGGCCTCGTGGCCCGCCGCGAATTCCTGACACAGGTGGCGAAGAAGAGCTTCGTCATCAGCAACGTGATCATCCTGCTGGCCATCGTGGGCGGCATCGTCGCGTACTCGCTGTTCTCGGGCGGTGACGACGAACGCGCCACCATCGGACTCGTCGGCGACCAGTCGCTCGCGCCGGCTCTCGTCGCCACCGGTGACGCGGTCGGGACGCCGGTCGACGTCGTCCCGGCCACGGACGAACAGGCCGCGCGCGACGAGGTGGGGAACGGTGACCTCGACGTCGCCCTGATTCCCGGCACCGACGGGTCCGTCACGGCCGTCACCGAATCCGAGATCGGCTCCGGGCTTCGCACCGTGATCGACGCCGCCGTGGTGCAGCAGGCTCAGGCCGGCGCGCTCGCCGCACAGGGCGTGGACCCCGCGCAACTTGCCGAAGCGACCGGCCGGGCAGTCGTCACCGTCGACGCACTCGATCCGCCCGACCCGGAGAAGGGCCAGCGCGTGGCCCTCTCCATCGCCGTGGTCGTCCTGCTGTACATGCAGATCATGATGTTCGGCATGTACGTGGCGATGGGTGTGGTCGAGGAGAAGTCGAGCCGCGTCGTGGAACTGCTCCTGTCGACCCTCCGTCCGCTGCAGCTGCTCTGGGGCAAGGTGATCGGCATCGGCGCGGTCGGTCTCGTCCAGTTGACCGCCTACGGTGTGGTGGGTGTCGCCGCCGGACTCGCGACGGGCGTGCTCACCGTGACGGGGACGGCGATCGGGGTGCTGGCCGGAACGCTCGGCTGGTTCGTGCTCGGATTCGCGTTCTTCGCGGTCCTCTACGCCGCGGCCGGGTCGATGGTGTCGCGGCAGGAGGACGTCAACGCCACCGCGTCACCGCTGATGGTGCTGATCGTCATCATGTTCTTCAGCGCCTTCTCCTCGGTGAGCAACCCGGACGGCACCCTCAGCAATGTCCTCAGCTGGATTCCGCCGTTCTCGGCGATCCTGATGCCGCTGCGCATCGCCGCCGGCGTGGCGTCCCCGGTCCAGGTGGTCGTCACGGTCGCTCTGATGCTCGCGGTGACCGCCGCACTCAGCGTGCTGGCCGCGAAGATCTACCAGCGCTCGATCCTGCGGATCGGCAAGGTCGTGTCGTGGAAGGAGGCGCTCGGCAGGTAGCGAATTCCCAGCGCACGGCCAAGTTCCCTGTGTAGTCTTCGAATCGTCGATCGATGCTGCTCAGCTGCCGTCGTGGAACGGGGAACACCCATGGTCGTCCGTCGCGGGAAGCCGATCGTCGCCCTCGCCGTCGCGGTGGTCGCGTCCATGACGTTGATGCTGACGGCATGCACGTCCGACGAGCCGACCACTGCGGGCGGTGGCAACGCCGGCCCCGACGGCACCCCGGTCGCCTACCAGGAGCCGGTCAAGCTGTCGAGCGAGAACGGGGTGCTCGAGGTTCGACTGTCGGCCCATCAGGGCACGGTCGACCTCGACACCGTCTCGGAACCGGTGTCGGGCTTCCTGGTCTTCGGTTACGAGGTTCTGCAGGGCACGAGTTCGGACGGCTCGACCACGGGCGACGACGTCTACCCGGCACCGACGTTGCGCGTCGATCCGGGTGAGCGCCTGATCATCCACTACGACAACGATCTCCGGAACCTGACGATCGAGGACTTCTACGACCCCGCGTTCACGCCCGCGGGCGGGGAGGTCCCGATCTATCCCCCGGCCCTCGAATCGGCGCCGCTGAACCTGCACACCCACGGTGTGCACGTGAGCCCGGACGGCAACGCCGACAACGTGCTGCTCGACATTCCCGCCGGAATGGGCAACGTCTACGACTACGCGGTACCGAAGGACATGCCGAACGGCCTGTACTGGTACCACAGCCACCGCCACACGATGACCGCGCAACAGACGTACGCGGGGCTCGCGGGACTGCTGGAGATCGGCAGGCCCGACGGCAACCTTCCCCTGGTGACGCAGGACGACGTACCCATCCGCGACATGGCGCTGCAGTACAACTTCGTCTTCGACCGTAAAGGCAACGGCCACCAGCTGAACGACCCGAACTGGCCACAGTTCGTGAGCACACTGACGCCGCCGGAGGGGACGCAGCTCGCCGACGGAACGTACGAGCCGAGCCTGGCGCCCGTGAACTTCTCGGAAACCACGGAGGGCTCCCAGTACGTCACCAACTGGTACTCCGGGCCGCTGTCGCCGGCGAACCATCGCGGGCAGAACCAGTTCGTGCCGGGCAATCTCCAGAGTTTCAGCAATGATTCGACGAACATTCCCGCCGACCCGTCGCTGCCGGACAACGAACGCGACGTGCAGTACACGGTCAACGGGCAGTTCCAGCCGGAACTGAAACTGAAGCCGGGCCAGACGGAGATCTGGTCGCTGGCGAACATCAGCGACTTCGCCTACATGCCACTCAGACTCACCGAGACCGCGACAGGCAACCACCCGAAGTTCGCCATCGTCGGCCAGGACGGAAACCCCCTCACCCAGGTGCAGCTGCCCGTCGGAGGTGACGGCACCCGGCTCGTCATCCCGCCCGGGTCGCGGTACGCGATCGCCGTGACCATGCCGGACACCGGCGATCTGGTGCTCGACATGCCACCGCTGGACGGGGCGAAGCCCGTCACCAACCCCGGCGTGCTCTACACGAACAACGGCACCGACAACCCCCCGGCCGAGCTGGGCACGGTGACCGTCGACCCGTCGGTCATCAGTTACGCCGACGGCTTCTTCACCTTCCCCACCCAGACCCTCCTCCACGTCACACCCGACAGCGGCGAAGGGCGGACCACTCCGTTCGAGCCCGGCCAGAACCTCGACGCGTACACGTCTTTCGTGGACACGTCGGTGATGACGCCCGACGTCAAACGCACTCTCACGGTCTCGGGCGGGTTCGGCAACGAGAAGGCCAGCAACAGCGACCCGAAGGCCTTCACGTACGAGTTCGCCGACAACACGTTCCCGAACATCCCGCTGATCCAGCCGCGCCTCAATTCGGTCGAGGAATGGTTGATCACGAACCTCAACAACGACGAGCACCCGATGCACATCCACGTCAACGACTTCCAGGTGATGGAGATCGTCGACCCGATCGCGGGCACCCGGACCGGGGTGCAACCGTGGGGCGAGGACAACGTGAACGTGCCGGCGCCCGTCACCGATGCGAACGAGAACCCGCTCGTGCCCGCATCGGTGACGCTGCGCACGAAGTTCACGGAGTACACGGGCACTTTCGTGATCCACTGCCATCGCCTCAACCACGAGGACAACGGACTGATGGCCACCGTCAACGTCATCCCCGAGGTGTCGACGTACGCGGTGGCGGTGCCGGGTTCGGCGGGCACCCCCGCGACCGTGCAGGTCCACGACGGCAACGGCGACAAGGTGATCGCCGCGGTCACACCGTTCCCGTCGTTCGAGGGCACCCCGACGGTGGCGATGGCCGACGTCAACGGCGACATGATCCTCGACCTCGTCGCCGGGACCGGTGCGGGTGTGTCGCCGGAGGTCGTCGCGTACGACGGCAACGATGTCGGCTCCGGCCCGTTCACCGCCGAGCTGACCCGGTTCGCCCCGTTCGACGACGGCTTCCGCGGAGGCGTCACCGTCGCGGGTGCGGACATCGACGGAAACGCGCTGGCCGACAACATCATCGCCGGCACAGGCCCCGGCACCGAATCACAGGTGAAGGTGTTCTCGTCCACCCTGCCCACGGAGAAAGGCGCGGCACCCGAGGTCTTCTCGAGCTTCACCCCCTACCCCGGGTCGCAGTCCGGGGTCACCGTCGCGACGGGCCTGGTCGACGCCGCCTCGGGCCGGGCAAGCATCGTCACCGCCCCGGGGCCGGGAGAAGCGCCTCGCGTGAAGACGTTCCGCTACGACCTGTTCGAGCCGACGGCCGCCGCGACTGCCGACGGCACAGCGGACGAGCACGCCGGCCACACCGGCGGACCACGGATGACGTCGGAGTTCCTCGCTTTCGACGAGAGCTACCTCGGCGGTGTCTCACTCTCGACGGGGTGGGTGGCCGGCGCCGAAGGCGGAGCGAAGAGCGTCGTGACGGGCATGCTGGGCGGCGACGGCACTGTTCGGGTGTGGTCGAGTGGGTCACGCCTCGACGGTGAACCGGACATGTATCTCGAGAGCCCGAACCACCACTCCGGCGACGTCGTGTTCACGCAGATCGCGTCGTTCGCACCGTTCGCCGGCGGCCCTCCCGGCAGCGGGGTTCAGGTGGCCACCACCAGCACCACCACCGGCGCCGACCTGCTCGTCAGCGGCCCCGGGCCGGGCGGCACGGAGGTGCGCAAGTTCGGACTGGGCCGCGCCGAACCCCAATCCACCACGCTGGTGCCGCTGCCGTTGGGCGCCCTCCCCGCGCTCCCCGCGGCGCAAGGGTCCGTGCCTCTCGGCGGGCGGTAGGTGCAGGGGGTCAGCCGGCCCGCTTCCCGGCGGCGTCGGCGATGTCGTCGAGATCGCGCCGGATCGCCTTGGTGGTGGCCTTCAGGGCGAAGGAGCCGAACACCTTCATCATGAACTTCGATACTGCGCCGAGCCCAGTTGCTTCCGCTGAGAAGTGGAAGGTCAGGGTGGTGCCGTCACCGGCAGGCTCCAGGGTGAACACCGTCGTGTAGTCCGCGCCGTGGGACGACGCCTTCACGACGGTGCGCTTCTCCGGGTCGATCTCCGTGACCCACATTTCCTCGGTCGACGACTTGCCGAACAGCACCCGGGTCTCGCGCCAGCGCGTGCCGACTTCGTATTTCGTCGAGTCCAGCCTCTCGAGCTTCTCGACACCGCTCAGAACCGATTCGGCGTTGTCCAGATCGGTGATGACCGCCCAGACGGCGCCGACGGGCGCATCGATCGTTCGGCTCACGCGGATCTCCGAGGCTGACATGGGGCACCCATTTCTTTCTTCTCAGGGCAGGGTCCAGAACTGGCGGGTCACCAGGTAGAAGACGATGACCCAGAACACCATAACCCCGGCGACGATCGCGATCCCTCGACGGTTCGTTGCCGCTTCCGGAACATCGGGGGGCGGCCGCAGCCAGCGGCCCAGCACCCGGTTCACGTAGTACGGCATCGTCACGAAGCTCATGATGAAGCTGGACAGCAGGTTTCCGACGAGCAGTCCGAGCCACAGCGGCATCTTCAGCGGCGACAGCGCGAGGGTGAGAATCACGACGGTGGGATAGAGACCGACCCACACCGCGATCGATGTCTTGGTTTCGGACGGCGGCGGCGCCTCGTTTCCGTTCTCGTCGAACGCGAACCAGCTCCCGAAGGAGTTGTCGATGGTGCGCAATTCGAAGTCGTGGAACTTCTCCCCCTCCTCGAGAAGTTCCTGACGCTTCGCCGAGGTGAGCCACCTGTCGAGGTCGGCGGCGCTGTCGTAGCGGTACAGCGCGGTCCACTCGTCCTGAACTCCCTCGATGGGCCGGAAGAGTTCGCTCCCGCGGAAGCCGTCGAACTTGCTCTCTTCCAATCGCAGTCGATCCTGCCACGCGAGGAAGTCGTCGACGTGCTCCGGACCGACACGGTGCGTCACGACGACCGTCACGAGCGGATCCGACTCGCGCGTGCCCCCGCTGATGACCTGCTGGGTTGCGGGGCCGTCGAAGTACTGCTGCCCCTCGTCCAGCCGGTGCTGCCGGGTGGCGCTGTTGATCCAGGCCTGCACGTGGGCCACGGAATCGAAGCGGTAGACCACGACCCAGTCGGGTTGCACGGCAGTGGGCGCCGAGATCTCGGCGCCCAGAAACCCCGGGTAGTGGGACGCGGCGGTGTTCATGTCCTGCTGCCAGGCTTCGAAGGCCTCCTCGGATCCGGCACGTACCTTCTGGCCGATGATGACCGTCGCGGCGTTGCCGGTGGACTTCTCGGTGGGCTTCTCGGTGTCCATCGCCCTCTCCTCACGGCTCAGGTCGTCGGAACCGATCGGTTCTCGCCGATTCGGTGGTAGATCCGCTCGGGGGTGAACGGCAACTCACGAAAACGCACACCCGTCGCGTTCTCCAGCGCGTTGGCCAGCGCAGGTGCCACCGGGTTGATGCAGCACTCCGCCATTCCCTTCGCACGCATCGGTCCGACGGAATCCGTCGAATCGACCAGCAGCACTTCGGTACGGGGAATGTCGGCGTAGGTGGGGATGCGGTAGTTGCGCAGGTTGGGGTTGATCATCACACCGTTGCCGTCGACGTGAAAGTTCTCGGTCAGCGCGAATCCGATGCCCTGGGCGACGCCGCCTTCGATCTGGCCGCGGACCTGCACCGGGTTGATGATTACCCCGGCGTCCGTGGCGTGGACGCTGTAGAGGATGCGGATCTCGCCCGTCACCCGGTGGACGGCGATGCGGAAACCGTGGGTGTTGGAGACGACGCTGCGCGGCGACCCGTACGCCTTGCGCGCCTCGGTGAACCGGATGCCGCACCGACGGGCGGCGTCGAGGAGTTCGGTCAGCGGCACGCGCGTGCCGTCGCAGAGCACCCCGTCGTCGTCCATCGAGCAGGACGCGACGTCGACCCCGGTGTGCGCGGTGGCGAACGCCAGGATGCGGTCGCGCAGGGCCTCCGACGCCCGCGACACGGCGTTGCCCGCGACGAAGAGGCCGGCGCTGGCGAACGCCCCCGTGTCGAATCCCGTACGGTCGGTGTCGGACTGCACGAGACGCACCCGCGACGGGGTGGTGCCGAGGTGGGTGGCCGCGATCTGCACGTGTGCGGTCGACGTTCCCTCACCGAATTCGACGGTGCCGACGGCGAGTTCGTACACGCCATCGGCGCCGAGCGTCGCCCACGCCTCGGAGATGTGTTCGGTCGGGGGCGCCGTCTCGTGCAGCGAGCTCGCGGTGCCCTCGCCGACGAGCCAGTCGTCGCCCAGCACCTGCCCGTTCCCGGTCCGCCTCAGTGCGGCGTCGACGAGATCGATGCACTGCCCGAGCCCGTCCTCCGCGAACACGACGTCGTCGGGACCGTCGTCGATCGCGACGAGTGAGTCACCGGGGCGGACGATGTTGCGGCGCCGCAACTCGAGCGGGTCGATGTCGAGCGCGACCGCCAGCTCGTGCATGGCGGACTCCACCGCAAAGGCGGGCTGGGTCATGCCGTACCCGCGCAGCGCTCCGCTGGGCACGCTGTTCGTGTAGACGGAGTACCCATCGAATTTCTTGTTGGGACACCGGTACGCCGAGATGGCGGCACCGGCGGCGAACAACGTCTCGCCGCCGTGGTTGCCGTACGCGCCCGTGTTCGACACGTTGCGCACCTGGAACGCCGTGAGTGTGCC
Organism: Rhodococcus opacus; assembly: GCF_012396235.1. Lineage (GTDB taxonomy): Bacteria > Actinomycetota > Actinomycetes > Mycobacteriales > Mycobacteriaceae > Rhodococcus_F > Rhodococcus_F opacus. Next base: position 134,338 of record NZ_JAAXPA010000013.1, on the reverse strand, counting down.
GTCGGCCCGGGCGCCGAGCGTGATCGTCAGCTTCATCGGGTGCCGCGGCGACGCCGTCGTGAACTCTTCCTCCCGGGTGAACTCGAAGCAGACGGGCCGGCCCGTGTCGAGGGTGGCGAGCGCGACCAGATCCTCCGAGATCACCTCCTGTTTGCCGCCGAAACCGCCCCCGACGCGCATACAGAACACGCGCAATTGGTCGGGGCGCAGGTCGAACAGGTGAGCCAGCTTGACCTTCGCGATCGACGGCGACTGCGAACTCGTGCGCACGTGCAGGCGGCCGTCCTCCATCCAGGCGATCGACCCGTGCGTCTCGAGATGCGCGTGCTGCACGCGCGGGGTGAAGTAGGTGCCCTCGTGGATCACGTCGGCCTCGGCGAACCCCGCCTCGACGTCGCCCACCTCCCCGTGGAGCTCGAGCAGGATGTTATGCACAGGATCCCGCACGAACGGGTCGTCCGATCCGTGCAACTGCGGTGCACCGTCGGCCATCGCCTCCTCCGGGTCGAACACCGCGGGCAGCACGTCGTATTCGACGACCACCTCGCGACACCCCTCCTCCGCGGCGCCGACCGTGTCGGCCAGCACCGCGACCACCCGCTGACCGGCGAAGCGGACCGTGTCGTCGAGGATGTACGTGTCGTCGGGGTCGACGAGGTGATCGGTGTGAATCGCGGTCGTGAACAGCTTCCGGGGCACGTCCTTCCATGTGTACACGCGGTGCACACCGGGGAGGGCGAGCGCCGCCGTCGTGTCGATCGAGACGATGCGGGCGTGGGCGTGCGGGGAATGCAGCACCACGAGGTGCAGCATGCCCTCGATCTCGGTGTCCATGGTGAACTCGGCACGGCCGGTGACCACATCGGTGGCCGCGGGTGCCCCGACGCTGGTGCCGACCGCGCGACCCGGCTCGGCGACCTCCACCGCGGCGACACCGTTGACGGCGTCCTCGATCGCTCGATAGCCGGTGCAGCGGCAGAGATTACCCTTCAGCGCGCGTGGCAGGTCTTCCTTCTGCGCGTCCGTGAACGTCGCCGACGTCATGATCATGCCCGCGGTGCAGAATCCGCACTGGAACCCGGGGGCGTCACGGAACTGCCGCTGCAGCGGATGCAGGTCGTCCGGCGAACCGAGGCCCTCGATGGTGGTCACCTCCCGCCCCTCCGCACGGAACGCCGGCGTGATGCAACTGTGCACGGGATCGCCGTCGAGCCACACCGTGCAGGCTCCGCAATCGCCTGCGTCGCAACCCTTCTTGACGCCGTGATGACCGAGCGACCGCACGAACGTGCGCAGACACTGCCCGGGATTCGGTTCCTCGTCGAACGTCCTGCCGTTCACGGTGTACGTCATTGCCGGTCTCCTGCGGTGAACTCGGTCCGGATCTCCTCGGCGAAGTGCTTCGTCAGATGGCGACGGTGGTCAGGGGTGCCGTTGGGATCGTCGAACCACACGTCGTCGGGTATCGCGTCGATGCTCTGCCGGAGCGAGTCGGCGTCAGGTACGGCGTCGAAGGCCAGACGGATCGGACGGGTGGTGCCCGCCGTGATCGTGAGCAGCAGGTCGTCGCCGCCGGGCGCCTGGGTGCCGATCATGAACACCGTCGAACGGCCGAGGCGCGTGAGGGTGAAACGGCGATGCGTGTGACGCTTGCGGAGGGCACGGACCGGGATGTCGATGCGGCGCAGGATCTCACCCGGTGTGAGCACGTTCTCGCGGTTGCCCGTCACGAAGTCGGCGGCGGCGACGGCGCGCTCGGACCCGTCGGTGGACCACAGCGTGTACGTCGCCTCGAGCGCGACCGCCAGAGTGATCATCGGACCCGCGGGAAGCGACATGCAGATATTGCCGCCCACCGTCGCCGAATTCCAGACCTTGAACGATGCCAGAAAGGCCTCGCAACTCGTCCCGAACAGCGAGGCGGCTCTCCAGTCGTCCGGCGGCGCAAGCGCATACAGCTCACGGATCGTGCACGTCGCTCCGATCTCGAGGCCCGCGTCGCTCGGCACGAGGGTGTCCCAGGCGAGCGTCGTGAGATCGACGAGACGGCGCAGGTCGGGCTGCTGCTCGGAGAACAGCCACGTTCCGCCGGCCAGCCACGCGTCGCCTTCCCGCCACGCCGCACCCGGCCGGTCGGGTGGACGCCGAACGACATCGGTGATGGTGTTGAGGTCCATATGACTGCTCCACTCGGGAAATGTGTCGTCGTTCTCGTACCCGGCCTGCGTCAACCCATCTGACTTTAGACACCGCGACGGCGGTCTCGGTGTTAATTGCCGGGTTCCACCCGGGCGCTGTTTGCCGTGTTCCGGCCGCGCGGGCGACCGTGTGGGCGCCCGTCACCCGCCGTAGCAGACATTCGCCGCCCCGGACCGACCGCTACTCTCAGGGCCATGGCCGCCAAGATCTCCGCCCACGACGTGCTCGAGCTGGTACTGGACGCAGGCAGCTTCGTCTCCTGGGACACCGCGCCCGTCGATGCGCGGCCGAACGAGAAGTACCGCGCCGACCTGCGGAAGGCCGCCGAGAAGTCGGGTGTCGACGAATCGGTGATCACCGGCGTCGGCACCGTCCGCGGTCGCCCGGTCGCGGTGATCGCGTGCGAGTTCGCTTTCCTGGCCGGTTCGATCGGTGTTGCCGCGGCCGAGCGGATCGTCTCCGCCATCGAACGCGCCACCCGTGAGGGTCTCCCCCTGCTCGCTTCGCCCACGTCGGGGGGCACACGCATGCAGGAGGGCACCGTCGCCTTCGTGCAGATGGTGAAGATCGCGGCGGCCGTCGCCACCCACAAGGCCGCCCATCTCCCCTACCTGGTGTATCTGCGGAACCCGACCACCGGCGGCGTGTTCGCGTCCTGGGGTTCGCTCGGGCACATCACGGTGGCCGAACCCGGTGCACTCGTCGGGTTCCTCGGGCCCCGCGTCTACGAGGCGCTGTACGGCGAGAAATTCCCCGAGGGCGTGCAGACATCCGAGAACCTGTACCGCAACGGCGTCATCGACGGCGTCGTCCCTGCCACGCGCCTGCGCCGGCTCGTCCATCGGGCATTGCGGGTGCTGATCGATCCGCCGACGTCGACCGCCCTCACCGAACCGGCGCCGCCGGCCGTCGACATCCCCGACGTGCCCGCGTGGCAGTCGGTGATGTTGTCGCGGCGCGCCGACCGGCCCGGAATCCGCCACCTCCTGCGGCACGCAGCAACCGAGCAGGTGCCCCTCAGCGGCACCGGCCAGGGTGAAACCGAGGGGACGGTGCTGCTGTCGCTGGCACGTTTCCGCGGCGCACCGTGCGTGTTGCTGGGCCAGGACCGCGCCGGACAGTCGGCGCTGAACACGATGGGTCCCGCCGCCCTCCGCGAGGCACGCCGCGGCATGCGGTTGGCCGAGGAGTTGCAGATCCCCCTGGTCCTGGTGATCGACACCCTCGGTGCAGCACTGTCTCAGGAGGCGGAGGAACGCGGCCTGGCCCCCGAGATCGCACGTTGCATCTCCGACCTCGTGACGTTGAAGACGCCGACCGTGTCCGTTCTGCTCGGCCAGGGCACGGGCGGCGGCGCGCTCGCCTTCCTCCCCGCCGATCGCGTGCTCGCCGCGCAGAACGGGTGGCTCGCCCCGCTTCCCCCCGAAGGCGCCAGCGCCATCGTCCACCGCGACACCTCGCACGCCCCCGAGATGGCGGCCGCGCAGGGCATCCGTTCGCTCGACCTGCTGCGCGACGGCGTCATCGACGCCATCATCCCCGAGCATCCGGACGCCGCCGACGAGGCCGTCGACTTCTCCAAGCGGGTCGGCGAGGCCATCTCCCGGGAACTCCGTGCCCTGACCGGGGTTCCCGAGAGCGAGCGCTTCGCGGCCCGGCTCGCCCGCTACCGGAACCTCGGCCTGAGCTAAGACAGTTTGATCGTCGGGTTGTACATGTCCATCCACAGCGCGAGGTCGAGCGTGCGCTCGAGTCCGCGACGCGACACCTGACTGATCTGCGGGGTGTCGACGGACACCGCCCGGGACAACCAGTCCGCGCTGACCAGGCCGAACACCGGGTGCGAAGGGTCGCCGAGCAGGTCCTTGCCGTGCTCCTGCAACGCCACCGCGTACTTCGGGTCCTGGGTGGACGGGTACGGCGACTTGACCCGGTCGATCACCGACTGCGGCAGCACATCCCTGGTCGCCGCCCGCAGCAACGATTTCTCCTTGCCGTCGAACGTCTTCAGCGACCACGGCGTGTTGTAGACGTACTCGACCAGCCGGTGATCGCAGAACGGCACCCGGACCTCGAGTCCGACGGCCATGCTCGCGCGGTCCTTGCGGTCGAGCAGGACGCGGACGAACCGCGTCAGATGCAGGTAGCAGATCTTCCGCATCCGCCATTCGAAGTCGGATTCGCCGTCCAGCCGATCGATCCCGGACACCGCTGCGTCGTACGAGTCCTGCACGTAGTCGTCCATGTTCAGCCCCGCCGTCACCTCCGGGGTGAAGATGTTGCTCTCGTCGCCGAAGTGCTCGGCGAACTGCACGAGCCACGGGAAGGTGTTCGCCTGCTGCGCCTTCGGGTCGAAGAACTGCTTGTACCCGCCGAACACCTCGTCGGCCGACTCACCGGACAGCGCCACCGTGGAGTGCTGACGGATCGCCTTGAACAGCAGATACAGCGACGCGTCCATGTCGCCGAGGCCCATGGGAATGTCCCGGGCCCGGATGACCTTCGCGCGCACGGCGGGGTCGGCCAGTGCGTCGGAGTCGAGGACGATGTCCTGGTGCGCGGTCCCGGATCGCCGGGCCACGTCGTGCACGTACGGAGTATCCGGGGTGCCCCGCAGTTCGTCCGCGACGAAATGTTCGGTCTGACCGACGAAGTCGACGGCGAACGTGCGGACCGTCTCGCCCACCTCGGCGAGCTGCTCGGCGGCGATACCGGTCATCGCGGACGAGTCGAGACCACCGGACAGCAGGGTGCAGCGCGGCACGTCGGCGACCAGTTGCCTGCGCACGATGTCGTCGAGGAGTTCGCGGACATGGGTGACGGAGGTGTCCCGGTCGTCGGTGTGCGGACGGGTCTGCAGGGTCCAGTACCGGTGCGTCCGCAGTCCGGTGCGCGAGACGGTGACCACTGTGCCCGGCTCCACCTCACGCATGCCGTCCCACACCGCGTGTCCTGGTGTCTTGACGAACGCGAACAGCTCCCGGATCCCGTCCATCGTGACAGTCGACTCGGCGATCGGATTGGCAAGGATCGCTTTAGGTTCCGAACCGAACAGGACGCCGTCTCGGGTCTCGTGGTAGTAGAACGGCTTGATGCCCATCCGGTCGCGGATCATCACGAGTGCGTCGATCCGCGAATCCCAGATGGCGAACGCGTACATGCCGTTGAGCCGCTCCGCGACGGCCTCTCCCCACTCCAGATATCCGTGGAGCACCACCTCGGTGTCGGAGTCCGTGGCGAACCGGTGACCGCGCCCGTACAGCTCCTCGCGCAGTTCACCGAAGTTGTACACCTCGCCGGAGTAGACCATCGCAACGGTCCCGCCGGGGGTGTTCACGCTCATCGGCTGGTGCCCACCCGGCAGATCGATGATGGCGAGCCTTCGATGCGCGAGCGCGGCGTGTTCGACGACCCACGTACCGCGATCGTCCGGCCCCCGGCAGTTCATCGTCTCGGCCATGGCATCCACGGTGGACTGCTCGACGCGTAGATCGCGTTCGAACGAGATCCATCCGGCGATTCCGCACATGTGTTCCTCCCGCTGTCGCTGGCGCTCTTCCTTCAGCGCGTGGTCGGTTGCGAGGCGGCGAACCGAGTCCGAACCGTAGCAATCACATTGACAGTTCTTTACTCTTGCTAACCACCTATATTCCACGGTAACTTTTTTCGGCGCGCAGGCGGTGGGCCGGGGAAAGCCGCCTGTCAGAACGGCGAGGGTTCGTCGGCCGGGCAGGCGCCGGACGCTTGCGCGCCGGGCGACCGGCGCCGCACTGCATCCAGGTGCGCCCGCCGTCGGCGGCGCTCCGCCCGGATCCGCGCAGCAGTGTTCTGCGCACGGGCGCGGTGACGGGCCGCGGGGTTGGCGACATGGTCGCTTCCAGCAGCAGCGTCTCGTCCGACACCCAGGAGCCCCGACGACCGCGTTCGGTATCGGTGACCGGTGGGCGCGACCAACTCGATTCCACCGTCAGCGGTCACCCACCAGCGACCGGAATGCTTGAGCCTGTGATGATTTCGACAGTAGGCGGTCATGTTCCCGGCCACCGTCGGACCTCCGGCCGCGGGATCGGAATGATCGAACAGCCGATGATGATCGAGGTCGGTGTTCCAGGCCGCCACATCGCAGTGCAACCACTCGCACCCGCCGGCCAGCACCCGCATCCAGGTGTCGAGCACGGTGCCGGGACGGTACGTGGTCGGGACGACAGAACTCGGTGCCCGCACCGATTCGACATCCGCGTCGGCGGCGATCTCGCGTGCGTGCGCCGCGTCGACGATTCCGTAGCCGTCGAGGTAGGCCGGTTCGTCGCCGCCCGCGAGTGTGGCGTCGAGCATGATGAGGTGCACGAGAGGCTTGCGCGCGGTCGTCGCGATGCGGGAGCGCTGGCCGCAATCGACCCGCCCGCATTCACACTGCACGAACCCGGCCCCGTCGATGAGCGCGGACAATCCGTCGGCCCGCCTCTGTTCGTATGTTCGAAGGTCTTTCGCACACACGGTGTTTGCCAGTTCGCGCAATCGCGCGTCGAATGCACGGCCCTGCGCCGCGGGAACGGAACCGAGGATTCGGCACATGCCGTCCTCTGCAGCACAGACTCCGACGAACCTGTCCGCCTGAGCCTTCTCCCGCTTGGCGCGCACCCCTGCCGGGTCGAGCCTCGCGATGATGCGGTTGGCGGCGTTCGTGAGCCTGCGGCCGGTCAACCCGGTTCCACCGGAGCGCGGCGGGGCCAGAACCTGTTCGAGGAGTTGATGTTCGACCTCGCCGATCCAGTCGTCGCTCACGTTTGCCGTCGCGTCCTCGATCAGCCGAACCCGGTACATGTCGAGATCACCACGTGCCATGGCCTCGCGCGTGGCGTGCAACCGGGTACGTAGCGACATGCCCAGACCGATCAGCCGACCCGCCGCCGCTCGCCCCATGGTGAGCGCGGCACCGATCTCGGCCTCGACCACTTCGTGCGCGGTCGACGTCCACGCCCCGTCGGACTCGACCTCGGCAGTGCGGCGCACGAAGAGCTCGGCGATCGCCGCCAGCTTCCGTTCGGCCACCACCGACTCACTGCGATGGAGGTCGGTCATCAACTCGACCAGACCCACATCGGATTCCCCGTCGACGAGACAGCAGACCGTCTCCCGAATCCCCCGATCGAATACCCCCATATCGAACATGTGTTCTCAGTAGCGAAAGTTGTTGCGCTCCACAAGACCCCACAACCCGCTACGCCGCGCAGAACCGCTCGCCGCCTAGCCACTCCCCGCGACGATGGCGGGCACGGTGGCGGCGACGACGATCGCGGCGTTGACGGCCTCGACGGATGTGCGCACGGCCTTGCCCGCCCAGTCGCCTTCGGCGATCTCCTTCGCCCGTTTCTTCACGGCGCGACGATCCGCGTCCGGGAACAGCTTCGGCGCCGCGTCGACCGCGGACAGGAGCGAGACGAGCGCGGCGGTGCGCGGAGTGGGGGTGACCCCGTCGAGGAGCGCGACGCTCAGCTCGGACCGCAGCGCGCGTTCGTGGCTGCCGTCGACCTCCGGCCACCGCGTGGTCGGGAAGATGCCCAGCACCTTGCCCTTCTCTTCGCGGACCCAGCCCGTACCGACGATGCGCTTCGCGAGTTCGTCGCGCAGGTTCTTGGCGAGCTTCTCGATGGCCGCTTCCGGTTTCATCGGCTTGGACGTACCGATGAGGTCGACGGCCCGCGCGAGCAGCGGATCCTGCGGTCGCGCCCCGTCCCGGGCGACCAGACGCCCCTTCTTCACGTCTTCGCCCGGTTCGGCCGGGGTGACGACGTCACCCAGGGCCAGTTCCAGAAGAACGGCGCCGGCGAGGACGCGCGGCATCCGGGTCCCGTCGACGACGGGCTTCCCCGATGTGTCGTCGAGCAGCAGCAACAGCAGATCTTCGGCGAGCAGCGTCATACTTCCACGATAGGGCGACGTCGCGGCGAAGTCCGGTGTCCGTTCAGCCGCCCCGGGGAATGTTTGCCGGTTACCGTGAAGGGGCAATGTTCTGAGTATTCACCAGACGGTTGTCGGGCACCGCAGTCAAGCACGAGGAGCGGCTATGAGCGCGATCGGACACTGTCGGGCACTCCTGGCGGTCGCCGTCGTTGCGTCGTCGGCCATGTTCGGTCAGGTGACAGCGGCGTCGGCGGACGAGTGGCGAGCACTTCCCGCCGACAAGCCGGCTTCGGCAGACGGATCCGTCCTCGACCGCATCGAGGAGATCGGCGACCGTCAACTGAACATGTACGTCTACTCGGCGGCGATGGAGAAGGTGATTCTCCTCGAAGTGATCCGCCCCGCCGACACGAGCGTGCCGCGGCCGACCCTGTACCTGCTCAACGGCGCCGGTGGCGGCGAGGATTCGGCAACCTGGCAGGCGAGGACCGACGTCGTCGACTTCTTCGCCGACAAGAACGTCAACGTCGTCACTCCCGTCGGCGGGGCGTACAGCTACTACACCGACTGGGAAAAGCCCGATCCCGTCCTCGGCGTGAACAAGTGGACCACCTTCCTCACCGAGGAACTTCCCCCGATCGTCGACGCCACACTCGGAACAGACGGTGCGAATGCCATCGCGGGTCTGTCGATGTCGGGCACATCCGTCCTCAGCCTGGCCGAGGCGGCCCCGTCGCTGTATCGCGCCGTCGGCGCGTTCAGCGGATGCGCCGAGACGAGCACCAAACCGGGCCGGGACTACGTCACCTTCGTCGTCAGCTTCCGAGGCGGCGACGTCGAGAACATGTGGGGACCGCCCGACGACCCCGCGTGGGTGGCCAACGACCCCGTCGTCAACGCCGAGAAGCTCCGTGGCATCGACTTGTACATCAGCAATGCCACCGGGCTGCCCGGCGTCCACGAGAACCTCAACGGCCCGGATATCAACGGAGATGTGGGCACGCTGGCCAACCAGGTGATCGTCGGCGGCATCATCGAGGCGGGAACCAACGAGTGCACCCATCGGCTGGCCGACCGGCTGAACGCCCTGGGGATCCCGGCCACGTACGACTTCCGGCCCGCCGGCACCCACTCGTGGGGTTACTGGCAGGACGACCTGCACAACTCCTGGCCGATGATCGCCGGTTCCCTCGGCCTCTGACCGCATCATCACGCGCCGACGTCGCATAGGGTGTTGCGGGTCACACGACGACGAGAGGACGTGCATCGATGAGCTCCCCGGGGACTCCGCCTCCGAGCGACAACCATGGCCAGAGCTACGCCGAGGTGTACTTACGGAGCACCGACAGTCCCGAGGACTTCTGGCTCGCCGCCGCCGAGGCCGTGGAGTGGGTGACGCCGCCGACGCAGGCGCTCGACGATTCCGCCGCCCCGATGTACCGGTGGTTCCCGGATGCGTCGCTGAACACCTGCTTCAACGCTCTCGACCGGCACGTGCGGGACGGCAACGGGGATCGGGCGGCGTTGATCTACGACTCGGCGATGGCCCCCGCTGCATCCCGCACCTACACCTACGCAGAACTTCTCGACGAGGTGTCCCGGTTCGCCGGCGTCCTGAAGGACCAGGGTGTGGTGGCCGGTGACCGGGTGATCGTCTACATGCCGATGATCCCCGAAGCGGCGATCGCGATGCTGGCCTGCGCCCGCATCGGTGCCGTGCACTCGGTGGTGTTCGGCGGCTTCGCCGCGAAGGAACTCGCGACCCGCATCGACGACGCCGGACCGGTGGTGCTGGTGACGGCGTCGGGTGGCCTCGAGCCGGGACGCACCGTCGACTACCTGCCGATGGTGGCGAAGGCGCTGGAGCTGTCCGGAACCCCGCCGCACACGGTGATCGTCAAGGACCGGGAGCAGATCCCCGGTTCGGCCGCCGACTACCAGGGCGCCGGGGCGGCGTGGTTCGACTGGGATGCGCTGATGGCGGATGCGGCACCCGCGGAGCCGGTTCCGGTGGTCGCGACGGACCCGCTGTACATCCTCTACACGTCCGGCACCACCGGGAAGCCGAAGGGCGTGATCCGCGACAACGGTGGGCACGCCGTCGCGCTCACGTGGTCGATGCGCAACATCTACGACATCGGCCCGGGCGACGTGTGGTGGACTGCGTCCGACGTGGGCTGGGTGGTCGGGCACTCGTACATCGTCTACGGGCCGCTCCTGGCCGGTGCCACGTCCGTGCTCTACGAGGGCAAGCCCGTCGGGACCCCGGATGCGGGCGCATTCTGGCGGGTGATCTCCGATCACGGTGTGTCGGCACTGTTCACCGCCCCGACCGCGATCCGCGCCGTCCGCAAGGCCGATCCCGACGCGAGGGAGATCGAGAAGTACGACATCTCCTCCCTGAAGACGCTGTTCGCGGCGGGCGAGCGCCTCGACCCCGACACGTACGCGTGGGCGACCCGCGTCCTCGGCCGTCCCGTCGTCGACCACTGGTGGCAGACCGAGACCGGCTGGGCGATCTGCGCCAACCTGCGCGGGCTCGAACCGATGCCGCTGAAGGCGGGCTCCCCCACTGTTCCGGTGCCCGGGTACCGGGTCGAGGTGGTCGACGCCGAAGGGAACACGGTTCCCGCCGGGGCCGAGGGCAACATCGTGATCGGGCTGCCGCTGCCTCCGGGCACCCTGGCCGGGTTGTGGCGCGACCCGGAGCGGTACGTGCGGTCGTACCTCGCCACGTTCGAGGGCTACTACCTGACCGGCGACTCCGGTTACATCGACGAGGACGGGTACGTGTACGTCCTCGGCCGCAGCGACGACGTCATCAACGTTGCCGGACATCGGCTTTCGACGGGCAGCATGGAGGCGGTGGTCGCGGGACACCCCGCGGTGGCCGAGTGCGCGGTGGTCGGCATCCGCGACGAACTCAAGGGCCAGAAGCCCAGCGGCTACGTCGTGCTCAAGGCCGGGGTCGAGATCGACCCGGAGACCCTCCGCAACGAACTGGTCGCGATGGTGCGCGAGCAGATCGGCGCCGTCGCCACGTTCCGCGACGTGACGGTCGTGCAGGCGCTGCCCAAGACCCGCTCGGGCAAGATCCTGCGTAAGACGATGCGGCAGATCGCCGACCACGAGGAGTACACGGTGCCCTCCACCATCGAGGACGTCGCCGTCCTCGACGCGCTGAAGAAGCAGCTGGGCGGCTGACCTCTCAGACCCGGACGGCCGCGTCGAGTGCGTGATCCACCAGTTCCCCGACGCGGTCCGCTTCGAGAGGGTCGAGGTCGAACAGGATGCGGTAGATGATCGGCGCCACGACATGGTCGATCACGTGCTCGACCACGCCCTGCACGGGTTCGCCCCGTCCGAGGATCGTTTCGATCTGGGTGCGGCAGAACGTCGCGCACCTGAACTGATTGGTGCCGTCCTCCGACCTGACGGTGTCGGCACTCATCACGACGTCGCGCAGTGCCGCCCGCCCCACCGGTGAGGACATCTCCTCGAGGTAGTCCTGCGCCCAGGCAACGAGGTCGCCTCGCACACTGCCGGTTTCACGCGGGGGCGCGTCGGGATGCAGACGCTCGAGCGCGACGTCCGCGAACAATTCGGTGATGTCCCCCCAGCGCCGGTAGATGGTCGACGGGGTGACCCCGGCGTCGGCGGCGATCATGGGGACGGTGATGTCCGCTCGGTCGCGCTCGTCGAGAAGTTTGCGCGTGGACGCATGCACCGCCTGCTGGATGCGGGCGCTGCGACCACCGGGGCGCGGGCCTGGAGCCGGACTCATGCCCCCATGCTAACGCAAAGACGTTGCATTAAGAACGGTGGCGGCGTAGCGTCCATTAACGCAAACCCTTTGCATTAATGTTCTCCGGGGAGTACGCCATGACGACGCTTGCCGCGCCCGAAGCACCACCGACGTCTCGACCCGCACTGCGCCGAGGAGCCGCCTTCACGCTCGTCGCGGTCGTGATCGCCACCCTGCTCGGCGCGTCTGCCGCACCCACACCGCTGTACGAGGTGTACCAGTCGAACTGGGGCTTCTCGTCGCTGCAATCGACGCTGATCTTCGGCATCTACGCCGTGAGCCTGCTGCTGGCGCTGCTCACCGTCGGTTCGCTCTCGGACTACGTCGGCCGCCGGCCCGTGCTGATCACGGCACTCGTGTTCGAAGCCGCCTCGATGATCATGTTCGCGACAGCCGAGGGCATCGGCCTCCTGCTGATCGCCCGAGTCGTGCAGGGTTTCGCCACCGGCGCCGCGATCAGCGCGCTCGGTTCCACCCTCCTCGACCTCGAACGCACACCCGGACGCGGCGCCACCGTCAACAGCATCGCGCCCACCGTCGGCCTCGCACTCGGCGCCATCGGATCGAGCCTGATCAGCGAGCACCTTCCCCGGCCCACCAGCACCGTGTTCCTGGTGTTCTGCGCGCTGTTCGTCGTCGAGATCCTCGGCATCTGGGCCGCACCCGAGACAGCGGTCCGGCAGAAGGGGGCTCTGGCATCGATGCGTCCGACGCTGGCGGTCCCGTCCACCGCACTGGGAATGCTCGTCCTCACCGGACCCTGCCTGGTGGCAGTGTGGGCGCTGGGCGGCTTCTACCTGTCCCTCGGACCTTCGCTCGCCCGTAACGCGCTCGACGTCCACACGTCGCTGATCGGCGCCATCATGGTCGCGACGCTCACCGGGACCGGCGCATTCGCGGTGTTCCTGCTGCGCAACGTGGCAGCACGACGCATCCTGTACGTCGGAGCGTCCGCCCTCGTCGTCGGAGTCGCCATCACCCTGGTCGGCGCCGAAACGTCGTCGGCGCTGTGGATTCTCGCAGGAACCGCGGTGGCGGGCATCGGGTTCGGCGCCGGCTTCCAGGGCACCATCCGCACCGTCATGCCGCTCGCCGAACCGCACGAGCGCGCGGGACTGCTGTCGAGCATCTACGTGATCGCCTACCTCGCCAACAGCGTTCCCGCGCTGATCGCCGGATACCTCGTCGGAAAGGTCGGGCTCGTCGACACCACCCGCGTCTACGGCGGACTCGTCATCGTCCTCGCCGCGGCGGCGTTCCTCGGGCTCCTCATGCGCAAAGCGCCCGTGAGTACTTCTTAACCGCCCGCGGTTAAGAAGTACTCACGGGGCCTTGATCTCGCCGTAGCGGGCGAGTGCCTCCTGCCGCTCGTGGGCATGGTCGACGATCGGCGGCGGATAGTCCTCCGGGCGACCGTCTTTCAGAGCATGAACAGCCTTGCCGGAGATGCCACGCAGTTCAGGCACCCACCGCCGCACGTACTCGCCGTCGGGGTCGAACTTCTCCCCCTGCGTCGTCGGGTTGAACACCCGGAAGTACGGCGACGCGTCCGTCCCCGATCCCGCGGTCCACTGCCAGCCGTGCTGATTGTTCGCCAGATCCCCGTCGACGAGCTGGTTCATGAAGTAGCGGGCACCCCACCACCACGGCAGGTGCAGATCCTTGACGAAGAACGACGCGACGATCATCCGCACCCGATTGTGCATCCAGGCTTCGGCTTTCAGCTGACGCATCCCGGCGTCGACGATCGGGAACCCCGTCCGGCCCTCGCACCACGCCGAGTACGCCTCCTCGGCGTCAGGCCCGCTGTCGTAGCGGATGCGGTCGAAGCGACGGTCGTAGTTTTCCCGCGCGCTGTCGGGACGCTGGAAGAGGATGTCGGCGTAGAAGTCCCGCCACGCGAGCTGCCGCCGGTACTGTTCGGCGCTCTTGCTGCGGCGGCGCGCGAGATCGCGGAGCATCGTCCGCGGATGAATGTTGCCGTATTTCAGGTACACCGACATCCGGCTGGTCGCGTCGAGACCGGGACGATCCCGCGCGTCCTCGTACCCGGCGAGGTCGTCCTCGCAGAACTCCGCCCACCGCTGCAGCGCCGCCGCCTCGCCGGCGGGGCACCCGTCGGATTCCGGTTCGGGGATCTGCACCCGCCGCGCCTTGACGTCGTCCGGGTCCAGCCACTCCACCGTCGCACGCCCGGTATCGATCGGCGCGCGCCACCCGTGTTCGAGCCACTGCCGGAAATACGGGGTGAACACCCGGTACGGCTCCCCGCCCGTCTTCGTCACCCGGCCGGGCGCCACAGCGTACGGCGAACCGGTGGCCACCAGATCGACGTGCTCGGCGACGGCGGCATCACGCTCGCGACCGTACGGCCCGTAATCGGCGCTCACGTGGACTTCTTCGGCCGACACGTTCTTCGCGACCGTCAGAACCACGTCGACGGGATCGCCCTTCACCACCAGCAACCGGCCGTCGAGTTGGTCGTCCAGTGCGGCGAGACTGCGGAACAGGAAGTCCCGGCGAGCACCGCCCGATGTTTTCAGCAGCCGATCGTCGAGGACGAACAGCCCGAGTGCACGCGCCCCCGACTCCGCCACCGTGTGGAGCGTCGGCAGATCACCGAGCCGGAGGTCGCGCCGGAACCAGACGAGTGCGGTGTCCATACCTGCCACGGTAACGAAGCGCGGGGCCGATCAGTTGGTGGAGCGAGCCGACGACAGCACCGACAGGTACGGCGCGTCGATGTCGTAGTGCTCGAACGCCGACAGCGCCGCGCGGGCGAACGTCCGCTGCACCGCCCACTGCCTGCCCGGCTTGGTCCGCGCGGTGATCCGCAGCGTGACCGATTCCGCGGTCACCGAGTTGACGCCCAGCAGTTCCGGGGGTTCGAGTACGTCGACCGCGATCGCGTCGCTCTTGGCCGCCTCGGTGACTGCCTCGAGTGCCACCTCGCACGCCCGTTGCACGTTGGCGGCGTGCGCGATCGGCAGATCGACCACCGCGACCGCGTAACCCTGGCTCATGTTGCCGACACGGACGATCTCACCGTTGCGGCAGTACCAGAGGGTGCCGTTGACGTCGCGGATCGTGGTGACCCGCAGACCCACCGTCTCGACCGTTCCCACGGCCTCGCCGAGGTCCACGACGTCCCCGACACCGTACTGATCCTCGAGCAGCATGAAGATGCCCGACAGGAAATCCCGGACGAGGTTCTGCGCACCGAAACCGAGTGCGACACCGATCACACCGGCCGACGCGATGAACGGCGCCACATTGACGCCGAGGACCGCGAGAACCTGGAGCACCACCCAGATGAGCACCACGATCGACACCGTCGATTTGAGCACCGACCCGATCGTCCGGGCGCGTTGCGCGCGACGCTCGTTGACCATCGCCTCCTTGACGCCCCGCGGGGCGCGTTCCCGGAGGGGACGGAGCATGGCCGGTTTGTCGGAAGGCTCCCGGGGCCGCGTCATCCGGTCGATCATGCAGTGCAACGCGAAACGCAGCACGAGCGCCAGGACGACGTAGGTCGCGATCTCGGCCGGGCGGTGAATCAGCCAGTCACGGTTGGTTTCGGTCAGTTCGAATGCCTGCAGCGAAGAAAACATCTCCAACGAGTGTACGGACGAGACACGCTCCCACAACTGCCATCCGCACGCTCAGTGGTCGCGCCCACGGCACAATGCAGGAGTGACCGTCACCGACTCAGCCAGTGTCCTCGTGGTCGACGACGACGAGGACGTGCGGACGTCCCTCGAACGCGGCCTGCGCCTGTCCGGATTCACCGTCCTCACGGCCGTCGACGGCGCCGACGCGCTCCGGGTGGTCAGCGAACGACGTCCGGACGCGATGGTGCTCGACATGAACATGCCGGTCATCGACGGCACCGGCGTCGTGACCGCGCTCCGCGCGATGAACAACGACATCCCGATCTGCGTGCTCAGCGCACGCGACACCGTCGACGACCGCATCTCCGGCCTCGAGTCGGGCGCCGACGACTACCTGGTCAAGCCGTTCGTCCTCGCCGAACTGATCGCCCGCATCCGGGCGATGCTGCGGCGGCACGGAACGACGGCCGCCGCCCCCGCCGACTCGCCCGCGACCCCACCGATCCGCGTCGGTGCGCTGGAGATCCGGACGTCCGCACGCAGGGTCTTCATGGCGGGCGAGGAGGTCATTCTGACCAAACGGGAATTCGAACTCCTCGAGGTGCTCGCCCGCAACGTCGGCATCGTCCTGAGCCGTGAGCGGCTCCTCGAACTGGTGTGGGGGTACGACTTCGTCGCCGACACCAACGTGGTGGACGTGTTCGTCGGCTACCTGCGTCGCAAGTTCGAGGTCGGTGGTCAGCCGCGCATCCTGCACACGGTGCGCGGAGTCGGATTCGTGCTCCGGGAACCGTCGTGAAACGGTCGTTCTCCCTCCGAACCCGCGTGGCCGCCGCGACCGCGCTGGGGGCGACGATCATCGTCGTGGCGCTCGGCATCCTGGTGTCGCTGGCGATCAACCGGAACAACCTGTCGCAACTCGACCGGCGACTGGAGACGGCGTCGGACGTTCTGGTTCCCAACGCCGCCACCGCCGGTCTGTTCCTCGGGGCACTCGGCGACAAGGGTGCGTTCGCCATCACGATCCGTTCGGCCGACGGCGACACCGTGCTCGTCAGTACCCCCACCCAGCTGCCCGAACTCGACCCAGGCCAGCAGACCGTCGAGGTGGGTGACACGAAGTACCGGGCGTACACCGCGACCGTGCCGCTCCTCGGCACCCGGATCTCCCTGGCCGTGCCGTACGCCGAAGCCCAGGACGTGACGTCGGAGCAGCAACGTCAGGTCCTGCTCGTCGGAGTGCTCGCCATCGCCGCGGCCAGCGGTCTCGGCTGGTTGTTCGGCGGTCGTGCCGTGCGCCCGCTGGTCGACTTGACCGGCCGCATCGTGCGCCGCGAACCGAAGTTGACGCCCACGACATCCGGTGTCCGGGAGGCGGACGAACTGGCGTCCGCCGCGGAGTCGATGCTGCGCGACGTCGCGGAGGCGCAGGACGCGACCACCGCCGCGCTCGCCACCGCACGCGACTTCGCCGCAGTCTCGGCACACGAACTCCGGACCCCGCTCACCGCGATGCGCACCGACCTCGAGGTCCTCACCACTCTCGACCTGACGCCGGAACAGCAGCACGAGATCCTCCGCGACGTCGCCCGCTCACAGGACCGGGTGGAATCGACGCTGTCCGACCTCGAGCGGCTCGCCCGCGGCGAACTGTCCACCGACAAGGACTTCGTGGACTGCGACCTCGTCGACATCAGCGACCTCGCCGCCGAGGAGGCGATGCGCCACAATCCGGGGCTGCAGGTGACCGTCGACGCAACCCCGGTGACGGTCCGGGGCATGCCCGGTGGACTGCGCCTCACTTTGGACAACGCCATCAAGAACGCGGTCCGGCACGGCGGCGCGACCGCGGTGACGATCACGCTGAGAGCGGCCGACGGCATCACCACCGTCGTCGTCGACGACAACGGCTCGGGGGTGCCCGAGGCCGAACGGGCGGTGGTCTTCGAACGGTTCCACCGCGGGTCCAACGCGACGAAGAGCGGGTCGGGCCTCGGCCTCGCGCTCGTCGCGCAGCAGGCGGCACTGCACAACGGCAGCGCACGTTTCGAGGTCAGCCCGCTCGGCGGCGCACGGCTCGTCGTCGAACTCCACACGGACACGACACACGAGCCACCGAGACCGGAGACATGGAGAGCAGAAAGCCCCGCCTCACCTTGAGGTGATGCGGGGCTTTTCGTGCTGCGGAGACTATTCCTTCACGTCCAGCAGGTCGATCATGAAGACCAGCGTCTTGCCGGACAGCTGGTGTCCGGCGCCGGCGGGACCGTAGGCCAGCTCCGGCGGGATCGTGAGCTGACGACGTCCGCCCACCTTCATGCCGGGGATGCCGTCCTGCCAGCCCTTGATGAGACCGCGCAGCGGGAACTGGATGGACTCGCCGCGGCTCCAGGAGGAGTCGAACTCCTCGCCGGACTCGAACTCGACGCCGACGTAGTGCACCTCGACGGTGCCCCCGGGGACGGCCTCTGCGCCGTCTCCGACCACCACGTCCTTGATGACCAGGTCGGTCGGGGCGGGTCCGTCTTGGAACTCGATCTCGGGCTTGGTCATATGTCCTCCTCGGTGAGGGCTCTATGGTTCGGCACAGGTATTCGCGATCAGCGACCTGTGACGTCCTTGTAGTCACGCTCGGTGTAACCGGTGTAGATCTGGCGCGGACGGCCGATCTTCGTAGCGGGATCTTCGTGCATCTCGCGCCAGTGTGCAATCCACCCGGGCAAGCGGCCCATGGCGAACAGAACGGTGAACATGCGCGTGGGGAAGCCCATCGCGCGGTAGATCAGACCCGTGTAGAAGTCGACGTTCGGGTACAGCTTGCGCTCGACGAAGTAGTCGTCGGTGAGCGCCGCCTCCTCGAGCGCCATCGCGATGTCGAGCAGCTCGTCGTCGCCGCCGAGCTTCTCGAGGATGGTGTGCGCCGTCTTCTTGACGATCGCCGCGCGCGGGTCGTAGTTGCGGTAGACGCGGTGCCCGAAGCCCATGAGCTTCACACCGTCTTCCTTGTTCTTGACCTTGCGGACGAAGTCGTCCGCGTTGCTGCCGCTGGCCTTGATCTCGTCGAGCATCTCCAGCACGGCCTGGTTGGCGCCGCCGTGCAGCGGGCCCCAGAGTGCGTTGATGCCACCGGAGATCGAGGTGAACAGGTTGGCGTCGGACGAGCCGACCAGCCGCACCGTCGACGTCGAGCAGTTCTGCTCGTGGTCGGCGTGCAGGATCAGCAGCATGTCGAGAGCCTTGGCGATCTCGGGATCGATCTCGTAGGGCTCCGCGGGGAAGCCGAACGTCATCCGGAGGAAGTTCTCGACCAGGTTCAGGGAGTTGTCCGGGTACAGGAACGGCTGCCCGACGGACTTCTTGTACGCGTAGGCCGCGATGGTCGGTAGCTTCGCGAGAAGGCGGATGGTCGACAGCTCGACCTGTTCCGGGTCGGCCGGGTCCAGGGAGTCCTGGTAGTACGCGGACAGCGCGTTGACGGCGCTGGACAGGACCGGCATCGGGTGTGCGTTCCGCGGGAATCCGTCGAAGAACCTCTTGAGGTCCTCGTGCAGCAGCGTGTGGCGCCGGATCCGGTCGGTGAACGACTCGAGCTGCGCCGTGGTGGGCAGCTCACCGTAGATCAGCAGATAGCTGACCTCGATGAAAGTCGACTTCTCGGCCAGCTGTTCGATCGGGTACCCGCGGTAGCGGAGAATCCCGTGCTCACCGTCGATGTAGGTGATCGCGGAGCTGGTGGAGGCGGTATTGACGAAACCCGGGTCCAGGGTGGTGTACCCGGTGCTGGCGAGCAGCTTGCCCAGTTCGATACCGTCATTGCCCTCGGTTGCCCTGGCAATGGACATCGTGTGCTCACCACCAGGGTAGGTAAGCGTGGGCTTTGTGTCATTGTCAGGCACGAAGCATCCCTCTCAAGCTCAAACCAATGAGTAACAACTTCATTCAGGTAGAAACTAGTCCCACTCTGGCCTGCGTGCCGAAGGCGGGTCCGCTCAGAGCCCGTGATCCGGGTCCGCCGCGGGATGCGCGGCGACCACCGAGAAGGGTCGTCGAACGGGATCGGCGAGTGTCCGATTTGCCCGCACGGCACGGGAGTGGAATCGGTGAGGGCCAGTTACGCGAGACTGGACTGGCCGCGTTACCTGCACAGATGCCGAAGACGGCGGAGAACGCACACCGCGATGCCCGACGCGGTGAGGGAAGGACGGAGCGTGACACAAAGCGCCGCGGCCGCGACAGACGAACCCCCGCCCGACGTATCGGCCGGACCGCGACCGGTGTTACACCGTCTCACCAAGTGGGCACTCGATGCTCGAAAGTTGAACCGCTACGCCACCGCGGACATGCCCCACACACCCGTCCACTGCTGCCCCGGAGCGAGCACCAACTGATCGATCCCGGAGTTGAACGCGTCCGGCGGGCACGTCATCGGTTCGAGCGCCAGCGCCCGCCCGCGTCCCGGATACGACTTCCCGGCCTCGGGATCCGCGACGAACGCCTGCAGCCAGCCGAACTCACGAGCCGCCCACAGGATCGTTCCGGTGCCGTCCGGCGCCCGCAATTCGTGCCGCGACCTGCCGTCCGCGTCGACGTCCAGTGCGCTGAACGGGGTGTCGAGCGCGACGCCCGCCAGCATGCGCGGGCTGGTGAAGTCGTATTCGGTGCCTGCCACGGGCCGCGAACCCCCACTCGGCAGCATGCGCTCGTCGAGAGGCAGCCGGGTGCCGGCGGACAGTCGCAGCGTGCACTCGTCGAGCGGGAAGTCGCCGGCGCGGACGTAGGAGTGGAAGCCCATCCCGAACGGTGCCGGGATGGCTCCAGTGTTGGTGGCGGTGTGCGTCACGGTCAGGCCGTCGTCGTCCACGACGTAGGCGACGGTGAGCCGCAGCGGGTACGGCCACCCCTTGTGGAGGCCGACGTCGATCGACAACTCGATGCGGTCGTCGGCGTGATTCACGACACGCCAGTCCCGGCGGCGGACGAATCCGTGACTGGCATTGCCGAATGTCGGCTCCGTGATCTCGAGTTGATGGTCGATGCCGTCGAAGACGAACTGGCCGTCGCGGATCCGGTTGGGCCACGGCGCCAAGATCAACCCTGCCGACAAGGGTGGCCGGGTTCCGATGTCCCACGTCTCGGTGAGCGCCATCGGCCCGTCCGGACCGTCCCATTCGAGTAGCCGTAGTCCGGCGCCGGTAGCCGCGATGCCGGCCCGGTAGCCGCCTCCCCGGATCTCGAATCCGGCCGTGGCAGGCCTGTCCGTCTTCGAAGACTGCGGTTCACCCATGCACTTCAGTGTGCCCGAGATGGGCGCGAGATATGTGATGGCGCACAGGAACCTAGCGGGTGACCTTGTAACGCACCAGTGCCGGGAACACGAGCGCGGCGATCACCACACCGACGACGACGAGGACGCCACCGCCCGCGGCCGCCACGCTCGTCCCGACCGCCGCGGCGGCCGCGCCGTGCACGACGTCACCGATCCGCGGGCCCCCGGCCACGACGACGATGAAGACGCCCTGGAGTCGTCCGCGCATCTCGTCCGTGGCGACCTGCTGGAGCATGGTGCTGCGGAACGCGGCGGAGACCATGTCGACGGCGCCGCCGAATGCGAGGAACGCGAGAGCAATCCACAACAGGACCGGACTGTCGCCGGGTGAGGCGATCCCCACCACCACGCCGAAGCCCACCATCGCAAGACCCCACAACACGATGCACACGATCACGGCGAGGCCCTGGCGCCGGACCCTCGGCAGCCAACCGGAGAACACCCCACCGGCCACCGCGCCGAAGGACATCGCCGCGAACAGCAGTCCTAGCGCCACACCGCCCGACGCCGGGTCGCCGAACGTGTCGTGCGCGATCTGCGGGAACAACGCCCGCGGCATGCCGAACACCATGGCGATGATGTCGACGACGAACGACGCGAGCAGCACCTTCTGCGTCGCGAGGTAGGCGAACCCGTCGAACACCTCGCGCAGCCCGGCCCGGCGCGACTCCCCCGTCGGCGGGATGGCGGGCAGCCGCAGCACCGCCCACAGTGTGGCCAGGAGGGCGATCGAATCGACGAGATACAGCGTCGACAGCCCCACCGTCGGAATCATCACGCCGGCGAGCAGCGGTCCGGCGATGGCGCCGAACTGCATGACCGTCATATTGAGCGAGTTGGCGGCGGCCAGCTGTTCCGCGGGGATGAGCCGCGGGATGATCGCGCTGCGGGTGGGCTGGTTGACCGCGAAGAACGCCTGTTGCAACCCCAGCAGTCCGAGTACCAGCCACACGTTGTCCAGTCCCAGCGCCGCCTGCACCCAGAACAACACCGACGTCACACCGAGTCCGACGGTGGTGATCGTCAGCAGTTTCCGCCGGTCCATGACGTCGGCCAGCGCGCCGCCCCACAAACCGAACACGATCAGCGGTACCAGCGCGAAGACACCGGTCAGACCCACGTACGCCGAGCTGCGGGTGATCTCGTACACCTGCTGCGGCACGGCGACGACACTGAGCTGCCCGCCGATCACCGTCACGATCCCGGCCGCCCACAGGCGGCGGTAGTCCCGGTTCTGCAGCGGCGCCGTGTCGGCGAGCAGCCGCCGCTTCTTCTTCTCGGTGACGGTGTCGGTCATTCTTCCCTTAGCTCGTTTCCCATGCTCACTATTCCCCGGCCGTCACGGCTGCAGTCGCTCCACCGTCCACGAGCCGTCGGCCAGCGACGTCCGGATGCGGTTGTGCATCCGGTTGGCGCGGCCCTGCCAGAACTCCACGACCGCAGGGCGGATCAGGATTCCGCCCCAGTCCGGCCGGACCGGGATGTCGACGTCGACGGGGAAGCGCTCCGCCGCGTGCAGCAGCGCGGCGTCCAGTTCGGCCCGCGAACCGATTGGCTTCGACTGTTCGGACGCCCACGCCCCCAGCCGGGATCCGCGGGGCCTGCTGTGCCAGTACTCGTCCGTGACCTCGGCACTCACGCGCTCGACTGGACCGCGGACGGTGATCTGCCGGGCGACGGGCACCCAGGTGAACGTCACCGACGCGTAGGGCACCGCCTCCAGCTGGCGGCCCTTGTCCGAGTCGTAGTTGGTGAAGAACAGCACACCGTCGGCACTCAATCCCTTGCAGAGGACGGTGCGGGTGCACGGATGTCCGTGCTCGTCGACGGTTCCGAGTGTCATCGCGTTGGGTTCGGGAACCCCGGCCTCCACGGCGTCCTCGAGCCACAGGCGCATCAGGGGAAGCCAGCCGTCGCTCAGCTGGTCGGCGTCCAGATCGGAGTCGACGTACCGTCCGTCAGCGCCCTGGTGTGCATAACCGACGCGCATGGCCGCGAGGTCCTTGTTCACCGGTTTCGGCTGTTCTGCATCTGGAGACACAGCCGAGAACGCTACTCCCGGGTATGCACTGATCAACTCTCCGGTGACACCGGCTAAAGTTTTGGGGACCGAACCCGTCCCCTCGGATTGCAGCCGCGATCGTGCGATGCCCGGGGAAGGGAAGTCGATTGCGCGGACGAGGGTGCCTGCCCATCCCGCATGCACGCCCAGCGCAATTGTCGAACGCCGAGACAGTGCCGCTCTGACCGGGGGCACTCGAACGAGGAGAGTCCACGAGCTATGTCAGCTAGCGCGGCAATACCGGACGATTTCGTCAGCGGACTGGAAGGCGTGGTCGCGTTCACCAGCGACATCGCCGAACCCGACAAGGACGGCGGCGCCCTGCGCTACCGCGGCGTCGACATCGAAGAACTCGTCTCCAAGCACGTCACCTTCGGCAACGTGTGGGCCCTGCTCGTCGACGGCCGCTTCGGCCCCGGACTACCCCCGGCCGAACCGTTCCCCCTGCCCGTGCACACCGGCGACGTCCGCGTCGACGTCCAGGCCGGCCTCGCCATGCTCGCCCCCATCTGGGGATACCAGCCCCTCCTCGACATCGACGACGACACCGCCCGCGAACAACTCGCCCGCGCCTCCGTCATGGCCCTGTCCTACGTCGCCCAGTCCGCCCGCGGCATCTACCGGCCCGCCGTCCCGCAGAGACGCATCGACGAGGCCAAGACCGTGACCGAACGGTTCATGGTCCGCTGGAAGGGCGACCCCGACCCCGCCCACGTCGCCGCCATCGACGCCTACTGGGTCTCCGCCGCCGAACACGGCATGAACGCGTCCACCTTCACCGCCCGCGTCATCGCCTCCACCGGCGCCGACGTCGCCGCGTCCCTGTCGGGGGCGATCGGCGCGATGTCCGGCCCGCTGCACGGCGGCGCTCCGGCCCGCGTCCTGCCGATGATCGAGGACACCGAGAAGTCCGGCGACGCCCGCGCCCTGGTCAAGGGCATCCTCGACCGCAAGGAAAAGCTGATGGGCTTCGGGCACCGCGTCTACCGCGCCGAAGACCCCCGCGCCCGGGTGCTGCGCGCCACCGCGAAACGCCTGAACGCCCCCCGCTACGAGGCGGCCGCCGCCCTCGAGCAGGCCGCCCTCGCCGAACTGCGCGAACGCCGCCCCGACCGGGCCATCGAAACCAACGTCGAATTCTGGGCCGCGGTCATCCTCGACTTCGCCGAGGTCCCCGCGCACATGATGCCCGCGATGTTCACCTGCGGCCGCACCGCCGGCTGGTGCGCCCACATCCTCGAACAGAAACGCCTCGGCAAACTCGTCCGCCCCGCCGCCATCTACACCGGACCCGCACCCCGCACCCCCGAATCCGTCGAGGGCTGGGACCAGATCGCCCACACCAGCTGACCGTCTCCCCCGCCAGAACCAGTAAGGAACAGAAAGTAGCGATGACCTCCACACCGATCATCCCCGCAGACCTCCTGCCCGCCGATGGACGTTTCGGCTGCGGACCGTCGAAGGTTCGCCCCGAACAGCTGCAGTCGCTGGTCGAGGTGGGCTCCTCGGTGTTCGGCACCAGCCACCGCCAGAAGCCTGTCAAGGACGTCGTCGCCAGCGTGCGGTCCGGCCTCGCCGATCTGTTCTCCCTGCCCGAGGGCTACGAGGTGGTGCTCGGCAACGGTGGCACCACAGCGTTCTGGGATGCGGCCGCGTTCGGCCTGATCCGGGAGAAGTCGCTGCACCTCACGAACGGTGAGTTCAGCTCCAAGTTCGCGTCGGTCGCGAAGAACAACCCGTTCATCGGCGACCCGATCGTCGTCTCCGCCGACCCGGGCAGTGCTCCCGAGCCGGTCTCGGATCCGTCCGTCGACCTCATCGGCTGGGCGCACAACGAGACGTCCACCGGTGTCGCGATTCCCGTCTCGCGTCCCGCGGGCTCGGAGAATGCGCTCATCGCCATCGACGCCACGTCCGGCGCCGGCGGCCTGCCGGTGAACGTCGCCGACGCCGACGTGTACTACTTCGCCCCGCAGAAGTGCTTCGCCGCCGACGGCGGACTGTGGATCGCGCTGATGAGCCCGAAGGCGCTCGAGCGCGTCGCGGAGATCAAGGAGTCGGGTCGCTGGACCCCCGACTTCCTGTCGCTGCCCATCGCCGTGGACAACAGCTCCAAGGACCAGACGTACAACACCCCGGCGGTCGCGACGCTGCTGCTGCTCGCCAACCAGATCGACTGGCTGAACGGCAAGGGTGGCCTCGACTGGGCCACCTCGCGTACCGCCGATTCGTCCTCGCGCCTGTACCAGTGGGCCGAGGCCAGCGACTACGCCACCCCGTTCGTCACCGATCCCGCTCACCGCTCGCAGGTGGTCGGCACCATCGACTTCGACGACAAGATCGACGCGGCTCAGGTGGCGAAGATCCTGCGCGCCAACGGCGTCGTCGACACGGAGCCGTACCGCAAGCTGGGCCGCAACCAGCTGCGTGTCGGCATGTTCCCGGCGATCGATCCCGAGGACGTCTCGCAGCTCACGAAGAGCATCGACTGGGTCGTCTCGCAGCTCGGCTGAGTCCCGGCACCCACGTCCGTCAGCCCCCGCCACCTCGGTGCCGGGGGCTGACGGCGTTCGGGGGTCAGTCCGTGTCGAGGAAACGGTGGAACGGTGCGAGCGCCTCGTCGCCGAGATGCGGTCCGCTGACCTCGATCTCGACGCTCGCGGACTCGAGCACGTCGGAGCAGCCCAGCGTGAACCGGGGGCCGTCCGGGAGAATCCGGGAGAAGTCCGCGGACGACGCCGCGTAGACAACCCGCGTGATGCCGGCCCACACCATCGCCGCACTGCACATCGGGCACGGCTCACCGCTGGCATACATGGTGGCGCCGACGAGGTCGCCGGTGCGTCCCTCACCGCAGGCGGTGGTGATCGCGTCGAGTTCCGCGTGCTCGGTGACATCGGCGGACGTCGCGACGGAGTTGGCGCCCTCGCTGATCACATGACCGTCCGCCCCCACCGCCACCGCACCGAACGGTCTGTTGCCCGCGTCGCCCGTCTCGTCGGCGAGTTCGATGGCTCGCCGCAGGTGCGCAAGGTCCACGTCGTCGACATCGCTCTGGCTCATCGACTCAGATCCACTTCTGTTCCGACGCCCCGTTCCCGGGCTCTGTCGATCAGTATGCGCGCCGCGGCGAGGTCCTGGAGGCCGATCCCGACGGAGTTGTACAGCGTGATGTCCCGATCGGAGGTGCGGGCGACGGTGCGGCCCACGATCACGTCGCCCAACTCCACGGCGACGTCGCCCTCGCTGATCGCTCCCTCGGCGAGCGCCAGCAGCGTCTCTCCCGATTTGGTCATGGTGGTGGCCACCGAGTCGACGACCACCCGGGCCCGTCGCATTCCCTCGCCGTCGATCTCCCGGTGGTCCGCGCGCGGGGGCGCACCGACGGCGTTGACGTGCAAGCCTTCGCCGAACCAGGCGCCCCGCACGATCGGGTCCCTCGACGGCGTGAGCGTGCAGAGGACGTCGGAAGACCGGGTGACCGCCTCGGGCGAGTCCATCGGCTTGACCGAGATGCCGAGATCCTCTGTTCGGCTGCGGAATTCCTCGACCGTCGCGTCCGAGCGCGACCACACCAGCACCGTCTCGACGTCCGACACCCGGGTGATCGCCCGGGCGTGTTCGACGGCGAGGGTCCCGGCGCCCACCAGCCCCAGCACGCGGCTGCCTCGGTGGGCGAGGTGTTTCGTGGCCACGGCGCTGGCGGCGGCGGTGCGCACGGCAGTGATCAGGCGGCCGTCGAGCAGGGCCTCGCACTCACCGGTGTCCGCGGACGCGACCAGTACGGCCGAGCGTTGGACGGGCAGACCGCGGGAGGCGTTGCCGGGAAGATCGACCAGCATCTTCACCGCGGCCGCGCCGGCCGACTGAGCCGCCGCGACCATCGGGACGAAGGCCGCGGACTGCAGGGTCATGGCGGGTGGGGCGGGTGCGGATGCCGTCCCGGCGGCCAGGTCGGCGTGCGCCCGTTCCACCGCGGCGAACACCTCGGCGCGGTCGATGAGGCCGGCCACGTCGGAATGGGAAAGGATCAGTGTCACAAGAGTTTCCTCGCTGAGATCGATCAGGACGCGCGCGCGAACGCGACGGTCAGGTTTGCGGGTGAGCGGCTGTTGCGGATGAATCCACTGACCGCGACGATCGCGATCACGTAGGGCAGCATGACGAGCAGGGCGAACGGGACGCTGACACCGAGCGCGGGCAACGCGAACTGGAGCGCCTGCGCGATCCCGAAGAACACGGACGCCCAGATCACGCCGAGCGCGCGCCACCTGCCCGCGATCACCGCCACGACGGCGAGGTACCCGATTCCGGCGGTCATGTTGTCGCTGAACGAGCGCACCTCGGACAGCGCGAGCTGCGCGCCGGCCAGTCCCGCCGTCAGTCCCGCGACGAGCACGCACAGGTAACGGATCTTCCGCACCGGCAGTCCGCTCCAGTCTGCCGCCTTCGCGTCCTCCCCGACCGCGTCGACGACGAGACCTGCCCGGGTCCGGCGGGACAGGGTGACGGCCAGCAGCCCGACCACCGCGAAGCAGAAGTAGCCGAGGGCCGTCTGCGAGAAGAGTGCCGGTCCGAGGATCGGGATCCGGTGCAGCAGCGGGATCTCGACGACCGCGAAACCCGGGGCATTCTGCCCCTTGCCGTCCGCGAGGAGCAGCCGGGCGCCGTAGGTGGTGGCACCGAGGGCGAGGGCGTTGCTCGCGATGCCCACCACGATCTGGTCGGCGCGCAGCGTGACGCTCAGCAATGCCTGCAGCAGTCCGAACAGCACCCCGGCCGCCAATCCGGCCGCGAGGCCGCCCACCGCGGATCCGGTGGTGACGGCGCCGAGCACGCTGGCGAATGCCCCGGTCAGCATCATGCCCTCGAGGCTGAGGTTCAGTACGCCCGCCCGCTCGCTCACCAGTTCCCCGCTCGCGGCCACCAGGATCGGGAGTGCGAATCCCACGCCGCTGACGGCGATGTCCGACACCGTGTTCATCATTGCTTCGCTCCAGCCAGGTCGGGGACGTCGTGGGTCTTCGCCGTCGTCGCGGCCGCGGATCTCGATCTCCGGCCGGTCGCGGTCCACAGCACCGCTCCCGCGATCAGGATGATCATGAGCGATTCCACGATCGACACGGTCGATGCCGGAACACCGGCTGCGAGTTGAAGATTGATTCCGCCGGACACGAGGAAGCCGAGCAGCAGCGACACGGCGCCGACGGCGAGCATGGAACCGCGCGCCAGGAGTCCGACGACCAGCCCGGAGAACCCATAGCCGGAGGAGAATCCTTCGACAAGCACGAACGGTGCCGTCGCGACGAGGATCCCGCCCGCGAGCCCGGAAAACGCGCCGGCGCAGGACAGGCTGAGAAATCGCAGCTGTCCGACCGGCAGTCCCAGCCGCGCCGACGCATCCGGGTTCAGGCCGACGGAGCGCAGCCGGACGCCGACCGCCGTCCGGCGCAGGACAACGCCGACGATCAGCGCCGCGACCAGCGCGATCCACAGCGCGATCGTCCCCGGCGAGCGTTCGATCCCCAGCAGCGGTAGGTGCGCGGTCTCGATCAGCGGCGCGGACTGCGGCAGCGTCTCCGACGACGTGACGGGCTGGCGGAGGAGGCTGGGCTCGTGCACCATCAGCAGCACCAGCGCGAGGCCGACGAAGTTCAGCAGCAGCGTCGTGATGATCTCGCTCGTGCCCCGGCGGACCCGCAGGTACGCGGCGATCGCGGCCCACGACCACCCGGCACCGGCCGCGGCGAGGAGTACCGCGGTGACGGCGATCGGGGCGGGGGTGTCCTCCCCGAGAGCGGTGCCGACCGCGGTCGCGGCGATGCCGCCGACACACAGCTGGCCCTCGCCACCGACGTTCACCAGTCCGGCCCGGTGTGCGACGGTGAACCCGGCCGCGACGAGAGCCAGCACCGCGGCTGTGTTGAGCGAGACTCCGATCGCGTAGCTGCTGCCGAACATCCCCTCGGACAGAGCCTCGACGGTCTCGGGCACGGTGGCACCCGCGGCCGCGGCGAGGAGCAGTCCGACGAGTCCCGCGACCGCGATCGCGGCGACCGCCACGGGAAGTGGGTGGTGCACCCGGATTCGAAGTCGAGTCATGCCGCCGTTCCCGTCATCAGTTCACCGATGCGCTGCCCCGCAGTGGCCGCCGACGTGTCGACGGGCCCGAGCAGGGCCCCGCGGTAGCTGACGAAGATGCGGTCGCAGAGCGCGAGCAGTTCGGGGATCTCGCTGGACACGACCAGGACTCCGTTTCCCGCGGACGCGCAGCCGCGGAGTTGGTTCAGAACGAATTCGACCGCCCCGACGTCGAGTCCGCGGGTGGGCTGCGCCGCGACCAGACACTGCAGGTTCTCCGTCGACAGTTCGCGGGCCAGGACGACCTTCTGCTGATTGCCGCCCGACAGCGAACCCATGGATGTTCCCGGCCCGGGTGTCCGCACAGAGAACTGCTCGATCAGGTCCCCGGCCGCGGCGTCCATCCGGCGGCGGTCGAGCAGACCCATCCTGCGGAAGCGGTGCAGGCGGCCGAGGAAGAGGTTCTCCGACAGGGACAGTTCCGCCACCATCGCCTCTCGGTGGCGGTCCTCCGGCACCACCCCGAGACCGAGCCGGGTGCGTTGGGCCGGGGACGCCGACGTGATGTCGGCGTCGCCGAGCGTGACCGTGCCGGACTCGGGTCGGGTCGCCCCGGACAGCACGGCCACCAGTTCGCTCTGCCCGTTCCCCTCGACGCCCGCGATCCCGACGATCTCACCGGCCCGCACCTCGAGCCCCACGCCGGACAGGGCGACACTGCCGTCCGCCCGGGTGGCGCGGACGCCGCGGATCCCGAGGACGACGGGGCCGGTCGCCCACCGTTCGGGCGTCGCGCCGACATCGCTCTCCGCGCCGACTCCCGCCGCGAGCACCGGACTGAGTTCCGACACCGGTCTTCCGACCATCGCCGTCGTCAGCTGGGGGATCGTCAACTCCGACATGCGGCCCCCGCCTGCCACCTCGCCTCCCCGCAATACGGTCGCGGCGTCCGCGACGCGGGCCACCTCGCCGAGTTTGTGGGTGACGAGGACTACCGCCTTGCCCGCCGCCGCGACGGCCTGGCACGTCTCGATCAGGGCGTCGATCTCGCCGGGGTCGAGGACCCCGGTCGGCTCGTCCAGCAGGATCAACGAGGGGTCGGTGAGGAGGGCCTTCACGATCTCGACCTTCTGCCGCGCACCGATCGGCATGGCCGAGACCAGCGCGTCCGAATCGATCCGCAGGTGATAGTCGTCGGCGAGCCGATCGAGGCGGGTCCGCAGTTCCGCGCGGCGCAGTCGCAGCCCCCGTCCGGTGAGCAGCAGGTTCTCGGCCACGGTCATCGTGCCGATGAGACTGAAGTGCTGATGCACCATCGCCACGCCGTCCGCCATCGCAGCCGCGGGCGAAGCGGGCGCGTACCTGCGACCGGAGAGGGTCATCGTTCCGGTGTCCGGTCGCAGACCGCCGTAGACGACGTTGCAGAGCGTCGACTTCCCGGCCCCGTTCTCCCCGAGGATGCAGTGCACCGTTCCGGGTTGCACCGACAGGTCGACACCGTGGAGGGCCCGGACGTCGCCGAAGCTCTTCCCGATTCCCGTGAGTTGGAGTGCTGGTGTGCTCATGTCAGCCCGCTCGGTAGGGCTCGACGGCGCCGGTGGACAGGGCGGTCTTCGCCTTGTCGAGTGCGTCGGCGACGGCGGGGTCGGCGCCGCAGAGCAGGAAGTCGGTGCCGCCGTTCGGTGACGTGAGGCCGAAGGCCACGTTCTCGGCCTTCCACGTCCCGTCCAGGGTGGACCGGACGGCGTACTCCACTTCCTTACCGATGTCGGTGTGCACGTACCCGATGTAGGCGGGGTTCGAGCAGTCGCCGGGAATCGGGCCGCCCACCATCAGGGCGCCCGACTGTGTGGCGGCCTGTTCCAGACCGGACTTGCCGAGGTTCACGATCTGCCCCACCGCGCCCGCGCCGGCGCCGTAGTTGGCGAGCGCGGCCTGCTTCGCCTTGGCCGGGTCGTTGAAGTCGCCCAGGTACTGCGGGGTGAGCACCTGGGTGCCGGGCCGCGCGAACTCGGCGCCGTTGCCGAAGGCCTTCGCGGCGTTCACGATGGCGGGCAGTTCGACACCGCCGACGAACGACACGGACGGGGTCTCGGACGCCGTCGCCGCGACCGCTCCGCTGAGGAACTCGGCCTCCGCCTGCTGCGGGTCGTAATAGGCGAGATTCGGCAGCGGGGACGCGTCGGCGGGTCCGCCGATCTCGACGAACTTCACGTCGGGGAACTGGGGTGCGACCTTGCGGACGTCGGCGTCCGTCTGGCCGCCGAGCGAGACGACGAGGTCGTTCGCGGTCGCGAACCGTACCAGGGCCTGCTGATAGTCGGCGGCGGCGACCTGCTCGACGTAACTCAGCTCCAGCCGGTCACCGAGGGTTTCCTCGAGACGCTGGTAGCCGAGATACCCCGATTCCATGAAGCCCGTGTCGGACACGGAGCCGGGGAAGAACACCCCGACGCGGAGGGTGTCGCCGGAGGCGGTGCCTGCGTCCGTCGACCCGCAGGCCGTCAGGGTCGCCGCGAGAGTCGCGGCCGCGCACAGCGCGGGGACGAGGGTTCGGGCTCGGGCGGAGAGGGTCGTGTTCACGCGCTGGACTCCTTGACTCAGGAACCGCCACAGTTAGCGGTATACCGTTATTTGAATCTTGGGGGCGCGGCATTTCCGCCGTGTTACACAGACGTAAGGACCCGCATCCACCCGAGGGCGGCGCACGGACGGGTTCTACGGTGGCGGACGTGGCCACCACAACGACAGGAGACCGGGTGAACGGTGCAACCGACACGTCGGCGCCGAAGTCGCTGCGCGAGACCGCGTACGAAGAACTGCGTAGTCGCATCGTCAACCTGCAGCTCGCGCCGGGCCAGCGCCTGATCGAACGCGACCTCGCCGCAGAACTGCAGGTGTCCCGGATCCCGCTGCGCGAGGCCCTGCAACAGCTCCAGACCGACGGACTCGTCGTGATCGTCCCGCGTCGCGGGGCGATCGTCGCCCCGTTCGGCGTCGACGAGGTCCGTGACCTCTTCGACGTCCGCGAAAGCCTCGAGGTGCTCGCGGCCCGGCTCGCGGCGCAGCGAGCGGACGACTCCCATCTCACGGCGCTGCGCGACCAACTCACCGCGGCGCGTACAGCCACCGTTCGCGATGACAAGCCCGCCATCGCCGCCGCGAACGCCGCATTCCACGCCGTCATCGTGGAGATGTCCGGCAGTCCCCTGCTGCAGTCGATGCTGCAACCGCTCGCGACGCGCGTGCAGTGGTTGTTCCACCTCACCAAGGAACGCGATCCCGGACAGCAATGTGACGAGCACGCCGAGTTGTACGACGCGATCGCGGCGGGCGACGTCGACCGCGCCGCGGAGATCGCGTACCGGCACGTCGCCTCCGGCCGCGAACCCAGCCTCGAGCTGGCCGAACACTGGTCTGCACCAGCGATCGACCCGGTCGAGGCCACCCGCACAAGGCAGCGCACACCCCGCAGGAAGGACCGATCACGAAAGGACGAAGCCTAGCGCGCACGCGACGCCGGGACGGGATTTACCCGCGCGTGTCCTGCCGCGCGGGCTGTCACGAATGAATTACAGTTGCCCAGGTGCAAAGTCGCGAGCCGGCGCGATAAGGAGGTCAACGTGCGAGAGCTTCGAGTGATCGGTCTCGAGCCTGATGGATCGCACGTCGTGTGCGCAGATGCCAGTACCGGCGAAAAATTCCGGCTTCCCGCCGATGACAAACTCCGCGCCGCATCCCGCGGGGACATCGCTCGACTCGGCCAGATTGAGATCGAAATGGACAGTCAGCTCAGGCCCCGCGAAATCCAGGCCCGCATCCGTGCCGGCGCCTCCGTCGAACAGGTGGCCGACGAGGCCGGTATCCCCCTGGCGAAGGTGGAGCGGTTCGCGTATCCGGTCCTGCTCGAACGTTCCCGTGCGGCCGAGATGGCGCAGGGCGGACACCCGGTCCGCGACAACGGCCCCGCCGTTCCCACTCTCGCCGAGATCGTCACGCAGGCGTTCCGCGCGCGGGGGCACAACATCGACGACGCCACGTGGGATGCGTGGCGCGACGAGGACAATCACTGGGTCGCCCAGCTGCAGTGGCAGGCCGGTCGGACCACCAACGCGGCGCACTGGCGGTATCAGCCGGACGCGCACGGTGGCACCATCGTCGCGCTCGACGACACCGCGTTCGACCTGATCGATCCCGACTTCGGCCGTCCGCTCCGCGGATTGGCGCCGGTGGCGTCCGACGAGCCGGAGCAGCTCGAACTCGCCGAGTTCCCCACCGAGGTGGAGGTGCCGACGATCGAGCCCGAGGAGATCATCGAGGCCGATGTCACCGAGGAGCTCTCGGACGAGCCCGCCCCGTCCGAGGAACCCGCCGCACCCAAGATCGCCCCGCACCAGACGAACAACAAGGACAAGCGCGGCAAACCCGCCCTCCCGTCATGGGACGACGTCCTGCTCGGTGTCCGCAGCAGCGGACGGTGACCGTCTGCGCGGTGATCAGGCCGGGAACACGGTCGGGGTCGTACTCTTTCAGGAAGACACCGGAAGAGAGGGATGACCGTGGGGGCCAAGGTATCAACGATCTGGTACGTCGACGTCCCCGACCCTGCGGCTGTGCTGCACGGCCACCCGGATCCTGATCCGGGCGCGGCGCAGCAGCTCGCCTCCCGCCTCTATCCCGATCTGGTGGCCACCCCCACCGGTCCGGTTCCGCTGGTCGAGGCCGCGCGGCTCGATGCCGCCGGGACCGTGCACATCGGTTCCTACCCCGGTGTCACCGTCGTGTGCGGGCCCGACCTGGCCGTCCCCCGACCGTCGACTCTGCCCGAAACACGCATCCGGCCCACCGAATTCGCGAAGACGTATTATGTGGCGTCCAAGCCCGACATCGCGTGGGGCTCGTTCGCGATGTGGGAGGACGGGCACCTGACGCGGTCGTTCAGCGCGACACCGGTCCACATCCACGAGGACCTCGGTATCCCCCTGGTGTGGGAGAGGCCGTTCTGGGCGGGCGACTTTCCGCTGAAACACCCGGCGGGTGTCCTGCCCGACCCGCAGTCGCTGCCGTTCCACCCGCAGCAGTTCGCCGAGGGCGCCAACCGGGAATGGCTGGGCTTCCGGTACACGGGCGCCCCCGAGGGCACCGAGATCGACCCGAAGACGCTCACCGTGCTCGGTTTCACCGTTCACCCGCCCGGCGAGGGGCCCGAGATCGAGCCTGCCGTCGAGGCGGAACAACCCTCCCCCGCCCCCGCCCCCGCCCCCGATCCCGGCCCGGTGCCGGCACCCGCTCCGCCGCCGGCTCGCAAGGGCGGACTCCTCCGCCGTTACTTCGGTTTCTGACGACTCCGGCCGGAGTCAGGCGGCGCCGACGAGCAGCGCCGTC
Organism: Rhodococcus opacus; assembly: GCF_012396235.1. Classification (GTDB taxonomy): domain Bacteria; phylum Actinomycetota; class Actinomycetes; order Mycobacteriales; family Mycobacteriaceae; genus Rhodococcus_F; species Rhodococcus_F opacus. The sequence continues at coordinate 99,965 of NZ_JAAXPA010000013.1, read as the reverse complement.
CAGCCGGCGACAACCCCGGCCGCGGCCCCGTACACCAGCCACCGCCAGACCGATGCCCGGCGTAGTCGCCACACCGACGGTGCGACCCCGGCCACCACGACGAGTTCGAGGATCACCGCCAGGGCGGGGTTGATCCGCGCGAGCTGCGAGCCGAAGGCCATGACCGCGACCGCCACCACGACCGCGGCGAAGCCCGCCACGAGGAGTCCGGTCGACCACGGTGTCCCCGTCGGCGGCGGAGACGGGGAATGAGGGTGCAGCATTGTCACCGGCCCGTGCGGACGCGCTCGTAGAACGCCATCGCCGCCGCCGTCGCGACATTGAGCGAGTCCGTGCCGGGTGCCATCGGAATGCGGGCACGAATGTCCGTGGCCCGCATGGCGTGTTCGGTGAGGCCGGGGCCTTCCGCGCCGAGCAGCAACGCCACCTTCTCCCCCGTCATCGCCTCGGCCAACGTCACCGCCTCGGGGTTCGGGGTCAACGAGATAAGCTGGAAACCCCGCTCCCGCAACGCGTCCAGGTCGTGCGGCCACTTCGTCACGTGCGCGAACGGAACCCGGAGAACGTGCCCCATCGACACCCGGACCGCCCGGCGGTACAGCGGGTCGGCGCAGCCCTTGCCGAACACCACGGCGTCGACGCCGAGCCCTGCCGCGTTGCGGAACATCGAGCCCAGGTTCTCGTGATCGTTGACGCCCTCGAGCACCGCGACCGTCCGGGCATGCTCGAGCACGTCCGGCAGTTCGAGCGGCGTGGGGCGGCGCGCCGCCGCGAGCACACCCCGGTTGAGGTGGAACCCGACGACCTCGGCCATCACGTCCGCCGTCGTCCGATAGAACGGCACGTCCACGTCCGCGAGGTCGTCCGTGAGTTCCTCCAGCCGCCGATCGACGCCGAGCAGCGCGATCGGGTCGAACCGGGACGTGAGCAGGCGCTGCGCCACCAGCACGCCTTCCGCGATCACCAGACCCTTGCCCTCGGGGAGGTCGGGACGGCGGTCCGAGGAATTGAGATCGCGGAAGTCGTCCAGCCTGGTGTCGGCCGGATCTGTTATGTCGATGACGTGAACCACCGGTCCATCGTGCCGTATGCGGGGCGTCACAGCGTTGACTCCCCTCCACCGACCGCGAAAGCTCGGAGGAATGAAGCAACTGCAGGGACGCACGGCTCTGGTGACCGGCGCCTCCGGCGGTCTCGGCCGCGTCGTCGCCCGGGCCCTCGCTAGGGAGGGCGTCGCCGTCGCGGTATCCGGCCGGCGTGCGGACCGCCTCGCGGACATCGTCGGAGAGCTGCGTGCGCTGGGTGTGCGTGCCGAGGCCGTGCCCGCGGACCTGGACCGGCTCGGTCAGCTCGATTCGCTGATCGACCGCGCCGAGGCGGCGGTCGGCCCCCTCGACCTGCTGGTGAACAACGCCGGCGTGGAGAACGTCTCGGCCTTCACCCGACTCGACCCCGGCGAGCTCACCGCCATGGTCGACGTGAATCTCACCGCGCCACTACTTCTCACGCGCCGTGTGGTGCCCGGGATGCTGGGCCGCGGTCGCGGTCACGTGGTGTTCATCTCGTCGCTGGCCGCGAAGATCGGTCCGGCGTACTGCGCGCCGTACGCCGCGACGAAGGCCGGATTGATCGGTCTCACCCAGTCGCTGCGCGCGGAGTACGCAGGCTCGCCCGTCGGTTTCTCCGTCGTGTGCCCCGGCTTCATCGCCGGCGACGGCATGTACCAGCGGATGACGGAACGCGGAATCAGGGCCGGCCGGATCACGGGCGAGACCAGCACCGACAAGGTCGCCGCCGCCGTGATCCGGGCGATTCGGCGTGACCGGCCCGAGATCGTCGAGAGCGGAGCGCCGATCCGCCCGCTGCTCGCCCTGTCACAGATCGCGCCGGGACTGGTCGAACGGGCGGCCGCGAGGTTCGGCGCCACCGCGATGTTCCGGCGGTTGAGCGAGGACCGCGGCAGGGTGGAGCCGGACGGTTGACCGCCGACGGGGTTGTCCGAGTCGCGTATCCGGGGGCCGGCACTCACCTAGGCTCGCGGGCGTGAGTGATTCCACGCCGACGATCGGTTCGCCAGCGGAACTGGCGCGGGCGCTCGACGCCACCGGCTACCTCGCCGACGACGGCGTCGCGATGGCCGCGTTCCTCGCCATCCGTATGGGACGTCCGCTCTTTTGCGAGGGCGAACCCGGCACCGGCAAGACGTCGCTCGCGGCCGCGTTGTCGGAGGCGTTCGGTCTGCCGCTGATCCGCCTGCAATGCCATGAGGGCATCGACGCCGCGCAGGCGCTCTACGACTGGGACTTCCCGCGGCAGTTGCTGCACCTGCGGACGCTGGAGGCGGCGAGCGACGGCACGCTCGAGGCCGACACGGTCGAACGCTCGCTGTACACCGAGCGGTTCCTGCTGGCGCGCCCCTTGCTGCGGGCCCTCACCGAAGCGCCGTGCGTGCTGCTCGTCGACGAGATCGACCGCGCCGACGACGAGTTCGAGGCATTCCTGCTGCAGGTCCTCGACGAGAATGCCGTCACCATCCCCGAACTGGGCGAGGTGCGGGCGGCGACACCACCGCTGGTGGTGCTCACCTCCAACCGCACCCGCGAGGTGCACGACGCCCTCAAACGCCGCTGCCTCTACCACTGGCTCGAACACCCCGATCTGGCGCGGGAGGTCGCGATCCTGCGCCGCCGCATCCCCGGAATCGGGGCCGAACTCGCCGGCCAGGTCGCCCGGGCCGTCCACTCCCTGCGCGAGATGGAACTGCTCAAGCCGCCGGGGGTGGCCGAGTCGCTGGACTGGGCGCGCGCACTGCGGGAACTCGATCGGGACGTGCTGGACGCGGAGACCGCCGCCGCGACGCTCGGCGCGGTCCTCAAGTACCGCGAGGACCTCGAACGGGTGGCCCGGGTCGGACTGGACCGGCTCCTGGCGGGGTGAGAGGCGTGTCCACGACCCCGGACAGCGGCGACCCGCTGGTGGGCATCGCCGGGTTCGCGCACGCCCTCTCGGCGGCGGGACTGTCGGTCGCGTCGGACGCCGTCGCCGCGTTCACGCGAGCCCTCGGCCAGGTGGATGTGGGCGATCCGAGCCAGGTGTACTGGGCGGGTCGCGCGACGCTGTGCCGCGGTCCCGACGACATCCCGCGGTACGACTCGGCGTTCTCGGCCTGGTTCGGCGGTACCGTCCCGGCTCGCACGCCGCGGTCCGGGGAGCAGCCTCGCCGCGCCAGTATCGCGGCTCTGACCACGACGGAGGGCGGCGACACCGGTGGCGACGCGCCGCATCTGCGGGTCGCCGCGGACGACACCGAGGTGTTGCGCCACCGCGACATCGCCGACCTCACTGCGGCCGAGCGCGCGCACCTCGCCGAGCTGATCGCCGCCCTGCGCCCGCGGCCCCCGACCCGCCCGGCCATCCGGATGCGCCCGGCCCGCCGGGGCACCGTGGACCCGCGGCGCACCGTGCGGGGCATGCTCGCGGCGGGCGGCGAACCGGTGCGGCCGAGCCACCACCGCAAGGCAACCCGGCCGCGCCGGATGGTGCTGCTGATCGACGTGTCCGGATCGATGAGCCCGTACGCCGATGCGCTGCTGCGCTTCGCGCACGTCGTCGCCCGCGGCAACCCCGCAGGAACCGAGGTGTTCTCGCTGGGCACTCGGCTGACGCGGCTCTCGCGGGCACTGCGGGTCCGCGACCCGGAAGTGGCGCTCGCCGCCGCGGGCCGGGCCGTGCCCGACTGGGCGGGCGGCACCCGTCTCGGCGAGACGCTGCGCGCGTTCCTGGACCGCTGGGGCAGGCGGGGCGTGGCGCGCGGCGCCGTCGTGGTGATCTTCTCCGACGGCTGGGAGCGCGGTGACCCGACCCTGCTCGCGGAGCAGATGGCTCAGCTGCGCCGGCTCGCCCGCACCGTGCTGTGGGTGAATCCGCACGCCGGCGCGGACGGGTACGAGCCGGTGCAGTCCGGGATCGCGGCCGCGCTGCCGTACGTCGATCGTCTGCTCGCCGGCCACAGTCTCGCGACATTGCAGGAACTGCTCGAGGTCGCGCGCCGAACGTGACCGATCCGGAACCGGTTCCACGATTTCGGGTGTTGGTCGCGCTCCGTCGGCGCAGAGTAGGACGTATCACCTGAGGCTCCCGGCTTTGGAGGCGCGATGCGCATCACTGTCACCGTCGACGGAACTACATACACGGACGAGGTGGAACCGCGACTACTCCTCGTCCACTATCTACGGGATCGGCTCGGCAAGGTCGGCACCGTCATCGGCTGCGACACCGGAAACTGCGGGGCGTGCACCGTTCATCTGAACGGTCACAGCGTCAAGTCCTGCTCGGTGCTCGCCGTGCAGGCCGACGGCGGCGACGTCCTCACCGTCGAAGGCCTGTCCCGGAACGGGACGTTGCACCCCGTGCAGCAGGCGTTCCGCGACAATCATGCCCTGCAGTGCGGCTACTGCACCCCCGGCATGATCATGCAGACCCTCGACCTGCTCGCCGAGGAACCCGACCCGGACGAGCGGACGGTGCGGCTGGGGTTGGAAGGCAACTTGTGCCGCTGCACCGGGTATCAGAACATCGTCAGCGCGGTGCAGGATGCGGCGCAGCGGTTGCGCGGCGGCGGCACCACCGAAGCACCGACGGCGGATGCACCGAAGACCGACACCGCGCAGGGAGGTGTGCGATGACCGCCACCGCGGAACCGGAGATCGGGAAGGCCCGCACACGCAAGGAAGACGAACATCTGGTCACGGGCCGCACCCGCTGGACCGACAACCTCGTCCTGCCCGGCATGCAGCACCTGGCGATCCTGCGCAGCCCGTTCGCGCACGCCCGCATCACCGGTGTCGACGCCTCCGCCGCCCGCGAGATGCCCGGGGTCGTCGCGGTCCTCACCGGCGCCGATCTCGCCGACGAGCAGGGCAGCCTGCCGTGTGCCTGGCCGATCACACCGGACATGAAGTCGCCGCCCGCCCCGTCCCTCGCGGTCGACGGCGTCAACTTCGCCGGCGAGGCCGTCGCGGTCGTGGTGGCGCGCAGCGCGTACGAGGCGCACGACGCACTCGAGGTGATCGACGTCGAGTACGACGAACTGCCGGTCGTGCTCGATCTCGCGGGCGCGGCCGCCGACGGCGCCGACCTCGTGCACCCTGATCTCGGGACGAACGTCAGCGCCACCTGGACCTTCGACTCCGCGGAGGCCGGCACGGGCGGCGACGTCGAGCAGGCCATCCGCGACGCGGAGGTACTCGTCGAGCGCACGTTCCGGCAGCAGCGGCTGATCCCGGCGTTCATGGAACCCCGCTCGGTGGTGGTCGACCCGACCGGCGCCCAGATCACCATGTGGTCGGCCACGCAGATTCCCCACATCCTGCGGCTGATGCTGGCGATGACGCTCGACATACCGGAGCACAAACTGCGCGTGGTCGCCCCGGACGTCGGCGGCGGTTTCGGCGGCAAGCTTCAGGTGACGCCGGAGGAAGTCATCGCGCTGCTCGTCGCGCGGCGACTCGGCAAGCCCGTCAAGTACACCGAGTCGCGTAGCGAATCGATGGTCGCGGCGCATCACGGGCGCGACCAGATCCAGAAACTGACACTGGCCGCCCGCCGCGACGGCACCGTCACCGGAATGAAGGTCGAACTGCTCGCCGACATGGGCGGGTACCTGCGCCTGGTCACCTCGGGGGTGCCGATCCTGGGCGCGTTCATGTTCAACGGCATCTACAAGTTCCCGGCGTATCACTTCACGTGCACCAACGTCTTCACCAACAAGGTGCCCACCGACGCGTACCGCGGGGCGGGCCGCCCGGAGGCGACGTTCGCGATCGAGCGGATGATGGACGAACTCGCGACCGAGTTGTCGATGGATCCGCTGGAATTGCGGGCGAAGAACTGGATCACCCACGAGGAGTTCCCGTTCGACACCGTCGCGGGCCTGACGTACGACTCCGGTAACTACGAGGCCGCCACCGCGCACGCGCGGGAGTTGTTCGACTACGACGGGCTCCGGCGCGAACAGGCTGAGCGCCGCGAGCGGAAGGATCCGGTGCAACTCGGCATCGGGGTGTCCACGTTCACCGAAATGTGCGGGCTGGCACCGTCGCGCACCCTCGGCGCGCTGGCCTACGGGGCCGGCGGGTGGGAGCACGCGGCGATCCGGATGCTGCCCACCGGCAAGGTCGAGGTGGTCACCGGTTCGTCAGCGCACGGCCAGGGTCACGAGACCGCGTGGAGCCAGGTGGTCGCGGATCAGCTGGGGGTTCCGTTCGAGGACGTCGAGGTGCTGCACGGCGACACCCAGACCTCGCCGCGTGGCATGGACACGTACGGTTCCCGGTCTTTGGCGGTCGGCGCGATCGCCGTAGTGAAGGCCGCCGAGAAGGTGATCGCGAAGGCCAGGCCCATCGCGGCGCACCTGATGGAGTGCGCCGAGGACGATCTCGAGTTCACCGAGGGCCGGTTCCGGGTGAAGGGCACCGAGAAAGCTGTCGGCATCGCCGATGTCGCGCTCGCCGTGTTCGCCGCGCACGACCTGCCCGAGGGTGTGGAACCGAATCTGGACTCCGAGGCCGCGTACGACCCGGAGAACTTCTCGTTCCCGCACGGCACGCACCTGTGCGCGGTGGAGGTGGACACCGAGACCGGGAAGGTCGGCATCCGCTCCTACGTGTGCGTCGACGACATCGGGCACGTGGTCAACCCGCTGATCGTGGAGGGTCAGGTGCACGGCGGACTCGCCCAGGGCATCGCGCAGGCTCTGTACGAGGAGGCGGTGTACGACGAGTCCGGCACCCTCCTGTCGGGTTCGTTCGCCGAATATCACGTGCCGTCGGCGGCGGATCTGCCGACGTTCACCACGGGCCGCACCGAGACACCCGCCACCGGTAATCCGCTCGGCGTCAAGGGGGTCGGTGAAGCGGGGACGATCGCGTCCACCCCGGCCGTCGTCAATGCCGTCCTCGACGCCGTCCGCCAGTTCGGGGTGCGCGACGTCGAGATGCCGTGTACGCCGATGCGGGTCTGGAACGCCATCCACACCGCTCAGGGAGGTGCCCGATGATTCCGTCAAGCTTCGACTACGTGTCCCCGACCTCCGTCGAACAGGCGGTGGCCGCGCTCGCCGAGGCCGGGGAGGACGCCAAGATACTCGCGGGCGGCCAGAGCCTGCTACCGGTGCTGCGGCTGCGGTTGTCTTCGCCGAGCACCCTCGTCGACCTGGGCCGGATCGGTGAGTTGCGCGGCGTCCGCGACGACGGAGACAGCCTCGTGATCGGTGCGATGACCACGTACTACGACCTGATCCGCGACCCGCTCGTTCACGAGCACGCGCTGCTGCTCGTCGAGGCCACCCGCACCGTCGCCGATCCGCAGATCCGGCATCGCGGCACGCTGGGTGGCGCTCTGGCGCATGCCGATCCGGCGGGCGACCTCTGCGCCCCCGCACTGGCACTCGACGCCACCCTGACCGCCGTGGGTACCGCGGGCAGGCGGAGCATCCCGGTCGCGGACTTCTTCGAGGGCTACTACACCACCACGCTGCGACCGGACGAGATCCTCGTGGACGTGCGGGTTCCCAAGCACACCGGCTGGGAGGCGCGGTACGAGAAGTTCAACACGGTCGCGGAGGCCTGGTCGATCGTGGCGGTGGCCGCGACGATCCAGGTCGACGGCGGCACGATCCGGCAGGCCCGGGTGGCGCTGACCAACATGGGGGCAGTGCCGGTGCGGGCTCGCGGTGTCGAGGACGCGCTCGTCGGCAATGCCGCCGATCCGGAACTGATCCGGGCGGCGGCCGAACACGCCGCCGAGGGCACCGACCCGATCACCGACGGCAACGCCGACGCCGAGTACCGCAGCCACCTCGCGAGAGTGCTGACCCGGAGGGCGGTGGCGACGGCGGTCGGCGTCTGAACGGTTGCGGCAGCCGTCAGGACCGCGGGTCGCGGCTCGCTTCCACGGCCTGCTCGGTGGCGTCGCAGACCACCACGGGGTGTGGTTCGAGAACGTTGTGCAGTTCGAACACCGGAAGGTAGCGGCCCGCATCCGGTCTGCGTACTTTCAGTCGCACTCGTTGGTGCCGCATCAGGTAGAGCGCTGCGCCGATGCCGCTCACCAGGGAGATCGCACCTCCGATCACGAGCGGGGCGCGGGGGTCCAGGACGTCGGCCAGCCAGCCCAGAACCGGACTGCCCAGCGGGGTGCCGCCGAGGAAGCAGAGCATGTAGATGCCCATCACCCGGCCGCGCATCTCGGACGGCACGGACATCTGCAGGATGTTCATCGCCGCCGTCGTGAACGTCAGCGTCAACGCGCCGGTCGGCACGAGCATGATCGCGACCAGCACGTAGGTGGGCATGAGTCCCACCAGGATCTCGAACGCCCCGAATGCGGCCGCGGCGCCGAGGAACGTGCGCAGGCGCGGCGGGGTCTTGCGTTTCGCGGCGATCGTGGCGCCGGCCAGCGTGCCCACGGCGAGGGTGGTCGACAGCAGTCCGTAGGCGTCCGCGCCGCGCTCGAACGTGTTGCGGGCGAGAACGGCGAGACTGATCGGGAAGTTCAGCCCGAACGTCGACACCATGAACACCGCCACCATCAGCACCCGCAGGTCGGTGCGACCCCACACGTAACGGAAACCCTCGCGGACCTGCCCCTTTCCACGTTCCGCCTGGGGTGCCGTGAACAGTTCGCGGGCGTTCATCATCAGCAGGGCGATCAGCACACCGGTGAACGTGCCCACGTTGAGCAGGAACACCCACCCCGTGCCGATGAGGGTGATCAGCACACCGGAGATCGCCGGGCCGATGATGCGAGCGGTGTTGAACGTCATCGAGTTCAGGGCGATGGCATTGGGCAGCGACTCCTTGCCGACCATCTCGATCGTGAACGACTGCCGCGCCGGCGCGTCGATCGCCGACGCACAACCCAGCAGAAACGCGATGAGGTAGACGTGCCACAGGGCCACCAGCCCGCCGACGTCCAGCAACCCGAGCACCAGTGCGCACAACGCCATCGACACCTGCGTCGCGATCAGGATGCGCCGCTTGTCGTACCGGTCGGCGAGCACGCCGCCCCAGACGGACAGGAACAGGGTCGGACCGAACTGCAGTGCCATCACGATGCCGACCGCGAGTGCGTTGCCGTTCGACAACGTCAGGACGAGCCAGTCCTGCGCCACCCGCTGCATCCAGGTTCCGACGAGGGAGACGATCTGCCCCGACGCCCACAGCCGGTAGTTCCGGGTGCGGAGAGCGACGAACATGCCGGTCTTCGGCTGGGCTGAGGCAGTGGACTCGGATTCGGGCGGCACACATCCATCTTGCTCCCGGGCCCCGCGCGCCATCGACCGGCCCTGGGGGACATCGGCGGCCGGATTACTCCGGATGCCGGCTACGTTCTCCGGCAAGGGGTTTCCCCGCGCCGCGGGGTTCGGGCAGGCGAATGCCGTTGTACGGGTGGGGACTGCAGGCGGCCGTTCGGACTACTCCGAGTCGGCGACGATGGACGTGATGATGCCGACGGCGTCGCGGAGGGTCTTCAGCTGAGCCTCGTCGAGCCCGGACAGCCGCTCGTTCATCCATGCCTCGCGGGCGTGGGTCTCGTCGGCGATCAGCGCGTGACCGGCATCCGACAGCGTGACGATGATCTGCCGTCCGTCGGTGGGATGCGGTGCCCGCTCGACCAGCCCCAGTTCGACCAGCGACGCGATGACCCGGGTCATCGACGGCGGCTGCACCTTCTCACGAGCCGCGAGATTGCCCGGCGTCATGGCGCCGTCGCGGGCAAGGGTGGCCAGAGCCGACAGCTGGGTCAGCGATACCTGGGCGTCGACGCGGCGCCCACGCAGGTGACGCGTGAGGCGCACGACAGCCAGGGAGAGGTCGCTGGCGAGTGCTCGCGTATCCGTGGTCACGGGAATGACAATACGGGACTGATCGGCCGCCGTTTACGTTACTGCGTCGGTGATCGGACCGACCGCGAAGTAGGCCACGAAGAGAAGCGCCACCACCCACATCAACGGGTGAATCTTCTTGATACCACCGCTCGCTGCATTGAGCACGACCCACGACACGAATCCGACGCCGATGCCGTTGGCGATCGAGTACGTGAACGGCATGACGGCGATGGTGAGGAACGCGGGCAACGCGATCGAGAACTGGGTGAAATCGATGTCGCGGACCTGACCGATCATCATCGCGCCCACCACGACCAGTGCCGGCGCGGCGGCCTCGATCGGCACCACCGAATACAGCGGGGTCAGGAACATCGCGGCCAGGAACAGCAGTCCCGTCACCACATTCGCGAGTCCGGTGCGGGCGCCCTCGGCAATACCCGAGGCGGATTCCACGAACACGGTGTTGGACGACGCCGACGCGCCGCCACCGACGATGGCACCGGTGCCCTCGACGACCAGGGCCCGTCCGATGTTGGGCAGGTTGCCGTCCTCGTCGGTGAGACCCGCCTCCTTGCCGAGCCCGGTCATCGTGCCCATGGCGTCGAAGAAGTTGGCGAGCACCAGCGTGAACACCAGCAGGCTGGCCGCGAGTACGCCGATGCGGGTGAACGCGCCGAAGATGCTGACGTCTCCGACGAGGCTGAGATCCGGAAGTTCCGCCAGCACATCGGGTGCGGCCGGGACACTGAGGTTCCAGCCGTAAGGGTTCACGCCCAGCGACGGTCCGACACCGGCGACGGCCTCGATGATCGCGGCCAGCACGGTGGTGACGACGATGCCGATCAGCAGACCGCCGCGCACCTTGCGCACCACCAGGACACCCATCAGCAGCACACCGAACACGAACGTCACGGTCGGCCAGGAGGAGATCGATCCGTTGATGCCCAGGCCGACGGGGACGGTGGTGCCGGCGGCGTCCGGGATGCGCCGCACGAACCCGGCGTCGACGAGACCGATGAACGCGATGAACATGCCGATACCGGCGGCGATGGCGGATTTGAGCTCGGCCGGAATGGCATTGAAGACGGCCGTCCGGAATCCGGTGAGCGCCAACACGACGATGATGACACCGTCGATCACCACGAGGCCCATCGCCTCGGGCCAGGTGACCTGCGGTGCGATGGTGACGGCGAGAAGACTGTTGATGCCGAGGCCCGCCGCGATCGCGAAGGGATAGTTCGCGACGACCCCGAACACGATGCTCATCAGTCCCGCCACCAGGGCCGTGACCGCGGCCACCTGGTTGACGGGGAGGATGTTGCCGAGGACGTCGGTCTTCGCGACGGCGTCGTCGGCCGAGAAACTACCGAGGATGAGCGGGTTCAGCACCACGATGTATGCCATCGCGACGAACGTCACCACTCCGCCGCGGACCTCCGCTCCTACCGTCGAACCACGCTCGGTGATCTTGAAGTAGTTGTCGAGCAGTTTCGGAGCAGCACCCATTGTTCAGTCCCCATCGCCAGAAGTCGCGCGTCGCCCTTGGAGATTAGGGCACCACGGCGAGGGTAGCGTTCATTCGGTGAACGAATCCGCAGATCGCCCACCCCTCACTCAGCGCCTCGCCGACCCGCGACCTGCGCTGATACTGGGAACGCTGGCGTGGGCGGTCGCGGCCGTCGTGGTGATCGTCACGGGCGATCGGTGGTCGGATGCGCTTCCGACGTGTATAGCGGGGGTCGTCGTCGGATTCCTCGGCTACGGATTGTTCGCGTTGCAGCGGCGGGCGGCCCGGCGCGGCAGCCGCGGGGCACAGCAGGGACTGCTCTAGTGTCACAGCAGGGACTGCTCTTGTGACACAGCAGGGACTGCTCTGGTGACACAGCAGGGACTGCTCTAGATCTCGCTCGAGGTCAGGGTTCGGCGGGGCCGGGTGCGGGTCAGCAGGATCCAGAAGGCCGCCCAGAACGCGCCGAACGCCCACCCGGCGAGGACGTCGGTCATCCAGTGCGCGGCGAGGTAGACGCGCGACAGCCCCACCGCCAGCGTGTACAGCACCAGCAGCACGACCAGCGCGATTCGGACGTACCCCACCAGCACCACCCGGAGGGTCACGGCGACGAGAACGCTCGCGAGGATCGCGGTCATCATCGCGTGCCCGGACGGGAACGAGAACGTCGAGATCTCCACCAGCCGATCCGGCAGTGGCGGGCGGTGCCGCTCGAACAGGTTCTTGAGCGTGGTCATCACGGCCAGGCCCGACAGCATCGCGCCGGCCACGAGGACGGCTTCGCGCCGACGGTCCCGGAGCAGGAGGGCGATCGTCAGGACGGTGGACACGATCCAGGCCGCGACCGTTCCGCCGCTGTGCGTGACGACGGTGACGACGTCGATCAACCACGGTGCGCGCTCTCCGACGGCACTGTCGAGCACGCTCTGGTCAAACGACACCGGCGGCGCCCCACGTGCCTTCGGCCCACGACTCGGAGCAATGGGGGGTTCCCTGCTCGTCCACCCACCACGGGACCGCGATCTCGGTGTCGACCGCGCCCGTGAGCTTCACCGTGAGCCGGGGATGGACGACGACGGGACCGTGCGGCAGGTCGCGGCCGAGTGCGGCGAAGGCGAGCACGGCGGCGGGTTCGCGGTCCCATGAGGATTCACGGCCGGAACCGGTGACGGTGCCGCGGATCGCCGCGGACGCGAGGGGGAGGTCCAGCAGATCGGCGAGAGCCTCGGCGGTGTCCAGGCTTCCCACCACCAGGCGCTCGCGCGGCACCGCGGCGGCCAGCCACGGTGCGTCCAGCACCAGGGCGTCGCCGGGGTCGACGAGTGCGCCCGTCAGGCCGCGCACGTGTTCGGGCAGGTGAAGTTCCTCGAGGTCGAGAAGATGGGCGGCCGCGGCGGCCGCGAGCAGGCTGTGCGCCCGCGCGATCACCGCCGGGCTCGGTTCGCGGTCCGGATCGGCCAGTCGATCCAGGAGTAGCTGCGCGAGTTCGGGAGAGTCGACCGTCGACGGCGCCAGGGCCGCCGCGAACACGGCGGATTCCGGGTGCTCGACGGGGTCGAGCAGTCCGGCGAACGTCTCGTCGGTGGGATCGCGGAGCAGACCGAGCACCTGACGGTCCAACTCCGCGTTGTGACGCAGCCACCAGGCCGTGTACCCGGCGCGGTCGGCGAGCAGCGGACGCGTCGACGGGTCCCGGGCGAGCATCGTCAGCGCCTGCGGCCAGCGGTCCTCGTCCACCAGGTCCAGGTCGCGCACCGCCCCGATCTCGTCGGGGTCGTCGTCGAGCGTGTCCCACCAGCGGTCCTCGTCGTCGAGGTCGTGATCGGGGCCGGTGGGGAGTTCGGTGCGCAGCACGGTGAAACCCCAGCCGACACCCACGGCGCGGAGGGCGTCCTCCCCCACCCGCTCGGCGAACGCGGCGTCGACGCACGTGAACGGTGAGTCGTCCACCAGGACGTCGGCGAGAGGCGCACCGGGCAACAGCAATTCGTCCGCACCGCGCAACTCCCCGTCGACATCCGGCAGGGGCAGCTGGCCGAGCCACGACGGCAGGGTGCCGGGGTCGACGCGCCCGGCGAGTGCGAGCACCGCGGTCGACAGTTCTTCTGCCGCCGCCGCGTCGTCGGGGTCGAGGTCCTCGATCTCGGCCCGCAACGCCGGATCCGAGAGCAGGTCGACGGCCGTGGCGGTCTTCGCGCCGAGCCGCGACAGTAGCGGGTGCGCGGCATCCGGGTGGACGAGCCGCGTCCAGTCGACCCCCAGGACGCCGTCGATGTCGTGCCCCAGCAACACCGTTCGCGGACCGGTCACCGTGCGGCCGTCGGACAGCGGAACCGGGATCGACGCCAGTTCCTCCGCCGCGAGGGCGTCGACGGCCAGCGGTTCGAGCGCCGCGTACAGGCGCTGCCACCAGGATGGTGTCCGCTCGATGCCACTGAGAAGTTCGGTGAGGCGCGCCAGGCCGAGGCGGTGGGCGTCGACGGCGGCCAGCGCGGGCGCCCAGCGCGGCCCGGACAGATCCGGGACGACGAGGCCGTCGACGATCTCGGTGAGGAGTTCGGCGAGTTCCTCGGTGAGCCCGGGGACCACGGACGCCCGAACCGGGGCCTTGTTCGTGCCACCGACAGTCGGCAGCCAGGGCTGCTCCCGCAGTTCGGTGACGAGATGGTCCCGCAACGCCGAGTCCACCTCGCTGCGTGCGAACGCGGGAACGGGAACCAGCGACAGTCGCTGCTCGGGCGGCACCGCGGCCACGAACTCGGCGTATCCGGACGCCAACTCGGCGGTCGACGCGCCGGGCAGGATGCGCCTGCGGTCGGGTTGCATGGCGATGTCCGCGACGAGGATCGCGGGTATCGACAGTTCCTCGTCCGACCGTGTGGGGGCGCGCAGGACGTCCTCCGTCACGGGTGAGACGACGCCGTCGCGCACCGGGACGAGCCAGCGTGCCCGCCCGGACTCGTACTGCCACCAGCGGTCGTCGCCGATCGCGACCTCGGTCAACCCGGAATCGAGTGGTCGTTCGCGTCTACGGAACTGCTTGTCGCCCACGGTGATCGAGACGAGTGCCGGGAGTTCGAGCAGGAGGTCGGGTGCCTCGCGGGCCATGTAGGCGAGCAGCGACTCACCGTCCACGTCCTCGCGCAGCGTCAATACGACTTCCGAGGCCGCGCCTGCGGCCGGGCGGTTCTCCGTCGGCCACGCCAGCCGCAGGGCAGGCACGTCCGCTCCCGGGTCCGCACCGTCGAGTTCCCGGAGTTCCGACCTCGTCCGTTCCCCGGAGAACAGCACCGAACCGGACGTCGACCGCAGTTCGACCTCGTCGCTCACCGACAGCACCGCCGTGAAGCCGACGCCGTAGCGGCCGACGGTCGTCCCGGACTTGTTCGACGCCCGCAACGCGACCAGCGCCTGGACTCCGGGCTCGTCCAGCGGGGTGCCCGTGTTGGACACGCTCAGGACGCGGCCGTCGAGTTGCACGGACAGCTCACCGGGTACTTCGGCGCGGGCGGCGGCGTCGGCGGCGTTCTGCGCGAGCTCGGTGAGGAGCCGGTCGCGGTAGCCGGCGCGCGCCAGATCGGATTCGGCCGCCGCGTCCTCCCGCAGACGGGTCGGGGACGTTCGCCACGCCAGAAGCGTCGAATCCCTCAGGGCGGCGGTGCCGAAAGGATCGGCTAGCTGGTCGATGCGGATTCCTCGGCCTCGGTGACCTCGGCAACGGCTTCGGGCTCGGGCCGCGACTCGGATTCGGCCTCGGTGTCCGTCTCGGCGACGGCCCGCTCGACGACCTCGACGGCGCCGTCGTCGTAGGCGTCGAATTGCGGCGAACCGGCACCCGAAGGCAGCAGGGTGTCGGAGTGGGCACCGCAACCGTAGGTCGCGTCGACCACGTGCCCGTCGGCGGCCATCTCGTTGCCGCACACCCCGAACGACGCGTGCAGCGAACCGGCGAGCGGGAGGTAGAAGCCGCACAGCCCGCACGTCGACGGCGCGGCCTTGGCCATCTCGGAATCGGGGCCGTAGTCGCCGTCGTGCCAGCGTTCGGCAGCGTCGACGCGGCCTTCGAGGCTCATCACCTGCTTGCGGCCCAGGCCGAGTTCGAGGGCGGTCTCGTCGATCTCGGGGTCACCCGTCGCCATATAGCCCGGGACCAGGCGGGGGTCACCGGCCGGCGGTGCCAGCAGATCGCCCGCGGACAGGTCGCCGGGGCGGATGCGCTGGTCCCACGGGATCCATTCGGGTGCGACCAGCGCATCGGGTCCGGGGAGGAGGGCGAGTTCGCTGACGGTGGCATGGTCCGCTTCGGGATCGGCAGCCACCACCACCGCCCACTGCCAGCCCCGGTAGCCCGGAAGGTCCGCAACGAAACGGTGAGTCGCGGCGCACGCGTCCTCGGACGTGACGCCCAGGTAGTCGCCGACTCCCCCTTCCTGCAGTTCGACCAAGGCGGTTCGGGCGAGCTCGACGGCGTCGGTCAGTACGGGACGCGCCACTGCGCGCTCGTCGGAAGAAGCAACACTCACACCACCAGTTTGCCGCACCACCGCAAGTGCGTGCCCACCTGGGCTGTCATGCTGGTCCGATGACCGGCCGGAGGCACCTCGTCCCAGCCCTGCTCGCGGTGGCGTGGATGGTCACCGCGTGCTCCCCGGAGAGTCCCGTGGCGGCGGACGCGTCCGACGCGGACCTTCACGTGGAGATCGTCCGCACCCTCGACCACGACCCGAATGCGTTCACCCAGGGACTCGAGATCGACGGCACCGAGTTGCTCGAGGGCACCGGCCGGCCCGGCGAGTCCTGGGTGCAGGCCACCGACCTCGACAGCGGCACCGTCCGGATGCGTGCCGAATTGCCGTCTCCCCTGTTCGGCGAGGGCATCACGGTGAGCGGCGACACGATCTGGCAGCTGACGTGGCGTGACGGGGTGGCCGTCGCCCGGGATCGCGCGACACTCGCCGAACAGCGGCGTGTCCCGTTCGACGGCGAAGGGTGGGGCATCTGCGCAGTGCCCGACGCGCTCGTCACCAGTGACGGCTCACCCACCCTCACGTTCCGCGACCCGGTCACGTTCGAACCCCGGCGCACCGTGCAGGCGGTGCAGGACGGAAGCCCGCTGGCCGGCCTCAACGAACTCGAATGCGCGGACGACGGTGCGATCTACGCGAACGTCTGGACCACCGACACCCTCGTCCGCATCCATCCCTCGGACGGGCGGGTCACCGCGGAGATCGACGCCTCCGCCGTCCGCGACGCCCTTCCGCCCGGCCCGCGGGACGTCGACGTCCTCAACGGCATCGCCCAGATCCCGGGAACGGACCGCTTCCTCGTCACCGGAAAGTACTGGCCGCGCATGTTCGAGGTGCGGTTCGTTCCCTGACAGGCCGATCTGACCAGCATTGGCCGGGGTTGCTGTGGTCGCATGTCTCCCGACTAGGACAGAATTAGGGAGTGACCGGACCGCGCGAACCCTACGAGCCTGACGGCGGTCGGGCTCCTGACGAGAATTCCGGGCCCCCCGTTCATCCCGGCTACGACAAATACCCGCCCGCCGCACGTTCGGGAGGTCGACGCACACCGCTCCCACCCCTCCATCCGGTCGGCGGCGGGCAGCGTCCCCGTTCCGACGAGGAGCGGGCCGACGCCCCCAAGGCGCCGCCGATGCCGCGCAAACTCACCGTCACCCGGGTCGCGGCAATGCGCAGCCGGGAACTCACCAACAAGGGCATCGCGACGTTCCATCGCGCGGCCAAGGCGGACGGTGCGGACAAGTCGGGGCTCACCGCGCTCACCTACGCGGTGATGGCCAACAACGCGACCGACGCGGCCATTGCCGTCGCCCTGGCGAACACACTGTTCTTCTCGGCCGCGACGGGCGAAGACAAGACGAAGGTCGCGCTGTACCTTCTGATCACCATCGCCCCGTTCGCCGTCATCGCTCCACTGATCGGTCCGATGCTCGACCGGCTTCAGCACGGCCGTCGCGTCGCACTGGCCACGTCGTTCGGTCTCCGGACGATCCTGGCGATCGTCCTCGTCTTCAACTTCGACAGCTGGGTGCTGTATCCGGCCGCGCTCGGAATGATGGTGCTCAGCAAGTCCTTCTCGGTGCTCAAGAGCGCGGTCACACCACGTGTGCTGCCACCGGAGATCGACCTGGTGCGAGTCAACTCCCGGCTCACCGTGTTCGGACTGCTCGGCGGAACCATCGGTGCCGGCGCCCTCGCGGGTGGTCTCGCCATGGCCACCGGATCCGTCGGCGCGCTGTGGCTGGCGGCGGTCATCACCGCCCTCGGTGCGTACCTCAGCATGCGGATCCCGTCGTGGGTGGAGGTCACCGAGGGCGAGGTCCCCGCCACCCTCACGTATCACGGCGACGAGCACCCCACCGAGGTGCTGGGACGCACCCGCGTGCTGCAACCCGAGGCCGCGGCCACGGCGAAATCCGGTAAACGCAGGCAACCGCTGGGCCGCGCGGTCATCACCGGGTTGTGGGGCAACAGCACCATCCGCGTGCTCACCGGGTTCCTCACGCTGTACATCGCGTTCGTCGCGAAGTCGAGGACCGACCACGAGCCGCTGGTGCAGGCCGCGATGCTCGGTCTGGTCGGCGCCGCCGCCGGCATCGGCAACTTCACCGGCAACGCCGCGGGTGCCCGGATCAAGCTCGGCCGTCCCGCCCTCATCGTGCTGCGCTGCACGGGTGCCGTGTGGGTCATCGCCGTCCTCGCCGCGATCACCGACAACCTGCTGACCGCCGCCCTGGCCACCCTCGTCGCGTCGGCGGCCAGCGCCCTGGCCAAGGTGTCGCTGGACGCGTCGTTGCAGCACGACCTGCCCGAGGAATCGATCGCGTCCGGATTCGGTAGATCGGAGACGGTTCTACAGCTGAGCTGGGTCGTGGGTGGCGCGCTGGGCGTCCTGCTGCCCACTGAATACTGGATCGGGTTCTCCGTCGTCTCTGCCGTCATGACCATCGGCCTCGTCCAGACCGTCCTCACGTACCGCGGGAGCACCCTCCTGCCCGGGCTCGGCGGAAAACGTCCCGACCTGGCCGAACAAGAAGTGTCCGAGCCCCACTCGACCCACCGGGCCGACCGATCGACAGGAAATGTGAAGTAAGTGAGAATGCAGGCGCGAACCAAGAAGATCCTGGCACTGATTGCGGTGGGCCTGATGGTGGTCCTGGTGGCCTTCGTCGGAGTCATGTACGCGCTCATCCGCAATTCCTCGCCCCGCCTGCCCGAGATCACCGCCTTCGCGCACAACCGGGCCGAGCAGATCCCCCCGCTGGCGTACTGCAACCTGTATCTCGAGGACTGCACGACCGGCGACCTCGCCGAACTCGACGTGCCCCCCGGCTCCTCGCTGCAGCTGTCGCTGCCGCAGGAGATCGTCGATGCACCGTGGCGCATGCTCGTCGTGTACCAGGACGCATCGGGGCAGGTCGTCGTCCAGCAACAGGCTCACCGTGCCGGTGAGACCCGCGCCGTGACCGTGCCGTCGTCGGAGGACCTG
The DNA here is from genome assembly GCF_012396235.1 of Rhodococcus opacus. GTDB lineage: Bacteria > Actinomycetota > Actinomycetes > Mycobacteriales > Mycobacteriaceae > Rhodococcus_F > Rhodococcus_F opacus. Next base: position 81,051 of record NZ_JAAXPA010000013.1, on the reverse strand, counting down.
CAGCTGGCAGGCGTCGAGATCCAGTTGCCGTCCGCCGTCATCGACGAGCAGGGGCTCACGCAGGCGCGGGCCGCCTGGTCGATCAAGACGGCCTGACCGAGCCGCTCACACGAGAAGGGCCTCCGCGCACCGATGCGCGGAGGCCCTTCTCGTCGTTCGTCGAATCAGCTGTCGAGCTCGCGCGCGACGGCGCGGACCACCTCGGAGATGCGCTGGGCGGTCTTGCGGTCCGGGTACTTGCCCTTGCGCAGGTCGGGCTGGACCTTCGCCTCGAGCAGCGTGATCATGTCCTCGACCATGCCGTGGAGTTCGTCCGGCGTGTGCTTCTTGGCGGACGGCTCCTTGCGCGCGGCGTTCTGACGCAGCGACGGCGCCGGGTCGAGCACCTTCAGGCTCAGAGCCTGGGGGCCGCGTCGACCGGCGGCCATGCCGAACTCGACACGCTGGCCGGCCTTGAGGCCCTCGACGCCCTCGGGAAGAGCGGACGAACGCACATAGACGTCCTCCCCTTCTTCCTGCGACAGAAAGCCGAAGCCCTTTTCGACGTCGTACCACTTCACCTTGCCGGTCGGCACCGCGTTCACCCGCTCATCACTTGGAGTGCAGTTGGTTGCACTTGGTATGCAAAACAGCGCGCCCCACCTCTGGTGCGGGACGCGCAGTGCCCACAGTCTACCTTGGACAGACCCCCTCCGGCATCCGGGTTTCCAGGCACTATCGTTGCTGGTGTGGCCCACGAACCGACTCCTTCGAGCACTCCTCAGACACCCCGGAGGGGCGACGGACTCCTGCGCGTCGCACTCGCCCTCTTCGCGATCGGCTTCGTCGCGATCGTGGCGATCTTCCTGACCCCGGTGCTCTCCGATTCCGAACCGGGCCTCGTTCTCTATCTCATCGCCCTGGCGTGCCCGAGCGGCTTCCTTCTCGGAATCGTCGCGGCACTGAGGCAGGGCCGACGCTCGCGCTGACACATCCGACCACCGACCGATGGGACGATCATGAGAATTCTGCTCAACATCATCTGGCTGATCTTCGGCGGTCTGTGGCTGGCGCTGGGGTACTTCGTCGCCGGAATCCTCTGCTGCATCCTGATCATTACGATCCCGTTCGGCATCGCGTCGTTCCGGGTCGGCGTCTACGCACTGTGGCCGTTCGGCAAGACGGTGGTCGACAAGCCGACGGCCGGTGTGGCCTCGCTGATCGGCAACGTCATCTGGTTCGTCATCGCTGGTCTGTGGCTCGCGATCGGGCACGTCGTGACGGCAATCGCCATGGCGATCACGATCATCGGTATCCCGCTCGCGGTCGCAAATCTCAAGATGATCCCCATCTCGCTCATGCCCCTCGGCAAGGACATCGTCGACGCTCCCCAGTGATGTGAGCTTCCTCACATAACGGCTCGGTAACGGAAGGGCAACGGCTCGGCGATACGGACGTCTTGTCGCCACTAGCTGGGAAGAGTCCCTGCGCGCCCAATGAGGCCCCGCAACAGGCGAAGACACTCCGCGTTATCAAATGGTGACACTGCGGCCTCGGACCGTTACCGTCGTCACCGGCCGAGGAAACATCGGCCACATCCGGCCCGCCGCGCCAAGCCTCGTCCCGCGGGTACCGGAGTCCCGACGAAGCATTCCAGGGACGAGGACGGGGGACCCAAAGTCCTCCAGGGAACGCAAGTTCTCAGACGGACACCGGTCCGAATGTGCCTCGCACACTCGGATCTTGGGGTGAAGCCAGACCCTCTCCAGCCAGGAGAGGCGAGGCCGGGCGACCTCTCAGCCCGAACCCGACAGCTGACCTCGCAGGCGCGTGTGGAGAGGATCTCGACCACTATGAGCGGACGCCATCGCAAGCCCACCACCACCGGCCGCACCGTCGCCAAGGTCGCCGTCACCGGCGCCATCATGGGCGTCGCCGGAGCAGCCTTCTCGGGCACCGCGAACGCGGCACCCGACTCCGACTGGGACCGCCTCGCGCAGTGCGAGTCCGGCGGAAACTGGGGAATCAACACCGGAAACGGCTTCCAGGGCGGACTCCAGTTCTCCCCGAGCACGTGGAACGCACACGGTGGAACCCAGTACGCGGCCACCGCCAACCAGGCCTCGCGTGAAGAGCAGATCGTCGTCGCCGAGAAGGTCCTCGACTCCCAGGGCTGGGGCGCTTGGCCGTCCTGCTCCTCGAGCCTCGGCCTGAGCAGCGCACCCACCCAGCGCACCGCCCCCGCAACCGTGCCCGAGGCCCCCGCGGCGCCGGCACTCCCCGACCTCACGGGCGGCGTCCCCAGCACCAACGGCACCTCGCAGTACGCCGGTGCCGTCGACAGCGCGATCGAGGCCGTCAAGGCTCAGGGCATCGCGATCGATCCCCAGATCCTGCAGCTCATCGACGCGAACAAGGGACTGCTCCCGCAGTAATCCCCCGCAATTCACAGAAGAGGGGCCCTGCACCGATCCGGTGCAGGGCCCCTCTTCTGTCGTCGGGTCAGCGGTTGATCACGGTGTGCGGATGCGCGTACGGCAGTGAGTCCGCCGGCAGCGGGAACTCGGTGTCCTCGCCGAACGGGGACAATCCGCCCGCACGGCTCGACGACAGTTCGGTCACGGCGCTATCTCCATCGGCGGTTTCGGGCCACCCTGGATCCACGTACTGCTTCTTCGAATTGTTAGCCACGGTGCCATTTTGACAGGAGCATTCGGCGACGTACAGCCCAGGTCTCTAATCTGATAGTCGATGACCGACACCGACGACACCACCGCGAGCACCAACGGCACCGCAGCCTCGTCCCGCGGCGCCGCGACCCTCGCGGACTGGCTGGCCGCGCGCAGCGACGCCGAACTGACGGATCTGCTTCGCAAACGCCCCGACCTGGCGGTTCCACCGCCGGCCACGATCGTCGTCCTCGCCGGCCGCGCCGAACAGCGGGCATCGGTGGCCCGCGCGGCCGACAACCTGACGTCCCTGGACTTCGGCATCCTCGAGCTCCTGGCGCTCGAACGGGCCGACGAAGTCGCCGTGCCGCGGGCCACCCTGCAGGACGCGGTGGGCTCGCGGGCGACGAAGAAGACCGTCGACGCGACGCTGGACGGCCTGCGGTCCGTGGGGATCGTCTGGGGGGACAAGACGTCGCTGCGTATCGTTCCCGCCGTCGTGGCCACCATCCCGTGGCGGGTCGGGCGCAGCGCCGAGCCTGTCGAGACGCTCGACGAACCCGGGATCACGGCCGCGCTGGCCGGACTGCAGAGCGTCGAGCGGGACATCCTCGAGACCCTGTCGAAGTCGAGTTCGATCGGACGGACGCGTGACGCGGCTCCCGGAACACCCCCCGACCGTCCCGTCCAGCGGCTCCTCGCCGCCGGGCTGCTGCGGTGGATCGACGACGAAACCGTCGAACTGCCCTACCAGGTGCGGCAGGTCCTGCGCGGGGAGGCCGTCTTCGACCCCACGTCGCTGGCAGCGCCCACCGTGACCGGCCGCAAGCACAAGCCGGCCGACATCAACGCCGCCGCGGCAGGTGAGGCGCTCGAACTGGTTCGTCACTGCGAGGACGTCGTCAAGGCTCTCGGCGAGGTGCCGGCGCCTGCGCTGCGGGCAGGTGGTCTCGGTGTCCGCGAACTGCGGCGGATCGCCAAGACGTCCGGCATCGACGAGAACCGGCTGAGCCTACTCGTCGAGCTGCTCTCGGCCGCGGGACTGATCGCGAGCGGCACCCCGGACCCGGCCCCGACGTCCGACAGCGGGGAGAACTACTGGGCTCCGACCACCGCGGTCGACAACTGGCTCACTGCGCCGGTCGCCCGGCGGTGGCACGCCCTGGCCGCCGCGTGGCTGGAACTGCCGCGCATGGCGTGGTTCATCGGCATGCGCGATGCCAACGACAAACCGGTCGCCGCCCTGTCCGAGGAAGTGCGCGCGCCGTCCGCGCCGCGCGACCGGCAGGCGATCCTCGGGCTGCTGGCGGAGTTGGGCAGCGGCCACTCGGCGGATCCCGCGGAGGTCAGCCGGCTGCTGGCGTGGCGTCGCCCCCGCTGGGGTGCCCGGCTGCGGGTCCACGCGGTGGAACGCACCCTCGACGAGGCCGCGACGCTCGGACTCGTCGCCCGCGGCGCGCTCAGTTCCCCCGGACGCGCACTGCTCCACGGCGGCGACGCCGAGGCCGAGATGCACGCGTCGCTGCCCGAACCCGTCGACCACGTCCTCGTCCAGGCCGACCTGACGGTCGTCGCCCCCGGCCCGCTGACCCCCGATCTTCTGGAGCAGATCACCCTGGTCGCGGACATCGAGTCCGCCGGGGCGGCGTCGATGTACCGGATCAGCGAAGACAGCGTCCGCCGCGCCCTCGACGTCGGGATGACGGCAGCCGAACTGCACAGCCTCTTCGCGACCCGGTCGCGCACACCCGTCCCGCAGTCGCTGTCGTATCTGATCGACGACGTCGCGAGACGGCACGGCCGGCTCCGGGCGGGCGTCGCGGCGTCGTTCGTCCGCTGCGAGGACCCCACACTGCTCGCGGAGGTCCTGGCGTCGCCGGTGGCTTCATCTCTGGCCCTGCGCGCGTTGGCACCGACGGTGGCGGTGTCGCAGGCACCGCTCCGGGAAGTGCTGGGCGAACTGCGGGCGGCCGGTTTCGCGCCCGCAGGCGAGGACTCGTCCGGCGCCCTGGTCGACCTGCGCCCCCGCGGCGCCCGGGTCCTGACCCGGCGCAAGGCTCCCGCGGGCCGCACCCCGGCTGTCGCCACGGACGCCCAGCTCGACGCGGTCGTCCGGACCCTCCGCGCCGGTGACCTGGCGGCGTCGGCCAAGGGGTCCGGCAGCGTCCGGTCCGACGGGTCGCGGGCCAGCAGCGCCGCGACCATCGCCCTGCTCAACGCCGCGGCGCGGGAACGCACGAGCGTAACGATCGGTTACGTCGACGCGCAGGGCGTGGCGACGCACCGCATCGTCGATCCCGTGAGTGTCGGCGGCGGTCAGCTCGACGCGTTCGATCCGGCGAGCGGCGCGGTCCGGCGATTCACCCTCCACCGCATCACGTCCGTCGCCCGCGTCGTCTGACCCGTGAGTACTTGTCAACCACGGGCGGTTAACAAGTACTCACGGGTCAGATAACGATTCTGCGCAAACGCCCAGGAATTCCGGGGCGCGCAATACCGTGATGCTGGTATGTACCTGGCCGGGGACGACTACCAGGAGGCAGAACCGTGATTTGCACAGCAACGAAGCCGTCACATGGCTGGTTACGAGGCGTCGTCCGGCTCATGGTTGCCGTGGTGATCCTGCCGCTGGCGTTCGTCCTCGTCGGCGGCGGAACGGCCTCCGCCGACCCGTACAGCCGTCTGCGCGAGCACTGGGTCGACGCCCCCGGCGGGGTCGGGCAGATCAAGGTGCGGATGTGGCTCGCGAACAACGGCAGCAACAAGGCCCTCTATTTGCTCGACGGCCTCCGCGCGACCAACGACGTCAGCGGGTGGGAACACGAGACCAACGCCGCGTGGCTGTCCGACCACGGGATCACGGTCGTCGAGCCGGTCGGCGGACAGTCCAGCTTCTACACGGACTGGTACGCGCCCAGCAACACCAACGGTCAGCCGTACACGTACAAGTGGGAGTCGTTCCTCACGCAGAACCTGCCCGACTTCCTGGCGAACAATTACGGCATCAGCCGTACCAGCAACGCCATCGCCGGGCTGTCGATGGGCGGCAACGCGGCGTTGATCCTCGCCGCCTACCACCGCGACCAGTTCACGTTCGCGGGCTCGATGTCGGGGTATCTGAACCTGTCGGCGCCGGGCATGCGTGAGGCGATCCGGTTGGCGATGCTCGACTCCGGTGGCTACAACTCCGACTGCATGTGGGGCCCGCCGTGGGATCCGGCGTGGCTCCGCAACGACCCGTTCGTCGCGGCGCCCCTCATGCGCGGGCTGCCGATGTGGATCTCGGCGGGCGCCGGCCTCCCCGGCCCGCACGATCAGCCGCAATCCGCCATCGACGTCTTCAACGTCGGCACCGGCATGGGTCTCGAGGCCATCGCGCTGGCCCAGAACCGTGCCTTCCAGGTGCGGCTCGACACCCTCGGCATCCCCGCGCACTACGACTTTCCGGCGACGGGAACCCACAGCTGGGGCTACTGGCAGGACCAGCTGTGGGCCATGTTGCCGATGATGAAGGCGTCGATCGGCGCCTGACCATGGCCTCCGGCCCCGTGAGTACTTGTTAACGTCCCGCGGTTAATAAGTACTCACGGGCGGCGAAGCCGCATAGGCTCGCGCCGCGGTGCTCAACCGGTGCGCCGCCGGGACAGGTTCTCGGTTGCGAGCCGGACGCGTTCCTCCGTGGCCAGGTCCAGTGATGCCGTGGCCTCGTCCAGCAGCAGGATGTCGGGGTCCACCAATTCGGCGCGGGCGAGGGCCAGCAACTGACGTTGCCCGGCCGACAGGTTGCGCCCGTGCTCCCCGATCGGCTGCAGGTAGCCGAGGGCGAGCCGGGACACCATCTGGGGGGGCCCCGACCGCTCGGCTGGCGGCCTCGACCTCCGCGTCGGTCGCGTCCGGGCGCCCGTAGGCGACGGCGTCGCGGACGGTGGCGCCGAACAGGTGCGGCTCCTGCGGAACGACACCGAGTCGCTGCCGGAACGACGCGAGGTCCAGTGACCGGGTGTCGATACCGTCGATCCGCACCGCGCCGTCGGTGGGGTCGTAGAACCGGGCGAGCAACTTGAGCACCGTCGACTTGCCCGCGCCGGTCTGGCCGACGAGGGCGACCGTCTCGCCCGGTTCGATGCGAAGCGCCACCCCTCGCAGCGCCTCTCCCTTGCCGGATTCGTACGCGAAATGGACGTCGTCGAACACGATGCCGCCCTGGAGGCGGTCGAGGACGATCGGCTCGCCCGCCTGCGGCGTGGTGGTCGGTGTCCGCATCAGACCCCGCAGTCGGCCGAGTCCGATCACCGCCTGCTGGTAGCCGTCGAACACCTGCGAAAGCTGTTGCACGGGAGCGAAGAACAGTTCGACGTAGAGCACGAAGGCAATCAGGGTGCCGACGGTGAGGGTTCCGCGAGCTGATCGGTCGCCTCGAGCTGAAGCCGGGTGGTCTTGATCGACACGCTGAGCGAGGTTCCCTCCGGAACCTGATCGGGCACAGCGTCATCGAGAGCCAGCCCGCCGGAGGAACCGGAGGTGCAGGACGCGAGCCCGAGCGCCACGACGCCGGCGAAGGCGGTGCGTGTGAGGCGGCGATACCCGGCGGAAGACACGAGTGAACTGGACATGAATGATCCTTCGAAGGATGTGATCTCCGGTCGGGCACACCGGACGTGGTCGGTCGAGTGCCACAATGGAGCGAGAAAGGAAGAACAGAAAGGTATTTCGAGCGTCCGCCGAGGTCAGCGCGGAGACGTCAGATGCGACCCGGTCGCGAGCGGCGACAACAGGACTCGGAGCAACACGAGGATGTACGCACGCTGTCCGCCATGGTGGTGTTCACACCAATATCCTTGCGATCCAGTGCAATCGACGTCAACATAGCTTCCCACCGAATTAACTCCGGACCTGTGATACACGTCACGATATGCCGGCCAACGGCCGCACGAAGCTGGTGAGAGGCGCCCGGTAGAGCTCCGCGAGGATCACGGAGCCGGCGGATAACGGCAGTGCCCGCCGGGGAAAACTGGTGGACAACACGGACCGTGAGGGGTCGTCACACGTCGCCGACGACTCCCCGACTGCTCGCCGAACCGTGTCGAGAGAACCCGGAATCCGGCTCACGCCTTGGTCGCAGACGATCAGGACCTCCGGATTGAACAGGTCGAGCAGACGCGCTGCGACCACCCCCACGGAGTGCGCCCGTTCCTCGAACAGTGCCAGTGCCGCCGGCTGCCGACGTCGACCCGCGTCGAGAAGGTCGCCGAAGATCGGCCGCTCGATGATGCCGAGTTGCATCGCCCTGCGCACCAGCACCCGATCCGACAGGGTGGCCTGCACGCATCCGGTACGTCCGCAGGTGCACTCCTCGACACTGTTCTCGACGGGCACGTGCGCCACCGCGCCTGCCGCCGCGCGAGGACCGTGGTGGACCACGCCTCCGGTCGCGAATGCGGCGTCCACCACGTTCCCGACGAAGAGCTGCACCACGCTGTCCCGCGCCCGCGGCTCCCCGAACAACACCTCCGCGTCGATGAGGGCGCGCGCGTGCGAATCCATCCGGACGTCCAGACCGGTGCGGTGCTCGAGATCCGCCCTGACCGGGTACCCGTTCCATCCCGGGATCGGATGCTCAGGCACCACACCCGATTCCGAGTCGATCCAGCCGCCGGCCGCGAAACCGACGCCGATCGGGACGGATACGTCGCCGTGTCGGGCGGCCAGCGCCTCGAGGGTCGTCACCGCGTTCCGCAGGATCTCGGCCGGTCCCAGCCCGAGGTGCGGATCACGGGATCGCGCCAGCACCTGCCCGCGCAGGTCGAGCAACGCTGTGGTCACGTGGGTCATCGCCAGATGGATGCCGTAGACGACGAAACGGCTGTCGTCGAGGTCCACCGGGACGTGTGGCCGTCCCAGACCGGTGGGTCCCGAGATCTCCGGCAGTTCCCGCAGTAGACCGCGTTCGACGAGCTGTGCGCTGGCGGTGGTCACCGTCGCGGGTGAGACCCCGGTGACCCGTGCGATCGTGCTGCGCGCGACCGGCCCGCGGTCGAGGACGGTGCGCAGCACCGTGCCCGCGCTGGCGCCGGAACGGCCGGCACCACGCCGGGTGTCGGGCTGGGTTCGCGCCATCGTTCCCACCTTCCCCGTGCGCAGTGATCTCGGTAGATCTCGAACGCTAACGAAGGGGAACGTGCAGTTCAACGGACTCGATTCCCGTGAATTTAACTCCCTGTGAGTACTTACTAACGTCCCGCGGTTAACAAGTACTCACGCGGCGCTAGCCACCCAGATTGACCTCGATGCAGTACGTGCGCTCGGGTTCGGAGAACGCGATGGGGAATGCGGTGTCGAACTCGTTGCACAGGGTTTCGTCGTTCTCGCCGTCCGCGCGTCTGACGACCTTGACGGTCTGCGTGTCGGTGCAGTCGGACGGCACGATCCGGCCGTCGTCCTCGAGCAGGTAGCAGGACCCCTCGATCATGTTCGGAACGAGGCAGAGCGTGGTCTGCACGCCCTCGTCCTCGCTCACGAGGGTGTAGGAGAAGTAGTCTTCCGCGCACTGGACGTCGCCGTCGTTCTTCTGCGCCACCTCGTACGTGGCCTCGCTGTCGGAGCAGTCCCGCTTCTCGTGTGAGGTGTCGGCCGCGGTCGTCGACGCGGATTCGAAGAACAGGCAGTCGCCGACGTCGAGAGCGTTCTTGTCGGCGCTCCTCACGGCGAACACACCGAACGCGGCGATGGCGGCGAGAATCACGACGGCGACGACACCGAGAGTGATGAACAACCCCTTCCGCGATTTCTTCGGCGGCGGCGGGTACTGGCCGGGCGGATACTGGCCGGGCTGCTGCCCGTACCGGCCCGGCGGGTACTGACCGGGCTGCTGCCCGTACTGCCCCTGCGGGTACGGCTGCTGCGGGTACTGCCCCTGCTGGTAGGGCTGCTGCGGCCCACCTTGCGGGTACGGTTGCTGCGGGTTGTTCGGCGGTTCGCCGGGGACGTTCGGATCGGGACGGTTGGGGTCGTCGGGGGGCTGGGTCATCGCGAGCCTCGTCTCTGGGTCGATCCATCCGGCTGCACCTCAATTTAGGCCCCGACCGCCGCGGATGTGCAGGTATCGCGCCGCGTCGGAGGCTGCGACGTGGCGCGGTGTCGCTCAGATCAGGACAATGGACAGGCTGGCTACATCCGGCACCGCATTTTCGAGGAGGCTTCCGTGACCGACGGACCGTTGATCGTCCAATCCGACAAGACCCTGCTGTTGGAGGTCGATCACGAACGCGCGAACGACGCCCGCCAGGCGATCGCGCCGTTCGCGGAACTCGAGCGCGCGCCCGAACACGTCCACACCTACCGGATCACCCCGCTGGCCTTGTGGAACGCGCGCGCCGCCGGACACGACGCCGAGCAGGTGGTCGATGCGCTGGTCAACTTCTCCCGGTACGCGGTGCCCCAGCCGCTGCTGGTCGACATCGTCGACACGATGGCCCGGTACGGGCGGCTGCAGCTGGTGAAGAACCCGGCCCACGGTCTGACGCTGGTCAGCCTGGACCGCGCGGTCCTCACCGAGGTGACCCGGCACAAGAAGATCGCCCCGATGCTCGGTGCCCGGGTCGACGACGACACGGTCGTGGTCCACCCGAGCGAGCGCGGCCGTCTCAAGCAGTTGCTGCTCAAGGTCGGCTGGCCGGCGGAGGATCTTGCCGGGTACGTCGACGGCGAGGCGCACGCCATCGACCTGGACTTCGACGGCACGTCCCCCGGGTCCGCGGACGGCCAGTGGCACCTGCGCGACTATCAGGAGATGGCCGCCGACTCGTTCTGGGCGGGCGGGTCCGGCGTCGTCGTCCTGCCCTGTGGTGCGGGTAAGACGATGGTCGGTGCGGCGGCGATGGCCAAGGCGAAGGCCACCACGTTGATCCTGGTGACGAACACGGTCGCGGGACGGCAGTGGAAGCGCGAGCTGATCGCGCGCACGTCGCTCACCGAGGAGGAGATCGGCGAGTACTCGGGCGAGCGCAAGGAGATCCGCCCGGTCACGATCGCCACGTACCAGGTGATCACCCGGCGCACCAAGGGCGAATACAAGCATCTGGAACTGTTCGATTCCCGCGACTGGGGTCTCGTGATCTACGACGAGGTGCACCTCCTGCCCGCACCGGTGTTCCGCATGACCGCCGACCTGCAGTCCCGTCGACGCCTCGGCCTCACCGCCACCCTGGTGCGCGAGGACGGCCGTGAGGGCGACGTGTTCTCGCTGATCGGACCCAAGCGGTACGACGCGCCGTGGAAGGACATCGAGGCGCAGGGGTGGATCGCGCCCGCCGACTGCGTGGAGGTGCGGGTGACGCTGACGGACGCCGAACGGATGTCGTACGCGGTCGCCGAACCCGATGAGCGGTACAAGCTGTGTTCCACCGCGCACACCAAGATCGCGGTGGTGAAGTCGATCCTGGAACGGCACACCGACGCACCGACGTTGATCATCGGCGCGTACCTCGACCAGCTCGACGAACTGGGTGAGGCGTTGAACGCCCCGGTCATCAAGGGGTCGACCAAGAACAAGGAGCGGGAGGAACTGTTCGACCGTTTCCGGGCGGGCGAGATCCAGACGCTGGTCGTCAGCAAGGTCGCGAACTTCTCGATCGACCTGCCGGAAGCGTCTGTCGCCGTTCAGGTTTCGGGTACGTTCGGTTCTCGCCAGGAGGAGGCTCAGCGTCTGGGCCGCCTGCTGCGACCCAAGCACGACGGCGGCCAGGCCCACTTCTACTCGGTGGTGGCCCGCGACACGCTCGACGCCGAGTACGCCGCACACCGGCAGCGCTTCCTCGCCGAGCAGGGGTACGCGTACCGGATCACCGACGCCGACGACCTGCTGGGCCCGGCCATCGGGTAACCGCCGGCCCCCGGACCGGGGGCTCTAAGCTGGGGCCGTGCGACATTTCGAGTTCACCGTCGACCGGCCCTACGCGAAGTCTGTCAACCAGACGTTCGCCGACATGCGACGCCTGCAGGTGTCGGCGATCGTGGTGGCGCTGCTGTTCGCGGCCGCCGCTGCCGGTCTGATCCTGCTCGCCCACCCCTGGTCGATCATCCTCGGTGTCGTCGTGGCGATCGCCGCGCTGACGTCCGTGTGGGTGGCGTTCTGGGTGCCGAAGAAGGTCGGCAGCATCGAGGAGTTGTACGCGAAGAGCCCGCTGGTGCCTGCGGTCGTCTCGGAGGTCCATCCCCGCGCGGTCACCCTGCTGTCGCTGATCGACGTCGCGAAGCCCTCGGCGGGCCGGGCGTCGTACGCCCTCGTCACTCGCAACGTTCCGATCCGGACCGGTCAGAAGCAGCGGGTGGGCGACAGGGTGCCGTCCGTCGCACTCCTGAACGACCGCAGCACCCGCAACGACGCCGACACGTGGGAGATGGTCAGCCCGATGCCGATCGCGTGGGGCACCCGCGACGCGGCCGTGCGTTCCCGCGCGGAGGACGCCATCGATCAGGTCGAATGGGATTTCCTGCAGAGCCGGATCCCCGAGTCCGAGCAGATCCGGACCAGCCCCGAGCAGCGAGTCGCGGTGTCCGAGCACGACCTTCCGGAGGGCCTGCGCTGATCGGCCGCTAGTCGGGCCAGCCTTCGGCCGGTTGCCGCGGGTCGCCTGCGAGCAGGGCGGCCACCCACGAATCGCGCCGGACGCCGCGCTGCACGAGCCCGGCGCGCTGGATGCCCTCGAACCGGAAGCCCACCCGGCGGGCGACCGCCGCCGAGTCGAGATTGCCGACGAACGCGCGCCATTCGATGCGTTCTAGCCCCAGGCTGTCCGGCCGGAACGCGAAATCGCACACCAGGTTCACCGCGGTCGTCATGAGACCCCGCGACCGTGCCGCCGGCGACAGCCAGTATCCGATCTCCGCCGCCGTCACGTCCCGAGCCATCAGTCCGATCATCCCCAGCACGGGACCGTCCTCGCGTTCGCGCAGCGCCCAGGTGGGACTGCGGTCGGCCCAGCCGGACGGCACCGTCTGCCGCACGAACTGCTCGGCGTCCGAGCGGCCGTACGGCGCGGGCATCGTCGTCCACTCGGCTATCGACGCGTCGCTGCACGCCGCGCAGATCTCGTCGACGTCGGTGACGACCGGCGGGCTCAGCCACACGTTGTCGGCGGCGAGGGTGACGACGAACATGCCCGCCACTCTATGCCCGGTAACGCGGTCCGCTGATCAACGCAGCGCGGGCAGCACTTCGTTCTCGAACAGTTCGATGCCCGAGGTGTCGTACGCGGCTTCGGGGAAGTAGAAGATGCCGTAGGACATGCCCTGCTCCTTCAGCACCGACAGCTTCTCGACGATCTGCTCCGGCGTTCCCACGCCGGGCATTCCGCGGAAGGCTCCCAGCGCACCCTCGGCGGCCTCGGCGCCGACGTGGGGGGTGAGCCGGTCCTTCAGGGTGAGCAACCGCTGCTCGACCTCCGCCTCGGTGGTGCCGATCGCGACGTTGTAGTTGGCCGAGCGGGTGATGGCGTCGAAGTCGGTGCCGACGGTGTCGCAGTGCTTCCGCAGGATCTCGGATTTCTGCGCGAAGCCCTCGGGTGTGCCGTCGAAGTTGGTGTACTGCGCGTACTTTGCCGCGATCTTCAACGTCACCTTCTCGCCGCCGCCGGCGATCCACAGTGGAATGCCGCCTTCCTGCAACGGAAGTGGGCGGACGATGGCTCCGTCGACCTGGTAGTGCTTGCCTTCGAGGGTCGCGGTGCCGTTGGTCCAGGCCTGACGCATGATCTGCACGCCCTCGTCGAGTCGGCCGAGACGCACACCGGCGGAGGGGAATCCGTATCCGTACGCTTTCCACTCGTGCTCGTACCAGCCGCCGCCGATGCCCATCTCGACGCGTCCGCCCGAGATGAGGTCGGTGGTGGCGGCGACCTTCGCGAGGTAGGCGGGGTTGCGGTAGCTCATCGCCGTACACATCTGGCCGAGACGCACCCGCGAGGTGACCGCCGCGAACGCGGACATGAGGGTCCACGCCTCGTGCGTGGCCTCCTCCGTCGGTGCCGGGACGGTATGGAAGTGGTCGTAGACCCACAGCGAATCCCAGGACGAACCCTGATCGGCGCGCAACGCGAAGTCGCGCATCACCGACCACTGATCCGAGGGATCGATTCCGACGAGATCCAGTCGCCAACCTTGAGGAACGAACAATCCGAAGCGCATGAAACGAATGTACCTATGCTTCCTGTTTTTCGAGCGGTGAGGAACCGGGCTCCGACGCGGTCGGCGGTGGCCACGGGGAATAGACCGGGATGAACCGGAACAGGAGTCCGGCGCCGACCAGCGCCGCTGCCCCGATCGCGGCGACGGCAGCCCCGAGCGGAACCACCGCGGCGAGCGTGCCGACGCCGAAGGGTCCGGCGAACATGCCGGTGTCGTGGGTGAGCCGCCAGGCGGCGAGGAATTCGGCGCGCGTCGCCGGTGGGGAGATGTCGGCGCCGAGCGTCATGATCACGCCGTTGCCGAGCCCGTTGCCGATTCCCATCAGGACGGCGACGACACCGATCGACAGGAGGTCGTGCGAAAACGGCAACGCCAGGTAGGACGCCCCGATCACCAGAAGCGACGGCACCGCGATGAACCGGCGGCCGTACCGGTCCATGAAGTGTCCGGCCGGATACGAGCACAGCAGATCGACCGCCGCTCCGACTCCGAAGACGAGACTGACCTGGGCGGCATCGAGTCCGAGATGGGCAGCCCACAGTGGCAGCACCGCCTCCCGCGAGGCGCGGGCCGCCCCCATCAGGAGCGACCCGGCGCCGAGCGTGGCCAGCAACTTCCGGTGCCGGCGCACAATCGACGGCAGCGTCGCGTGGGTACCGGCGGTGCCTGCGGGGCGCCTCGGCGGGTCGGGGACTCTCGACATCAGCCATCCGGACAGCACGACGCCGACGAACTGCACCATGAATCCGCCCCGGGCGCCGACCACAAGGATCACGGCGGCACCGAGCAGCGGTCCCACGAAGAAGCCGAGCCGCCACATCGCCGCGAACGACGACATCGCCCGGGCGCGCAGCCCGATCGGCACGGCGTCGGCCAGGTAGCTCTGGCGGGCCAGCCCCCACACGGCGTTGGCGAGCCCGGTCAGCAGTGCGCCCACACCCAGCATCCACGGTGTCTGCGCGAGCAGACAGACCAGCACTCCGGCGGCGCCGACGGTACTGCCGCCGATGATGGACCGCCGCTCCCCGAACCTGGCGACGATCCGGCCCGCGGGCAGGTCGCCCAGGACGGCGCCGAGCCCGACGACCGCGACGATCAGCCCGGACACGGCCACGGACGCACCCAGTTCGCGGGCCGTCAGTGCCATGACCGGGGCGGCGGCCCCCTGGCCGATGCCGAAGATCGCGGCGGGGACGAAGACGGTGGTGACGAGAGGTTTCAGACCGGTCTCGCCGCTCATGCGCTCGCTTCGTCGACCGCGCCCGCGAACCGGTTACCGACGTCCGTGAGACCGTAGTGACCGCGCAGGGTGGTCGCGGTGTACTCCGTCCGGAACAGTCCGCGCTGCTGCAGGATCGGGACGACACGGTCGACGAAGTCGTCCAGTCCGCCGGGCAGGTAGGGCGGCATGATGTTGAAACCGTCGGCCGCGCCCTGCTCGAACCACGTCTGCAGTTCGTCGGCCACCTGTTCGGGCGTGCCGGCGAACGTGCGGTGCCCGCGTCCGCCACCGAGCAGCCCGATCAGCTGCCGGACGGTGAGCGAACCGTCCGCGGCGAGATCCTTCACCAGCTGGTAGCGGCTCTTGTTGCCCTGGATCTCGTCCAGCGGCGGAAGCGGCGGAAGCGGGGCGTCGAGGGAATGCTTCGTGAGGTCGACACCGAGCATCGTGGACAGCTGCCGCAGCGAGTACTCGGGCGAGATCAGGTCGGTGAACGACTGCTCGAGCGCCTTCGCCTCCTCCTCGGTGTCCGCGATGAACGGCACGATGCCGGGGAGCACCTTCAGGTCGCCGGCATTGCGGCCGTGCTTGACGACACGCGCCTCGAGGTCGCGGTAGAACTCCTGACCCTGCTCCAGGGTGCGCTGTGCGGTGAAGACGGCCTCGGCGTACCGCGCGGCGAACTCCTTGCCGCTCTCGGACGAGCCGGCCTGCACCAGCAGCGGCCGCCCCTGGGCGGACCTCGGCGAGTTGAGCGGCCCCTTGACCCGGAACCGCGGCCCGTCGTGGTCGATGGTGTGGACCTTGCCGGGGTCGGCGAACACGCCGGTCTCCGGGTCGAGCACCACCGCGCCGTCCTCCCAGCTGTCCCACAGGGCGAGCGTGACGTCGACGAATTCCTCTGCGCGCTCGTACCGTCCGCTGTGGGCGGGGATGCCGTCGACGCCGAAGTTCGCCGCCTCGTCCGCACCGGCCGAAGTCACGATGTTCCACCCTGCCCGGCCGCCGCTGATGTGGTCGAGCGACGTGAACTTGCGTGCCAGGTTGTACGGGTCGGAGTAGCTCGTGGAGGCCGTGGCGATCAGTCCCACGTGTTCGGTGGCGACGGCGATCGCCGACAGCAACGTGACGGGCTCGAAGATCGCCTGCGTGTTGTGCTTGATCCGCGGTCCGACGGCGAGACCGTCCGCGAAGAACACGGAATCGAGCTTGCCCCGCTCCGCGATCCGGCCGAGTTCCTGGAAGTGTGCGACGTCCAGAACGCGGTGCGCCTCGGTGCGGGGATGGCGCCACGCCGCCTCGTGATGTCCCACACCCATGAGAAAGGCGTTGAGGTGGAACTGGGAATCCTGTGACATGTGGAGTTTCTTTTCCGGTAAGTGACTAGACCCGCCAGCGGGACAGCCTGCGTTCGATCAGTACGAGAACGGCGTTGAGCGTCAGCCCGAGAACAGAGATCGCGACGATGCCCGCATACATGTTGGGGATCTGGAAGTTGAACTGGGAGGCGGTGATCAGGTAGCCGAGGCCTGCCTTGGCCCCGACCATCTCGGCGGCGATCAGCACGAGGATCGACGACGCCGCCGCCATGCGGATTCCGGTGAAGATGGTGGGAACGGCGGCGGGCAGCACGACCTTCTGGAACAGGCGCACGGGCGACAGTCCCAGCGAGGACGCCGACTTGATCAGCAACGGGTCGACGGTGCGCACACCGGAGATCGTGTTCAGCAGGATCGGGAAGGTGCACGCGTAGATCACCAGGGCGATCTTGGACTCCTCACCGATGCCGAGGATCAGGATGAACACGGGGAGCAACGCCAGCGCCGCCGTGTTGCGGAACAGCTCCAGGATCGGGTTCAGGAAGTCCGACACCGGGCGGTACCAGGCGATCGCGATGCCCAGCGGGATCGCGATCACGACCGCCACGAAGAATCCGATCAGGGCGCGGGAGAGGCTGGCGGACACGTGCTGCCACAGCTCACCGCTCTTGAGCAGATCGAAGAATGCCTCGACCACCGTGGTGAACGGGGGAAGGAACACCTCGTCGACGAGACCGACCCGCGGAGCGATCTCCCACAGTGCCAGGAAGGCGACGATCGCGACGGACGGCTTGAGGATCCGCCAGGCGATCGGACGCAGTGCCGCACCGGCACGCTGGACAGCACCCGGCTGCGGCGGGGTGGAAGCGGGCGACGGAGCCGAGGTCCCGGGTCGATCGATTGCGACGGGAGCTTCCGGTGACGCGAGTGCGCTAGACATGTGCTTCCTCCTTCTCGATTACCTGTGCACGCTCCACTTCGCCGTGCAGCAGCGTCCAGATGCGGTGGCGGTAGTGCCGGAACTGCTCGTTGGACCGGACGTCCTCGCCGCTGCGGTCGATGTCGATGTCCACGAACGTCTTCACCCGGCCGGGCCGCGACGTCAGGACGGCGACCCGCTGCCCGAGGTAGATGGCCTCGTCGATGCCGTGCGTGATGAACAGGATGGTCTTGCCGGTGGCCTTCCAGATGCGTAGCAGTTCGTCCTGCAGCGACTCACGGGTCTGCGCGTCGAGCGCCGCGAACGGCTCGTCCATCAGCAGCACCTCGGGATCGAACGCGAGGCTGCGGGCGATCGCGACGCGCTGCTTCATGCCGCCCGACAGCTCGTGCGGGTACCGGTCGCCGAAGCCCTTCAAGCCGACGAGCTCGAGGTAGTGCTCGGCCAGTTCGCGCCGTTCCTTCTTGGGCAGTCCCTTGGCCTCGAGCCCGAATTCGATGTTGTGCCGGGCCGTCCGCCACGGCAGGAGTGCGTACTGCTGGAAGACGATTCCGCGGTCGAGACCGGGCCCGGTCACCGGCTGCCCGTCGAGCAGGATCCGGCCCGACGTGGGGGTGCTGAGTCCGCCGAGCAGGTCGAGCAGCGTGGACTTCCCGCAACCACTCGGCCCGACGAGGACGAGGAATTCGCCGTCTGCGAGATCGATGTCGATGTCCTCGATCGCGGTGAACTTGTCCTTGGACCCTCGCACGTCGAACTGTTTGGTGACGTGCTCGAGGCGGAGCTTGGGCGTCTGAACCCGATCGGGGTTCGAGGCGGTGGTGCTCATTTCTGTCCTTCCAGTACTTCTCCGTCGGGCCCGCTCTCGGGGTGGAACGTGCCGTTGGCGTACGGGTTGAATTCGTTGGTGTAGAGGTCGGTTGCGGTCAACTTGCCCTCGTCGAGCTCACCGTTGCGGACGAGCCAGTCGACCCAGGTCTGCAGTTCCTTCTCCTGGATCACGGCCCCGGCGACAGGAATCCCGGAGCTGCGCCAGTAGTCGATGGCCTCGTCGCTCTCGTTGCGGCCACGCTTGTCGATGATGCTCTTGAACCGTGCGACGACCTCCTCACGCGGAGTCACCTGGGTCCATCGGATGGCCCGGGCCGTGCCCTGCACGAAGTCCGCAACGGCGTCCTTGTTCTTCGCCAGGAAGTCGTCGCGCACCACGTAGGTTCCGTAGCTGAATGCGCCGAACAGATCCCGGTCCGTGAACAGCGGCCGGATACCCCCACGCTCCTGGGCTGTTTCGCGGAAGATGCCGTTGATGGCGGCCACGTCGATCTGACCTTCGCGCAGGGCCGTTTCGTTGTTCACCGGCGGAACCACGGTCAGCTCCACCTGTTTGATCTCGTCCTGGGTCAACCCCTGCTGGGCCAGCCACTCCCGGACCAGGAACTCGTGGTGCGCACCGAGCGTGTTCATCCCGACCTTCTTGCCGATCAGGTCGCGCGCCGAGCGAATGAGGCTGCCGTCCAGCACGAAGTAGCCCGTGTACTCGCCGGCATCCGCACCGTAGGAACTCAGCACCGACGTGATCGGTGCCCCCGCGGCATTGAGCTTGACGACGGCTCCGTTGAAGGCCGAGCCGAACTCGATGTCACCGGTGGCCGCCGACTGGATGTCCTGCGGGCCGCTGGTGGTGTCGCCGACCCATTCGAGCGTGATCTT
The DNA here is from genome assembly GCF_012396235.1 of Rhodococcus opacus. Taxonomy (GTDB): domain Bacteria; phylum Actinomycetota; class Actinomycetes; order Mycobacteriales; family Mycobacteriaceae; genus Rhodococcus_F; species Rhodococcus_F opacus. The sequence goes on along the minus strand of NZ_JAAXPA010000013.1, from coordinate 62,028 downwards.
GTCGTAATACCCCAGGTCCTCGGCGAGTTCGTGGAATCCCACGTCACCGGCCCATCCCTGGTAGCGCAGGACCGTCTTCCCGTCCTCGGTGGTGGCGGTATCGGACGCGCCGGCGCACCCCGCCACTCCCGAGGCCAACGTGAACAGTGCTGCGGTTGCCGCGAGGGCGCGCACGGCGCCGCGCCGGAAGTGGGACATCGACATCACTTTCTTCTCGTGGGGATCTGGGGTGGAGTTCACTTGGCGGCCAGCGCTTGTCCGTCGGGGCCGCTGTCGGCGGGGTACGTGCCGTTGGCGTACGGGTTGTACTCGTTGGTGTAGACGTCGGCGGGCGTGAGCTTGCCGTCCTCGAGTTCCCCGTTGCGGACCAGCCAGTCGATCCAGGTCTGAATCTCCTTGTCGGTGATCACGCCACCGGGACCCGCCACACCCGGCGTCTTCCAGTAGTCGACGAGGTCGGTGGTCTCGTTGCGGCCGCGCTTGGTGATGATGTCCTTGTACTTCGCGATCACGTCGTCGCGCGGAGTCGTCTGGGTCCAGCGGATCGCGCGGGCCGTGCCCTGCACGAAGTCCGCGACGGCGTCCTTGTTCTTCGCGATGAAGTCGTCGCGGAACAGCAGCGAACCGTAGGTGAAGGAACCGAAGATGGATTCGTCGGTGAACAGCGGGCGGATGCCGCCGCGTTCGACCGCCTTGTCGCGGAACACGCTTCCGAGCGTGCCGACGTCGATCTGACCCTGCCGCAGCGCCTGTTCGGTGTTCACCGGCGGAACGACGGTCAACTCGACCTGCTTGATCTCGTCGGGGGTCAGGCCCTCCCGCGCCAGCCACTCACGCACGAGGAACTCGTGGTGCGCGCCGAGCGTGTTCATCCCGACCTTCTTGCCGATCAGGTCACGTGCCGACGTGATCGGGCTTCCGTCGAGCACGTAGTACCCGTTGAACGTCTCCTTGTCGGAGCCGTAGTAGCCGATGACGGACGTGATCGGCGAATCGGCCGCGGCCAGCTTCAACACCGCACCGTTGAACGCGCCACCGAAGTCGGTCTGCCCCGTGGCGGCATTCTGGATGCTCTGCGGCCCACTGGTGGTGTCGCCGATCCAGTTCAGTTCGACCTTCTGGTAGTAGCCCAGGTCGGCCGCGAGTTCCGGGAACGAGACCTGTCCCGTGGTCCCCTCGTAGCGCAACACCGTCTTTCCGTCGGCTGTCGTGGTGGTCTCGGAACCGGAGCACGCGACAGCAAGGCTGGTGAATGTGAGAAGGGCGGCCGCTGCGGCCAGAGTCCGCGCGAAACGTGGACGAATCATCGAAGGTCTTCCTAGTGTGTGATGCCCGCCCACGACGAAGCGGCGGGTCCTGCGAGCGCACTCCCGAACCCGCCCGGCGGACGCCGGACGGGTGAGCAGGACGTGCAGAAGAAAAAGGGGTGCGAAAAAGCCAGGTCAGCTACGACAGCCGAAACACTGGAACATGGCAGACTCCCTGGACGTGGTGTGGTCGCCACACCATACGTCCGGACCCACCACCAGGGTCAACGGTTACGCACACGACGGATTTTATGTCTGGACCGCACGTAGGATATCGGCATGCCCACTGCGACGCTGGTAGACGAATTCGAGTCCCACCGGCCGCATCTGCTCTCCGTAGCGTACCGGCTGACGGGAAGCGTCAGCGACGCGGAGGACGCCGTGCAGGAGTCGTGGCTACGACTCGACGACGCGGACGCCGCGAACATCCGCGACCTCCGGCCGTGGCTCACGACGGTGGTCGGGCGGATCTGCCTCGACCGGTTGCGGTCGGCCGCGGTGCGGAGGGAACAGTATGTCGGCCAATGGCTTCCGGAACCCATCGTCACCGGACTGTCGCCGTCAGCCGAGCCGGACCCGCTGGAAGCGGTCGTCCGGGACGAGGACAACCGCCTCGCCGCGCTGATCGTGCTCGACACGCTCACCCCTGCGCAACGGGTTGCGTTCGTGCTGCACGACGGTTTCGGGGTGCCGTTCGACGAGGTAGCCGGGATTCTCGGAATCGAGACGCCCGCGGCGCGTCAGCTCGCGTCGCGGGCCCGCAAGGCCGCTGCCGCAACCACACCCGCCGTTCCCGACGAGGAGCATGCGCTCGCCGTGCAGCGACTGCTCGAGGCACTCGCCGCCGGCGACCTCGACGCGGTGGTCGCGGCGCTGCACCCGGATGCCCTCGTCATCGGCGACGCCAACGGCACCACGAGCACCGCCGTCAACGTCATCCGCGGCGCGGACAAGTTCGCCCGCTTCTTCCTCGGTCTCATCGAACGGTACGGGCCGGCGGTGTTCACCGTCATGCAGCCGGTCCTGGTCAACGGCCAGCTGGGCTTCTTCAGTGCCGCACTCACCGGCGACGAGGCCCACCGCAGCTCGCCGCCGCGAGTGGGTGGGTTCACCGTCCGGGACGGACTCGTCTACGCGGCGTACGACATCGCCAATCCGGAGAAGTTCGGCGGGATCAGGCTCCCGGGCCTTCCTTCGTGACCGCGGCGTCGTCGGCCCACGGCACCCGGCACGAATCGGTGCCGAAACCCTGCTCCGTGATGCCCAGCGCCGAGTACATCCGGGCGCGCATGTTCTCGATGCCGATCTGGTAGGACAGTTCGACGACACCCGCCCGGCCGAACCGGCGCTCGAGGTCTGCCACCTGTTCGTCGGTGACCGTGGTGGGCGTCGCCGTCATCGCGTCGGCGTATGCGATGGCCGCGCGCTCGTCCTCGCTGTACGCGGGCGAGTCGGCGTAATCGGCGATGTGCTGGAGCCGCTCCACGTCGAGGCCGTCGAGGCGTTGCAGCATCGTGCCGAAGTCCACGCACCACGAGCAGCCGATCGTCCACGCCACGCGGTAGACGGCGATCTCCCGCACGTTCGCGGGAAGCACGGTCGACGCCTTCTGCACCGCCAGCTCGTGCCGGGCCGAGGCGACGAACAGCTTGCGGTGATGGGCGAGCACGGTGAACGGCTCGGGCACCTCGTCGAACTTGTGGGCAGCATATTTGTAGGCGACCTTCACCAGCGGGCTCGCGTCCGCCGGGGCCACTGCGGGAATGCGGGGCATTGCGTCCTCCATCGTCACCGGGCGCCCTTCGCGCGCCGTCTACAGAGAAGACGAGACAGCCCCGCAGAACGTGACGCGGCCCTGTGCAACCCTCGCCGCCACACCGACTACGCTGCAGTAATGCCCGCAACGCCGCGCAACCGCACCGTCCAGCGCTTGCAGCCGTTCGCGTCCACCATCTTTGCCGAGATGACCGCGCTCGCCGTGCGCCACGACGCCATCAACCTCGGCCAGGGTTTCCCCGACACCGACGGTCCCGCGTCCATGCTCGACACCGCGCGCCGAGCCATCGCGGACGGGCTCAACCAGTACCCACCCGGCCCCGGCATGCCCGTGCTCCGACACGCTGTCGCGGCCGACCGCCTGGCCCGGTACGGGCTCGACCACGACCCCGACTCGGAGGTGCTGGTCACCGTCGGCGCCACCGAGGCCATCAGCGCCGCCATTCTGGGGCTGGTCGAACCGGGTGAAGAAGTGGTGCTGATCGAGCCGTACTACGACTCCTACGCAGCGTCGGTCGCGCTGGCGGGAGCGGTGCGACGCAGCGTGCCGCTCGCCCGCTCCGGCACGAAGTTCGTCGTCGACCTCGACGCTCTGCGAGCCGCGATCACACCGAAGACCCGGATGCTGGTGATCAACACCCCACACAATCCGACCGGCACCGTGTTCACCCCGGAGGAGATCGCCGCCGTCGCGGAGCTGGCCTGCGAGCACGACCTGCTGGTTCTCAGCGACGAGGTGTACGAACACCTGGTCTTCGACGGCCGAACGCACACCGCCCTGGCCACTCTGCCGGGAATGTACGAACGGACCGTCTCGGTGTCGAGCGCCGCCAAGACGTTCAACGTCACCGGGTGGAAGATCGGCTGGGCGTGCGGTCCGGCGGAACTGATCGACGCCGTCCGGACCGCGAAGCAGTACATGTCCTTCGTCGGCGGCGGACCGTTCCAACCCGCGGTGGCGCATGCGCTGAGCCACGAGCAGCAGTGGGTGAAAGAGCTGCGGGACAGTCTGCAGGCCAAGCGGGACGTGCTCTACGACGCGCTCGTCGCGTCCGGTCTGGAGGTCCATTCGGGCGGCGGCACGTACTACCTGTGCGCCGACATCACCGCGATCGGCGAACGCGACGGCATCGACTTCTGCCGCAGGCTCCCGGAGCGCATCGGCGTGGCCGCGGTGCCGGTCAGTGTGTTCACCGACCATCCGCAGCCGTGGAACCCGCTGGTGCGGTTCGCGTTCTGCAAGCAGGACCACGTGCTCGAGGAGGCGGCGCGGCGGCTCCGGACCCTCGGGGAGCCCGGATCGTGACTGCCCGCACCATCCCCGCCGACTTCGTCCGGCGATCGCTCGAGCTGTCGGCGCGCAGTGGGGTCGATCTCTCCCCCGCGCTGTCGGCGGCGGGAATCACGACGGCGTCGCTGGAGGATCCGCTGGCCCGGTTGACGCCGACCCAGGTCACCGCGTTCACCCAGGCGGTCTGGCAGATCACGGGCGACGAATTGTTCGGGCTCGGGCCGGCCCCGGTCCCCCGCGGCACGTTTCGGCTCGTCTGCCTCGCGCTGATCCACACCGCGGATCTGTCCGCCGCTCTCGAGCGGATGGCCGACATCCTGCGCGCCCTGCCGTCGCTGCCCGCGCTGCACATCGGTCCCGGTGTCAACGGCGGAACCCGGATGACCATCGACATCCGCCCGGCCGCGGCCGAACGGTCCACCGAGGACGTGCAGTCGTCGCTCGAGGCGACGCGGGTGACCACCGATTTCCTGCTGATCCTGCTTCATCGTTTCGCGGCGTGGCTCGTGGGCAAGAGGGTCCGGTTGCTGGCAGTGGAACTGCCGTATCCGGCGCCGCTGCCGCACCTCGCCGAGAACTACGATCACATCTTCGGTGTCCCCGTGACATTCGATTCCGACATTCCCGCAGTCGAATTCGACAACGCCGTCATGCGGGCGCCCATCATCCAGACCGAGGAGACGCTCGAGGACTACCTCCGAGAGTCACCGACGCTGCTGATGTCGGAGCGTGACTACGACAGCACGGCGTCGGCGCAGGTGCGCCGGGTCCTCGAGCTGGGCATGAAAGGCCGGACGTCGACGGCCGAGGACATCGCGGAGATGCTGTCGATCAGCGTCCCCCACCTGCGCCGCCTGCTCCGGCAGGAGGGGACGTCGCTGAATCAGCTGCGCGAGGAAGTGCTCCGCGACGCCGCCGTGGCCGGGCTCCGACGAGGCGAGACCGTGGAGGACCTGTCGGCGCGACTCGGCTTCTCCGAGCCCAGCGCGTTCCGTCGCGCCTTCAAACGCTGGACCGGCAGCACCCCGAGTTCCTACCGCGGAGCGTGACAGCGCGTCAGCTGACGCAGAACTCGTTGCCCTCGGGGTCTGCCATCGTGACCCACTCGCTCGGTCCCTGGCGGCCGCGGTGCAGCACGGTGGCGCCGGACTGCTCCAGCTTCTCGGCGACCTCGTAGCGGGCGTCGCCGACCCTGATGTCCAGGTGGAGCCGGTTCTTCACCGTCTTCCGTTCGGGAACCAGCTGGAACAGCACGCGCGGGCGCTCCGGGTGCTCCGGATCGCGGATGGCCTGGCCCTCCCGCCAGACCAGGACACCCTCGAACTCCATGGTGTCGGACTCCTGCGCGTGGCCGGCCTGGACGAGCCCGCGGATGAACTCCTCGTTGCTCGGCTCCACCTCCCAGCCGAGCGTCTGCGCCCACCATTTGGCCAGGGTATGCGGGTTCTCCGAGTCCACTGTGACTTGAAATTCATATCCCATGGCCCGACGGTACAGCGGGGCACCGACAGGTCCCAGTGAGCCGAATCCCGGCACCTGCCGGTGTCAGGGTTTGACGAGGATCCGGATGGGGTCTCCCTCGTGGTTCGCGAGCTTCTCGATGCCCTTTGCGACGTCCTCGAGCGGGATGATCTCGCTGATCGACCGTGACAGGTCGAGGCGGCCACGGGACACCAGTTCGGCGAGGGTTTCGATGTCCACGTTCTTGTAGCCGAGGTGGCCGAGTACCTGCTTCTGGGACAGTCCGAACTGCGCGGTGGTGCCCACCGAGGCCTCCTGGGCGCTCAGCCCGACCGCCACGAGTCGGCCTCCCACCGTCAGGCAGTCGAGTGCCTGCTCGAACGTCACTGTCAGTCCGGCCGCGTCGAACGCGACGTCGAGCATCCGGCCGCCCGTCGCGTCGGCGACCTTCTCCTTCAGGTTCTCGTCCCGGGAGTCGAATGCGTAATCGGCCCCGAGCTCCAGGGCACGTTCCCGCACAGCGGGATTGATGTCGAACGCGATCACGGGGACAGCTCCGACCAGGCGCGCCAGCTGCACGATGTGGGTGCCGACTCCACCCACGCCCCACACGCCGACGGTCTCCCCGACCACCACCTTGCCGGTGCGCACGACCGCGCCGAACGGCGTCGACACCGCGTCGGCGAGGATGGCCGCCTGCTCGAACGGAACGTTGTCCGGGATGCGGGTCAGTCCCCCCGCCTGCGCCACCGTGTATTCGGCCCACGCGCCGTCGTAGGCGAACGCCATCAGCTGGATGCTCAGACAGTTCGTGAGGTCCCCGCGGCGGCAGTTGCGGCACGCAAAGCAGGGCCTGCCCGCGGACGGCACGACGCGGTCTCCCTCGGACCAGCCGGTCACTCCGGCACCGAGTTTCGCGATGGTGCCCGACGCCTCGTGGCCCTGCGTCACCTCGGGCAGGAGCGCGGGGAACGTGCCGTCGATCAGGCTCAGGTCGGAATGGCAGATGCCGCAGAACTCCACTTTGACGAGCACTTCACCGGGTCCGGGTTCCGGAATCGGAACATCTTCGACCGCAATGCTTTTCGTGTCGGCATGGAATCGCTGCGCCCGCATGGTCTCGGCCATCTCTCACCCTTCGTCGTCGTCGCTTCCGACGGTACCCGCGAAACATGCTCATGCGTGCATAATTCAGGCCACTGCCGGTTCAGACCGTCGCGGGCCGCGTCCGGTCGAGAGCGAGGTGAACGGCGAGGCCGCCGAGGACGCTTCCCATCACGAACTTCTGCGCACGCAGCCACACCGGGCGTCCGGACAGGAACGCCGCGACAGTTCCTGCGACGCAGACGATCAGCGCGTTCACGGTGAGCGCGACCACGATCTGCACGGTGCCCAGCAGCAGGCTCTGCAACCACACCGGCCCAGCGCCGGGGTGGACGAACTGCGGGATCAGCGCCAGGTACATCACCGCGATCTTCGGATTGAGCAGGTTGGTCGTGAGCCCCATCAGGAACAGCCGGGCGGACGAATCCCGGGGCAGCCCGCGGGCAGGCGCGAACGGCGCGTGCCCGCCGGGCCGCAACGCCTGCCACGCCAGCCAGCCCAGGTAGCACGCGCCCGCCAGCTTCAGCGCGGTGTACGCCTGCGGGACGGCGGAGAACACCGCCGAAATGCCCAGTGTCGCAGCAGCCAGATAGCACAGGAATCCGAGAGCGACCCCGGCCAGCGAGACCAGCCCCGCCGCCCTGCCCTGAGTGATGCTGCGCGAGACCAGATACACCATGTTCGGTCCCGGTGTGAGAACCATGCCGAGGGCGATCGCCGCCACTCCGAGTACCGCCGCCGAATCGATCATGCCCGTGACGATCCCACCGCGGCGACGCGCCGTCGCGGTCCAGTCCGGCCTCGGTGGACCTGTGTCCGGGTTGCATTCGTCGACGACCAGTGGGAACGTCGGAAGAGTAAAGCGTTGTCCAATCCGAAAGGGTGAAACACGAGTTATGCGTACGGCCGTAGCCGACAACTACCCCACGAGGGACCGCAACGAGTGCACGATGACCGTCCGCCAGGACCCGGTCACCTGGTCGGACCAGAAACGGGGTGATTCCCGCTCCGGTCCGCTCACCGCGAATCAGATTGCCGTCTACGACAAACGCGGATATCACTCCGCCGAGTCGATCATCCCACCACGCGACGTGTTCAACCTGGTCGACGAGATGACCCGCCTCGCCGGGACCGATACGCTGCGCGGCGACGGCCGGGTCGTGCGGGAGAACGGCGACGGCGCCGTCCGTTCCGTGTTCGACGTCCACCGTCTCAGCGACGTCGTCGACGAGATCATCCGCCGCCCCGAGGTGGTGGGTATCGCCCGGCAGATCCTCGGTTCGGACGTCTACGTCCACCAGTCGCGACTCAATTTCAAGCCCGGTTACTCCGGCGGCCCGTTCTACTGGCACTCCGACTTCGAGACCTGGCACGCCGAGGACGGCATGCCCACTCCTCGCGCCGCGAGTATCTCGATCGCGCTCACCGAGAACTACGGGCACAACGGCGGGCTGATGATCATGCCCGGATCTCACCGCGCGTTCGTGTCGTGCGCCGGCGAGACCCCCGAGGACTACTACAAGGAATCGCTGGTCAGCTACGTTCCACCCACGGGTTCGCCCGATCAGCCGACGCTCACCCGGATGGCGAACGAGTACGGCATCGACATGATGACCGGACCGGCCGGCTCCGCCACCGTGTTCGATTCCAACTGCATGCACGGTTCGAACGGCAACATCACGCCGTTCGCGCGTTCCAACCTCTTCATCGTGTTCAACAGTGTCGAGAACACCCTGACGGATCCGTTCTCGGCGCCCGCACCGCGCCCCGACTACCTCGGTAGCCGGGATTTCACCCCCTTGCGGTAACGAGCACCATGACGTACCGCGGCCCCGCTCCCTGACGTCGGAGCGGGGCCGCGGTCTGTCGATGCCGCGAAACCCGTAGCCTTCGCGCCGTCCTGCATGCGACGATGACTGGGCACGGTTCGACCGCCCGGCCGGGCGCCGGCCGAACCTTCATCTCCCGGAACGGGGAATGATGTTTGCCTACATCGCGCGCACTGTCGTCGCACACCCGTGGCAGGTCATCGCGACCTGGGTGGTCGCGGCAATAGCCGTCATCCTGTTCGCACCGAGTCTCGACGACTACACCACCGGCAACCAGCAGACGTTCCTGCCCAGTTCATTCGAGTCCTCCGAGGCGCAGGCCGTCGGAAACGAATACTTCCCGAGCCTGTCGGGCGCCACCGGCAGCCTGGTGGTGGTCCGCGCCGACGCCGCCCCGCTGTCACCCGCCGACCAGCAGACGGCGCTGAATCTCGCGACCACGCTTCAGAATTCGGCGATCCCGGGAGTCGTGAGCGTGCAGGGGTCGCCTGCGTCGCTGTCCGCCGACGGGAAGGCCGCCGCACTGCAGGTGGTGTTCGACGGACAACCCGGCGACGACCAGGTCAACGACGCCGTGCCGGTCATCCGGGGCGACGCCGAGCAGCAACTGAACGGCACCGGCCTGGTGAGCGGGCTGACCGGGAACGCGGCCATTCAGGTCGACACCACCGCCGCCTACGACAACGCCGACAAGGTCATCACGATCGCCACGGTGATCGTCATCCTCACCCTGCTCGGCCTGATCTTCCGCAGCCCCGTCATCGCCGTGCTGCCGGTTGTCGTGATCGGTGTGGTGCTGTCGGTGGTCACCGGACTGACCGCCGTGCTCGCCGATCTGTTCGACTTTCAGGTCAGCACGTCGCTGCAATCCATACTCGTGGTCGTCCTCTTTGGTGTCGGCACCGACTACATCGTCTTCCTGCTGTTCCGCTATCGCGAACGTCTCCGGCAGCAGGCCGCGGCGGGGTCCACCACCGACACCCATCGAGAGGCCCTCGTGTTCTCCACCGACGTCGTCGGGCGCGTCGTCGCGTCGTCGGCGCTCACGGTCATCGTCGCGTTCGCCGCCCTGCTACTGGCGAAACTCGGCTCGCTCACCACGCTCGCGCCGGGACTCATCGTCGCCGTGGCCGTCATGCTGGTGACGGCGTTGACGCTCATCCCCGCCGTGTTCACCGTGCTGGGCCGCCACCTGTTCTGGCCGCTCGGACCGGGGCACGACAGCCCCCACACCCCGTTCGCCTCGATCGGCGCCGCGATCGGGCGCCGGCCAGCCGTGTTCGCCGTCGCGATCGGCGTCGTGTTGATCGCGCTCGCCTCCTTCGCGTCCGGCTACAAGTCGACGTACAACACGCTGGGGGAACTGCCCTCCGACACGCCGTCACAGCAGGCCTTCGACACCCTCGATCAATCCTTTCCCGCGGGTGCGCTGAGCCCGACCCAGGTGTACGTCGTGGCTCCCGGACCGCTGGATCCCGCGTCGCTGACCCCGCTCGTCACCGCTCTCACGCAGGTGCCGGGCGTGTCCTCGGTCGCCCCGCCGCGACCCAGTCAGGACGGTCGAGCCGCGCTCGTCAACGTCGTACTCGCCGACGACCCCTACTCGAACGCGTCCCTCGACCTCGTCGAGGGACCGATCCGCGACGCCGCCCACGGAGCGGTCCCCGGCTCGGAAGTCGTTGTGGGAGGGCAGACATCCACGTTCGTCGACGTCCGCGCGCAACTCGCGGCGGATACGCGCCTCGTGTTCCCCGTCGCCGCAGTCGCCATCGCGCTGATTCTCGCCCTGCTCCTGCTCGCCGTGCTCGCCCCGCTCAACCTGCTGGTGTGCGTCGCACTCACGTTCGTCGCCACCCTCGGCGCCGTGGTGATCCTGTTTCTGCACGGCCTCGGCTACGACGGGATCGACTTCTCGATTCCGATCGTGCTGTACCTGTTCGTCGTCGCGATCGGCACCGACTACAACATCCTGCTGGCCTCGCGACTGCGCGAGGAATTCCGCAACGGGTACACCCCGCGTGAGTCCGCGCGGATCGCCGTCTCCAACGACGCCCCCACGGTGGCCGCCGCCGGCCTGATCCTGGCGCTGACCTTCGCTTCCCTGACCCTCACCGGACTGGCAAACCTCGCCGAACTCGGCTTCGGTGTCGCGATCGGTGTCGCCATCGCCGCCTTCGCGATGGCCCCGATGCTGGTACCGAGCCTGGCGGCACTCGAACGTCGCGCCTTCTGGTGGCCGAGCAGGCAGAAGGCGACCGTCGACACCGGCGACGACCGCGAGCCTGCGGTGCCGCGGTGACAACCGCCGCCGTTCCCCGGGCTTCCGTGCAGACGCACCACTTCTCCGCAGCCGCACTCCTTCCAGGGCCCGAAAAGTAGTGCGCGAACCAAGAAGGGGTGCGTCTGAGCGGCGACTGCCGCCTCGAGAAAAAAGTGGGAACATACGTTCGAATATCGGGTAGCATGGCGGCATGACTTCCGCGGATGCGCGGTATGCGCACCAGGCCTCACTGTTCGACGACGCGTCGTTCGGTGTCGAACTGGGCGCGCTCGGGTCGACGGTGCAGCGTCGCATGCTCACGGCGGGAGCGTGGGTCGACGTGCGGCCGGGGTGGCTGACCGGTTCCGACGAGCTGTTCACCACGCTCGCGGAGACGGTGCCGTGGAAGGCGGAGCGGCGCCAGATGTACGACCGGGTGGTCGACGTCCCACGCCTCGTCCGGTTCTACCCGGAGGGGGAGCCGCTCCCCGACCCGCTGCTGGTCGCGGCACGCGACGCCCTGAGCACGCATTACCTGCCCGAACTGGGCGAGAAGTTCGCCACTTCCGGACTCTGCTTCTACCGCGACAGCTCCGACAGCGTCGCCTGGCACGGCGACGACACCGGCCGGAGCCGCACCGAAGACACCATGGTCGCCATCCTCTCGCTCGGCGCCGCGCGTCCGCTGCTGCTGCGTCCGCGCGGCGGCGGGCACTCGATCCGGTACTCGCTCGGCCACGGTGACCTGCTGGTGATGGGTGGTTCCTGCCAGCGCACCTGGGTGCATTGCGTACCGAAGAGCACCCGCCCGCTCGGACCGCGGATCAGCGTGCAGTTCCGCACGAGAGGCGTGCGGTGATCACTTCCGACGTGCGGCCACTGCCTGCGCGAGACGGTCCAGCTGCGCCGCCGTCGTGTTCCAGTCGATGCACGCGTCGGTGATGGACTGGCCGTACGTGAGGTCCTCGGCCTTCCCGAGCGTGAGGTCCTGACGACCGGCTTCGATGAAGCTCTCCACCATCACACCGACGATCCCCTTCTCGCCCTCCTCGAGCCGCACCGCGATGTCGTTCAGCACGTCGACCTGCTTCTCGTGGTTCTTGCTGCTGTTGCCGTGGCTGGCATCGATGACGACCCGCTCCGGCAGACCGCCCTTGCGCAGCCGGGCGAGCGTGTCCGCCACCGTCTCCGCGTCGTAGTTCGGTCCGTCGCTGCCCCCGCGGAGGATGACGTGGCAGTCGGGGTTGCCGACCGTGCGGATCAGCGCGGCCTGCCCGTCGAGGTCGGTGCCGGGGAACACGTGGCTCGCCGCGGCGGCGCGGGTGCCGTCGACCGCCACCTGCACGTCCCCCTCCGTCGAGTTCTTGATCCCGACCGGCATCGACAGCGCGCTGCACAGCTGGCGGTGCACCTGGCTGGCGGCGGTGCGGGCACCGATCGCGCCGTACGTGACGAGGTCCGCGATGTACTGCGGCATGATCGGGTCGAGGAACTCGCAGCCGACCGGCAGGCCGAGCGAGGACACGTCGAGCAGCAGCTTGCGGCCCATGCGGATCCCGGTGTCGATGTCGAACGTGCCGTCCAGGTGCGGGTCGTTGAGCAGACCCTTCCAGCCGAGCGTGGTGCGCGGCTTCTCGAAGTAGACCCGCATCACGATGTGCAGGTCGTCGCGCAATTCCTCGGCCTTCGCGGCGAGTCTGCGGGCGTAGTCCATGGCGGCGTCCGGGTCGTGCACCGAGCACGGGCCCACCACGACGAGCAGTCGATCATCGTCGCCGTTCAGCACGTTCACCGTGTCGGCGCGGCCGGAGCGCACGGTCGCGGACGCGACGTCGTCAGGGGCGTGTTCGCGGCGCACGACCGACGGGGCCACCAGCGGGCTGATGCTCACGGTGCGCTGGTCGTCCAGCCGATCAGCGCTGGTAGTGGTGTCGAGGGTGACAGTCATGGGTTCGGGTTCCTGTTCTCAGGCCGGCCCTCGAAGACTGTGGAGATTCCCGCGAGCCGGTCTGTAATCCGGCTCTGGGGTGGAAGAAGTCAGCGCGTGGTTACGCCGACCGGCCCACCCGGGGCCGGCCTGCTAAACCAGAAATATGCGCGCTGCATGGCGCCCACAGTAACGGCTGCCCCCGATCGGCGCCACACCTACCCCTGGCCCCTGACATTTGTCACGGTGAGGTCGTGACGGACGTGTGGGGGTCGGCGGCCGTCGGGATCGCACGCTGATTGCATGACATCGACAGCGCTCCACACCTCCACGAAGGTCTCCGCGTCGCCGGCTCCGGCAGTCAGCCTGCGCGGCGTCCACAAGTACTTCGGTGACGTTCACGCCGTCCGGGGCCTGGACCTCGAGATCCGGGCAGGCGAGATCGTCGCGTTCCTCGGCCCCAACGGCGCCGGCAAGACCACCACCGTCGACATGGTCCTCGGATTGTCCCGCCCCACAGCCGGTGAGGTGTCCGTCTTCGGCACCGATCCGCGCACCGCGATCGCGCAGGGTCTGGTGTCGGCGGTCATGCAGACGGGCGGGCTGCTGAAGGAACTGACCGTCGAGGAGACCGTCCGGCTCACCGCGAGCCTGTTCGCCGACACTCGGCCGGTCGACGAGGTCCTCACCCGGGCCGGCATCGCCGATCTCGCAAACCGGTTGGTGGGCAAGTGTTCCGGAGGTCAGCAGCAGCGGCTGCGGTTCGCGATGGCACTGCTCTCCGATCCCGAGCTGCTGATCCTCGACGAGCCGACCACGGGCATGGACGTCGAGGGCAGGCGGGACTTCTGGTCGGCGATCCGCGCCGACGCGGACAGCGGCCGGACCGTCGTCTTCGCGACGCACTATCTCGAGGAGGCCGACGCCCACGCCGACCGGATCGTGCTGGTGCGCAAGGGAAAAGTGGTGGCCGACGGCACCGCTGCCGAGGTGAAGGCATTGGCCGCGGGACGCACGGTGCGCGCCCACTTCCCGGGCGCCGACAGGGAACAGCTGTTCGCGATTCCCGGCGCCGACAGCATCGAGGTGCGCGGTGACAGCGTCCTCGTCCACTCGACGGACACCGATGCCGTGGCCCGCCACCTCCTCACGCAGACGCCTGCCTGCGACCTCGAAATCGTCTCCCGAGGACTCGAAGACGCGTTCATCGCGCTCACCTCCGACGACTCCGCCACGGAAGGATCGAACTGATGACCACCCTCGCCGCACCCCGCCGCGTTCCCCCGCTCGGCGGCCTCAACACCACCCTCCTCGGACTCGAACTGCGCCGGCTGCTGCGCAATCGGCGCACGATGATCATCACTCTCGTCATGCCGGTCGTCTTCTTCCTCATCTTCGGCCTGAACCCCAGCTACTCGGGTGAGAGCGCGGGCAACGGGAACGTCTCGGCGTACGTGATGATCAGCATGGCGCTGTACGGCGCGATGATCGCGACGACGAGCGGCGGCGCGATGGTGTCGGTGGAACGGGCGTCGGGATGGAGCCGGCAGTTGCGGCTCACCCCCTTGTCCCCCGGGGTCTACATCTTCGTCAAGGTGCTCGTCGCGATGATGCTCGGGCTCGGGGCCGTCGGCGTCGTCTACCTCGTGGGCGCGTTCACGTCCGTCCGGATGGACACGTCCCTGTGGTTCGCGACGGCCCTGATCACCTGGCTCGGATCCGCAGTGTTCGCCGCGTTCGGCCTGTTCATGGGGTACCTGCTGCCGAGCGAGAACGTCATGCAGATCCTCGGCCCCGGGCTCGCCGTGCTCGGCTTCGCGGGCGGGCTGTTCATGCCGCTTCAGGACGGTTCGGTGTGGGCGTCGATCGCGCAGTTCATGCCCACGTACGGGCTGAGTCAGCTGGTGCACGCACCGCTCACCGGTGAGGCGATGCAGTGGACGTGGCTCCTCAACGTCGCGGTGTGGCTGGCGATCTTCGTCGGCGGTGCGGCGTGGCGTTTCCAGCGCGACACCGAGCGAGTGTGACGGCGGTATCGTGACTGCCGTGACCACCCCCGACGGCCCCGTCGTGACCAGGCGATGGGGCCGTTTCGGATTCATTTTCGCCGCCGCGTGGACGGTCTTCCTGTTCCAGCCGTTCCTCGACGGGTGGGCCGCCCGCGATCAGGTCCGGGGCTGGATCGGGATGATCGCCACGCTGGCATTCGCGGTGACGTACCTTGCGATGTTCCGGTGGTCGCATACCCGGCGCGCGCACAACGAGTTTCGGCCACCGCTGAACCAGGCGGTACCGCTCGTGTTGGCGTTGTTCGGGCTCGCAGCCGTCATGGTGGTCGCCGTCGGGTCGTCGGGGCTGTCCGCCGGCGTCTTCCTCGCCGTCTCCGCGGTCATGCTGTTCCCCGCGTGGCTCGGCGGGCTCACCGCGCTGACCGTCGCAGTTCTTGTGGAAGTGATCTCCACGGTGATGGACTGGGGGTCGGGCACCGGGCTCTCGCTGGGCGTGTGCGCGGCAGCATTCGCGATGTTCGGGGTGACCAAGCTGATCAACCGCAACATCGAATTGGTCCGGGAACGGGAAGCGAGCGAACGACTCGCGGTGCAGGAGGAACGCACCCGGATGGCCCGCGACCTCCACGACATCCTGGGGCACTCCCTCACCGTCATCACCGTCAAGGCCGAACTCGTGGGCCGGCTCCTCGACATCGACATCGACCGGGCCCGCACGGAAGTGGCTGACCTGGAACGCCTTTCCCGCGACGCGCTCGCGGACGTCCGGCAGGCCGTGCAGGGAATCCGGGGGCTGTCGCTTCCGGTGGAGATCGCCCGGGCCGGGGAAGCGTTGCGGTCGGCCGGAATCGAGGCCGAGCTGCCCAACAGCACCGAGTCGGTGCCCACCGGCCTGCGCGAGTTGTTCGCGTGGACGGTCCGCGAGGGTGTCACCAACGTGGTCCGGCACAGCGGCGCGACGCACTGCTCGGTCACGGTGGGCGAACGCGAGGTCACCGTCGTCGACGACGGCGCCGGCTGCGCCGAATCCGTGCACGGGAACGGGCTGGTGGGCCTGCGGGAGCGCGCCGCGGCCGCCGGAGCCCGGGTCGTCATCACCCATCCGCAACCGGGCGGGTTCTCGTTGCACGTGCTGAAGGAAGAGGTCCCGTGACGATCCGGCTGCTGCTCGCCGACGATCAGGCACTCGTCCGCGGTGCCCTCGCCGCCCTGCTCGACCTGGAGGCGGACCTGACGGTCGTCGCGGAGGTCGGGCGCGGCGACGAGGTCGTCGCGGCGGCGCGCGAGCACTCCCCCGACGTCGCGCTCCTCGACGTCGAAATGCCCGGCCTGGACGGGATCGCCGCGGCCACGGCACTGCGGACCGAGATGCCGCAGACCCGCGTCCTGATCGTGACGACGTTCGGTCGTCCCGGGTACCTGCGCAAGGCACTGCAGGCCGGTGCATCGGGGTTCGTCGTGAAGGACACCCCGGCCCGGCAGCTCGCCGACGCCGTCCGGCGTGTCCATGCCGGACTGCGCGTCGTCGACCCGGCTCTCGCCGCCGACAGTCTCGTCAGCGGGGAATCACCGCTCACCGACCGGGAGACCGACGTGCTGCGGGCGGCGCGGGACGGTGCGCCGGTCGCCTCGATCGCTGCCGCACTGTTCCTGTCGGCAGGCACGGTACGCAATCACCTGTCTTCGGCGATCGGCAAGACCGGCGCCAGCACCCGCGCCGAGGCCGTCCGCGCCGCGGAGTCGAACGGCTGGCTGTAGGCCCTCCGGGCTCGTGCGCCTTTTTGGTAGTTGGGGCTACCAAAAAGGCGCACGGGCCGAAGGCCTATGCTGGCCGGTGCAGCTGGTTCGCCCGGCACGGTCGTGAGGAGCCCCGAAGACCGCACCTGGCGTCGAAGCACGTCGGCCTCCCCGGAGTCCGCGTGTGAGAGGGAACCCGGTGATAATCCGGGACTGTCCCGCAGCGGTGAGCAGGAACGACCGCCGTCACCATGCACTGGGCAACCGCCTGGGAAGCGACGGCCACTAGGTCCGGTGTGATGTCACACCGGCTGCCTGCAAGTCCGAAGACCTGCCGACTGTGTCGGGCACGCCGTGCCCGACGGTTACCGCCTCGTGGATTGGGCGTGTAGACCTTCTCGCGCTGCAGCACGTCCCTGGGCTCGAGAGGTGTACCCGTTTGCCGGCGGTAGCCGTACCGCGTACGCAACTGGAGATACCGTGACATTTTCTTTCACCGCGACCGTGCTGGGCTCACCTCGCATCGGTCCGAATCGCGAACTGAAGAAGGCCGTCGAGTCGTACTGGGCAGGCCGCCTCGACGCCGAAGCGCTCGACGCGCTCGCCCGGGATCTGCGCCGTCAGACCTGGACGAGCCTGCGCGACGCCGGCCTCGACTCCGTGCCCGTCAACACGTTCTCGTACTACGACCATGTGCTGGACACCGCGGCGATGCTCGGCGCACTGCCCGACCGTGTCGCCGGCATCGAGAGCGACCTCGACCGCTACTTCGCCGCCGCCCGCGGCAACGACACGGTCGCCCCGCTCGAGATGACCAAATGGTTCGACACCAACTACCACTACCTGGTGCCGGAGATCTCCCCGACGACGACGTTCGCCCTCGACCCGTCGAAGGTGCTCCGCGAACTCGAAGAGGCACGTGCCCTGGACATTCCGGCCCGCCCGGTGGTGGTGGGTCCGGTCACGTTCCTGCTGCTGTCGAAGGCTGTCGGCTCGGACGCACCCCTCCTCGACCGCCTCGACGAACTCGTCCCGCTGTATGCGGACCTGCTCGGTCGGCTCGCCGACGCGGGCGCCGACTGGGTGCAGATCGACGAACCCGCGCTCGTCGCCGACCGCACACCGGAGGAGATCGCGGCGGCCAAGCGGGCCTACGACCGGTTGTCCGCGCTGGAGTCGCGACCGGCGATCCTCCTCGCGTCGTACTTCGGCAGTCTCGGTGACGCACTCCCCGCCATCGCCTCGACCGGTGTCGAGGGAATTGCGATCGACCTGGTCGCCGGATCCGACACTCTCGCCACCGTTCCCGATCTGACCCGCAAGCACGTCGTCGCCGGCGTCGTCGACGGACGCAACATCTGGCGCACCGACCTGGACGCGGCACTGGCGTCGCTCGGCACCCTGCTGGGCAGCACCGGTTCGCTCGCCGTCTCGACGTCGTGCTCGCTGCTGCACGTCCCGTACACGCTCGACGCGGAGACCGGACTCGGCAAGGCGCTGCGGTCGTGGCTGGCGTTCGGTACCGAGAAGGTCCGCGAGGTCGTCACCCTCGGCACCGCACTGACCAGCGGTCGTGAATCCGTCGAGGACGAGTTCGCGCTCGCCCGCGCGGCGGCGTCCACCCGCAGCACCGACAGGCGTCTGCACGACGCCACGGTCCGTGCCCGGCTGGACGCGCTCACCGCGTCCGATCCGGGGCGCAGTCCCGCCGCGGAACGTCGGGAAGCCCAGTCGGCGCTGTCGCTTCCGGTGCTGCCGACCACCACCATCGGCTCCTACCCGCAGACGACGCAGATCCGGGTCGCGCGCGCGGCGCGGCGCAAGGGTGAGATCGACGAGTCCGAGTACCTGAACCGGATGCGCGCCGAGGTCGCCGATGTGGTTGCGCTGCAGGAGAAGCTGGACCTCGACGTGCTGGTGCACGGCGAACCGGAACGCAACGACATGGTGCAGTACTTCGCCGAACAGTTGGACGGGTTCTTCGCGACGGACAACGGCTGGGTGCAGTCGTACGGCAGCCGCTGCGTCCGCCCGCCGATCCTGTACGGCGACGTGCGACGCAGCAACCCGATGACCGTCGAATGGATCACGTACGCGCAGTCACTCACGCAGCGTCCGGTGAAGGGCATGCTCACCGGTCCGGTGACGATCCTGGCGTGGTCGTTCGTGCGCGACGACCAGCCGTTGGCCGACTCGGCCAACCAGGTGGCGCTGGCCATCCGCGACGAAACGGTGGACCTGCAGGGCGCGGGCATCCGGATCGTCCAGGTGGACGAGCCCGCGCTGCGCGAACTGCTGCCCCTGCGGGCCGCGGATCAGCCGGCGTACCTCGACTGGTCGGTCGGGGCGTTCCGTCTCGCGACGTCCGGGGTCTCGGACTCGACGCAGATCCACACCCACCTCTGCTATTCGGAGTTCGGTGAGGTCATCGAGGCCATCGCGAGGCTCGACGCCGACGTCACCTCCATCGAGGCCGCGCGCTCGCACATGGAGGTCCTCGACGACCTCAACGCCGTCGGCTTCGATCTCGGCGTCGGCCCGGGCGTGTACGACATCCACTCGCCGCGGGTGCCCGGTGTCGAGGAGATCGCGGCGTCGCTGCGGGAGGCGCTGAAGGCGGTGCCGGTGGAACGGCTGTGGGTCAACCCCGACTGCGGTCTGAAGACCCGTGGTCCCGCCGAGGTCGAGGCGTCGCTGCGCAACCTCGTCGACGCGGCGAAGCTGGTCCGCGCGGAGCTGTAGGCGGCTCCGCCGCCCGTGAGTGGTTGAGGAGTCTCTGGACTCGTCAACCACTCACGGGGCCGAAGGCCCTGCTCTGCGACGGATTCTCACCGAACCGGCGACGGTAGGCGGCCGCGAAGAGGCCGAGGTTGACGTATCCCCACGCGCCGGCGATCGAGGCGACGGTCTCGCCCGGCGATGCGGTGAGCAGTTCCTCCCGGATGCCCTGGAGGCGCTGCTCACGCACGTACTCGGCCGGGGTGGTGTTCAGGTATTTCCGGAACGACCCGGACAGGGTGCGGACGCTGACACCCACCGCGTCGGCGATGTCGGAAGCGGTCGGCAGTTCGCGGGCGTACTCCCGGATGTATTGGACGGCGTGCCGCACATAGCCGGGCGCCGCCGGGCCGGTGGACCTGTCCGGGTCCACTCCGGCGCGAGCCGCCCATTCGGTGAGCAGGTGCCCGACCAGCAACTCCTGCAGGTTGAGTCCGATGCGCCCCTCGGTGGCGTGCCCCGGTAGCTCTCCCGTCGTCCGCATCGCGTAAGCGAGCAGCGCCTGCCAGCCGGATCCGCCGCCGCCGATGGCGCATTTGCGTTGCCATAGAAGATCTCCGGGGTCGAATCCCCACCAGCGCACAGCCGTGTCCGTGAGCAACGCATGGGGAACGGTGAGATTGAGCTGGACGTGGTCGGGCGAGAACTCGACGAGGTAGTCGACGCGACTGCAGTCGGCGACGAACGTGTCACCTGCCGGTGTGTCCGCGGTGGCGTCGTGGTCGAGGTGGTGCCGGGCGTTGCCCCGGATGGTCGTGAGAACGAGCGCGTTTCCTGCGTCGGACGAGAAGTCGCCGACCGAGACGGGGATTCCGTAGGAGAACCGGGTGACGGTGATGTCGCCGATCTTCGTGGAGTACATGCTCGACCGGGGTGACAGCCCGACACCGAGCGGACGCACGACGTAGGGCATGTACACGCGGTCGGACCAGAGTTGGATCTCGCTCCAGTCCTCCGACGCTCTGCGCTCGGCGGCCGTCGGCCGTCCCACCGCAAACGGATCCAGCACGACCATGCGTCGAGTATTCCACCCGCACGAGGCCGAAGGCCCATTGCTTATATCGTGAGTGTGTGCTCATAATATGGGTGTACCTGTGACGCCAGTCACTACCCCGCCTCCTCGATAAGGACGCGCACATGTCAGACGTAGCAATCCTGATCAACACCACGGTCGCCGTCGCGGCGGTCGTTCTGATGATCGTGCGTTTCAAGTTCAACCCAGTGGTGTCACTGGTCGTCGGATCCGCCTACCTCGGACTCACGACGGGACTCGGCACGGCCGAAACGGTGGAAGTCATCAGCACCGGTTTCGGCGACATCATGGCCGAAGTGGGACTTCTGATCGCCTTCGGCGTCCTGGTGGGCGCCATGTTGAAAGAAATGGGCGCGATCCAGCGCCTGGTCGGAACACTTCTGCGGGTGTTCGGGCCGAAACGAATGCCCTATGCGATGTCGCTGACGATCGCGACGTTGCTGCAGTCCATCTTCCTCGACGTCCTGCTCGTCATCTCCGCCCCGCTCGCCCGCAACCTCGCACCGAAGGTCGGCCGGGTCGGGACCGCACGCATGGCCACCGCCCTCGCCATCGGCCTGGAGTGCGGCATCGTGCTGATGGTTCCCGGTGTCGGCGCCCTCGCCCTCGCCGGACTTCTCGGTGTGCCGCTCGGCAAGATGCTGATCTTCGGCTTGATCCTGGTGATCCCGACCGTGGCGATCTCCGTCGCGATCATGTCGTTCCTGTTCACCCGCGGTTGGTGGAACCCGGAGAAGGACGAGGAGCACTTCCATCAGACGGTCGTCGACGACGAAGAGGACCAGTGGACCGACGGCGGCAGCGGCGGGACCACCCCTCGGCCCGATGCCGGCGGACGCGTCGCCCAGGCGCAACGCACCGCGACCGTCACCGAGGTCACGGCCGAGCGCGCGGCGCACGACCGCCCCCTGATCCTGCTCCTCGCTCCGCTGCTCGTCTCCCTCCTGCTCATCGCGACCGGCGCGATCCTGGACATCGCCGAGATCAGCAATCCGGTCGTGTCGTTCGTGTCCGAGCCGCTCATCGCGCTGCTGATCGGACTGATCGGCACCAGCTTCGTCGGACGGCTCAGCATCGGCCAGCACCGCGTCCAGAAGGCGATCGCCAGCGGTTTCAGCGAGAGCGGCCAGATCCTCATCCTCACCGGCGTCGGCGGGTCCCTCGCCGCGACCATCGCCGCGGCCGGTCTCGGCGACATCCTCGGCAAGTACTTCACCGCCAATCACGCCGCTCCGCTGCTGATGGTGTGGGTGATCGCCGCCGTCCTGCACGTCGCCGTCGGCTCGGTGACCATCTCCGCGATCACCGCCGCGGGCGTCCTCGCCCCCATCGCACCGACCCTCGGCCTCGACCCCGTCCTCATCGCCCTCGCCGCCGGCGCCGGCTCCCTGTTCGCGGTGCATGTCACCAGCAACACGTTCTGGCTGCTGCAGTCCTTGATGGGTCAGACCACACGAGGCACGCTGAAGACGTGTTCGGTGGGAGTATCGGTGGCATCGGTCGTCGCAATACTGCTCGTCCTGCCCATGAGCCTCGTTCTCTGAGCGTCACTATCAGTTAAGGATCACCATGTTCTCCGACAACACCATTCGGCCCCTCGACGGGGTTCGGGTACTCGAGCTGGGCAACTACATCGCCGCCCCGACCGCGGGCCGGATGCTTGCCGACTTCGGGGCCGAGGTCATCAAGGTGGAGCGCCCGAAGACCGGCGACGAACTGCGCAACTGGCGGCTCTACTCCGGCGACACCTCGATGCTGTACCGCACGATCAACCGCAACAAGAAGTCGATCGTGCTGGACCTGCGCACCGAGGAAGGCAGGCAGCTCGTCCTGGACCTCGCCGCCAAGTGCGACATCCTGCTGGAGAACTTCCGGCCCGGCACCCTGGAGAAGTGGGGCATCGGACCGGACGCGTTGAACGCGGCCAATCCGGACCTGGTGATCACCCGCATCTCGGCGTTCGGGCAGACCGGGCCGATGTCGCAGCGCCCGGGGTTCGCCGCGGTCGCGGAGGCCGCGGGCGGATTCCGTGAACTCGTCGGCGACCCGGACCGGCCACCGGTGCGGGTGGGGGTGTCGATCGGTGACTCGATCGCCGGCCTCTACGCGGCGTTCGGGGCGGTGATGGCCCTGTTCCAGCGTGAGGCCGCGAAGGTCGCCGGAACCCAGGGTCCGTCCCTGCCGCATCGGATCATCGACGTCGCACTCAACGAATCGATCCTGTCGATGATGGAATCGCTGATTCCCGACTACCTCGCGTACGGCATCAAACGCGAACGCGTCGGCGGCCGGATGGAGGGTATAGCCCCGTCGAACGCGTACATCTGCAGCGACGGCGACAGCATCATCATCGCCGGCAACAGTGACGCCATCTTCCAGCGCTACATGGACACCATCGGCCGCCCCGACCTCGGCGCCGACCCGGATCTGTCCACCAACGCCGGACGGTGGGCGCGCCGCGACGAACTGGACGCGGCGATCGGTGAGTGGACGATCCAGCACTCGCGCGAGGAGGCGCTGAAGGTCCTCGATGCGGCGGGGGTGCCGTCGGGTCCGATCAACACCGCCGCCGACATCTGCAGCGACGAGCAGTACGCGGCCCGCAACATGATTCAGCAGTTCACCGTCGACACCGGTGAGGCCGAGCCGAAGCAGGTCGGATTCCCCGGCATCGTCCCGGTGATCGGCGGCAAGTCACTGCCCATCCGCAGTGTCGGACCGGACCTCGGCGAGCACACCCGCGAGGTCCTCGAAACAGTGCTCGGCAAGACCCCGGAACAGATCGACTCCATCGTCAACGACACAGTAGGTGGCCTCTCATGACGCAGTCCTTCGAATCACGCGCCCTGCTCCGCGACGTCACCCTGCGCGACGGATTGCAGTTGACGGGCAAGATGCTGTCCACCGCCCGGAAGCTCGAGATCGCCCGGCGGCTCCTCGAACTCGGCGTGCCCGCGCTCGAGATCGGGTCGATGGCCCGTCCCGACCTCGTCCCGCCGATGGCGAACACCGTCGAGGTGATCTCGGAGCTGACCGCGGAGGAACTGGACCACTGCTGGGTGTGGGTGGCGACGCCCCGGCACGTGGAGAAGGCCGCCGCCGCAGGCGCACGCCATTTCCAGTACTGCTTCTCCGCCTCCGATTCCCACAACCAGGCGAACATCGGACGTTCCACCGAGGACAGCCTCGCCGCGATGCCCGCCGCGATCGAACTCGCGCAGGAGGTCGGCGGCAGCATCCAACTGTGCATCGCGACGTCGTTCACCTGCCCGTTCGAGGGCCGGGTGCCGGAGCAGCGGGTGATCGACATCGCCAACGATCCGCGCGCCCACGGCGCCGTCGACGTCGTCGTCTGCGACACCCTCGGCCAGGCCGTTCCCGCCGAGGTGTACTCGCTCGTCTCCCGGGTACGGCTCGAAACCCCGCAGCGGGGCATCGTCTTCCACGGCCACGACACCTGGGGGCTGGGGGTCGCGAACAGTCTCGCCGCGGTCGCGGCCGGCGCCATGACCGTCGACGGCGCCCTCGGCGGACTCGGCGGCTGCCCGTTCGCACCCGGCGCCAGCGGCAACACCGCCAGCGAGGATCTGCTGTTCGCCACCCGCCCGGACTGGCTGAACCCCACCACATTCGGATCGCTCGTGGAACTGTCCGAGAAGACGCTCGCCGAACTCGGCGAAGCCAACCGGTCCAAGGCCGCGCAGGGCGCACGCTCCAATGCCACCGCGTTCGAGTGGGTCATCGGCGGCGGCCGATGAGCGGCGCCCGGTTCTACGTCACCACTCCGATCCCCGAACCCGCTCTCACGCTGCTGCGCGCTGCGGGCAGCGTCGATGTCCCCGACGAGCTTCCGGACGCTGCCCGGCTGCGGGAGGTCTGCGTGTCCGGCGACTACGACGTGGTGGTGTCCCAGCTTCGCGACACGTTCGACGCCGACCTCCTGGCCGTCGCGAAGATCCGCGGGATCTCCAACTACGCGGTCGGGTTCAACAACGTCGACATCGGTGCGGCCACCGCGAACTCGATACTCGTCGGCAACACACCCGGTGTGCTCACCGACGCCACCGCCGACGTCGCGATGCTGCTGATCATGGCCACTGCCCGCCGCGCCGTGGAGGCCGACACGTTCGTTCGCGCCGGGCGGTTCACCGGATGGGAACCGAACCTGCTCCTCGGCCAGGATGTTTCGGGACGC
Organism: Rhodococcus opacus; assembly: GCF_012396235.1. Lineage (GTDB taxonomy): Bacteria > Actinomycetota > Actinomycetes > Mycobacteriales > Mycobacteriaceae > Rhodococcus_F > Rhodococcus_F opacus. The sequence goes on along the minus strand of NZ_JAAXPA010000013.1, from coordinate 37,321 downwards.
ACGCTCGGTCTCGCCGGGTTCGGGCGGATCGCGCGGGCGACCGCGAAACGGGCACTGGCCTTCGGCATGCAGGTGCAGTTCTGCCCCCGGCCTCCCGGCGACCGGCCGGTGACGGACGAGGAGCTCGGGGAGTTCGCCGGACTCGTCACCCACACCGACTGGAACTCCCTCGTCGCCACCAGCGACTACCTGTCGCTGCACGTCCCCCTCAACGCGCAGACCCGCCACCTGGTCGATGCGGGCGTGCTGACGGCGATGAAACCCTCCGCGATCCTGATCAACACGGCCCGCGGTCCCGTCGTCGACGAAACCGCCCTCGTCGCCGCCCTGAAGTCCGGGGAGATCGCCGGGGCCGGGCTGGACGTCTACGAGGACGAACCCGCGCTCGCCCCGGGACTCGCGGAACAGTCGAACACGGTGCTGCTCCCCCACCTCGGCAGTGCCACGGTGTCGGTGCGCGCCGAGATGGCGAGGCTGTGCGCCGAGAACGCTGTGGCCATGGCGCAGAACCGGATTCCCCCGCATCCGGTCAACCCGGAAGCGTGGAACTCATGACGGTTCTGATCGCCCCCGACAGTTTCAAGGGCACCTACACCGCAGGCGAGGTCGCCGACGCCGTCGCCGGCGGGGTCGAGTCGTCCGGCGGTGCCCCGATCAGGCTGCCGGTCGCCGACGGCGGCGAGGGCACCCTCGACGTTCTCACCGTCCCCCTCGGACTGCGTCCGGTCACCACCTGCGCCCGCAACCCCTGGGGCAGCCCGTGCCGGCCGACGTACGGACTGTCCGACGACGGGACCGCGGTCATCGAGATCGCCGCAGCCTCCGGGATCACCACGCCACACGACGGCCCCCGCGACCCGATCACCGCCACCACCTACGGCACCGGGATGCTCGTCGCCGATGCCGCCCGGCGCGGTGCCCGGCACATCGTCGTCGCGGCCGGCGGGTCCGCCACCACGGACGGCGGCACCGGGGCCATCGCCGCCATCGAGGCGGGCGGCGGACTCCGGGGCGCCGCCGTCACCGTGCTGACCGACGTCACCACCCGGTACGTCGACGCCGCCCGAGTGTTCGGACCGCAGAAGGGCGCCGACGCGGGCGCCGTGCAGGTCCTCACGCGGCAACTCGAGGCGAAGGCGCGGGCTCTGCCCCGCGACCCGTCGAGTGTCGACGGGACCGGTGCGGCAGGCGGGTTCTCCGGCGGGATGTGGGCGCGGTACGGCGCCGAACTACGCTCGGGCGCCGAGTACATCCTCGACGTGACCGGCTTCGACACCCTGGCCGCGGACGCGTCGGCGATCGTCGTCGGCGAGGGCAGGCTCGACGGGCAGACGAAGGCGGGCAAGATCATCTCCGTGATCCTCGCCCGCGCGGGCACCACCCCGGTGTACGCCGTCGTCGGCTCCGTCGGCGACGATCTCGGCGACTACCGGTCCCGGTTCGCCGGCGTCCTCGTCGCCACGGACGCCGTGGCCATGCACGAAGCCGGCCGCGCGATCGCGGCGCAGCTCATGACGGGTAGCGGCCACCCAGCGTCCGGGTGACCTGCTCGGCGCTGCCGACGAGCAGATCCACCCATTTCTCGCACTGCTCGCGTGGCATGCGCAGTGTCGGCCCGCTGATCGCCAAGGCACCGATCACGTCGGCGGACGAATCGAACACGGGCGCAGCCAATCCCGAGGCGCTGTCCTCCCGCTCCCCCGCGGTGATGGCGTACCCGTCGGCCTTGGCCTGGTGGATCAGTTCGCGCAGCACCGCGGTGTCGGTGACGGTGCCCTCGGTCATCGGCTCGATCGGGCCGGCGAGGACCTGTTCGGTGAGGTCCGGGTTCCAGGCGAGCAACACCCGGCCCGCCGAACCCGCGGGCAGGGGGACGATCTTCCCGACGTACATGTTCCGGCGCAGCGCGTGCTCGGTCTCCGCGATGGCCACACACACGCGGTAGCCCTGCTCGACCCGGAAGAAGCTGGCGGTCTCGCCGGTGGCGTCGCGGATCTCCTTCAGCACCGGCGTCACGACAGTCAGCACGTCGAGTCCCTTGGTGGCCGTCGCGGCCCAGAACGCCATCTTCACGCCGATCCGGATCTGGTCGCCGGTCCGGTCGAGGAATTCCTGCGCCACCAGGTTGCTGACCAGCCGTTGGACCGTCGACGTCGGCAGACCCGTCGCCTGATGGATCTCGCCCAGCGTCATCGACGGCCGCGACAGGCTGAACGCATCGAGGATCTCCGTGATCTTGCTCAGCACCAGCAACGGTTGGTGCTTGGAGGTCAATTCGCCGTCTTCCGCTCGCATGCCCTCGACGATAGTCGCCCTCACCAGCACGTGAGTGCCAACGAACGGCGGAACACACTTCGGCACTCACCTGGGGCGAATTGACTGTCGCCACACGGGCGGGGATGTGGTACCTATTGAAGATGCTCGAATTCGACTCGACGAAAGGCGCATGAGCGCCCACCGAGACATCTCTCCGGCACAACGGTTCGGGGAATTCACCCGCGCGTTCGACGCGCCTCGCTCGGCATCCCGGCGGTGCCGCGACCCCTCCACCCCCGGACGGGCACTTCGTGGTCCCCTATTTGTGATGCCCTACAACGACTTCGAGAAAGGAGGTAACCGTGAAGTTGGCTGAGGCACTGGCCGAACGTGGCGATCTGACGCGTCGGGTGGAGCACCTCAAGTCGCGCATCCTCACGAATGCGCGTCATCAGGAGGGCGAGTCGCCGGCGGAGGACGCCGCGGCGCTCCTCGTCGAACTCGAGAAGGTCCTGGACCGCCTGGAGGTCCTCGTCCGAAGAATCAATCGAACGAATACCGCTGCGCCACTGGGCGACGCGAGCATCACGGACGCACTGGCCCGCCGGGACATGCTGCGCATCCGGCACCGGGTGGTGTCCGCCGCCGCGGATGCCGCCTCCGGTCGTGAGCAGGATCGATACGGTAGGCAACTCCGCTCCGAACTCGTCTTCGTCGCGGCATTGCCCGTCCGGGATCTCCGGCGGACGGCAGACGATCTCGCCCGGCAGATCCGGGAAATCGATCTGCAAGTGCAGAAGGAGAATTGGGAAGTCGAGTTGCTCGACTGAACAGGCTGGGTAGTAGGTAACCGCCTCGGAAGCGAGCACACACCGCAAGTCGACGGTAATTCGGCTCTTCTCCGGCGTGGAGGGCAAACGCTCCGGGCACACACCCGGATCACACTGCAGCCCTGCACACCGCACAGGTGACAGTGCACGACGCACAGCTCATCACCGGGTGCTGATCCGAGACGGCGAGGGCGGGCAAGGGCTACCCACACACGTGAGTGGCAGAGCGTGCCGAAGCACACTCTGCCACTCACGTCGGGGATCAGCCGACTACGAGGTCCAACTCGTCGTCGGACACTCCGACCGCGATGCTGCCACCCTCGACGAGGACGTCGTCGAGCAGCAGATCGGCGATCCGGTCGTCGACAGCCCGTTGGATCGACCGGCGCAACGGTCGCGCCCCGAACTCGGGCTGGTGTCCGTGCTCGGCAATCCAGTCAACCGCGTCCTCGCTGAACGAGATCTCGATGCCCTTGGACTGCAGCCGCTTCCGGCTGTCGTCCAGCAGCAGGTCGGTGATCCGGTGCAGCTGCTCGGTGTCGAGCTTGCGGAAGATCACGATCTCGTCGATCCGGTTCAGGAACTCCGGACGCATCGACTCGCGCAGCCGGCCCATCACCCGATCCCGCAGCGGCTTCTCCGAAGCCTCGGCGTCACCGGTGCTGAAGCCCAGCGCACCCGACTTGCTGGAGATGATGTCGGATCCCAGGTTGCTGGTCATGATCAGAACGGTGTTCTTGAAATCCACCGTCCGGCCCTGACCGTCCGTGAGCCGACCGTCGTCGAGCACCTGCAGCAGCGTGTTGAACACGTCGGGGTGTGCCTTCTCGATCTCGTCGAGCAGGATCACCGAGTACGGGTTCCGGCGGACCTGCTCGGTGAGCTGTCCCGCCTCCCCGTATCCGACGTAGCCGGGAGGGGCACCGACGAGCCGGCTGACCGTGTGACGTTCACCGAACTCGCTCATGTCGAGTCGAAGCATCTTGTTCTCGTCACCGAACAGCGTGGCGGCCAGCGCCTTCGCCAGTTCGGTCTTGCCGACACCGGTCGGTCCGAGGAACAGGAAGCTACCCACGGGACGATCCGGATCGTTCATGCCGGTGCGGCTGCGGCGCACCGCCCGGGCGATGGCCCGCACGGCGTCGTCCTGGCCGATGACACGACGATGCAGTTCGTCCTCGAGCCGGCGGAGGCGTTCCTTCTCCTCCTCGGTCATCTGGCTGGCCGGGATTCCGGTGGCCCGCGACACGACCTCGGCGATCTGCTCGGCAGTCACCTCGGGCGTCACGTCGTTCGTGCCGACCGCCTTCCCCTCGATCCGGGCCTGGACCTCCATCGTCTCGTCCCGCAGTCGCGAAGCCTTCTCGTACTGCTCGTCGGCGACGGCCTGTTCCTTGGCCTGCTCGAGTTCCGCGAGCTTCGCCCGCAGAGCCTCGACATCGACGCTCGGCATCCGCAGCCGCAACCGGGCTCCGGCCTGATCGATCAGGTCGATCGCCTTGTCCGGCAGGAAGCGGTCACCGATGTAGCGGGCCGACAGCTCGACGGCCGCCGTGATCGCCTCGTCCGTGTAGCGGACGCCGTGATGCTCCTCGTACCGGTCACGCAGACCGGACAGGATCGCCACCGCATCGTCGACACTCGGCTCCGCCACCGTCACCGGCTGGAAACGGCGTTCGAGCGCCGGGTCCTTCTCGATGTGCTTGCGGTACTCGTCGAGCGTCGTCGCACCGACGATGTGCAGCTCACCGCGGGCGAGCTTCGGCTTGAGGATGTTGCCCGCATCCATCGCGCCGTCGGCGCCGCCACCGGCACCGGCGATGGAGTGGACCTCGTCGATGAAGACGATCAGCTCGTCCGAGTGGGCCGAGATCTCGTCGATCACCTTGTTGAGGCGTTCCTCGAAGTCGCCGCGGTACCGGGTGCCCGACACCATGCTCGACAGGTCGAGCTGGACGATGCGCTTGCCCGTCAGGCGGTCGGGGACGTCGCCGTCGACGATGCGCTGGGCCAGGCCCTCGACGACCGCCGTCTTGCCGACGCCGGCCTCACCGACCAGCACGGGGTTGTTCTTGGTGCGGCGCGACAGGATTTCGATTGTCTGCTCGATCTCGTCGGCGCGCCCGATCACCGGGTCGACTCCGCCGCCGCGTGCGCGTTCGGTGAGGTCGAAGCCGTACTTGTCGAGTGTGGGGGTCCCCGAGTTCGAGGACTCCTCCTCCACCGATCCACCCTGCACGGCGGTCTGCAGGCGCTCCGGGGTGATTCCCTCGGACGCGAGCAGGCGTCCGGCGGCGTGGTCCTGATCCGCGGCGAGCGCCAGGAAGAGGTGCTCGGGATCGATGTAGGTGGACCCGAGGGCGCGCGCGAGTTGGTGCGCCTCGAGCAGCGCCGTCTTCAGCGCGCCGCTCAGTGCGGGTGTTGCAAAGCCTGACGTGTCACGGCTCTGAGGCAGACGCAGTTCGACGGCATCGGCTACGGCCGACGTGTCGGCGCCTGCGCGGCGCATCAGAGAAGTGACGGGTTCGTGTTCTGTCATGACGCGCAGAACGTGGAGTGCATCGAGTTCCGCATCGCCACGACCTGCGGCGAAACGGGCAGCAGCAGCCATGAGCTCCTGGGTGGAGCGACTCATGAGCCGACTGATATCGATGCGACCTGGGCCCTCCGGCCCGAAGAATGCTGGCATTCCTCAGCCTCCTATAAGTTGAGCGTTACTCACTCAACTAACGTGCCAACCCTGCGATCAATTCCCAAGTGGGATGGATGTGAGCTCGATCACGAAAGTCTGTGGCGGTGCCGACCCAGTCCAACGACGACAGGAACCCGGATCTTCCCGCTCACGGCAGGGTGCGTCCGAGAAGGTCGAGCACTCGGGTCGCCTGGTCGCCGGTGGGATCGGGATCGGGGCGGAAGTCGGCGACGCTGACTCCCACGAGTCGAGGCGACCGCGCCAGTGGCGCGACCACGTCGGCGAGTTGATCCCAGTCGAGGCCTCCCGGCTGGGGGTACGTCACCGCATTGAGCGACTCGGGGTCCAGCACATCCAGGTCGAGGTGCAACCAGACCCCGGTGCCTCTGCCGGCCAGCCATGCGGCAGCCTGCCGACCTGCGGCGACGGCGTCACGCACGACGGCCGGCGCGTCGATGCGGCGCAAGTCGGATGGCAACCGGACCAGTTCGGCGGCGGACGCCGCGTCCAGGCCCTCGGTGCGATGACCGATCAGAACGGTGTCGCTCGCCCCCACCATCGGGGGCGTCCCGGCCAGCGTGATCAATGCCTCGGCGCCGACTCCGGTGAGCACCGCAAGCTCCGCCGCCGACCACCAGCGGTCGCCGGCCCGGCAGGTCCGTCATCGCGACCGCCAGATCGTCCGCCAACGCGTGAGCGGCCCGCACCGTCTCGGACAGTGCGATCACGCCCGTCCGTTCGTCCCGGTCGGTGCGGTCGATCACGGTCGCGGCGTCGCCGACATCCCGGCCGGAGCAATCCCACGGTGCACCCAGCATGAACCAGCCGGCAGCGTCCATTCCGCCATGCGCTCCGCACCCGTGCGCCTTTTCGGTAGCGGGAACAACCGGAAAGGCGCACGGGCGCGAAGCGCCTGGTTCTACGCTGAACTGGTGGTGGCTCTCGTTCGAGCGGTCCGGCGGCTGGCTCTGGGACGCCCGCTGCGCAGCGACGACCTCGGCGAGCAGTTACTGACCAAGCGACTGGCGCTGCCGATCTTCGCCTCCGACCCTCTGTCGTCCGTGGCGTACGCGACGCAGGAGATCCTGCTGATCCTGTCCCTGGGCGGTCTCGCGTACTTCTACCTGACGCCGTATCTGGCGATCGGGGTCGTCGTACTTCTCGCCGTGGTCGCCCTGTCCTACCGCCAGGTGGTGTACGCCTATCCCAGTGGGGGCGGCTCGTACGAGGTGGCCACCAAGAACCTCGGTCCGTCCGCGGGGCTGACGGTGGCATCGGCACTGCTCATCGACTACGTCATGACGGTGGCGGTGTCGGTGTCGGCCGGCGTCGACAATCTCATCTCCGCCGTGCCCGCGCTGAACACGCACCGGGTGGCGCTGGCCGTGGCGTTCGTCGTGCTGCTGACTGTGATGAACCTGCGCGGGATCCGCGAATCCGGGACGACGTTCGCCTTCCCGACGTACGGGTTCATCGCCGGGGTGATGATCCTGATCGTGACGGGATTCGTCCGCGTCGCGGCCGGCTCGACACCCGTCGCCGAAAGTGCCGGGTACACCATCGAACCGGAACTGTCCGGGCTGACCGGTCTGGCCCTCGTGTTCTTCGCGCTGCGCGCGTTCTCGTCCGGATGTACCGCGCTGACGGGTGTCGAGGCGATCTCCAACGGGGTGCCTGCGTTCCGTAAACCCAAGAGCGCCAACGCCGCAAAGACACTCATGGCGATGGCGGCGACGGCCATCGTGATGTTCGCGGGAATCACGGCGCTGGCCATCGTCACCAAGGTGCACGTCGCGGTGAACCCGTGCGATCTGATCGGGTTCGCCGGAAACTGCGAGACCGATCCGCAGCGCACCGTCATCGCCCAGATCGCGGCGGCCGTGTTCGGCGGCACCACCAACATCGGCTTCTTCTATGTCCAGGCCACGACCGTGCTGATCCTCGTCCTCGCCGCGAACACCGCCTACAACGGTTTCCCGCTGCTCGCCTCGGTGCTCGGCCGCGACCGCTACCTCCCCGTCCAGCTGAACACTCGCGGCGACCGGCTGGCGTTCAGCAACGGCATCGTGCTTCTCGCCGTCACGGCGGGTGGATTGATCGTCCTGTTCGACGCGTCCGTCACCCACCTCATCCAGCTGTACATCCTCGGCGTGTTCACGTCCTTCACTCTCAGCCAGGCGGGCATGGTCCGGCACTGGAACAGTGTGCTGGCAACCGAATCCGACGCCCGCGAACGTCGTCGCATCCACGGCCGGCGGGCCCTCAACGGCACCGGCGCCGTCCTCACCGGCACCGTTCTGATCATCGTCACGATCACGAAGTTCACCCAGGGTGCCTATCTCGTAGTCATCGCCATGCCGATCCTGTTCTTCCTGATGCGCGGGGTGCGGCGGCACTACGACCGGATCGCGGCGCTTCTCGTCGTCGACGAGGACAGCTTCACCCTGCCCTCCCAGGTGCACACCATCGTGCTGGTGTCGGTGCTCAACAAACCCACCGCGCGGGCCCTGGCCTACGCCCGCGCCACCCATCCGACGACGCTCGAGGCGGTCACCGTGCTCAGCGCCAACACCGGAGAACTGCAGCGGGACTGGGAGAAGTACGAGGTTCCGGTGCCGCTGAAAGTCCTCGAATCGCCGTACCGTGAAGTCACCACCCCCATCGTGGGGTACGTGAAATCCGTCCGGAAGCGGATCCCGGACGGCGTGGTCACCATCTTCATCCCCGAGTACGTGGTGGGCCACTGGTGGGAACACCTGCTGCACAACCAGAGTGCGCTGCGCCTCAAGGGGAGGTTGCTGTTCACGTCCGGGGTGATGGTCACGAGCGTGCCGTGGCTGCTGGATTCGGCCACCCGGGCCGGATCGCCGCTCGGCAAGCCGGCGCCGGGCGACATCCGGCGTGGGCTCCCGCCCGCCGCCGAGCTCAGCGGAAAGTCGACTTCAGGTACTCCGTGAGACCGTCGACCGCGACCGGACTCTGCCGGAATCCCAGATAGCCGTCCGGACGGACGACGAACGCGGCGGAACCCTCCGCGCCGTACGCGTGCGCGAACTCGCCGTCGCGGTCCCGGACGAGGGGAAGCACCGTTTCCCCGACATCGGCGGAAGGCGACGCGACGAGGTACGTGTCGACGAGTCCCTGGGTCGCCGCCTCCACGGACGTCGCCGCGGCCTCGAGCAGTTCCAGCCCGCGCGCGTCGACCGATTCGTCGGCGTACAGCAGCAACGTGTGGTTCCGTCCTGCGAGGAGAGTGAACAGCCGGAGGGGAAACGCGACCGCGGCACGGGTCAGCCCACGGGCGTCCGGTGCGCGGCTGCCGGGCGTGAGCGCCGCATTCGACTCCGGCTGGGCGACGATCGGACTGTCCGCGTAGCTGATGAGGAGTTGAGCTTCGCGTCGGATCACGTAGTCGGGATCCGACGACCCCGCCCCAATTCCCTCCCGGGCGCTCCGCACGGTGCGTCCCACCACCTCCTCGCCGACGGGCCGCCGTTCTGCGTCGTAACTGTCCAGCAGATCGGAGGCCGCGGCACCGGACACGGCCAGCGCGACCTTCCACGCCAGGTTGTGGGCGTCCTGGATGCCGGTGTTCATGCCCTGCGCGCCGGTCGGCGGATGAATGTGGGCGGCGTCGCCCGCGACGAACACCCTTCCGCGCCCGTACGAGTCGACGATGCGGTGGCTGATCCGGAAGACGGAGGACCAGCGGAGGTTCGACGCCCGCGTCGGTTCGGGCGACAGGCGGTCGAGCACGGCCTGGATGTGGCTCAGCTCCGGTTTCGGTCCCGCTTCGAAGCCGTGCGCGATCTTGTCGGCCGCCGGGGTGCCGGTGCCGGCGAGGTCGCTGGGCACCAGCATCGACATCCGGTAGCGCCGGCGCCCGGGTAGCGGAATGCACACGAGCAGATCGTCGGTCTCGCCGTCCGTCTGATGCATCGACCGGATTCCGTAGCCACGTGGCATGGACCAGTCGACCTCGACGTCGCCGAGCATGTACTGCTCGACGAACGCACCGCCTTCGAAGGTGAGGCCGAGGCCCTTGCGGACGACGCTGTGGGCGCCGTCGCAGCCGAGAAGATACTGGGTTCGAACGGTGTCGTCGCCGTCCGCGCCGGTGACCGTGGCGACGACGCCGTCGTCGTCCTGCTCGAACGCCGTCAGTTTCGTACCTCGTTCGATCGTGGTTCCGAACGTGGCCAGGTATTCGGTGAGGATGCGTTCGGTCTCGTACTGGGGCAGACCGATGAATTCGAACGGGACGTCGGCCGGTAACGCCAACTCCAGACGGGCGACCTCGTCGCCGTTGACGTACACGATCTGCCCGCGCATCTGGATCGCCGCGTCCAGGATGTGCCGCAGCACACCCATGCTCTCGAACACCTCGAGGCTGCGCGGTTGGATCCCCACCGCCTTCGCGTACTGCGGTGGCTCGAGCAGGGGATCGATGATGCGGCAGGCGACACCTCGCCTGCGCAGTTCGATCGCCGCCGTCAGACCGACCGGACCAGCTCCGACCACCAATACCTCGGGATGCACCACAAGACACCGCCTCGTCAGCAGGGACCGACCACCGACCAGTATGCGGGACCGACGATGTAGTTGACCGGCGTTCGGGCCAGACCCCGATCCTTCACGTTCGCGCGGTGTGGAGTCTCGGCCGGTGAACGGCTTCCCGGGCCACCAGTTCGATCGTCACGGCCACCGCACACGTCTGCGCGAGCAGCAGCCCTACGAGGACGAGGATCTGGACCGCCCCGGCCTGGACGGCGGAACCGCTCGCGAGAAGCACCCCGACGAACGCCCCCGGCAAGGTGACCAGCCCGACGGTCCGGGTCTGATCGAGTCCCGGGAGCAACGCGTCCGAGGCCGCGGACCGGATCACTTCCATGCGGGCATCGCGGACGCCGAGTCCGAGGCTGAGCCCCGCCTCGACCTCACCCCACCGTTGTTCGACCGCATCGAGCGCGCGTCGCGCGGCGAGGGAGGTGGCCGTCATCGCACCGCCGAGCACGATTCCGCCGACGGGAACGATTGCGACACCTTCGAGCGGAACCACCCGGCTGACCAGCATCAACGGCACGACGATACCCACACCCGCAGCGAGGGACAGCGCCAGCCACGCGGCCGAACGCCCGGCTCTCGCGCGCCGAGCGGACGTTCCCACCGCCGCCGCGAACATCACGGCCAACACGAGGATCGAGGACCACAGATGCGCGAGAGCCGCGGCCAGGATGAGGGACACCGCGGCGAGCTGGGCGGCGCCGCGAATCGCCGCGGCCGGCACGACGAGTGGGCTGCCGAGGTTAGTGACGCGGTAGACAACCGCCGCGCACACGACCATCACGGTGCACAGCACAGCCAGTCCGACACCGGGATTCGCCAAGGACGTACTCACCCGGCTCAGTGTTCCTCACTTCCTGGCCGCGGGAATACCGAGAGTGACCGTTATGCCGACGAATCCCGGGCCGTGCATGCGACCATGGATGGAGTCGACGCTCTACGCCCGATGACGCTGACCGGAGGCCGTGGCGATGGACGACCGGGCGAACACAGCGCACCCGCGGGTCGTGGTCGAGACCGAACACGGCCGGACGAGCTACGGCGCGGGCAAGGCCGTCCGCATCGGCCGGGATCCGCAGCTGGAGATCACGATCGTCGATCCGGTGGTGTCGCGCGAGCATGCACGGCTCACCTGGGACGAGGGATGGCAGCTGGTCGACTCCGGCAGCAAGAACGGAATCTACGTCGACGGTGCGCGCCGAGAAAAGGTCTCCGTCACGAACCCCGTCGTCGTCCGCCTGGGTGACGCGGCCGAGGGGCCGGCCGTGCGGATCTCGGTCGAGGACCCGGACGCCACGCGACAGGACGTGGGCGCTCGATGGGACGAATCGACGATCGGCGTAGGCGCCCCGAGCGCTCCGCCCCCGACCCCGCACGAGGCGGTCCCGAAAGGATCCCTCACGGTGGGACGGTCGCCCGACAACGACATCGTCGTCCGGGACGTGCTGGCCTCACGCCATCACGCCATCGTCCACAACGTGACGTCCGGCCTCGAGATCGACGACCTGGGGAGCGTCAACGGAACGTTCGTCGGAGGCATCCGGGTGTCGCGCGCGCAGCTGACCGACGGCGACGTCGTCACGATCGGCAACACCGATTTCAGCGTGCAGGAAGGCAGGCTCGTTCCACGGCAGGCGGTGGCTCCGACCGCAGGCGGACTGCGGGTGGACGGCGTCGGACTCACCATCGAAGGCGGGCGTCGGCTGCTCGAGGACGTCACGTTCACTGCCCAGCCCGGCAGTCTCACCGCGGTGATCGGCCCCTCCGGCGCGGGAAAGACCACGGTGGCCACCATCATCTCCGGTTCGGAACGCCCCACGGAAGGTGTGGTCGAGTTCGAGGGCCGCAGCGTGCACGCCGAATACCAGGTGCTGCGCTCCCGCATCGGAATGGTCCCCCAGGACGACGTCGTGCACCGGCAGTTGACGATCCGGCAGGCGCTCGGCTACGCCGCGGAGCTGAGGCTGCCGCCGGACACCAGCCGGACCGACCGCGAGGAGGTGATAGAGACCGTGCTCGACGAGCTGCAGCTGTCCGAACACGCCGACACAAGGGTCGATCGGCTGTCCGGCGGACAGCGCAAACGCGCGTCCGTCGCGATGGAGTTGCTCACCGGCCCGTCCCTGCTCATCCTCGACGAACCGACGTCGGGCCTCGACCCTGCGCTCGACCGGCAAATCATGGCGACGTTGCGCCGCCTCGCCGATTCGGGCCGCGTCGTCGTCATCGTCACACATTCGCTGTCGTACCTCGAGATGTGCGATCAGGTCCTGCTCCTCGCACCGGGCGGCAAGACCGCCTACGTGGGCCCACCGGACAAGGTCGGGGCCGCGCTGGGCAGCACCGATTGGGCCGACATCTTCGCCCGCGTCGCGGCCGACCCCGACGGGGTGTTCGCCGAGTACCGCGCCACCCGCCCCGCCGTAGAGGTGCCACCACCGAGCCCGCCCGGACCTCTCGGCAGTCCCGCGCACACGTCGCGGCGCAAGCAGCTGAGCACCGTCGTCCGCCGGCAGGCGCGGCTGATCCGCGCCGACCGGGGGTACCTGATCTTCCTGTCCCTTCTCCCGTTCGTGCTCGGCGGCCTGGCCGTGCTCGTGCCCGGCGACACCGGATTCGGTCCGTCGGGCCTCGACGAATCCGGTGAACTCACCCAGATCCTGGTCGTGCTGATCCTCGGCGCCGCCTTCATGGGTTGCTCACTGACCATCCGCGATCTGGTCGGTGAGCGCATGATCTATCACCGCGAACGCGCCGCCGGGCTTCTGCCGTCCGCCTACCTGACGGCGAAGATCGTCGTCTTCTGCGCCGCCGCGATCGTGCAGTCGGTGATCATGGTGATGATCGTGTTCGTGGGCAAGGGCTTTCCGGGCCGGGGCAGCGTGATCCCCTCCGGTTCCGTCGAATTGATCGTGGACATCGCCGTCACCACCTGCTCCTGCGTCCTCGTCGGATTGGCGTTGTCGTCGGTGGCACGCTCGAACGAGCAGGTGATGCCGATGCTGGTGGTCACGATCATGGTGCAGTTGGTGATGTGCGGAGGATTGATCACGATCACCGGACGCGCCGTGCTCGAACAGGTGTCGTGGCTCTTCCCGTCCCGCTGGGGGTTCGCGGCCGCCGCCTCGACAGTGGACCTGCGCACGAACGCCACGGGCACCGAACCCGACACGCTCTGGCAGCACACCGCATCGTGGTGGCTGCTCAACATCGCCATGCTGGTGCTCATCAGTTGCGTGCTCGCGGTCGTCACCTACAGCCGGCTCCGGCTGCGCCGTCCCCGCCGGCGCTGAAACAGATGCTGCGGTGTTCTACTCGTCTTCGAGACCCGCCGGTGCGCCGACGCCGAACACATTCATCATCTGAGACAGGGTCCGGTAATAGCCGACCAGGACCACGAGTTCGAGCAATGCCGAGTGACCGAGGCCGGCTTCGAAACGACGAAAGTGCTCGTCTCCGAGGGTGTCGGCGCCCGCGAGCAGACGACGGCACACGTCGTACGCAGCCTGTTCGGTGGTGTCTTCGGAACGGAACTCGCCGCTCCGAAGTGCCGTCGTCTCTTCGGCGCTCAACCCGACGGCGTGTCCGACCCGTTCGTGGGCATAGCGTTCGAATTCGCTCTCCGTTGCGGCAGCGACCGTGAGTATCGCGATTTCTCTGATCCGGGCGGTCATCGCCGTCCGATAGCGCACCGCACTCCCGAGTTCCTGCAGCGCAGAACCGAGTCCGGGCACGTGCAACATCAACCCGAAGGGGCCGTTGAGCCTGCCCTCGTCATCCTGAAGCGCGAACAGCTGGGGCCCCTGTGCGCGCGGACCCGTCACGATGCTGTCGTACAACGCCTTCTGCTCGACGTCCAACTCGGCCGGTCTCAGGGTTTTGATCCGTGAATCTGCCATGGAATTACCATCTTTCAAGAAGAGTAGGCCTGTGAGGGGCGATGATGAGACAGAGTATCCCCGCGCCGGGGGCCCCGTAGTTCTCCGCCGACCCCGAATCACACCCCGAACTGACGCTATTCGTCCGATGGATCTCCCCCATACAGAACAGCCGATTCCCGAATACTGCCTGATCCGCCACCCTTGAGCCACGGGCCACCCCGATGAGTGGATCCCGCGACCAGACGAAGAGGTGACGGCAACGTGACAACCCCGGTCGGGCAGTCCGCCCGATACGAGATCCAATCCTGTCCCGACATCGAGTTCGGGCGTCCCGACGGGCACATCCTCCGGCTCGATCTGTCTCTGCCGATCGGCGTTGCCGCCCCCGCCGTCGTCCTCTACCTGCACGGCGGTGGTTGGATGATCGGATCTCGCAAGAGTCATGCCGCACGGGCGGAGCGGCTCGCGCGGCACGGATTTGCTGTCGCGAGCATCGACTACCGCCCCTCCACTGTGGCTCCCTTCCCCGCCCAGATCCTCGACATCGTGACCGCGATCGAGTGGCTGAAAGGTCCCGGACAAGCCTTCGGTATCGACGCGAATCGTGTCGCGCTCTGGGGCGCATCGGCAGGTGCCCATCTCGCGCTTCTGGCCACCGCCGCTCCGGCGATTCGGCGGGCACCGCACGACGTGCCGGGTCCACCCGTGCAGGCCGCTGTCGGCTACTTCGGATGTTACGACCTCACCTCCCACGGCGACCTCGACCGCCCGGACACCGGCTCGCCGATACCTCGGGAGATCCTCGAGCAGGACTGGCCGTCAGGTGTCCCCGCACCGCCGTCATCTCGCTACCTGAGGGCCCGATTACTGGGCGTCGACGAGTCGGCGATGAGCGATCGTGACCTCGCCGCCATCAGCCCGTTCGCGAGGGCGCACGACATCCACGTGCCGGTCTTCCTGCTCCACGGAACACGCGACTCGGTCACGTCGGTGCAGCAGAGCCTGCGGATGGCACAGGAACTTCGACGCCGCGGGGAGACGGTGCGCCTGCGCCTTCTCGAGGGCGCCAACCACGAGGACTCCGCGTTCGACACGGACGCCACGATCGCCGACGTCGCCGCGTTCCTGCACGAACACCTGGGCGGGCCCTGCCACACACCCCCGCTTCCCCACAATGCCGTACAACAAGGAGAGTGATTCGAAATGACCGCTCGAGTAATAGTCGTCGGCGGCGGACCGTCGGGTCTGACGGTCGCGACCGAACTGGCCCGGGCCGGAGTCGAAGTTGTCGTCCTCGAACGTCGAACGCAGCCGGTGCAGTCGCGGGCCGGAACCGTTCTGCCGAGGGTTCTCGAGCTTCTCGATTCTCGAGGCCTGGCGCAGAAGTTCATCGACCGCGCCGCGACCATTCGGTCCAATCCGCTGATTCCCGTGCATATCTGGGCGGGAATGCAACCCGTGGAATGGCGTCACCTCGAATCGAGGTTCGGGTTTCGGCTGGTTCTGCCCCAGAATCACACCGAGGAACTGTTGCTCGAGGAAGCGCTCCGTCTCGGTGTCGTGGTCAGGCACGGGGTGACTGTCGAATCCGTCGTCCAGCAGTCGACCGCCGTGACCGTGACCGCGGCGGCCGAGGGCGGACCCGTGAGGCTGTCAGCCGATTATCTGGTCGGCGCGGACGGCGGGCGGAGTATCGTGCGGTCGCAGCTCGGTCTCGGTTTCGAGGGCCACGGGCCGACATTCACCGGAATCGTGGCAGACCTGAGGATGGATCGGCCCTGGCCCGAAGCGCGGCGGATGATCGACAACGACAAGGGCTGGGTCACCTCGTTTCCGTTCGGTGAGAACGAGTCCATCACCCGGTTCAACATCGTGCACGCCGAGCGCAGGCACGCTTCTGCGTCGGAGCCGGTCACGGCCGACGAGGTTCGCCGATGCCTCACCGATGTTCTGGAGAAGGACCTGCCGTTCGACGATCTGGTGTGGGCGTCCCGTTTCACCGATTCGCTCAGAATCGCAACGAAATTCCAGCAGGGTCGAGTGTTCCTCGTCGGCGAATCGGCGCGCATCCACTATCCCGCCAGCGGCGTCGGGATGAACTTCTGCATCCAGGATGCGTTCAACCTCGGGTGGAAGCTTGCCGCGGTCATCAATGAACACGCAGGACCGGCGCTCTTGGAAACCTACGAGGCCGAACGCCGCCCGGTGGCGGAAGCACTGTTGCGCAGTGTCGCGGCGCAGTGTTCGGTCCAGTTCGACTTCACACCGGAGGGCGTGGCGTTCAAGCGGATGTTCGAACGCGATCTGTTGCCCATTCCGGAGGTCAATCGCCGAATCGGACTCGAACTCAACGGATTGTCGTTCCCCTACTCTGCTGAGTCGCACCAACACCTGATGGTCGGATACCGCTGTCCCGACCTGGATCTCGTCACCGCGACCGGTCCGATGAGGATGGGTGAAATGCTGCGCGATTCCGCTGTCGTCCTCGTCGACGCCACCGGGGCGGGCACCTACGCGGACCTCGATCTGCAGGGCGCGCCGGTTCGCACACACACCGGACACATCGTGCTGGCACCCGCCGGGCTGGGCGACGTCAAGAGCCTGCTGGTCAGGCCGGACGGATACATCGCCTGGGCCAGCGCCGACGCCCCCGCACGCGAGGACGCACAGCTGGCGATCAAGCGGTGCCTCGCCGTCGAATGACATGCCGGGAGGGTCCGGCACTCACTCGAGTGACTTCACGAGTTGCGCTCTGAGCCAGCGGTGTTCGGGATCCGCGTTGTACATCGGGTGCCACCACAGCGCATGGTTCAGTGGGGCGAGATTCAACGGGAAGTCGACCGACCGGATTCCCATTCCGCCGCTCATCCGGGCCGCCAATCGCTCCGGCAGAAGGGCGATACGATCGGTGTGGGCGACGAAATACGGCAGAGCCAGATAGTTCTCGCCGACAACCTGCACGTACGGTTCGACTCCCTGAGCCCTGACCTGATGCAGCGGTGTCGTCGCGGCGTGGGGATGCGTCTGAAACACAGCCCACGGGTATTCGGTGAGCTGGTCCAGCCGTATTGCGTCCCCGACGTGCTCGTTGTCCTCGGCCACCACGCAGACCCACCGGTCGGAGAAGAGGTCGACCGAGGGCAGGTCGCTGACGAAGCCACGGGGTACGACCAGGGCATCGGCGGTACGGAGACTGTCCGATGCGCGGTCGACGATCTCCGGTCGCAACTGGACGAAGTTGATGCGCAGGTGCGGAGCCTGCGCCAGCAGATCGCGGGTGATGGTGTCGCCGACGGCGGCGAGCATGTAGTCGGACATGATCAGGGTGAACTCGCGGCTGGACCGTTCGATCTCGATGCCCGGCTCGGCGTCGAGCACTCGATCGACTGCGGAGATCGCCACCGTCGTGCGCTCGACCAGGCTGCGGGCGAGCGGCGTGAGTTGATACGAGTTGCCGACCCGCGCCAGTAGCGGATCCCCGAAGTACCTCCGAAGCCGTGCGAGCGCCGCACTCATTGCCGGCTGGCTCAGGCCGACCTCGATCGCCGCGCGGCTCACACTCCGCTCGCGCAGGAGCGCGTCCAAAGACACGATGAGGTTGAGGTCCAGCTTGGCGCGATGACCGGAGATCCGCTGTATCGAGCTCATGGATACAAACTATAGGCAACCCGGCGTTCCCAAATAACCGCGGGAAAATGAGACTGAGGACAGTCAATCTGCCTCTCTCCGAACAGGACACTCATGGACCCGAGTCATGCCCGCCCACGCCGCACACTCCTCCGCGGAGCAACGGTCGTCAGCGTCGATCCGGCCATCGGAAACGTCGACCGAGCCGACATCCTGATCAGCGACGATCTGATCGCCGGAATCGACGTGAGGATCGACGTCGAACCGGGCGTCGAGGTCGTCGACGTCGACGGCATGATCGCGCTTCCCGGCTTCGTCGACACTCACCGCCACACCTGGCAGAGCGTCATGCGGCACGGGTACGCCGAACTCGATCCCCTCCAGTACTTCGACGAAATGCTCAGGGGAATCGGGGCGGCGTACGAGCCCGAGGACGTCAGGGTCGGTAACCTCCTCGGCGCGGTCTCGGCGCTGAGTGCAGGCACGACCACCCTCTTCGACTGGTCCCACATCCAGAACTCGCCCGAGCATTCCGACGCTGCCGTCGCCGGTCTGCGCGAGTCGGGTATCCGTGCCGTCTTCGGCCACGGATGGCCCCTGCAGGGCGACGGCCGGTGGACCGAGAACAGCACGCTCACCCACCCGGCCGACATCGAACGGCTGCAGAAGGAGCACTTCGCCGACCCCGGCGGACTCGTGACGTTGGCGATGGCGGCCAGAGGCCCCGAGATGGCAGCGCCCGGGGTATGGCAGGCCGACCTCGCCCTCGCGCGCGACCTGGGCATCCGCACGTCGGTGCATGCCGGTGCGTACGCGCACAACGAACCGGTCCACGCCGTGGCGCAGTACGACAACGCGGGCCTTCTCGCCGACGACCTGACGTTCGTGCACTGCTGCCGCTCCTCCGACGCCGAACTCGCGATGATCGCCGACGCCGGTGCCACCGTGTCGATCGGCGTGCACTGCGAGCTCAACTCACAAGGCATCGGCGACATCCCCCTCGACCGCATGCTCGCCGCCGGTGTACGACCGAGCCTCAGCGGGGATACCGAAACCAAATGCAGCGGAGACATGTTCACGCAGATGCGAATGCTCTTCGGCTACCACCGTTCGTGGATGGGCGGTGGGCACAGCTCCGTCACCGCCGATCGGGCGCAGCTGTTCCTGCACGATGTGCTGGCATTCGCCACCATCGAGGGGGCGAGAGCGGTCGGGCAGGGCGATCGCATCGGCTCGCTCACTCCCGGCAAGCAGGCCGACATCATCCTGGTGCGTGCAACCGACCTGAACCTGGTGCCCGTACTCGATCCGATGGCGTCCGTGGTCCTCGCCGCTCATGAAGGCAATGTCGAGTCGGTGCTCATCGGCGGGCGATTCGTCAAGCGCGGCGGAGTCGTGCTCGGGTGTGATCCGTCCGCTCTCGTGAGCGCGGCGGAGGCATCGCAACGACGGATCCTGGGAAGACGCGCCGGCCGCTAGCACTCGTGTGCGCGTGACCCCCCCGTCCGAACAGGGTGTATTCACCGCACGAATTCCCTCCATCAGGTGTTGCCGCTTCCCGGATAACCCGAGAACAGGAACAGTGATGGTCATCACCACCGCAACAAAGGAGCAAGGCATTGACCATGTCACGCGGGGACGAATTCCGGCGCGGGTGGCCGACTCTGTCAGCGGCCGCCGTGGGTGTCGGCACCGGGGTATCCGGGCTCGCCATCTACTCGGCGGGTCTGTTCACCGGCGATCTCGGTAGGGAGATCGGCCTCAGCGCCGCAATGTACGGGCTGTCCATCACCTTGCTGACCTTCGGGATGGCACTCGCCGCCCCCGTCGTCGGCTACGCCGTCGACAAGTTCGGAGTCAAGGCCCCGACGATTGCCGGAGCACTGTGCCTGGCAACCGGATTCACCGCACTGGGAACGGTCGTGCACTCGGTGCCGGCCTACATGACAGCGATGGCGTTGATCGGATTCTTCGGTGCAAGTTCCGGACCGATTGCCTTCACTCGGGCGGTGAGCAGCTGGTTCGACCGCGCCAGGGGCCTCGCGCTCGGCATCACGATGATGGGAATGGGACTCTCCGGCGCCATCATTCCGGTCGCCATCGGACGCGTCATCGAACTCGAAGGATGGCGGCTCGGCTACCTCACGTTGGCCTGCATTGCGCTCGCCGGGACCCTTCCCACCGTCTTCCTCCTGAAGGTCGCACCCCGAAGCGTAAGTACGCCGGGCACGGCCGGACGGTCGGCCGACGACGGTGACGACTTCGCCACCATCCGTCGGAACCCGCTCTACTGGCGGCTGATTCTCACATTCGGCCTGATGTCGGTCGCCTTCACCGGCCTCGTCCCCTACCTGGTCCCTATGCTTCGGCAGTACGGGATGAGCGTCGGCGGTGCGGCATCGATCGCATCGATCATGGGACTCGCGGTCATCCTGAGCCGACTGGTGATCGGACTGCTCATCGACATCCTCCGGCCTACCGCGGTCGCGGCCTCGCTCTGCCTGCTGTGCGCCACCGGCGTCGTGCTGTTCGCAGTCGGCGGAGTCGGATTCGCCCCCGTCCTGGCCTTTACGCTGGGGTGCATGCTCGGCGCCGAGCTGGACATGGTGGGCTACTTCACGTCGCGGTACTTCGGACTCGCCGCCTTCGGAAAGGCCTATGCAGGCCCCTATATGGCGTTCGTCCTCGGAGGCGGTATCGCGCCCCTGTGGGTCGGTGCCGTGGTGGACCGAACAGGAAGCTACACCGCAGTCCTCTACGTCGTCGCCGCGCTGACGGTGCTGTGCGCCGTCGCCTTCCTGGCCCTGCCGTCCCCGCGCCGGGTCACCCCCGCCCCTTCCGATACGAGGCCGACACCCGCCTCCGTCAACGCAGATCTCTGACCACACATAACAGACACCGCTCCAGGAGAACCACTTTCATGCGTATCGCCAACATCGACGACCGTGCCGCCCTCGTCATCGGAGCCGAGGGGGCCGAGCGGGGCGTCGACCTCGCTCACGCCTCCCGTGGCCGGTTCGGCCCCGACCTGCCCGCCGTCTATCAGGCTTGGGACGATGTCACCGCCTGGGCCACCGACCAGGACCTCTCGGCCCTGGCCGACGACAGCTTCCCGATCGACCGGTCCCTGCTGGGTGCACCGTCACCGGCTCCCCGGCAGGTGTTCGCGGTCGGGCTGAACTACCACGCGCACGCCGCCGAATCCGGTTTCGAATCCCCCACCCATGTGCCGCCGGTGTTCACCAAGTACTCCTCCAGCTTCACCGGCCCCGACACCGACGTCGTGGTTCCCGCCGGCGGCAACGTCGACTGGGAGATCGAACTCGTCGCCGTCATCGGCCGCGACACCACCAACATCGACGAGGCCGACGCCTGGTCCCACGTCGCCGGCCTCACCGCCGGACAGGACATCTCCGAACGGATCACCCAGACCCGTGGTCCCGCACCGCAATTCGGGCTCGGAAAATCGTTCGCCGGTTTCTCTCCGCAAGGTCCGTGGCTGGTCACCTCGGACGAGTTCACCGACCCCGACGACCTCGAACTCGGCTGCACCATCGACGGTGAACAAGTGCAGAAGGGCCGCACCCGCGACCTGATCTTCCCGGTCTCGAAGCTGATCGCCACCCTCTCCCGCACCGTGACCCTCTATCCGGGTGATGTCATCTTCACCGGCACCCCCGCCGGCGTCGGCGTCGGCCGCGACCCGCAACGGTTCCTGCAGGCCGGCGAGAAACTCGACAGCTGGATCGACGGCATCGGCACACTTCATCAGCGTTTCGTCGCCGACCCCGACGCGAAGTAGAGGACACCGATCATGGCACTGCACGGACTGGGCAAGGTCACCGTCGGCGTCCCCAACGTCGACGACACCATCGCCTACTACATCGAATTCGGCCTCGAGCACCGCGGGAACGGGGTGTTCGCCACCCGCAACGGCGGCGAACAACTCCACATCGTGCACGCCCCGACCCGGCGGCTGGTCGAATTGACCGTCGCCGCCGACGACCCGGACGACATCACCGCCATCACTTCACGGCTGACCGGGCTCGGTGTGGCGATCGAGCAGAACGGCACGTCCGTCAGTGCCGTCGAACCGGTCACCGGCACGATCGTCAGGGTGGCGGTCCGGCCCCGGATCGTCATCGAGCCCGCGGTGTTGCCGACGCCGTACAACGGGCCTGGGCGCATCGACCGCTGGGGGCGGGCCCCGTTCCTCACCCGCACCGAGCCGGTGCGCCCCCGCAAACTCGGGCACGCGGTGATCGGGTCCACCGACCTCCAGACCACGATGCAATTCTTCACCGAGGGTCTCGGATTCAAGGTCAGCGACTACATGGGCGACAAGGCCGCGTTCCTGCGCTGCTCCGCCGAGCACCACAACGTGCTCGTCATGGCCGCACCGGTGAACTTCCTGCATCACACCAGCTGGCAGGTCGACGACATCGACGAGGTCGGCCGCGGCGCCCACGCGATGCTCGAGAACAACCCCGAACGCCACATCTGGGGTCTCGGACGGCACTATGCCGGCGCGAACTTCTTCTGGTACCTCAAGGACCCGGCGGGGAACTTCTCCGAGTACTACTCCGACATGGACACCGTCCCCGAGGACGAACTCTGGTCACCGGAAGTGCTCCACAGCCTGCAAGGTCTGTACGCCTGGGGGCCACCGCCGCCCCCGTCGTTCCTCGAACCGGACGACCTCGCCGCCTTGATGACCGGAGCACACTCCACCACGGGGTGACGAGCGGGTAGAACGATTCGGTGTCGGCTAGATCAGTTCGACGACGGTCCCCAGGTCGTGCACATGCTCGCTGTCCGCCGGCCCGGCGGCCGGCGTGATGTCACCACGTGCCGTGAGTGCCATCGATCTCGCCTCGCCCGCGGCGAAGGCGACCGGTACCGCCACGGCAACGGACAGGAGGGCAGCTCCCGCGTCGAACACCAAGCGTGCGACACCGAAAGCACAGTTCGCCGATTCTCGGATCGTCATCGTCCGCCTTCCTTCATCCCAGTCCACAGGACGTAGCGGACCACTCCCTTTGACCTGACAGTTACCCGATCGACGTTACGAGGGGCCCGCACTACTCGCGAGTACCAAACCGACCAGATCGAATGGTTTACCCGGCGGCCGTCGAATCCGCAGAGAAGACAGGCACGTATCCGGGTAATTCGGCCGATGCGCCCGGATCGCGCCGGGAACACCCTGTAATCGGACGTCTCGACGACGCGACACCACACCGAGCGCACTGGAGTAACGACGGCATGAACCCACACACCGGGAATCACGGATATCACCTGGTTCACACGCTCCGCCGGCCTCCGGTGCGGCCGGGACGCCACGCACTGCATGCCGCCGCATCCAGAATCGGAATCCCGTGCATCCGCGGCGCCGGCGACCACCGCGCCTTCGACAGCTCCGGGCTCGTTCAATGGGCGTACAAACAGGCCGGTGTAGCCGTTCCGCGCACCACCTACGAGCAACTACGACACGGGACCGCCGTGGACGAGAGCGACCTGCAACCCGGTGACGTCGTCCTCTTCTACGGGGGCGGCCACGCGGGGATCTATGCAGGGAACGACACAGTCGTCCACGCACCCGCTCCGGGACGGCCGGTCACGCGAGTAGCCATGAACTCCATGTCATTTCACGCAGCGCGCCGATACTGACGACCGATTACAGCCTCCAGCCGACCTGAACAGGGCGGCTGGAGGCGCCGACCATCCGCGACACCGTTGACTCAGTGAGCGGCGTTGTACGCTTCCTCGATCTCGGCAGGAATACGTCCACGCGTGGACAACTCATACCCCTGCGACGTCGCCCATTCTCGAATTTCCTTTGCCTGGCTCCGTCCCTGCGACGGTGCCACTGCAGGAGTCGACCGACGCTTTCTTCCACCGACCCGAGTTGCATGCTCGATGTAGTAGTCGAGAGTCTTGTGGAATTCCCTGGCGTTCTTGACCTTCAGATCGATCTCGTAGTCGACGCCGTCGACAGAGAACGGAATGGTCTCCCCCTTACCGTTCTTGATCGGAGTTCCGTCGATGTCGTCGATGCGTTCGACAACAACTTTGCGCGCCACAGTCCCACTCCTTCATCGTCGATAACCCGGGGAACACTACGTCGAAGTATTGTTCACCTGCCAATCCCCGACGGAGTTTTCGAATTGCAGACCCGGGTCCGTCTGATTGGAGAACCCTGCCGGCGGGGTATTCGTCGGACATGACACCGAAGGACGCATCCGGACCGAAGACCACGACCACCGACAGCGGCGCCCCGGGCGCGGACAAGGACGTGATGTCCGATCCGGCCGAGGACGACAAGAGTTCGGGCGCCGACTGGAGCGGCGAAGGTGGCGCGACCCCTGAGGGCCCCGCCACCGACACCGACACCGACACCGAGGACTAGGTCACCAGGGGATCTGGCCGAGGACCACACCGATCACCAGCATCGACAGCGACACCAGCGCCGCGCGCCACAGCACCTTCTTGTGATGGTCCGCCAGCGGGACACCCGCCAGGGTCACGAGCAGGAGGATGGCCGGGACGAGGGGGCTCTGCATGTGGAACGTCTGGCCGGTGATGGATGCGCGGGCCATCTCGACCGGCTCGATGCCGTACGTGGCCGCCGTCTCGGCGAGCACGGGCATGATGCCGAAGTAGAAGGCGTCGTTGCTCATGAAGAACGTGAACGGCAGGCTCAGGATGCCCGTGATGACGGCCAGGTGCGGTCCGAGCGAGGCCGGGATGATTTCGAGCAGCCACTGCGCCATGGCCTCGACCATTCCGGTGCCCTGGAATACGCCGGTGAGCACGGCCGCGGCGAACACCATCGCGACCACGGAGACGATGCTCGACGAGTGGCGGGTGATCGCTTCCTGCTGTTCCTTGACCCGCGGGAAGTTCACCGTCAGCGCGATCGATGCGGCAACCATGAACAGGACCGGAATAGGCAGTACGTCCATCACGAGCACGACGAGGAGCGCCACCGTCACGAGCGCGTTGAACCACAGCAGCTTCGGCCGCAGCGTGGGCCGCTGGGGGTCGAGACCGTCGACGAAGCCCTGGCCGTCGTCCGATCCGGCGTCGCCGGAGCCGCCACCCGTTCGGGGTGCGTCACCATTGCCCCCGGATCCGGATCCGGTCACGGACCGCCGGAGGCCGGAGCCTGCGGAGACGAGGAGACGCTCGTCGGTGAGTTCGAGCGTTCCGATGCGGCGGCGTTCGCTGTAGCCCAGCTGCACGGCGAACAGCAGCACGACGAGCAGTCCGACCACCAGCGACGGGATCATCGGCACGAACACGTCCGACGGTGAGATTCCCAGCGCCGCGGCTGCCCGGACCGTCGGTCCACCCCACGGGACGATGTTCATCGCGCCGTTCGCGAGGCCGGCGACCACCGTCAGAACCACGGGGCTGACCTTCAGCTTCATGTACAGCGGCAGCAGTGCGGACGTCACGATGATGAACGTCGTGGATCCGTCACCGTCCAGCGACACCACCATCGCGAGCACCGCGGTGCCGACGACGAGCCGCATGGGGTCGTTGCGGACGAGCCGGAGGATGAGTTTCACCAGCGGGTCGAACAAGCCGACGTCGATCATGATCCCGAAGAAGATGATCGCGAAGAACAGCAAGGCGGCCGTCGGTGCCAGCGCCTTGATCCCGTCGGTGATCATGTCGCCGATGCCGAGGCCGGCCCCGGCCGCGATCCCGAATGCGACCGGGACGGCGATCAACCCGACCACGGGAGTGGCCCGTTTGGACATGATCAAGAACATGAACACGGCCACCATCAGAAAGCCGAGTGCTACCAGCATTGCCACTCCTCGTCCGAACTCGCGTCGTGGTGTGATCGCGATAACAGCCAGTGTCGGGGGGAGGGACGCTCACAGTCACTGTTGCGTACTTAGAGAAGGTTGTGTTCTTTGTGGTGGCAACTACGGGCGCCCCCGGAGATGGTCGCGCAGAGTGTCTGTCTCATACTCCGCGCGGAACAGTCCACGCTTCTGCAGGACGGGGATCACCTCGTCGACGAAGTCGGCGAGGCCGTTCGGGTAGAGCGGCGGCATCAGGTTGAAGCCATCGGCCCCGCCGCGGCGGAACCACACCTCGATCTCGTCGGCGATCGATTCCGGGGTTCCGATCATGGTGCAGTGGCCGCCACCGGCCGCCAACGTGCCCAGCAGCGACCGCACGGTGGGACGGTCCTTGTCGATGATCCGCAGGATCGTGTCGTACCGGCCCTGCGGCCCGGTGAACTCCGACAGTGGCGGCAGCGCGGGAACCGGTGCGTCCAATTCCCAGGCACTGCAGTCCTGCTGGACGAACATCGACAACTGCGCCAGCGACTGTTCGACGGGCAGAAGCGCGTCGAGTTCCGCCTTCTTCCGCCGGGCCTCCGCACCGGTCGAGCCGACATAGGTCACCAGACCGGGCATCACGACCACCGCGTCGGCGTCGCGGCCCGCCGCACGGATGCGCCGCTTCACGTCGCCGTAGTAGCTCTGCGCGGCCGTGAGGTCGTAGGCGACGGCGTAGATGCCCTCGGCGCACCGGGCGGCCAGGTCGCGGCCCTGATCGGACGCGCCGGCCTGGAACAGCACGGGACGACCCTGCGGCGAATGCGGCACGTTCAGCGGACCGTCCACGAGGAAATGCTTTCCCCGATGCTCGACCGGCTTCACCTTGGCCGGGTCCGCGAAGATGCCCTCACGGTCGAGCACGAGCGCGTCGGGCTCCCACGAATCCCACAGAGCAAGTGCCACGTCGACGAACTCCGCGGCGCGCGAATAGCGTTCGTCGTGCGGCGGCATCGCCTCGAGTCCGTGGTTGCGCGCTTCGGCGTCGAACATGGACGTCACCACGTTCCAGCCGGCACGGCCGCCGCTGATGTGGTCGAGCGACGCCAGCATCCGGGCGGCGTGGAACGGTGTGTAGAACGTGGTGGACACCGTCGTCACGAGTCCGACCCGCTCCGTCGCCCGCGCCATCGCGGACAGCGCGGTGAGCGGTTCGAGGAACCACATGCCTCCGGATGCGGGGTCGCGCACCGAATGCCCGTCCGCGAAGAACACCGCGTCGAGGCATCCGCGCTCCGCGGTCTGCGCCAACTCCTCGTAGTAGGCGATGTCGCAGAGGCGCTCCACCTGGGACGAGGGGTGCCGCCACGCGGCGCCGTGGTGCCCGCAGCTGTAGAGGAACGCGTTGAAGTGCAGTTGCCGGGCGTCGCTCATGTCAGTCCTTGACCAGTCCGCCGTCGACGACGAGGTTCTGGCCGGTCACCGCACGCGACCACGGGGACGCGAAGAACAGCACCGCGTCGGCGAACTCGTCCGGCGTGGTGACCCGCTGCAGCGGGGTGCTCGCCGCGATGAGGTCGAACACCTCGTCGGGAGTGGCGGCGCTCGCGTCGGTGGTGCGGAGCAGCCCGCCCGACACCATGTTGACGGTGATGCCGTCGGGACCGAGGTCGGCCGCGAGCGTGCGGGTCAGCGACAACGCCGCGGCCTTGGCGGCCGTGTAGTCGTGGTACGGGACGACGGGGTTCTGGAACAGGTTGGTTCCGATGTTCACGATCCGGCCGAACCCGAGCGAACGCATGCCCGGCAGCGCGGCCTGCGTCGTGTGCAGGGTCGCCTTCACGCTGCCACGCAGCTGCGAGTCGAAGGCATCCCACGTGATGACGTCCGCCTTGTCGCGTGCGTCGCCGTTGAAGGAGAAGTCGGCGAGCGCGTTGTTGATCACCGTGGTCACCGGTGAGCCGAAGTGTTCTTCCGCCGCGGAGAACAGCGCCGCCACCTGTCCGGCGTCCGTGACGTCGGCCCGGAGCGCGACCGCACGGTCCGCGCCCAGGGAGGTCGCGAGTTCTTCGGCCGCCTCCCGGCTGTTCCGGTAGTTCACGATCACCCGCGCGTTCTGCGCCGCGAACGACCGCACGATGGCGGCGCCGAGGCCCCGCCCACCGCCGGTCACCAGGACGATCTGCTTGTCGAGCTGCATGCTGTCACCTTCCGTTCGGTCGGCGACGAGACATCGGATGAGCGCATACGGCCGTCTCCGCGACATCCCTTCGCCGGCATTACCCAGTTCAGGTTCGACGGGTCTGTTCTCAGCCGTCCGGCTCGTCGCCGGGCAGCACCCCGTGTCACTGGCCAACAGTGTAAGCGCAATCACCGATTCCAGTTCTTGGTTGTGCACAACCTAGTTGTGTGCAACTATTCAGGGGTGACCGACAACCTCACCCTCGACCGCCAGGTGTGCTTCGCCCTGTACTCGGCTTCCCGGGCCATGACGGCGAGATACCGGTCGATGCTCGACTCGTTGGGAGTGACCTACCCGCAGTACCTCGTGCTGTTGGTGCTCTGGGAACGGGACGGCCGCGGAGTACGTGAGATCTGCGACGCCCTCGACCTCGACACCGGCACGCTGTCGCCACTGCTCAAGCGGCTCGAAACCCTGGGCCTGGTCGAACGCCGGCGCTCCTCGGCCGACGAGCGCCGGGTCGGGATCCACCTCACCGAGAAGGGTGCGGCCCTCCGCGCCGCCGCGGAGGGCATCCCCGCCGAACTCGCCGACTCGACGGGAATGGAGATCGACGAACTCGTCGCCCTCCGGGACACACTGTCGCGTCTCACCGAATCACTCCACAGCTTCACCACCCCTACAGGAGAGAAGTAACCATGAAGATCGTCTACACCGCCGAAGCCCTCGCGACCGGAGAAGGCCGCAACGGCCACGCCCGCACGTCCGACGGCAAGCTCGACCTGAACCTCGCGATCCCCACCGAGATGGGCGGGTCCGGCGACGGCACCAACCCCGAGCAGTTGTTCGCCGCCGGATACGCGGCATGCTTCCACTCCGCGCTCCAGCTGGTCGGCCGTCAGGCGAAGGCGAACGTCGCCGACTCGGCCGTCGGCGCCCGCGTCGGCATCGGCCCGACGGACAGCGGCGGATTCGGTCTCGCCGTCACCCTCGAGGTTTCCCTGCCCCACCTGCCGCGCGCCGAGGCGCTCGAGCTGACCGAGAAGGCACACCAGGTGTGCCCCTACTCCAACGCCACCCGCGGCAACATCGACGTCACCCTCGAGGTCACCGAAGACTGAGCAACCCTGACGGGCGTCGCGTCACCCGAACTTGAACTCGACGCCCGTCAGGTCCTCCGACAGCGCCCACAGCGCCCGCGCGGTGTGCTCGTCCCGCGACTTCTTGTTGGAGCCCACCACCTTCGGATGGCCACGCTGCTCGAACAGGCCGTCCGGCCCGATGTAGCTGCCACCGATCACATCGGGTGCCGTTGCCGCGTACAGCATCGGCAGCGCCCCCATCTCCGCCGACTGCGCGAAGATCCGGTTGCCGACGGCCATCAGCTTGTCCTGCACCGACTCGGTGTGGGCCTGCAGATTGGTCGACGCGTAACCGGGGTGCGCGGCCACCGCTTTCACGGGTGACCCCGCCGCCGACAGCCTGCGCTGCAACTCGTATGTGAACAGCAGATTCGCGAGTTTCGACTGCCCGTACGCGCTCCAGCGGTTGTACTTGCGGCGCTCCCAGTTGAGGTCGTCGAGGTGAATCGTTCCCGCCTGATGTGCCGCACTCGACATCGTGGCGACCCGATCGGTGATCCTGTCGAGCAGCAGGCCGGTCAATGCGAAGTGCCCGAGATGATTTGTGCCGATCTGCATTTCGAATCCGTCGGCGGTCTTGCGCTGCGGAACCGCCATCACGCCCGCGTTGTTCACGAGAACGTCGACGGACTCGACGCCGGCGGCGAACTCGCGCACCGAGGCGAGGTCGGACAGATCGAGGCGGCGCACCTCGGCGTTGTCACCGATCGACCGTGCGACGACCTCCCCCTTGTGGGTGTTGCGGCAGGCCAGCACGACGTGCGCCCCCGCCTTGCCCAGGGCCCGCGCGGCCACCTCCCCCAGACCACTGTTGGCGCCCGTGACGACGAACGTGCGGCCGCTCTGATCGACGATGTCCGAAGCTGTCCACTTGGTCATGGCGTCAACCCTACGGATCTCGGGACGTGGCGTGCACCTTTCACCACGCCTGCGCTCCGACCAGCGGCAGATTGACGAAACTCGGCCGATCCGGGGACAACGCGACGTGCTGCGGCTTCAGTTGACTGTCGGCCAGAATCGGTCCGAGCGGCAGGTACCGGGGGACGCTGCCCGCGTACACGTCGACGCGCAGCCGGTGCCCCGGCGCGAGGACGGCGTCGGTGGGCACGAAGTTGATGTCCACCGGTGTCACTTCACCCGGCACCAGCGGCTGACGTGCGTCCACCGTCAGATAGTGGTGCGGTTCGGTGTAGTCGCCGTTCGCCGACTTGGTGCTCTTCGAATCGTCCACGGCCCGCATGGAAGCGGTGAGCGCACCATTGGTGAGCGGGGTCGACGTGCCGTCCGGTGCGACGTCGTTCAGTGTCACCGCCCAGAATCCGTCCGGGGCGTCGAGCACGGTTTCGAGGTGCAGATTGACCGGACCCGACAGCTCGGTCGGCTGCGTGACGGGGGCGCTGGTGAACGTCAGCCCCTCGGCCTCGGCGAACCGGGAGTCCTTGCTGCACACCGATCCGAAGACGACGGCAGCTCCTGCGGTGCCCTGTGCGCCGTCGCGGGAACAGAGCCCGCGGAGGCCGGGTGCGACGGTGAGTCGTGCTGCGTCGCCGGGTTTCGCCGACACCAGGCTGCCGTCGTGGGCGGCGTGCCCGGCGGTGCCACTGGGGGCACCCGACAGGTACATCCGCTGGTAGTCGACACCGGCCCGCGGGAACTGATCGGTGGTGGTCCAGCCGTTGCCCTGCTGGTACAGCGTGACCGGGCCGTACTCGTCGATGCCGTTGTCGATGCCCTTCAGCCACTTGTCGAACCAGGCGCGTTCGAGGACGTCGAGTCGTGGCGGCGCACCCTGTTCGCCGAAGCCGCCACCGAATGAGATGTGGTAGGCGTCGCTCATGATCAGCTGCTTCTCACCGGCAGGCAGCGGGACGTCGTTGTAGACCCGCGGCTCGCTGTTCGCGAAGATGTCGTGCCACGCGCCGTAGAGCATCGTCGGCACCTCGATGTTCGCGGCCTGCGCCTTCCGCTCCTCGTAGAACTGGCCGTCCTGCGCCACCCGCAGCGTGCCGGGGTCGAGACCGTTGATGTCCGGCGCGGTCATGGCCTCGATCAGTGCGGGGAACAGCGTCAGCGGATCCCGCAACCGATCCTGCAGCCACCGCTGGTCGAAGCGCCCCTGCGCAAGGGCCTGGATGTCGGGAACGAACTTGAGACCGTTGACCAGTGACAGCCACAGCGGCATGAATCCCACGCCGAGACCACCGCCCGTTCCGACGATGTCGCGGAGCAGATCGTTGCCCGGTTCGGTCGGGAAGATCGCCTTCAACGCCGGCGGCTGATGCCCCGCGGCCTGCAGCGAATTGATTCCCGAGTACGACACCCCCGCCATGCCGACCTTGCCGTCGGACCATCCCTGCTTGCTCATCCAGTCGATGATCTCGACGGAGTCCTGCTGCTCGAGCGGACCGAGTGCCTGCCATTCCCCTTGAGAGAAGCCGGTGCCCCGCGCATCGACGACCACCTGGGTGTACCCGTTCCGGACGAGGTCGCGGTTGATGCCGAAGACGCGCATGCCGCCACCGGTGAGCACCTTGACCGCTTCCCCGACGCCGTCGAACGGTGTTCCGGCGAGATCGAAGGAGTTCACCAGGTCGACGACGGTGTCCTCGAGCCCCGGCACCGCGAACACGGAATCGACGAGGTTGCCGACCAGCTTCGTGTACGGCGTGACGTTGAGGACCGACGGCATCCTGGTGTCGATCGGGTTGCCGGAGGCGTCCGCGGGGCGATAGACGTTGGCCTTCAGCACCGTTCCGTCGCTCATGGTGATGGGGACGTCCCAGTCGATCGCGATCACCGGGTACTCGGGCGGCGCGTCGACCGCGGCGTTCCACGCGGCCCCCGCCGCCCCGCCCGTCGGATCCGCCGACGCCGTCACCGTGGGCACCACCGCGAGCCCCACCCCCACCGCCAGAGCGACTGCCACCACACCCGGTCGAAACGCCCATCGACGCACGATCACCACGAACCCCCGTGAAATCCTCCGATGACGCGCCTCAGCGACCAGTCAGGGTGGCCCGCGTCACAAACTTACCGGATAGTAACCATGAGTCCCCCCGCGGTCAACGGCGGATTTCCGCAGCCTGTCGTCTACCGTGACGGGGTGCCCGACGCCCCACTTCCCGTCCGCGACGGCCTCAACCCGACGCGGCTGAGGATGCCGGACGACGGCTCGTGGCCCACCGTGCTCGAGTACCTGGTCGCGCGTTTCCCGCACGACGAGACGCGCCTCCGCGAGAAGGTGGCCACCGCGGAAGTCGTCGACGAGCGCGGGCAGCCGATCACCGACTCCACCCCGTTCGCACCCCGAAGATTCGTGTACCTGTACCGGGATCCGCCAGTCGAGACACGGGTGCCGTTCGAGATCGAGATCCTCCACCGCGACGAGAACCTCCTCGTCGTGGACAAACCCCACTTCCTGGCCAGCACCCCACGCGGCGCGTACATCGCCGAGTCGGCGCTGGTCCGGTTGCGCAGAGACCTCGACCTCCCGGAACTGACACCCGCGCACCGGCTCGACCGGTTGACCGCCGGGGTGCTGATCTTCACGGTGCGGCGTGAGGTCCGGCGCGACTACCAGTCGCTGTTCGACCAGCGCCGGGTGGTCAAGGAGTACGAGGCGGTCGCGCGTTACGACCCCGATCTCCCGCTACCCGCCACCGTCCGCAGTCGAATCGTCAAGGAGCGAGGCGTCCTGAAGGCGTACGAGGTGGACGGTCCCGCCAACAGCGAGAGCCGCATCGAACTCCTCGAGGTCCACGGCGACGCGGCCCGGTACCGGCTGCTGCCGCACACCGGCAAGACGCACCAGTTGCGGCTGCACATGAGTTCGCTGGGCATCCCGATCCACGGCGACAACTTCTATCCCGACTTCTACGACGTTGCCGCCGACGACTATTCGACGCCGCTGCGGCTGCTGGCCCGGTCCGTCGAATTCGTCGACCCCCACTCCGGCGTCACGCGACGCTTCGCGAGCGTCCGGAGCCTCGACTGGCCGAAGTGACCTCGGCTTCTTTCCCCCGGGCCGGTCAGACGGAAGGATGGGGACATGAGTACCGCGACGTCCGTCTCCGAAGTGGAACGCAAGTACGAGGCCGGTTCGGAGCAGCAGATACCCAGCCTCTCGGGATTGCCCGGTGTGGACGGTGAACCGCGGCGCGACACCGTTCAGCTGTCCGCCCTGTACTACGACACCGGCGAACTTCTGCTGCTGCGCGCCGGAATCACCCTCCGCCGCCGGGAAGGCGGCGACGACGCCGGCTGGCATCTGAAGATCCCGGCAGGCGCGGACGAGCGAACCGAGTTGCAGTTGGCGCCCGACGCCGAGCTCCCCGAGACGGAAGTGCCCCGGGAATTCGCGGAACTGCTCACTGCCGTCACCCGCGGCGCCGCCCTGAACCCGGTCGCTCTCATCAGCACCGATCGCGAACGGCAGCGGCTCGTGGACGCGGCGGGGACGACGCTCGCCGAGGTCGTCTCGGACGTCGTGATCGCCGCCGTCCCCGAGAAGGGCACCGGATCCGACGAGCGGGTGTGGCGCGAGATCGAAGTGGAGCTCGCGGCCGGAGACCGAAACCTGTTCGACGCCATCGACTCCCGGCTGACGGACGCCGGGATAGCTCGGTCGGACGCGCCGTCGAAGTTGCGGCGGGCGCTCGGCGACGCGGTGACCGGCACCCCGCGCCCCGCGCGCAGGACGAAGGGGTCCACTCCCCGGACACTGCTGCTGGAGTATCTGGCGGCGCAGAAGGATTCTCTCGTGACGGCCGACCTCGGCGTGCGGCGCGACCTCGAGGAGTCCGTCCACGACCTCCGGGTCTCGGCCCGGCGCATCCGGAGTGTCCTCCAGGTGTACGGGTCCAGCCTGCGCGATCAGGAAACCGTCGACGAGTTGATCGTCGAACTCCGCTGGGTCGGTCAGGCCCTCGGCTCGGCGCGGGACACCGAGGTGCAGTGGAGCCGGCTCGTGGACCGGCTGGGTGGCGCCGAGGAAATACCCGACCGCGAGGTCGTGCGTGCGCGCCTCGACGAGTACTTCTCGGGACTCGCCGCGACGGCCCGGCCCGCAGCACTGGCCGCCCTGAACTCCCGGCGCTACCTCGACCTGCTCGCCGGACTCGATACGTTCCTGGTCGCCGTCGAGGCGTCCGGGGACGGTGGCCCGTCGAAGAAGGCCGTGGCGAAATCCCTGCGCACCTTGTCGAAGTCCGTCCACAAGCGCGTGCGGAAGGCGGCGTCCGCGACCACCCGGGCCGAGCGCGACGCACGGACACACCGGGCGCGCAAGCGCGCCAAGCGAATGCGCTATGCGATCGAGGCGACGCGGTCGCTGACACCGAAGGCGTCCGACCGCGCTCAGACGAAATTCAAGGGCTTTCAGGACGTGCTCGGCGAGTACCAGGACGCCGTCGTCGCACGGGACCACATCCTCGCGATGGTCGCGGAGGATCAGCACTCCGCCGAGTCGAGCCTGGGCCTCGGAATGCTCTTGCAGCGTGAGCTCGATCGCGGCGATACCCTGACGCCGCTCGTGAAACCCGAGTGGAAGACCGCGAGGAAGGCGGCCCGAAAAGTCTGGAAGTAGGGCACAGTCGGGGAGTACCCCCAACAGCGTGAGCGAAGGGAGCCAGACGTGAGCACACCCGCCAGTCATTCCGTCGTCGTCGGCCTGGACGGATCCGACGCCTCCACCGCCGCCGCCCTGTGGGGCGCCGCAGTCGCGTCGAAGTGGGGTGCCACGCTGTCGCTCGTGCACGCACTGCCGCAGGACGGCCCGCTGTACAGCCCCGCTGCGATCATGCTGGAGTCGCAGTTCCTCAGTCAGCTGCGCGAGGACGGCGAGGCCATCATCGGGACGGCGAAGCGGCTACTGGGACCGAAGTTCCCCGGTCTGGAGATCGAGACGACCATCAGTCCCGGTCCCGCGGGCACCGCACTGCTCGAGGCCGCCGACTGGGCGCGGTTGATCGTGCTCGGATCCACGGGAACGGGAGCGATCCGTTCGGTGCTGCTCGGCTCGACGGCGCTGCACGTCGTCAACCGCGCACCCTGCCCGGTGACCGTTCTCCGGGGTGAAGTCACCACACCCGACCAGCGTCCGGTGGTGGTCGGGGTCGACGGAAGCGACCTCAGCCGCGACGCCGTGGCCCACGCATTCGAATTCGCGTCGTTCTTCGAGGCGCCGCTGACCGCCGTCCACACGTGGCAGGGCTCCCCCACGCTCGGCGCGGGCGGCACCGGCATGCTCGTCGACTGGGACGCCGTGAAGCAGGAAGAGGAGGCGCTGCTGTCCGAGGGCCTCGCGGGCGAGTCGGAACGATACCCGGACGTGTCCGTGACGAGGGTGGCCGAGCAGGGTGCCGCAGCCGACGTCATCCTGCGGCATGCAGGGGACGCCCAGCTCATCGTCGTCGGCAGCCACGGCCGGGGACCGTGGCTCGGCGCGCTGATGGGCTCGACGAGCCAGAATCTGCTCCACCACGCGAAATGTCCGGTCATGATCTGCCGGAGCGAGTGACTGTCGCCCGAAGCTAGGCGATGCCCGTTCCCACCAGCTGGCCGATGCCGTACGTGACGATCATCGCGAGTGCCCCGCCCAGCACGACGCGGAGCACTGCCCGGGTGCGCTGTGCGCCGCCGAGAGCCGCGCTGACGGTGCCCGTGAGGGCCAGCGCGACCAGCACGGCGAAGAACGCCACCGGAATGCGCAGGTGCACAGGCGGTACGAGGATCGCCAGCAGCGGGACGAGGGCGCCGAGCGTGAAGGACAGCGCCGAGGATCCCGCAGCCTGCCAGGGGTTGGTCAGGTCGTCCGGGTCGATGCCCAGTTCGATGTCCACGTGGGCGGCGAACGCATCGTGGTCGGTGAGTTCGCGCGCGACCGTCCGGGCGGTGTCGCCACTCAGCCCCTTGGCCTCGTACATCGCGACGAGTTCCTCGAACTCGACGTCGGGGGTTTCGGTGAGTTCGCGGCGTTCCTTCGACAAAAGAGCGCGTTCGGTGTCGCGCTGGGTGCTCACCGAGACGTACTCGCCCAGGGCCATCGACACCGCCCCGGCCGCGAGACCCGCGAATCCGGCGGTGAAGATCGCCGATCGTTCGGTGGTGGCCGCGGCCACCCCGACCACCAGGCCGGCGGTCGACACGATGCCGTCGTTGGCGCCGAGAACGCCGGCCCGCAACCAGTTGAGGCGGCTCGCCAGACTCGGTGCGTGCGGCTCGTCGGGATGCCGCGAGGGCTCGGCCCGCTCGGCGTTCTCTGCTGACATGCGTTCAGGCTAAGACGAAAAGGCCTGGTCGGATAGCCAGGCTAGGCTGCGCTCGGCCGGGGTGAACTGTTCCCCACCCACCGAAACCAAGCAGTTGCTAGGTTAGGGGCGCTCGTTCCTCACACGCTTGGAGTTCCTCATGGCGACACCCGCCACCAGCACCCCCCGACGTCGCTGCGCCGCACTGGTCACGGGCGGCACCGGCGGCATCGGCTCGGCCATCGCACGGCAACTCGCGACCCTCGGCCACGACGTGGCCATCACCTACCGATCCAACGCCGACGTCGCCGCGGACCTCGTCGGCGAACTGGAAAGCCGCGGCGTCGGAGCGCAGGCGTTCTCCGCCGACCTCACCGACCAGCCCCGCGTCGCGAGTGTCGTGACACAGACCATCGAACACTTCGGCGGCCTCGGCGTCCTCGTTCACGCCGCGGGACCGCACATTCCGATGATCCACCTGTCCGAGATCGCTCCCCGGGACTACGCCGAGCACCTCGAACAGGAAGCGGTGGCCTTCTTCACCGTCGTCAAGGCCGCCCTCCCCGCGCTGCGGGAAGCGTCCGGTTCCGTCGTCGCGGTCACGACCGCGGCCACCAGCCGATATCCGGTGCGCGACGGACTGTCGCCGGGCACCAAGGGTGCGATCGAACAGCTGGTCAAGGGATTCGCCGCCGAGGAGGGCCGCTACGGCGTCCGCTTCAATTCGGTGGGCCCGGGAATGCTCACCGACGGCATGGCCGAGCGGCTGATCAACTCCGAAGAACTCGATCAGCGCGCACTCGACGCCGCCATGAGCCGGATACCGCTACGCCGGTTCGGCACCGCCGCGGACGTCGCCGAGGCGGTCTGCTTCCTCGCGAGCGACCGGGCGGGTTTCGTCACCGGACAGAAACTCGACGTCGACGGCGGATACACGGTGTGATCACCGGCCATGTGTAATGGACGCGTATGACTGACGCCCAAGACACCCGCCCGACGCCCCGCAGGCGTCGAGTCGAATGGGTGATCGGCGGCCTGCTCGTCGTCGTGCTCGCGGTGGAAATCGTCCTCATCTGGCCGGACCTCTCCGAGAGCGTCCAGA